>NZ_JBHXDI010000001.1:1126411-1329845 GCF_042725165.1 Agromyces sp. NPDC127015 | reverse complement strand
GACCGTCACCGCCGTCGCCCCGCCGAGATCGGTGCCCGTGATCGTCACCGGCGTACCGCCCGCCACCGGCCCCGCATCCGGGTCGAGCCCCGTGAGCAGCGGACCGGGCAGGTAGGTGAAGGCGAGCGGGTCGCTCGCGCCGCCCGGCGTCGTCACGACCACGTCGACGGGGCCGGCGGCATGCGCCGGGGTCACGAAGGTGATCTGCGTGTCGCTCACCTGGGTGAACGGCACCGACACCCCGTCGACCGTCACCTCCGTCGCGCCGCCGAGTGCCGTGCCGTCGATCGTCACCGGCGTGCCGCCCGCCGCTGGGCCCTCGTCGGGCGTGAGGGTCGTGAGCACGGGCTCGTCGAAGTACGTGAACGGCAGCGCATTGCTGTCGCCGCCCGGCGTCGTCACGACGACGTCCACGGGGCCCGCGGCGTGCGCGGGCGTCGAGAACGTGATCTGCGTGCCGCTCACCTGCGTGAACGGCACCGACACCCCGTCGACCGTCACCGCCGTCGCCCCGCCGAGATCGGTGCCCGTGATCGTCACCGGAGTGCCACCCGCAACCGGGCCCGCTTCGGGATCGAGGTCGGTGAGCACCGGCGCAGGAATGTACGTGAACGTCAGCGGGCCGCTCTCGCCGCCGGCGGTCGTGACCGTCACGTCGACGGGGCCGGCAGCGTGCGCGGGCGTCGAGAACGTGATCTGCGTGTCGCTCACCTGCGTGAACGGCACCGAGACACCGTCGACCGAGACCTCGGTCGCCCCGGCCAGGTCGGTGCCGTCGATCGTCACGGGGGTGCCGCCTGCGGCCGGCCCTTCGTCGGGCGTCAGCGTCGTGAGGACCGGAGCGGGCACGTAGGTGAACGTGAGCGGAGCGCTCACGCCCGCCGCGGTCGTGACCGTCACCCCGACCGGGCCTTCGGCGTGCGGCGGAGTCGAGAAGGTGATCTGGGTCTCGCTCACCTGCGTGAAGGGCACCGAGACACCGTCGACGGTGACCGCGGTCGCACCGCCGAGCGCCGTGCCGTCGATCGTCACGAGCGTGCCGCCTGCGGTCGGTCCCTCGTCGGGCGTGAGCGTCGTCAGCACCGGCGCCACGAGATTCGGTCCGACGAGGGCGCGAGCGAGGTTCAGCTCGAGGAGTTCGGGCACGATCGTCGTCGGCAGGAGGCTCAGGCGCAGGGCGGTCTCCTCGAAGACCTGGCCGGCGACGCCGGGCGACGGCTCCTGCACGTTCGCGAGCAGCGACACGACCGTGTTGAGGAGGAGCAGCGCAGGGTTCAACTCGTTGATGACGGGGTTCAGGACGTCGTCGGTCAGCGTGGTGAGGAAGGTTCCGAGCGCGCCGGTATCAGGGTCGATCACCGCGTCCACGATCGGGCCGAGGGTATCGAGGATGATCTCGTCGGTGAGTCCTCCGATCGGCAGGCCGCCGAGCGCGGTGATGCCGACCGTCGCCGTGCCGTCGGAGATCTGCAGGAGCGTTCCCGTCACCGTGACGTTGACGAGCGGGAGCGACAGCGGTGCCGGTCCGTTGATGTCGACGTCGATGGAGACGGCGGCGTTGTTCAGCGCGTTCGTGACCGCGAGATCGAGATCGGCGACGAGTCCGTCGACGAGTTCGGCGACCTGGCTCGTGACCTCGGTGAGCACCGCGCTCGAGAGCAGCTCGGTGCTCGGGTCGAGGTCATTGAGCCCTCCGACGAGTTGGTCGAGGTCGAGCGTGATCGTGCCGTTCTGCAGGTCGATGACGACGCCGCCGCCGGAGTCGAGCGGCACGTCGAGCACGGCGTCGACCGCGGCCTGCAGGTCGACGGTCACGGTCGCGGAGGCGTCTCCCAGGCCTCCGACCGCGAGGACGCTGCTGACGGCCGAGAGGACGCCCTCAACGAGCAGTCCATCGGGACCGGCGAGTGCGTCGACCTCTGCGTCGAGGTCGGCCACGGCTGCGTCGACCGTGCCGGTGATGCCCTCGACGACCGGGCTGTCCACGACGACCGTCGCGCTTGCGATCTCGTAGTCGCCGACGGGCGCACCGCCGGTGTTCGCCGCGGCGTTCGCGCTGATCGCGCCGAGCGTGACGTCGAGGTCGGAGATCGTCGTGGCGAACTCGGGGCCGAGCAGCTGGGCCAGGTCGAGGCTCATCGGGCCCGGCGCGACGCCGGGCGCGGGGGTGACCCCGGTGCCGATCGCACCCGAGTCCGAGATGAGCCCCGAGGCGCCGATCGACGATCCGTCGATCGCTGCGCTCGCGTACTGGCCGACGACGCCCGCCTCGGTGAAGTTCAGCGGCACCTGCACGCCGCCGCCGATGTCGATGCTCAGCACCGAGAGCGCCGAGAGGTCGAGGTTCGTCGAATTGGTCTCGGGGGTGACGCCGTCGCTGGAGGCCGTCTCGCCGTCGATGCCGGCGACAGCGCTCAGATCGACGAAATCGAGCAGCGTGCCCGAGAGGAACTGTCCTTCGGCGTACGACGTGTCCCCCGGTGCGGCTTGCGCGGAGATCGCACCGCCGCCCGCGGTGAGCGCGACGACCCCGACGGCGGCGAGCCAACGCAGGGCCCGGTGCCCTCGCGGGTCTTCGGCTCGGTGCGCTCCTCGGCGCCTCCGTTCGACGGTCGTACGGGCGCGCGCGACGAACATGTGACGTCCCCCCAGAGTCAGCGTGCGACGCCCCCCGCGCCGCATGGGCTCAACATATTGCGGCACGGCGCCACCCGATAGGGGAAGCGAGGAAAATCACCCCCGAACGGGGGTCAGGTCGAGCTCCGCAGCCCCCTGAACGACGTCAGGTACAGCGGCGACGATGCGAGCACGACGTAGAGGGCCGCACAGCCCGCGAGCGTCGGAACGAGGCCGAGCTGCTCGGCCGCGAGGCCGCCGAGGAACGCGCCGAGCGGCATCGTCGCGGCGACACCGGCCGTGGTCACCCCGAAGACGCGGGCGCGCATGCCGTCGGGGATGAGGCCGTACATCGCGGTCGAGATCATGGGGTTGATCGCGCCTGCGGCGAATCCGGAGAGCGCGAGCACCGGCAGCAGCACCGGCACCGGCGCGCCGAGCGCCATCGTGAGGTACGGCAGCGTGCCGGCCACCATGAAGCATGCGGCGAACATGAGCCGTCCAGAGAAGCGATGCCCGACCGCCCCGAAGACGATCGACCCGGTGAGGGCGCCTGCCGCGAAGCAGCCGACCATGAAGCCCAGCTGGGCCGGGTCGCCGAGCACCTGCGTCGCGTAGAGCGGCTTCAGCACGGTCATGCCGGCCGCGTCGATCGCGTTCGTGAGCGTGACGAGCAGCACGATCGAGCGCAGCAGCGGCGAGGATGCCACGAAGCGAAGACCCTCGACGAAGCCGCCGCGCTCGGAGCGAGTCGCGGCGGACGGCTCCTGCGCCCGCCCGTCGGTCGATTGGGTGCGGGCGGCGCGCGGGATGAAGCACGCCACGAGCAGGGTCGAGACGGCGAACCCGCCCGCATCGACGAGGAGCGCCGGCATCGGACCGAGGAAGGCGACGAGGGCGCCCGCCGTGCCCGCGCCGAGCATCACGGCCGTCCGCTGCACGGCCGCCTGTGCGCCGGCCGCGCGCTCGATCGGCCAGCGCGCGAGCGCCGCGAGGTCGGGCGTCATCGAGGTCTTGGCGGTGTCGCCGGGAGGGTCGAGGAGGCCGCCGAGGAAGACCAGCGCGAGCATGACGCCGAAGGGCAGGCCGACGGTCGCATGCAGCAACGGGATCGCGAGCACGGTCACGGCGCTCGCGAGGTCGGCGACGATGCTCGACACCCGGTAGCCGAAGCGGTCGACGAGGACGCCGCCGAGGGCGCCGCCGATCACGAGCGGCACCGTGGAGAACACGCCGACGACCCCCGCGGCGAGCGGCGAGCCCGTCTCGGTGAGGGCGATGATCGGCAGCGCGACCAGGGCGATGGCGTTGCCCCCGAGCGAGAACAGCGCGGCGGCGAGATTCGCGAAGAGCGGGAGCCGCCGGGGCGCCGGTGGGTTTCGAGGCGCGTCCTCCTGCGTCGGGAGATCCGCGACCCGCTCGAGGTCGATCTCGGCGCTCATTGCTCGGTCCTCGGGAACGTGTGGGTGATCCACCGCACCGCTCGGGTGCCGGGGCGCGGCTCGCGCCCGACCGCCCACCACTTCTCGCGCACGGCGGCCAGGTCTGCGGTGAGCTCCCGGAACTCGTCGAGCGTGAGCTGCGCGCCCCCGTCGCTCGAGTCCGATGCGGCGATCCACTCGGGCTCGAGCGCGAATTCGGCGTCGAGCGCGTCGAGCAGCTCGCGATGGTACGCGTCGATGACCGTCCTGCGCATCGCCTCGGCGGCCTCTCGGCGGTCGGGATCGTCGAGGTACGACTCGGCGTTCAGGCTCGTCATCTCGTGCGCCGACCGCCACCAGCGCTCGCGGCCGTCGCGCTCGTGCTCGGGCGCGGGCTCGACGAAGCCGTACTTCGCGAGAGTCGACAGGTGGTAGCTGATCGACCCCGATGCCGCGCCCGTCGCCTCGGCGAGCATGCCGACCGAGTGCGGCCCGTGCATGCGCAGCAGGCCGAGGAGGCGCAACCGCAGCGGGTGCGCCATGGCGCGCATGGCCCCTGCGTCGCGCAGGTCGATGGAGTTCTCGTGTTCGCTCACACCGCCATGGTAACTCTGCAAGAGTTATTGCACAACAGTTGTTGCAGAGTTGCTCAGATCGCCTCGAGCGCCTGGCGGGCGATCTCGAGCTCCTCGTTCGTCGGCACGACGAGCACGGTGACGGGCGAGCCGTCGGTCGAGATCACGCGGGTCTGCCCCGAGCGCACCGAGTTCCGCTCGGCGTCGAGCTCGATGCCGAGCCGCTCGAGCCCGGCGAGCGCGGCGGCCCGAACGCGCACCGAGTTCTCGCCGACCCCGGCGGTGAACGAGATCACGTCGACACCGCCGAGCTGCGCGAGATAGGCGCCGATGTACGCCTTCAACCGGTGCGCGTACACGTCGAGCGCGAGCGCCGCGCGCTCGTCGCCCGCCCCGGCCGCTTCGACGAGGTCGCGCATGTCGGCGTGCCCGCCGAGCCCGAGGATGCCGCTGCGGCGGTTCAGCAGTTCATCGACGCCGTCGACGTCGAGCCCCGCGCGCCGCTGCAGGTGCAGGAGCACCGCAGGGTCGAGGTCACCCGACCGGGTGCCCATGACGAGCCCCTCGAGCGGCGTCATGCCCATGCTCGTGTCGACCGATCGACCGCCCTCGACCGCGCACGCCGACGCCCCGTTGCCGAGGTGCAGCACGATCTGGCGCAGCTCCTCGAGCGGCCGGCCGAGGAACTCCGCCGCAGCCCGTGAGACGTACCGGTGCGATGTGCCGTGGAACCCGTACCGCCGGATGCGGTGCTTGGCCGCCACGTCGCGGTCGATCGCGTACGTGTAGGCGGCCGGCGGCATCGTCTGGTGGAACGCCGTGTCGAACACCGCCACGTGCGGCACGTCGGGGAACGCCCGCTGCGCCGCCTCGATGCCCTCGAGGTTGGCCGGATTGTGCAGCGGCGCGAGGGTCGACAGCTCGTCGATGTTGATCTTCACGAGGTCGGTGATGACGGTCGGCTCGAAGAAGCGCGCACCGCCCTGCACCACCCGGTGCCCGACCGCGACCGGCGGGTTCGCCGCGAGCGGCGGCCCCGCCTCGGCGAACGCCTCGAGCATCACGTCGAAGGCCGCGAAGTGGTCGGGCACCTCGACGTCGCGTTCACGGGTGACGGATGCCTCGTCGCCGCCCCTGTCGGCGCCGTCGGCGCCGTCGGGCCCGTCCGTCGAGACGACGTGCTTCGCCCGCCCGCCGGGGCGCCCGATCCGCTCGACCAGCCCAGACGCGAGCGAGCGCCCGGAGCCGGACTCGATCAACTGGTACTTCAGTGACGAGGAGCCCGAGTTGATGACGAGGACGACGCTCACGAGGCATCCGCCGCCTGGATCGCCGTGATGGCCACGGTGTTGACGATGTCCTGCACGAGTGCGCCGCGCGAGAGGTCGTTGATGGGCTTGCGCAGGCCCTGCAGCACGGGCCCGATCGCGACGGCGCCCGCCGACCGCTGCACCGCCTTGTAGGTGTTGTTGCCCGTGTTGAGGTCGGGGAAGACGAACACGGTGGCCCGGCCCGCGACGTCCGACTGGGGCAGTTTCGTGCGCGCGACCGCCGCGTCGGCGGCCGCGTCGTACTGGATCGGCCCCTCGACCGCGAGCTCGGGGGCGCGCTCGCGAACGAGCTCGGTCGCGCGGCGCACCTTGTCGACGTCGGCGCCCTCGCCCGATTCCCCCGTCGAGTACGAGAGCATCGCGATGCGCGGCTCGATGCCGAACTGGGCGGCGGTCTGCGCCGACGAGATCGCGATGTCCGCGAGCTGCTCGGCCGTCGGGTCGGGCACGATCGCGCAGTCGCCGTAGACGAGCACCCGGTCGGCGAGCGCCATGAGGAACACGCTCGAGACGATGTCGACGCCCGGCTTCGTCTTGATGATCTCGAACGAGGGGCGGATCGTGTGCGCGGTCGTGTGCGCCGCGCCCGACACCATGCCGTCGGCCATGCCGAGCTCGACCATCATCGTGCCGAAGTACGACACGTCCTGCACTCGCTCGCGCGCCTGCTCGAGCGTGACGCCCTTGTGCGCGCGCCGCTTCTGGTACTCCTCGGCGAAGCGCGTCACGTAGACGAAGTCGTGATTCGACAGCACCGCCGCGCGCGAGATGTCGAGGCCGAGCCCGATCGCGCGCGAGCGGACCTCGATCTCCTCGCCGAGGATCGTGAGGTCGGCCACGTCGCGGGCGAGCAGGGTCGCCGCAGCCCGCAGGATGCGGTCGTCGTAGCCCTCGGGCAGCACGATGTGCTTGCGCTCGCGGCGCGCCCGCTCGAGCAGGCCGTACTCGAACATGAGCGGCGTGACGACCTCGGGGCTCGCGATCTCGAGCCGGTCGAGCAGCGCGTCGGCATCGACGTGGTGCTCGAACAGCGACAGGGCCGTGTCGCGCTTGCGCTGCGACTCGGCGGCGAGCCGCCCGCGGGTGTGGGTGATCGCGAGGGCGGTCTCGTAGCTCGAGAGCTCGGTGCGGATGATCGGCAGCCCCGCCTTGAGGCCCTCGACGAGTCGCACGATGTGCTCGGAGAGGGGGAAGCCGCCGTTCAGCACGATGCCCGAGACCGACGGGAACGTCTGCGACGAGTGCGCCGTGAGCACTCCGAGCAGCACTTCGCTGCGGTCGCCGGGCACGATCACGACCGAGCCCTCGATGAGCCGCGAGAGCACGTTCTCCATCGACATCGCCGCGATCACGACGCCGAGCGCCTCGCGGTCGAGCAGGTCGGGGTCGCCCGCATAGAGCTCGCCGTCGACGGCCTGCATGATCGTGCGCATCGAGGGCGCGACGAGGAACTGGTCCTCGGGGATGGCCCAGACGGCGACCTGGGATGCCTCGCCGGCGACGACGCCGCCGGGCCGGGCGCCCGCCACCGGGCCGAGCCCCGCCGCACGGACCGCGTCGACGATCTCGTCGAGCCGGTCGGGGTCGGCGCGATTGACCACGACGCCGAGGAGTGAGGCGTGCTCGCGCTCGAGCTCCTCGACGGCGAGCTCCGAGAGCTGGGCGAGCTCGTCGGGCGTGCGAGCGTCGCTGTCGCCGAGCCGCTCGCTGAGTGCACGCCCCTGGTACTCGCCGACACGTCCGCCGAGCACGAGCAGCACCGGGGTTGCGAGGTTGGCGGCGATGCGCGCGTTGTACGCGAGCTCGGTGGGGCTGCCGACATCGGTGTAGTCGGAGCCGATGATGACGACCGCGTCGCAGCGGCCCTCGACGGCCTTGAAGCGGCGCACGATCGTCGCGAGCGCCGCATCGGGATCGGCGTGCACCTCGTCGTACGAGACGCCGATCGCCTCGTCGTAGGTGAGCGGCACCACGCCGTCGTGGGCGAGCAGCAGCTCGAGCACGTAGTCGCGTTCGGCTGTCGATCGCGCGATGGGACGGAACACGCCGACCTTCGCCGCGCGTCGGGTCAGCGTGTCGAGCGTGCCGAGCGCGACGGTGGACTTGCCGGTGTTGCCCTCGGCCGAGCAGATGTAGATGCTGTGCGCCACGCATCCAGCCTATTCGGCGGGCTCCTCGCCCTGCCGGGCGTTCGGCTGGAAGTACTCCGAGTGTTCGCACTCGTCGGGCACGCTGCCGACCGACGCCGCCTCGCGATAACCGCCACCCAGCAACACCGGGTCGCCGACCTCCGTGACGAGACCGTCGAACTCCACCTCGAGCCCGCCAGCGCGGTCCGCGACCCGCGCTTCGTCGGGCAGGACGATGCCGATGACGTCACCGCCCTCGGCGCGCGCCACGAGGCATCCGCTCTCGACGTCGATGCTGCCGACGAAGGCCGCCTGCTCCTCGATGTCGGAGCCGCCGACCCTCATGAGGACGGTCGTCGGGCCGACGGCGCGCGCCTCGACCGATGGGGCGGCGCACCCGGCGAGCGCGAGAATGCCGACCAGCGCGCCCGCGACGGCGCCACCCTCGACTCGGCCGAGTCCGGCCATCGCGCCCCCCTCGCGCCCCGTGCACGAGACCGACCACAAGATCAGGTGACCACGCCTCGTGCGACCACATGACCACATGACCACAGCAGGTGCAACCACGAGTCCGTCACGTCGGCACGAGTCGACCAGGCTGCGAGGTGGCGGATTCGACCCCTACTCGATGCGCGCTCGGCGGCGCCGCCGGAGGTTTCGCTCCGCAGACGGTGTGGACAAGTGGAATTGTGGACGGGCGACGTGTGGACAAGTGGAATTGTGGACGGGCGACGTGTGGAAATGTGGAATTGTGGCCGGCTTTCTCGGAGCGATGCTCCCTCCGGGTGCGCGTTCCAGGGGGCTCGTGCGGCCCGCCGTGCAGCGGGGCCGCCCGACTCGGGTAGACTGTCCGAGGCTCCCCACGTGGCGCTATCCAGGCCAACTCCCCCAGGGCGGAAACGCAGCAAGGGTAACCGGGCTCTGGCGGGTGCGTGGGGGGTCACTGGAGGATTCGCCTAGTGGCCTATGGCGCACGCTTGGAAAGCGTGTTGGGTGAAAGCCCTCGGGGGTTCGAATCCCCCATCCTCCGCCAAGAACGATCACGCCGGGTGCGCGCACAGCACCCACACCGGGGTTCGAATCCCCCGTCCTCCGCCAAGAACGATCACGCCGGGTGCGCGCACAGCACCCACACCGGGGTTCGAATCCCCCATCCTCCGCCAAGAACGATCACGCCGGGTGCGCGCACAGCACCCACACCGGGGTTCGAATCCCCCATCCTCCGCCAAGAACGATCACGCCCGTCACGCGATCGGCACCGCCCCTCGCCGGCATCTTCCCGATGCCGGTCGAGGGGTGTTCTGCGTCGAGGCATCCGCCCGTGCCCCCATGTCCGCCATCGTCGCCGGCAGCGCCTATGCTGTCCTGAGCCGGGTCGTGAGGGCCCGAGATGTCGACGAAGACGACGGCGTTCTCGTTGACCCCACGACGCCGGCACATTCTTCCCCTTCCGTCCGATCGCCGCGTCCGCGCGCGTCGCGCCCCGCCGTGTCCTCATTAATGCCGAATAGCGTGCACCTCGCGCGAGGCGGATGATGTGAGAGATGTCAGCGGCACCGGTGGAAGCGAGGAGTGGGGATGCAGGGGGCTCCTCCATCAGCGCGGCGGCAGCAGGGGGCGACGGCCTCAGGGTGATCACCCTGAGGCCTCGTCGCACGCTCGGATGGAGCTACGGCGTCGCGGCAGCGGCGCTCGTGCTTCCACTGCTCGCCGTCGAGCTGTGGGTGCTCGATCCGACGGGGTCGTGGCCGATCGTCGCGGCAACGGCCGCGATCGTCGGCGGGCTGATGTGCCTCGCCTGGATCGCCTACCGCCGCACCCGGGTGTCGATCAGCCGCTACGGCATCGTCGAACGCGGATTCTTCGGCACCACCACGGTCGTCGCGGCCCGCGACGTCTCGAAGGTGCTGCGGCTCGACCTCTACCGGTCGAACAGCCTCGACACGACCGACGAGCTGTTCGTCGTGTGCCGCAGCGGCCGCGGCCGGTTCCGCATGCGCGGCCGGTTCTGGGACGCGTCGGCGATGGACCTCGTCGCCGGTGTGCTCGACGTCGAGGAGTCGACGCGGGACGAACCGGTGACGCTCGCCGAACTGCGCGAGAGCGATCCCGGGCTGCTCTACTGGTTCGAGCGTCGCTCGCTCATGGCCTGAGCCGCGAGGCCAGTGGTCTCGACACGCGTTTCGCGCTGCTCGGCCGACGGCATCGCGCTCCTCGACCGCCGGGTCACTGCGTCGCGACGCCGAGCTTCGGCGACACCGGCGTGCTCGACGGCAGCTCGTGGAATCCCAGCCGGTCGTAGAACGCCCGCGCACCCGTGTTCTCGGCCGCGAGGCCGAGGTGGAGCGCAGCGACTCCTCGCTCGGCGAGTGCACCGCGCACCGTGTCGATGAGCCGGCGTCCCCAGCCCTGCCCCTGCAGTTCGGGCAGCAGGTCGATGTGCAGGTGGGCGGGGTACCGGTCGAGTTCGGGGATGAGCATGCGCTCGGGGTGCACGCCCGCGTCGATGAGGGCGGCCTCGGTGAACGCGGGTGCGTGCTCGGTCGGCGGCGCGGCGACGGGATGCCTCGCCGCGAAGCCCGGCGCCCACTCGCGCCGCCACCACTCGACGAAGTCCGCCGTGTCGGCGACGGCCATCACGTAACCCGCGGCACGTTGCTCGTCGGCCACGACGAAGGTGAGTTCGGGCGCGTACTCGACGTACGGCAGTGCGAACACCTCGGGCATGAGCGTGTCGTCGGAGTACACCCCCGTCGCGTCGCCGCCCGCTGCCGCGGTGCGCAGGCAGACCAGTGCGACGTCGTCGCGGTCGGCTGGGCGGTACGGGCGGATCTGGAACATCACGCCCATCCTCCCGTACCGGGTCTCGATACGCGTCCTCGTTCGTCGGGCGCTACTTCATCAGTGCAGCCTCAGCGGCGCTTGGCCATGCCGAAGATGCCGGTGATGACCTGCTTCAGCACGGTCTGGGTGGTGCGCGAGCCGAGCACCTCCTCGAGCGCCGACTTCTCCTTCGACCGCGACCGCGACGACGACCGGGAACTCCCGGACGTCTGCTTCATCAGTCGGTCGTACTCGGCCTGCGCCTTCTTGTCGGCCTTCGCGGCGTCGGCCTGGATCTTCGCCTGCATCTTCGCGTACTCGGCGTCGGCCTTCGCCTTGGCCGCCGCGGCCTCTTCGGCATCCACCCTCGCCGCGGCATCCGCGAGCTTCTTCGTCAGGATCTCGTGCGCCGACTCGCGGTCGATGCCCGTCGAGTACTTCGCCGAAAGCGGCGACGCGGCGACGGCCGCATCGATCGCCGCGTCGGGTGAGGGCGACATCGACGCCCGCGGTGCACGAAGCCTCGTCCACGCGACGGGCGACGGCGCGCCCTTCTCGTTCATCACCGTGACGATCGCCTCGCCCGTGCCGAGCACGGTGAGCGTCTCTTCCAGGTCGTAACCCGAGTTCGGGTAGGTCGACACGGTCGCGCGCAGCGCCTTCGCATCGTCGGGCGTGAACGCTCGCAGTTGGTGCTGCACCCGCGAGCCGAGCTGGGCGAGCACGTCGCCCGGAACGTCCTTCGGCGTCTGCGTGACGAAGAACACGCCGACCCCCTTCGACCGGATGAGCCGCACCGTCTGGGTGATCTGCGCGAGGAACTCCTTCGACGCGTCCTTGAAGAGCAGGTGCGCCTCGTCGAAGAAGAAGACGAGCTTCGGCTTGTCGAGGTCGCCGACCTCGGGCAGGTCGGTGAAGAGATCGGCGAGCAGCCACATGAGGAACGTGGAGTACAGCGCCGGCTTGTCGGCGACACCCGGCACCTCGAGCAGGCTGATCACACCCCGTCCGTCGGGCGCGGTGCGCAGGAACTCGGCCGTGTCGATCTCGGGCTCGCCGAAGAACACGTCGGCGCCCTGGTCGGCGAAGGTGATGAGCTCGCGCAGGATGACCCCGACCGTCGCCTTCGAGAGGCCGCCGAGCCCCTCCAGCTCGGGCTTGCCCTCGTCGCTCACGAGGTAGGCCAGCACGGCGCGCAGGTCCTCGAGGTCGAGGAGGGCGAGGTTGTTCTTGTTCGCGTAGTGGAAGACGAGGCCGAGGCTCGACTCCTGGGTGTCGTTGAGCCCGAGCACCTTCGAGAGCAGCAGCGGCCCGAACCCCGAGATCGTGGCACGGATGGGCACGCCCTTGCCGACGCCGCCGAGCGAGAAGAACTCGGTCGGGAAGCTCGCGGGCGTCCAGTCCTGCCCGATGCCGGCCGTGCGCTTCAGGAGCTTCTCATTGCCCTCGCCGGGCGTCGCGACGCCCGAGAGGTCGCCCTTGATGTCGGCGGCGAAGACCGCGACGCCCGCCGCCGACAGCTGCTCGGCGAGCACCTGCAGGGTGCGGGTCTTGCCGGTGCCGGTCGCGCCCGCGACGAGTCCGTGCCGGTTCGTCATCGCGATCGGGATGCGCACCGGGACGCCGGGCATCGCCTCGCCGTTGACGAGCGCGCCCATCTCGAGCGCGGGGCCTTCGAACGCGTACCCGGATCGCACGACCTCGACGTGCTCCTGGTCGAGCGGGCCGGATGCCTCGGGCGCGGGCTTCTGGGGCGCCGCCGCGGCCGCGGCGGGTGCTTCGGCTGCCTGCGGCGCTTCGGCTGTGGCATCCTCGGCCTTCGCGACCTCGGCGGCCGCCTTCGCGAGCGCCGCCGCCTCCTCGGCCGCCTTGATCGCAGCCTCGGCCTGCGCCTGCAGCGCCTTCGCCGCTTCGGCCGCAGCGGCGGCCGCCTCCTGAGCTTGCTTCACCGCGTCATCGGCCATGTCGCGATCCTATCGAGGCGGCTCGGCGCGGCCGAGACCCGCCTCACCCCGGGAACGGGAGCGCACGACCCGTCTCGATCCACGACTTGAAGCTCGAGAGCACGAGCGGCCACGTCTCGGCGGTCTCGGCTTCGGCCGGGTGCCCCTCGCTCCACTCGTCGTTCGTGAAGGTGAGCTTGGTGAGATCCTCGCCCGCGGAGCTCATGCGCCAGGTCATGCGGCTGCGCAGGTCGGCGTGGTTCTCGCGGTAGGTGGGGCCGGGGTGCTCGGAGAGCTGCAGCAGCGCACCCGGCTCGGCGGCGAGCACCTCGCCGTACACGTGCACCGTCTCCTCCCCGTCCTGCCCGGGGCCCACGTACTCGTAGCGCTCGCCCGGGGCGAGCTCGCCGCGGAGCACCGAGCCCCACATGACGGCGCGGCTGCCCTCGTCGCCGGTGATCGCGTCCCACACCCGCTGCGGTCCGGCGGCGACGTAGAGGGTCATCTCGAAATCGGCCATGGTCGGTTCCTTCCGTTCGTTCTGCTTCGGTTCGGTATTGGTGAGACGCTACGGATGCCTCGGCGCCGGCGTCTTGCACAAACGCGACGGCGGCTCGGGCGCGTCGGGGCGTGGGCAGCCGTCGGCAGGCATCGCGTGTCGGCGGAGGTCGCCATACTCGGAGCATGCAGCCCTCGGACTACTGGCGGACGCGCGCCGGCGCGGCCGAGAAGGGCGTGCTCGCACCGAGGCCAGGCGAGCCCGGCCTCGCCCCCATCGCGTCCGATGCGGCGGCGCAGCACGCGGCGGAGGCGCCCGTGCGACTCGCACGTTTCCCGGCGCCGCCCGCCGTCGCGCACGTCGTACGCCACTTCTGGGTGCCCCGCTGGCGATTGCCCGACGGGGTCGTCGTCGAGCAGGGCGTGCTCGAGTACCCCTCGGCGAACCTCGTCGTCGAGCTCTCCCGAGCGGCCCTGCACGGCCCGTCGATCGGGCGAGGCCGTTCACGCCTCGAAGGCGAGGGTTGGGCCGTCGGCGCCCTCCTGCAACCCGGTGTCGCCGGGCTCATCGCGCCGGGCGAGATCCGCGCGCTCGTCGGCACCTCGGTGCCCGTCGACCGCCTGCGGCTGTCGGGCACGGCGGCGGGCGTCGACCAGGTGCGCGCCGCGGCCGTCGACGGGCGCGACGACGAGGCGGTGGCGGCCTTCGCCGACTGGCTCGGCGCCCAGGCGCTCGAGCTCGACGCCGACGCCGCCCTCGCCGCGCGAGTCGTCGAGCTCGCCGAGACCGACCGCTCGATCGTGCGGGCGAGCGAACTCGCCGAGGCGGCCGGGCTCGGGTTGCGAGCCCTCGAGCGGCTCGTGCGCTCCCGGCTGGGGCTGACCCCGAAGTGGCTCATCGTCCGGTATCGCATGCAGGAGGCGGCGCACCGGCTCGCCGCGCCCGACGCTCCGCCGCTCGCCGAGCTGGCCGCAGAGCTCGGCTTCGCCGACCAGGCCCACTTCACGCGCGAGTTCCGCGCCGTCATCGGCGAGACTCCGAGGCGCTACGCCGCGGCCGCGCGAGCCGCAGCCGTTCCTGATGGTGCGGTCGCAGCGTCGGCGGAGTGACGGCCGGGGTTCCCTCCCGGCACCGGCCCGACCTAGGGTGAGAGGGTGAGTCCGACGGCGCGCGCGGCAGAGGTCATCGAGGTCGACGGTCGCGAGGTGCGCATCTCGCATCCCGACAAGGTCGTCTTCCCCGAGCCGGGACTCACCAAGCTCGATCTCGTGAACTACTACCTCGCGGTCGCCGACGGCGCCCTGCGCGGAGCGGGCGGGCGCCCGATGGTGCTCAAGCGGTTCGTGAAGGGCATCGACCAAGAGGCCTTCTTCCAGAAGCGCGCTCCCGACAAGCGCCCCGACTGGATCGAGACCGCGACCCTGCACTACGCCTCGGGCAACTCGGCCGAAGAGGTGGTCGTGAACGACGCGGCCGCGCTCGCCTGGGTCGTGAACCTCGGATGCCTCGACCTCAACCCGCACCCGGTGCGTGCGGACGACCTCGACCACCCCGACGAGCTGCGGGTCGACCTCGACCCGATGCCGGGCGTCGACTGGTCGCAGATCGTCGACGTCGCCTTCGTCGCCCGCGAGGTGCTCGACGATGCCGGGCTCGTCGGCTGGCCGAAGACCTCGGGCTCGCGGGGCATGCACATCTCGGTGCGCATCGCCCCCGAGTGGACCTACCCCGACGTGCGCCTCGCCGCCGAGACGCTCGCCCGCGAGGTCGAGCTCCGCGCGCCGGGCCTCGCATCGGCCCGCTGGTGGAAGGAGGAGCGCGGCGAGAGCGTGTTCGTCGACTTCAACCAGAACGCGAAGGATCGCACCGTCGCCTCGGCGTACTCGGTGAGGCCCCTGCCCGACGCCCGCGTCTCGACCCCGCTCGACTGGTCGGAGGTGCGCGAGAGCCGCCCCGAGCGCTTCACGGTCGCGACCGTGCTCGAACGCTTCGCCGAGCGCGGCGATCCGGCTGCCGGCATCGACGAGGCCGTCGGTCGGCTCGACGGGCTGCTGCGGCTCGCCGAAGAGCTCGGGCCGGCCGAGAAGCCGCCGCGACGCGGCTCGGGCGACGGATCGGGACAACGGCAGTCGACGATGCCGCTCATCGAGATCGCTCGCGCGAAGACCAAGCCCGAGGCACTCGAGGGCCTCGAGCGGTGGAAGGCGAGGCATCCCGACGTCGTCGCCCGCCTCGAGCCGGCGGACGTGCTCGTCGACGGAATGCGCGGCAGCTCGTCGCTCTGGTACCGCATCCGGGTGAACCTGCAGCACGTGCCCGAGGCCGGCCGTCCGCCGCAGGAGCCGCTCGAGGTCGACTACGACCCGTGGGCGAAGTACCGCGACGACGACGGGTCGCTCGCGTTCCCCGCAGGCCGCACCCGCGGCGACGATGCAGCGGGCCGCACCTCGTGACCGACTTCGGACCCGTCGACCCCGGCCACCACGCCGACGTCGAGTGGCTGCACCGCTGGCGGCTCCGCCCCGAGGGCGACCCGCAGACGACCGCGTCGAGCACGCTCATGCCGGTGCGGACCGACGACGGGCAGCCCGCGATGCTCAAGATCGCCCACGTCGACGAGGAGGAGCGCGGGGCAGAACTGCTCGAACTCCTCGACGGGCGCGGCGTCGCCCGCGTGCTCCGCCGCGAGGGGCGGGCACTCCTGCTCGAACGCGCCACCGGCCGCCGCGACCTCGTGCGCATGGTGCTCGACGGCGACGACGACGATGCGACCCGGGTGATCTGCGATGCAGCGGCCCTCGTGCATCGCGACCCGGCCGAGCTTCCGACGCTGACCGGCGCCGGCGAACCGCTGCTCGTGCCGCTCGAAACGTGGTTCCGCGAGCTGTTCGCCCACGCGGACGACCTCGATCCGCTGCATCGGCAGGGGGCCGACTTCGCCGATCGGCTCCTCTCGTCGCAACGCGACGAGCGGGTGCTGCACGGCGACCTGCACCACGGCAACGTGCTCGACTTCGGCGACCGGGGCTGGCTCGTGATCGACCCGAAGGGGCTCGTCGGCGAGACGGCGTTCGACTACTGCAACCTGCTCTGCAATCCGTCGCACGCCCGGGCGCTCATGCCCGGCCGGCTGGCCCGGCAGTTCGCCGTCGTCGTCGGCGTCACGGCGCTTCCGCCGACGCGACTGCGCGAATGGCTCGTGGCCTGGTGCGCCCTGTCGTCGACGTGGTTCGCGATCGCCGACGATCCGGTGCACGCAGAATCGGTCACGCGGATCGGCGTGACGGCGGCCGACCTCGTGCTCTGAAGGGTCGCCGTGGGGTGCACGGGCGCGTGCGCCGACGTTCCGCACTTCGCCGCAGCATCGGGGCTTCCGCCGCTCCACGGCGCGACGCGACGCGGCACGCCCCGGCCCGACGCTGCTTCCTACCGAAGCTCGCGCTGCGCGAGCTCGACGGGCGTCCGCGACGCCCACTCCCGCACCAGCTCGGTGCGAACGGTCACGCCCGTGCCCGGGGCATCCGGCACGCGGAGCTGCCCGCGATGCTCGCCCTCGCCGAGCACGAACGGCTCGGTCAGGTCCTCGGCGTAGTACCGATCCGATGCCGAGGTGTCGCCCGGCAGCTCGAACCCGGGCAGCGCGGCGAGCGCGACGTTCGCGGCACGGCCGATGCCCGTCTCGATCATTCCGCCGCACCACACCGGTACGTCGAGCTCGCGGCACGCGTCGTGCACCCGCAGCGCCTCGAGGTAGCCGCCCATGCGGCCCGGCTTGATGTTCACGACGCTCGTGGCGCCGCGGTCGATGGCGTCGATCGCGGTCGCGGCGTCGAGGATCGACTCGTCGAGGCAGACGGGCGTCTCGCAGGCGGCGGCGAGGCGGGCGTGGGTCGCGAGGTCCTCCTCGGCGAACGGCTGCTCGATGAGCAGCAGGTCGAAGGCGTCGAGGCTCGCGAGCGTCGGGATGTCGTCGGCCGTGTACGCCGTGTTCGCGTCGACCTGCAGCAGGCCGTCGCGACCCATGAGCTCGCGCACGGCCGCAACGGGTACGAGGTCCCAGCCGGGCTTGATCTTGAGCTTGATGCGCCGGTACCCGGCCTCGAGGTAGCCGGTCACCTCGTCGAGCAGCTCTTCGAGCGTCGGCGCGATGCCGACCGAGACGCCGCAGTCGACCCATTCGCGCACCGCGCCGAACGCCGCCCCCATCGAGCGCCCCTGCGCGCGCAACTCGGCGTCGAGCACGGCCGCCTCGAGGGCGGCCTTCGCCATGCGGTGCCCGGCGACGAACGCGAGCGTGCCGGCGACCGAGCTCGCGAGCGGCATCGAGGCACCGCGCGAGCCGGGGCCCTCGACGGCGTCCGCAATGGTGCGGCCTTCGCCCGCGCGCCCGCCCGCGCCGTGCGCCACGCTCGCGTCGAGCAGGGCAGGGCCGAGGAAGCGCTCGATGACGGATGCCGCGCCGTCGACGTACTCGGACGAGTAGAACGGCTCGCGGCCGGCGACGCATTCGCCCCAGCCGTCGCCCGCGTCCGTGCGCACGTGCACGAGCAGCGCCTCGCGCACGGTCTCGCGGCCGAAGCTCGTCTCGAACGGCCGCACGAGCGGCACCTCGATGCGATGCAGCTCGATCGCCTCGACCTGCGTCGGATCCGTCGTCATCTCGCCTCCCGGTGGTCGCCCGCCGCATCGGCATCGTCGGCCGTGAACACGTAGTCGCCGGCGGCGTCGAGCTCGGGCCGCAGCCCCTGTCGCGCCATGTCGGTGAACGCACGCACCGACGCCTCGCGCATCCGTGCGGCCTCGGCCGCGTCATCCCGCCGCAGCTTCTCGTAGTCGGGCATGAGCGCGAACCCGCCCGTCGCCGCCCACCGGGGCGCCGGGCCGCCGGTGAGCGCCCTTCGTACGCGCGGCGAGGTGAGCCGCCAGCGCACCTCGAAGCGGTCGCTGCGGTCGGTGCCCGAGATCTCGTCGCCGAGCACGCCGTAGAACTCGGGCAGGTAGGCGGCGACCTCCGCACCGAGTCGCACGAGGTTCATGCGGGCGTTGCGGCGGATGAGCGGGTCGAACGTCCAGCGGATCTCGTCGATGCCGTGCTCGAGGCAGCGGGCGCGCTGGCGCAGCTTGAGCGCGAGTCCGATGCCGTGCCCGCGTGCGGCGGGCGCGACCGCGTTCATGTGGGAGTGCAGGTGGACGCCCTCGCTCCAGCCGAGGAAGCCGAGTGCCGCACCGAGCAGCTCGCCGGGCTTGGCGAACGGCGGCGTGGCCGAGGCATCCACCCCGCCCTCGTCGTCGGCCACCGCGACGAGCACCGTGCCGCCCGCGTGCGTGATCGCGCGGATCATCGAGTGGTCGGGCCCGCGCCCATCACCCCACGTCGCCTCGAAGCGCGCGAGCACCGCGTCGATCTCGTGCTCGCCGGCGTCGCGCGTGATGATGCCCGCGCCGAGGTCGGCGCGATCGGCGAGGGCCACGGCCTCGGCGACGTCACGGTCCATGTTCCGAGGCTAGCCGAGCGCGCCGGCGCGCCGGGGTGCCGCACCCCTCCCGTCTGTAGGACGTTCTGGCCTCCGCACGGCGTGTCGACGCTCGACGCACCGCCGTCAGCGGAGTTCGTCCTACAGATGGGTCCGCGATGGGGAGGCACTCGTCTCGTGCGTTGCCGCTGCTCGGGCCTTGAGCACGACCTTCGCATCGGCGACCACCCGCGCGACCGTCGCCGAGACGAATGGCCAATCGTCGAGCACGTGCATCGCACTCGGCCGAATCACCGGCACGCCGAAGGACTGCGAAACCAGCGTTCGGTCGCGATCGTTGTAGAACTCCGCCCGCCCCGAGTGGAACTCCCGACCGTCGACCTCGAACAAGACGCAGCCGTCGATCCGGCCGTCGAATCGGCCGATCCCACCCGGCGTCACCTGCGGCTCGACGCGGTATCCCTCTCGCGCGAGACGGCGGATGAACAGACTCTCGACGCCTGACTCCGGCACGCCCGTGAATTCGTCCACCAGTGGTGCGTACGTGCCGGGTACGGCGGCGAGCACCGCGTCGATCTCGCGCCGCGTCAGCACACCTTCGTGCAGCGCCGAGTCGATCGCGGCGCTCGCATGTTCACGCGGAAGGCACCGTAGCGCGGTCGCGAGGGCAGTCATCGGTGACACGATCCAGTCGCGGGCGGCTTCAGGCCGAACGTCGTTGACGTAGTGCACGCGTACCGGCCCCGGCCCAGCGAGACGAACGGCGCGGTCTCGGCGGCGACGCTCGGAGACGACCGGATGCCAAACGCCGTGGACGAGCGGGTCTTCGACCTCGGGGTTGCGAACGATTCTCGGCGTCGAGCGAGACACCGCGATGTGCAACGACTGGTCGACGCCCGACCAGATTCCGAGTCGGCGCAACGCCGAGATGCAGCCGATGCGTCCACCTGCGGCTATTGCGCGAAGTTGATCGTGGTCGGCCTCGGACGAGACCACCCAGCCACGACGCGGCCGACGAGCGATTCCCCGGGCGGTCGCGGCACGCAGCGAGGCATCCGATTCACCGAGGTCTCTGAGGGTCGAGACGCGTGCAGCCTCGCCCAACAACGTGAGTTTCGTGAGCAGGTCGGACATGCTGCGATCGTGATCGGCGCCGCGCGAGAGCTTCGCGTCCTGTGGGTGATTCGGTGAGGCGGGAGGCGCGGCCCGACCTGTGGAGGACAAGACGACGGGTGTGCACTGTAGGAACTTCTGGCGACACGCCGTCCCCACTCGCGCGACACACCGTCGAATACGCAGAAGTTCCTACACATCCGCGGCCGAGACCGAACGGGAGCGACGGACAGCGCGCGGACGAGACGCGAGCGCCCCGCCCGGCGGAGCCGGACGGGGCGCTCGGGAGCAAGCCGATCAGCAGAAGTCGCCGGTCGACGCCCACACCTCGGGCACCTCGGCGAGACCCTCGCGCGTGACAGTGGCCTCGATGAGGCCGTATGAGCGGTCGCTCGCGTAGAACACCTCGTTGGGGTTGTCGAGGCCGAACGGCTCGAGGTCGACGACGAAGTGGTGCTTGTTCGGCATCGAGAAGCGGATCTCGGCGATCTCGGGGTGCGCCTCGAGCACCGCCTGGCCCATCTCGAAGAGCGTCGTCTGCAGCGCGGCCGAGTAGTGCTCGGTGAACGTCTCGAGCAGGATCGCCTTCACGCTGTCGTAGACCGCGTTGTAGTCGACCTCGGCGCCCGGCTGGTAGCGCCAGCGCGTCGCGACGCTCGTCGCGAGGATGCGGTCGGTCGTCTCCTGCAGGGTCGTGTAGCGGTCCTTCGGGTAGCCGACGAAGCCCGACTGGGTCGTCTTCAGCACGGTCAGGTCCTTGAGGCCCGCGAGCACGTGCCGGGTGTCGCCGTCGGCGACGACGGCCGCCGTGCGCACCTCCTGGCCGTTGCGCACGAACGCGTGGTCGTGCGGCCGGCCGTGGGCGGTGATGCGCTCCCACGCGTAGCTCTCGGCGAGCCAGCGGCCGCCGGTGACCCAGTCGAACGAGCCGACGAAGTGGTCGGCGAGGCGCAGCAGGAACGCCTCGGGCGAGCCGACGCCGTCGCGGGCGAACGCGAAGATCGTGTTCTTCTGCGTGTCGGTCGCGACGACGTGCGAGTTGTCGCCGTCGAGGTGGGCACCGGCGAAGTCGCCGCGCAGCTGCGAGGTGACGTTGAGGTCCTCGATCTCGTGGCGGTCGGTGTCGCGGGTGACCTTGACGACGCGGACCTCGGCCTTGCCGTACTGGTTCGCGCCGAGCACGATGGCACCGGTCGCCGCGCCGGATGCCGCGGCAGTGCTCGAGCCGCCCGCGTCGTCGGAGCCGGTCACGGTGTTGATCAGGGTGTCGGTCATGTTCGTTCTAACTTCCTCGGTAGGTCGAATAGGCGAAGGGGCTCAGCAGGATCGGCACGTGGTAGTGACGGCCCTCCTCGGCGACGAGGAACGTGAGCAGCACCTCGGGGTAGAAGGCTTCGGTCCGGGTGGAGGCGAAGTAGGCGCCGGTGTCGAACCGGAGCCGGTACTCGCCGCCCGGGACCGTCTCGGGGCCGAGCTGCTTCGCCCGCCCGTCGTCATCGGTCACGGCGCTCGCGACGAGCGACCAGCCGTCGGCGCCGCCCGAGGCGGAGCCGCCGCCCGAGCCATCGCCCGAACGCCGGTAGAGCTCCACGGGCACCCCCGCGGCCGGCCGGCCTCGGACGGCGTCGAGCACGTGCGTCGTGATCTGCGAAACGGTCATGCGGCGATGGCCCCCTTCAATCTCAGAACGGCGATCTCGCGCAGCTCCTCGGCGACGACCGCGTCTTCGGTCGCGTCGTCGTTGCCGAGCCGGGCGGTGAGCGCGTCGAGGATCTCGCCCGCCGAGCGACCGGCCGCACGGATGAGGAACACCCGCCCGAACCGCTGCTCGTACGCGGCGTTGCCCTCGGCGAGCGCCCTGGCGATCTCGGCATCGGCGGGATCGACGCCCGCCTGCTCGGAACGCGACAGGCTGGCTTCGGTGCTGGCACCGCTCGCCCGCTCCCCGATGCGCGGATGATGGCTGAGCGCCTGCTCGACCTCGTCGGCCGTGAACGGCGACGCGGCGGTGCCGGCCTCGGCCACGAGCTCGTCGATCGAGCCGTACGGTCGGCGATCGGCGAGGTGCTCGCACCACCGCGTCACGTCGATGCATGGACGAAGCGTGGCGATCGCCTCCGAGCGACCAGCTCCGTTGAACTGTTCAAGCTTCATCGCTTGAGTCACTTTCTCATTCTGCTGGCATCCACGGTGTACGGATATACGAAACGCTGGTTTCGTATCGTGGAACTGTTATTTCAGCATGTGACAATCTTAGCGAACGGATGCCTCGTGGGCAACGATTTCGCATGAAGAAGTCGCGCCACGAGGCATCCGGTTCAGGGGGTGTCGACCCCTACAGGCCGAGCTGCTCGCGCAGCCGGCCGACGTGCCCGTTCGGGTCGACGTTGTACTCGAGCGCTGCGACGCGCCCCTCGTCGTCGACGACCGCGGTCGAGCGGATGAGCCCGTCGAACGTACGGCCCGCGACAGTCTTTTGGCCCCACGCGCCCCACGCCCTGGCGACCTGCGCCCCCTCGTCGGAGAGCAGCGGGAACGAGAGCTGCTCGGCCTCGGCGAACTCGGCGAGCCGCGACACCGGGTCGGGCGAGATGCCGAGCACCGTGTAGCCCGCCGACTGGAACGACGCGAGGCTCTCGCGGAAGTCGCACGCCTCGGTCGTGCAGCCCGGCGTGAACGCAGCCGGGTAGAAGTAGACGATGACGGGACCGCCGCGGTGGTCGCTGAGCCGCCGCACCGCACCGGTCGCGTCGGGCAGGGCGAAATCGGGTGCGGGCTGGCCGGTCTCCAGCTCTTCGGACGAGTTGATCATGAGGTGCTCCGTTTCATCGGTCGACGGGATGCCTCGGCGCCGGTGCCCCTCGCGAGGTCCGGTGGTCCGTTTCGGTCGGCGGGAGGAAGGTGTGGGGATGATGGTGTTGCCTGCTGGCGGTCGGGAACGGATTCGGCCGCGAGCCGGAACGGTATCGGACCGCCCGGCCGCGCGGCCCCCGGGATGCTACGCGTTCCCTTTTCGAAGCATCCGGCCCTGGGCCCGTTCGCGGTCGACGGGGGCGCCGGCGAGGTAGGCGCCGCGAACGGCTCCCGTGAGCTCGCGGCCGTCGTACGGCGTGACGGGGTGTCGATGCTCGAGCGCCTTCGCATCGACGGTGAATCGCTCGTCGGGCGCGAAGACCGCGAAGTCGGCGGCGAGGCCGGTCGCGATGCGCCCCTTGGTGGTGAGGCCGACGCGCTCGGCGGGCCGCTGCGCCATCCATTCGACGACGCGATCGAGCCCGATGCCGCGCTCGCGCGCCTCGGTCCAGATGAGCGGCAGGCCGAGCTGCAGCGATGCGATGCCGCCCCAGGCGAGCTCGAAGTCGCCGTCGCCGGCGTACTTCAGCTCGGGCGTCGACGGCGAGTGGTCCGAGACGACGAAGTCGATGACGCCGTCGCGCAGGCCCGCCCACAGCGCGTCGCGGTTCGCATCCTCGCGGATCGGCGGGCAGCACTTGAACGCCGTCGCGCCTGCTGGCACGTCCTCGGCGAACAGGGTGAGGTAGTGCGGGCACGTCTCGACGCTGAGATCCGTGCCCGCGGCCTTGGCCCGGGCGATCTGCCCGAGCGAGTCGGAGGAGCTGAGGTGCAGGATGTGCGCCCGGGCGCCCGTGCGGGTCGCACGGTCGATGACCTCGGCGATCGCCGTGTCCTCCGCTTCGCGGGGGCGCGAGGCGAGGAAGTCGGCGTAGCCCGGGCCGCCGGCGTGCGGTGCCGCGTCGATGACGTGCGCATCCTCGGCGTGCACCACGAGCATCGAGTCGTGCTCGGCGATGACCCGCATCGCCTGCTCCATCTCGTCGGCGGTCACCTGCGGGAACTCGTCGACGCCCGAGTGCAGCAGGAAGCACTTGAACCCGAACACGCCCTCGGCCGCGAGCGGTGCGAGCTCGTCGAGGTTGCCGGGCACGACGCCGCCCCAGAAGCCGACGTCGACGAAGGTCTGGCCCTCGGCGGCCGCGCGCTTCTCGTCGAGCGCCGCGACCGACACGGTCGGCGGGATCGAGTTGAGCGGCATGTCGATGATGGTGGTCACTCCGCCGGCCGCGGCCGCGCGGGTCGCCGAGGAGAAGCCCTCCCATTCGGTGCGACCGGGTTCGTTGACGTGCACGTGCGTGTCGACGAGGCCGGGCAGCAGCACCTCGTCGGCGGCGAGCTCGACGACCTCGTCGCCGACGAGGCCCGTGCCGAGCGGTGCGATCGACGCGATGCGGCCGTCGCGCACGCCGATCTCGACGGCGCGTTCGACCGGTCCGCCGTCGCTCGCGACGAGCGCGCGTGCTGCGCGGAACACCGCGTCGTACCCGGCGGGAGACGCCGTCTGGTCGGTGGCCCGCTGGGATGCCTGGTCGGCGATGAGGTCGGTCACGAGTTCCTCCGCGAGTCGGGTCAAGAGATCGGATGCCTCGGCCATGCTGCGAGCCGGATCGGGCTCGAGCTCGGCGAGGGCGCGAGCAGCGGCGAACCCGGCGCGGTGCACCTCGTCGTCGCTCAGCAGGCGGCGGCCGCTCACCGCGTAGACGGGCACCCCCGCACGCCGGGCGGCGCGGGCGACGCCGATCGGCGTCTTGCCCATGAGGCTCTGCACGTCGAGGCTGCCCTCGCCGGTGATCACGGCGTCGGCCCCGGCGAGCCGGGCCTCGAGCCCGGTGAACTCGAGCACGACGTCGATGCCGGGCCGGCGTTCGGCGCCGAGCACCGCGAGCGCGGCGAAGCCGGTGCCGCCGGCGGCACCGGCACCGGGTCGTTCGGCGGCGACGCGCGCGGGCGCCGCCAGGATCGGGTCGTGCTCGGCGAGCACCGCGACGAGGTTCGCGAGGGCCGCGTCGAGCGCGGCGACGTCGTCGGGGGTCGCGCCCTTCTGCGGGCCGAAGACCGCGGCGGCGCCGAACGAGCCGAGCAGCGGGTTGTCGACATCGCTCGCGAGCACGATCTCGGTCTCGGTCAACCGCGGGTCGAGTCCGTCGAGGTCGATGCGGGCGAGCCCGGCGAGCGCGGCCCCTCCGTGCGGCAGCTCGGCACCCGTGGCGTCGAGCAGCCTGGCCCCGAGTCCCTGCAGCACGCCGGCTCCTCCATCGGTCGAGGCACTGCCGCCGATGCCGAGCACGATGCGCCGGGCGCCGGCGTCGAGGGCGGCCGCGATGAGCTGCCCGGTGCCGAGGCTCGTGGCGCCCGAGGCATCCGCCCCGCCGGTCGGAACCAGGTCGAGCCCCGACGCCCGCGCCATCTCGACGACCGCCTCGTCGCCGCGCAGGGCGAAGTCGGCCTCGACCGGCGAGCCGAGCGGGCCGGCGACGAGCGCCGTGCGGCGCTCGAAGCCGGCCGCGAGCGCCGCCTCGAGCGTGCCCTCGCCGCCGTCGGCCACCGGGATCGCGTCGATCTCGATCGCGGGGTCGACGCGCCGGGCGCCCTCGGCGACCCTGGCGGCCACCTCGGGAGCCGACAGCGACCCCTTGAACTTGTCGGGCGCGATCACGATGCGCATGTGTTCAGTCTTCCGTGTCGTGAGGATGATGGACAGGCGTCAGTCGAGCAGGGCGTAGACGGCCTCGGGCGCGTCGTCGGGCGTCTCGGCGAGGTCTTCGAACTCGTTCATGGTGTCGAGGTCGGCGCCCATCGCGATGTTGGTGACGCGCTCGAGGATGACCTCGACGACCACCGGCACCTGGAACTCCGCCTTCAGGCGCTCGGCCTCGGCGAAGCCCGCCGCGAGGTCCTCTGGGCGCTCGACGCGGATCGCCTTGCAGCCGAGGCCCTCGGCGACCTTGACGTGGTCGACGCCGTAGCCGGTGGCGACGCTGGCGGGATCGAAGGGGGTGTTGACGTTGTCGAACGCGAGCGACACCTCGTAGTCCATCTCGAAGCCGCGCTGCGACTGGCGGATGAGTCCCAGGTAGCTGTTGTTGACCACGACGTGGACGTACGGCAGCTGGTGCTGCGCACCGACAGCGAGCTCTTCGATCATGAACTGGAAGTCGTAGTCGCCCGAGAGCGCGACGACCTTCGCCTCGGGCTTGCCGCGCACGACGCCGAGCGCGGCGGGCAGCGTCCAGCCCAACGGGCCGGCCTGGCCGGCGTTGATCCACTGGCGCGGTTCGTACACGTGCAGCAGCTGGGCGCCCGCGATCTGCGACAGGCCGATCGTGGTGACGTACGTGGTGTCGTGGCCGAACGCGGAGAGCATCTCCTGGTAGACGCGGTGCGGCTTCATCGGCACGTCGTCGAAGTTGGTCTTGCGCTGCAGGCGCGCCTTTCGGTCGCGGCATTCCTCGGCCCAGCCGTGGTAGTCGGGCAGCTCGGCGACACGGTCGCGGGCCGCCTCGAGCAGGGCGTCGATGAACGCGCCCGCGTCGGAGACCACGCCGTAGTCGGGTGCGAACACGCGGCCGATCTGCGTTGGCTCGATGTCGACGTGCACGAAGGTGCGGCCCGTGCGGTAGGTGTCGAGGCCGCCGGTGTGACGGTTCGCCCACCGGTTGCCGATGCCGAGCACGAAGTCGCTCTCGAGGAAGCTCGCGTTGCCGTACCGCTGCGAGGTCTGGATGCCGACGAGCCCCGCCGCCAGCGGGTGGTCGTCGCCGATCGCACCCCAGCCCATCAGGGTCGGGAACACGGGCACGCCCAGGGTCTCGGCCAGTTCGACGAGCTTCGCGGAGGCGCCCGAGTTCACGACGCCGCCGCCCGCGATGATCGCCGGGTGCCTCGAGGCCGTGAGCAGGTCGAGCACCTTCTCGGCCTGCGCGCGGGTCGCGGCGGGCTTCGCCACCGGCAGCGGCTCGTAGGTGTCGATGTCGAACTCGATCTCGGTCATCTGCACGTCGAAGGGCAGGTCGATGAGCACGGGGCCGGGGCGGCCCGAACGCATGATCTGGAACGCCGTCTGGAAGACGCCGGGAACCTGCGCGCCCTCGAGCACCGTCTTGGCGAACTTCGTGACGGGCTTCGCGATGGACGCGATGTCGACGGCCTGGAAGTCCTCCTTGTCGAGCTTGGCCACCGGCGCCTGGCCGGTGATGCACAGCATCGGGACGGAGTCGGCGATCGCTGCGTACAGGCCCGTGATCATGTCGGTGCCCGCGGGCCCCGACGTGCCGATGCAGATGCCGATGCGACCGTCGGCGGTGCGGCTGTAGCCGTCGGCCATGTGCGACGCGCCCTCGACGTGGCGGGCGAGGGTGTGCCGGATGCCGCCGTTCGCGCGCATCGCGGAGTAGAGGGGGTTGATGGCGGCACCGGGCAGCCCGAAGGCCTCGGTCGCGCCCTCTTTGATCAGGATCTGGACGATGGCGTCGACGGCGCGCATGCGGGTCATGGGAGTGCTCCTTCGGAGACGTGGGTGGAAGATCTGGGTGGATGCCGCGGCACTGCGCCGCGGCATCCGCGAACCGCCCCGGCCTGAACGCCGGACGGGCCGCTACTCGCGGCCGGCGAGCGCGGCGGTGAGCTTGAAGAGCCCCGAGTGGTCGAGTCCGCCGTCGCCGCGGGCGACGAGCGAGGTGACGAGCTGGGCGACGGCCGAGCCGAGCGGAACGGTGATGCCGGCCTGGCGTGCGGCGGCGGTGACGATGCCCAGGTCCTTGTTGTGGAGGGCGAGGCGGAATCCGGGGGCGAAGTCGCGGTCGAGCATCTTCTGCCCCTTCTGGTCGAGGACCTTGGAGCCGGCGAGTCCGCCGCCCAGGACCTTCAGCGCGGCGTCGGTGTCGACGCCGAAGGCTTCGAGGAAGACGACCGCCTCGGCGAGCGCCTGGATGTTGACGGCGACGATGAGCTGGTTGGCCGCCTTCACGGTCTGGCCGGCGCCCGCGGGGCCGACGTGCACGATGGTCTTGCCGATGCCCTCGAGCACGGGCAGGGCCTTCGCGAAGTCGCCCTCCGAGCCGCCCACCATGATCGAGAGCACGCCGTCGACGGCGCCCTGCTCGCCGCCCGAGACGGGCGCGTCGACCGCGCCGAATCCCTTCGAGACGGCCTCCTCCGCGAGCTCCTTGGCGACGTCGGGGCGGATCGACGAGTTGTCGATCCACAGGGTGCCCGGCTCGGCGTTGGCGAACACGCCGCCCTCGCCGCGCACGACGGACTCGACGTCGGGCGAGTCGGGCACCATCGTGATGACGGCCTCCGCGCCCTTCACGGCGTCGGCGATGCTCGCGGCACCGCGGCCGCCCGCCGCGACGAGCGCGTCGATAGGCGCCTGGCTGCGGTTGAAGCCGGTGACATCGTGGCCGGCGGCGACGAGGTTCTTGGCCATGGGCAGGCCCATGATGCCGAGGCCGATGATCGCGATCTTGCTCATGAGTTGGTCCTTCGTGTTGCGTCGTGCGGGTCGGTCGGTGCCTGCGCGTGGCGGTCAGGCGGTGGCGGCGGTACTGGTCGCAGCGCTCGGCTCGGCGCCGGCGAGCCAGGTGAACGCCTCGTCGATCGGGGCCTTGTACTCGAGGCCGATCGGGCCGCCGTAGCCGAGCTCGCGGCTGCGGGCGATCCAAGCCTCGAGCGGCAGCCCGCCGGTGCCGGGGGCGCCGCGGCCCGGGTCGTCGGCGATCTGGATGTGGCCGAACGAGGGCGCGTGCGCCTCGATGACGGCGGCGACGTCGTCGCCGTTGACCGCGAGATGGTAGAAGTCGGCGAGCAGCTTGAGGTTCGCGGTGCCGGATGCCGCGCGCACGGCGTCGATCACCCGCACGGCGTCGGCCGCCGTCTTCAGCGGGTACGCCGGAGCGCCCGAGACCGGCTCGAGCAGCACGGTGCCGCCGATCGGGGCGACGCCCGCGGCTGCGGCCGCGAGGTTCTCGATCGCCGCCGCGTCCTGTTCGGCGGCGTCGACGCCCTCCTGGCGGAGGCCGTAGAGGGCGTTGAAGCCCTTCGTGCCGAGCTGCGCGCCGATGCCCGCGATGACCGCGATGTTGTCGCGGAACTCGTTCGAGCGGGTCGGCCACGAGACGAGGCCGCGGTCGCCGGCGGGCATGTCGCCCGCGTTGAAGTTGAGGCCGGTCAGCTGCACGCCCGCGTCGCGGATCGCGCCGACGAAGGCGTCGACGTCGCGGTCGGCGGGCACCGACTCGGCGAACGGCCACCAGAACTCGACGGCGTCGAAGCCCGCAGCCTTGGCCGCGGCCGGGCGCTCGAGCAGGGGCAGCTCGGTGAGGAGGATCGAGCAGTTCACCGTGTACGTCATCGTCGACTTCCTTCGTGTTACCTGTTTCCGTATTCCGGAAGAATTCTTCTGCTGTATGAAATCGTAAGCGCCGAGTGGCGAGACGTCAACCCTCGTCGGACGCTCGCCGCGGCATCCGCGACGAGATGTCGGAGAATTCAGCACCCAGAGCTCGAAGCGCCAGCCGAACGGCCGATTCCTCCGACATCTCGGCGCGGGGCGCCCCGGACACGACGAAGCGCCCGGCGACGATACGTCCCGGGCGCCCGTGTGTGAACACCTTTCAGGGAGGGGTGTGGCGGGCACGGGGTGTCATGGCCGTCTTCGACCGCAGAACACCCTGCTTCCCGCACCCCGTCCTGAAGACGGATGCCGCGACTCAGGTGAGCCGGATCTGCCGGTTCATGTCCTTGTACAGGAGGTAGCGGAACGGCTCGGGGCCGCCCGCGTAGCAGGCCTGCGGGCAGAACGCGCGCAGCAGCATGTAGTCGCCCGCCTCGCACTCGACCCAGTCGTCGTTGAGCCGGTAGACGGCCTTGCCCTGCAGCACGAACAGCCCGTGCTCCATGACGTGGGTCTCTGCGAACGGGATCGATCCGCCGGGCTGGAACGTCACGATGTTCACCTGCATGTCGTGCGCGAGGTCGTTCGAGTCGGTGAACCGCGTGGTCGCCCACGCCCCGTCGGTGTCGGGCATCGGCACGGGCTCGATGTCCTGGTCGCGGGTGACGAACGACGCCGGCGGCGCGATGCCGTCGACGGGTTCGTACGCCTTGCGGATCCAGTGGAAGCTCGTGAGCTCCGCGCCCTCGTTCGCGAGCGACCAGTCCGCCCCCGGCGCGAGGAAGGCGTAGCCGCCCTCCTCGAGCACGTGCCGCTCCCCCTCGAGCGTCAGCGTGAGCGAGCCGGTCGTCACGAACACGACGCCCTCGACGCCCGCCTCGGCCTCGGGCTTCTCAGCCCCGCCGCCCGGGGCGATCTCGACGATGAGCTGCGAGAAGGTCGTGGCGCCGCCCGCGACGGGCCGGGCGATGATCCACGACCGCGTGCCGCGGAAGCCGGGCAGGTTGCTCGTGACGATGTCGCGCAGCACGCCCTTCGGGATGAAGGTGTACGCCTGCTTGACGACGGCGCGGTCGGTGAGCAGGTCGGTCTGCGGCGGCAGCCCGCCCTGCGGGGTGTAGTAGCTCATGCGTGTTCCTCGTGATCAGGGGTGGGTCGCGACATCCTCAGTCGTCCGCCGCAGTCGCGGCGAGCTTCGGATGCGCGAGCAGGGTGAGCGCGCGCCGGTCGATGCCGATGTCGGCGACGATCTCGGCCTCGCCGACCGCACCGCATTCGACGCCGCGCAGCACGAAGTCGGCGAGCGCGCGGGCGGTGGCGGGTTCGTCGAGCACGGCGCCCGGCGTGCGCTCGAGATAGTTGCGCAGGCGTGCGGATGCCTCGGGGTAGCCCTCCCGGAAGAAGGCGTAGGTCGCGAGGTACCGGGTCGGAAGCTGGTGCGCGTGCAGGTCCCAGCCTTGGTAGAACCCCCGCTCGAGCGAGCGGCGCACGAGCCGGGCGTGCAGGCGCCACGCCTCCTCGGTGCGGTCGCCCAGCGGCAGGATGTTCGTCGAGCCGTCGGAGAGGCGGATGCCGGTGCCGGCCACCGCGAGCTGCATGACCTCCTTCGCGAGGTCGGCGACGGGGTGCTCCATCGATTGGTAACGGGCCGCGATCTGCAGCGAGGCGCTGTAGTCGTAGGTGCCGTAGTGCAGGGCGCTGATGCGTCCGGGCGCGGCGACCGCGAGCTGCGCGACGGGCGACGTGCCGCCCGAGCCGAGGATGAGCTGCGGCGTCTCGACCTGCACCTCGAAGCGCAGGCGCCCGTCGGGCAGCCCGTGGGCGCGCTCGAGCGCGGTCACGACGTCGACCATCGCCTCGACCTGCGCGACCGTCGTGACCTTCGGCAGGGTGAGCACGAGCCCGTCGGGCAGGCCGGCGGGGCCCGACTGCGCGACGAGCGCACCGATGAAGAGATCGAGGGTGCGGATGCCTCGTGCCCTCGTGGGCGCCTCGAAGCACTTGAAGCGGATGCCGATGAACGGCGGCGCGACCCCCGCCGCGACGGCGGCGGCGACCTGCTCGGCGGCGCGCACGGCATCGGCGTCCTCGGTCTCGTCGCCGCGGTCGCCGTAGCCGTCCTCGAAGTCGAGGCGAACGTCTTCGATGGGCTCGCGGGCGAGTTTCTCCCGCACTCGCGGCGCGATGCGCGCCGCGAGTGCGGGATCCACCCCGATGCGGACGGCGAGCGCCTCGAACCCGCCGTCCGCAGTCACGGACTCCTCGGCTGCGCGGCCCCACGCCGCGGGCAGCTCGGGAGTGAAGGTGTCGGCCGGCACGTACACGGTGTGCACGGGCTGGCGGGAGCCGTCATCGCCCGGGTAGACGGTCGCGAGCAGCTCGTCGGTGTCGGCGAGCCGCGCCTCGACGCGAGCCAGGTCGTCGGCGGTCAGGGCGGTGCGGGGCACGGCGGCGCCTGGCAGCGCCGTGCCCGGTGCGCCCGCGACGTCACTGGCTGCCATGCTCATCCCAGCAGCTCGTAGGCGGGCAGGGTGAGGAAGTCGACGTACTCGTCGGAGGTGCAGAGCTCCTCGATGAGCTCGGCGGCCGGCTCGTAGTAGGCGGCGAACCGCTCGGCGGGGACCTCCCCGCGGAGGCGGTCGACCTCTTCGGCGAGCACCCGGCGCACGAGCTCGACGGTCACGGTGTCGCCGGTGTCGGCGAGCACGACGCCGTTCCTCACCTGCTGCCAGACCTGCGAGCGCGAGATCTCCGCGGTCGCGGCATCCTCCATCAGGTTGTGGATCGCGACGGCGCCGTTGCCCGACAGCCAGACCGCGGTGTAGGCGACCGCGACGTAGAGGTTGTCGTGCAGGCCCGCCTCGGTGACGTCGCCGCCCGCGGAGGCGACGTCGAGCAGCTGGGCCGCGGTGACCTCGACCTCGGGGCGCAGCTTGTCGAGCTGGTTCGGGCGGGCCCCGAGCACCTCGTCGAACACCTCGCGGCAGACGGGCACGAGGTCGGGGTGCGCCACCCACGAGCCGTCGAAGCCGTCGTTCGCCTCGCGGGTCTTGTCGGCGCGCACCTTGTCGAAGGCCGCACGGGTGACCTCGAGGTCGTTGCGGTTCGGCACGACGGCGGCCATGCCGCCCATCGCGAAGGCGCCGCGTCGGTGGCAGGTCTTCACGAGCAGCTCGGTGTAGGCGCGCATGAACGGCGCCGTCATCGACACCTGCGCCCGGTCGGGCAGGATGAACGCGTCGCCCGCGTCGCGGAAGACCTTGATCAGGCTGAACAGGTAGTCCCAGCGGCCGGCGTTGAGGCCCGAGGCGTGCTCGCGCAGCTCGTAGAGGATCTCCTCCATCTCGAAGGCGGCCGGGATCGTCTCGATGAGCACCGTCGCGCGGACCGTGCCGCGGGCGATGCCGAGGTACTGCTGCGCGAACACGAACACGTCGTTCCAGAGGCGGGCCTCGAGGTGGCTCTCGATCTTCGGCAGGTAGTAGTACGGGCCCTCGCCGTTCTCGATGAGCTGCTTCGCCGTGTGGAAGAAGTGCAGGCCGAAGTCGACGAGCGAGCCGCTGCCCTCGCGCCCGTCGACGACCACGTGCCGCTCGGGCAGGTGCCAGCCGCGGGGCCGCGTGACGACCGTGGGGCGACGCACGTCGGTGCGGAGCGCGTACGCCTTGCCCTGCGGAGACGTGAACGCGAGCGTGCCGCGCGCCGCGTCGCGGAGGTTCAGGATGCCGCCGACGACGTTCTCCCAGTTCGGGGCGGCGGCGTCCTCGAGATCGGCGAGCCACACGCGCGCCTCGGAGTTGAGGGCGTTGATCGCCATCTTCGCGGGCGACGGCGGCCCCGTGATCTCGACCCGGCGGTCGAGGAGCGCCTCGGGGGCGGGGGCCACGCGCCACTCGGACTCGCGGATCTCGCGCGTCTCGGGCAGGAAGTCGAGGGTGCCGCCGGCGGCGATGCGGTCGCGCTTGACCGTGCGGGCGGCGAGCAGCTCGAGGCGGCGCCCGTCGAACTCGCGGTGCAGCGCCTCGACGAAGGCGAGCGCCTCGGGCGTCAGGATCTCGTCGGCACCGTCGATCTCGGCGGGGCGGGTGATCCGAAGGGAACTGGTGTCGGTGCTCATGCGGCGGCTTCCTGCGTCTCTGCGGTGGGCTCGGTGTCGGCGGCAGGAGCGCTCTCCTGCCGGGCGTCTTCGCGGTGCGCGGCGCCGGCGACGGCTTCGGCGACGGCACGGGCGACATCCGGGTCGAAGACGCTCGGGATGATGTAACTCGCGTTGAGTTCATCATCGCGCACGCACGACGCGATCGCCTCTGATGCGGCCACGAGCATCTCGGGCGTGATGTCGACGGCGCCCGAGTCGAGCAGCCCTCGGAAGAAGCCGGGGAACGCGAGCACGTTGTTGATCTGGTTCGGGAAGTCGCTGCGCCCCGTCGCGACGACGGCCGCGTGGCGGGCCGCGACGACCGGGTCGACCTCGGGGTCGGGGTTCGCCATGGCGAAGACGATCGCGTCGTCGGCCATGCTCTCGATCTCGGCCTCGCCGAGCAGGTTCGGGGCACTCACGCCGATGAAGACGTCGGCGCCGGCGAGCACCTCGGCGAGCGAGCCGGTGAGGCCCTCGGCGTTGGTGTTCGAAGCGAGCCAGGTGCGGTGCTCGTCGGCGTACCGCTCGCCGCGGTGGATGGCGCCGTTGCGGCCGCAGGCGACGATGTTCACCGCCCCCTCGGCCTTGAGCAGCTGGATGATCGCGTTGCCGGCCGCACCGACCCCGGACACGACGATGCGTACCGTGTCGAGGCGCTTGCCGACGACGCGCAGTGCGTTCATGAGCGCCGCGAGCGTGACGATCGCGGTGCCGTGCTGGTCGTCGTGGAAGACGGGGATGTCGAGCTCCTCGCGCAGGCGCCGCTCGATCTCGAAGCAGCGCGGCGCGGCGATGTCCTCGAGGTTGATGCCGCCGTAGACGGGCGCGAGGGCCTTGACGATGCCGATGATCTCCTCGGTGTCCTGCGTATCGAGGGCGACCGGCCAGGCATCGACGTCGGCGAACTGCTTGAAGAGGGCGGCCTTGCCCTCCATCACGGGGATGGAGGCGGTCGCGCCGATGTTGCCGAGGCCGAGCACCGCCGAGCCGTCGGTGACGACGGCGATCGTGTTGCCCTTGACGGTGAGGCGGCGGGCGTCGGCGGGGCGGTCGGCGATCGCGAGGCAGACCCGGGCGACGCCGGGGGTGTACGCGCGGGAGAGGTCGTCGCGGTTGCGGAGCGGCGTCTTCGGCACGATCTCGAGCTTGCCGCCCTGGTGCATGCGGAAGGTGCGGTCGGCGACCTCGTGCACGACGACGCCCTCGCGTGCGGCGAGCGCTGCGGCGATCTGGGCGGCGTGCTCGGCGCTCCCGGCGTAGCAGGTGAGGTCGACGAGCACGCGATCGGTGCTCGACTCGCTGACGTCGACCGCGGTGATGACCGCACCGGCGTCGGCCGCCGCGACGACGAGTTCGCTCGTCGCGGTGACGCCGGCGGGCGCCTCGACGCGGAGCTGAATGGAGTAACCGGGACTGGGATTCGCCATCGGATCGACTTTCTTGAATGCCCGCGTTGTTTCAAGCGCGGCGGTTTCCGTATTACGGATGTTAATGTCTGCCATTCGGAAACTCAACCCCCGGATGCGGCGACCGCGGTCGGCACGGGAATCCGCTCGCCGCCCATCGTGGAGTCGTGCGGTATGTTGACTGCAACCCGGCAGGTTTTCCGCGATGCGGATATGGTCTGCCACGATCACGAACGGGAGCAGCGCATGGCGGAGGGCCAGCCCGAAGGCGTCAAGTCGGTCGCGAGGGTGTTCGACCTGCTCGAGCTGATCGCCGACGCCGGCGGCGACGTCACGCTGAGCGAGCTCTCGACGATGGCCGAACTGCCGCTGCCGACGATCCACCGCCTGCTCCGCACGCTCGTCGCGCTCGGCTACGCGCGTCAGCTCGCGAACCGCCGCTACGCGCTCGGACCACGCCTGGTGCGCCTGGGCGAGGTGGCCAACCGCCAGTTCGGGCGGCTCGCCCGCCCCCAGCTGAAGGAGCTCGTCGAGCGGCTCGGCGAGACCGCGAACCTCGCGACCCTCGACGGCGACCAGGTCATCTACGTCTCGCAGGCGCCGTCGCCGCACGCGATGCGCATGTTCACCGAGGTCGGCCGCCGCTCGCACCTGCACGCGACGGGCGTCGGCAAGGCGATCCTCGCGCAGCTCGACGACGACACCGTGCGCGACATCATCAGTCGCACCGGCCTGCCCCAGTCGACCGTGCACTCGATCGACTCGATCGACGCACTGCTCGAAGACCTGCGCGTCACGCGCGAGCGCGGCTACGCGGTCGACGACGGCGAGCAGGAGATCGGCGTGCGCTGCTACGCGATGACCGTGCCGGGCGCGCCCATCCCGACGGCGGTCTCGGTGTCGGGCCCGGTCGCCCGCGTCGACGAGGACTTCGCCGAGCGAGCCATCCCCGTGCTGCGCGAGGTCGTGCAGGAAATCGCCGACGCCACCGCCGCCGCCTGACGCCGCGCGAACGCCACGCGGTTCGCGCCGCTCACCCAGGGCACGCGCGCACCCGCGCTCCCGCGCGCGCTCCCGCGCCCGCGCGCGCTCCCGCACCCGCACCCGCACCCGCACCCGCACCCGCACCCGCACCCGCCGATCGCCGAGTGTCGCCGTTCCGACCGAACGATGCCGACGCTTCGGCAACCCTCGGTCGGAACGGCAACGCTCGGTGGAGACCTCTTGACGCGGCATCCCACATCGTCATACTCTTTCCGTGATTCAGAATTTTGCTTCCGTAATTCGGAAGCTTCTCGATGGAGAGGAGGGTGACGATGCACGACCGCCACGACCACGAGGACGCCGCGCGCGTCAACCGACCGCTCGCCGTGAGCTACGCCTCGATCGAGGTCGATCCCGACATCTACATTCCGGCGCGCGCCGACCGACGGGGCTTCTTCGCCCGCTGGTTCCACCGCGCGCCCGAGCTGAGTCGCCGGGCCGCCTGACGCGAGCGACGCGCGCACGCACGCACGCACGCGAGCACGCGAGCACGCGAGCACATGACTGAATATCCGTTCTGCGAAATCGGGATTCCGAATCGCAAGAACTACCTGCCACCGACGCAGTACTATCGGTATGTACTGCTGAAGCAGGCGCGGTGCGAGGTGGGGCCACCGGGGCCCCGGTGCCGCAGGCGTCATCGACGACGCCTCACCCGAGGAGATCCCATGGACGAGATCGCCATCACCGTCAACGGGCTTCGACGCCCGCTCGAAGGTGCCACCGCCCACACCACCGCGCTCGACTGGCTGCGCGACACCGGGCTCACGGGCAGCAAGGAGGGCTGCGCCGAAGGCGAGTGCGGCGCGTGCGCGATGCTCGTCGCGACGCCCGGCACCGACGGCGGCACCGAGTGGACCGCGGTCAACGCGTGCCTCGTGCCCGTCGCCGCGCTCAACGGCCAGGAGGTGGTGACGGCCGAGGGGCTCGGCTCCCCCGAGTCGCTGCACCCCGTGCAGGAGAAGCTCGCCGAGGCGGGCGGCTCGCAGTGCGGCTACTGCACCCCGGGCTTCGCCTGCAGCATGGCGGGCGAGTACTACCGCGCCGACCGCGTTCCGGCGCCGGCCCACGCGCACGACGTGGTCGACGAGCACGACGAGGGATGCCTCGTGCACGACGCCGAGCACGGGCCGAACGGCTTCGACCTGCACGCCCTCAGCGGCAACCTCTGCCGCTGCACCGGGTATCGCCCGATCCGCGACGCCGCCTACGAGCTCGGCATGCCCGAGCCGGGCGACGAGCTCGCCGCTCGCCGCGACCGCCCCGCTCCCGCAGCGGTGCCGACCGACTTCACGGCGGGCGGCGGGCGGTTCGTCCGGCCGGCGACGCTCGACGAGACCCTGCGACTGATCCGCGACGAACCGTCGGCACTGCTCGTGGCCGGGTCGACCGACCTCGGCGTCGAGGTCAACCTGCGCGGCCGCCGCGCCCCGCTCGTGGTCGCGGTCGAACAGCTCGACGAACTGCGCACGCTCAGCGTCGGCGACGACGTGATCGAGATCGGGGCGGCACTGCCGCTCACCGAGGTCGAACGCCGGCTCGACGGCCGGGTGCCGCTGCTCGCCCAGCTCTTCCCGCAGTTCGCGTCGCGACTGATCCGCAACCGCGGCACGTTCGGCGGCAACCTCGGCACCGGCTCCCCCATCGGCGACACACCGCCGGCGCTCCTCGCGCTCGGCGCCCGGCTGGTGCTCGCGTCGGCCGACGGCGAGCGCGAGGTCGAGCTCGCCGACTACTTCACGGGCTACCGGCAGACGATCCGCCGGCCCGACGAGCTCATCCGCGCGGTGCGCATCCCGCTCCCGCTCGCGCGCGTCACGGCGTTCCACAAGATCGCGAAGCGCCGCTTCGACGACATCTCGAGCGTCGCGCTCGGCTTCGCACTCGACCTCGAGGGCGGCGTCGTCACGAACGCCCGCATCGGACTCGGCGGCGTCGCCGCGACCCCGCTTCGCGCGTACGACACCGAGGCCGCACTGATCGGCAACGCCTGGAACATCGCGACCGTCAAGGCGGCCTCGACGGTACTGCAGGGCGAGGGCACGCCGATGAGCGACCACCGCGCCTCGAGCGACTACCGCTCGCTCATGCTCGGCAGTGCGCTGCTGAAGCTCTACTCGACCACGATCCACGACGACAAGGAGGTGTCGGCATGAGCGCCCTCGCCGACCGTCCCGCCAACCCCGTCGTCGGCCGTCGTGCCGCGCACGAGAGCGCCGCGCTGCACGTGACCGGCGCCGCCATGTACACCGACGACGTAGCCGGCCTCTCGACGGGGGTGCTCACCGCGTGGCCCGTGCAGTCGACGAACGCGCACGCCCGCGTGACGATCGACGTCGCCCCCGCCTACGACGTGCCGGGCGTCGTGCGCGTGCTCACCGCCGACGACGTGCCCGGTCTCAACGACGCCGGCATCAAGCACGACGAGCCGCTCTTCCCGAGCGAGGCCATGTTCTACGGGCACGCCCTCGTCTGGGTGCTCGGCGACTCTCCCGAGTCGGCCCGCCTCGGCGCCGAGGCCGTGAAGGTCGAGTACGAACCGCTGCCGTCGATCATCACGGTGCGCGAGGCGATCGACGCCCGCGCGTTCCAGGGCATCGCCCGCACCGTCGAGCGCGGCGACGCCGCGACCGCCATCGCGGAGGCCGACCGCGTCTTCGAGGGCGTCACCGAGTTCGGCGGCCAGGAGCACTTCTACCTCGAGACGCAGGCCTCGTTCGCCGTGCGCGACAGCGAGGGGCAGTACTTCATCCAGTGCTCGACGCAGCACCCGTCCGAGACGCAGGAGATCGTCGCGCACGTGCTCGGCATCCCCTCGAACGAGGTGACCGTGCAGCAGCTCCGCATGGGCGGCGGCTTCGGCGGCAAGGAGATGCAGCCGCACGGACTCGCCGCGATCGCCGCACTGGGCGCGAAGCTCACCGGCCGTCCCGTGCGCCTGCGGCTCAACCGCACGCAGGACCTCACGATGACGGGCAAGCGCCACCCCTTCCACATCACGTGGAAGGTCGGCGTGAGCGCCGACGGGTACCTGCAGGGGCTCGACGCGACGCTCACCGCCGACGGCGGCTGGAGCCTCGACCTCTCCGAGCCGGTGCTCGGCCGCGCGCTCTGCCACCTCGACAACGCCTACTGGATTCCGAACGTGCACGCGCACGGGCGCATCGCGAAGACGAACAAGACGTCGAACACGGCGTTCCGCGGCTTCGGCGGCCCGCAGGGCGTCTTCCTCATCGAGGACGTCCTCGGCCGCATCGCCCCTGAGCTCGGCATCGACCCGACCGTGCTGCGCGAGCAGAACTTCTACGTCCCGGGCCAGTCGACCCCGTACGGCCAGCTGGTGAAGGACGCCGAGCGGATGCCGCTCATCTGGTCGCAGCTGAAGGGCGAGTGCGACTTCGACGCGCGCAGCGCCGAGGTCGCGGCGTTCAACGCCGAGCACGACGACGTGAAGCGCGGACTCGCGATCACGCCCATCAAGTTCGGCATCTCGTTCAACTTCGCCGCGTTCAACCAGGCCGGCGCGCTCGTGCACGTCTACAAGGACGGCTCGGTGCTCATCAACCACGGCGGTACCGAGATGGGCCAGGGCCTGCACACGAAGATGCTGCAGGTGGCCGCGACCGCGCTCGGCCTCGAGCTGCACCAGGTGCGACTCGCACCGACCCGCACCGACAAGGTGCCGAACACCTCGGCCACCGCGGCCAGCTCGGGCTCCGACCTCAACGGCGGCGCCGTGAAGAACGCGTGCGAGCAGATTCGCGAGCGCATGGCGAAGGTCGCCGGTCGCCTGCTCGACGTCGACGAGCGCGACGTGCGCTTCGAGGGCGGCTACGTCACGGGCCTCGGCAACCGCGACCTGCGGCTGAGCTTCGCCGAGGTCGCCGAGGCGGCGTATCTGCAGCGCGTACAGCTCTGGGCGGCGGGCTACTACCGCACCGAGGGGCTGCACTGGAATCCCGATCTCATGCAGGGCTCGCCCTTCAAGTACTTCTCCTACGGTGCCGCGGCGACCGAGGTCGAGGTCGACGGCTTCACGGGTGCCTACCGGGTGCGCCGCGTCGACATCATCCACGACGTGGGCGACTCGCTCTCGCCAATGCTCGACATCGGCCAGGTCGAGGGCGCGTACGTGCAGGGTGTCGGATGGCTCACGCTCGAGGAGCTCCGCTGGGACGAGACCGACGGCCCCGGCCGCGGGCGCCTGCTCACCCAGTCGGCCTCGACCTACAAGCTGCCGAGCTTCTCGGAGATGCCCGAGGAGTTCAATGTTCGCCTGTTCGAGAACGCCCGCGAAGACGGCGCGGTCTACGGTTCGAAGGCTGTCGGCGAGCCGCCGCTCATGCTCGCGTTCAGCGCCCGCGAGGCGATCCGCACGGCGGTCGGGGCGTTCGGCCCGGCCGGCCGCGGCGTCGTGCTCGGCTCCCCCGCGACCCCCGAGTCGGTCTACTGGGCGGTCGAGGCGGCGCGGGCCGAGGCATCCGCCGAGTTGGATGCCTCGGAGCCGAGCCGCACGGGCGTCGGCGCCGACGCGGGCCCCGAGCCCGCGTTCGCGGGCGCGGACTCTTGAACGGAGGTCGCGCACGATGGACTGGCTCGACGCGCTCCGACGCCTCCGCGACGCGAGGACGCCCGCGGTGATCGTCACGCTCGCCATCGTGCGCGGCCACGCGCCGCGCAACGGCGGCGCGAAGATGGTCGTCGCACCCGACACGGTGTTCGGCACCGTCGGCGGCGGCAATCTCGAGCAGACGGCGATCGACCGAGCGCGCGACCTGCTCGCGACCGGCTCGGCCGAACCCGAGCTGCTCACCCTGAAGCTCAGCGACAAGGCCACGACCGAGTACGGCGTGCAGTGCTGTGGAGGAGAGGTCACCCTCATGCTCGAACCCGTGCGGGTCGTGCCGTCGGTCGCCGTGTTCGGCATGGGGCACGTGGGCCTCGAGCTCGCGCGCATCCTCGCGCGGCAGGAGCTCGAACTGCACCTCGTCGACTCGCGGGCCGAGATGCTCGCGCCCGAGCGCCTCGGCATGCCCGGCGTCTCGGGTGTGCTCGCCGACGCCGTCGCCGACGTCCGGGCGCACCACGAGCCCGTGCCCGAGGCGGGCCTCGTCGGGCTGCCGCCCGGCGCCCATGTGCTGATCATGACCCACGACCACCTCGAGGACCTCGCGATCACCGACAGCGCACTGCGCCGCGAGGGTCTCGGATCGATCGGACTCATCGGATCGAAGTCGAAGTGGGTGAGGTTCCAGGCGAAGCTCACCGAGCTCGGCCACGACGACGCGGCGCTCGCGCGGGTGACGACGCCGATCGGCATCCCCGAGGTGGCGGGCAAGGCGCCCGCGACGATCGCGGTGAGCGTGGCGGCCCGCATCCTGCAGCTCATCGAGGAGGCGCAGCCGGCCGAGGTCGACGATACCGACGCGCGCGCCGACGCGCGCGCCGACGCGGGGGCCGACGCGGCCGCAGGCGCCGACGCGGCCCGGGTCGCCGATGCCGACAAGGCGGAGGCCGATGTCGCCGACGCGGCCGAGGCCGATGTCGCCGTCGCGGCCGACGACCCTCGGGTTCCGGGCGCGGGATCCGCGGCATGACCGCGCCGACGCGCTCGGTCATCGTCACGGGAGCCGGCACGGGCATCGGGCGGGCGACCGCCCGGGCCCTGCTCGCCGCAGGCTTCTGCGTCACGCTCGCGGGGCGGCGCAGCGCTCCGCTCGAGGAGGCCGCCGCGACGGGCGACGACGGCACGAGGCATGCAGATGCGCTCGTCGTGCCGTGCGACGTCACCGACGCAGCCGAGGTCGACGCACTCGTCGCCGCCCATGTCGAGCGTTTCGGGCGGCTCGACGTGCTCGTGAACAACGCGGGCGTGCCCGGCCCCGTCGCCGACGTCGGCGAGCTGCGGCCCGACGACTGGGCGGCCGTCGTCGCCGTGAACCTGACGGGTGCGGTGCTGTGCGCCGGGGCGGCGTTCCGGCAGATGGCTGCCCAGCACCCGAGCGGCGGACGCATCATCGACAACGGGTCGATCTCGGCGCAGTCGCCGCGTCCGAGGTCGGTCGCCTATACGACCACGAAGCATGCGATCGCCGGACTCACGAAGTCGATCGAACTCGACGGCCGGCCGTACGGCATCAGCTGCACGCAGCTCGACGTCGGCAATGCTCGCACCGAGCTGCTCGACGGGTTCGTCGGCGAGGGTGCGCTGCAGGCCGACGGGCGCCGCGTCGTAGAACCGACCATGGACGTTGCGATCGTCGCCGGCCTCATCGTGCAGCTCGCCTCGCTGCCCTCAGAGGTGAGCGTGCCGCAGCTGACGGCGACCGCCGCGGGCATGCCGTTCATCGGCCGCGGCTGAACACCCCGTCGACGCCGGCGACCGTCGTCGCCGATCAGGGCGCGTCCATTCCACGGCGATGGGGTCATGGGGCCATGGGCCATGGGCCATGGGGCCATGGGGCCATGGGTCGCGCACGTTGTGGTCATGCGGTCGTCAACCGCCCGCTCTAGTGCAGGTCGCTCCGACTGCCGGCATCATGACCGCTCCCCCGCCTCCGGCATCGCGACCGCTCCCCCGCCCTCGGCATCGCGACCGCTCCCCGCCCCGGCTCTCCACCCACACAGCCTGTCGACAAGTGAACTTGTCGACAACCGACGTGTGCACTTGTCGACTTGTCGACATCCAACGTGTGCACATGTCGACTTGTGCACGTCCCTCCCGAGCGCGTATGCCCGACGGTGCCATCCAGAACGCATCGGAGCTGCACTCGATGCCCAGACCCGCGCGTCGACTGCACCCTCGATTGGTGCGGTCGACGTCCTCGTCACAGCGCGTGAGCGACATCACGACGGCCGCGGCGCGGAGCGGAGCCGGACGGCGGCGCTGCATGGCGGCGCAGCGGCGCAGCGGCGCAGCGGCCCAGCAGCCCAGCGACCCAGCAGCCCAGCGACCCAGCAGCCCAGCGACCCAGCAGCCCAGCGACCCAGCAGCCCAGCGACCTTGCGGCTACCCCGGGCGCATCAAGCTGCTGGCGCCTCCGGGCGGCGGCGGAGCGCGAGCGGCAGCGTCGCGAGCGAGATCGCGGCTGCCACCAGGAACGCGACGCTGAACGAGCTGCCGGTCGCGATGAGGCCGACGATGATCGCGCCGATGCCGCTGCCGGCGTCGAAGCCGATGTTCCACACGGCACTCGCGAACACCGACTGACTCGGCGGCACGACGGCGAATGCCTCACCCATCGTGAGGTTCTGCAGCGCGCCGTAGCTCACGCCGACGAAGGCGAGCCCGACGAGGAGCGGCACGGTCGAGGCATCCGCACCCGATGCCGCTGCGTCGCCCGTGCCCGCCGTCCCGGCACCCGCACCGATCGCGGCCCACGCGACGAGTCCGAGTCCGACCGTCGTCACCACGACGAACGGCCAGAGCAGCCGGTGCGTGCCGAAGCGGTCGGCCAGTCCGCCGACGAGCCAGCGGGTGAGCGCCGCCATCGCCGTGAGCAGGGCGAGCCCGATGGTGACCGTGACGGCGTCGCCGGTGAGCTGCGGGGTGAAGGTGATGAGCGCGCCACCCGCGAGCGTCACCCCGAGCAGCACGCCGACGGGCGCCGCGAGCGCGCGCAGCGCCGCCCACCGACCGGGTGCGGCGTGCACGTGCCCCGCCGCCTCGGCCTCGGCCGCCTGCTCGGCGTGCCTCACGTGCAGGCGTCGCGCGAGTCGCACGGCGGGTACGATGCCGACGAGCGGCAGCGCGCCGGCGACGAACACCCACTGGTATCCGAAGGCCTCGGCGACCCAAGGGGCGAGCGGCAGCAGCACGAGCTGGGGGCCTGCGATGGCGAGCCCGAACGCCCCGATCGCGCGGCCGCGCCGGGCGGGCTCGACGAGATCGGCGACCGCGCCCGATCCGGCGACGGTGAGCACGGCGAAGCCGGCCCCGCGCACCGCGGCGATCGCGAGCACCAGCCCGAGCTCGTTCGACGCGAGGTGGGCGAGCGACGGCGCGCCGAGCAGCACGAGCCCGGCGACGAGCACCGGGCCCCAGCCGAGGCGGCGCAGTGCGCCGGGCACGAAGGTCTGGAACAGCACGGTCGAGAGCATGAACACGCCGGTGACGAGTCCGGCGCCGGCGGCGTCCGCCCCGCCCGTGACCGCCCACTGCGGAGCGACGGGGAGCAGCACGGCATAGCCCGAGAACCCCGCGGCGACCATCGTCAGCAGCGCCGGCATGCCGGGTGCGCGCCAGACCGATCCCGTCACGTGCGTTCCTCTTCCTCTTGTCGACGATCGCGGGGTTGCCTCAGCCGATCGCCCGCCGGGCGCGATCGCCCGCGCCGCGCCCCGACGCACCGCGACGGCCTGACCCGTCGCACACGAGGTGCGCACGGGTCAGGCCGTCGACGCGGTGCCGGCTGCGTCTAGCCTGCCAGCATCGCCTCGATGGGGCCGCGCACGAAGTAGAGCGCGAAGCCCGCCGAGACCACCCACATGAGCCAGTGCACCTTGTTGGCGCGGCCCGAGAGGGCGTTGACGAGGGTCCAGGCGATGAAGCCGACGCCGATGCCGTTCGCGATCGAGTAGGTGAGCGGCATCGTCACGATCGTGAGGAACGCCGGCAGCGCGACCGCGAAGTTCGAGAACTTGATCTCCTTGATCTGCCCCATCATCATCGCGCCCACGACGACGAGGGCGGCCGAACCGACCTCGATCGGCACCACGAGGGTGAGCGGGGTGAGGAACATCGAGAGCAGGAAGAGCACGCCGACGACGAGCGACGCGACACCCGATCGGGCGCCCTCCCCGATGCCCGAGGCGCTGTCGACGTAGACGGTGTTCGACGACGTCGACGTCGCTCCTCCCGCGACCGCACCGAGGCCCTCGACGACGAACGCCGAGCGCAGGCGGGGGAACGTGCCGTCCTTGTAGGCGAGGCCGGCGTTCTTCGCGAGGCCGGTCATCGTGCCCATCGCGTCGAAGAAGTTCGAGAACACGAGGGTGAAGATGAGCATCGTCGCGCTCAGCGCCCCGATGCGGCCGAAGGCGCCGAAGAGGTCGAACTGCCCGACGAGGCCGAAGTCGGGAACCGTGACCCACGACGTCGGAAGCTCGGGGATCGTCATGTGCCAGCCGTTCGGATCCTCGTACGACGGGCCGAGGTTCAGGATGGCCTGCGCGATGATCGCGACGATCGTCGTCGCGACGATACCGATGAGGATGCCTCCGGGCACGCGCCGCGCGACCAGGATGCCGATCGTGATGAGGCCGAGCAGGAAGATGAGCGTCGGCACCGAGGTGATCGAGCCGGCGTCGCCGAGCTGCACGGGCGGGCCGCCCGGGGTGCGGTTGACGAAGCCCGAGTCGACGAAGCCGATGAACGCGATGAAGAGGCCGATGCCGACCGTGATCGCCGCCTTGAGCGCCTGCGGTACGGCCTTGAAGATCGCGGTGCGGGCGCCGGTGGCCCCGAGCAGCACGATGATGATGCCGTTGATCACGACGAGGCCCATCGCCTCGGGCCAGGTGACCTGTCCGACGACCGAGACCGCGAGGAACGAGTTGATGCCGAGTCCGGCCGCGATCGCGAACGGGAGTCGGGCGAAGACGCCGAACAGGATCGTCATGACGCCCGCGGTGAGGCCGGTGGCTGCGCCGACCATCGCGGGGTTCAGCACGTTGCCGTCGACGTCGGGCACGTTGCCGAGGATGAGCGGGTTGAGGATCACGATGTACGCCATCGTGACGAAGGTCACGATGCCGCCGCGGAACTCGCGGGCGAGCGTCGAGCCGCGCGCCGTGATCTCGAAGAACCGGTCGAAGGCGTTCTTGGGTGCGGCGTCGACGGTGGTCGTCGCACCGGTGGGCAGCGGGTTCGGGATGCTCGCGACCGCGAAGGTGTCGAGTGGCGGTTCGGTCGGGTCGGGGGTTTGGGAATCTGCGGTCCCGGCGGTGCCGTCGGACTGCGTCACGGCGGCGTCGTCGCCGGCGCGGGTGGTCGAATCCATGAGAGGGCTTCCTTGCTGTTCATCGCCGGCGCGGTGGACTCCCCGGGGTACCGGGTGGATCTCCGTTGATCCGACTCATGGGCGGCCGCTCGTTCAGCAGGGTTCCTGCGGCGGCCGGGTTCGAAGCTAGCAGCCGGGCAGGCGTGCGTCCAGACCTTTTCGGAATCCCGTTTCCACATTGTGGACATATGGATTGCGTTCCCGCAGATGCGGCGATATTCTCCTCATCATGACGCAGTATCGGATCAGCGAAGCCGCCGAGCTCCTCGGTGTGAGCGACGACACGGTGCGCCGATGGGTGCACGACGGCCTGTTGACCTCCGCGAAGGACGAGGCCGGCCTTCAGGTGGTGCCCGGCGCCGAGCTCGCCGAACGCGCGAAGGCGGTCGCCGCGACCGTGGCCGACCGCAGCCATGTGCGCCGCAGCGCGCGCAACCGGTTCGTCGGCCTCGTGACCGACGTGCAGATCGACGGCCTCATGGCCCAGGTCGAGCTGCAGTGCGGCCCGCACCGGGTGGTCTCGCTCATGTCGGCCGAGGCCGCGCGCGAGCTGCGCCTCGAGGTCGGCTCACGCGGCGTAGCCGTGGTCAAGGCGACCACGGTCATCATCGAGACCGAGAAGGATGCCTCGCCGTGACCCGCCTCCGCCGCTTCGCCGTGCCCGCCGTGATCGGCCTCGCCGCGCTCGCCCTCACCGCGTGCACCTCGGCCGACACCGCCGACGATGCGACGGCGGCCGCGACATCCTCGCCGGCTGAGCCGGAGGGCGACCTGACCATCTTCGCCGCCGCGTCACTCAGCGGGGCCTTCGACGAGCTCGCCGCGCAGTTCGAGGCGGCCCATCCGTCGGTCGACGTGGCGCCGATCACGTACGACGGCTCCTCGGTGCTCGCGACGCAGCTCATCGAGGGCGCGCACGCCGACGTGTTCGCCTCGGCCGACGAGAAGAACATGACGAAGGTCACCGGCGCACAGCTCGCCGGCGAGCCCGTCGACTTCGCGACCAACGTGCTCGAGATCGCGGTGGCCCCGGGCAACCCGCTCGGCATCGACGGGCTCGACGACCTCGCCGACGGCGCCACGACGTCCGCCGACGGCACCCCGCTCACCGTCGTGCTCTGCGCTCCCGAGGTGCCGTGCGGCAGCGCGGCGCAGACGCTCGTCGACGCCGCCGGCATCACGATCACGCCCGCGAGCGAGGAGCAGAACGTCTCGGCGGTGCTCACGAAGGTCAAGTCGGGCGAGGCCGACGCGGGCCTCGTCTACGTCACCGACGTGCAGGCCGCGGGCGACGCGGTCGCGGGCGTCGAGATCGACGACGCGGCTGCCGCGACCAACGTCTACCCGCTCGCGGCACTCACCGACGCCCCGAATCCCGACGCCGCTGCCGCGTTCGTCGAGTTCGTCGCGTCCGACGAGGGGCAGCTGGTGCTCGCGTCGTTCGGCTTCGGGGCGCCGTGACCCCGGCTGCGGCATCCCGCCCCGTGACCCCACCCGCGCGCCGGGAAGCGCACCGTGTCACGGTGGGCTTCCCGCTGTGGCTCTACGCGCCCGCCGCCGTCGGCGCGGGCGTGCTCGTGCTGCCGTTCGCGGCGCTGTTCGCGCGGCTCGACTGGCCCGGCGTGCCCGCGGCGATCACGTCGCCCGAGGCCCTCCAGGCCCTCGGCCTCTCGCTCGCGACGGCGTCGATCGCGACGATCGCGTGCGTCGTGCTCGGCGTGCCGTTGGCACTCGTCATCGCCCGCTCGGGGCCCGCGGTCGCCGCGGTGCTGCGCACGCTCACCACGCTGCCGCTCGTGCTGCCGCCCCTCGTCGGCGGCATCGCGCTGCTCTCGCTGCTCGGTCGCCAGGGGCTCTTCGGCGACGCGCTCGCCGTGCTGGGCCTCCGCATCCCGTTCACGACGACGGCCGTCGTCATCGCCCAGACCTTCGTCGCCCTGCCGTTCCTCGTGATCTCGGTCGAGGGGTCGCTGCGCACGGCGGGCACCCGCTACGAGCTCGTCGCGGCGGGACTCGGCGCGAGCCCGTTCACGGTGTTCCGCCGCATCACGCTGCCCCTCGTCGCTCCAGGGCTCGTCGCCGGCGTCGTGCTGTGCTTCGCACGGGCGCTCGGCGAGTTCGGCGCGACCGCGCTCTTCGCGGGCAACGCGGCCGGCACGACGCGCACGATGCCGCTCGCGATCTACACGGCGTTCAACGGCGCGGGCGTCGCGGAGGACACGGCCATCGCGCTCTCGCTCATGCTGATCCTCGTCGCCATCGGGGTGCTGCTGCTGATGCGCGGCTGGCGGGCGGACGCACCGCGATGAGCGCGCCGACTCCCCCTCGCACGGGCGCTCCGCGATCGGGCGATTCGATCGCGGCGACACCCGCAGGCGCCCTCGACGTCGACGTCCGCGTCGAGGCCGGCTCGTTCGTACTCGGCGCCCGACTCGTCGTCGAACCCGGCGACGTGCTCGCCGTGCTCGGTCCGAACGGCTCGGGCAAGTCGACGCTGCTCGGCACGATCGCCGGCCATGTCGTGCCGTCGCACGGCCATGTCCGCCTCGGGGCACGCGCGCTCACCGACCTCCCCGCCGACGACGGCGCAGACGGCCGGCGGCGCATCGCGCTGCCGCCCGCCGACCGCTGCGTCGGCCTGCTCGGCCAGCACGCCCTGGTCTTCCCGCACCTGAGCGCCCGCGAGAACATCGCGTTCGGGCCGCGCGCCCGGGGGGTTCCCGCCCGCACCGCTCGCGCCGCGGCCGACGACTGGCTCGCGCGCGTCGGCCTCGACGGACTCGGCGACCGCCGCCCGTCCGAGCTCTCGGGCGGGCAGCAGCAGCGCGTCGCCCTCGCGCGCACCCTCGCCGCCGAGCCCGACGTGCTGCTGCTCGACGAGCCGTTCGCCGCGCTCGATGTCGAGGCCGCCGCGTCGATGCGGCGGCTGGTCGCCGATGAGCTCGCCCGACTCGAGGCGCCCGCGGTGCTCGTGACGCACGACCCGCTCGACGCGATCGTGCTCGCCCGGCGCGCCGCCATCCTGCACGACGGCGCGATCGTCGACGAGGGACCGACGGGTGAGGTGCTCGGCCACCCGCGCACGCCGTTCATCGCGGCGCTCGCCGGGGTCAACCTCGTGACGGGCGTGGCCGCCACGGCCGACCGAATCGTGGCCGACGGGCTCGAACTGCGCGGCGTCGGTGCGTTGCGCCCCGGCTCGCCGGCTTCGGCGGTGTTCAGTCCGGCTGCCGTGCACGTCGGCCCCGAGGCATCCGTGAACCCAGCCGAGCCGAACCGATGGCTGGGCACCGTCTCGCTCGTCGAACCCGCCCCCGGCGGCGTGCGCATCCACGTCGCCGAGCACCCGGGGCTCGCGGTCGACGTGCCGTCGTCGCGGGCCGTCGCACTCGACCTCGGCACCGGATCGCGCCTCGCGTTCGCGGTCGCCGAGGCCGACGTCTCGCTGCGCGCCGAACGGTGACGCCGTTTGCGGAGGCGGCCCGCGGCGGTGTTACCGTAGTGGCCACCACGAGGGGGTGACCATGACGACGACCGTTCCGACGCGCGACGACGCGACGACGCGCACCCGCGCGCGCCGTCTTCCGTCGACCGGCCTGGTCGTCGACCGCCTCGCCCGGCCGATGCGCGACCTGCGCATCTCGATCACCGATCGCTGCAACTTCCGGTGCGTGTACTGCATGCCGAAGGCCGTGTTCGGGCGCGACTACGCGTTCCTCGATCGCGACGAGCTGCTGACCTTCGAGGAGATCACGCGCATCGCGCGGGTCGCGGCAGCGAACGGGGTCGAGAAGCTGCGCCTCACGGGCGGTGAACCGCTGCTGCGGCGCGGCGTCGACGGGCTCGTCGCGATGCTCGCGGAGCTGCGCACCCCCGACGGGCGGCCGCTCGAGATCGCCCTCACGACGAACGGCTCGGCGCTCGCAGTGAAGGCCGCGTCGCTCAAAGCGGCGGGGCTCACGCGCGTCACGGTGTCGCTCGACTCGCTCGACGACGCGCGCTTCCAGGCGATGAACGACGTGCGGTTCCCGGTGTCGCGCGTGCTCGACGGCATCGACGCCGCGCACGCGGCCGGGCTCGGCCCGATCAAGCTCAACATGGTCGTCAAGCGCGGCCTCAACGACGACGAGATCGTGCGGATGGCCAGGCATTTCAAGGGAACTCCGTACACCCTGCGCTTCATCGAGTACATGGACGTCGGCACCTCGAACGGCTGGTCGCTCGACGAGGTCGTGCCGTCGGCCGAGATCGTCGAGCGCATCGGCGCCGAGATGCCGCTCGAGCCGCTCGGCGCGACCGCACCCGGCGAGACGGCGACGCGCTGGCGCTACGCCGACGGCGGCGGCGAGATCGGCCTCATCTCGAGCGTGACGAACGCGTTCTGCGGCACGTGCAACCGGGCGCGCATCTCGACCGAGGGCAAGCTCTTCACGTGCCTGTTCGCCGACGAGGGGCACGACCTGCGGGCGCTGCTGCGCGGCGGCATCGACGACGAGGGACTCTCACGCGCGATGGCCGGCATCTGGGGCGCGCGCGACGACCGCTATAGCGAGATCCGCTCGACGCTCACGCCCGAGCTGCGGGCGTCGCGGCACAAGGTCGAAATGAGCTACATCGGGGGTTGAGACGAGGCTCCTACAGCCCGACCCACTCCGAGACGCCGTCGGCGAAGTGCTGCCGCTTCCAGATCGGCACAGTGCGCTTGATCTCCTCGACGAGCCGCTCGCACGCGTCGAACGCCTCGGCCCGGTGCGCCGCCGCGGTCGCCGCGTAGAGCGCGACATCGCCGATCTTCAGCTCGCCCACCCGGTGCACCGCGGCGATCGCGAGCCCCGTCTCGTCGGCGACCCGCTCGACGCACTCGGCGAGGAACCGCTCGGCCTCGGGGTGCGCACGGTAGTCGAGCGATCGCACGCCGCGGCCGCCGTCATGGTCGCGCACGACGCCGCAGAACAGCACGATCGCGCCGCTCTCGTCGGCCTCGACGGCAGCACGCACCGCCTGCTCGTCGATGGGCTCCGCCGTGATCGCGGCCAGGGTCGTGCTCATGCGTCTCGCTTCCGACTCGTCGGCACCGTCATCGGCGCACGAACTCCGAGGCGACGGCGGCGAAGCCGTCGATGCCGCCGGCGAGGTACGTCACGTCGACGTGGCCCCGTTCGGCGAGCGCCCGCACCGCGCGGCGCGAGCGGACGTCCCGTTCACAGTAGACGACGATCGCGCCGTCGCCCTCTGCCGGGTCGGAACCCATCAGCAGGTCGCCGAGCGGCACGAGCTCGGATCCCTCGATGCGGCGCAGCTCGGCCTCGGCCGGCTCGCGCACGTCGACGAGCCGCATGGAAGCGCCCTCGCGCAGGCGCCGCAGCAGCTCGGCGGCCGAGATGCGCGGGTCCGCGACATCCTGCATCGATCGAGCGGCGCCGTCCTGAGCCTGTCGAGGGGATGCCTCGGACCCGGCGCCGACCGCCGGCTCGAGTCCGCAGAACAGCTCGTAATCGATGAGCGAGGTGATCTCGGGCGCGTCGGCGATCGCCTCGTACGTGAGTTCGCGGCTGCGACCGGTGAGCGCATCGATGGTGGTGACCCGGCCGAGCAGCGGGGTGCCGACACCCGTCACGAGCTTCACGACCTCGCCCGCCATGAGCGCACCGACCGTCACGCACAGCGACGGCAGCACGCCGCCGAGCTCGCACGACAGCACCTCGTCGGGCGGCGGCGGCACCGGGAACAGGTCGCGGTACGTCGGCCCCTCGCGGTGCCAGGCGACGCTCACCTGCCCGTGGAACCGCAGGATCGACCCCCACACGAGCGGCACGCCCGCGAGGACGGCGGCGTCGTTCGAGAGGTAGCGGGTCGGGAAGTTGTCGCTGCCGTCGACGACGAGGTCGTAGTCGGCGAGGATGTCGCGGAGATTCGCCGCCGTCAACCGCTCGCGATGGCGCACGACGCGGATCTCGGGGTCGGTCGCCGCGACCGTGTCGGCGAGCGAGTCGACCTTCGGCCGGCCGACGTCGGCGAGGCCGTGCCCGAGCTGGCGGTGCAGGTTCGAGAGCTCGACGTCGTCGTCGTCGGCGATGCCGATCGTGCCGACGCCCGTCGCCGCGAGCAGCGGCACGACCGTCGCGCCCAGGCCGCCGGCGCCGATCACCAGCACCCGTGCCGCGGCGAGCCGGCGCTGCGCGAGCTCGCCGAAGCCCGGCAGCATGATCTGCCGGCTGTACCGGGCGATGCGCTCGGGGGTGAGCGGGGGGCCGGGCTCGACGAGCGGCGCCGGTCGGCTTGCAGGGCGACCGTACGCGCCGGGCAGCGTACTCTCGACCGGGCCGCCGTTCGGCTCGACTGCGGCGGACGTCGACGGAGGCATGTCGTCAGTCTAGTTCGTGACCAGAGGAGCGTTTCCGGTGTGCGGAGGTTTGTTTCCACCGACGTGCACACGCGCCCAAAACGACCGGGAAGCCGCGCGGTGCGGCGGGTGTACGGTGCGACGGTGTTGTCCGAACATGGCAGCCTCGGCCTCACCCGAAGATTGAACCGGACTCGGTCCGCACCGTGTTGACCCGGTGCCGTTCCATGCCCGGATACGGGTCCTCGGAGTGTTCCGGATCCTGTGGGCGTTCGACCCGGTTCCTCAGGGCGGTGTACCCGAACCGGTTCGCCGGCAGCGTCACGTCATCCGAGGTCGAGTCGGTGCCGCCCTTGCCGGTGTGCTGCACGGACTCGAGCCGCAGCATCACACCGAACGCGTCATCGACCCCGATGCCCGTCCCCTGCGGGACGAAACTCTGCTTCAACGCCCACGAATCGACCGGCTGGTACCCGGTCCCGTCGTACGTGAACGTCGCCACGCCTGCGAGGCGTGACCGGTCGAAGAACACCGGCGGACGGCCACTACGAGAAGTCGACCGGTAGGAGGGACAGTGGTATTCGCAAGGAGTCGACGTAGAAGGGCGGAGAACCTTCGAACAAAAGCAAAAAGACTGCCTCGTCGTGTTCGATTCGATAGGCATGCGAAAGGACCTTCAGCAAGGTGCCATCACGCAACCTGATCTCCCAAATATCCGGAGCCATCGCAAGTTCACGCGCGTTCTCCAAGTTCATCAGTTGACCCCCAGGATCTTTGCCCCTTGCTCAACAGCCCGTGTGACATTCTGGTCGCCTGAGATCCGCTGTTGGAGGGAACGCGGCATACCAATCCAGGACGCCGTCTCAAAGTCGTACAAGTACTTTTCACGTCCCTGTTGAAAGTGCAGATGGCCGGCTCGCACGCCGGGCGCCGGGTTTTCGACATCAATCCGATAGCCGAGGCCAGGTTTCGTCAATGTTGTGCTTGGCGTCTTGGTCCCTCCCTCCCCAAGCATTCCGGACTTGTCAGTCTCTCGTGACCCGCCCGCGGCATCACGGTTCATGACTTCGACGCGGCTGTCGCTTTGGGCATGCCCAATCAGGCTCGTCCCACTTACGATTGCGATCGCGGCGCCAGCGACGGCGAGTGCAGCAGCGCCAGCCGCTACGGGACACCCGACAACGCTTCCGATACCAGTCACGCACACCGCGCCGCCGCCAGCGGCAAAGTTGATACCTCCGCCCGTCAACGTCAGACCGAGGAGGAGACCCAGTGCTTCAAGCGGGTGCTGTTGCATCGCATTGCTAAACGAAGCCAAGCCGTTGACGATGTCCGCCGTTGTCTCATAGGCGCCGAGCCCCCGCGCAATACCAATCGTCGTGCCCACCACGACCGTCGTATCGATGAGATCGTCGATACTCCAGTCCGAGCCCGGATCGCTGACCGCGGCGGCCTGGTCGTGTTGATGGTCGACCCATTGCTTACCGGTCATCTCGTCAGGTCGCAGACCTGACGGGTCGGACAACGTGACGGGGTTGTTATTCGCGTAGGCGTAGCCGTTCCATTGCTGCGGGTCGGCAAGGTCGAGGATCGGGTCCACCGTGAGGAAGCGGCCGAGGGTTTCGTCGTAGTACCTGGCTCCGAGGAGGGTGTACCCGGTCGAGGCATCCCGGATCTTGCCCAGGAACTGGGTGTCGCCTGGCACGGTGGCCGCACCCGAGTTGCCGCGGACGGCACCGAACGGGTCGGTGTGGAACCGGTCGACCGGGTTCAGGTCGGGCTGCTCCTTGTTCGGAACCGCCGCGACCGGGGTGCAATGCGCATCGTTCACGAGCGACGTGACCCCGCCGAGGCCCCGCCCGGTACGGACAGCGACTGTCTGCCCCGCGAACTGGTAGTACCGGGTCGCGGTCAATGCTGCGCTCTGATCATGACAGCATCCTGCGACGCCCTGAGAAGGCGCGCATCGGCGCGTGCTACCCGATTTCGGGATCCCGGCCATTATCGGCGCCCCGCGTTGTACTCACATGCGATGAGCCCATTTGCGCAGCGCGTCTGCGGTGCTCTGGAGACGTTCGTCCCTCATCGGGAAGGAAGCGAGCGCACGCGTTTCATACGGCTGGAACGCTATCGGCTTCACCGAGGGACCCACGACCACCGCAATGGCGGGACGCGTTCCGTGGAAGAAGTCCGACGAGCTCGCAACGACATCAATAACGCTCTCGGCGGGAAGGCTGACAATCGGCACAGCGTCACCAAAAATCCGATAGAAGTCAAGCCGGTCGGGCAGGATCGACGCGATGAAGAACTCGTCGGAGGCTTTGGAAAGGATGTCCCGATCGAACTGAACATTGAGCGCCTCCGGCAAACTAAGCGCACGTCGACATACGAGCAATTCGGTGTCAAGGCTGCGCTTCAGCTGCCGGTAGCGAAGCACCCGTGGCAGGCCGAAGACGACCAGCAAGACGATGAGAATCCCACCGACTGCAACGACTCCCCACGCCGCAGCCGCGACCGCCTGCCAGCCTCGCGTCGGTGACTCGTCAAACGCTGCGATTATGCGCAGAATCTGTACGATCGCAAAAGGAACCGCGATGAAAAGCGAGAACAGCCAGATTCGGGTCGAGGTCAACCGACCTGGTCGTTTGTGATCAGGTTCGCGCGTCATCATCCAGCTCCGAAGTTCTTCCGCTGCCACCAGTCACCCCAAGACGCGATTCCACCAAGAACGTCGGCGTTCAGCCCCAGGATCGTCAGCGCTTTACCTGACGCCTCCGCAGCCACCGATAGGTGCTTTGGAGATTTGGCGAGTGAACTTCCAAACCCTCCGGCGACCGAGCCTACCGCCCCGATTATGCAGGACGGCGAACTCACCTCCGCAATGCAATCGATCCCAGTACTCGCGAGACCAGCGGCGGTGCCGATCAGAGCCCCCGCGAGTGCGCCGTACTCACCGCCGACCGTTCCTCCGAACCATGCCAAGAGAGGCGTCGCGAGTCCGATCGTCCCCAGCGCAAGACTCAGGTCCTGTCCGGCGTCGCTCGAGGCCCATTGACGAACGTCGGTCCACCAGTTGGCGATGTCGTCGCCAGTCACGTCAATTGGGTCTGATGGATTACCACAATGAGAAAGTGGGCCTTGCCGGCACCGGTACACTTGGGGCGCAGCCCCTCGACGCCGGAGTGGTTTCGATACGCGTCGATTTCGTCGGCGCTACTCGACCGACGAGAGGCATCCCGCGCCGGGGTACCATCGACGCATGCCTCCCGTGACCGTGCGGTACTTCGCGGCGGCCGCAGAGGCGGCCGGCGTCGAAGAGGAGCGCCTCGAGATCGCCGACGGCGCGAACCTCGGCGCCCTCCGCGACGAGCTCGTCGCCCGCTACGGCGTCGCGATGGAGCGGGTACTGCGAAGCGGCTCGTTCCTCGTCGACGGCACCGTGCGCCGCGACCCCGCGCACCCGGTCGGGGCGACGGTCGACATCCTGCCGCCGTTCGCCGGAGGGTGAGAGGGGCGACGTGACTGCGACGACCACGATGACCGCCGACGCGACCGCGGCCGACGTGCTGGCTCGCCTCGCCGAACTGGAAGACCCGAAGATGCGCGCCGTGAACGAGCGGCATGGCGACGACCACGGCGTCAACCTCACGAAGCTGCGCGGCGTGGCGAAGGAGCTCAAGACGCAGCACGAGCTCGCGCTCGAGCTCTGGGCGACCGACGACACCGCGGCGCGGCTCGTCGCGATCCTCGTCGCGAAGCCGAAGTCGTTCGACGCGGCCGAACTCGACGCGATGCTGCGCGAGGCCCGCGCCCCCAAGGTGCGCGACTGGCTCGTGAACTACGTCGTGAAGAAGAGCCCGCATCGCGAGGAGCTACGGCTCGCCTGGCTCGACGACGCCGACCCGCACGTCGCGGCAGCCGGCTGGGCGCTCACCGCTGACGTCGTCGCCAAGCGGCCCGAGCTCTTGGACCTCGACGCACTGCTCGACGAGATCGAACGCGAGATGAAGGGCGCCGCGGCGCCGCTGCAGTGGGAGATGAACACCTGCCTCGCGATGATCGGCATCCACCACGCCGACCGGCGCGATCGGGCGATCGCGATCGGCGAGCGGCTCGAGGTGCTGAAGGACTACCCGACGCCGCCGAACTGCACGTCGCCGTTCGCACCCGCCTGGATCGGCGAGATGGTCCGCCGGCAAGGTGCGACGGCGTAGCGAGCGGGCACCGCACCCGCGCCACCCCGCGACTACACTGCCCACTGGGCGACGACGTACCAGCAGGAGGCCGCATGCGCACCTACGCCGAACACCAGCGCGCCGTGCACGAACTGCTCGATCCGCTGGGCGCGCGACTCGGCGCCGGCGCCGAGGTCGTCGCGGTCGACGACGCGCTCGGCCGCGTGCTCGCCGACGACCTCCTCTCCCCCGCCGACCTGCCCGGCTTCGACAATTCGCAGATGGACGGCTACGCCGTGCGCGCGGTCGACCTCGCCGCAGCGAGCCCCGGTGCTCCGGTGCGCCTTCCGATCGGGCCGACGAGCGCGGCCGGCGACGCGATCTTCGACCTCGCGCCCGGCACCGCGTCGCCGGTCATGACCGGAGCACCGATTCCGCGCGGCGCCGACGCCGTCGTGCAGATCGAGGTCGCCGACCCGCCGGCGTTCATCGGGCTCGGCGGCGGACGGCACGACTCCCCCGCCGGCTCGGTCGTCACGTTCACCGCTCCCGTGGCGCGCGGCCTGTTCGTGCGACCGGCGGGCAGCGATGTCGCCGCGGGCGAGCTGCTGCTGCCGGCGGGGTCACGCCTCGGTCCGGCGCAGCTCGGCGTGATCTCGGCGGCCGGCCTCACGCACGTCGCGGTGCGCCGCCGGCTGCGCGTGCTGCTGCTCTCGACCGGGCACGAGCTGCGCCCGCCGGGGTCGGCGCTGCGGCCCGGGCAGATCCACGATGCGAACACGGCGATGCTCGCCGCCGCCCTCCGCGAGTGCGGCGCGAACGTCGTCGACGCCGTCGCTCCCGACGAGCCCGAGGCGGTGCGAGCGGCGATCGCCCGGGGCATCCACCCCGCCGACGGCGAGCCGGTCGACCTCGTCGTGACGACCGGCGGCGTGAGCGCCGGTGCGTTCGAGGTCGTGCGCGACGCGCTCGAGCCGCTCGGAGTCGAGTTCACGAAGGTCGCGATCCAGCCCGGCGGGCCGCAGGGACTCGGCACCGCGACGCTCGGGCCGGGCGACGCTGCCGGCCGCGCCGCCGCGCCCCGAGACGACCACACCGACGAGGATGCCTCGGCCGAGGCATCCGGCAGCACCGGCGCGGTGAGCGTGCCGGTCGTGTCGTTCCCCGGCAATCCGGTGTCGGCGCTCGTGTCGTTCGAACTGTTCCTGCGACCGGTGCTGCGCCATCTCGAGGGGCTCACGCCCGACCGCAACCGCGCCCGACTGCGCCTCGCGCACGACGTGGTCTCGCCCGCGCGCCGCCATCAGGTGCGTCGCGGCATCATCGACGGCGACGGTGCCGTCGAGGTCGGCGCCCCGAGCTCGCACCTGTTGCACGCCTATGCGAACGCCACCGTGCTCGTGCACCTGCCGATCGGGGTCGATGCGCTTCCCGCCGGCTCCCTCGTCGACGTCTGGAGGATCGATGACTGACACCCCGCCCCGCCTCACGCACCTGCGCGACGACGGATCCGCGCACATGGTCGACGTGACCGACAAGGCGATCACGAAGCGCACCGCGAGCGCGCAGGCGGTGCTCACCACCCGCCCCGAGGTCGTCGCGATGATCGCCGACGGCACCCTGCCGAAGGGCGAGGCGATCGGCACCGCGCGCATCGCCGGCATCATGGCGGCCAAGCAGACCTCGTCGCTCATTCCGCTCTGCCACCCGCTGCCGTTGACGAAGCTCGACGTCGACATCACGGCCGACGGCTCGCAGGTGCGCGTGGTCGCGACGGCGACGACGAAGGGCGTGACGGGCGTCGAGATGGAGGCGCTGACCGCCGCGAGCGTCGCCGCGCTCACGCTCTACGACATGATCAAGGCCGTCGACAACCGCGCGGTGATCACCGACATCATGGTGCTCGCGAAGGAGGGCGGCAAGAGCGGCGACTGGAGCCGGGAATGACCGCGCACGGTGCGACCGCCGATTCGTCGGCCGACGAGGGGATGCCTCGTGCCGCGACCGTGCTCGTCGCGTCGACGCGTGCCGCGGCGGGCGTCTACGAAGACACGACCGGGCCGGTGATCGCGTCGTGGTTCGCCGATCGCGGGTTCGACGTGCTGGGCCCCGTGGTGGTCGCCGACGGCGCCGAGTTCGCCGTTGCGCTCGGCCGGGCGCTCGACGCGTCGCCGTCGGTCATCGTGACGACCGGCGGCACGGGGCTCGCGCCCGCCGACCTCACCCCCGAGGCGACGGCCGCCGTGCTCGACCGCGAACTGCCGGGCTTCATGGAGGAGCTGCGTCGCCGCGGCACCGCGACGACCCCGACCGCACTGCTCACGCGCGGGGTGGCCGGCGTCGCCGGGACGACGTTCGTCGTGAACCTGCCCGGCTCGCGCGGCGGGGTGCGCGACGGGCTCGCGCTGCTCGGCGAGGTGCTCGACCACGTGCTCGACCAGCTCGCGGGCGGCGACCACTCGACTCCGGTCGAATAGCGACGTTCGCCTGTCCGGCGGTCGAGTAGCGACGAAGGAGCGTATCGAGACCTCGTGACCGGGTCTCGAGACGCGTGATCCTTCGTCGCCCGCTACTCGACACCGGAGTGGGCGCGTCAGGCGCGCGGCGCGCGCGGCGGGGTGACGTGCGCCTGGGCGCGCGCGGCGTTGCGTTCGGAGACGCGGGAGATCCACTCGAGGCGCTCTCGCTCGAGCGGCACGGCGAACACCGCCCACAGCACGAGTGCGACCCCGGCACCGACGAGCGCGCCGCCCACCGTGTCGCTCAGCCAGTGCGCACCGAGGTAGGTGCGGCTGATCGCCATGAGCACGGTGTACGCGACACCGAGCACCCAGACCCAGACGCGTGGCACGATGACCCCGATCGCCACCGCGATCGTCGCCGCGTTCGCGACATGCCCCGACGGGAATGAACCGTGGTCGGAGACCACGATCATGTCTTCGGGACGCGCCCTGCTGAACACGCTCTTCAGCACCTGCACGACGCCGGCACTCGCGGCCGAGGCGACGATGAAGTAGAACGCCCCCCATGGGCGGCGCAGCAGGAGCAGCACGATCGCCGTGCCGACGGGCACGATGAACACGCCGACGATGCCGCCGCCGAGCGCGTTCATGAAGTACGCGAAGATGTCGCCCACCGGGCCGCGGAGCGAGAGCATCTCCTCGACCCACTCCTCGTCGACGCCGAACGGCAGGCCGCCGTTGCGCCCCATGATGACGACTCCGAGGAGCGCCGCGGTCGCGATCGCGACGATGCCTCCGATGAGCGGCGCACGCCGCCGGATCGTCCGCACCGAGGCATCCCGTTGCTTCGCCTCGATGGTCTTCGCCGCCTGCATCCCCCAACGCTAACCCGAGGTGGTGGCGGGGCGGCGCAACGGCGCGACCCCGGTCAGTCGGTGAGCGGCGGCACCGTCTTCGGGCGCACGAGCGCCCAGAGGCCGATGATCGCGACCGCCGCGGCGCCCGTCATCACGACCGCCATCGGCAGGGCGCTGCCGACGCCCATGAGGCCGATGAGGGGCGAGATGAGCCCCGCGAGCCCGAAGTTCAGGGCGCCGAGCAGCGACGCCGCCGTGCCCGCCTCGCTGCCGTGCGACGCGAGCGCGAGGATCTGCACCGCAGGGAAGGAGAATCCGCACGCCGTGATGAACAGGAAGAGCGGCACGATCGTGCCCCAGAGCCCCGCACCTGTCACGTCGAGCACGCCGATCGCGATCGCCGAGCCGAAGAGCACCACGGTCGTGACCGCGAGGATCCACTGCGGCGCGACCCGCCCGCGCATGAGCCGCGAGCTCGTCTGCACACCGATGATGATGCCGACCGAGTTGACGCCGAAGAGCAGCCCGTACTGCTGGGCCGTGAACTCGTAGACCTCCTGGAACAGGAACGACGAGGTCGACAGGTAGCCGAACAGGCCCGTGAACACCATGCCGCCGACGAGGGCCGCACCGAGGTAGACGCGGTCGCGGAAGAGCGCCGCGTACCGGTCGCGCATCGTCGAGTGCCCCGACACGTGCCGGCGCGACGGGGGCAGCGTCTCGACGATGAGGAACGCGACGCACAGCACGACGACGACGCCGTAGCCGGCGAGCACCCAGAAGATGCCGCGCCAGTCCATGACCTGCAGCAGCTGCGAGCCGATCACGGGCGCGAGCACCGGCGCGAGGCCGTTCACGAGGGCCAGCCGCGACAGCATCTTCACGAGCGGCTTGCCGCCGAACAGGTCGCGCACCATCGCCATCGCGACGACGCCGCCCGCCGCCGCCCCGAAGCCCTGCAACAGGCGGAACGCCGCGAGCCACGCGATGTCGGGCGCGAGCGCCGCGCCGACCGATGCGGCGATGTGCAGTGCGGTCGAGAGCATGAGCGGAAGCCGCCGCCCGACCTTGTCGCTCCACGGGCCGACGATGAGCTGGCCGAAGCCGAACCCGATCATCGTGCCGGTCAGCGTGATCTGCACCGCGGCGGCCGAGACGCCGAACTCGTCTTGCAGCACCGGGAACGCGGGCAGGTAGAGGTCGACCGTGAACGGCCCGAGCGCCGTGAGCGCGCCGAGCACGAGCACGTAGACCAGCCGCTGACGGCTGGACAGCGCGTCGCCGGGGTGCGTCGAGACGACCGGCGTCGACCGCGTGTCGTCGGGGCGGATGATGGGGATGGGGCTCGTGGCGGACATGCGGTTCCTGGCGTGCTCGAGGCGGGAGGGAGAAAGGCTGGATGCGTCGGCGCACGCCGTCGGACGCCGAACTCGAATCGATTCGAAAGGATTCGAGAAGACACGATTCTACCCGACGCGGGTGCCTCGCCATCAAGCCCGAGACCTCCCCCGCCGCGGAGATCGTGCATCGATCGGCCCGACCGCGCGGTGCCCCACGTCGGTAGGCTGGATCGGTGCCGTTCGATCTCCGAGACATCCCGCTCGATCCGAAGGCCGAGGCCGCGCTCGCGGCGCGCGGCCTCGAGTACCGCGTCGTCCGTCCCGATGAACGCGAGGGCCTCGAGGCGTGGGTCGAGGCAGACCGACGCGGATTCAACGAGGGGCGAGCCGGTGCCGCCGAGTTCGCCCGCGAACTGTCGGTGATCGCCGACCGCCGCGTCACCGCCGTCTACGACCCGACGCTCGACGCGCCCGAGGTTCCCGTCGCCACGACCGCGAGCTGGCCGACCGGGCTCAGCGTGCCTGGCGGCCGCAGCGTCGACAGCTGGGCCGTCGCGTCGGTCACCGTCGCCCCGACGCACCGCCGTCGCGGCATCGCCCGCGCGATGATGGAGGCCGAGCTGCGCAACGCGCAGGCGGCCGGCGCCTCGCTCGCGATGCTCACGGCGTCGGAGGCCACGCTCTACGCCCGCTACGGGTACGCCCCCGCTGCGCGCATCTCGACCGTCGAGGTCGAGCGTCGTCGCGTCGAATGGATCACTCCGGCCGAGCCCGGTCGCGTGCAGTTCGTCGCGCCCGACGTCATGCGCACCGCCGCCGGCGCGATCGCCCGACGCGCCGTCGCCCGCACGCCCGGCGAGATTGACCGCTGGCCGGGCCTGCTCGACCGGGTGCTCGGCACGCATGACCCCGACAGCGAGCGATCGCGCGCCGTTCGGGTCGCCCGCTACGACGACCGCCACGACCAGCCGCAGGGGTTCGTCGTGTACCGGATCCGTCCGCAGCACGACGACCCTGCGGGCGTGCTCGAGTTCGACTTCCTCGCAGCGGCGACCGACGAGGCCGAGCGCGCGCTCTGGCGATTCCTCACCGAGCACGACCTCGTCTCCCGGGTGCGCGGCCGGTTGCGCTCGGTCGACGAGGCGCTGCCCTGGCTCATCGCCGATCGGCGCGCTATCACCGTGAGCGACGTCACCGACCACCTCTGGCTGCGCATCCTCGACCCGGTCGCCGCGCTCGAGGCGCGGCGCTACTCGGGCCCGGGGTCGCTCGTGCTCGACATCGACGACCCGCAGGGGTACGCGGCCGGCCGGTTCGAGATCGAGTTCTCAGCCAAGGGCCACGCCGAGGTGCGACGGGCCGAGTCGAACGGCGGGGATGCCTCGGCTCGCGCCGCGCGCCGGTCGAGGCCCGCACAGGGGTTGGGACTGCGCCTCGGCGTCGCCGAGCTCGGTGCGATCTACCTCGGCGACGTGGCGCCGTCGCTGCTCGCCCGCGCCGGACGCATCGTCGAGACGACGCCCGGCTCGCTGGCGCTGGCCGACCGCGTGTTCGCGTCGCCGCGCACCCCGCATCTCAGCATCTGGTTCTGAGGGTGTCAGCGCCCTCGTTCGTCGGCCGCTCCCGGGCCGGCTCGGGGCCGCCGGCTAGATCGAGTCCTGCCGCGGGAAGACGACCTTCTCCATGATGATGATGAGCGACGCCGCGACCGGAATGGCGACGAGCGCACCGAGCACGCCGCCGAGCGTGCCGCCCGCGACCGCCGCGATCACCACGAGGGCTCCGGGCACCGCGACCGCGCGGTTCATGATTCGGGGGCTCAGCACGTACGCCTCCACCTGCATGTAGATCAGGTAGTAGATCGCCGCGGCGAGCGCGGTGTACGGCCCGGCGGCGAGGCAGACGAGCGAGATGATGACCGCACCCGTGAGGGTTCCGACGAGGGGGACCAGCGAGAAGAGGAAGGCGATGAACGCGAGCAGGATCGGCGCGGGAGCCCCGATGATCGACAGGAAGAAGAGGCTCAGCACGCCGTTGACGGCGGCGAGGCTGACCTGCCCGATGACGTATCGGCCGACCGACCCGGTGATCTCCTCCGACACGTCCCGGTAGCCGGCACGCGACGACGCAGGAACGAACCGCGCCGCGTAGCGCTTCATCGAGTCGAGCGAGGCGAGGAAGTACAGGGTGAGGATCAGCACGATGGTCGCCCCGGTGAAACCGCCCGCGATGCCGGCGCCGACGGCGAGGATTCCGCCGCCGAGCGAGCCGAGGTTCGCCGGATCGGCGAGCCACTCGCCGGCCGACTCGATCGCTCCCTTGATCGCGTCCTCGGACCCGGTGATGCCGTTGAGCCAGATGACGAGGTCGCTGTGCTGGGCGTTCTCGACGATCGCGGGCCAGTTCTCGATGACGTAGGTCGTCTGCTCGACCACGATCGGCACGATCGTCGCGATCAGCCCGACGAACAGGCCGATCACGACGGCGAACACGATGAGGATCGCAGCCCAGCGGGGCAGCCCCCGTCGCTGCATCCAGCTCACGACCGGGTCGAGGCCGAGCGCGAGGAAGAGCGCGAGCGCGACGTAGAGGATGACCGTGCCCAGCTGCCCGACGATGCCGCCGAGCACGAGGGCGAGCAGCACGCCGATCGCGCCGACGAACCCGATGCGGAACGCACGGATCTTCACCTCGGGCGAGCGCGCATCGCCGTCGCTCGTCACCTCGGCCGCGGGCGGTGGCGCCGCCGGCGCACGCTTCGTACGGATTCGCATGGTGCCGACGCTACCGCCGCGCCGAGGCATCCCCCGGGAATGAAACGGATGCCGCGGCGATTGTGATCAACGGGGCGCCGCCGCGCGCCCGGGTGAGGAGTGGCGTGGGCGACGCAGCAGGTGTGGGTTTCCGATCCGAGCGCGGGCCGGTGCTCATCGCGGTCATGCTCGCGACGGGGCTCATCGCGATCGACTCGACCATCCTCGCGACGGCGGTGCCGTCGATCGTGCGCGACATCGGCGGGTTCGCGCAGTTCCCGTGGCTGTTCTCCATCTACCTGCTCGCGCAGGCGGTGTCGGTGCCCGTGTACGCGAAGCTCGCCGACACCGTCGGCCGCAAGCCGATCATGCTCGTCGGCATCGCGCTGTTCCTCGTCGGATCGGTGCTCTGCGGGTTCGCGTGGGACATGACGTCGCTCATCGTGTTCCGCGCGGTGCAGGGCCTCGGCGCCGGCGCCGTGCTGCCGGTCTCGATCACCATCACGGGCGACATCTACACGGTGCGCGAGCGCGCCAAGGTGCAGGGCTACATCGCGAGCGTGTGGGCGGCGTCATCGGTGCTCGGCCCGACCCTCGGCGGGGTGTTCGCCGAGTTCCTGTCGTGGCGCTGGATCTTCTTCATCAACATCCCGCTCTCCCTCATCGCGGCGCTCATGCTCTGGCGGGCCTACCACGAGTCGTTCGAGCGCAAGAAGCATCGCATCGACCTGACCGGCTCGATCGTGCTGACCGTCGGGCTCACGCTCGTGATCCTCGGCGTGCTCGAGGGCGGACAGGCCTGGGCGTGGCTCTCGTGGCAGAGTCTCGTCGCCTTCGGCGTCGGCGCCGTGCTGCTCGTCGCGTTCGTGTTCATCGAACTGCGCGCAGCCGAACCCGTGCTGCCGCTCTGGGTCTTCTCGCGCCGCCTCATCGTGACGACCTCGCTCATCTCGCTCGGCGTCGGCGCCGTGCTCATCGGGCTCACGTCGTACGTGCCGACGTTCCTCGAGATCACGGCCGACGCGACGCCGATCGTCTCGGGACTCGCGGTCGCCGCGCTCACCCTCGGCTGGCCGATCTCGGCGTCGAACTCGGGCCGGCTGTACCTGCGCATCGGGTTCAAGAACACGGCGCTCATCGGCATCACGATCGCGGTGCTCGGCAGCATCGCGCTGTTCGCGGTGTCGTTCGTGCCGAACGTCGTGACCACGGCGATCGCGTGCTTCATCGTCGGCCTCGGCCTGGGGCTCATCGCCTCGCCGACGCTCATCGCCGCCCAGTCGTCGGTGCCGTGGGAGGAGCGCGGCGTCGTGACCGGCGCCAACATGTTCCTGCGGTCGGTCGGCAGTGCCGTCGGCGTCGCGATCTTCGGCGCGATCGCGAACGGCGCGATCGCCCGGTCGGGACTCGGCGACCACTCCCCCGTCGCGATCCAGGCCGCGTCGGCCGCGGTGTTCTTCGCCGTCGCCGTCGCGGCGGTGCTCACGATCATCGCCGCCGTCGCGATGCCGCGCGCCCGCGTCGACGAGATCGAGCACCGCCCCGTGGAGGCCGCCGCCGCGAGCTGAGCCCAGCCGGTCTCAGTCCCAGCGGCCCGCGGGCGGCATGACCTCGCCCTCGAGGGTGCGCACCCAGCGATCGCCGGTCGCGCGGTGCTCGGCGCGAGTCGCGAAGCGGTAGTGGTAGGCCCGCACCCTGATCCAGCGCGGCGGCGCCCCGTCGAACGGGTCGTGCGCGAGCAGCGCGAGCGTCGCAGGATCGGCCGCAAGCAGCCGCTCGAGGAACACCGCGAACCACGGCTCCCACATGCGGCCGAGCGGCAGGAACCACATGAGCCAGTCGAGCCGCAGATGGTAGGGCGCCCACTGGCGCGGCAGCGCGCGCAGGTCGCCCGGCTTGCCCTTGAAGCCGTACTCCCGCCAGGAGGCATCCTCGTCGGGAACCTCGTCGTCGGTGCCCTCGACGACGATCTCGATGCGCCGCGTCGTGACGGTGCCGAACGCGCCGTAGGCGTTCACGAGCATCCACCGGTTGAAGCTCGCGTTCATGAGCTGGCGGTGCGCGAACAGGTTGCGCAGCGGCCACCAGCTGAGCACGACGATCAGCGCGCCCACCGCGAGCACCACGATCGTGAACCAGAGCGGCGAGCCCGAGGCATCCGAACCGAGGTCGGCCGGAATCGCGGGGATCAGCCAGTGCCACACCGGATCGGTGATCGCCGAGGCCGCGAGCACGACCGTGATCCAGTTGAGCCAGGCGAAGTTGCCGGTGACGATGAGCCACAGCTGCGTGAGGATGACGACCACCGCGGCCGCCGAGCCCACCGGCCCCGGCACGAACAGCAGGAACGGCACCACGAGCTGCGCGAAGTGGTTGCCGAGCACCTCGCCCCGATGGAACCACGGCGGCAGCAGGTGCGCCTGCCTGCTGAGCGGGCCGGGCATCGGCTGCGTCTCGTGGTGGTACATGAGCGCGGTGAGGTCGCGCCACTCGCGCCCGCCGCGGATCTTGATCATGCCCGCCCCGAACTCGAGCCGGAAGACGAGCCACCACACCGCGACGATCGTCACGACCGGCGGCGGCACCTCGTCGGAGCCGAGGAACGCGACCGTGAAGAGCGCCTCGCACAGCAGCATCTCCCACCCGAAGCCGTAGAAGGTCTGGCCGACGTTCACGACCGACAGGTACAGCACCCACAGCGCGAGGAACAGCACGAGCGGCAGCCAGGGCGGCCCCAGTTGCGGCAGGCCGGCGACGAGGGATGCCGCGAGCACGATGCCGGTCGCGGCGACGACCACGAGCCGACGATCGGAGTACCCCCAGCGGAAGAGGCTCGGCCCCCGCAGTCGCGCACCGGGCGCACTCGCCCGGCGCAGGAGTTCGGGCACCGGCAGCAGGCCGCGCTCGCCGAGCAGCGGCCGGAACTGGTTCAGCGTCGAGACGAACGCGACCACGGCGAGCGCCGCGACGCCGCGCTGCAGCACCTGGCGGGCGACCTCGTAGTCGTGCGCGTCGAACCAGGCGGTCCAGTCCACATGTCCACGCTACGCCCGGGCCCGTCGGGCGAATAGGAGCGGAACCGCCTCGAGACTTCAGAGCCCTTCATGCGCCGATGCCGAACCGCTCCTTGAGCGCGAGCTTCGCCGCGTACCACCCGTTCATGCCGTGCACGGCCGGCCCCGGCGGGGTCGCGCTCGAGCACAGGTACACCCCCTCGACGGGTGTGCGCCATGGCGCCGTCGACACCACGGGCCGCTTGACGAGCTGTGCGAGCGTGAGCTCCCCCGAGTAGATGTCGCCGCCGACGTAGTTCGCGTTGTACGCGCCGACCTCGGCCGCCGAGCTCGCGGCCGACGCGAGCACGACGTCGCGGAACCCCGGTGCGAACCGCTCGACGGCGGCGGTCACGAGCTCGGTCGCGTCGAGCGTCGACCCGGCCGGCACGTGCGTGTACGCCCAGAGCACGTGCTTGCCGGCGGGTGCGCGGGTCGCGTCGACCACGCTCGGCTGGCAGACGAGCACGTAGGGATGCCTCGGCGCCCCGCCGTGCCCCGACACCTGCAGGCTCACCCCGGGTTGCAGGCCTCGCGCGACCGCGTTCTCGGCGAGCGCGATCTCGCGCCGGCTGCCGCCGACGTGCACGGTCGGCGCGAGCCCCACGGCGGGGTTCGCCCACGGTACCGGCCCGTCGAGCGCGAAGTCGACCTTCGCGATGCCCGAACCGTAGCGGTAGCGGCGGAGTGCCCGTTCGTAGCGGCCCGGCAGGTCGGCCGAGAACAGCAGCTCGGGCGACGTGTCGAGCAGCACCGCCCGCGAGCCCGAGACCTCGTCGAGCGCGCGAACGGGCGCGTCGGTCACGATCTCGGCGCCGCGCTCGCGCAGCTCGGCGACGAGCGCGTCGGCGATCGCCTGGGACCCGCCGACGGGCAGTCCCCACCCGACACCGTGGCCGTGCATCGCGAGCAGGAGCCCGGCGCCGGCCGAGGCGAGCGAGGGCATCGCGCCCGCGGCATGCGCGACGACCCCGGTGAGCAGCGCGGGGGCGACGTCGCCCCTGAAGCGCGAGTGCCACGCGGCCGTGCCCTGTTCGAGCGCACGCAGCCCGAACCGCACGGCGGCGATCGGGTCGCGCGGCACCTGCAGCAGCTGCGAACCGGTGAACGCGACGACCCCACGCTGGCGGGCGAGCAGCGGTGCGACGAGGCGGCGCCACGCCGGACCGTCGACGCCGAGCCCGTCGGCCGTGCGGTCGAGGTCGCGCCAGGCGATGCCGGCCCGCCCGCCGGGCAGCGGATGGGCGTACGAGACCTCGGGCACGACCCACTCGGGGGCATGCGGGCCGTCGATGAGGCCGAGCTTGTGGAAGACAGGCGAGGCGAGCCCGGCGGGGTGCACGGCCGAGCACACGTCATGCCGGAACCCGGGCAGGGTGAGTTCGGCGGTGCGCACCCCGCCGCCGAGCGTCGGGGCGGCCTCGAGCACGCGAACCGAGAGGCCGGCCCGGGCGGCGACGACCGCGGCGACGAGGCCGTTCGGCCCCGAGCCCACGACGGTGAGGTCGGCCACGGTCAGAACTCGCGCTGGTAGACCCAGGGCAGGCGGTCCATCAGCAGCCGGTGCCGGTGGCCCCTCGCGCCCGACACCTCGTCGTCCTCCTGCCAGAGCACCATGCGCCGGGCGTCGTCGCGACGCGCCACGTACTCGAGCACGTCGCCCGAGGCGAAGGCGGTGAGCGCGTGGTCGACCGAGTCGACGCCCGCGAGGCCGTGCAACGTGACCCACGTCGGCGGCCAGAGCGTGAGCTCGCCCGCCGCGTGCCGCTCGAGCGCGTCGGCCGGCCGCAGCCAGTCGACCGCGACGACCTCGTCTGCGGCGAGCCGGAACTCGCCGTCGGGCACGCGCACCGCGAAGAACGTGGTGGTGAGCTGCTTGGGCGCCCCCTTCGGCGGCGTCCACCGCGAGAACGGCACGAGCTCGTCGGCGGCGAGCACGAGACCCACCTCCTCGGCGACCTCTCGCACCGCGGCACGCCGGGCGGCGTCGATGCCGTCGCGCGGCGTGCCGTGCAGGTCGCCGTCGTCGACGGCACCGCCGGGGAACACCCAGGCGCCCGCGAACGAGCCGCGATCGCTCGGCCGTTCGGCGAGGAGCACCTCGACGCCGAGCTCGCCGTCCCTCAGCAGCACGACGGTGGCGGCGGAGCCGGTGGCGGGCGGGGCGGCGACGGAGACGGAGGTGGAGGTGGACCGGGACTCGGGCACGGTGTCCATCCCTTCAGCCTAAGCCGGTGGCCGCGGCCGGGCCAGACCTCGTGCGCCGAGGCCGCCGCTACACTGCCGACATGCAGGAGCCCGCCGACCACCCGCACGTCGACCCTGCGGGGCCGTCGCGATTCGCGCGCGCCGTGCTGGCGCCGAACCCCGGCCCGATGACGCTCGACGGCACGAACAGCTACGTGCTGCAGGCGCCCGGCGCGCGCACGAGCGTCGTCGTCGACCCGGGGCCCGCCGATGCCGGCCACCTCGCCCGCCTCGCCGCCGCTCCCGTCGAACTCGTGCTCATCACCCATCATCACGCCGACCACACCGAGGCGATCGACGCGTTCGCCCGGCTGACCGGGGCTCCGGTGCGCGCGATCGACCCGACGTTCTGCCGCGACGCCGCCCCCCTCGCCGACGGCGAGCGCATCGTCGCCGCCGGCCTGGCGCTCGAAGTCGTCGCCACCCCCGGTCACACGCGCGACTCGGTGTGCTTCGCACTGCTCGGCGAAGCCGGTGCGAGCGCCGGAGCCGCCGCCGACGCAGACCCGCCGCGCGCGGTGCTCACGGGCGACACCGTCCTCGGCCGGGGCACGACGATCATCGCCGATCCCGACGGGGCGCTCGGCCCGTACCTCGGTTCGCTCGAGCGCCTGCGCGCGATCGGCACCCCCGGCCCGGTCGCGGTCCTGCCGGGCCACGGCCCCGAGCTGCCCGACCTCGCCGCGATCTGCGACGCGTATCTCGCCCACCGCGCCGAGCGACTCGACCAGGTGCGCGCCGCGCTCGCCCGGCTCGGCGCGGATGCGACGGTCGGCGAGGTCACCGATCTCGTCTACGCCGACACGGATGCCTCGGTGCGGGGTGCGGCCGAGGCATCCATGCGCGCCCAGTTGGCGTACCTGCGCGACCTGGCCTGACGCCCCCTCCGACGCCGAATCGCCCGGCTCCGCGGGGAACCGGGCGATTCGATCGATACGGCGAGGTGCGGAGGTCAGGCCGCGACGGCGAAGCCGCCGGTCCAGCCGATCTTCTCCTGCACGGCGAGCGTGAGCTGGAGGAAGCCGATCGACTCGAGCTCGCGGGCTCGCTTCAGGGCACCGGCGTCGATCGCCTTGACGCCGCCGGCGCGCACGACGTCGATGAGGGCCTGCTTGGCCACCGCGTCGTCGCCCGCGACGAGCACCGTCGTCTCCTCGTCGCCCACGGTCTTCGAGGCGAGGGTCGCGGCGAAGTTCGTGTTGAACGCCTTGAGCACGCGCGACTCGGGCAGCAGCTCGGCGAGCTCGGCGGCCTTCGAGCTGTCGGAAGCGGGAACCAGCGAGTCGAACGTCTCGAAGTCCAGCGGGTTGGTGATGTCGACGACGATCTTGCCGGCGAGCTCGGCGCGACGCGCCTCGGCGATCTCGGCGATCGCGAAGTGGGGCACGGCGAGCACGACGATGTCGCCCGTGACCGGCTGCGAGAGATCGCGGCCGAGCACTTCGACGCGGTTGCCGCCTGCGGCGACGATGCCCCCGATGGCCTGGCCCATGTTGCCGTTCCCGATGATGCTGACGGTCGTCATTGTCTTTCCTCCCCGCGCCTCGTCGACGCGATTACTTGTTTCGACAACCATCACTCTAGGGCAAATAAGTTGTCTCGTCAACTATTGCGGTAGACTGGCCGCATGACCGACGACACGAAGTGGCTCAACGCCGAGGAATCGGCGGCGTGGGTGCGCCTCATCGCCGTCGCCGAGCTCCTGCCCGGCGCGCTCGACGCGCAGCTGCTGCGCGACGCCGGGCTCACCCACTTCGAGTACGTCGCGCTCATGGCGCTCGCCGACGCCCCCTCGCGCACGATGCGCATGACCGAGCTCGCCTCCCGCACGAATGCGACACTGCCGAGGTTGTCGCACGTCGCCCGCCGGCTCGAGGAGCGCGGCCTGATCCGCCGCTTCCCGTGTCCCGAAGACCGTCGCGCCACGAACGCGACCATCACCGAGGCCGGGCTCGACCTCATGGCCGAGGCGGCGCCCGGGCACGTCGATACCGTGCGCGCCAACGTGTTCGACGCGCTCACGGCCGAGCAGCTCGAGCAGCTCTACGTCATCGCCGGCGCCGTGCTCGCGAAGCTCGACCCCGACGAGCGGCTCACCGCGACGTCGTGCCAGTTCAGCGAGGGCCCGGTCGTCCGCACCCTCGCGGGGTAGTGGCCTCGATTCGCTGAGGCCTCCCGAGCTCGTCGGGAGTGCGCCCTGCCGGCTTCACCCGCCTGGGCGCCGGTGCCGCGGAGACTCCGCGTAGATCCCGCACGCGGGGTCAGCCGGTCCCCCGCATGGACTCCGGTCCCGCGTACGGGCATTGCCGATCCCTCCCTTGACCGCCCGTCCGTGGCGTGGGAATCGTCGATCCCTCCTTTCAGCGCCGGCCCGTCGCGTGGGGCGCCGGTTCCGTGCGTGGGCGCCGGTTCCACGCGTCGGCGCCGGTTCCACGCGTCGGCATCGGTTCCACGCGTCGGCGTCGATCCTGCGTGGACATCGCTCTGGGGAACGAGGACACAAGTCCACAACTCCACACCCCTGCAGGACACAAGTCCACAACTCCACACCCCTGCAGGACACAAGTCCACAACTCCACACCCCTGCAGGACACAAGTCCACAACTCCACACGTCTTCCCAATGAGGCCCCGCCACCTGGCGGGCCAGCGAGGAACGAGGAGCGAGGAGCGCGGAGCGAGGAGCGCGGAACGAGGAGCGCGGAACGAGGAACGCGGAACGACCAGCGCGGAACGCGGAACGACCAGCGCGGAACGCGCAGGGAGGAAGGAGCAGCGATAAGCGCGGAGTGAGGAGCGTGTCGCGAGGAGCGCGCCGCGCCTCGCTCCTGAGCTCGAGAGCTCTCCTGAGCTCGAGAGCCGAGGAGCAAGTGGATTCTCTCCGCCGAGAGCAGCACTGCTCTCAGCAGCATCCGCCCCACCGTGCGCCGACGCCGCGCAGGCTGGGTTCATGAGCGAACAAACCCCGGCGATCCAGCCGATCGACGCCGAGCTCACCGCCCGGCTCTTCCATGAACGCATCATCGTGCTCGGCGACGAGCTCGACCAGCAGGGCGGCAACCGCCTCTGCGCGCAGCTCGTCACCCTCGCCGGCGACGACCCCCGTCGCGACATCCGGTTCTGGATCAACTCGCCCGGGGGCTCGGTGTCGGCCATGCTGGCGATCGCCGACCTCATGCGCTCGATCCCGAACGACGTCGCGACGATCGCCTACGGCATCGCGGCGAGCGCCGGCCAGTTCCTGCTGAGCGCCGGTACCCCGGGCAAGCGCTTCGCCCTGCCGCATGCGCGCATCCTCATGCACCAGGGCTCGGCCGGCATCGGCGGCACGGCGGTCGACGTCGAGCTGCAGGCCGACGACCTGCGGTACACCCGGGACACCGTGCTCGGCATCACCGCGGAGAACACCGGCCAGCCCATCGCGAAGATCGCCGAGGACTCGCTGCGCGACCGCTGGTACACGGCCGACGAGGCGGTCGACTACGGCTTCATCGACCGCGTCGTCGACGGCTTCGACGAGATGTTCCCGAGGGCTGTGCGGCCCCAGACCGGATTGCGAGTGCCCGCATGACCAGCTACACGATCCCCTACGTCGTCGAACGCCGGGGCAACAGCGAGCGCTCGCTCGACGTCTACAGCCGCCTGCTCTCTGAGCGCATCGTCTACCTCGGCACCGAGATCGACGACGGCGTCGCGAACGTGCTCATCGCGCAGTTCCTGCACCTCGCGTCGGAGTCGAACGACACCCCGATCAGCCTCTACCTCAACTCCCCCGGCGGTTCGCCCGGCGCGGCGCTCGCGGTCTACGACACGATGCAGCACATCCGGCCGGATGTCGCGACGACGTGCGTCGGCCAGGCGGGCGGGCCGGCGGCGGTGCTGCTCGCCGGCGGGGCGAAGGGGCAGCGTGCGATCCTGCCGCACGGCCGGGTCGTGCTGCACCAGCCCTCGACGCAGGGCCGCGGCACGATCCCCGACCTCATCATCCACGCCGACGAGGTCGTGCGAGTGCGCGCCGAGCTCGAGGCGGCCCTCGCCGCCGACACCGGGCACGACGTGGCGACCCTGCGGCACGACACCGACCGCGACCTCATCCTGCCCGCCGCGGCGGCCGTCGAGTACGGGCTCGCCGACCACGTGCTGACGGCACGGGTGCCGGTCGGAGCCGGCGCGGCCGCCTACGCGGCGAGCAGGTAGACGCCGCCGCGCGGCGCGGCGACGGTCGCGCCGCCGTCGGCGATCGCGCCCGAGGCCTCGTCGAGGTCGAGCACCAGCACGGTGCCGACGTCGACGGCGGGATGCCTCGCCGGCGCGTCGGCGCGGAACGCGAGCGCGCGCTCGTGGTCGAGGCGCTCGCGCCGCTCGGCCTCGAGCTGTTCCGCCTCGTGGCGGGCGCCGAGCACCTCGCCCACCCGGTGCGCGACCTCGAAGAGCTCGAGCCCGAGCGCCTCGGCGACGGCGCCGAGCACCTCGCTCGACGGCTCTTTGCGGCCGCGCTCGATCTCGGAGAGATACTGCGGTGAGACGCCGGCCGAGGCCGCCACCTCGGTGAGGATCCGCTCCTGGGCGAGCCGCTCGCCTCGCAGTACCTCGCCGAGCACGTCGCGCCAGAGCGGCTTCGACCTGCGCGGGACCGTTGGGAACTCGACGACCTTGCCCATGCCCCGAGGCTAACCGCGGCCGGTACCCGACGACAGGGCGATCCGCTCACAGCAGAACGGGCCGCTTGAGGCCATGCAGGCGACGCGGGACCCGAACCCGCGCCGCCTGCGCCTCACCGCCTCAGGTGCGAGGCGGTGTCCTCATCGGCGGACTCCGCCGATGTTGATCTCGGCCGCCCCGCCGAAGGCATTACCGGCCACCGAGTTCAGGCCGACGAGCTTCACGTAGCGACCGGTCGCAGCCTCGAACGCGACGCGCTGCGGTCCGAGATCGCCCGTGAACGATCCAGTCGCCACCGGCTCGCCCCAGGTCGACCCGTCGGTCGAGACGTACACCTGGTAGTCCTTCATCCGGCCGTTCACCGCGTTCTGGCGGGTCAGGTACTCCAGGCCGGTCACGTCGTAGTCCGCACCGAGGTCGATGGTGATGTGGTGCGGGTACGGTCGCGCACCGTCGCGGTAGGCGGTGTGCCAGAACGTGTACGGGTCGCCGTCGATCGCGTTCGTCGCGGGCGTGTGCTCGGAGACCGTCTCCTCACTCGAGACGTCGGCGATGGACAGCAGGGACTGGTCGATGAGGTCGGGCATCGGCGGGATGGTCGGAACCGCGAGCGTCTCGGTCACCCTTCCGGCTCCGTCGCCGCCCCCGTACTCCACCGTCGCGGAGAAGACTCGGAGCGCGTAGCCCGGGCGCTTCTCGGGGACTCGGATCTGGAAGGCGGCCGACTCCTCGTCGCCCGGCGCGATCCGCCCGAGGTCGTCGTCGACGGTGACGACCTGCCAGCCGATCGGGCCGGCGAACGAGACGGCGACTTTGCTCATCGCCTTCGCCGAGTCGTTCTGCACGGTCACCTCGACGTCGACGATCGCCGGGCCCTCCAGGCTGATCTCCGAGATCGAGACAGCGATCTCGGGCTCGGCGGGCGCCTCCTCGTCACCGGCGGCGGCCTTCGGAGCTGCCGCCTCGCTGGGATCGGCCGACGCCGCGGGCTCGGATGACTCGGGCGCGACGGCTTCGGTCGTCGGAGCCACCCTCACCGGGGTCTGGGATGCCGGGGCTTCGGCCGACGGCACGACCGGAGGCTCCGGAACCGGGGCGGGGCTCGGGGCCGGCACCGGCGCCGAGTTGCTCGTCGCCGTCGGCTCCTGCGCCTCGTCCGGGGTGCTGCCGAAGGCGGGCTGGGCCGCGAGCGCGAGCGTCGAGGCGAGTGCGAGCGCGGCGATCGCGCCGCGCCGAACGGTCTTCGATGACATGTCTGATCCTCTCGTCGGCGTCAGGCGACCGCGGGCATCGTGGTGCGGACGGAATCGAGCCCGAGGCGGAGCTTCTTCCAGTCGCCCCTGGTGAAGTCGGGCACTTCGACGGAACGACCCTTGTTCTCGAGTGACTTCACGCTGAGCGGCACGGGCGCGCACCATGCGGCGGAGTCGTAGACGTCGATGTCGGGCACCTGCCCGGTGCGCATGAGCTGCACGATGCGCCACTGGAGGATGTAATCCATGCCGCCGTGGCCGCCGCCGGCCGCCGGCCCTTCGAGGTCCTTCCAGAGCCAGTGGTCGTACTCCGTGCGCAGGGCGCTCGCGCCGCGCCAGGTGTCGCCGCTGTGCACCGGTTCGACGTAGATGCGAGCACCGGTCGTATCGCCGCCCGCGTAGTCCTCGAAGATGCCGCGACTGCCCTCGATCGTGTTGATCCTGCTGTAGGGGCGTGGCTGGCTGACGTTGTGCTCAGCCCGGATCATGCGTCCGTTCGCCGTGCTGATCATGCAGGTCACGAGGTCGCCGTTGATGTACTCCTCCTTCCACGAGCGGTGGTCGCGCGGCACGAAGCGCTCGCGATAGTCGGCGAGGCCCCGCGGAGCACTGGAGGTCGCGGTGAGTGTCGTGAACCGGTCGCCGCGGTTGATGTCCATGGCCGCGGCGATGGGCGCGAGCCCGTGCATCGGATAGAAGCTCGCCACGCTCTTGGTGTGCCAGATGCGGCGCCAGTCGTCGGTGTAGTAGCCGTCGCTGAACAGCAGCGAGCGCAGGTCGTGCAGGTAGCCGCCGTGCCCGCTCGTGATCTCGCCGAAGACGCCGTCGTGCGCCATCTTCAGCATCGCGAGCTCATTGCGGCCGTAGGAGCAGTTCTCCATGAGGAAGAGATGCTTGCGCGTCTTCTCGCTTGTGTCGACCAGGTCCCAGAGCTCGTCGAGCTCGGTCGCGATCGGCAGCTCGACACCGGCGTGGGCGCCGGCGAGGAGCGCCGCCCTGCCCTGCTGGAAGTGGAACTCCCACGGCGTCGCGATGTAGACGAGGTCGAGCTCCTCGGTGTCGAGCATCTTCTGGAACGACGTATCGGAGCCGCCGTACTCGCGAGGACGCGCCTTGCCTGCGGCGGCGACGCGGTCGGCGGCTCGGGTCGCCCGGTCGGCCCTGATGTCGCAGACCGCGACGACCTGCGCACCCGGCACGGCGACCCAGCTGCCGAGCATGCCCATGCCCCGGTTGCCGAGGCCGATGAGGCCGATCTTCACGACTTCGACGGCCTCGAACGGCTGGTTCGCCATCGAGCTGGCGCCGGAGGCGCGCATCGGCGCGGCGGCGTGCGCGGACCCGGAGGCCGCGGCCGTCGCGATCGCGACGCCGGCGAGCGCGCCGCCGATGAGGTTGCGGCGAGTGAAGCCCGTCGGCACCGATTCGAGCTCGGCCGCCGTGCCGATTCGCTCGCGCGGGCTGGTCAAGAAACGCATCATTGCACTCCTGAGAACGGTGTGTGGTCACTTGCCCAGCACACTCTCGCGAGTGAGCGATGCATGTCAAGAGTTGACTCGAAACTGACTCAAACAATCACAAACGCGCAATCCGTCTGCGCGCGTCTCGACCCCGGCACAGCAGAACGGGCCGCTCCGCATGCGCGGAACGGCCCGTTCGGCAGGTGGTCTCAGGCGACTTCGTAGGTGAGGCAGTCGGCGTCGTCGTGGCCGGCGCCGATGCGCACTGCGGCTGCGGTGCATTCGAGCTTCGAGTTGTGGATGCACTCCGAGCGCTGGCATGCTCCGACGTGCGTGAGCACCTTGTCGAGCCCGCCCTTGGAGCCGAGCGGGATGAAGGTGACGCACTCGGCGTCGCCGGGCGAGCCGGCGATCGTGACGGCTGCCGCGTGGCAGTGCGAGTGGTCGTTGTAGGAGCAACCGGCCACCGAACACTCGGCGACCGCGGGCATCTCGTCGAGCGTCATGCTCATGGTGACCTCCTGAGGCGGTTGCGACTCTGCTGTGTTCGGATGGTAGCCCCGCCACCCGCTCGACCGCAGCACCTGCGGGCCGATTTTCCGCAGATCAGTCGGACTTTCTTCTGAGGATTGCCTTACCTATCAGCTCCGAACGGGCGGCGATCCGGCGATGTTCAGGCGGGCGCGTTGTCGGGATCGATCGTCTCGATCGTGTCCTCCTCGACCGGGTTGTCTGCCTCGACGTCGTTGGCGTCGGTGCCGCGCTCGGGTCCGTCGGGCGCCTCGGCGGGTTCGCCCTCGCGATCGAGCCGCTCTTCTGCGCCGGTCGTGTCGTCGGGGTCGCGCGGGGTCGGCCCCGGTCGTCGCTCGTCGGTCATGATGCCGCCTCCGCTCGTCGAGTTCACGTCGTCGATTCGAGCCTGCGCGGCTGCGAGGCATCCGTCAACGGCTTGACGGATGCACCGCGCGGGTTCAGTACTCGAGCACGTGGCTGTGGTGCGTGTTGGCGACCACGTAGCCGAGCCCCTCGTAGAGCCCGAGCGCCCCGGTCGGGCTCTCGGCGTCGACGTCGAGGATGGACTGGTCGAGCCCCTCGTCGCGGCATGCTTCGAGATGCCGGGCCAGCAGTCCCTGCGCGATGCCGCGCCCGCGCCGCTCGCGGACCACCCCGACGAGCTGCACGTACGACGAGCTGAAGCCCTGGCCCGCCCAGTCTCCCTCGTTGCGGAGCGCGAGCACGAACCCGACGACGCGGTCGCCGGCCGCGCCGTGCTCGACGGCGACGAACGAGAGCGACGGCGCGAACTGCTCGCCGCCGACGATACGGCTCCACGTCTCCGGTGCGGTCGACTGGCTGCCCCAGTGGTCGGCGAAGGCCTCGTTGCGGGCGAGGCGGGTCGACTCGGTCCACTCGGCCGCCCACGGCACGAGATCGACGTCGTCGGTACGCGGCGCGATCGACTCGATCGGAAGCGAGACGTCGCGGCCGAGCGTGAAGAAGTGACGGCGCTGCGGCAGGCCGGCCCGTTCGAGCAGCGCGCCCGCATCGGGTGCCCGTTCCTCGGCGTAGGCGATGATCCAACCCGGCAGCGCGTCGTCGAACGCTGCGAGTCGTTCGCGCGCCCGCTCGAGCTGCCAGCCGAGCAGCGCCCGGCCGATCCCGCGGGCGCGCGCCTCCGGGCGCACGGCGCCGAACGCGATCGCGCGGACGAGCGTCTCTCGTCCGGTCGGCACGACGACGGAGCCCGAGGCGAGGATGCGCCCGCCACGGTCGATACCGAGCATGGTGTCGCGAGCAGGGTCGATGTGCGAGACCTCGAACGCCTCCATCACCTCGTCGCGCGTCTCGATCCACTCGGGGTGGTCGGCCCTCGCGACGTCGGCGTGGAACGCGAGCAGTTCGTCGACGTCGCCCACCGTTGCGGGGCGCCAGGTGTCGATGTCGGGGTGAGCCGGCCGTTGCGGCTCGGGCGAGGGGCCGACACGACGCGACAGCGGAAGCTCAGAGGCGGACATGCCCAGATCCTCGCACGAACCGCGGCCGACGCTGGAGTTCCGGTCGCCTGCGGGAGCAGAATGGGTGCCACTGGACTCGGAGGTGGGCGATGTCGGTCGAACAGATGCTGTGGTCGGTGCTCGGAGCGATTGCGGTGGTCGGCGGAATCGGGTTGCTCGCCGCGCTCTGGGCGCTCGTGCGCCGGCCGCGCCAGCAGTAGTCGCGCGGTCGTCACCGGCGCCGCGCTCAGCGGACGGCTTCGGCGATCGGCGTCGCGCCGGCATTGAAGCGGATCGTGCGACGAATCGTCGCGGGCTCGAGGAGCACGGCGGCCGCGACCGCTGCGACGTCGGCCCGGTCGACGGTCAGGCTCTCGGACGCCTCGGCGTCGATGCCGCCCGTGCCGTCGCCGTCGGTGAGCCGGCTCGGCCCGAGGATGGTCCAGTCGAGCGTCGTCGTCGCGAGGTGCTCGTCGGCCGCGGCCTTCGCCTCCGCGTAGGCGTGGAAGGAGTCGCCCGCGGGCACCGAGTGATCGGGCGACCGAAAGTACGAGACCATCACGTACCTGCGCACACCGGCGGCGTCGGCCGCGGCCATCGAGTGCAGCGCGGCGTCGCGATCGACCGCGTACGTGCGCCGCGGATCGCCGCCGCCCGCACCCGCCGACCAGACGACGGCGTCGTGCCCGCGCAGCAGCGCGGTCAGGCCGTCGACGTCGAGGGCCTCGATGTCGGCCACGACGGGCGTCGCGCCGGTCGCTGCGACGTCGTCGGCGTGCTCCGGGTTGCGGATGACGGCGTCGACCTCGTCGCCGCGCTCGGCGAGCAGGCGTTCGAGGTGCAGGGCGACCTTGCCGTGACCGCCGATGAGTACGATGCGTGCCATGGGCGACTCCTTCGCGTGTCCCGATCCACGCTACCCGTCGGGTGCGACCGTGCAAGGTGCGCGATCATGCCGGTGACGAGTGCGGGGCTGCTGCTGCATCGCGACCTCGGTGCGGGTGTCGAGGTCTTCATCGCGCACATGGGCGGCCCGTTCTGGGCGCGCAAGCACGAAGGCGCGTGGACGGTGCCGAAGGGCGAGTACGAGGCCGTGGCCGAGCACCCGCTGCTCGCCGCCCGGCGCGAGTTCGGCGAGGAGATCGGCGTCGCGCCACCCGAGCTCGACTACGCCGACCTCGGCGAGTTCCGCTACGCATCGGGCAAGCTGATCCGCGTGTTCACGGGCGAGGCTCCCGACTTCGACGTCGCCGTCGTCGCGAGCAACACGTTCGAGCTCGAGTGGCCGCCCCGCTCGGGCCGCGTGCAGGCGTTCCCCGAGGTCGATGACGCGCGCTGGGTGGCGATCGACGAGGCACGGACGCTCGTGACCAAAGGGCAGGTGCAGGTGCTCGCCGCGCTCGAGACGCGGCTCGCGGCGTCGCCGCCCCGGTCGGTCGAGTAGGCGCGCGGCGTCGTCTCGAGACCGTGGACGCTTCGGGGCGGGTGTCGCGAGACGCGCGTCGTACTACCCGACCGACCGGTGCACCTCGTCGCACCACTCGGGCACGACTTCGCTCGCGGGCCCGTGCCGTACGGCGTCGAACAGCGGGGTGATCTCGCTCGACGCGAGATTGAGCTCGACCGTCTGCGCACCGTGCTCGGCCGCGGTGACGACGAATCCGGCCGCCGGGTACACGGCGCCCGATGTTCCGATCGCGGCGAACACGTGGCACGCGGCGAGCGCCGCCTCGATCTCGTCGAGGCCGTAGGGCATCTCGCCGAACCAGACGACGTCGGGGCGAAGCATCCGCTCGCCGCACGACGGGCAGGCCGGCCGACCGACGAGGTCGCCGGGCACCGGCGACCGTGTCCCGCATCCGGTGCAACGCGCGAGCGCCAGCTCGCCGTGCATGTGCAGCACCCGCTGCGAGCCCGCCTGCTCGTGCAGGTCGTCGATGTTCTGGGTGACCACGAGCAGGTCGTCGCCGAGCGCCTCCTCGAGGCGGGCGAGCGCCCGGTGCGCCGGGTTCGGCTCGGCGAGCGCGACCGCGTGCCGCCTCGCGTCGTAGAAGCGCTGCACAGTCTCGGGGTCGCGCTCGAAGGCCTCGGGCGTCGCGACGTCCTCGACCCGGTGCCCCTCCCACAGGCCGCCGGCATCGCGGAAGGTGGGCACCCCGCTCTCGGCCGAGATGCCGGCCCCGGTCAGCACGACGACCCGCATGCCTCCATGAGACCACGGGCTGTCGGAATCGCGCACGATCTTGCAGGATGGCCGTATGCCGGCCGATGCGCTCATCGACGAGGCGGGAGCGCTGTACGCGCTCCGCCCCGAGGAGTTCACGGCCGCCCGCAACGCCCGCGCTCGCGAGCTGCGCGACGACGATCGCGAGCTCGCCGACGCCGTGGCGGCGCTGCGGCGCCCCTCCCCCACGGCCTGGCTCGCGAACCAGCTCGTGCGACACCGCGCCGACGAGGTCGAGGCGCTGTTCGAGCTCGGCGACGAGCTGCGCGAGGCGCAGGACGGGTTCGACGCGGCGGCGCTCGCCCGCTTCGCGAAGGAACGGCGCCGACTCGTCTCGGCCCTCGCGCAGGAGGCGGGCGGACTCGCCGAGGAGCTCGGCGCCCCGGTGCGCCAGCCCGTGCTCGACGAACTCGCCCAGACGCTGCAAGCCGGCATGGCGGATGCCTCGGCCGCCGACGCCGTGCGCAGCGGCCGGCTCGTGCGCAGCCTCGAGGCGGTGGGCGTCGACGTGGACCTCGACGGCGCTGTGGCGGGCGGACCGGACGGGGCGAGGCCGGCGAAGCGGTCCGCACGCTCGAAGGGGGCCGGGCGCACCGAGGCCGACGCCGCGCGTGAGCGGGAGGAACGCGAGCAGCAGGAGCGCCGGGAACGCGAGCGCGCGGCATCAGCCGCCGAGGAGCACGCCGCCGAGGCATCCGCCGCCCTCGACGACCTCGAGAGCGAACTCGCGGCGCTCGACGAGCGCATCGACGCCGACGCCGCCCGGCGCGACGAGCTCGACGAGGAGCTGCGCGGTCTCGAGGAGCGTCTCGCCGAGGGCGGTCGTGAGCGGCGGAGGCTCGCGCGCGATCGCGACCGGGCGGCGCGGGTCGCCGAGTCGGCACGTGACGAGGCCGCCGCGGCGCGCGACGCGCTCGACTAGCCTTTCGGCATGCACGAGGCCGCCCACTCAGAACTCCATCCCGACACCCTCGCCGTCGTCGCCGGTCGCCCCGCGCACGCGCCTGACGCGCCGATGAACGTGCCGGTGCACCTGACCTCGACGTACGTCGCCGGCGGCGACCTCGAGTACGGGCGCTACGGCAACCCGAGCTGGACGGCGTTCGAGGACGTCCTCGGCGCGCTCGAGGGCGGGCGGTGCGTGTCGTTCTCCTCCGGCATGGCCGCGATCTCGGCCGTGCTCGACCTCGTCGAGCCGGGTGGGCTCGTCGTGGCGCCGCGGCACTCGTACACGGGCACCGTCGCCGTGCTCGAGGAACGCGCGGGCCTGGGGCGCCTGCGTGTCGAGTTCGTCGACATCGCCGACACGGCTGCGGTGGCCGCGGCGAGCGAGGGCGCGGCGCTCGTGTGGTTCGAGACGCCGACGAACCCGGCCCTCGAGGTCGCGGACATCGCCGCGATCTCGGCCGCCGCGCACCTGCACGGGGCGCTCGTCGCCGTCGACAACACGTTCGCGACGCCCCTGCTCCAGCGTCCGCTCGCGCTCGGCGCCGACCTCGTCGTGCACTCGGCGACGAAGTACCTCTCGGGCCACAGCGACGTGCTGATGGGGGCCGTGGTGACCGCGTCCGACGAGCGCGCCGACTCGATCCTGCAGCGGCGCACGCTCGCCGGGGCCGTCCCCGCGCCGCTCGAGGCGTTCCTCGCGCTGCGCGGGATGCGGACGCTCGCCGTGCGACTCGAGCGCGCGCAGGCGAACGCGCAGGAGCTCGTGCGTCGCCTCGACGGCCACGCCGCGCTCGAGGAGGTGCGCTACCCGGGTTTCGGCGCGGTCGTCTCGATCGTCGTGCGCGGCGGCGCCGCGCCGGCCGATGCGCTCGTCGGGCGCACGAGACTGTGGGTGCACGCGACGAGCCTCGGCGGGGTCGAGTCGACGTTCGAGCGTCGCCGGCGCTGGCCGGCCGAGCAGCCCACCATTCCCGACGGGCTCGTGCGGCTGTCGGTCGGCATCGAACAGGTCGACGACCTCTGGCGCGACCTCGCGGGCGCGCTCGACGCGATCGCCTAGAGCCGCTCGAGCAGCCAGTCCATCGCGTCGGGCACCGTGTCGAGCACGGAGACGTGCCCGTCGTCGAGGCGCATCCACAGCGAGGCGTTCGGCAGGCGGCCGAGCATCCACGCCGCATGCGTGCGCGGCACGATGCGATCGCCCTCGCCCTGCACGAGCAGCACGGGCGCCGCCACCCGCTCGAGTTCGAAACCCCACGGCTTCGCGAAGGCGACATCGTCGTCGACGAGCCCGTCGGGGCCGTCGCGCCCGGCTCGAGCCGAATCGGAACCGAGATCGGCCCACGTCCCCTCGAGCGCGGCGAGGTCGACCGGCAGGAAGACGTCGGGGTCGAACTCGTCGGTCTCGGCGAACGCCGCCCGGGCGGCCCGGCCCGCGCGGGCGGCGCGGAGCGCCCCGGGCGCCCGCATGCCGCCGAACCAGTCGAAGGCCTCGGTGTACGGCGCGACGCCGGCGAGCGTGACGACGCCGATCACGCGATCGGGTGCGAGCGCAGCCCCGGCGAGGGCGTGCGGGCCGCCACCCGAGGCGCCCATGGCGGCGAAGCCCTCGACGCCGAGCGCGTCGGCGACCGCGACCGCGTCGGTTGCGGCCGATGCGACGTCGCGCCCCGGGTTCGGCGTAGAGCCCCCGTAGCCCGGCCGTCCGTACGAGATGAGCCGGATGCCTCGCGCCGTCGCCGCTGCGAGCACCGCGCCGAGCGGCGCCCCGGTCTGGGGCGAGCCGTGGTGCCACATGAGGGTGAGTCTCGCCGAGGCATCCGCCCCCGAGTCGTAGGCATGCAGGACGCGCCCGTCGTCGAGCCCGACCTCGTGTTCGGTGACCATGCGCGTCATGTCGTCAACGACCGTCGGCCCGCACCGGAGGCAGTTCGACGGAGACGACGTCGCCGACCTGCTCGTCGCCGGCGACCGCGGCGGGTTCGAGGGTGGCGGTGAGGCCCGACGAGATGCTGACCTTCACGGGCAGTCCCCCGCACCCGGACGACCAGTCGGTCTCGCTCAGGATGATCAGGCACGTGGTCCGCTCCTGCGGGTCCTCGGCAGCGTAGTAGACGGTGCCGATGGAGTCTTCCCCGACCCGACGGACCGTGTCGCGATCGATCGTGTCCTGGAAGTCCACGAACGCGGGCGGCAGGTCGCTCGACCGCTGTTCGCGGTCGAACACGGGCAGGTCGTTCACCGAGGGCGTGCATCCGGCGAGCACCGCGAGCGCCGACAGCACCGCGGCCGCCCCGGCGCATCGGCGGGCGGCATCTCGCGTACGCACCCGCCACGGATCGGACATGCGACCTCGCTTCGACTCGCCGGCACCTGTCGCGCGAGTCTTGCAGGATCCGACGGCGTGCGCAATGGCTCGGGAGGGGCCGAGGCGCACGCCTAGGCTGGGCGGGTGATCGGCGGATTCCTCTCGGGCGTGCGGATGCTCGCGCGCGGCTTCGCGTTCTGGTCGAAGCGGCCGGGCATCATGTTCCTCGGCCTGATTCCCGCCGCGATCGTGTTCGTCGTGGTCGTCGCCGGGCTCGTCGGCCTCGGATTCGGACTGCCGTCCATCACCGACTGGCTCACGCCGTTCGCCGACGACTGGGTCGACCCCTGGCCGGGCATCGTGCGGGGCGTGCTCGGCACGGTCGTCTTCGCGGCCGCCGTGGTGCTGGCCGCGGTCACGTTCACGGCCGTCACGCTCGCGGTCGGCGACCCGTTCTACGAACGCATCTGGCGCGCGGTCGAGACCGACCTCGGCGGCCCCGTTCCCGAGCAGGGCGCGGGGTTCTGGCGCGCGGTCGGCGACTCCCTCGCGCTCATCGGGTTCGGCGCGCTCATCGCGATCGGCGTCGGGCTCGTGGGCTTCGTGCCGCTCGTCGGCGCGGTCGTCGGCCCGGTGCTGGGCGTCGTGCTCTCCGGACGGCTGCTCGCCGCCGAGCTCGTGTCGCGCGCCTTCGCGGCGCGGGACCTGCACGGGGCCGACCGCCGCAGGCTGCTGCGCGGGCATCGCGGGGCCATGTTCGGCTTCGGCGTCGCGACCCAGCTCTGCTTCATGGTGCCGCTCGGGGCGGTGTTCACGATGCCGGCCGCGGTGGCCGGGTCGACGATGCTCGCGCGGGCGGCGCTCGACGGGGTTACGTCGTCGTTCGATCCGGCGCACGCCCCTCGAACATGAGGATCGGCACGGGGCCGAACGGCAGCGACTTCGCACGCATCCGTCGCACGTCGGTGCCGATGAACCCCGCGTCGAGGAGCGCTCGCTCGGTCTCGCGATCCCAATGGCAGCCGTGGCACCACCGCTTGGAGATCGGCGTCGCGACGCGCTGCACCGCCCGCTTCAGCGTTCGGGGCGGCGCGGCGACGTGGTCGACGAAGACCACCAGGCCGCCGGGCACGAGCACCCGTCGCACCTCGGCGAGCGCGGCGGCCTGATCGGCCACCGAGCAGAGCACGTAGGTGCCGACGACGGCGTCGACCGAGTGGTCGGGCAGCGGAATCGCCTCGGCGACCGCGCCGAGCGGCTCGGCGGTGTGACGCCACTCGCGCGCCCGCGTCGCGAGCTCCGCGCGACGGTCGGCGTCGGGCTCCAAGCCGATCCACTCGACATCGAGGTCGAACGCCCCGAAGTTCTCGCCCTCGCCCGCACCGATCTCGAGCACGCGCCCGCGCACGCGGCCGAGCAGTTCGCGCTCGAGGTCGTCGATCGCGTCGCGATCGACCGGTCGGGCTGAGGTCATTCCGGCACGCTACCGCGCTTCGGCGACGCTGTCATCGACCTCGCGAAGCGGGGGATGCCTCGGGGAGTCAGCGATCGAGACCGGCGGTGCGCGTCGCCGCGGCGATGAACGAGGGACGGACTCGCTCCCACCCGTCGAGGTAGCCGCCGACCATCGCCGCGTCGCGCAGCAGCACGAGCTGACCGGCCGTCGCCCCTGGGTCGTCGGCCTCGGCCGCGCCGAGCACCTTCTCGAGTTCGGACCGGAACCACTCGCGGTGCTCGGCGACGGCGCGCCGCACGCCGCTCTCGGGGTCGGGGTACTCGGCTGCGGCGTTGATGAACGGGCAACCGCGCGTGTGATGCCGTGCGACGTCGTCGGCGAGCCCCTCGATCACGAGTCCGACGAGCTGCCCCGGCTCGGCTCCCGACGCCTCCGCCGCGTCGAACGCTCCTCGGATGTTCGCGTCCTCGACGCCGAGGTAGGCCTCGACGAGATCCTCCTTGCTCGGGAAGTGACGGTAGAACGTCGCGCGGGTGACGCCCGCCTCGGCGATGATGCGGTCGACGCCGACCGCGTGGATGCCCTCGCGGTAGAAGAGCTCCGACGCGGTCTGCAGCAGTCGTTCGCGCGCTGCGGAGGCGCCCGTGGAAGTGGTTCGTGCGGCCATATCAAAGATGATAGAACGATCTTTCTCTTTTTGCTTGACATCCGTTCCGCCGTGGGCGTACATTCTGGGAATACAAAGAGATAGAACGATCGTTCTACTTCACAGATCACGAAGCGGTCACCGATCGCCCACCAGAAGGAGCAGGAACCATGAACACCACCGGCGCGAACAACAGCAAGGCCACCATCGTGCTCGTCCACGGACTCTGGATGACCCCGAAGAGCTGGGACACCTGGGCCGAGTACTTCCGGGCCCGCGGCCACGAGGTCATCGTCCCGGGGTGGCCCGGCATCGACGACCGCGACGTCGCCGACATCCGCTCGAACCCCGAGGCGCTGAAGGGCATCGGCCTGAAGCAGATCGCCGACCACTACGAGCGCATCATCCGCACCCTCCCCGAGAAGCCGATCATCATGGGCCACTCCTTCGGCGGCGTGATCACCCAGATGCTCGCCGACCGCGGCCTCGGCGCCGCCTACGTGGGCGTCGAGCCCGGGCAGACCGCCGGCATCACGACGCTGCCCCCGTCGACCCTGCGCACGGGCTTCCCGATCCTCGCGAACCCGTTCGACCGCAACGGCGCGAAGCCCCTCTCGAAGGCTCACTTCCACTTCACCTTCGGCAACGACCTCGCCCGCGAGGCATCCGACCGCCTGTGGGAGGAGTTCGCGGTGAACTCGTACAACCGCGTCTTCTTCGAGGGCGTCGCCTCGACGATCAACGAGAAGGGCGGCGTGACCCACGTCGACTACGCGAAGCCCGACCGCGCCCCGCTGCTCGTCATCACCGGCGAGATCGACCACGTCGTGCCGCCGGCGATCGGCCGGGCGATCGTCAAGAAGTACACGCAGACCGGCAGCCCGTCGGTCGTGGAGTACCGCGAGTTCGCGGGCCGCACGCACCGCATCGTCAGCCAGGACGGCTGGGAGGAGGTCGCCGAGTTCGCGCTGAACTGGGCGACCGAGCACGCGCAGGCGACGCAGGGGCAGGTCGCCTGACCGAACAGCCCGCACGTCGCGCGGAAGGCGCGGACCCGCATGGGTCCGCGCCTTCGCCGTATTCGACGACGCTCGCACCGACGGTGCCTGCAACGTGTTCAGGCCGCGGAGCGCAGCCCCGCGAAGAACTCCCGGATGTCTCCGACGACGAGCTCGGGCACCTCGAGCGCCGCGAAGTGCCCGCCGCGGTCGAAGCGACTCCAGTGCACGATGTTCGAGTTGTCGCGCTCGGCGAAGACCCTGATCGTCTGGAAGTCGTCGGCGAACACGGCGACCCCGGTGGGCGCCGCGTTCACGGCGGGGGTCTCCCCCGCCGCGGCCGCCGCTGCAGCCGCACGGGCGTCCTCGAGGTACATGCGGCTCATTCCCGCTGCGGCGTTCGCGAACCAGTTGACGCTGACCTCGGTGAGGATCGCGTCGAGCGGCACGAGCGACGTGCCGTTGCCGAAGGAGTTGAAGAGCTCGCTGTAGGCGAGCAGCCCGACCGGCGAGTCGCTGAGCCCGACCGCGACGGTCTGCGGACGGCTCGCATTCATGGTGTTGTAGCCGCCGACCGACTGGAACCACTGCATGTGCTCGAGGCCCGCGTAGTCCTGCGGCTCGAGCCGTTCGAACTCGGCGGGGTCGCCCGAGGGGAACGAGAAGAGCTGCAGCACGTGGAGCCCGAGGAAGCCGTCTGGGTTCAGCAGGCCGAGCTCGCGGGCGACGAGCGCGCCGTTGTCGGAGCCGTGGATGCCGTACTCGTCGTACCCGAGCCGGCGCATGAGCTCGTCGTAGGCGCGGGCCACGCGGGCAGTGGTCCAACCGGCCCCGACCGGGTTCGAGGAGCCGAAGCCCGGGGCGTCGGGCACCACGACGTCGAACGCGTCCTCGGCGCGGCCGCCGTGCGCGACCGGGTCGACGAGCGGACCGATGAGGTCGAGGTAGTCGACCGACGAGCCGGGGTAGGTGTGCGCGAGCAGCAGCGGCGTCGCGCCCGGGTGCGGCGAGCGCACGTGGATGAAGTGGATCGGCTGCTCGTCGACCTCGGTGATGAAGTGCGGCACCGCGTTGATGCGGGCCTCGACGGCGCGCCAGTCGAGTTCGCGCCAGCGGTCCACGGCCTCGCGGAGATAGGAGTTCGGCGTGCCGGCATCCCAGTCGTCGACCGGGGCGGGCTGGGGCAGCCGGGTGCGCGCGAGGCGCTCGCGCAGGTCGTCGAGTTCGGCCTCGGCGACCTCGATGCGGAAGGGGCGGATGGCGGTGGAAGCGCTGGTCGTGTTCATGTCTTCGACGGTACGGTCGATATAGGCATGATTCGTTCCTAATCCGGAAGGAAGATCGACGCGATGACCGACACCGCCGCGCGCCTCCTCGCCCTGCTCTCGCTGCTGCAGTCTCGCCCCGACTGGAGCGGGTCCGAGCTCGCCCGGCGCCTCGACGTCACGCCGCGCACCATCCGCAACGACATCGATCGCCTCCGCGAGCTCGGCTACCCCGTCGACGCGACCCGCGGCGCGGCCGGCGGCTACCGGCTCGGCGCCGGCGGCAAGCTGCCGCCGCTGCTGCTCGACGACGAGGAGGCGATCGCGGTCGCGGTCGGCCTGCGCGCCGCCACCGGCGTCGCCGGCATCGAGGAATCGAGCGGGCGGGCGCTCGCGAAGCTCGAGCAGGTGCTGCCCGCCAGGCTGCGGCCGACCGTCGCCGCCCTGCACGGAACGGTCGATCGCGCCCCCGAGAACACGGGGACCGACGCCCCCGACCCCGAGGTCGACCCCGCAGTGCTGCAGGCCGTCGCCGCCGCGATCCGCGACGTCGAGTGGCTCCGCTTCGACTTCAAGGGCGAACCCGTGCTCGTCGAGCCCTATCGGCTGCTGAGCTGGCAGCGACGCTGGCACCTGATCGCACGCGACCCGCGCAGCAGCGAGTGGGGCACCTACCGGGTCGACTGGATCGAGCCCCGCATGCCGACCCGGCGGCGATTCGATCCGCAGCCGGTGCCGGGCGGCGACCCGACGGCCTTCGCGATGCGCACGATCGCGACGACGGGCTGGAACGTGCACGCCCGTCTGCACATCGCCGCGTCCGCCGAGGCCGTGCTCGATCGCATCAATCCCGCGGTCGGCGCCGTCGAACCGGTCGACGACGGCACCTCGGTCCTGATGACGGGTGCCGACAGCCTCGAGACCATCGCGGCGTACATCGGCATGCTCGGCATGGACTTCACGGTCGAGTCGCCCGCCGAACTCCGTTCGGTGCTGCGCACCTACTCCGAGCGGTACGCCCGAGCCGCTTCCGGTTGAATCGCCGGGGCATCGGGCTCGTGCTCACCCGAGTCCGACGCGGTCGGGCACCGCGGCGGCGACCGTGGGCAGCCAGGTGCCGACCTCCGGCCACGCCCGCGCGGCGGGCAACCGGCGCAGCAGCTGCGCGAGCGAGGCGTCGGCATCGGGCCACGGGATGACGCGACTGGGCGACGCGCTCGCGAGCACGCCGAGCCACCAGTGCTTCCACGTGACCGGCAGGTTCTCGGGGTGGATCACGACGTAGTAGTCGGGCACGCTGAGATCGTGCCGCCCTGCCGCCTCGAGCGCCCGGGCGATCTCGAGCTCGAGCACGCCGTAGGTCGAGAGGTCGTCGAAGAACTCCACCCAGGCCGCGGCGACGTGCGCGAGCGGGTCGTGGTCGTGCACGACGTACGGGGCATCGGAACCCGACGACCAACGGGCGACCTCGGCGTCGGAGGCATCGGGCAGCGATGCGGCCCGCACGTTCGCGAACCTCTCGAGCGCGTGGATGGCACTCGCCGTCTCATCTCCGACGACGACCAGCGTGGTGCTGGACGGAGCCTCCATCTTCGCAGTCTACGACCGCGGCGACCCGGCCGCTCAGCGGGCGCGCCAGTACCCGCAGAACGACACGTTCCGCTTCGGCACGCCGCGCTCGTTCACGAGGTGGCGGCGGGCGCCGGTCGCCAGCTTGGACTCGCCTGCGGCGAACGCGTAGACCCTGCCGTCGGGGAACGGCAACTCGCGCAGGTGCTCGAGGGCGGTGCGCCCGGCGGGCGCTTCGGGCCGGCGGATGACCCAGTGCACATCGAAGCCGGCCGGCGCATCGACGTGCTGGAAGTCGTCGGCGTCGGGGATCTCGACGATGGCGTGACCCCGGGTGTCGTGCGGAAGGTCGCGCAGGATGCCGAGCACCGCGGGCAGGGCGCTCTCGTCGCCGACGAGCAGCGTCCAGTCGGACTCGACCGGCTGGAAGCCGCAACCCTGGTCGATGAGCGCGACCCGCGCACCGACCGGCAGGTCGTTCGCCCAGGGCCCGGCCACACCGGCCTCGCCGTGCACGACGAAGTCGATGTCGATCTCCCCCGTCTCGGCGCGGAACTCGCGCACGGTGTAGTTGCGGATGACGGGTCGCGTCGCCTTCGGCAGCGTCAGGTAGCGGAGATAGCCGGCCATGTCGTACGTCTCGGCGAGGTTGTCGAAGCGGGTGTCGCCGGCGGTCGGCACCGCGAGCCGGAACCACTGGTCGAATCCGAGGTGGCGCCAGTCGGCGATCCCATCGCCCGCGACGGTCAGGCGCACGAAGTGCGGCGAGATTCGCGCCGCACTCACGACCTCGGCCTCGACGACGCCGCTCGATGCGTGCGTGATCGCGATGTTGCTGACTGCCACAGGGCCCTCCATGCTACTTAGGTAAACCTAACCTAACTGATGCGATCCGATCGCGCATCCCGCTCGACACGCCCCGACGGCCGGGCCTTCGAAAGGAAACCTGAAAAACTCGCGCGACCTGCGTCATGATTCGCCGCCGCCACCGTCTCTCTGTTCGAGTGGGATCATCGTGCGCCTGCACGACGCCGACTCATCCCCCGTCTGCAACACAGAGAGCCCGAGACGTGAAGCCCCAACGAATCCGACGCGCCCTCCGCACGGGCGCGACCATCGCAGCCGCCGGAAGCCTGGCCCTGATCGGCGCCGTGGCACTCGCCACCGCGGCGCCCGCCGCGCCTGCCAACGCCGCCGAACCGCTGCCGCTCTGCCCGCCCGACGGCGAAGCCCCGCCGATCGGCTCGGTGCCCACGTACACCGACTCGAATGTCGCGGTCTACGCCGGAGGCGACTTCCACGCGACCTCGAGCGCGGCCGAATCCGAGGGGCTCCTGCTCGTGCGCGGCAACGCGACCTTCGACAAGACGAGCGGCGGCGTGTTCAACGTCGGCGTGGTCGGCGCGGGCTCGGGCATCGTGCCGGCGGGCGGCGAGACCATGCTCGCGGTCGGCGGCGACCTCGTCGTCGGCGCGACGACGACGCTCGACGTCGGCGCGAACATCACCGGTGGCGGCGCCGTGAAGGTCGGCGGCACCTCGACCGGCACCGTCGTCACGAACGGCGGCGGCATCCAGACCGGCCTCGGCCAGGCCGCCGCGATGGACCCGAACGCCGACTTCCACACCGTCGTCGCCGACGCCTCGGCCGATCTCGCGGGCCACCCTGCCACCGGCACCACGCTCGTCTCGGGCAACCAGGTCGAGTTCGTCGGCACGCCCGGCGACGACCCGCAGGTCTTCACGCTCGACACCGGTGCGATCTCGGCGATCACCGAGATCACGTTCACCTCGGTGCCCACGGATGCGCCGATCGTCATCAACGTCACCGGCGGCGACGACGTGGCGTTCGCGCCGAACTACTTCGCGATCGACGGGGTGCGCGTCGACGACCTCACGAGCGCCGAGTTCGGCAACGCCGCATCGCGCATCCTCTGGAACTTCACCGACACGACGACGCTGCTCGTCGGCGGCACGAGCCAGGTCATGGGCTCGATCCTCGCGCCGAACGCCGACGCCGAGATCACAGCCTCGACCAACGGTCGCGTGCACGTCGGCGGCGACCTCACCACCCGCGGCGCGGGCAACGAGCTGCACAACTACCCCTGGACCGGCGGCGGCCCGCTCGGCTGCCAGAAGGTCGGCGGCTTCTCGGCCGCGAAGACCGTGTCCGGCCCCGAAGCCGGCGACGTGCCCGCCGAGACCGAGTTCACGCTCGCGTACTCGTACGACCTCGACGGCGAGACCGTCACCGACCAGCTCACCCTCCTCGCCGACGGCACGGTCGTCGACGGCCCGCAGGACCTGCCGGTCGGCACGATCGTCGACTTTGAGGAGGTCGACCTGCCCGCCGTCCCCGGTGTCGAATGGGGCACCCCGACGATCAGTCCCGAACAGGTCACGATCGCCGAGGGCGCGAACACGCTCGTGAGCGTCACGAACCGCGCCGGAGCCGACGTCGTCACGACGGCCGGCGGCTTCTCGGCCTCGAAGGAGATCGAGGGCGACGCGGCGGGCGATGTTCCCGCCGGCACGACCTTCACGCTCGCGTACTCGTACGACCTCGGCGGCGAGACCGTCGACGGAGCACTCTCGCTGCCGGCCGACGGCACGGTCGTGGACGGACCGCAGGACCTGCCCGTCGGCACGGTCGTCACGTTCGAAGAGGTCGACCTGCCCGCGATCGACGGCATCGAGTGGGGCACGCCCGAGCTCAGCGCTTCGACCGTCACGATCGCCGACGGCGAGAACGTCGAGGTCACGGTGACGAACACCGCCGCCGCGGTGACGCCGACGCCGTCGCCCGGGCCCGGCCCGTCGCCGAGCCCGTCGCCCTCCAGCCCGGCGACTCCGGGTGACGGCGACCTCGCCGAGACGGGCTTCGACGGCCTCGCGCCGCTGATCGCCGGCGGGCTCGCCCTGCTGGTCGGTGCCGCACTGTTCGTGGCCGCCCGCCGCCGGAAGGCCTGAGCAACGGGGTTCCGGCCCTGATCGAACGAGGATGCCTCGTGCCGCACCTGCGGCACGAGGCATCCTCGTTCTCGGGGTGGCGCCGCGCACGCTCTGCTCATCGCCGCTCGTCGCGCAGACGAGCAAGTCGACCTCTTCGGGCAGCGCGATCTGCGAGGTCTTCACGATCGGCCCCGAGGCGACCGCGTTGTCGACGTCGGAGCAGATCTCGAAGTGGATGTGCGGCCGGCGCCCCGAATAGCAGGCGGGGTAGATGGAGGTGGACCGCACGGTACCCGTCTCGTCGGTCGCCTGCACGCCGCGCAGGTAGTTCTCGTGCTCGACGCCCGGGGAGCACAACGAGTAGTTCCCGGCGCGATCGCCGTGCCAGAGGTAGACGCGGGCTCCGACGAGGGCAGCGTCGTGAGCCCGATGCCGCCGAAGATGCCGAGCGCGCGACGGCGATCGACGAGGGTGCGGATGTCGTGGACGAGGCCCCGGTGGTCCTCGTCGATCTCGTTGCCGTCGGCGTCGACCCAGCGGCGGTCGGCCTCGCGGGCGGTGTTCGTCGATCGGGCGTCGGTTCGGTCGGTCATGGCTGGCTCCTCACGTCGGCAGCGAGCATTGACCGGATGCCTCGCCTCGGGCTGTGCGACCGCTACGCCTCTGCCATGAGTGCGCGCACCGCCCGCTCGAGGAGGGGTCGCGCGTCGAGCACCGGGTCGACGGTGAGCCGGTGCAGGACCAGTCCGTCGCCGAGCGCCATGACGGTCTTCGTCGCGGTCGCCGGGTGCGGCATGCCGAAGCCGACCAGGAAGGCTTCCGTCCAGCGTTCGAACTCGAGTCGCTGCCGGCGCAGCGGGGCGCCGAGCTCGGGGTCGCTGCCGAGCTCGAGCCACAGCGAGTACCGCGCTCGGGTTCTCGCGGCGAGCGGTCCGGTCTGCAGGTCGAAGATCTGGCAGAGCCCCTCGACGAACTCGTCGGGGCTGCGGGGGGCCGGCGCGCCGGAGGAGTCGAAGTCGGCGCGCTCCTGCTCGGCGAGGTGGTCGACGCAGCCGGCGAGGAGCGACCTGCGGGTGCGAAACCAGTTCGAGGTGCTGCCGGCGGGGAGCCCGGCGGCCGCATCGACCCTGGCGTGGGTAAGCGCGCGCACCCCCTCGGTGCCGAGCAGCTCGATCGCCGCATCGAGGGCACGATCTCGGGTCGTGGGCATGTACACCTCGCTCGTTCGGGTCTACTATGAACATAGTCCTACTACGAACGTAGTAGCGCCGCGACGAAGGAGTCGTCATGGACGAGCACGCACGCCACACGCTCGAGGCCCGAGCACCCACCTGGGCGCCGCCGCTGCCCGACGCGCCCGGCTTCGAGCATCTGGTCGTCGAGACGCCCGGACTGCGCAGCCACGTGGCGACGATCGGCGAGGGCGAACCCGTCGTGCTGCTGCACGGATTCCCCGAACACTGGTGGATGTGGCGGGAGGTCGCGCCACGGCTCGCCGCCGCCGGCTATCGGGCCGTCTGCCCCGACCTGCGCGGCACGGGCTGGACCGAGGCGGTCGACCCGCGCATCGGGCCCGAGACGTACCTCGACGACCTGATCGCCCTCCTCGACGCGCTCGCCCTCGAACGATCGCGGTTCCTCGCCCACGACATGGGCGCGATCCCGGCCGCTCAGCTCGCGTACCGGCATCCCGAGCGCGTTCGCTCCCTCGTGCAGCTCTCGGTGCCGCCGTTCTTCATGGGGTTCAGCCCGAAGCTCGCGCCGGGGTTCCGGCACATGCCGCGGCTCCTCGCGCACCGCCCGGGCCGCTCGCTCGACTGGCTCTACGACGAGGGCCACATCGCGCACCCGCCGTCGGCTGCGACGGTCGCGGCGCACCTGGCGCCCGCGTCGCGCCCCGAGGTCGACGGCGCCGTCCGCCGGATCTTCGGCGGCATGGCGATACCGATGTCGCTGCGGTTCGCACGCGGCGAGTACCGCCGACAGCGGCTGCACCCCCCGACGCTCGTCGTGTTCGGCCGCCTCGACCACCCCTGGGACGAGTCGCTCATCAGGCGACTGTGCCGCGACGCCGACCGGTACGCCGACGACTTCGGGCTCGCGTTCGTCGACGACGCCGCGCACTTCATCGTCGACGATGCGCCCGACGCGGTCGCCGAGCTCGCGCTCGACCACTTCGGGCGCACGACCGAGCCGTCCCCACGCACCGAGTAGCCGGAGGTCATCATGGACGCATCCGTTCCCCGCACCGTCCCCGCCGACGCGTCGACCTGGTCGCCGCCGTTGCCTGCGGCGACCGGCTTCGACCACTTCGTCGTCGAGACGCCCGGCCTGCGCAGCCATGTCGCCGCGATCGGCGAGGGCGAGCCGGTCGTGCTGCTGCACGGATTCCCGCAGCACTGGTGGCAGTGGCGCGAGATCGCACCGCGGCTCGCCGAGCACGGGTACCGGGCGATCTGCCCCGACCTCCGCGGCGCGGGTTGGACGGCGGCCGACGACCCGCGCATCCGGCGCGAGACGCGACTGCACGACCTCGTCGCCCTGCTCGACGTGCTCGAGCTCGACCGGGTGCGGCTCGTCTGCCACGACATGGGTGCGATCACGGGAGCGCAGTTCGCCTATGCCCACCCCGAGCGCGTCGCCTCGATGGTGATGCTCTCGGTGCCGCCGACGTTCATGTCGTTCAGCCCGAAGCTGATGAGCGGGCTCGATCACCTGCCGCCGCTCAGCCTGCACCGACGCGGCCGCTCGCTCGCCTGGCTCTTCACCGACGAGTACGCGGCGCAGGGCTTCGCGCCCGAGACGGTGGAGTCGTACCTCTCACCGACGCGCCGACCCGAGATCGACGGCGCGATCGGCAGGCTGTACCGCGGCATGATCCTGCCCGAGGCGGGCCGGATCTTCCGCGGGGCCTACAAGAAGCAGCGCCTGCATGCCCCGACGCTGATCGTGTTCGGCCGCCACGACGAGCCGTTCACCGAAGACCTCGTGCGGCGGATCTCGGGCGATCCGGCCCGGTTCGCCGACCGCCTCGAGTTCGCCTTCGTCGACGGCGCCGCGCACTTCATCACCGACGACGCCCCCGACGATGTCTCGGCGCTCGCACTCGACTGGTTCGAGCGCGCGGGGTGAGCACTACATGGCCGTCGTGCCGTCGCTCATCACCGGCGTGATGAGCCCGAACAGGTTGCCGTCGGGGTCGTGGAGGTAGGCGCCGCGGCCGACGCCCTCCATGTCCTCGGGCGGCAGCGCCTCGGTCCCGCCGAGTTCGATGCCTCGCGCGAAGAGGGCATCGACGTCATCGACGCCGACCACGATGTTGCAGCCGTTGACCGCGGCACCGGGTTCGGGCGCAGGACCCTGTCGCTGCGTGAGCCCGCCGTTGATGCCGTTGCCCGGCTTGCCCTCGACGTTGCCGATGGCGCCCTCACCGGTGTCGATCACCCAGTAGGGCGTGTCGCCGAACTGCGTGAAGCTCCACCCGAGCAGCTGGGAGTAGAAGTCGACGAGCCGCTGCGGCTCGCTCGCGTGGATCTCGAAGTGCACGACCAGGTTGGCCATCGTCCGTCCCTCCTCGAGCGGCCGGCGGTCGCGGCCGTCACGCGGCACAGGCTACGCCGGGCCCGCGACATCCTCCACCGGGTCGATCGCGGTGCGACGGCGATGGTAGTGCCGGTAGGCCTTGTCGCGATTGCCGCACATCTCCATCGAGCACCAGCGGCGCGCGTGGTTGCGGCTCGTGTCGACGAACAGCCAACCGCAGCTCGGGCACTCCTTCACGCGCGCGAGCCGGTCGCCCGTGAGCTCGTCGACCGCCGACTCGGCGAAGCGGGCGACGAGGGCCTCGACGCCCCAGCGCTTGGGCCAGTCGCGCGAGACGGATGCTCCGTCAACGACGAATCCGTGGGCCTCGAGGCCGCGGGCGTGGGCGGTCGCGATGACGCGCACCGCCGCGGGATCGCCGGTCTCGCCCGCGGCGATCGCGGCGAACACCTCCGTGATCGCGGTGCGGAGCCGGGCGAGCCGCCGATGGCCCTGCTCGTCGATCGTCGCCTCGAGCGGCAGCCCGAGCGAGTCGGCCCACGCTGCGGCGACCGCGGGGTCGGCGAGCCAGTCGGTCTTCTGGTCGCGGCCGGTCACCGAGTTCACGAGCTCGAGCGCGAGGGAGTTCGCGACGTGTTCGAATTCCACTGACCCATTCTCTCACCTGTTCGATGGGATTGACAGGTTACACACTCCAAGCGTAGCCTCACCGCTATGCAGCGTTTTACTGGTGAGGCGACCGACGAGGCGACGAAGCCCGGGCCGTTCGGCTGGCTGTGGGCCGGCGCGGGCGCCGCCAACCTCGGCGACGGGGTCATGCTCACCGCCCTGCCCCTCATCGCGCTCACCGCCGGCGCGTCGCCGGGTGAGATCGCGCTCGTCGCGACGATCGCGACGATCGCGTGGCCGCTCTTCGGGCTGCACGCGGGGTGGATCGTCGACCGGGTCCCGGCACCGCGCCTGCTTGCGACCGTCAACGCGATCCGCGTGATCGCCTTCGCGGGGCTCGCCGTCGTCGTCGTGCTCGACGGGCCCGTCGTCGCGGCCGTGCTCGGTGCCGCGTTCGTCTACGGTGTCGCCGAGACCCTCGTCGACACGTCGCTCGTCGCCGCCGTGCCGGCGACCGTGCCCGGCAGCGCCCTGACGAGCGCGAACGCCCGCCTCGAGGCGACCGTGAACGTCGCGAACCAGCTCGTCGGCCCACCGCTCGCGGGATGGCTCGTCGGCATCTCGTCGGCGCTGTCCGCCGCGACGGGCAGCGGCCTGTACGCGCTCGCGGGCCTCGCCGCCGTCGGGCTCGCCGCGGGATGGCGTCGGTCGCGGTCCGGTGTCGCGACGACGGCGGGAAGCGGCGCACCTTCCGCCCGGGCCGGCCGGGTGCGCGACGGCATCCTCTTCCTGTGGCGGCATCCGCTGCAGCGCTCGCTGACGCTGCTCACCGCGGCGATGAACCTCGTGTGGGGCATGTGGCTCGCGCTCTTCGTCGTGCACGCCGTCGCACCAGGGCCGCTCGGCCTCTCCCCCGCCGCGTACGGCTGGCTGCTCACGGCGATGGCCGCGGGCGGCATCGGCGCGTCGCTCGTGACGAGCGCGCTGCAACGCACGTTCGGCAGTGGCGTGCTGCTCTTCGTCGACTGCCTCGGCACGATCGCCCTCGTCGCCCCGTCGGCGTTCGGCGCGCCGTTGTGGGCCGTCGCCGCCGGCGTCGTCGTCGCAGGGGCGGGCTCGAGCATCTGGCGCATCGTCGTCTCGGTCATCCGGCAGCGGACGACGCCCGCCGGGCTCATCGGCCGGGTGTACGCCGCGTCGCGCGTCATCAGCTGGGGCGCGCTGCCCCTCGGCTCGGCGATCGCCGGCCTCGGCGCGGCCTCGTTCGGCGTCGAGTCGGTCTTCACGGCCGCGACCGTCGTCGCGGTCGTGGCCGCGGCCGGCTACGTCGTCGTCTGGCGACGTCGTCTGGCCGGGGCGCCCGGGCCGGTGGGCGAGCAGCACTGAGCGCCGGTCGTGCGCGGTGCGGGTGCCCGCCGTCGCGGCACGGCGGGCACCCGGTCGGGGGCGGGCCGATCAGCCGACGGAGACGCTCCCGCCCCGGACGGGCACGCGGAGGCGATCGGCGAGCCCCGCTCGTGCGAACGCACGCGCGAGCTCGTCGACGCCCTCGGTGAAGTGACCCCAGCCCTCGGCGTGCACGGGCACGATCAGCGCATCGCCGAGCGCGATCGCCGCCGCGATCGCCGTGCCCGAGTTGAGCGTGATGTCGACGTCGCCGAACGCGCCGACGTTCGCCCCGCCCGCGAACAGGATCGCGACCTCGATCGGCCCGACCCGCTCGGCGACCTCGCGCACCACGTCGACCGAGGCGTTGTCGCCCGAGACGTACACGACCGGCTCGCCCGGAGCCCGCAGCACGAACCCGGTCACGACGCCCGTCACGGCCTCGGCGCCCTCCGGGCCGTGCAGCGCCGGAACACCGGTCACCTCGACGTCGCCGACCTGCACGGTCTGCCAGTTCTCGAGCCCCGTCACGCCTGGGATGCGCTCGGCCGCGCCGGGCGTCGAGAACACCTTCGGCACCCGGGCGAGCAGGTCGCGCCCGGCGTGGTCGAGGTTGTCGGCGTGCTCGTCGTGCGAGAGCAGCACGACATCGATGCGGCCGAGCTCGTCGGGCGAGAGCGCCGGACCGGTGAGCTTGTGCAGGTCGACGCGGCCCGGGTACACGCCCGGCTCGTCGAAGGTGGGGTCGGTGAGGAAGGTCAGGCCCGCGTACTCGAACGCGAGCGTCGGGCCGCCGACCAGACGGACGGACAGGGCGGTGGCGGCGGTGGTCGTGGACGTGGAGGTTTCGGTCATGTTCCGATGCTCGCGGCTCGAACACTGTCGAGCCAGTGGCCCGCAGGCGATGCTGCGATAAGATCGGGCCAACATGGATGCCTCGCCCCTGCCCCGCGTGGTCGTGCTCGCGTTCGACGGAATGAGCCCGTTCCACCTCTCGGTGCCCACGCTCGTGCTCGGGGCGGCGGGCCTCGACGGCGCCGAAGCGCTCTACCGGGTGACGGTCTGCGCCGAGCGGCCCGGTTCGCTCACGACCGGAGCCGGCTTCTCGATCGCGGTCGACGCGGGGCTCGAGGCGTTCGACGACGCGGATACGATCGTGATCCCGAGCTGGTCCGTCGATCGCGAGCCGTCCGGGCGGCTGCTCGAGTGGATCCGCACGGCCCACGCTCGCGGCGTGCGCATCGTCGGACTCTGCCTCGGCGCGTTCGTCGTCGCCGCCTCCGGCATCGCCGACGGCCGTGAGGTCACGACGCACTGGGCGCTCGCCGACCGCCTCGCCGACGAGCATCCCGGCGTCGTCGTCCGCCGCGACATCCTCTGGTCGGACCTCGGCGACGTCGTCACCTCCGCGGGGGTCGCCGCCGCGCTCGACTGCTGCCTGCACCTCGTTCGCGCCGACCACGGCAGCGCCGCGGCCACCCGGTACGCCCGGTCGCTCGTGCTCGCACCGCATCGCAGCGGCTCACAGGCGCAGTACATCCCGGTGCCGATCGCCGATCCCGCGGGCGACGATCCCATCGAGGTGGCGATGGCGTGGGCCAGGGCGCGCGTGGCCGACCCGATCGACCTCGACTCGTGGGCCAGGGCGGTGCACCTCTCCCGGCGCACCTTCACCAGGCGGTTCCGCGATCGAACGGCGACGAGTCCGCAGCAGTGGCTGCTCGAGCAGCGCGTCGACCATGCGAGGTCGATGCTCGAGAGCGACGACGTCCCGGTCGAGCTCGTCGCCGCGAGATCGGGCTTCGGCAGCGCCGTCACGCTGCGTCACCACTTCCAGCGCCGGCTCGGCGTGAGCCCCGCGGCGCATCGCGCGCTCTTCCGAGGGCGGACGACAGCTTCTCGGCCGACGTCGGCGGCGGCATCCCCGGCGGAACTGTAGGAACTCCCGCCCGGGGGTTCCATCCCGGGCCGAAGGCGCGAATGATGGGGAGCGGTGCGGAGCACGCCCGCGAACCGCACCGACGACGAGCCGAGGCGCCCGTACCGCCCGGCATGCGAAGGAGCGAATCATGGGCATCATCGCCGCCGACCTGTTCGTCACGCTCGACGGGGTGTACCAGGCCCCGGGCGGCCCCGACGAAGACGAGGAGCACGGGTTTCCGTACGGCGGATGGCAGGCGCCGTACCTCGACGACGAGAACGGTGCCGACATCATGGCCGGCATCGACCGGCTCGACGCGCTGCTGCTCGGCCGCAAGACCTACGACATCTTCGCGGCGTACTGGCCGCACCAGACGGGTCCGATCGCCGAGAAGTTCGACTCGGTGCCGAAGTTCGTCGTCTCGCGCACGCTCCGCGACGCGGAGTGGGAGGGCACGACCGTGCTCGGCGACGCCGCACGCGACCTGCCCGCCGTGAAGGAGCGGTTCACGGAGATCCACACGATCGGCAGCGGCGACCTGCTGCAGACCCTCCTCGACGAGGACCTCGTCGACCGGTTGAACCTGTTCGTCTACCCGGTCGCGTTCGGCACCGGCAAGCGGGTCTTCCGCGACGGGGTGAAGCCGGCGGCGTTCACCCTCGCCGAGCCCGCGCGCACGTACCGCAGCGGCGCGATCAGCCTCGCGTACGACCGGGCCGGAGTCCCGATGACGGGGATCAGGGTCGACGGGTGAACGTCTGAGCGGGAGGACCGACGACGTGGCGACGCGCGACGAGGGCTTCGCACTCCTCGAAGAGCTCGCGCCGGCATTGCTCGCCGAGCCCGACGTGGGCTTCGGCCGCATGTTCGGCTCGGAGGGCCTGTCGGTGCGCGGCAAGTTCTTCGCGTTCGTGTCGTCGCAGGGCGACCTCGTCGTGAAGCTCGATGCCGACCGCATCGAGGAGTCCGGCCTCGACAACATGGTGATGCGCGGGCGACCGATGCGGGAGTGGGCGGTCGTGCCCGTCGGCGAGGGCGTCGATCGGTGGCGCGAGGTCGCGCGTGAGGCGTACGAGTTCGTCGACTCGATCACGCCGCGCTGAGACGGCTCAACCGTTCGGGTACAGCGGCAGCAGCCAGGGAACCATGGTGATCGCCACGATCATCACGACGAGGGCGAACGGCGAGCCGATCCGCATGAAGTCCGCGAACCGATAGCGGCCCGGTCCGAGCACGAGCGTGTTCACGGGCGACGACACGGGCGTCATGAACGCGGCCGAGGCTGCCAGCATGACGACCATCGCGAACGGGTACGGCGAGGCCCCGAGCTTCTCGGCGGTGGCGATCGCCACGGGCCCCATGAGCACCGCCGTGGCGGTGTTCGACACGAACAGCCCGATCACCGCGGTCGTGGCGAACAGGCCCGCGAGCAGCACGACGGGACTCCCCTCGCCGAGGAGGCCGGTCAGGGCGTCGACCGCGAGGTCGATGCCGCCCGTGCGTTCGAGGGCGAGCGCGAAGGGCAGCATGCCCACGATCAGCAACAGCGTCGGCCAGTGGATCGACCGGTAGGCGCTCGGCATGTCGATGCAGCCGAACGCGCCCATCATGAGGCACGCGATGAGCGCGGCGATCACGTTCGGCACGATGCCCGTGACCATGAGCACGACCATGACGACGACGCTGAGCAGCGCGTACGGCGCGCGGTTCGCCGCGGGCGACTGCTCGCGCACCTCGGCGGGAAGCTCGAGTGCGACGAAGTCCGTGCTGCGGGCGGTGAGCCGCTTGACGTCGTCCCAGGCCCCGACGACGAGCAGGGTGTCGCCCAGTCGTACGCGTTCGGCGGCGAGCGAGCCCGGCAACGCCTCGGTGCCGCGACGCAGGCCGATCACGTCGATCCGGTACAGCTCGCGGGTGCGCAGTTCGCCGACGGTCCGGCCCAGCGCGGCCGAATTCGGCGGCGGCATCACCTCGCCGAGGCCCACCTCGCGGGATCGCTCGGCGAGGAACCCCTCGTCGACCGGGAGGACGCGCAGGTGCAGGCGGCGCAGGTCCTCGGCGAGGTCGTCGCGAGGTGCGAAGACGTCGACGAGCAGCACGTCGCCCCTGACGACCGGTGACGACAGTCCGGTCGCCGTGACGCGGAGCGTGCGCTGCAGCCACCGACGGCGCTCCACGGCGATGACGCGCATGCCGTGCCGGTGCAGGTCGATCTCGGTGGGACTCCGCCCGATGAGCGGCGACCCGCGCCCGACCTGCACTCGCCGATCGCGGTCGGCGAGCCGGTAGTCGCGCATGAGGTGACCGTACGTGCGGTCGTCCGCTGCCGAGTCGTCGGCCGTGTCGGCGCCGAGGAACCGGCGGGCGATCAGCAGGTAGCCGATGCCGAGCGCGAGCACCACGAGCCCGAACGGGGTGACCGAGAAGAACCCGAACCCCGCTTCGCCCGCACGCACGAGCTCGGCGTCGATCACGAGGTTCGGCGCGGTGGCGATGAGGGTCAGCATGCCGCTGATGAGCGCGGCGAAGCTCAGCGGCATCATGAGCTGGCGCGGCGAGATGCGCAGTCGCGTGGCGATGCTCAGCACGACCGGGATGAAGATCGCCACGACCCCGGTCGAGCTCATGAAGGCGCCCAGCAGCGCGACGCTCAGCATGAGCAGCACGATGAGCCGGGTACTGCTCGTTCCGGCCCTCGCCGAGAGCCAGTCGCCCAGCCGGTAGGTGAGCCCGGTGCGCGAGAGCCCTTCGCCGATCACGAAGAGCGCGGCGATGAGCACGACGTTGGGGTCGGAGAACCCAGACAGCGTCTCAGGGACCGTCAGCACCCCGGTGAGCGGAAGGGCGACGAGGAGACCCACCGCGACGACGTCCATGCGCGGACGGTTGATCGCGAACATCACGATCGACGCGACGAGCAGGGTGAGCACAACCAGCAGTTGCCAGTTCACGCTGCCACAGTATCGGCCGGGCGACCGGCCGTCACCCGCGCAGCAGCCCCCGCAGGGTCTGGATCGTGTCGGCGTCGGCCGGCCGCTTGTCGTCGCGATAGCCCTTGACGCGCGCGAAGCGCAGGGCGATGCCGCCGGGGTAGCGGCTCGACCGCTGCACGCCGTCGATCGCGATCTCGACGACGGTGACCGGCTCGACCCAGACCGTGTGCGGGGTGCGCCGCACCTCGATCTCTTGGAAGCGCTCGGTCTGCCAACGCAGCAGCTCGTCGGTGAGGCCCTTGAACGTCTTGCCGACCATGACGTAGCCGCCGGGCTCGCCGAACTCGCCATCGGGATCGAGTGCGCCGAGGTGCAGGTTGGAGAGCCAGCCCGTGCGGCGCCCCGAACCCCACTCGCACGCGAGCACGACGAGGTCGTACGTGTGCACCGGCTTGACCTTGACCCAGCTCGACCCGCGCCGCCCGGCGGCATACGTCGAGCCGATCGCCTTGACGACGACCCCCTCCTGCCCCGCTGCGAGTGCCTCGGCCGAGACCCGCTCGGCCGTCTCGGCGTCGGCGGTCACCTCTCCGGGGATGCGGTGCGCGGGCGCGATGCGCTCGAGCTCGGCGAGCCGCGTCGCGAGCGGCTCGTCGAGCAGGTCGCGTCCGTCGACATGCAGCACGTCGAAGAACCAGGGATGCAGCACCGTCTCGCGGGCGCGCTCGGCGCCGAACCGCGACATCGTCTCTTGGAAGGGGCGCGGCGCCCCCTCTTCGTCGAGCGAGAGCGTCTCGCCGTCGAGGATCACGTCGCGCACGGGCAGCGAACGCACCACCTCGACGACCTCGGGCAGCCGGTGCGTGACGTCGGCGAGATTGCGCGTGAAGACCCGCACGTCGTCGCCCTCGCGATGCACCTGGATGCGCGCGCCGTCGAGCTTGTACTCGACGGATGCCTCACCCGTGAGCTCGATCGCGGCGGTCGGCGTCGATGCGGTCGCGGCGAGCATCGGCAGCACGGGCCGACCCACGACGAGCCCGACCGCCTCGAGCTGTTCGACCGTACCGGTGAGCGCGAGCCGCGCGGTCTCGCCGAGGTCGCCCGAGAGCATGGCCGCACGGCGCACGACGTCGCCCGGCCGGTCGGCCGCGCGTGCGATCGCATCGGTGAGCACGCCCTCGAGCGCCCCCGTGCGCATCTCGCCGAGCAGCACGCCGCCGAGGAAGTGCTGCTCGCGGTCGGTCGCGCGCCCGAGCAGGTCGGCCAGTTCGCGAGCACGGTCGCCCGACGAGCCGGCACCGCCCGCCGCGGCGAGCCGGTCGAGCGTCTCGTCGAGCTCGTCGACCGTGAGCGACGGCTCGACTGCCGCCTGCGTGGCATCGACCGCGGCGGCGAGCCCGCGCCAGCCGACGCCGACCCGACCCTGTCGCGGCTTGCCGACGAGGAAGCCCACGGCGGGCGCGATCTCGTCGGGTTCGAGTCGGCGCAGCAGTTCGGCGAGCGCGTCGACCTTCGCGAGGCGCGACCGGGTCGACGCGACGGCGTCGGCGGTGGTGACGAGCTCTTGGAGCAGCACGCGCCCAGTTTCGCACCCGCCGCCGACATGCGATCCGTGGTCGAGTGGGCGCGCAGGGGCGTATCGAGACCACGAGCCCTCGCCGACGGTGGCCTCGATACGCGCTTCGCGCTCCTCGACCGGCCGGGAACGTACCCTTGGAGCATGACCACCGTGCTCGCCGCCGACGACTGGCGTGCCCGCGCCGGGGCGCACGCCGAGCGGGCCGACGCCCTCACGGCCGGTCATCGCGCCCGCGCGGCGGCGCGCGAGAAGCACCCCATCGAGGACTTCCTCTTCACGTACTACTCGTACTCGCCGAGCCTGCTGCGCCGCTGGCATCCCGGCCCCGGCCTCGAGCTCGACGGCGCCGCCGGCACGCCTCGCGCCGAGTGGCGCTGGTACGGCGCCGGCCGCTCCCCCGGATCGCTCGTCGTCGACCGTGACGCGATGCAGGCGGAGAAGGGACCGATGCTCGCGACCGTCGAGCGCATGCTGCGGCTCACGGCGTCACGCCAGGGCGCGTTCGGATGCTTCGGGCTGCACGAGTGGGCGATGGTGTACCGCCAGCGCGAGCACCGCCACCCCGTGCCGCTGCGGCTCGGCCAGGCCGCGACCGACGAGGTCGTCGAAGCGCACGAGCTGCGCTGCACCCACATCGACGCCTACCGGTTCTTCACGGCCGACGCGGTGCCGCGCAACCGCTTCGAGCCGACCCGCGAGACGCAGCCGAGGCTCGAACAGCCCGGCTGCCTGCACGCCAACATGGACGTCTACAAGTGGGCCGTGAAGCTCGGTCCGCTCGTGCCCGGCGAGCTGCTGCTCGACGCGTTCGAGCTGGCCAGGGACATCCGCTATCTCGACATGCAGGCGTCGCCCTACGACATGGAGCCGTGGGGCGGCGAGCCCGTGCGCATCGAGACGCCCGACGGCAAGGCCGAGTACGTGCGTCGGCAGCGCGGGTTCGCCGAGCGGGCGAACGGGCTCCGGCGCAGCATCCTCGATGCCGCGTTCGCAAGGTCGACGCCGGCGACGGCCGGCACGTCGACGAGATCGCGCTGAATCGCGCTGAATCGGGCTGAATCTGGCTGGGCGGGAGATCCACTTCCGTGGAGGCGTCCACAAGTCCACATATCCACACCCGAGGCGTCCATGAATCCACAAATCCACACCCGAGGCGTCCACACATCCACGAATCCACACAGCCGCCGGCGCGATTCCCCGCCGGATCCGCTGAGCGCGGCGAGCGGTGCGCCGTCGCGACGATGCGCGCGAGCGCGACGGCCCACCAGATCGCGAGGCGTCGGTACGGACGGCCTCGGTGGCGACCGGCCTGAGGGCGCTCAGGGCACCTGGTAGCCGGCGGCGCGGAAGAGCTCGTACCACTCAGGGCGCGTGAGCGGCACGGCCGAGCCCGCCGCCGCGTCGGCGACGCGCGACGGGTTGGTCGTGCCGAGCACGACCTGCATGTTCGCGGGGTGCCGGGTGATCCACGCGGTCGCGATCGCGATCGGCGCCACGTCGTACTTCTCGGCGAGCCGGTCGATGGCCGAGTTGAGCTCGGGGTAGTCGGCCGACCCGAGGAACACGCCGCTGAAGAACCCCGCCTGCAGTGGAGACCACGCCTGGATCGTGATGCCGTTCATCCGGCAGTAGTCGACGATGCCGCCGTCGAGCATCGTCGACTGCCAGAACCCCTGCATGTTCGCCGAGATGCCCTGCGCGATGATCGGCGCGTGCGTGATCGACAGCTGCAGCTGGTTGGCGACGATCGGCTGCCGCACCGAGCGGCGCAGCAGTTCGAGCTGGCTCGGCGTGTGGTTCGAGACCCCGAAGGCGCGCACCTTCCCTGACGCCTCGAGCTCGTCGAACGCCCGGGCGACCTCGTGGGGCTCGACCAGGGCGTCGGGGCGGTGCAGCAGCAGGATGTCGAGGTAGTCGGTCTGCAGCGCCTCGAGCGACCCCTCGACCGACTCGATGATGTGCTCGTACGAGAAGTCGAAGTACGGGCCGTCCTTCACGATGCCGCACTTCGTCTGCAGGGTGACCTGCTCGCGCTCGGCGGGCGTCAGCTGCATCGCCTCGGCGAAGCGGCGCTCGCAGGCGTGCAGCGTCTCGCCGTAGATGTCGGCATGATCGAAGAAGTCGATGCCCGCGTCGCGGGCCGTGCCGATGAGGGTGCGCACCTCGTCGTCGCCGAGCTGCTCGATGCGCATGAGTCCGAGCACGACGTTGGGCGCCGCGATGCCGGCGAGATCGATGGTCTTCACCGGTGCAGGCTATCGGTCGGCCACCCACTCGTCGAACGTCCGGGTCGCACGCACGGCGCCCGGACCGGGCAACGTGACGCCGGATCGCATCGCGGCGAACTGCTTGCCGGGCAGTGACACTGCCAGCACCGGTCCCCTCAGGCCCTGGGCTCTGGCGAGCTTGCGGATCATCTCCTCGAGCCGCTCCTCGCGCGGGCCGGCGAGGTCGGCGACGTGCCCGGCGGGGCCGGCCTCAGCGAGCGCGACGAGTCGCTCGCCGACCTCGCGCGCCGCGACCGGCGCGGTGCGCACCTTCGGCGCGAGGTGGACGCCCGCGAACGACATGCCCTCGAGCATCTGCCCGGCGAACTCGTGGAACTGCATCGCGCGCTGGATGGTCCAGGGCACGTCGCCCTGCTCGACGACGCGCTCCTGGGCGAGCTTCGCCGCGTAGTACCCGTACGGCGCACGGTCGATGCCAACGATCGAGAGCAGCACGTGGTGGGGCACGCCGGCCGCGGCCTCTGCGGCGAGCAGGTTCCGCGACCCCGTCGTGAAGAACGCCTCGGCCTTCTTCGCGTCGAGCGTCGTCACGTTGCTCGTGTCGACGACCGCGTCGACGCCCTGCAGCGCCCGGGCGAGTCCCTCGCCCGAGATCACGTCGACCCCGGCCGAGCGGGTGAGCACCACGACCTCGTGCCCGCGTTCGCGGGCGACGTCGACGACGTGGCGTCCGACGGTTCCGGTTCCCCCGGCAACGGCGATCTTCATGATGGGCTCCTCTGCATTCGGGCCGCGGATGCGGCGGCGGGCGGGGCATCCGTTCGCCCCTTCACCATCTCGACGACGCAGCCCGCCGGAATGCAAGGTGCCGGGCGCGTCGCCGCGTGCGAGGCTGGGGGCATGCCCGATGCGCCCATCGCTCCCACCGACGCGCGCGACGAGGCGCTCGACGCCGAGCGGCCCGCCCTCGTCGGCCTCGCCTACCGCATGCTCGGCACGGTGGCCGACGCCGAGGACGCGGTGCAGGAGGGCTTCGCCCGCTGGTACCGGATGCCTCCCGCAGACCGCGACTCGGTCGACCGGCCCGGCGCGTGGCTGATGCGCACGGTGGGCCGCATCTGCCTCGACCAGCTCGGCTCGGCACGTCGGCGACACGAGCACTACGTCGGCGAGTGGCTCCCGGAGCCGTTGCCGACCGCCGACGCCGCACGGTTCGCGGTGCGGGCCGTCGACGACCCGCTCGATCGCGCGATGCTCGACGAGTCGGTCTCGACGGCGCTGCTCGTCGTGCTCGAGTCGCTCACCCCCGCCGAGCGGGTCGCGTTCGTGCTGCACGAGGTGTTCGCGATGCCGTTCGCCGAGATCGCGGAGGTCGTCGGACGAACGTCCGCGGCCTGCCGGCAGCTCGCCGCCTCCGCCCGCCGGCACGTGCGCGAGCGACGAGCGGGCGTCGTCAGCCGCGAGCGCCACGACGAGGTCGTGCGCGCGTTCGTCGCCGCAGCGGGGACGGGGCGGCTCGAGTCGCTGCTGTCGCTGCTCGACCCCGACGTCGTGCTCCACTCCGACGGGGGCGGATTCGTCTCGGCGACGCGACGCCCCGTGCTCGGCCCCGACCGCGTGGCCCGATTCATCGCCGGCACCCTCACCCAGCGCGGTCCGGCGCTCGAGTGGTCGCTGCACGAGACGGCCGACGGGCTCACGCTCGCCTTCGGCGAGGACGGGATCGTCGATACCGTCGCCGTCATCGAGGTGCGCGGCGACGCGATCACCAACGCCTGGGTCATGCGCAACCCCGAGAAGCTCGGGCGGTGGAACGCGCCGGCGTGAACACGCCACCCGTATCCTGAGCCGATGGAGCTCGACTTCAGCGGTGCGCTGTGGTTCTGGCGCGGTCCCGCCCCGTGGCACTTCGTGACGGTGCCCGACGCAGCGTGCGACGCCCTCGCGGCGATCGCGCCGTTCGTGAGCTACGGCTGGGGCATGGTGCCGGCGATCGTGCGCATCGGCGACAGCGAGTGGCCGACCGCGCTGTGGCCGAAGGACGGCGGCTACATCGTGCCCGTGAAGGCGTGGGTGCGCAGCGCCGAGTCGCTCGAGGTGGGCGACGTCGTCGACGTGCGACTCAGGGTCGGAACGCCCTGAGCCGCACCGCGACGACTCACACGTCGGCGGGGGCCGTGACCGGCGCCCAGGCGAAGCCGTCGGGGTCGGTGTACGCTCCGTCGCCGCTCGCGATCACGAGGCGGTGCGAGCCAGAGCCCTCCTCGGGCACGCCCGCGTCCTTCGCGAGCGCGCGGCGCTTGTAGAGGCCGAGGCCGATCGGGCTGCGGGGCGTGTCGAAGTCGACGTAGCTGCCGAAGCTCTTGCCGACGGCGAAGCCGTGCTCGGCGTAGAAGCGCTTGCTCGCCGGGACGTCGTCGACGCCGAGCAGCAGGACGAGCCGATCGAAGTCGCGGCCGACGGGAACCGTGTCCTTCTTCGCCGAGGTCGCGAACTTCCAGATCGCGCCGTCGGGCGCCTGCACCGATGCGCCGACGCCCCAGAGCGACTTGGCGACGGGCTTCAGCACCGTGGCGCCGGCGGCGACGGCGGCGTCGAAGAGGGCCTGCACGTTGCCGGGCTGCGCGACGACGAGCGACAGCGTGTAGCCGCGGAAGCCCGTCGACGGCTCAGTGGCGAGCCGTGTGCGCACCCGTCCGTCGAGGCCGAGGGCGTCGGTGTAGAAGCGGTCGGCGGCGGTGGGGTCGTCGACGTCGAGGGTGATGGATTCGATGGTTGACATGTCGATCACGCTACGAGCGAGGCCCGCCCCGACGCTTCTCGAATCCTGACCGATGTGCGCCGACGTGCTCTGGCAACGCAAACATGTTTACGTTGACATTGCGGCTGGCACCCCCATAGCATTGCGACCGCCAGGCGTCGCCGCGAGTGCAGCCCGACAGCGTGACGACGCGGAGAAACGAACAGGGAGGTTCGAATGCATCGTCGCATCGCGACACTCGCAGTGGCCGCGGTCACCGCGGCGCTCGCCGTCTCGGCCATCGTCCCCGCGCATGCGGCGACCGAGTCGACGCCGATCGCACAGGTCACCGGGCCGCAGCTCGCGGCGTCGTGGACGCCGCCGCTGAGCACGAGGGGCCGGTACATCGTCGACGCCGACGGCGACCGCTTCAAGCTCGAGTCCGCCAACTGGGACGGCGCACAGGGCCATTGGAACGGCAGCGGTGACAAGAACGACCCGGCCAACCACAACAGCGGCATGAGCTACGACATCCCCATGGGGCTCGACCGAGTGCCGATGGCGACGCTGATGAGCGACTTCCACGGACTCGGGCTCAACAGCATCCGGCTGTCGTACTCGAACGAGATGCTCGGAATGACCGCCCCCGTGCCCGACGTCGCCGTGGCGGCGAACCCCTCGCTGAAGGGCAAGACCCCGCTGCAGGTCTTCGACGCGGTGGTCGACGCCCTCACGGCCGACGGCTTCGCGGTGATCCTCAACAACCACACCACGACGTCGCGCTGGTGCTGCGGCGCCGACGACGGCAACTCGAAGTGGTACAGCAGCCAGACCACCGAGAAGTGGATCAGCGACTGGGTGATGCTGACCGAGCGCTACGAGGACAACCCGCGCGTCGTCGGCATGGACCTCCGCAACGAGGTCCGCCGCGACGTCTGGAACGACGCCAACTGGGGCATGGGCGACGGCAACGACCTCTACCAGGCGTTCCAGCGGGCGGGCGTCGCCATCCAGCAGGCGAACCCCGACGTGCTCGTCATCATGGAGGGCATCAACTGGCAGGGCGTCCCGCTCGACGGCCTGTTCCACGACCGCCCGCACCTGAAGCCCGTCGCGAACCTCTCGAACGCCCTCCCGTATCCCGACAAGCTCGTCTACGCCGCGCACATCTACGCCTACACCGGGCCGAAGCACACGGGTGCGACGGGACTCGGCGAGACCCACGACCCCCGCTACCGCGACCTCACCCGGAGCGAGCTCGTGGCGGAGGTGAACCGGGCCGCGGCCTACGTCACCACGGCGAACCAGCACTACACGGCCCCCGTGTGGTTCAGCGAGTTCGGCATCGGCCACGCCGCCGACACCGGCGCGCTCGACAAGGCCTGGTGGGCGAACTTCACCGACATCCTCGCCGCCAACGACAGCGACTTCGCCGCGTGGCCGCTCGTGACGCAGGCGAGCGCCGACGGCACGTTCGCCGACGGCTACGCGCTGCTCGCCTACAAGCCCGACGGCACGAAGCTCAGCATCGCCGACGACTGGCGCTACTCGCAGTGGGTGAAGCTCGTGAACGCGAACGGCAAGACCGGCCCCGTGGCCGACGCGCCGCGCTGGAACATGATCGGCAGCGGCAGCTTCGTCGACAGTCAGTCGTCGCTGCGCATGCTGCAGGCGGGCGACTGGTCGCCCGGCCAGTGGAAGGGCACCTGCCCCGACAGCCAGCGCCTGCAGGGCATCGCGCGGAGCACCAACCGGGGCCTCTGCACCGATGTCGGCGACATCGCCACCTCCAACCCGCGCGTGCAGAGCGGCGAGGGCAACATCACGAACGATTGGGCCTCGGGCTACAGCAAGCTGCAGTGCAACCCCGGCGAGGTCGCGGTCGGTTACAGCCTCGGCACCGGCACCGGCACCAAGGCGGCGATGTGGAAGCTCGCCTGCGCGACGAGCACCACGGCGCTGCCGGCCAGCCAGGGCCGCCTCATCTGGTTCGACCAGGGCGACAACCGCCCGGCGGGCGGCGGATCGACCGCGAGCGACTGGGCCCCGGGCTACTACAAGGGCCAGTGCAAGGACACCGAGTACCTCGCCGGCGTGGCGTACACCTACCAGTGGAACCACGGCGGAGTGCCCGACGCGCTGCTCTGCAAGCCGCTGAGCTAGCCATGCCCAGGTGAGACGGAGGGGCCGGGTCGCGACTGCGACCCGGCCCCTGCTCGTCCGGGCGTCAGGCGAGTGGCGCCAGCCGCACCTCGTGGTGCACGGTGCCGGCGAGGTCGCGCAGCGTGAGCACGAGCTCGTCGGCGTTCGCCTCGCCGGCGATCCAGGCGGCCGCTTCGTCGGAGCCCGGATCGGCATCAGGACCCCCGCTGATCAGCTGCGCGTACGGGAACTCCTCGGTCGGCGGCATCCAGGTGCGGTAGTGGGTATGCCCCGACACGATGACCTGGGCGCCCCACTCGACGAGCGCGTCGTGCCAGGCATCGCGGCTCATCCGGCTGAACCAGTCGTAGCCCTCGTCGTCGTAGTCGACGACCGCCTCGTCGATCCAGCGCAGCGGGATGTGGCAGAACACGACGCGGTACGGGGCGTCCCGGAACTCGGGGCGCGCGGTCACCTCGCGCAGCCACTCGGCCTGCTCGGCGCGCAGCGGCTCGAAGGCGACGCGCCCCTCGAACGTCGGGTGGGCGTCGGGCTTGTCCTCGCCGGTGTGGAGCACGACGCACGCGACCGGCCCGATGCGGAACGCGGTGAACGGCCGCCCCTCGGGCGTCGCCACGAAGTCCTCGAGCTGGTACGCCCAGGTGCCGCGCACGTCGTGGTTGCCCACCACGATCGCGAGGGGGCGCCCCGCACTGACGTCGAGGCCCGCCGGGTTCAGCACCGTCGAGGTGAACCACGACGGGTCCTTCCAGTCGTTGCAGAGGTCGCCGTTCCAGACGAGCACGTCGACTTCGGGGGTCGCCTCGTGCAGCGCCCGCAGGGTGTCGTCCTGCTGATGGGTGTCGTTCCACACGGCGAAGCGCGCGCGATCGGATGCCGCGTCGAGGGTGCGCACGGGCTTCCACCCGCTCTCGTGCCGCTCCGCCGGCGCCTCGACCGACTCGGTGACCGAGCGCACGCGCAGGGCGGTGCCGGCGGGCCACCCCGCGGTGCGGACACGCAGCACCCGGTCGCCCTGGGGCACCATGCCGAAGGCGTCGGCGGTCGCGGTGCCGCGCGTGCCGTCGGCCCCCTCCCACTCGAGCCATCCGCGGCTGAGCCGGCTCACACCCCAGACGACCTCGAACCCGTCGGCGCGCGGCGCCATCACGACGGGCGGGCTCGTCACGAGCTCGTCGCTCACCTGCCGAGCTCCAGTTCGAAGCGGTAGCTGAGGTCGTCGTCGAACCACATCCGGAAGTTCGTGCCCCAGACGTTGTTGTGCAGGTTGACGTGCAGGCCGTCCGCCGGCTCGGCCACGAGATCGTCGAACCGGAGCAGGCGCGGCTCGCCGACCGCGACGAGCGGGGCGTCGATCGTGCGGAGGCGGAAGTGCTGCGAACCTCGGCATTCGACCGCGGAAACCGCGTGCAGGCTGCGGTTGCCGCGCGAGACGACTCGTCGGGGGTCGACCGGCACGCCGAGCTTGTCGAGACGCCAGTCGCCGTCGACCCTCGGGCGGAAGCCGAACCAGCTCGCCTCGGGAAGCCGCGACGCCTCGCGGTCGAGCACGTCGAGCTCGATGCCGATCGGGGCGTCGGCGTGCGGGAATCGATAGCGCAACCGCAGACGGCGGGGCGCACCCCAGAGCGCGGCGGCCCGCTCGGGCATGACGAGTTCGAATTCGATGCGGTCGGCATCGGCCTCGGTGATGCGGCCCGCTGACTCGACCACCGGTGCGGACACCTGCGCCGGCTGGCGTTCGGCGATCGAGAGCCCCGGCTTCGACTGGTCGGGGATCGCCCAGAAGCCGGTCTCGTCGAGGTCGCGGCAGTACTCGTCCACCCAGCGCGCCTCGTCGCGCTCGTCGAAGGTCTGATGGCGGTACGCACCGAGTCGATGCTCGGGACCTGCCCACTGCCGGCCCGCTTCGTCGACGAGCGAGACGATCGAGCCGTCGTCGCCGAACCGCACCGTGAACCCGCCGAGCGCGAGATCGTCGCCGCGCTCGACGGGTGTGCGCCGGGCGTCGCTGCTCGATGTGCCCCGCGTCTCGCCCGCCGACGTCGGCGTGAGGCCGGCGATCGCCGCGCGCGCCGCCGCACCGCGTTCGGGTGCGAGGGCATCGACCGCACGGTCGAGGTAGCCGCGCTGCTCCGCCCACGAGGCTTCGAAGCCCGAGTAGCGCAGGCCCTGCGCCCCGGCGTGCTCCGCGGCCCACTCGAACCGCGCCGCCTCCGGGGGGTTCGCGGCGAGGTCGATCTCGTCGCGCGAACGGGCCGCGGCGAAGTCGTCCTTCGTGTAGTTCGCGTAGTCGGGCAGGAAGGTCTTCAGGTCCTCGCCCCAGGTGTGCTCGGCGATGAGCAGCAGCGCCTCGCTGAACCGGTCGCACTCGTCATCGCCCTCGACGAGGTCGCCGTTCGCGATCCACTCGGCTCGCAGCCCGAGCAGGCCGCGCAGGCCCGCGGTCAGCAGCGGGTCGGCCCCGACCCCGTGGATCCAGGTGTCGCCGATCTCGTCGTCGACGACGGGCAGCTCGTCGCGCACGGCGAGTACGGCTCGTGCGAAGTCGTCGAGGCCCGAGGCCACGATGCGCGCATCCGGGTGCGCCTCCGCGAGCTGCGCGAAGAGCACCTCGACCTCGTCGGCCGAGGGTGGGCCGAAGTTGTCGCCCGTGAACGCGAGGTGCAGGGCGTCGGTGCCGCCGGGCACGACGGCGAGCCCGAGGTCGGTCGCTCCGTAGCTGCCGGCGTAGTTCACGACGACCTCGCTGCCGTCGGGTGCGACCCAGCGGAAGAACTCGGGGACCTCGGGAACCGCCGAGGCGCCGTTCACCCCGAGGTGCAGGTAGTCGAGCCCGGCCGCTGCGAGCGCGGGGACGAGGCCGACGGTGTGGCCGGGCACGTCGGTCATCTTCGCGGCGAGCGTGCGGCGTTCGAACCGTTCGTCGAGGCGCTTCGCGATCGAGATGCCGTAGTCGACGAGGGCTCGGTCCATCACCTCGGTGTGCGTCGTCAGGGGGAGGCCGTGCCAGTGGATGCGGCGCTTCCGGATCGCCTCCTCGAGCCGCGCCCGCTCGGCCGGAGCGCTGGATCGGAGGGCCTCGTGGATGAGCCACGAGCCGGTCGTCCAGGTGAACCGCGCAGGGCCGCCGCGCCGCTCGAGCTCCTCGGAGAGGTCGATCGCCCTCGGCAGGTACGAGTGCAGGTACCGGTCGACGATGTCACTGGCGAGCGCCGTGAAGCCGATGTCGAGGTGCGTCTTGAAGACGACGTGAATGGTGCTGATCATGCGGTGCTGGCTCCTTCGCCGACAGTCTTGCATAACTGGTGTTTGCGCAAACATGATCCTGACGTATACTCCACTGGGAACGCAAACATTCACGAAGGAGTGCGACCGCGCATGACGAAGACGTCACCCGCCCGAGGTGCGAGAGCAGGCCGCAGATGACCACGGCGCACGTGCAGGCCGATCCCCCAGCCGGCGTCTCCGCCGCGACGTACGCGAGCCGGGTCGCACCCGATGCCGCGACGGGTCGAACCGGTCGCCGCAGGGTGCGCCGCGACTGGGCGGGCTGGTGGTTCGTCGGACCGTTCATGCTCGTCTTCGCGCTCGTGCTCATCGCGCCGCTCGCCTACGCGATCTTCCTCAGCCTCTTCCGCGAGACCCTGGTCGGCGGCACCCACTTCGTCGGGCTCGAGAACTACGCCCTCGCCCTGACCGACCCCAAGTTCTGGGACGCGACGATCCGGGTCACGGTCTTCCTCTGCGTCCAGGTGCCGATCATGCTCGGGCTCGCCCTCTTCGTGGCGCTCGCGCTCGACAGCGCGCGCCTGCGGTTCGTGCCGCTGTACCGACTCAGCATCTTCCTGCCGTACGCGGTGCCCGGCGTCGTCGCCGTCATGATCTGGGGCTACATGTACGGCTCCCAGTTCGGGCTCGTCGCCGACCTCAACCACTGGCTCGGCACGACCATCCCGGCCCCCCTCTCCGACAGCTACATCATGCCCGCGATCGCCAACATCGTGACCTGGGAGTTCGTCGGCTACAACATGCTGATCTTCTTCTCGGCCCTGAAGGCCGTGCCGCAGGAGCTCTACGAGGCGGCCGAGATCGACGGTGCGGGCGCGTTCCGCACGATCTTCGCCATCAAGCTCCCGTCGATCCGCGGAGCGATCCTCGTGGCGACGATCTTCTCGATCATCGGCAGCTTCCAGCTCTTCAACGAGCCGGCCGTCCTGCAGTCGATCGCCCCGAACGTCATCACGAGCTACTTCACCCCGAACCTGTACGCGTTCAACCTGTCGTTCGCCGGCTCGCAGTTCAACTACGCCGCGGCGATCGCGATCGTCTCGGGCCTCATCACGATGGTCGTCGCGTACTTCGCGCAGTCGACGGGCAACAAGCAGGAGAAGCGCTGATGGCCACCGAATCGATCACCACCGCCGGCCGTCGGCCGAGCCGTCTCGCGAGCGGGCGGGTGCCCTTCGCGAGCCGCCCTGCGCAGCGCCGCGGTCCGCGCAACCGCCGGGCCTCGATCACGCTGACGATCCTCATGATGCTCATGCTGCTGTACTGCGTCGTGCCGCTCGTGTGGCTCGTGATCAACGCGACCAAGAGCCGATCCGACCTCTACGACACCTTCGCGCTCTGGTTCGCACCCGACTTCGCCCTCTTCGACAACATCGTCGAGGTGTTCACGTACAACGACGGCGAGTTCACCCGCTGGTTCGCGAACACCCTGCTCTACGTCGTCGTCGGCGCGGGCGGCGCCACCCTGCTCGCCACCCTCGCGGGGTACGGGCTCGCGAAGTACCGCTTCCCCGGACGCCGCGCGGTGTTCGCCATCATCCTGGGCGCGCTCGCCATCCCCGGCTCCGTGCTCGCGGTCCCGCAGTTCCTCATGTTCAGCGGCATGGGCCTCACGAACACTCCCTGGTCGGTCATCATCCCGTCGCTCGTGAGCGCCTTCGGGCTCTACCTGGTGTGGGTGTACGCCGCCGAGGCGATCCCCGACGAACTCCTCGAGGCGGCGCGCCTCGACGGCGCGGGCGAACTGCGCATCTTCTTCTCGATCTCGCTGCGGCAGTTGGCTCCCGCCCTGATCACCGTGCTCATGTTCGCCGTCGTCGCGACGTGGAACAACTACTTCCTCCCGCTGATCATGCTGAGCGACCCCGAGTGGTACCCGCTCACGGTCGGCCTCAACCAATGGGCCTCGAAGTCGACCGCCGTCGGCACCCTGCCCATCCCGAACCTGGTGATCACCGGATCGTTGCTCACCGTGATTCCGATCTCCGCGGCCTTCCTCTACCTGCAGCGCTACTGGCAGTCGGGGCTCACCGCGGGGAGCGTGAAATAGCCGCCCCTGTCGGCCCGCACCACCCGCACCACCCGCAAGACACCTGCAAACACCTCAGATACAGCACCCGAGAAAGGGACCGCACGTGAAGAACACCACCAAGCGCCTGTGGAAGCGCGCCGGCGTCGTCGCCGGCACCGGCGCACTCCTCGTCGGCGCGCTCTCCGGCTGCGCCGCCGGCGCGTCGGGCGATGAGAGCACCGACATCGAGGCCGCCCTCGACACCGAGACCACCCTCACCTGGTGGACCTGGGGCGACACCACCCAGGCCTGGGCCGACGCGTTCATGAAGGAGCACCCGAAGATCACGATCGAGGTCGTCAAGGTCGACAACCCCGACGCCGCGGTGACCAAGCTGCAGAACGCCGTGAAGGCCGGCTCCGGGGCCCCCGACATCATCCCCGTCGAGTACCAGACGCTGCCCCAGCTGACGCTCGGCGACGCCCTCGCCGACCTGACGCCCTACGGCCTCGCCGACAACGAGGACGAGTTCACCGCATCGACGTGGAACGCCGTCAACGTGCAGGGCGAGCTCGTCGGCCTGCCGCTCGACTCGGGCCCCATGGTCATGATCTACAACACCGATCTCTACCAGAAGGCGGGCGTGGCCGAGGCCCCGAAGACGTGGGACGAGTTCGCGGCGGCGTCCGCGAAGATCCACGCCTACAACCCCGAGGCGTACATCGCCAACGCGGGCGACGCCGGCTTCTTCACGAGCATGATCTGGTCGTTCGGCGGCCAGCCGTTCAAGACCGACGGCGAGAACGTGACGATCGACCTCCAGGACGAGGGCTCGAAGCAGTTCGCCGACTTCTGGGGCGGCATGCTGGAGAAGGGCGAGCTGTCGCAGGTCCCGACCTGGTCGGACGAGTGGAACCGGGCGCTCGCGGCCGGCAAGCTCGGCACGCTCATGATGGGGGCCTGGGAGATCGGCGGCCCGACCGATGCCGGCGACACCTGGAAGGTCGCGCCGATGCCGTCGGCCGACGGTCAGCCCGCCTCGGCCGAGAACGGCGGCAGCGCGATCGCCGTCACCGAGCAGTCGAAGCACAAGGCGGCGGCCGCCGCCGTGCTGCAGTGGCTCGCCACCGGCGAGGGCCGCGACCTCGTCAACCAGGGCGGCTTCCCGTCGACGACCGCGACCATGAGCGACCCCGAGTGGCTCGGCCGCACCTGGCCGGAGGTCTACGGCGACCAGACCGCGAACGAGGTCGGCGCCGCCGCGGCCGAGTCCGTCATCCCCGGCTGGCAGTACCTGCCCTACCAGGGTTACGCGAACAGCGTGTTCGGCGACTCGGTCGGCAAGGCGCTCGCCTCGGAGAGCGACCTGAACGCCGCCCTGCTCGAGTGGCAGGACACCCTCGTCGAGTACGGCAACTCGCAGGGCTTCACCGTCAACGAGTAGCCGCACCGAACCGCGGGGGATCTGCTCGCGCAGATCCCCCGCGGCATGCCTCCCCACAACCGCTCCGAGCGTTTCGCCCGAGCCAGCACCTCCGAGAGAGCCCCGATGCCTTCCTTCACGATCGGCGAGACCGACTTCCTGCTCGACGGAGCACCGTTCCAGGTGATCTCCGGCGCGATGCACTACTTCCGCGTGCACCCCGACCAGTGGGCCGACCGGATTCGGAAGGCTCGGATGATGGGCCTCAACACCATCGAGACCTACGTGCCGTGGAACGAGCACTCCCCCGAGCGGGGCGCCTTCCGAACCTCCGGCGGCCTCGACCTCGCACGCTTCCTCGACCTCGTGCACGAGGCCGGCCTGCTCGCGATCGTGCGCCCCGGCCCGTACATCTGCGCCGAGTGGCACGACGGCGGCCTGCCGGGATGGCTCACCGCCGACCCGTCCGTGACGCTGCGATCGAGCGATCCCGCGTACCTCGACGCCGTCGGCGAGTACCTCGACGCGGTCTACGACGTCGTCCGCACCCGCCAGGTGCACGAGGGCGGCCCGGTCGTGCTCGTGCAGATCGAGAACGAGTACGGGGCCTACGGCGACGACGCCGACTACCTGCGGGCGCTCGTCGAGCGCACCCGCGATGCGGGCATCGGCGTTCCGCTCACGACCGTCGACCAGCCCCTCGACGGCATGCTCGCCCGTGGCGGCCTCGACGAGCTGCACCGCACGGGTTCGTTCGGCTCGCGCGCGTCAGAGCGCCTCGCGACGCTGCGACGCCATCAGCCCACCGGCCCGCTCATGTGCTCCGAGTTCTGGTGCGGCTGGTTCGACAGCTGGGGCGAGCCGCACCACACCACGCCCGCCGCCGACTCGGCCGCGGAGCTCGACACCATGCTCGCCGCGGGCGCCTCGGTCAACATCTACATGTTCCACGGCGGCACCAACTTCGGGTTCACCTCCGGGGCGAACGACAAGGGCATCTACCGACCCATCGCGACCTCCTACGACTACGACGCCCCGCTCGCCGAAGACGGCACCCCGACCGAGAAGTACTGGCGCTTCCGCGAGGTCATCGCGAAGTACGCGCCCGTTCCCGACGAGGCTCCCGCCGAGCGCACCGACGCGCCGGTCATCGACATCGCGCTCGACCGCCGGGCGGCGGTCGGCGACACGGACCTCGTCTGCGACGCGACCTACGAGGGCCTGCCGGATGCCTCCGCCTTCGGCGCTCCCCGCGGCTTCTCGCACTACGCCGTCGACGTCGATCACGGCGGTCTCCTCGCGTTCTCGGAGGTGCGCGACCGCGCCCACGTCTTCCTCGACGGCGCCCGGGTCGGAACGATCGACCGCGAGCACGGCGAGCGAGTCATCGCGGTGCCGCGCGCCGGGCGGCTCTCGCTGCTCGTCGAGCATCTCGGCGGGGTCAACTACGGCCCGCGCCTCGGCGAGGCGAAGGGGCTCATCGGGCCGGCGACGCTCGACGGGCGGCTGCTCGAGGGCTGGCGTGCCGGCGGACTGGATCTCGGCATCGATCGGGTGCGCTCGGCGATCGCCGCCGCCGACCACCGCTCGTCCGCCCCCGTCGTCGGTCCGGCGTTCGCGGCGGGCACCTTCCACCTCGACGCGCCGAGCGACCTGCACCTCGATACGCGGGCCTGGGGCGCCGGGGTGGCCTGGGTGAACGGCTTCAACCTCGGACGGCACTGGAGCCGCGGACCGCAGCGCACCCTCTACGTGCCCGCGCCGCTCGTGCGGGCGGGCGAGAACGAGCTCATCGTGCTCGAACTGTCGGGCCTCGTCTCGGCGACGGCGCGGTTCACCGACCGGCCCGACCTCGGACCGACCGAGGTCTGATGAACTCCAGCGGCCCACTGCCGGCACGAGGCATCCGCCCGCTATGCGGTGACGCGGGCGGGCCCGGTGCTGTCGCGCACGACGAGCCGGGTGGGGATCAGGATCTTCTGCCGCTCGACGGCCCCGCCGTCGATGAGCGCGAGCAGCGACTCGGTCGCCTTGCGGCCGACGTCGTCGAAGTTCTGGTGCACGGTCGTGAGCGCGGGCCAGAAGGCGAGCGCCTCGTCGCTGTCGTCGAACCCGACGACGCTCACGTCGTCGGGCACGCGCAGCCCCGCCTCGTGCAGGGCGTGCAGCACGCCGAGCGCCATCTGGTCGTTGCCTGCGAAGATCGCGGTCGGCACCTCGCCCGACTCGATGAGCGCGCGGCCGTGTGCGAGCCCGGAGGCGGCCGACCAGTCGCCGACGAGCACCTCGGGCACCGGCAGTGCGGCCTTCTCGAGCACACGACGATAGGCGTCGGCGCGGCGGGTCGCCGAGTACGAGTTCTGCGGGCCGGAGACGTGCACGATGCGGCGATGGCCGAGGCCGAGCAGATGGTCGAGGGCGAGCCTCGCGCCCTGCTCCTGGTCGGTGTCGACGATCGTGTACGGCAGTTCGGCGTCGGAGTCGACGATCACGACCGGGAGCCCGGCGGTGATCGTCCACTCGTCGAGCGGACCGACCTCCGCCGACATGACGAGGATGATGCCGTCGACCGCCTGCTCCTCGAGCCGGCCGAACGCGCCCGCGACGTCGAGCTGGGTGGGGTCGGCGATCGAGAGCAGGGTCGTCGTGTAACCGGCCGACTCGGAGGCGACCGTCACGGCGTCGAGCGTGCGCTCGTTGCCGAGCGTGGCCAGGTTGAAGGTCACGAAGCCGATGCTGCGGAAGCGGCCCGACTTGAGATTGCGAGCTGCGCTGTTCGGACGGTAGCCGAGCTCGCGCATCGAGGCCAGCACACGATCGCGCGTCGACGGCCGTACGTTGTTCTGCCCGTTCGCCACCCGCGAGACGGTCTGCGCGGACACGCCGGCGTGCGCCGCGACGTCGTTGATCGAGGCTCGGGCGGAAGAATTCGGACCTTGCTTCATGGCAACGTAAACACTATCCACAACCGCCCAGCGAGAGGAACCCTCCCATGACCGTCGTCTCAGATTTCGGCCTCCTCCTGCGCTCGGGCGGCGTCGCGCTCGCGCTGGACGTGCGCGGGGGCGGACTGCCCACGGTGGTGCATTGGGGGCCCGACCTCGGCGATCTCGACGCCGTCGGCTTCGGCGCCCTCGCCGACGCCGGAATCGCCTCGGTCGCGGCGAGCGAGGTCGACGAGCCGGTGCAGCTCTCGCTGCTTCCCGAGCACAGCCGCGGCTGGCTCGGGCAGCCCGGCATCAGCGGCTCGCGCGACGGCTCGGCCTGGTCGCCTCGCTTCACCACGACCGGTGCCCGGCTCGACGGGAAGCGGCTCGACGTGCTCGCGGACACCGGGATCGCGTCGCCCGCCGAGGCTCGTGCCTCGGGACGAACCCTCGTGAGCTGCGGCGCGGGTCGGGTCGTCTTCGAGGCTTCCGACCGGGTGGCCGGGCTCGGCCTCGAGCTCACCGTCGAACTCACCGAGTCGGGCGTCGTGCGATGCCGGGCCGTGCTCGAGAACCTCGAGCCGACGCCCTACCGGCTCGACGAGCTGCTGCTCTGCCTGCCCGTTCCGCCGTTCGCCGCAGAGACGCTCGACTTCGCGGGCCGCTGGGGCCGCGAGCGCGCAGCGCAGCGGCAGCAGGTCGGCGTCGGCCTGCACCGTCGCGAGGGACGCCACGGCCGAACCGGCCTCGATGCGGCGACCCTCCTCTTCGCCGGCGAGCCGGGGTTCGGCTTCGCGAGCGGCGAGGTCTGGGGCGTGCACACCGCGTGGTCGGGCAACCACGTGCACCAGCTCGAACGCGACCTCGGCGGCCGTCTACTGCTCGGCGGCGGCGAACTGCTGCTGCCGGGCGAGATCGTGCTCGAGCCCGGCGACCGCTATACGAGCCCGTGGGTGTACGGCGTGCACGGCAACGGGCTCGACGAAGCCGCGCGCCGCGTGCACCGGCTGCTGCGCGCCCGCCAGCAGCACCCGAGATCGCCGCGGCCGGTGACGCTCAACACCTGGGAGGCGGTCTACTTCGACCACGACTTCGACGTGCTCGCCGAGCTCGCCGAGCTCGCCGCCTCGGTCGGCGTCGAGCGGTTCGTGCTCGACGACGGCTGGTTCGGCGGCCGCCGCAACGACCGCGCGGGCCTCGGCGACTGGACCGTGTCGAGCGAGGTCTGGCCCGACGGGCTGCATCCGCTCGTCGACCGGGTGCGCGGACTCGGCATGCAGTTCGGCCTCTGGGTCGAGCCCGAGATGGTGAACCCCGATTCCGAGCTCGCGCGGAGCCATCCCGAGTGGATCATGTCGGCCCGCGACGGATGGCCCGTCGAGTCGCGCCACCAGCAGGTGCTCGACCTCGCACACCCCGGCTGCTACGCGCACATCCGCGATGCGCTCGTGGCGCTGCTCGACGAGTACGACATCTCGTACCTGAAGTGGGACCACAATCGAGACCTCGTCGACGCCGGCTCGGGACCCGGCCGCCGACCCGGCGTGCACCGGCAGACGGCCGCGTTCTACCGGCTCGTCGACGAGTTGAAGGCGCGGTACCCGCACCTCGAGATCGAGTCGTGCTCGTCGGGGGGCGGCCGGGTCGACCTCGGCGCACTCGAGCGCACCGACCGGGTCTGGGTCTCCGACAACAACGATCCGCTCGACCGCGGCGACATCAACCGCTGGACGACCCAGCTCGTGCCGCCCGAGCTCATGGGCACCCACATCGCCTCGGCCCGCTCGCACACGACCGGACGCACGCACTCGCTCTCGTACCGGGCGATCACGGCGCTGTTCGGCCACCTCGGCATCGAGACCGACCTGCGACGTGCCGACGATGCCGAGCTCGCCGAGCTCGCCGACTGGGTCGCGCTGCACCGCCGCCACCGGGAGCTGTTGCACGACGGCGACCTGGTGCGCCTCGACCACCCCGACACGTCGCTCTCGCTCGAGGGGGTCGTGGCCCACGACCGCTCGCGCGCGCTGTACGCCTACTCGTCCCGGGCGCGCTCGCCGCTGGCGGGCGCGGGCCGGATCCGGTTGCCCGGGCTCGCGCCGCACCGCGACTACCGTGTCGAGCCCGTGCGCCTCGGTGAGCAGCCCGATGCCGGCGACCGCCCAGCCTGGTGGGACTCCGGCCGGCTCGTGCTCACCGGCGCGGCCCTCGGTTCGGCCGGGGTCGCGATGCCGGCGCTGCACCCCGAACAGGCCGTCGTGCTCGAGGTGACCGCCGTCGACGCCGAGGTCTTCGCCGACCTCCCCGGGGGCGACCAGGGCACCTCGTGAGCCCGATCGTGCTCGCCGCGGTGCTCGGCGCCGCGGTGCTCCACGGCACATGGAACGCGATCGCCAAGGCCATCCCCGCGCGCCTGGTCGCCTCGGCGCTCATCGGTGCCGTCTACCTCGTCGCGGGGGCCGTCGGATGCCTCGTGCTGCCGCCGATCGCGGCGGCGAGCGTGCCGTACCTCATCGCGTCGGCGATCGCGCAGACGCTCTACCTGGTGCTGCTGACGGCCGCGTACGCGCGCAGCGAGTTCGGTCGCGCGTACCCGCTGACCCGCGGGCTGTCGGTACTCGGAATCACGCTCGCCTCGACGACGCTCCTGGGCGAGCGGCTCACCCCCGTGCAGCTGCTCGGCATCGCGGTCGTCGCGCTCTCGCTGCTCTCGCTGTCGTGGACGCGCGGGGGCGCACCGGGCGACCGGGTCGGCACGCTGCTCATGATCGCGGTCGGCGCGACCGTGACCGTCTACTCGGTGCTCGACGGCATCGGCGTCCGCGCCTCGGGGCAGCCGCTGGGCTACGCCGCGTGGCTCTTCCTGCTGCAGGGCGCGGCGATCCCGCTCGTGTGCCTCGCCCTCGCCCCCGATCGCCGGGCGTTCGTGCTGGGGTTGCGCACGCACGCGATGCTCGGGGTGATCGGCGGGGTGATCTCGCTCGCCGCGTACACGATCGTCGTCTGGGCCCAGTCGGTGGCCCCGCTGGCGGTCGTCTCGGCGCTGCGCGAGACGGGCGTGATCGCCGCGAGTGCGATCGGCTACGTCGTGTTCCGCGAACGGCTCCGGCCGTGGCGCCTCGTCGCGAGCCTGTGCGCCGTCGCCGGCATCGTGGCGATCCGCGCGGGCGGCTGACCGCCCGTCCCGACCGGCGGTCACCCGAACCCCGCCGCGGTCAGTCGAACGCGACCGCCCTGATCGGCGCCCCGTCGAGGTCGACGCGCAGCGGGAAGAACCCGATGCGCACCCGCTCGGCGAGCCCCTCGAGCCCGGTGAGGTTCTCGACGATGAGCCGATCGCTGCCGAGCACGGCCTCGTGCACCGGGAACGCGGTGCCGCCGTCGACCGTCGGGTCGGGGCTCAGGGTGTCGACCGCGAGCACGTGCATGCCCCGGCGAACGAGCTCGGCCGCGGCGGCCGGGTCCATCGCCGGATGCTCGAGCGCGGTGTCGGTGTCGAACAGCCGCGCCCAGCCGGTGTCGACGACGACGATCGGCGGCACCCGATCGGGCAGCGGGGCGCCGAGCGCCGCCTCGAGGTCGGCGAGGCCGTAGTGCGAGCGCGGCGCGAGGCCGCCGAGGTGCACGACGATCGCGTCGCCGACGAGCTCGTCGAGGCCGATCGCCCCGGTCGTGCGACCGCCCGCGACCGTGTGCGACGGTGCGTCGAGATGCGTTCCGGTGTGCGAGCCGAGGTGCAGCCGGGCGACGTCGACCCCGTCGGCGGCGAGCTCGAGCGCCGGTTCGATGCGCACGTCGGGGTCGCCGGGGTAGACCCGCATGCCCCCGACGACGGGCCGGCTGAGCTCACGCATGCGCCGAGGCATCCGCGTCGTCGTTCGCCTCGACCTCGGCGAGGTGCACGCTCGGTTCGCGCACGTTGCGCGCCCGCTCGGGCAGCATCGCGACGAGGTAGAGCACGAAGGTGATGACGAACGCGGGGATCGTCGCGCCGACCGGGCTCGGCCACACGTAGACCATGAGGTACGACGCGACGGCGCCGATCGCCCACGCCGCGACGGCGATCCAGTTGACGCCGGCGAGATACCAGTACCGGCCGCCGCGGTGCTCGAGCAGGTCGCGGCCGTACGACGACCGCTTGATCAGGTAGTAGTCGACGATCATGATCGCGAACACCGGCACGAAGAACGCGCCGATCACGGTCAGGAAGGTCGTGAACTGGTCGAGCAGCGCGAGCCACGTCGAGCCGACGATCGAGATCACGCCCACGACGAGCGCGGTCGGCAGGAAGCGCAGCCTCGCACGCCCGGCGCTCGCGTTCACTATCGAGGTGGTCATGCCGTAGACGACCATCGAGTTCGTCGCCATGACCGAGACGAAGATGACGATCGCGATCGGGGCGCCGAACGCCGCGACGAGCACGCCCGGGTCGAAGGGGGCCGCCTCGCCGCCCGAGAGGATCACGTAGCCGATCGCCGTCGCGCCGAGCGTCATCGCGATGACCGTCGACAGCGTGTAGCCGATGCCCGAGCCGAGGATGCCGGCGCGGCTCGACACCGCGAGCCGGTTGAAGTCGGCCGAGAGCACCGTCCACGACACGGCGGTCGCGATCACGATGTCGAGCACGATCGCGGGGGTGTACCCGATCGCCTCGTCGACGGGGATCGCCTGGTACGCGCTCGGCGCGAAGCCCGTGAACGCGACGACGAAGATCCACGCGATGATCGCGAGCATGAGCACGGCGAGCCACGGCTCGACGCGCGCGATGCCCTCGTGGCCGAAGATCGCGAGGATGACGACGATGGCCTGGCAGATCACCGAGAAGAGGATGGGGCTCGAGAACCCGGTGAGGCTCTCGACCAGGTAGTTCACGGTGACGCCCGCGAGCATCGCCTGCACCCAGCTCCAGCCCATGAGGATGATGACGTTGGCCGCCATCGGCAGGTAGCCGCCGCGGGTGCCGAACGCGCCTCGGGTGAGCGCCATCGTCGGCAGGCCCGTGCGGGTGCCGATGTTGCCGACGAGCGTCAGCACGACGGCGCCGCCGAGCGTGCCGAGCACGATCATCGTGATCGCGACGCCGTAGTCGACGGCGGGGATGAACAGGGTGCCGGTGAGCAGGGTGGTGACGACGAGGTTCGCCGCCAGCCAGATCATGCCGATGCGGGGCGTCGACAACGTGCCGCGGACCGGCCCGGAGTTGTCGGCCTGCTCGGCGAGGCGGCGGTCGAGACGGGTGTAGAGCGACATTGCTGCTTCTCCTCGGGGGTGGAGGTCGGGGTGGGTCGTCAGTCGGCGGATGCCTCGGCGCCGGCGCCGGGCAGGGGCGAGAGGTGCTCGTGCACGGCGAGGAGCGCGTCGCCTTCGACGCGGAAGACGATGGTCTCCCGTTCGCGGTACGCGTCCTCGCCGTCACCGGTGTCGACCCGCGTCGCGACGTCGTGCGAGAACACGGCGCCGCCGGGGTGGGTCTGCACGAGCCGGTTGGCCGACTCGCACGCGAGCACGTGCCAGCCGCCCGCCGTCCACTCGGCCCAGAGGGCCTCGTAGGCGGCGCGGTCGTCGAGTCGGGCGGGCTCGGTGTGGAACATGAAGCTCGCGTCGGGGGCGAAGCCCGCGAAGTAGCGGGGGCCGTCGGTTGCGGCGAACGCGTCGACGATCGCGTCGGCGGCGGCGAGCACCTCGTCGCGGCTCGGTTCACGGGTGGTCATGTCGATCTCCTTCGATCGTGGAGTGGGCGGCGAGGGAAGGTCAGGCGCGAGGCGCCATCGCGCTGATGAGCTCGTAGGCGACATGGGATGCCGCGACGGCGGTGAGCTGGGCGTGGTCGTAGGCCGGGGCGACCTCGACGACGTCGGCGCCGACGATGCGCTTGTCGGCGAGCGCGCGGATGATGCGGAGCAGTTCGCGGCTCGTGAGCCCGCCGGCCTCGGGGGTGCCGGTGCCGGGGGCGTGCGCGGGATCGAGCACGTCGATGTCGATCGAGATGTAGAGCGGCTTGTCGCCGATGCGGGTGCGGATGCGCTCGATCGCGGCCTCGACGCCCCGCTCCTCGATGTCCTCGCTCGTGACGATCGCGAAGCCGAGGCGGGCGTCGTCCGTGAGGTCCTCGACGCCGTAGAGCGGGCCGCGCGTGCCGACGTGCATGCTCGCGGTGAGGTCGATGAGCCCCTCCTCCGAGGCGCGGCGGAACGGCGTGCCGTGCGTGATCGGCGCGCCGAAGTACGTGTCCCACGTGTCGAGGTGGGCGTCGAAGTGCAGCACCGCGACCGGGCCGTGCTTCGCCGTGACGGCGCGCAGCAGCGGCAGGGCGATCGTGTGGTCGCCGCCGATGACGACGAGTCGGTCGGCCTGCCCGTCGAGCGCCTTCGCGCCGGCCTCGACGTCGGCGACGGCCTCGTCGATGTCGAACGGGTTCACGGCGATGTCGCCGGCGTCGGCGACCTGCTGCACGGCGAAGGGCAGCACCCCCTGGGCGGGGTTGAACGGGCGCAGCAGGCGCGAGGCCTCGCGCACGTGCGACGGGCCGAAGCGCGCGCCCGGACGGTAGCTCACGCCGCTGTCGAACGGCACGCCCACGACCGCGATGTCCGCGTGCGGCACCTCGTCGAGGCGCGGCAGGCGGGCGAACGTGGCGATGCCCGCGAAGCGGGGCACGCGGCTCGCGTCGACGGGTCCGACGGGGGTCGGCCGGACAGCGCCCGATGCGGCGGCGCCGGAGGTGTTCTCGGTGTCATCGAGTTGCATATCAGTAAACCTTTGATATCCTTGAGGAAACTTGCGGCCATGCTACGTCGCCCGTGCCGGGCTGTCAACGCCGCGGCCGTCGACTGCGAAGGGGGCACCGATGCCACGACCCGTCCCGCCCGGTCCGAGCGGCTCCCCGCTCGCCATCGGCGCGCGAATCCGCAACGCCCGCACCGCCCAGGGCATGACGCTCGCCCAGGTCGCCGAGGCGAGCGGACTCACGAAGGGGTTCCTCAGCCGGCTCGAGCGCGACGAGACCTCGCCGAGCGTCGCCACGCTCGTACAGCTCTGCCAGGTGCTCTCGCTCACGATCGGCTCGCTCTTCGCCGAGCCCGAGATCCAGCACATCGCGCTCGACGGCGCACCGCGCGTGAACTTCGGCGGCACCGGGATCGTCGAGCGGCTCGTCTCGCCGCGCGGCGAGTCGCGCGTGCAGGTGATCCGGTCGTCGATGGCTCCCGGCGCATCCGGCGGCGCAGAGCTCTACACCATCTCGAGCGACGTCGAGGTGCTGCACGTGATCTCGGGGTCGGTGACGGCGCGCTTCGTCGACCGCGTCGTCGAGCTCGCCGAGGGCGACGCCCTCACCTTCCCGGGTCGCGAGCCCCACTCGTGGGAGGCCGGCGACGGCGGCGCCGAGGTCGCCTGGATCATCGTGCCGGCGCCGTGGAGCGGCGCGGCCTGATCACGCCGCAGGCTCGTCCTCCGTGCGCAGCGACAGCCCGCGCGGGCCCTGCAGCTGCTCGATCATGCGGTCGACGTAGAGCGCGACGGCGGCCGCCTCGTCATCGTCCGGCCGCCAGAACATCGCCCGGGCGACGTCGTCGATGAGCGCTTCCGGCACCTCCGCGTACTCGGCCAGCAGCGTCGACACCGTGTGCCGACCGTCGTCGAGCAGCGCGCGTGCAGCGCGCCGGCGCGCCCATCGCTCGCGCTCCGCGTCGCGGCCGTCGAACCGGTCGGGAATCAGGTCGCACTCCGTCACGAGCGCGGCCCGGAGGATGCGCGCGGCGTCGGCGAGCGCCTCGACATCGTTCGCATCGAGGTCCGACCGCTGCACGACCCGCGTCTGCGTCGCGGGGACGACGAGGTCCTCGGGTGAACGCACCCCCGCCCGTTCGAGCTGGAGCCTGACCCTGCGGAACCGTTCGATCTGCCAGGCGTCCTCCATCTCGAGGAGCACCGCGTCGCGCATCCGGACACGGCGCGGCCGCTCCGACCGCCGAGGGTCGACGAGCGGGGCGAGCTCTGGATCGGCGAGCGCGAGGTCGCGGTACTCGTCGACCCAGCAGACGCCGCCGAGCCGCCGGACGAGGTCGTCGAACTCGGCCCCGTCGCCCGATTCCTCGTCGACGATGCAACGGCCCTGGTAGCACGCGACGGAGTACTTCACCTCGATCGAATCCGACTCCATCGCGGCTCGCTTCCACTCCGTCGCGAGGCGGATCCGCTCGCGCGAGACCTCGTCGTCCGCTGCCTCACCCAGGCGCCGGCACTCCTCGGAGAGGAGCAGCAGGCCGAGCGCAGCGCGCTGCTCCATGCGTTCGAGCGACGTGCGCTGGTCGGCGTACTGGGCCCTCCGCCGCCGCTTCTCCTCCTCCTGCTTCAGCTCGCCGAGGGCGGCCACGAGTTCGCCCGCGACGCTCGTCGCCCGACGGAGCCGGTCCCGACGCTCGGTCGCCTCGTTCAGCACGTCGTCGTCCGAGACGAGCCAATTGCGCATCGTCATGAGGTAGTAGCTCTGCAGCCGCAGCATGAGCATCGGCGGCTCGTCGAACTGCCGGCGGCGCCTCCGGGCCCCGGCAGCGGCCTCGGCGGCCTCGCGAGCCGGGCCTGCGTCGACGGGCGGTGTCGTGCCGTGCCAGGGCTTGCGCTGTGCGCCCGCGAGTCCGAGGTGCCGCCCCGTCTGCTCGGCGGCGACCTCGATCATGGGTTCGAGCCGGTCGATGAGTTCGCGCAGTCGTCGCGCGTCGGTCACCCCGGCGTACCGCTCGTAGACGTCCTCGAATTCGACCAGGATGCTTCGGGGATCGGCGTCCCTCGCCCGCGCGATGTACCGCTCTCGGAGTTCGGCATCGTCGGTGCGGCGCGCGACGCCGATGAGCCCGAGTCCGAGCCAGTTCTCGGTGTTGTAGAAGCCGACGATGTCGGGGTACTCGTGCGCGACCTTCACGGCGGCGAACGCCGCGGCGAGCGTGAGCAGCTCACCGGGATGCTCGCCGTCGGCCGGCGGGGCGGGCAACCGGAGGGAGGCGTCCTCGACGACTCGGCCGTTGCGGCGCAGCCGCGCGACGCCCGAGTCCGCGTTGAACACCGTCACCTCGAGTCGCCACGGGGTGAGGTTGAGCAGCATCGCCATCGCGCCGCCGACGAGCGCGACCGCCCAGTTGTCGGTGCGGTCGGCGATCGCGACGAGTTCGTTGAGGTCGGATCCGTCTGGCCGCTCGATGCGACCCTTCGGGTTGTCGGCGTTGAGCTCGCGCATGCGCACCGTCACCTCGGTGGCCCACGCGTCGTTCGTCGCGCCGCCCGTGCCGGTCACCGTGATCTTGAGCCAGGGTGTGGTCGCCATGCCGAAGGCGAGCACGACGACGCCGGCGGCGCCCAGGAGTCCGACCGTGACCCACGCGAGCGGGGTCAGCGGCGCGATGGCACTCGTCATCGCACCGACCGCGACGAATGCGGCGGCGGCGAGGGCGGTGATGAGGCCTCCGAGCACCTTCGCCGTCATGCTCCGGTGCCGCGTCGTCGGCCGCCTCGTCCAGAACCTCAGCGCCGAGAGCAGTCGCGCAGCCACGACCGCGACGAGCCAGACCGCGACCCAGACGACGCCGAAGTCGATGAGCGGCCCGATGAAGCCGGCCTGGAAGAGTCCCCAGTCCGACGCGTCGTCCGCCTCGGCGGCGACGGACGCGATCATTGCGAGGGTGCCGTCCACGTCTCCTCCCGATGGTGCGTGCCGCGATGCGGCTGGGCTGAACCATCGAAATGATAGAAGCTCGGGTTTCGCCGCGTCCTCCGGGCTGCCACCGAATCACGCGAGCCCGGGCATCCGCCCTCGTGGGCGTGACGAACGCGTGACGGATGCCTCGGCGCAGCGTGCGCGCCGAGGCATCCCGCCCGTCAGATCGTGTCGAGCGCCTCGCTCACGTCGACGAGCAACGTGCCCTGCAGGGCGTTCCACTCTGCGGTGTCGGGGTCGGGCCAGGTCGAGAACTTCACGATCACCGAGTCGGTCGCGGGGTCGAGCCAGAGGTTCTGCCCGTGGATGCCGATGCCGCTCACGTTGCCGCGATCGTTGCCCATGCACCACCACTGCGCCGTGTACGAGCCGCCGGGGAACGCACTCGTGAAGCCCTCGTACGTCATCGCCTCCCGATCGCCCCCGGCGAGGATGCCTCGGGCCCACGCCTCGGAGACGACCCGGCCGCCGGGCGCGACGCCGCCGTCGAGCACGGCGCGGCCCACCCGGGCGAGGTCGCGCGCCGTGCACGAGACGCCGCCGTTCGCGAAGCCGAAGCCCGACCGGTCGACGGTGATGGTCGCGTCTCGGTCGGCGCCGAGCTTCGACCAGACCAGCTCGGAGACGACGTCGTGGTAGCGGGCGCCGGTGACCCGCTCGACGATCCAGGCGAGCACGTCGGTGTTCGCCGAGCAGTACTGGAACTCCCCCACCGCTCCGCTGCCGCGGAGCGTCGTCAGGAACGCGTACGTGTCGACGGGGTCGCTCGGTCGGCGCACCCGCCAGCCCGCCGAGCGGTCGTGGGTCTGCACCTCTGCCGCCGGGTCGACGTAGTTCTCGTCGTAGTCGATCGCGACCTGCATGTCGAGCACGTGGCGCACGGTCGGCCCGTCGTAGACCGAGCCGGCCAACTCGGGCACGTAGTCGGTGACGCGGCGCGCCGGGTCGATGCGACCCGCGTCGACGAGCGCGCCGACGGTGAGGCCGCAGATCGACTTCGAGACGCTCATCAGCAGGTGCCGCTGGTCGGGCGCGAAGCCGGGCTTGTAGTACTCGGCGACCACCTCGTCGCCGCGCAGCACGAGGAACGCGTCGGTGAACGTGGCCTCGAGCCGGCGTTCGAGGTCGGGCAGCGCGTCGCCGAACGCCTCGAGCCGCACGGTCGCGGCGCCGGCGCGGTCGCTCGGCGGGGTGCGGGAGATCGTCGCCGTCGGCACGAGCTCGCCGAGGTCGCCGAACGCCCAGCGGTTGCCCGGCGCCTCCTGCCAGGTGTCGAGCGTCGGCACCCCGGCCGGCGCGCCCGGGTAGCGCGGCGGGTGCGGGCCGGTCGCGGCGGGGTCGTGCGGATCGATCGGAAGGGTCGCGTCGCTCATGTCCGCCATCATGCCGCGGGCTCGGTCGAGGGGTCGGCGGGGCTCGCGGCCCGCGCGGGCTGCGCGGCCTCCGCCACCTGTGCGGCCCGAGCGGTCGGCACCTCCTCGAACCGACCGAGGCCGGTCTTCGAGAGGCCGAGATAGACGAGCGCGGAGACGATCATGCCCACGGGCACCGACAGGTCGACCCAGCCCATCGCCTCCGAGACCGGCCCCGACCAGACGTCGGTCGAGAGGCAGGCCGCGGTCGCGATGCCGCCCACGACCGCCGACGTCATGCCGGGGATGCTCCAGCCGGCGGTGTACCAGTACCTGCCGCCGCGCTCCTCGTCGAAGAGGTCGGTCGCGTCGTAGCGGTTGCGGCGCAGCACGATGTCGGTCGCGAAGATCGCCATCGCCGGGCCCGAGACGATCACGAGGAACTGCAGCATGAGGTTGACGGCGTCGAGCAGGTTCGTCGACATGACGAGGTAGAGGGTGAGCGCGGTGCCGATGACGCCGATGACGATCGCCGACGGGATGCGGCGGATCGGCACCCCGACCGACTGCAGCGCCATGCTCGAGGTGTACGTCGTCATGCCGTTGAGGGCGATCGTGTTGACGATGACCGCGAGCACGAGCAGCGGGCCGAGCCAGGTCGGAAGCAGCCCGAGGATGGCCGATTCGATGCCCGCCTCGAGCTGGGGACCGGTGAGCCCGGTCACGATGAGCGCGCCGACGACGGTGAAGGAGATGCCGGGCAGTGCACCGCCGAGCGCGGTCGCCGCGATGATGTGCGAGGGTTTCGTCTCGCGCGGCAGGTAGCGGGCGATGTCGGGGCTGTTGATGTACGAGAGCGGCGTCGAGGCGAGGATCGTGAAGCCGATCGTGATGGCCGACCAGAGGGGCACTCCGGTGAGCGCCTCGGGCGCCTGGTAGCCCCAGTCGACGGTCGGCAGTGCGAACGCGGTCACCGCGAGGAAGATCACGAGCAGGCCGATCGAGATCGCGGTGTAGCTCTTGATGATGAGCCCGTGGCCGTAGACCGCGACGAGCACCGTGATCGCCGAGACGACGAGGGTGACGGCGACGGGGCCGAGCACGGGGTCGGCGAAGCCCCACTGCGCGAGCAGGTCGGCACCCATGAACGACGAGGCGAGCCAGTTCAGCGCGAGGAAGACGGCCGAGACGAGCCATCCGGTGAAGGCGATGATGACCTTGTTGCCGATGATGCCGTAGAGGGCGCGGCTGATGACCGAGCCCGACGTGCCCGCCGCGGGACCCGCGATCGCGATGAGGCCCGGGAAGACCCAGAGCAGGTTGGCCGCGACGATGACGGCGACGGCCTGCCAGATCTCGAGGCCGAGCAGGATCATGGTCGCGCCGATCGTGAAGTTCAGGATGCTCACGTTGGGGGCCGCCCAGACCCCGAAGAGGTCACGGGCACGACCGTGCCGCTCGGACGGGCTGACGACCTCGATGCCGCGGGTCTCGGGCTGGGTCGGCGCGTCGACGAAGTCCTGCGACGCTGCGGGAGTCTGGGATGACACGGGGGATCCTCTCGGCGGGGCCTGGGTCGCGTCGTCAGGGCCCTGCCGGTGGCGACGCTGCTATTGGTCGCTTGACCAATGGGCTATTGGTCGCTTATCCAATAACATGATCGACATGATGTCAAGCGCGCCGGCGACCCGCGCCCGCAAGCCGCCGGCGGAGCGTCGCGCGGAGATCGTCGCGACCGCCGCGGCGATCGCGCTCGACGACGGGCTCGAGGGCATCACGCTGCGTGCGGTCGCAGATCGGCTCGGCGTTCGGCCCGGGCTCATCAGCCACTACTTCCCCGTCGCGGAGGACCTCGTCATCGCCGCGTTCGTGCACGCCGTCTCCGACGAGCGCGAGACGCTCGTGCCCGAAGGCGGCGAGCCGCTCGAACGCATGGCCCGTCTCGTCGCCCGGGTCGAGAGCCCCGAGGCCCGCCCGATCTCGCGGCTGTGGCTGAACGCGCGCCATCTCAGCCGTTTCAGCCCCGCACTCGACGAGGCGCTCGAGGAGCAGGAGGCGCTCGACCGCGCCCGGCTCACCGAGCTCGTCGACGCCGGCATCGCCTCCGGGGTGTTCGCGCCCGACGACGCGTTCGCCGCGTGCGTGCGCATCTTCGTCGCGATCGACGGCTTCGGCGCCTACGCGAACAACACCGGCGCGTTCGACTCCGACGCCTACTGGCGCTTCGTCACCGACGCGACCGAATGGGCGCTCGGCCTCGAGCCCGGGCGCCTGCGCGCCGAGGTGGCCGCGCTCGGGAGCTGAGGCATCGGCCGTCGCGACTCGGCCGTCGCTACCCGCCCGGCGCGGCGCCGCCGTCGAGCTCGCGCCGACGGCGCTCGAGCTCGGCGCGCTGCTCGTAGAACTCGATCTCTCGGTCGAGGTCGGCGAGCTGCTCCTCGGTGCTGCGGGTGTCGCGCGGCACCGCCGGCGGTGCGACGTACGGCTCGGGGCTGCGCCCGGCCGGGGTGAAGCCCCCGAGGCCGGCACCGCGGGGCGCGTACTCGCGCCCGAGCACGAACCAGAGGATCGTGCCGATGAGCGGCAGCAGCACCACGAGCAGGATCCAGCCGAACTTCGGCAGGTGCTTCACCTGCGACTCGTCGCGCATGATGAGGTCGACGAGCGCGTAGACCATGCCCGCGACGACGACGACGGAGAAGATCAACGGCATGGCCGCCAGCCTAGGGCGACGAGGCCGGGCGGGTCGAGCACGGCGCGATCACGGCCGGGACCGCCGGTCACGGCGCCTCACGGAGGTGCACGCGCTCGCCCTGGGCGCTCAGCAGGTTGAGGATCTCGGCCGGTTCGAGCGACGCACTCGCGGTGCCGTGCGGCACGCGCGTGTCGAACTCGGCGGCCTCACCCGGCTCGAGCACGAGCTCTTCGTCGCCGAGCGCGAGCCGCACGCGACCACTCAGCACGTACACCCAGTCGTACCCCTCGTGCGCCCGCCGCTCGACGGGCGCCTCGGGCGGGTGCCCGGGCAGCACCATCTTGAACGCGTGCACGTCGGGGTTGCTGCGGGTGAGCGGGATGATCGCCTTGCCGTCGCGGTAGAACGGCTTGGGGTGCACCCTCGGGTCGGCGATCTGCGGTGCGCCGACGAGGTCGTCGAGGCTCGCCCGGTACACCGCGGCGAGGCGGATGAGCAGGTCGAGGGTCGGCCGGCGGCCACCCGACTCGAGCCGCGACAGGGTGCTCGCCGAGATGCCGGTCTCCTCAGCGAGCTCGGCGAGGGTGAACCCGCGGCGGGTGCGAAGCGCTCGCAGTCGTGGTGCGACGCCCTCGAGCATGCGGTCGAGGTGCAGGTGCTCGGCGTCGTCTGACATGGTGTCCCTTTGCTGTTTCGGCAAACTTGCTTGCCATTCCATCATGTGCGGCCGACGATCGGAAGATGCAGCAGACCTCGTGGGACGTCATCATCGTCGGCGGCGGCAGCGCCGGACTCAGCGCCGCGCTCATGCTGGGCCGCTCCCGCCGCCGGGTGCTCGTGCTCGACGAAGGCAGCCCGCGCAACCGCTTCGCCGGTCACATGCACGGCGTGCTGGGTCGCGACCACACCTCGCCGCTCGACCTGCTCGCCGACGGACGCGCCGAACTCGAACGATACGAGGGCGTGACCGTGCGCGGCGGGATCGCCGTCGACGCGCGCGCCCTCGACGACGCAGCGGAGCCCGGCAGTACTGCGGAGCCGAACGGCCGCGGGCCGCGCGTCGCGCTCGAGCTCGCCGACGGCGAGCGCCTGCACGCCCGGCGACTGCTCGTCGCGAGCGGCCTGCGCGACGCGCTGCCGCCCGTGCCCGGTCTCGCCGAGCAGTGGGGCCGCGGCGCGTTCATCTGCCCGTACTGCGACGGGTGGGAGGTGCGCGACCGGCGCATCGCCGTGCTCGCCGCGAGCGCCGCGCAGGTGCACCAGGCCCAGCTCATGCGGCAGCTCTCGGTCGATGTGACGTTCTTCGCGCACGGTGCCGAGCTGACCGCCGAGGCGCGCGCCGGCCTCATCGCACGCGGCATCTCGGTGGAGGATCGCGCGGTCGCGGCCGTCGTCGCCGACGACGGAGGCCGCCTCCGAGGCATCCGGCTCGATGACGGCACGGAACTCGCGACCGACGCGATCTTCGCCGGGCCCGTGCCCGAGCCGAACGACCCCGTGCTCCGGCGCCTCGGCGCCGATCGTGCGCCGCACCCGATGGGCGGCGAGTTCGTCGTGGTCGACGCGATGGGCCGCACGAGCGTGCCGGGCGTCTGGGCCGCGGGCAACGTGACCGATCCCCGTTCCTCGGTGCCGTTCGCGATGGCGGCCGGCAGCATGGCGGGAGCGGCGATCAACGCCGACCTCGTCGAGGAGGAGGTGCGCGCGGCCCTGGCGGCGAGCTGACCGCTCGCGTCCGGCGAGGATGACGCGACGAGACATCCACGGCCGGCGTTCACCTTCGAACGCCTAGGCTGAGGGGATGCTGGTCATCAGCTACAACCTGCGCAAGCACCGCGCCATCTCCGAGCTGGCGGCGCTCGATGGGCGGTACTCCCCCGACGTGCTCTGCCTGCAGGAATGCGACACCACCGACCTCGCCGAGGCCGTCGGCCGGCTCCGGCTCGCGCACTCCACGACGGGCAACCGGCTCGGCCTTGCGATGTACTACCGCGCCGATCGTTTCGAGCCCCGCGACATCCGCGCCTTCGCCCTCAAGAAGTCGTTGCACGACCGCATCCTCCGCCCGGCCCACGAGCGCCTGCTCGGCGCACGCCTCACCGACCGCGAGCACGGGCGCGACATCGTCGTCGCATCGTTCCACGCGGCACCCCTCACCGCGCTCAACTCGCTACGGCGGCACCAGATCAATGCGGCGCTCGGCTCGCTGCAGCTCATGGGCCCGCACCTGCCGACGCTGATGGTGGGCGACTACAACTACCCGGTCTTCAAGGACAACCTGGCCGAGAAGGTGCGCGACGCGGGTTACGAGCTCACGCTGAGCGACAGCCGCACGTACACGCGGTACAAGTACTTCCGCGGGCACTTCGACTTCGCGACGTCGGCCGATTTCGAGATCCGCCGGGTCGAGACGCTGCCGCGCGGGTCGAGCGACCACCTGCCGATCCTCGTCGACGCGCAGTACGTGGGCCTGCTCGCCGACGACGCGGTCGACGTCGTCATCTGATCGTCCGCGGCTCCGCACCCCTGCGAGCGGGCGCCGCGACCGGACGGCCGATCACGCGGCGAGCGCGACCCCCACGCAGGTGAGGCCGAGGAACAGGTCGAGCCCCATGCACCAGAGCGCGAGCGAGCGACCGACGACGACGTTGCGGCGGTAGTGCACGGCGTCCCAGCCGGCGTGGGCGGCGAGCGCGAGGCCGGCGATCGCGAGCCCGGCCCGCGGGTCGAGCGCGAGGGCGACGACCGCGACGCCGAAGTAGGCGAGCATCGCCACCGCCTGCGGAGCGGTCACCCGCGGACGGCGGATGACACCGACGACCGCCAGCACCAGGCCCGCCGCCGCGATCACGAGCCACCTCGGCACGTCGAGCAGCTCGGCGCCGAACACGAGCACGGTGCCGAGCACGACGACGAGCCAGGCGACCCAGCGCACGCCGGTGACGGCCGCAGCGAGGTAGCAGAGCGTCGCGATGCCGAGGGCGGTCATCGGCACGGTCGTGCCGAGCGCCTCTGGATAGCCGCTGAAGAGCAGGCCGACGCCGCTCGCGACGCCGATGACGAGCACGACGACGATGAGCCAGACGGGCTGTCTCGTCGTCGCCTGCTGTGTGCGATCGGCCGTGGCCGCCGTTGATTCGAGCCGGTTCATCGGGATGCCTCCTCGCTGATGCGCATCATCGGATATCTATACCCCCTGTGGGTATATCACATCCGTGTGCGGGCCGCCACCCCTCGAGGGACGCCCGGATCGCAGCCCCCGCACCCCCTCGATGTGGGGCCGCGCTCGACGTTCGCGCTCCCTACACTGGCGCGCATGACCGACTCGACGAGGCCCGAGCTCCCTGCCGAGGCCGCACTGCGCACGGCCTGGCTCGTCGTCGCGATCCTGGTCGGCCCGACCCTCATCGTGGCGGTCCTCGCCGACGGCCTCGGCAGCTTCGGCTCCGAGAACTCGAATCCGTGGGCAGGTCCGCTCACGGTGGCCTGCTGCATCGTGAGCATCGTGTGCGGGCTCGCGGCATTCGCGTTCGAAGCCCCCTGGTGGTCGGCGCTGCTCATCGCGAGCCCGGGCTTCACGTGGCTCGCGACGAGCTTGACGCAGGACATCGTCTGGTCGATCGCCATGGTGCTCAGCCCGCTCGCCGCGCTCGGCGGCGCCGTCAGCGGGTTCATCATCTCAGTGGCGAGGGCGGCCGGCGACGAGGGCTCCGCCGACGAGTGACCGGCCGAGTCGACGGGAGGCTCGAGGCACCCCGCTCACCGGCGAAGATGGAGGGCATGCAGATCATCGTCATCGGCGCGGGCGCCTGGGGGCTTCCGGCCGCGGCCGAGCTCGCCGGGCGCGGCCACCACGTCACCCTCGTCGACCGCTACGGGCCGGGCAACGCCCTCTCCTCTTCGCACGGACCGACCCGCATCTGGCGGCTCGCCGACCCCGACCCGGCGAAGATCGCGATGACCCGGCAGAGCCTCGAGGCGATGGAGCGGCTCTCGTCGATCGCCGGAGAGCCGGTGTTCCTGCGGCGCGGGCTCGTGTGGCGCGACGAGGCGGCCGCCCTCGACGGCTTCGAGTGGGCGCTCGCGATGGAGGGGATCCCGCACCTGCGCCTCGGCGCCGACCGTGTCGGCTCCCGCTTCCCGGGGCTCGTGCCCGACGGGCGCGGCGCGATCTACACCTCCGAGGCGGGCCCCGTGCTCGCCGAGGTCTCGCTGCGCGCGCAACTGCGGCGCTTCGAGCAGGCGGGCGGCGAGCTGCGCATCGCCCACGTCGTCGACGTCGAGGCGGATGCCTCGGGTGACGGCCCCCGCCGCGTGCACCTGGCCGGCGGTGAGGTGCTCGAGGCCGACGCCCTCGTGATCGCGGCCGGCCCCGGGGCATCCGCCCTGCTCGACCGCCTGGGGCTCGCGGTGCCGCTGCGTCCGCACCTCGAGCAGGTCGTGCACGTCGCAGACCCGGCGCAGGCGTTCGACGACCTGCCCGACCTCATCGACATCGCTGCGGGCGAGCGGCCGACGCTCTACGCGATGGCGACGCCGGGGGTCGGCTACAAGCTCGGCCTCGACGCACCGCTGCGCGAGGCCCGGTGGGGCGTCGACGACGACCGCACGCCCGACGATGCCCGCACCGCGACGCTGCTCGACTACGCGCGCACGGCGCTCGGCATGACGGGGGCCGCCGTCGTCGACGCGAAGGTGTGCAGCTGGACCGACTCCCCCGACGGCCGCTTCGTGATCGGCACTCCGCTGCCCGGCGTGACCGTCGCCTGCGGCGACTCGGGCGAGGGCTTCAAGTTCTCGGCACTCATGGGGCTCGTGCTCGCCGACCTCGCCGAGGGTGAGACGCCGCCGGTCGACCTCGCGCCGTTCCGGTTCGACCGCTTCGCCGGCGCCGACCCCGCCGCCGCTGCGGCGGCCGCGGGCGCGCTCGACTCGCCCACCGCCCTCGGCGGCGCGCCCGAGGCATCCGCCGGCTGACCCGGCCGCACCCGCCGCCGCGCGACGGGCTACGCGGACCCGGCGCCCTCGGTCGTCGGCTCGGTCTCGACCGATGTCGGCGCTCGCCCCGGCCGGAGCGCACCGATCGCGGCCGCGACGACGAGGGTCGCCATGAGCACCCAGTTGATCCAGTCGGTGCGGCCCGTGAGGAGGTCGAGGTTCGTGAGCATCAGGTACAGGCCGGCCGCGAGGCCGACCACGCCGAGCACGGGCGCGACGACGACCCGGAACACGCCGTGCCCACGGCGGTCGCGGCTGAAGAACCGCACGACGCTGACCATGCAGAGCAGCTGCAGCGCGACGATGCCGATGATGCCGACGCCGTTCGTCCAGAGCAGCAGGTGCAGGTACGGGTCGCCGCGCAACCCGAGCGTGATCGCGATGAGCACGACCGACGCGATCGTCGTCACGAGGCTCGCGAGCACCGGCGAGTGGAATCGGGCGTGGGTGCGCGCGAGCTTCGCGGGCAGCACGCCGTCGCGGCCGAGCGCGAAGAGGTAGCGGGAGGTCGCGTTGTGGAACGCGATCGTCGCCGCGAGGATGCTCGTGACGATGAGGAGCCCCATCACCGTCGACGCCCACGCGCCGAGGTACGACTCGGCGAGCATGAAGTAGAGGCCCTGGAACGCATCGGACAGCGAGAACTCGGTGAGGCCGTCGATGCCGAGCGCGGCGACGGCGACCCACGCGATGAAGCCGTAGAACAGGGCGAGGAACCCGACCGCGATGTACGTCGCCCTGGGCACCGTGCGCTCGGGGTCGCGCGCCTCCTCGGCATAGATCGCGGTGCCCTCGAAGCCGATGAACGCGCCGAGCGCGAGCACGAACATGCCGCCCGAGGCGAGGTTGAACACGTTGCCCGGCGCGAACGGCTCGACGGTGAAGTTCGCCGTGCCCTCGGTGGCGAGCACGGCGATCGCGAGCACGACGAGGATGAGCACCTCGAGGGTCATGAGCACGGCGAGCACGCGGGCGCCGACGTCGATCTGCCGGTAGCCGAGGAAGGCCACGATCGCGACACCCGCGAGCGCGTAGACCGACCAGTGCACGTCGACGCCGAGCATGCCGTTGAACGTCTCGGCGGCGTAGAAGCCGAGGAACCCGTAGAAGCCCCCGCAGATGAGTGCGTACGACAGCAGCGCGACGAGCGCCGCGGCGCCGCCCGCGCGCCGACCGAGGCCGCGCCCGATGAAGGCGTAGAACGCGCCGGCGTTGCGCACGTGGCGGGCGAAGGCCGTGAACCCGGCGGCGCACAGGATGTACACGATGCCGCTGAACACGTAGGCGCCCGGGGCGCCGATGCCGCCGAGCCGGAACGCGAGCGGGGCCGCGCCGGCCATGACGGCGAGCGGGGCGGCCGCGGCGACCACGAAGAAGAAGATGTCGAAGGTGCCGAGCTTGCCGCGGGCGAGCGTGCCGCCGGCGGCGGTCGTGGGGGTGGTGGACGTGGAGGTCATGGTTGCTCCTGGTCAGCGACGGTGGTGACGGAGGGATTGGGGGAGGTTCGGGCCGGGGCGGCTGCGGCCGCCCCGGCCCGGTGGGTCAGAGCTCCGGCCACCAGGCCGGATCGGTCCAGAGGGCGAGCTCCTGCTCGAGGGCGGCGCCGACGCGGAAGACGGTCGCGTCGTCGTACGTGCGGCCGACGATCTGCACGCCCGTCGGCACGCCGTTCGGCGCGATGCCCGACGGCACGGCGAGCACCGGTACGCGGCCGATCACGTTGAACGGCAGCGTCATGAGCTTCGAGAAGATCGCGGCGCTGTCGGTCGACGGCTCGTCGGCGGCGAACCCGGTCGTGGCGATCGTCGGGCAGACGAGCACGTCGTAGTCCGTCATGAGCTCGGCGAAGGGGCGGTAGAACGCCGTCTCGGCGACGAGTCCGTCGACGTAGGCGCCGCCCTCGGCGGCGGCCGCGGCGAACGCCCGCGTGTACGGCATGAGCTGCTCGGCCCGGGCGGGGTCGCCCTCGAGGATCGACTCGATGAACGGCCCCATGACGGCGCCGAAGTGCGGCCACGCGGTCGCGAGCGTGCGCTCGGGGCCCCACGGCAGCTCGACGACGTCGACGGTCGCGCCCGCAGCCGCGAGCGCGAGCGCGACGGTGCGCGTGTTGAGCTCGACGGCCGGGTCGACGTCGTAGCCGCCGAGGTCGAGGCAGAGGGCGATGCGCACGCCCTCGAGCGAGCCCACGGTCCCCGAGACGGTCGCGATGTCGCGCAGGGATGCCGCGTCGCCGACCCACGGGCCGGAGATGACGTTCTGCAGCATCGCGACGTCGGCGACGCTCCGCCCCATCGGCCCGTCGGCGCAGTACGTGTCGGAGTTGAACGGCGCCATGCCCGGCACCCGAGCGAACGGGGGCTTGAATCCCACGACTCCGCAGAACGACGCCGGGATGCGGATCGACCCGCCGATGTCGGAGCCGGTCGCGAGCAGGGTCGAGCCCGCGGCGAGCACGGCGCCCGACCCGCCCGACGAGCCGCCGGGCGTGAGGTCGGTGTTCCACGGGTTGCGGGTCACGCCCCAGAGCTTCGAGTGGGTGACGGGCGCGCAGCAGTACTCGGGCGTCGTCGTGCGGGCGTGGATGACGGCGCCTGCCGCCTGGATCCGCTCGACGATCGGGTGGGTCTCGGAGGCGACGTGCCCCTGCTCCAGGAGGCATCCGTCTTCGAGGAGCCGGCCCGCGACGGGCTGCTCGTCCTTGAGCATGAGCGGGATGCCCTCGAGCGGGCGCAGGTCGTCGCCCGCGGCGAAGCGCGACTCCGACGTGCGTGCGGCGTCGCGCGCCTCGTCGATCCACTGCTCGGTGACCGCGTTGATCGAGGGTTCGGTCGCCTCGGTGCGGGCGATGACCGACTCGAGCAGGTCGACGGGCGACAGCTCGCGCCGGCGCATCAGCTCGGATGCCTCGGTGGCGGTGAGCCGGAAGAGTTCCATGTGGTGCCTTTCGGGGTGGGGCGGGGGTCGGTCGCGAGCGCGTCGGGCGTGCCGAACGTGTCGAGATCGACCCGTACGTCGTACGCTTCCGTACACTGTACGGACGATACTCTTGCACGCATGGCCTCACGTCAAGCGGCAGTTCCGGCGAAGCCGGGGTCGCGCGCTCGCACGGCACGCCAGACCCTCACCCGCCGCGAGGTCACCGACGCGGCGATCGCCCTCGTCGAACGCGACGGCCTCGACGGCCTGACCATGCGCCGCCTCGCGACCGAGCTCGGCTGCGCGCCGATGAGCCTCTACACGCACGTCAGCAGTCGCGACGACCTCGTCGACGCGATCGTCGAGCAGCTGATCGAGCGCCTCGAGCTGCACGAGCAGCCCGGCGAGACGTGGCAGCAGGCGGTGCGCCGCACGCTCGCGTCGTACCGCGACCTCGCCGTGCAGGTGCCGCACGCGTTCGAGCTGCTCGCGCTCGCCCCGTACGACACCTCCCCCGTCGCACCGCACCTCGCCGGCGTGCTCGCCGGCCTCGAGCATGCGGGCCTGACGGCCGACCAGGCCCGGCAGGTGCTCGGCATCGTCGACGCCTACGCCTCGGGGTTCCTCGTGGTGTGGGCGCGCAGCCATGCGGCCGAGCGCCCGTCCGGAGCAGGGGTCGCCGCCGCCTCGACGGCCGACGTCGCCGGCATGCGCGAACTCGCAACGTTCGACCAGGGCCTCGAAGCACTCATCGCCGGGCTCGACGCGACGCTCGTGTCGGGCGCGAGGGCCACCGACCCTTGACACCGGCCGAAGCGCCCACTAACGTCGCTCGGCGATGGGTACGCTGATCTACTCCTGAGTGGTGAGCCGTGTCGAGCAATGCTCCACGGCTTCCGCATCGATGCCGGCGCTGAGCGCCGCTGATCGACGCGCAATCGACCGCCACTGATCATTCGGCTCGCAGCCGTCGACGCTCGCGCGCACCCCCTTCGGGCGGTGTCCGCCGCCGAACCTCGACCGGCGCTCGCGACCTCGCGAGACGGGCCGGGAAGGAGCTTCCTCCATGTACCCCACCAGCCAACTCTCCCTCCACGCCGTGACCAAGCGCTTCGGCGAGCGCGTCGTGCTCGACCGGGTCGAACTCTCCCTCCGCCCCGGCGAGCGCGTCGGCATCATCGGCGACAACGGCTCGGGCAAGTCGACCCTGCTGCGCCTCATCGGCGGCGCGCTGAGCCCCGACGCCGGCGAGCTCGTCGCGCGCTTCGCCGGAGGCGTCGGCGCGCTCGACCAGGTGCTCGAGCTGGCGTCGGACGCGACCGTGCACGACGCGATCGACGCGTGCTCGACCGAGCTGCGCGGGCTCGAACGCGAGATGCACGCGGCCGAGCAGGGGCTCGCCGACCTCGAGGGTGCCGCGCTCGACGACGCCCTCGCCGAGTACGCGGCCATCACCGAGCGCTTCGAGGCGCGCGACGGCTACGGCGCTCCCGCCCGGCTCGATGCATCGCTCGATGCGCTCGGCGTCGGCGGCCTCGACCGCGACCGCGCGTGGGAGACGCTCTCGGGCGGCGAGCGCTCGCGCGTCGCGCTCGCGGCGACGGTGGCTGCGAACCCCGAGCTGCTGCTGCTCGACGAACCGAGCAACGATCTCGACGACGACGCGTGGCAGTGGCTCGTCGATCGCCTGCGGGTGCACGACGGCACCGTGGTCGTGGTGACGCACGACCGCGCGTTCCTGCAGGCGCTCACGCAGGTGATCTGGGAGGTCGACGCCGCCTCGGTCGCGCGCTACGGCGACGGCTACCCCGGCTACCTCATCGCGAAGGCGAACGAACGCGAACGGCACCGGCTCGCCTACGAGACGTGGAAGGCCGAGCTCGCCCGCAACCGCGAGCTCGTCGCGGCGAACGCGGGGCGGCTCGCCGCGATCCCGCGCAAGCTCGACAAGGCCGGCATGGGCACGGGCGCGTTCCGGCCCCGTGGCCGCGACCACGGGGCGATGGGCCGCATCCGCAACGCGAAGGCGAGGATGTCGCGGCTGCTCGCCGCGCCCGTGATCCCGCCGGCCAAGCCGCTCTCGTTCGCGCCGACGGCCTTCACCGGTTCGGTCGACGCCCAGGTCGAGGGCGCCCCCTTGCTCGTGCTCTCCGGGGTACGGGTGGCCGAGGCATCCGTCGACGACCTCGTGCTCGCGCCCGGGGGCCGGCTGCTGATCACCGGACGCAACGGAGTCGGCAAGACGAGCCTGCTGCGCGTCATCACCGGGGAGCTCCGCGCCGATGCCGGCACGGTGACGGCCACGCCGCGCATCGGGCACCTGCGCCAGCAGAGCGCGATCCGGCCGAGTCGTCGCACCCTGCTCGAGGCGTACGCGGCGGGGATCCGCGAGGACCGCGAGACGGCCGAGGCCCGGCTGATGTCGCTCGGGCTGTTCCATCCGCGGGACCTCGTGGTGCCGGTCGGCGCGCTCTCGTACGGGCAGCGGCGGCGGCTCGAGCTCGCGCTGCTCGTGAGCGAGCCCCACGAGCTGCTGCTGCTCGACGAGCCGACGAACCACCTGTCGCCCGACCTGGTCGAAGACCTCGAAGGCGCGCTCGAACGGTTCACCGGCGCGGTCGTGCTCGTCTCGCACGACCGGCTGCTGCGCGAGCGGTTCGGAGGTCAGCGGCTGCGGCTGGACGGGCCCGAGTAGGCCGCACCGCGACATCGGGGATCGCCACGGTCTCGGTCCGACCGGCGCGGATCCTTCCGATCCTGCGGCGATCTCCGATCGCGCGGAGGCCGCCCGGCGACGCGGGCCACCCCCCCGCCCCGGGTGGGGGGGGGGGGGGCGGGCGCCCCCCGGGCCCCCCCGGGGGCGCCCCCACGTCGATGAGCGGGTTGCCGAGGTGGGCGAGCACGTCGTCCTTGAACGCCCGCACGGCGCGGTCGTCGCGCTCGACGACGGGGTACTCGACGGGGGTCACGTCGGATGCGTCGGTGGTGAGCTCGCGCCCCTCGGCGATCCACAGGTCGCGACCGCCGTCGAGCAGGCGCACGTCCTCGTGGCCGAAGAGCGTGAACACCCAGAGCGCGTACGCCGCCCACCAGTTGTTCTTGTCGCCGTAGACGACGACGGTCGTGTCGCGGGCGATGCCCTTCGAGCCGAGGAGCGCGGCGAACTGCTCGGCATCGACGTAGTCGCGGACGACCGGGTCGTTGAGGTCGGTGTGCCAGTCGATCTTCACCGCACCGGGGATGTGGCCGGTCTCGTAGAGCAGCACGTCCTCGTCGGACTCGACGACGACGAGGCCGGGTTCGCCCAGGTGTTCGGCGAGCCAGGCGGTGGAGACGAGACGCTCGGGATGGGCGTACTCGGCGAACTTCGCGGCGGAGTCGAACTCGGCGGACATGGGGGCCTCCTGTGGTCGCCCGGTCGGGCGGGGTGATCGGGGGAGCGGACTAGGCTGATGACCTGTCCACCCTCCGAATCTACGCGGCCCGCGGGGCGCAGTCACAGCACCCGTCATCCGGTGCAACACGGGAGCTCTCCAGCATGACCACGGCCTCCAGCCAGGCGCCCATCCACCTCGTCGACCGCAATCCGTCGATCTCGGGGACAGAGATCGCGGCCGAGCTCGTGCCACCGCCGCAGTTCGAGCACGCCTCGTTCGAGTCCTACCGGCCCGACCCCGACTTCCCCTCGCAGCAGGCGGCGCTCGACCGGCTGAACCAGTTCGCCGGCGCGTGGCGAGCCGCCCAGCGTCCCGGCGGGTTCTTCTCGCGCAAGCGGCCCGCGCGCATCGAGCTGCCCGGCGTCTACCTCGACGGCGGCTTCGGCGTCGGCAAGACCCACCTGCTGGCCTCGCTCTGGCACGTGGCGCACGGTCCGAAGTACTTCGGCACCTTCATCGAGTACACGGCCCTCGTCGGGGCACTCGGCTACGCGCAGGCGGTCGAACTGCTGCGCGGAGCCAAGCTCATCTGCATCGACGAGTTCGAACTCGACGATCCCGGCGACACGATGCTGATGACGCGGTTCCTCGGTGAGCTCATGGCCGGCGGCACGCGAGTCGCCGCGACGAGCAACACCCCGCCGAATGCGCTCGGCGAAGGGCGCTTCGCGGCGGCCGACTTCCTCCGCGAGATCCACGCGCTCTCGTCGAACTTCGAGACGCTCCGCATCGACGGACTCGACTATCGCCGGCGCGACACCGAAGGGCATGCGGTCGTCGCGGGCGACGACGCCGCCGTGCGGCGCACGGCCGGCGCGCTGGCCGAGCGCGGCCATCGTGTCTCGCTCGACGGGTTCGACGAGCTCATCGCCCACCTCGCGACCGTGCACCCGTCGAAGTACGTGCGACTCGTCGAGGGGCTCGACACGATCGCGCTCACCGGCGCCCACGAACTCCACGACCAGAACGCGGCGCTGCGCCTCGTCGCCTTCATCGATCGCGTCTACGACGCCGAGGTGCCGGTCGTCGCGAGCGGCGTCGCCCTCGACGAGGTGTTCGACGCCGAGATGATGGCCGGCGGCTACCGCAAGAAGTACCTCCGGTCGATGAGCCGCATGATCGCGCTGACGTCGGGCGAGCTGCCGCCGCACGACTGATCGGGGCACTCCCGCAGCCGATTCACCGTGCCGTCGAGGCATCCCGAAATCTGCTGTTCACACGAGACGCCCGACCGTAACGACCCCGAAACACAACGACGAATCGATCGAAACGCCCACTCGTGACACTTGCGGCACAGGTTCCCCCCACGACCTGCATCCGAGAGAGGTTCGAGAGATGGATCAAGGCAACACCGCGTTCCTGTTGATCTCGGCGGCACTCGTGCTGCTGATGACCCCTGGGCTCGCGTTCTTCTACGGCGGCCTCGTCAAGGCGAAGAGCGTCATCAGCATGATGATGATGAGCTTCGGCGCGATGGGCCTCATCGGCGTCCTCTGGGTGCTCTACGGCTACGCGATCGCCTTCCCCGGCTCGGAGGGCCTCGTGCCGCCGTGGTCGATCGACTGGTCGGCGATCGGGCTCGAGAGCCTCCTCGAGACGCCCGAGGGCGCGGCGTACCCCCCGCTCGCGTTCGTGGCGTTCCAGGCGACTTTCGCGATCCTCACCGTCGCGCTCATCTCCGGCGCCATCGCCGACCGTGCCAAGTTCGGCGGCTGGATGGTGTTCGCCGGGATCTGGGCGACGATCGTCTACTTCCCGGTCGCGAGCTGGGTGTTCAACTTCGGCCTCGCCGAGGACGGCAGCTTCGCCTACGGCGGCTGGATCACGTACGGCCTGCAGGAGGCGTTCGGCGTCGGCGCGATCGACTTCGCGGGCGGCACGGCGGTGCACATCAACGCCGGCGCTGCGGCGCTCGCCCTCGCGCTCGTGCTCGGCAAGCGGGTCGGGTTCTCGAAGGGCGCGCACGTCCCGCACAACCCGCCGTTCGTGCTCCTCGGCGCTGGCCTGCTCTGGTTCGGATGGTTCGGCTTCAACGCCGGCTCGGAGCTCGCAGCCGACGGCACCGCGGCGCTCGCGTTCGTGAACACGATCGCCGCGCCCGCCGCGGCGCTCCTCGCCTGGCTGCTCGTCGAGAAGATCAAGGACGGCAAGCCGACGTCCGTCGGCGCCGCCTCGGGCGCCGTCGCCGGTCTCGTGGCGATCACGCCCGCCTGCGCCTCGCTGACGCCGATCTGGGCGATCGTGCTCGGCCTGATCGCCGGTGCCGTCTGCGCCCTCGCGATCGACCTCAAGTTCAAGTTCGGCTTCGACGACTCGCTCGACGTGGTGGGCATCCACCTCGTCGGCGGCCTGATCGGCACGCTGTACCTCGGCATCTTCGCGAACGGGACCGGTCTCATCTACAGCGGCAACTTCACGCAGCTCGCCGTGCAGGCCATCGCGGCCGTCTCGGTGCTCGTGTACTCCTTCGCACTGACCTTCGGCATCGGCACGCTCATCCAGAAGACGATGGGCTTCCGGGTGAAGAACGAGGACGAGATCGCCGGCATCGACACCGTCGTGCACGGCGAGGACGCCTACAAGCTCGAGACCGTCTGACGCGAGTCATCGAGCCTCGGCCGGCCGACGGCGGTGGGGTAGTGTGCCCGGTGTGACTGACACCGGCCGCCTCCTCACCGCCGTCGGCCGTTTCCTGCGGGCGCTCGGTTCGGGCGGTTCGAAGACATCGGCCGCGCCACGGACGACGACCGGGCGGGATGCCTCGCCGGCGCGGCTCGCCGATGGCGAGCCCTCCCCGGGGCAGACGGGATCCGATGCGACCGTCGAGGTCGATCCGCGGCGCCTCCGGGGAGTCCGGCTCGGTTACGCGCCGAGTCGCGACGGCGATCCCGATCCCGGTGAGGTCGTCTGGACGTGGGTGCCCTACGAGGAGCGCGACGGCCGGGGCAAGGACCGTCCGGTCGTGATCGTGGCGGCGTCGGGGGCGGGGGACTTCCTCGCCGTGCAACTCACGAGCAAGCCGCACGACGGCGACCGCGACTACGTCTCGCTCGGCGAGGGCGCCTGGGACGCCGAGGGGCGGCCGAGTTGGGCGAAGACCGATCGCGTCTTCAGGGTGCGCACCGGCGGCATGCGGCGCGAGGCCGCCTCGCTCGACGCCGAGCGCTACACGCGGGTGGCCGATGCGCTCAATCGCCGCTACGGCTGGAGCTGATCGCCGACCTCGAAACGATGAACGTCCGTATCCCACCCGGTTTGGTCGAATCTCCGCAGCGGCAGCACGACGGGCCGCATGGCGGCTGGGGACCTGTTTCGAACGGATGCAACGAGGAGCCGGAATGTCGCAGGCTTTTGAGAAGACGGTTGGTGTGATCGGCGGGCTGGCGCTCGTCGGCCTGAACATCGCCGTCGTCGCGTTCTACGTTCTCTGGCAGATCGCGGACACTGCTGCGATCAATCACATGGAGTCCGCGTCCGGCTGGGACGCGTCGCGAATGCTGCCGAACGCCAACCTGCTCTGGCTGGCAGCCAACGCCTCGGTGTTCATGGTGTCGGTCGTGGACGCATTGGCGATCTTCATCGTGGCGATCCTCGTGAAGGCGAATCGCAGGGCTCAGGCCATGGCGGCAGATCATGCGGGCCGAACGCATTCGGTGCGTTGACTTCCGGCAGACACGTGCAGCCACGTGCCATCGGCGCGGAACGCGGTGTCTCGCTGTCGGCGTGCGGCGTGCTCGAGGGGTTCCGAATCGGATGCGGCCGTGAAATGCGGAAACCCCCGGGCTACCGGGGGCTTCTCGTTGTGGGCGATGCCGGGCTCGAACCGACGACCTCTTCCGTGTGAACGAAGATCAGCTATGCAGCGCCGTGTAGCGCGATGTAGCGTCGTGTAGTGAAATAGCTGGTCAACATGGGATTCTTACCTCGCCTCCCGCAGAACTCTGCGGGACGCGAAATCGACAACCTGCCCCCCAAATGCCCCCCGCTCGGCCGTGCGCGAGCGCTCGGGGAGTACGAGGATGTCGTCGACGTCGGAGCGGACAGCCTGTGCGAGGTGCGCGTAGATCTCGGTCACCTTCGTCGACGAGTGCCCGAGCAGTTCGCCGACGCGCGACAAGCTCGCCCCGCCCTGCAGGAGCCACGACGCGTACGTGTGGCGGAAGTCGTGCAGGGTGAAGCCGAGGGTGTCGAGCTTCGACCTCCGCAGCGCTGGCTCGAGCGTGCGGCGGTAGAAGTTGCGATCGTCGAGCGGGCCGCCGTCGCGGTTCTGGAAGAGCAGCACCGAACGGCAGGTGCCGCCGACCCGGTGAGGCTTCCCGCATGACCTCTGCGGCAGCGCGTCGATGTCAGCGTGCCGGAACGTCCAGTCCATCGTTGGGACGTGCCGCCCCTTGCCGTTCTTCGTGAACGGCTTGATTTCGACGCCGTTCCAGACATCGATGAAGTGCGCGAGGTTCGACTCACCGTTGAAGCGATTGAGGTGGAGGCCGGCCATCTCGCCGAACCTCGGCCCGGTGCTGACGAGGAAGTCGAGGATCGCCTGCTCCTCCTCAGTCGGCACCTTGTCGACGAGCTCGGCGTACTGGTCGCGGTCGAGGTAGACATGGTCAGGCGGCGGGATCGATGGCAGCTTGATCCGCACGGCAGGGTTCACGTCGATCTTCTCGGCATCCATCGCGGCCGTCATCGAAGAGACGAAGACGTTCAGCACTCGTCGCACACTCGAGGTGGCGAGGTACTTCGGCTTCGACGCCGTCCCGATGTTCTTCCGCGTGAGCCCGGTTGCCCACGCCTGGACGTCGAACCGCGTGATTTCGATGAGCGGCTTGTCGCGCCAGTACTCGATGACGTGGTTCTTGACCATGCTCGCCTCGTTCGAGGTCGTCGTGCGCTCGATCGAGCGAGCCTCCGACCACTCGGCATACCAGTCGCCCCACGGCATCATGCCGCGGCGGGGGTCGCGCCACCCCGGCTTGCGCGTGTCGGCCTCGAGCGCAGCAGCTTCACGCTTGGCTTTCGCCTCGGTGGAGAACACGCCTGCCGAGCGGCGGCTGCCGTCCGGTAGGCGATAGAGCCCCGCCCACATGCCGTTCGCCTTCTGCTGCGCCCAGGCCATCGCGCTACCTCACAATCTGGATCGGTTGAGTGTGTGCCTCCGAGGCGGCCGTGATGATCGCCTCGGGGGTGATGCGTCGGGTGGGGGAGATGTGGTTCATGTAGATGTCGAGGATCGACTTGGTGACACCGAGGAGGGCGGCGTGCATCCGCCATCCGCCCCGGTCGGCGGGTGGGATGTGGTCGACGCGGTCGACGAGGTGTGCGTAGCGGTCGGCGTCGATGAGGCGGCCCGCCGCGACGCGCCGGCACTCGATGAAGAGTGCGGCGCGCCCGTCGATCGAATCGAGCACGTCACGCTCGAGCATGACGATCGCGACTGCGAGGGTGCAGCGCTCGCGGATGGAGCCCATTCCGGCGAGCACTGTGAGCACGCGGGTTTCAGGGTTCCACTCGAACCCTTCCATCTCGTCGACGTCGTGCGACCAGTGGAGCGTGAGCCCGAGCTCGAATGCGTGGGTGTAGGGGTTGTAGGACACGGAGGTTCAACTTTCGGTGCTGCGGATAGGAGACGCGGGTAATCACTCGCTCTGCCGGTGGGGTTCGGGTTCGGCAGGTGCGACATGGGGGGAGCGTCTTCCGCAGGGCCGGGGTGCTTAGGAGCTGCTGTGCCTCCTCTGCTCGGCGTCCGCGATGATCGCTCGGCGGTGCAGCTCTTCCACGAGCTGCAGGTCTGTAGCGTCCCGAAGACTGGACGTCATGTGGCTCGCATCGAGCTCACTCTCGTTGAGGTAGCCGGTGGCGACGAGTCCCAGAATTGGGTCACTTCCGTACGCTCTCGCGATCGCGATGACTCCATCTGCAGGCGGCCCCTCTGTCATCCAACGGCTCACAGTCGAGTTCGCTCCCGGGCGGCCGATCGCCGCAGCGATGGCCCGGCCAGAAGCACCGTTGGTCGTGTTTCGTAGCCACTCTTCGTACGAATTCATGGCCCCATCATATGTCCCAGTCTCGGAACATGTTGGGAGAAACTCTACCCAACTTTCAGGGGTAGCCCTGATCTATTGAGTCCCAGATTCCGAACACGGATTGGACACAACGGCCCGAATGTGGGACAGTCTCTCTCGTCCCGATCATCCGAACCGCGGAAGATCGCCGATCGAGAGGCCCGAAATTGGCACAGAGCGCCCCAGCCTACGTGCTCCACACCCCCCGTTTTAGGGGTCTGCTCTCGACCTCCAGCGAGTACGCCAACGACAGCGACTTCATCCGCAAGACCGGCATCCCGCGCACGACCTACTACGACGTGCTCGGCCACAAGCGCGAGGCGAACACTCGCGTGATCCACTACTTCCTCTCCGCGCTCCGCGTGAAGTTCGAGTACCTGTTCGTCGAGCCGTCCGTGCTCGAGGCCGAGCTCGAGTCAGCGGCATGAGCGCCTACCTCAACGTCGTCGGCGTCGGCGAGCTCGTCGACCGGCACCCGGTGACGGTTCGTCGGGCGCTCGAGTCGGGCGACATGCACGGCTTCCAGCGCAAGCCGCGCTCGCCCTGGCGAATCGACCCGGCGTGCGCTCGCGCATGGGTCGAGGGGCGCGTCTGCGAGCACATGCAGAACGTCACGCCCATCCGCCGCTCCGCGTAGCGGCAGCACATCAGGTCACGCCAACAGGCCACCTTGCGGGTTCGAGTCCCGCCGTGACCACCGCGCACCCCCGCGCTTATCGGGGCGTGCATGAGGGACGGGTAGCGGCCAGTCCGGGGCTTCGGCCCATTGAGAACTCCACAGCGCGTCTCCGCCACTCACCGGCACCCGGCCAGAAACCGGGCGTGCCGAACGATCCGATCGTGTGAGGGGGCGGGGAACAACTCAATACAGGGAGCCTCCGCGGCGTCATGAGCCTGCCCACCCGGGCGGCCATCGGCAGAAGCGTCATCACCCAGCCCGTCCGAGCCGGGCCGGAGGCACGAACCACGTCCATCTCGCGCAGGAGGGAGAGCGCATGGAACACGCGATCAACGATCGGCTACTCAAGAAGAACCCGTCACGGTGGCTCGAGCACGAGCTGCGAGACATCGGCTTCCACCCGGTCAACCACACGGACAAGCTCGGTCGGGATCACGACAAGGCCAAGCGCTACCGGCACGACAACGGCAGCACGATCGGCATTCCGCAGAAGGTGTCCGCCGGCCTCGCCGTCTCGCTCGCGGGCGAGTGGCGACGCAAGCTCGGCATTCCGCGGGAGAGTGCGGCGACGCCGCCGACGCTCGAGCGCGGCAAGGTCAAGGTTTCGCAGCACGCGCGCGAACGCCTCGAGCTCATGCGGCAGCAGGCCGCGGTCGGCGGCCCCGAAATCGAGGCCACCCTCTTCTACGCGACGAACGTCGAGTGGGACAGGGCTTCGTGCGCGTGGCGCTTCGAGGTCGGCCGTATCGCCGCGATGGTCGCTGTCACCCCGGACGGCACAGCCGTCGTGAAGACGTTCCTGTGGACGCGCGAGGAGCTGTTCGAGCAGCACCCGCGCCCCGAGAAGGAAGCGCCGCACCACCGCGGGCCGCGCGGATTCTCGCAGGTGCACGCCGTCATGGATGAGGTGGCACATGTCTGACGTGATGACACTCCCGGCCCGCTCGAGGTCGACCGACCCCGAGACATCCGTCGCCGCCGAGCCTGACGCCGCGGTGAGCTCGCTCTTGCACTACGCCGTGCTCGAGCTGTTCGCCGAACACGGGCCGATGACCGACCACGAGCTGAACCAGCTCTACGTCGTGCGCCAGGGCGTCGAGCCGTGGCTGCCGCGCGTGCGCTTCGACACCCCACGGAAGCGTCGGTCTGAGCTGACCGCTCGCCGAATGCTCGTCGACTCCGGCGAGACGAGGAAGAACCCGTGGGGCAAGCGCGAGGTGGTCTGGCGGCTGCCCGAGAAGGAGGAGAAGTGACCGCAGCACCGGCCGATGCGCCGATGAAGTTCGTTCTGAAAGCCGAGCCGTACCGGAAGCGTCGGAAGTTCGTCGACGGCGAGGCCGAGTGGGTGCGCCACAAGGGGCTCAAGCTCGGAGAGCCTGCCCCGGAGACTGGGCGGACGGGGCTCTACGCCGAGGTATCGGCGCTCGCGGTCGCGCTCAACGAGTCGCAGAAGGCGCTCGGCCGGTGGGCGTGGCTCTACTGGCCCGACGTCGCCGACGCGCCGCCAGTGAAGCTCGAGTCGATCGCGAAGGAGCTGAGCGTTTGACGGTGCGTGAGCAGCGCGCGATCGCCGCGCTCAAGCGTCGTCTCGAGCGCTACGGCATCCCGCTCGAGACGGATCACTACTACCTCGTGCCGGTGGTGCCCGACACCCCGACGTGGCTCGGCGAGCGTCGCAGTTCGATCGGGGCATCCGAGGTTGCCCCGGTGCTCGGCGAGTCCCACTTCCCCGACTCGACGCCGTTCACAGTGTGGCTCGGGAAGCAGGGCTCGCCGAAGCCGTTCGACCCGGTGCACTCGTACACCTCGCACAAGGCCGAGCCGTTGGTCGCGGGGTGGGTCGCCGAGTTCCAGCCCGGGATCGGGCGGGTGCTGCCCGGGTTCATGGCCCGCTCGAAGCTGTACCCGTGGCTGCACGCGACGTTCGACCGTCTCGTGCGCTCGCCTGACGGGCGGCTCCGGCCGCTGCAGCTCAAGACGAGCTCGCCGTTCGATCGCGAGTCGTTCGCCGATGGGCCGCCGTCCGACTACCTCGCGCAGGAGGACGTCGAGTGCCTGATCCTCGACGACGCCGACTTCGCGCACCTCGCGGTCTGGAACTACGGGCCGACCGACTACAAGCTCTACAACCTGCCCGCCCGGAAGGAGCGGCAGGAAGAAATCGTCGAGCGCACCCGCGTCTTCTACGAAGAGCACATGCTCGGCGGTCGGCCGCCGCGCCCCCAGTTCGGCGACGACCTCACGAAGCTCTACCCCGGGAACCGGGGCGAGGTGAAGACCGCGACCGACGACCTGCTCGACACATGGGGCAAGTACGTGCTCGCCCGCTCCGACCTCAAGCAGACGACCGCCGACATGGAGCGCGAAATCGAAGAGGGCAAGTTCGCGATCGCCGAGTTCCTGGGCGACGCGACCGAGCTCGTGCATCCGCACACCGGCCACGTGATCCAGACGTGGCGTCCACGAAAAGACGGGGTGCGAGTGCACCTCACAACCCAGAAGGGATACGAAGCTCTTGGCGCTTAAGACTCGCCGCCCGAGCGGCAAGCCGACGTGGCACATCACGCTGCTCACGGGCAAGGAGAAGGTCGGGAAATCGCACTGGATCGCCGAGGCGTCCGCGTGCCGCCTGATCCACCGCACGTTCTGGCTCCCGGTCGGCGAGCTCGACCCCGACGAGTACGGCATCATCCCCGGTGCCGACTTCGAAATCATCGAGCACGACGGCACGCTCGAGGACATCATCTACCAGCTCACCGAAGCCGTCATGGAAGACCCCGGCCCGAACGGTGAGCCGAACCTCATCGCCGTCGACTCAGCCGGCCTCATCTGGACGATGCTCGTCGAGCGCGCTCAGGCGATCGCCGACGCCCGCGTGGCAGCCCGGCACGGCGGCGAGATTCCCGAGGGGATGCCCGTCGAGATTCCGTCCGACGTCTGGACGCGCACCCGGAAGCAGTGGGGCGAGTTCATGCGCGTGCTGCGGATGCACCACGGCCCCGTGCTGCTCACCGCCCGCACCGACACGATCACCCTCAACGGCGTCGACGGCGAGCGTTCGGCCGACAAGGTGAAGGCCGAGAAGAACCTCGTCTACGACGTCGACTCGGTGATCGAGATGCCGACCCGTGGCGAGCTCATCCTCTCGGGGGTGCGATCCGGTCGCCTCAAGCTCGACGGCCCGCAGCGCAGCAACGGCCTCAAGCCCGAGGGGTTCTGGACGCTGCTCGGCCTCGACCAGATCAAGGCAGAGCCGCGCCGCTTCACCGAGCTGCGCCCGGCCGCTGGGATCGAGCCGTGACCAAGCCGAAGGGCGGGCCGAAGCCGCTCACCCGGCTCGAGGTCGCCGATGAGGTCGAGCACCTGCTCGGTGTCGGCGAGTCTCCGCGGCAGGTAGCGGCCATGCTCGGCCGCAGCTTCGACGGTGTGCTCGAAGCGCTTCGCCTCGTCGAGCGCCCCGACCTCATCAAGCGGATGCGCCCGCCCGCTCCACCCATGCCGCTCACCCGTGAGGAACGCGACCGCATCATGCGCGCCGCGGCGTGACCGGCGTCTCGAGGAAGACCCGAGCCGAGGTTCGCGAGCGCGACCGCGACACGTGCCAGATGCCCGACTGCGGGCGGCCGATCCGCGACGACGACTACTCGTTGCAGCATCGGCGCGCCCGCGGCATGGGCGGCTCGAGGCGGCCCGACACGAACGCGCCGTCGAACCTCGTCACCGTGTGCGGGTCGGCCACGACCGGCTGCCACGGCTACATCGAATCCCATCCCGGCATCGCCGCCAAGTTGGGGTTCCGCGTCGCGCAGGGGGTGACTCCGGCCGACGTCCCGATCTACACGTTCACCCACGGCCGCGTCTACCTGAACGATGACGGCACCCACACCAAGGAGAGATGACCATGCCCAAGATCAAGAGCGCGCTGCCTGCCTCGAGCGCGATTCTGGACATTGCGCTGTACGGCAGCAACCCGCGGCTGACGATCGCGGGGAACAGCGTCACCGTGAGACCCGACGACATCGCCGCAGCGTTCAACGGGCTCGTCCCCGGGCTCCGCGCGGACTACCGGAGGCCGGTCGATGTGCCGCGGAAGCTCGGTGCGGTAGTCGTCGACGCTCGAGACTCCACCGTGTTCGTCCGGCTCAGCCCGTCCCCGCTCTCCGAGTATCCGTGGGCGTGGCACTCGTACGACCCGTCCGGCGCGATCCGAGACGGTGGGATGCACGGGACCGATGCTGCCGTTGAGCAGGTGCTCCGAGCGCTTGGCCCGGAGGCGGTGCGGTTCGAGGGGGTCGACCTGTGAACCGCCGCCAGAAGTCGCTCGTCTACGCGGTCTACTGGCAGTCGGCGCGCGTGTTCAAGGTCGGCACCGCGACGAGCATGGCCCGAGTTCGTGAGCACGCGCGCCGCGGCGCTCGGGTGATGGTGCTCGTACGGGACCGGAACCTGCACGACGAGACGCGCGCGCTCAACGCGCTCAAGAAGGAGTTCCGCCGGGCGTTCCCGACGTGGCAGCACGCGACCGCCGTGCTCGGCGATCAGGGCTCCGGCTTCACCGAGTGCTTCGCCGTCCCGATGTCCCGTGTGCCCGAGGCGACCGACCTCGTGCTGCGAGCTCTGGCACGTGGGTAGGCGCATCCGTGCGATCAAGCCTGAGTTCTGGGAGAACGAGGACGTCCAGTCCCTCGACCGCGAGGCCCGCTTCACTCTCATCGGCCTCTGGATGTACGTCGACGACTACGGTCGCGGGTCGGGCAACCCTGCCCTGATCCGCTCGGCCGTCTACCCGCTCGACGACATCTCGAACGACGTCATCGAGAGGCACCTCACCGAGCTCGACGACGCCGGCCTCATCAAGATCTACGACGTCGGTCGCCGTACCTACGTGTGGATCACCGACTGGTTCTACTGGCAGCGAGTCGACAAGCCCACCGATTCTCGCCTGCCAGGGCACCCGGAGGACGTCTACACGGGGCTCACGGTCGACGGCGTGCGCGAGGAGGTCAACTCCTCGCGAGCCGTTCGCGAGCCGCTCGTAGGGGAGGGGAGAGGGGGAGAGAGTGCGAGAGGGAGGGAGCGAGAGCCGAGAGAGCGGGAGGGTGAGAGCGAGAGCTGGGGTGAGCGAGAGAGCGAGCGAGGGGGAACCTCGCGACCCGCACTCGAAGGCGACCTGACTCCACCGTCACCGTTCTGCTCGAAGCACCCCGCTGGGACTGAGAAGCCCTGCCGCCCCTGCGGCACCGCCCGGAACGCGTTCGAGTACTGGCAAGCACAACGTCAGGCGGAACTCGATGAGTGAGTCCGACGACCAGCTCGCGATCTTCCTCGCCACTGTGAACCCGGCGAAGGTCGCCGCCGAACAGTTCCCCGCGATCGACGCCGTGCTGCCCGAGTCGTTCGCGGCACCCCACCACAGGGCGATGCTCACTGTCCACGAAGCCGAGCGCCGGAAGTGGCTCGCCGAGATGGCCTCCCGGAACCGCGCCCCGGGCTACGGGAGGTGGAACGACCTGCAGGTGCAGGCAGCGCTCGAACGAAAGCACGCCGAACGGGATCGCCGTCGTGATGAGCACGCGCCGCGACGAGTGCATCCCCCGATACCCGAACAGCAAGCACTCGCGATAGCCATGCGAGCCATCGAAAAGAAGGAGACGAACGGAACATGACCGATACCCCCACGCCGAGCGTGAAGCCGCTGCCGCTGCCGCCGCTGCCGCTGCCGCCCGAGCCCGAGACGGTCGTCCAGTACGGGGTGCTCTACCCGAACGGGAAGGTCGAGTGGGAGCGCGAGTTCTCGAATCGCGTCGGGCTCGCCGACGCGGACTACAGGGCGTCGGCGCGCGAGCGCTGGATACGAGACGCGGTGGAGCTCGGCGTCGCCATGCCGGGCGAGCTGCGGTTCATCTCGCGTGAGCGGATCACCCGTTGGACGTCGTGCGAGTTCGTGCAGTGACCGAGCCGTCCGTCAGGAAGCGCCGCTTGCGGGGTGCGATCTGGCTCACCGTCTGCGTCGCCGTCCCATGTCTCTTCGTCATCTTCCTGCACGGCTGATCCGCCGCGCAGCGGCTCGTCTCATCCCATCTCAACCCATCTCAAGGAGGAACCACCCATGAATCCCATCGACATCCTCACCTACTGCGGAGTCGCGATCGTCGTCGCCGTCGCGGTCGTCGTCGTCGTGCTCGCGATCGCTGCGCTCATCGCCATCATCAGCGGCGTCGCCAAACAGTTCGGCCGTCTCAGGGTCGAAGATCGCGGCGCGGCCGACGTGCGGTACACCGGCCCCGGCGTGCTCGGCATCCTCGGCGTCGCATTCATCGTGCTCAAGCTCTGCGGCGTCATCACGTGGTCGTGGCTGTGGGTACTCGCCCCGTTCTGGATTCCGCTCTCGATCGGCGTCGTCGTGCTCATCGTCATCGGCGTCACGGCCTTCCTGCTTTCGCGCGCCGATCACCGGTAGCGCTCGGCGAGCCGCTCGTCCCCTTCATCTCACCGACACCACAAGGAGCCCCATGAAACACATGAAGAAGATCGCCGCCGCCGCCCTCGTCGCCGCCGCGGCGCTGACCCTGGCCGCCTGCACCAGCGACGCCGAGAACGCGTCGTACAACCTCTCGAAGGAGGCCGACCAGTTCAACATCGAGCGTCGGGTCGTGTTCTACAACGGCATCACGAACGAATTCATGCTCGAGATGCAGGGCTACTGCTCGATCACCGATGAGGGCAACCAACTCGAGGTCACCTGCAAGGAGGGGCCGAACGAGTACACGAAGGACTTCCTCGGTCTGAGCGACAACGTGACCTACTTCGTCGAACAGCTCGAGACGGCCGACGTGAGCCTCTACCACCGCAAGGTCATCATCAAGCCCGAGAACGTCCTGCCCGAGTTCGACCTCGAGGCCGGCGAGCAGTAGTGGCGGGCGAGACGAGCCTCACCGTCGTCGGGAACCTCACCGCTGACCCCGAGCTGCGCTACCTGCCGAACGGGACGCCGGTCGTGAACTTCACGATCGCGTCGACAGAGCGTGTGTTCGACAGGCAGTCGAACGAGTGGAAGGACGGCAGCGTCCTCTTCATGCGGTGCTCGTGCTGGCGCGAGTTCGCCGAGCAGGTCGCCGGTTCGCTGCAGAAGGGCATGCGGGTTGTCGCGACCGGCCGTCTCAGGCAGCGGCAGTGGGAGGACAACGAGGGCAAGAAGGGGAGCTCGACCGAGCTCGACGTCGAGGACGTCGGCCCGTCGCTCCGCTACGCCACCGCGACCGTGACCCGCGCACAGCGCCGCAACGCCGGCCCCGGCGAGCAGCGCTTCGCCCCCGCGTCGAATGACGCGTGGGGTGCCACGCCGCCCCCACCGGGCGGCTACGACGAGACACCGTTCTGAACAGGAGAAGCATGACCACCCCAACCACCATCGAGACGGCCGACCCCCGTCTCCTCTCGTCCGCGTTCAGCGGGCTCCGCGCCGTGCAGCAGCTCGCCTGGGCTGGCTCCGAGGCGAAGGGGTTCCACGAGGCGGGCGACAGGCTGCGTCTCGCTCTCGCCGCCGCCGAGACGGCCGAAGAGTTGCGTCTCGCCGAGCGCGCGCTGCAGGATCACTGGGCGAACCGACTCATGCTCATCGTCGGCGAGGCCGTCGAGGCGCACGAGGAACTGCGCAGCGGGCGGGCCGTCGACGAGACGTACTACCCGACGCAGACAAAGGTGTACGTCGCGCCGGTCGGCACGCCGCCCGAGCAGATGACGGGAGGTTCCCCGATCGGGAGTCTCGTCGACGACAGGCGGCACAAGCCGGAGGGTGTGCCCTCCGAGCTCGCCGACATCGTGATCCGTGCGTTCGACGCGGCGGGCGAGGCGGGCATCGACCTCGCGTCGATCATCGAGGAGAAGCTGCGCTACAACGCCGGTCGCCCCGTCTTGCACGGCCGGCAGTTCTGACCGCGTGAGTCTGATCTTCGCCCGCGCCGCCGAGCAGCACCGGGCGCTTCGCCTGCAGTACCAGGACGTGCTCGAGGCCGCCTACCGCGTCGCCGAGAAGGAGACGCGCGGCGAGCTGCTGAACGAGCGCGGTCTGCGGGCGGGGATCGACTCGTGGTCGCTGTTCACCCACAACCAGACCTTCGCCGCGGCGTACGCGTCGGAGGAGCTGATCGATCACTGGGCGCGCAGGCCGCGCCCGACCTTTGCAGAGTTCGAGCGGCAGATGCTCGAGCCGGATTGGAGAGACGAATGACCCCTTCCTACATCCTCGGCGTGAACCCGACCCTGAGGAGCGACGAGTCGCCGACCGCCGCCTACTTCCGGGCCGCGAGGCCGCCGTCGCCGGACGCGATCAAGCAGGCCGTGAAGAGCGTGATGCCGGGCGCGCGCGCCGATGTCGAGCTCAACAACCGCACTGACGGCTACCGACTCCGTGTCGACGCACGGCTCTACTCGATGATCGAGATGGACGCGCGCCTGCTGCACCACGGCGGCGCGCAGTTCGCCGTCGAGCAGGCGACCGCGGAGTTCCAGCGCAAGCTCATCGACGACTTCGGCATCGACAGCTTCGCGGCCCGACGTGTCGTCGAGCTCGAGCATCAGCTCACGAAGGAGACGGGCGCTCGCAAGGCGCTGGAACGGCAGCTCGAGAACGAGCGCGAGGCATCCGCCGAGCGGGCCGCTCTCGCCGACGCGCGCGCCGCGTCGATCATCCGGCAGGCGCAGCGTGAGCACGCGAGGGTCGACACGATCCGAGACGCGCTCGGCGTCAAGAAGGGCGGTCGCTGATGTGCCGGTTCTGCCCGCCTGTCCCGCCGATCGCGTTTCGACCGATCACTGACCAGCCGTTCATCGGGCTCCCGGCCGTCCCCAAGAAGACCGCGTACGTGGTCAGGATGACCGCCGAGCAGGCGAACGACAACCCGTTCGCGGACATCATCGCCGCACTCGGGAAGCGGCTCGACGAGGAGCTTCTGTACGGCTCCATCCCCAAGGGGCCGCTGCGCGAGTACGTCGCCGGGCTGCGCGCTGAGGTCAGGGAGCTCAAGGCCGGCCTCGCGCGTGAGCGGCGGAAGAGCGAGTCCGTCATCAAGCAGGCCCGCAAGGAGCACGCGAAGGTCGACGCGATCCGCGCTGCGCTCGGCATCGGTTGAGCTGGCCGCCCGAGCCTCCCGGGGTGTATCCGCCCCGGGAGGCTCCCGAACCCGACCCCGACTACGCGTACGAGTCGGCCCGGGATGACTGGGCCGCGTACGACTACGAGCACGAAGGAGAGACATGAGGCGGTTCTACCAGGAGTGGAACCCGGGGGAGTTCGCTCTCTCGGTCGTCCGGATCACCAACGAAATCTGCGCCGAGATGAAGGCGCAGGGGTACGACCTCACGCTGCGGCAGCTCTACTACCAGTTCGTCGCGCGCGGCTACCTGCCGAACAAGCAGCGCGAGTACAAGCGGCTCGGCGATATCGTGAACCGAGGCCGACTCTCGGGCCGCATCGACTGGGCGTTCATCGAGGATCGCACCCGCAACCTCGCGAGCTGGGCGGCGTACAACTCGCCCGGCGACCTCATCCGCCGCAACCAGTACCAGTACGGCGTCGACCACTGGATCGACCAGGACGTCCGCATCGAGGTGTGGGTCGAGAAGGAAGCGCTCGTCGGCGTCGTCGGCCGCACGGCCGGCCGGTGGCGGGTGCCGTACTTCGCATGCCGCGGGTACGTCTCGCAGTCCGAGCTTCACTCGGCAGCGCAGCGCCACATCCGCCATGAGAACGGCGGGCAGGACGTCGTCGTGCTGCACCTCGGCGACCACGACCCGTCCGGCATCGACATGACCCGCGACATCGAGGAACGCCTCGAGCTGTTCGGCGCGAGCACGACGGTCAAGCGGCTCGCCCTGAACATGGATCAGGTCGAGCAGTACAACCCGCCGCCGAACCCCGCGAAGACCACCGACTCCCGGGCCGGTGGGTACATCCGCGAGTACGGCCGCCAGTCGTGGGAGCTCGACGCGCTGAGCCCGGCCACCATCGACGCGATCATCGACACCGCGATCGCCGAGCGCGTCGACCTCGCCGAGTTCGAAGCTCGAGCCGAGGTCGAGCGATTGGGTCAAGACCAGCTCGGTAAGACCGCCGACAACTGGGCCGCCGTCGAAGAATTCGTGGAGGCGCTGTGAGCGTGAGAAGCGCACCGTTCTACTGGCTCGTCTGCGACTACCCAGGATGCAACCGGAGCTCGACAGAGGACGGCGACTACGCAGCGTTCGACTCCATCGACTTCGCCAAGCGGGACGCGCGGGAGAACGAGTGGGTCATCACCACGCTCCTCGACCACTTCTGCGTCGAGCACACGATCGAGGACGAGGAGACGGGTGAGCGGTCGCCCATGCCTGACACGTTCGAAGCGAGGGTCGACGCGATCATCCGCAACGCCGACGAACGCCTCGAAGGGATCGTCGAGATGGCGGGTATCCGCGCAGGCGTGCGAATCCGTGAAGCGCAGCGCCGGCTCGACGAAGCGGGCGGCCCCGACCGGCACGCGATCCGCGCGGGCGAAATCAGGGCTGCCAATCTGCGAGCCCTACGCGAAGCCATGACCCACCAAGGGTTCAAGTTCGTCGACTTCGCGATCGCCGCATGAGGATCGGCTACCACTACGGCGCGGCCGGCACCGCCGCGTCGATGATCGACGGCGTCGAGCTCTACGCCGAGCCCGGCTACGAACCGCCCGAGTCGTTCACGCTCACGCGCGACGGCCGCGAGGTCGAGTTCGTCCGCCTGTCCGATCGCACGCTCGAGTGCAACAAGGCCGAGGGTGGGTGCGGTAGCTACGACTGCCACCGCCTCACCCTCGGCAAGTGCCGGTGCAGCGGGCACAAGAACCCGCGCCCGCAGAGAGCGGCACCCGCGAAGGTCGCGGTGCCGGGAGAGGAGAACGTCTGGCATGGCTGAGAAACTGCAACCCATCGGCCCGATGGAGGTCAGCTTCGACCCCGGGGTAACCCGCGAAGTCGTCGCGGCGCTCGCCGACGCGATCGCGGCGCTCGCCGAGCAGGCCAGTGCGACCGCTGCGGCGATCGAAGTGCTCGCCGCACTCGCCGAGTCGGCGCGACCGCATTACCCGGGCAGAATCGTCGTCGGCGAGGAGCCGCGAAGGAGGGCGCGTGGCTGAGCTCACGTTCAGCGAGTACGTCACCCGCCTCACTGAGATGTGGCCGACGATGATCGAGACGGCGGCCGGCCACGAGGTCACGTGGGAGGGGTCGATGATCGACCGTCTCCGAGGTGCAATCCGAGACGACTTCGGCACCGGCCAGGATGGCGGCGGCGGAGGGTTCGGAGCGAAGTCGAGCATGCCGATCAACGAGGCGGCGCTCGACCTCATGAACCTCATCTCGGCGCAGATCGAGCACGTGGCATCCGTCGTCGGGCTCACCGTGTTCACGAACGCCGAGCACATGCTGCAGGAGTGGGCGAAGCTCACGAACGAGACGACCGAGTACGTCGTCGGCCAGCCGCAGACGAGCTGGACGGGCACCGTGTTCATGGAGCTGCGCGAGACGACCGCGCTCGAGCTCGTGCGTGCGTGGCACGACCGCATCGAGCGGTTCTTCGACCCGCCGAAGACGCAGCCGGTGCAACTCCCGTGCCCGCAGTGCGGGGAGCGGTACGTGCATCAGATCGTCGACGGGCAGGTGATCCGCAAGGACGCCCTGCACATCACGAAGAACCGCGACACGGGTGCCGTGCTCGGCGCGGAGTGCCACCGCTGCGAGTTCCACTGGGAACGCTCCGAGTTGGTCTTGCTCGCCGATCAGTTGGGCACATTCCCAGTCCCGCAGGCAGAAGATCACGCGCGCGCGTAGGCCCGTGTGTTAATCTGATGGCAGGTCGGGAGAAGTGTCTCCACTGGCCTGTGAACTCGAAAAGCCCCGCCTCCTTCTCAGGCGGGGCTTTTCGTCTTTAAGCCACGTCGCGCCCCCGACACACACGCCGTGATCCGGGGGCCGCGCTGCTGCCGTCGCGAGAACTCTCGTGGAAAGCGACGCGAGCAGAGCGCAATGCTCACCGCCTGCAATCAGGTCGGCGAGGCGCGACGTCGGGGTTCACATACGCGTGCGCCGGGGCGTCAACCGCAGAGCGTTGCCATTCCGCCACGGATGCCTGGGGAGCGGAGCTCTGATCTCTCCCTCTGCTGTGATCCGGCAGCGTCCCGCCGTCTGCACGCGGCAAAACACAGTGCCCTTACCTCGTGGGCCGCACCATCGGGGGAGTCGCGCCGGGGTGGCCCGGCCGGTCGCAATCGCGGTCGGCCGCGGAGCCCCGGCGCGCAACAATGCGAGCTGGTGTAACAGGCAGCACGCCCGATTCTGGATCGGGTAGTCGTGGTTCGAATCCACGGCCCGCAGCGCAACGCAAAAAGCCCCCGTGCCTTTCGGCCGGGGGCTTTTCGCATTTCCGGGGAGGGGGTAGCAATGCCGGGATGGCAGGGGTCGAACCGCAAGTCGCGGCTCCCGAAGGACTGGCCGCAGACGCGCAAGCGCATCCTCGCTCGTGACGGCTACCGCTGCACGTGGCGCGCCGATGGGGTGCGCTGCTCGGAGAAGGCGAGCGACGTCGACCACATCGAGAGAGGCGACAACCACGACGACAGCAACCTCCGGTCGCTGTGCGGCCCGCACCACCGACGCAAGTCGTCGAGCGAGGGCGGGTCGGCGTACCGCCGGCCGTCACGCTACAACGTGAAGCGGCCGGCGGCGCAGCACCCCGGGCTCATCCGGCGGTAGGCGCGAGCCACCTCCCCACGGTCGCCTTCGGCACGTCGACCTCGGCTGCAATCGCGGCGATCGACAGCTTCGGGTCACCGCTGCGCAACTCCTCGGCGCGTCGGCGCGCGGCCTGCCTCTCGGCGGACTCGGCGCGGGGGCGGCGCTGCTGAGGCGGGCGCGGCTCGAGCTCGAGCTCGGCATCCGGCACAGAGTGTTCGGGCACGGATGCCTCGGCGGGCTCGCGCCGCGCCCCGTAGACCGTGACGGCCGCGAGGTGCGTGACCATCAGCAATGCCACGGCGGGCACCGCGTTCACCAAGATCGCGACGACCTCACCCATCCGCAGCTCGGCCGAGTCGACGGCCACGACGTGGGCAGCGTTGCCCGCAATCGTGACCGCGCCGAACACGCCGAGCGTCACCCACGCGAGGCGGTGCGCCCCGGGCACGAGCAACGCGATGAGCATCGCGACGATCGTGACGAGGTCGACGATCGCGGGGAACACGATCGCTCGGTCGGGCTCCATGCCGCCGAGCAAGATCGCGCTGTCGTAGAGCGCGCCCCACGACATGTAGACCGCTGCCAGGGCGAGGGCGGCGAGCGCCCACCCGAGCACCCGCCGCAGGATCACGGGCTGACGCTCGCCCCGGTCGCCCGCAGGCTCCGGTTCGTCGGCTCGGGCACGCGATCGACGGCGTGCCGACCGCTCCGGCGCGACTCCGGGTCGAGCCTGCCGCGGGATGCGGCCCACTCGGCGGTGATCGTCGCGAGCGTGCGGCGCTTCGCGAGGTGTCGGGGGGTCGTCTTCATCGGTGTCTCCTTCGATCTGCAATTCGGGTTGGTGGACGAGGAAGTCCTCGCCCGTGTTGAGGTCGGTGACCTCGAAGTCGTAGAGCTTCGGCGTCGCGTTCACTTCGCGACCAGCCCTTCGATGTAGTGCACGAGCCGCGTCTCGGCGTCGAACGCCGCGAGGTCGGCCTCGATCGTGCGCGCCGCGAGGTCGCCGAACTCGGACGTCGCAACGATGTGAGCGGCGCGGGCGCGCACCGCGCGGGCGACGAGCTCGCGCAACTCGGCGCGCTGCCCTTCGTCGAGCCCCGCAACTTCTGTGTTCACGGTTCCTCCTTCTGCACGGTGAGCCCGTAGAGGCTCGCGTAGACGTTGTTCGTGGTGCCGGTGTCCGGGTGTCGGACGATGATGCGCGGCGCGAGCCCGCAGGTCTCGGCGCGGACGACGCGCACGAACTCGGCGGGTTCGCCCCAGTGGTCGGTGATCGTGGCGCGAGGCGCAATGGTGCTGCCGTCGCGGCCGGTCACCCGGTAGCGGGTGCGAGGTGCGCGCGTCGTCGGGGTCGGTGCGAGTGCAATCGTGCTCACGCGTACGCCTCCATCCATGCGAGTCGTTCGAGAACCTTCTCGGCGTGCAAGACCGCGTCGCGCGGGTGCTGCCACAGCTCGGCGTCGGCGTCCATGCTGTCGAGGTTTACGAGCCACGACGACGGGTCGGCGTACAGGTCGCCATCTGCAACTGCCTCGCGGAATGCAGTGAGCACCGGGTTCGCCGGGTTCGTAAGCGGGCGGTCGGACTCGGGGCGCGGGTGCCAGCAGTCGAGTGCGCCATACAGGGGTGCGCGCTGCTTGCTGGAGCGGTCCGCCATGACGTTCCCGTAGATGTCTTCGCGCGCCCACGGGTACTCGTCGGCGGTGAGCTTTGCGTGCTTGCCGCTGCTGTAGATCGTCATCGGTCGCTCGCCTCCATGAGTGCAAGATCGCGATGGCAGTCGATGCAAATCTCGGTGCGCGTGTAGCGGTTGTGCTGGTCGCCGTCGAGGTACGTGACGACGTACGTCTCGGCCTCGCCGTTGCCGCACTCGGCGCAACTCAGGTCGGGCATGACGTCGTCGCCGTCGTCGCGCTCGTCGTGGGGCTCGATGTCTTCGAGGTCGGTCTCGTACCACTGGCCGGACTCGTCGCCGTGCTGCTGCGTCTCGTAGACGAGATAGCTGAGACGCGACTCTCGTGCGCGATCCTGCAACCAGTCGGCGGCTGCAAACGCGGCGTCGATGTGTGAGGGGTTGTCGACCTCGACATCGAACTCGAGGCGCACCCGGTAGGTGTAGGTCATCTGTCGTTCCCTTCTCGAACGTGGCGCGCAATTCGCGCGTCGTGCCCCGGCCGGGAGTCGAACCCGGCCGCGCAACCGTGCGGGGCTACTTGACGAGGACGCCCGCGCGGATGACGCCGGACGCCCAGAATGCGTAGTGCAGGGCAGGGGTGGCGACGGGGTGATCCTTCACCCCGCGCTCTTCTGCAACTGCGCGGGCGACGCTGATTCCTACGCGGAGGCTCAGCGCGCTTTGCCGGGTCGATCGCTCGTGCGTCCGCCCCTCGGCAACTCGCTCCCAGAGTTCGCCTTTCCCCTTCCCTCTGTGGGGCGCGTCGCCGCTCACGGCAACCGCGTTGAGCGGGCCGATGAGCCAGTGCTCGACCTTCGCGGCCATGCTCAGCCGTTCCAGCCGGAGCGGCGGGCGTTGTGGTAGCAGGAATCGCACGCGATCCAATCGCCCTCGGGGACGTCGAGCTCACTGGCCTCGACATGCTCGCCGCAATTCGGGCAGGCCGGGTGCGTGGCGTCGTACTCCTCGCAGCCGTCGCACCACTCGCGAGTACTGAGCGTCCCAACGTGCTCGCCGCACTCGCGGCATTCGCGTGAGTTGTCCTCGGTGCTACCCTCCTCGGGCGCAATCTCATCGGCTGCCGGCGTGTTCAGTACGTCGCGGGTGATGATGAAGTACTCGTCGCCGAGCACCGTGTCGCGCATGAGCCACGAGTCGGCTCCCTCCCAGTCGGCGAAGTCCAGTTGCATCGCAACATCGTCGATCTGGTCGAAGCCCTCGAACTCGGTCGGGTCGAGGTCGTTGCTGTCCGCATCGCGGAACGCATGCACGGCCATGCGGGGCGTCTCGTTCAGTTCGAGAATCGCGGCGACACATCCCTCGGGGATGAGTCGCGCAAGCTCGCGGATGCTCGTCTCGCGGTGTCGGTCTTGTGCGTCCCAGTACGCGCGCATCGTCGCTCGGTACTCGTCGGTCGTGATGATCTGCTCGGACATGGTGTGTTCCCTTCTCGAACGTGGCGCGCAATTCGCGCGTCGTGCCCCGGCGTGGAATCGAACCGCGCTGCAACCATTCGGGGCTGTGTATCTACTCGGCCTCGTCGACCTCCCAGCTCGTGACGTCGTATTCGGACTCGCCGTCAGCGCCGAGCCCGTAGAGCCCGCCGGGGTCGGAGCCCTCGAGCTCTTCGCGGATGGCGTCGGCCATCTCGTCGCGCGCTGCAAACTTGCCTGTCGTGCGCTCGACCTCGACAGTGACCGTGAACGTGAAGCGGTGCGCCATCGGTCAGCCCTCCACCCACTCGTCGGCGTTCGGGCGGGGCTCGAAGTAGAAACGTTCGTCGCCGCAATTCGCGAGGTAGTCGCTCACGTTCGCCTGGAAGTCTTCGTCGCTGACTCGCGACCCGTGCGCGTTCGCCCACGGGTACGGGTCGCGGTCGCTCTCGGCCTCGTCCGACCACACGTTGTAAAGCAGGTCGTCCCCGTCGCCCGGGTAGCCGAGCGCGTGCATCATGTCGCGCAATACGCGGCCCTCGTGCACGGTGAACTTGCCCGGCATCTCCTCGTCGTTCGCCCACGCGTTGACCATGTCCGCGAATGACGCGGCGGCCTCCTTGACTGCACCCATCGGTTCGATCCCTTCTCGATCGCGGCGCGCAATCTGCGGCCGTCGTGCCCTGCCCCGGCAATGAACCGGCGCGATCCTCTCGGCAGGGCTGCGGCTCATTCGGCCGCGTAGTAGTCCGTCCCGTTGAAGTTCACGAAGCTCTGGCCGATGCCGTTGCCCATCCGGGCGGCATCCCAGTAGCAATCCGTCGAGTCCTCCGACTCACACGCGGTCGCGAGCGCTCTTGCAAACGTCGAGACGGCCCAGTCGTCGCCCTCGATCCGCCCGTCTTCGTAGCCGCTCACGTACGCGGTCTGCTCGGCGGCCGGGTCTGCAATCTCGACGACCCGCTCGACCTCGACGGGCACCTCGACCGGCACCTCGACGACCTTCTCGACGACCCGCTCGACGGGCACCTCGACCGTGTGCACGACGTGCACGGGCACCTCTCGGACGATCCCGTACGGGGCCGGCTCGGCGGGCGCGGCATCCGCCGTCGTCGGCCGCAATGCGGCGAGCCCGTAGCCGAGCAATCCGGCGGCGACCGCGGCGGCCGTCGCGAGCGCAATGGTGCGCTTGTTCATGGTCTGCGTTCCCTTCTCAGCCGTGGTTCTCGTTGAGTTCGTCGGCCGTGTCGTACCAGTAGCAACCGGCGCTGTCGGGTGCCCACGCGTAGGACTCGCGGCCGGTCGGGCTGACGACGAGATACGCCGTCTCGGGCTGCAACTCGCCCGCCTCGCGGATGGCGTCGAACTCGTCTTCGGTGACCTCCGTCACGGGGAGCGGCGTGCTCGTGCTCGTGCTCATGGTTGGTTCCCTTCTCGAACCCGGCCGCAATCTGCGGCCGTCGTGCCCCGCCCCGGTAACGAACCGGCGCGATCCTCTCGGCGGGGCTGCGCTCTCAGAACGCGTATTCGGTGACTCCCTCCGGGCTCACGACTGCAACCCATTCGGCGGGCACGACATCGGGGATGTCGGCGCGGGTGTGCTTCGCAACTACGGCCGCGAGCGCTGCCCGGCTCATCCCGGTTGCCACTCGGAGCTGCGCGAACGACTTGCCCGCGGTGCGTGCCTGGACGATCAGACGGTCGCGCTGCTCGTCGAGCTCGCGCCAGAACGTGAGCGAGTCGAGAGCGGCGTCGCCGGTCTCCTCGAACTCTTCGCGTGCAATCCGCTCGCGCTCGCGATCGTGGCGGCGGGTCGCCTGCCATTCGGTGAACGTGAGGCGTTCGGCGAAGTACTCGTCGACCCACACTCGGAACTCTTCTGTGACGTACGGGCGAACCGTGTGCCACGGCCCGACGAATGCGTCTGACTCGTCGCGCGGCGGGGCGGCAACCATCTGCCCCTGCGCAATCGTGTACGTCGGTTGCCACACGCCCGCCGACCATCCCGCATGTTCGCGGTAGTCGGCGAGTCGGCGGGCAACGTATCCCGCGTACTCGTCCCGGTCGCGCTGCTCTTGGCGCGTCATGCGAGACGGCTCGTCATCGTGACGCGCTGCCCGATGCTGTGCGCGAACTCGACGACCGCGAGCGCTGCCGCCCGGGTGTCGTGCTGCTCGTGCTCTCCGGCAATGCCGACGATGAACACCCGGCGGCGTGCCGGATGATCGGCGCGCGCTGCTCGGCGCGCTCCCTTGGTTTGTTGCATGATTCCCGTCCCTTCTCGACGGTCACCCGGGCCGCAATGCCCCCGGGGCGCGCAACCCTTGCGCGCTCGTGCCCCGGCCGGGAATCGAACCCGACCGCGCAACCATGCGGGGCTAGCCGAAGACGATTCGGCCGTAGATCAGGGTTTGAAAGATGACGTCGGCGTCTTCCGCGCAACCCATCCCTAGGTGCTCCTCCGTCATGTCGGCGAGACAGCACAGGAGAGACGGGCGCGTCTTCGCGATCCGGTCGAACGTCTCGACGACCTCGCGCGGCTTGACCTCGCGCTCGCTCGTCGTGTCGTCATCCGGGCCGCTCGGATCATCCGCAACGATGCGGATGCGTCGCGGGGTCTCGAGCACTTCCACCTCTCGCCACCAAGGGGTGTAACGCCCGTCGAGCACTTCCGCGAGGTCGCAAGCCTCGCGCGATCGGTTCCGACGCTCGCTCATTCGTCGTCGTCAATCTCGTCGGCGTACTCGTCGAAGAGTTCCGCGAGGTGTGCAACGACCTCCCGTGCGAGGTCGTAGAGCACGTACCCCGCGAGGGTGACGATGTCCTCATTGCCCGTTGCAAGGTCGGACGTGTCGAGGTAGGCCCGTGTCTCGACGAGCTGCATCATGCGGGTGTGGTTGTAGATGTCGGGCGCGCCATCGGCGATCTCGTGCTCGGCGTCGTCGTCGGGCTTGCCCTCGGCGTAGATGATCGCCTCGGCGTAGCTGTCGCCGATGCCCTCGAAGAATGCCCGCGCTTCGCCGCCCTCACAGGCGGACTCGACCGTGTTCGCGAGTGCATACGCGGTCAGTTCGCCGATGCGCTCGGCGACCTTCTCGAACTTCTTCACTATCGGTTCCCTTCTCGAACCGGTGCCGGTGTGGCACCTAGTGGGGATACGGGCGAGTTCTCTGCCGGTCGGTCGAGCTACCTCGGCGGGCGACACTGTCGCACTGGCCTACCGGTAGCGGCTCACACTCAGGGAGTGGCTTGCCCGTATCCCCGCTAGGTGACCCGGGCGTCTCTCACTCGACCGGGTGACCGTGGCTCGCTGTCGTCATGTCTGTGCGTGACCGGAGGGGACGCAAGCGGCGCGAATGCGCATTCCGTCCCGATGGGCTGCTACGTCGTTCGGACGTGCGAGCGGGGTTCCTCTGTGGAGTTCTCAAGTGCCTGTCGCTTCACCCGGAGGCCCGGCCCGGTGTCCCGGTGTCGGCCCGCCGTGTGGCGATAACGACACACTACGGCCCAGAAACGAAACACCGCAACCCATCGTGAATCCCGGGCGTGTCGCGCTGAATGCCGGGCCTCGCGCGCGTAGGCGCGTGTCTCGCGCGCAAGCGCACGCGGCCCGAGAATCCAACACCTCGCCCAGTTCGTCGCCCGCTCTCACGCCTCGGAGGTTCGCCCGTGTCTCGCCGCTCTCGCTCTCGCGCCCGTCGTCGCCCGTCTCGTCTCCTCCCGCTGCCGGGTAGTGCTCACACACGGGGGGAGAGAGACACACAACGGGGGAGGGCGACAGCGCTTGTGCTGGCATGCGCGGTAGCTGTGACGCTCGCCTGTGCGCCGTCCGGTCGGATGCTCGCCGCCGACGATCGCGCCCGCCTCGCGCCCGCTCACGGCCCGGCCGTCGTCGCTCGCCGCCGGACGTGACGCCGATGTCTCGCGCCCGGACGTCGCGCCCGTGTCTCGCCGCCGCCGCCCGACGCCGCCGCGCGCCCGCCGTCGCTGGCCGCGCCGCCGACGCCGCGCCGACGTCTCGCGCCCGGACACCGCGCCCGAGTCTCGCGCCCGGACATCCGGCCCGACCGGGGAGGCCCGAGACCCCTCCCCGCCCCATTCCGGCCCCGCTTCGCGTATAGGCGCTGACATTCGCTGTGACCTGAAAACGTCCCAGAGGAACCCCCTTTCGAGAGGAGGTGCTGCACGATGGCTTCCCCCCGCGCGCCCAAGGAACTCAAGGAAGCGGGTCGGAAAGTGTGGAAGGCGCTGACCGACGCGAACGACCTCGAAGAGTGGGAGAAAGTGACGCTTTTGGAGGCGTGCCGCGTCGCTGATCGCCTCGAACTGCTGTCAAACGAGCTCGAAGGCGCGGACTTGACGGTGAAGAACTCGAAGGGCGACCTGACCGCGAACCCTCTCCTGGTCGAGGCGCGGCAGCAGGGCATCGTGTACGCGCGGCTGATCGCCGCGCTCCGCATCCCGGACGAGACGGGGAAGGTTCCGCAGTCGCGGCCGGCGCGTGGCGCGTACGGTGTGCGCGCCTCACTGTCGGCGGTGAATTAGTGCGCCGCCGGCATCCCGTCGTCGAGATGGTCGACACGTCCGTTCTGAGCGACGTTCGCGAGGACTTGCACCGTCGTGCGATCGCGATGCCCGGCTCGGACCAGCCGATGGTAGAGCTCGAGAAGTGGCTGCTGGTGTTCGCGTCTCTCGTCGAGGAGTGCGCAGGGCAGGGGGTCAGCATCGTCGACGTGTAGGGGGGTGCCATGCAGCTTCCTGACCAGTCGGAGCTCCCACCTCGTGAGCGCATCGTCACGGTGCCGCAGTGGCTCCCGAAGTACACGCTCGGGTGGGCGGCCATCGAGTGGATCGCTGACAACCTCAAGCACCCGAACGGGCCGCGGAAGGGCATGCCGTTCCTGCTGACCTGGGCGCAGACGTTGTTCCTGCTGTGGTTCTACGCCGTCGACGAAGACGGGTACTGGCTCCACAACCGCGCGGTGCGCCGGCTCGCGAAGGGCTCGGGCAAGTCGCCGTTCGCGGCGGTGCTCGCGCTGCTCGAGCTGCTCGGGCCGGTGCGTGTCGACTACTTCGACCCGCTCGTGCCGGGCGGCGTCGTCGGTAAGCCTGTCGACCTGCCGCTCGTGCAGATCGCTGCGACCTCCGAGAAGCAGACGATGAACACGATGCGCATGGTGCGCGCGATGTCCAACAAGCGCACGGCGCTCGCCCGGAAGTACGGACTCGACGTCGGCAAGACGTACATCGAGACCCCTGAGGGCGGCCGGCTCGAGCAGATCACCTCGAGCGCGACCGCGGCCGAGGGTGCTGAGACGAGCTTCACGATCGCCGACGAGACGGAGCACTGGACGCCATCGAACGGCGGCCCCGACCTCGCTGAGACGCTGGTGCAGAATGCGGCCAAGACAGGCGCGCGTCTCATGGAGACGTGTAACGCGTGGATTCCCGGTATCGGGTCGGTCGCCGAGACGGTGTTCGACGCATGGTGCGCCGAGCAGGAAGCGCAGATGCCGGGCTCAACCGTGCGTCTCGCTGGCAAGCAGACGATTCTCTACGACGCGCGGATCGCGCCGCCGAACACGGTCATGCGCGACTACCTCACCGAGGAGGAGGAAGCCGAAGGCTTCACCACGCTCGAGGAGGCCGGCCACGTCGGCATCAGTGCAGCGCTCGACTTCGTCTATGACGACTGCTTCTGGGTCAACAAGGTCGCGATCCTCTCCACGATCATGTCGCTCGCCTACCCCGAGTCGCGTGCGCGCCGGTTCTACCTGAACCAGCCGAACGCAGCCGAGGACGCGTGGGTCACGGTCGACGAGTGGGGAGCGCTCGGCCCCGCCGGCTGGCACGGTGACGAGCCGTTCCCGCAGGTCGCAGATGGCGACGAGGTCGCTCTGTTCTTCGACGGCTCGAAGTCGAACGACGCCACGGCGCTCGTCGGCTGCCGAATCGAGGATGGGCACGTCTTCACTCTCGGCGTCTGGCAGCCCAAGCCGGGCGAGGTCGTCGATACCGGGGCCGTCGACAGTGCGGTCATCCGTGCGTTCAAGCAGTACAAGGTCGTCGCCTTCTTCGGTGACGTCCGCGAGTGGGAGTCGTTCGTCAAGGTCGCCTGGGCCGACCTCGCGAAGGAGAACGACGTCGTGATCTGGGCCGTCAAGCACGGCAAGGAGCCCCAGCCCGTCGCATGGGACATGCGCTCCCACAGCTACGAGTTCGCCGCGGCGGCCGAGATGTGCCTCACAGAGATTGAGCGGCGCGAGTTCACCCACGACGGGAACTGGGAGACGTCGAAGCACATCGGCCATGCGCGCCGCACCGAGTACAAGGGCCGACTGACGATCCGCAAGGAGTCGCCGAAGTCGCCCAAGAAGATCGACGCCGCTGTGTGCGTCATCGGCGCGCGCATGGTGCGCCGTCTCGTTCTGGCATCCCCCGAGTGGGAGCGCCGCAAGACACGTGGAAAGTGGGTGGTTCTCTCGTGAGCCTCGAATCCCTGAGACAGAAGTCAGCGCCGTGGGACTACTACGAACTCGAGGCGTACTTCAACGGGACGAAGCGTCTCGCCGCCATCGGCGTCTCAATCCCACCTGAGATGCGGGCGCTTGAGATGGTCGCGGCGTGGCCTCGTCTCGTCGTCGAAGCGCTCGTCGAACGTCTCACGCCGGAGGGGTTCTACCTCGCGAGCGATCAGAGCATCGCCGACGAAGCCGAGACGTGGTGGCACGCCAACGAGTTCGACATCGAGTCGATCCTTCTCCACACCGAATCGCTCGCCCAGAAGACGGCGTACACCCTCATCGGCCCCGGTGAGGACAACATGCCGCGGTACACCGTGCACACCCGCCGCGAGCTGCGAGTCGAGCTCGACAGCTTCGGCCGTGTGAAGGAGGCGCTGCGCCCGTTCGATGCCGAGGACGGAACCTACTGGGAGGCGCACTACGAGCCCGGCAAGGTGTCCTACTACGGGCGCGTCAACGGGTTCATGCGTCTCGCGCACACCGAGGACACCGGCCTGTCTCGCGTCCCGGTCGTCGCCTTCGCGAACCGAGCTCGCATCGGCGGCCGTTCCGGCGAGTCCGAGATGCGAGACGTCATGGGGCTCTCGGACGCCTGCTCGCGATCGCTCACCAACCTGCAGGTCGCGCAGGAACTCGTCTCGATGCCGCAGCGCTACATGATCGGGGCGAACCCAGATGAGCTCGTCGACCAGAATGGCGTCCCCAAGACGGCGTTCGAGGTCTACATCGGCCGCATGCTCATGGGGCCGGCCGGGGCGGAGGTCGGGCAGCTCCCCGGCGCGCAGCTCGACCAGATCATCAACACGATCAAGCTCTACGCGCAGAAGGTCGCATCCGTTACCGGGCTCCCGAATAGCTACCTCGGGATCAACACCGACAACCCTGCATCCGGGCAGGCGATCAACGCGGCAGCGAACCGGCACATCAAGAAGGCCGAGCAGAAGCAGATGGTGTTCGGCAGGAAGCACGCCGAAGTCGCGGCGATCGGACACGAGCTCGTGCACGGAACCCCGCCGCGATCACTCATCCGCCTCGAGATGCAGTGGCGCAACGCCGCCACCATCACCCTGGACGAAGTCGCGCAGGGCGCGATCGCGCTCACGGGTGGCGAGCCGGTCATCCCGCCCGTCGTCGCTCGCGACCTCATCGGCCTCACGCCCGAGCAGAAGCGCATCGCCAACGAGCATGAGCAGAAGAACGCCGCGGCCCGGTTCGCGACGATCGGCGGGCTGTCCGAGTGACCCCCGGGCAGTACCGGCTCGCGCTCGACCCGATCGCCCAAGCGCTCATGCGAGCTGCGCTCGCCATCCTCCGTCCCGCGTTCCGGCCCGGGGCGGGGGAGGGTGCGAAGCGGGCTGCGGCGGCCGAGCTGACGTTCGAGATACGACGGTCGCGCGCCGACGTTGCGCGGGTCACGGTCGAGTTCATGCGCGGGCAGGCGCGGGTGCAGGGCGGGCGTGATCCGCGCATCCCCGCGCCGCGCGGATACCCGGTCGAGGCGGCGCGGGCGGTGATCGATGACGCGCTCGAGCGAGGTGTCGGGCGGGCGTGGCACAGGGCGCTCGAGGAGGCAGCGTTCGCCGCCGTGCGGCACGCCGAGCAAGCGGGCCGGGACATGATCTTCGACGCAGCCGAGCTCTACGACGACGACGCCGCGGCCGACCTCAACATCGATCTGGACGCCGAGCTCGACGACGAAGACGACGAGGACGACTACGGGCTCGACGACGCCGACGACGTCCACGAAGCAGACCGCGAGGTGCCCACTGTCGACGACGTCGACCCCGGCGGGCGCGTCACTCAACTACGCCCGGTCGCGTGGGCGCGCGTGCTCACCGGGGCAGACAACTGCGCCTTCTGTGTGATGCTCGCGAGCCGCGGCGCGGTCTACAAGGCGCGGTCGACGGCGCTCTACGGCGGCGGCCAGTCCAAGTATCACGACCGCTGCGACTGCATCGCGATGCCGGTCTACTCCGCAGCGCGCTGGGCCGCGAGCGACGCCGGTCGTCTCGCCGACGACCTCTACCGGAAGCTCTGGCTTCCGGCGACCAAGGGTTACAGCGGGATGGATGCGCTCAACGCGCTCGCCCGCGAGCTGTACCGCATGAAGAAGGCGGGGCGCGAGGTCGCCCCCGACATCAGGAAGGCCGCGTAATGGCACACACCCGCAACGCTCGCGACGAGGACGCCGAGATTCTGTCCCGGTTCGACACCCTCATGCCGGACATCGAAACCCGAGACGTGATCGTCGAAGTCCGTCAGCAGTTCCAGGACTTCGCCCACGAGGTGATCGTCGGCACCGCGCCGGGCAGTCGCGAGCGATCGCTCGCGCTCACGGCGCTCGAAGAGTCCATGCACTGGACGAACAAGGCGATCGCTCGCCACGGCGTCCGACAGTAGCCACCACCAACCCAAGCCCCCTCCGACGAGGGGGCATTTTTCATGCCCGGAAAGGAAGCGCATGACCGACCCCGCACCTCCCGCACAGACCCCTCCCGCAGCGCCGCCCGCTCCGCCTGTTCCGCCTGCTCCGCCGGCTGCGCCGCCCGCCGCGGCTCCCGCTGTGACGGCTGCCGACGCCGGCTTCCAGGCTCCCGCGACGCAGGCCGAGCTCGACGCGATGCTCGCCGCTGCGACCGCTGCCGCGGTGCCGAGCGACTACGACGCCCTCAAGGCGCAGGCGAAGGCCGCGGCTGACGCGGGCAAGTCCGAGCTCGAGCTCGCGAACGAGCGCGTCGCCGAGCTCACCGCGCAGGCCGACGCGCTTCGCCGTGACGCCGAGCGCGCCGCGGTCGCTGCCGACCCCCGGTTCGGCGGCGTCCCGGCCGCCCTGCTCGTCGGCAGCACCAAGGCCGAGCTCGAGGCGTCGGCCGCTGCGCTCATCGCGTGGCGCGGCGAGAAGTCCGCCGAGACGCCCGGCCCGTGGCGAACGCAGGGCGACCCCGCGCAGAGCGGCACCTCCCACACGCCGGACGGCGAGGGCAAGGAGTCCTGGGCGCGCTCGTTCTTCGGCGTCTAGCCACCACCAACCACCACCAACCCACTCGAGAAACGGATAGCCACACATGGCAAACGACAACCTGACCACGTTCGGCGGGCTGCAGGGCGGCGCGACGCCCAACCTCGTCCCCAAGCCGATCGCGACCGAAATCCTCAAGCGCGCTGAGGAGGAGTCGGTCGTCAAGAAGCTCTCGGGCCAGACCGCGATGCCGCTGACCGGCAGCGCGATCGCCGTGCAGACCGGCCACATCCAGGCCGGCGTCGTCGGCGAGGGCGAGGCGAAGCCGGTCGGCAAGACCAGCTACGCCACGAAGAGCATCAAGCCGATCAAGGTGGCCGCGATCGCGGTCGTCTCGACCGAGCTCGTGCGCACCAACCCGGCGGGCATCTGGGACAACATCCAGGGCGACGTCTCGAGCGCGATCGCCCGAGCCTTCGACCTCGCGGTGCTCTACGGCAAGTCGGCCAAGACCGGCGCGGCCATCGCGGGCGTCGAGTACGTCAACCAGACGACCAAGCGCGTCGAGCTCGGCACCGCGACCAAGGCGAACGGCGGCCTGTCGAGCGACCTCATCGCCGGCTACAACCTCGTCGTCGAGGGCTCGCAGGTGCACAACGGGTTCACCGGCTTCGCCGCCGACCCGCAGTTCCGCGGCCAGCTCCTCAGCGCCGTCGACCTGCAGGGCCGCCCGATCTACCAGCAGACGGTCGACCTCAAGGCCGGCCTCGACAACGTGCTCGGCCTGCCGACCGCGTACGGCCGCGCGGTGAGCAGCCGCGTCGGCTCGATCGCGGACAGCAAGGTGCGCGCGTTCGGTGGCGACTGGGGCGCGCTCAAGTACGGCTTCGCGCAGGACATCACGGTGTCGCTGTCGAACCAGGCGACCGTCGTCGACGGTGCGGACACGTACCACCTCTGGCAGCAGAACATGGTCGCGGTGCTCGCCGAGGCCACGTTCGGCTGGATCATCAGCGACAAGGACTCCTTCGTCGCCTACGACGACGCGGTGGCCTAAGCATGGGCCGCCTCAAGAGCCGGCACTCCGGCACCGTCGTGAACGTCCCCGACGACCACCCGTACCACGAGTCCGGCGCATGGGCCGCGGTCGAGGTCGTCGACGCCGAGAACAGCGAACGCGCGGCGCAGGCCGCGGAAGCGAAGGCCGAGGCGGAACGTGCCGCGGCCGACGCCGCCGCTGAGGCCGAGCGCGTGGCGGCCGAGGCCGCCGCCGCTGAGGCCGAGCGCGTGGCGGCCGAGGCCGCCGCCGCTGAGGCCGAGCGTGTGGCGGCTGAGGCCGCCGCCGAGAAGGCCGCCGCCGAGAAGGCCGCCGCCGAGGCTGCGAGCGAGAGCTCCGACCCGGAGGTCGAGGCCGCCGACAAGAAGCCGAGCACCCGCTCGCGCAAGCAGTAGGAGGTCGCCATGCCGGAAGAGCTGACACCGCCTCTCGCCGGCACGGCCGACATCGAGGGGGCGCTCCTGCGCCCCCTCACGTCGGCCGAGGCTCCGTACGCCGCCGGCCTGCTTGCTCGCGCCGAGGCGATCCTCATGGTGCGCATCCCTGTACTCCGTGTTCGGGCCGACGAGTTCCCCGGCTTCGAGGTACTCGTGAAGGGTGTCGAGGGCGAGATGGTCGCCCGAGTCTTCCGCAACCCCGAGGGGTTGTTCCGTGAAGAGCAGGGCAATTACTCGTACCAACTCGACCGCGCCGTAGCGAGCGGTCGCCTCGCGGTTCTCGACGACGAGCTGCAGGTGCTCGGCGTCCCCACGAAGGGGCTGATCGGCTCTGCCGCTGGGGCGATGGACGGCTACGCCGTCGCGCGCTACGGCCAAGCCCGACCCGACCTGCAGTTTCAGTACGGCTGGCCCGGGGCTCCCACGTGAGCGTGTGGAACCGTCCGGCTCACGTCGTGAAGGTGCAGCTCATGCGGGTCGAACAGGACGGGCGGGGCGCGTTCCGCGACGTCCCGGACGGAGGTCTCATCGACGTCCCCTGCACTGTGCAGTCGGCGCGAGAGTGGTCGACTGCCGAGGAGAACCTGCTCAACGGCCTGCAGGTGCTCGACCTCTGCCGCATCTTCGCGAAGGTATGGCCGGGCGACGTCCGCTCGCTCGTCTACCACGACGGGGCCGAGTGGGAGACGGTCGGATCGCCGCAGCACTTCGACGTCTCGCCTCGCACAGATCACTGGGTCGTCACGCTGCGCAAGCGGGGTGACGTTGGCTGAGGTCTACGCCATCGCACACATCGAGGCGGCGCGGATTGTGGGCGGCACGTCCGACCTCACCGCGCTCGCTCGAGATGTCCGCGGCCGGGTGCGTCGGCAGATCATGGCCCGCGCGTTCGATACCGGCGAGTTCCACTCCACGGTCAAGATCGCGAACCGCGTCGGCCCCTACGGGGTGCGCGACCGGGTCATCTACTCCGACGATCCGGCCGCGCTCGCGATCGAGTACGGCCACCTCGTCATCACACGGGTGAAGGGCGCGCGCCGCGTCCGCAGCACGGGCGCGTTCGTGCCCGGCAAGTACCCGTTCACCGCCGCATTCCAGTCGATGAAGGGGGAGTGGACTTGATCGACGACGACCCGCTGATCGATGACGAAGCGCTGATCTACCGGCTCTTCACTCGAGACATCCCGCCCGACCACTACATCGCCTCCGAGGTCGACGTGACCACGTGGGAGCTCATGCCCTACGGGCGGTTCTCGTGCATCACGGACGGCGGGGGGAACGGGCCGGGCATCTGGCACACGATCCTCTCCGTCAACGTCTTCGGCAACGGCACCGACGAGGCGTTCGCCTACGCCCGCGAGCTCGACCGGATCATCCGCAACTGGGGCGACCCCGGCGTGGCTGTGCTGCCCGGCCTCGGGTCGGTCGAGTCCGCCGAGCGAGAGCAGAAGTTCACCCGCGTCGGAAGCGTCGAGGTCAACGGGAAGAACGTCACCCAGTACCTCGGCACCTACGAGCTCACCCTCCGCTACCAACCACCAACCTCACCGTAAAGGAGGCAGTATGACTGCCGATGCCAGTACCCTCGTCATCCCCGGCAAGGGCACCGTCTTCACCGCCGCGGCCGGCGTGAAGCCGCCCGCCGACCCGTTCGGCACGGGCGGGTTCACCCTCACGGGCACCCCGCCCACGGGCTGGAAGAACCTCGGCCACACGTCGAAGGCGAACACCATCGCGTTCTCGAAGGAGGGTGGCGAGAAGGAATCGATCGACACCTTCCTCGCCGACGCCGTACGCGTGGTCTACTCGGCCGCCGCATGGTCGGTCACCATCCCCGCACTGCAGTTCGACCAGGACGTGCTCGACCTCGCCTTCAACGGCGACTGGGACGACACCACGGGCGGCTACATCATCCCGGGCTCGTCCGCTCCCACCGAGGCCGCGCTCTTCCTGTACTTCAAGGACAACACGGGAGCGCTCGGGTTCTGGATTCCGAACACGAGCGTCACCCTCGGCGAGCCGCCGAGCGTCGACACGGCCGCCTTCATGGAGCTCCCGCTGGCCGCCGCCATCCAGTCGGCCGCCGAGTCGATCATCCCGGCGGTCGATGGCCGCCCGGGCATCATGGAGCTCTTCAAGACCGGCCTCGTCAAGCCCACCCCGTAGGCGCGAGTAGCCGATGACCGACCCCGGGTGCCGAGCGGGCGCACCCGGGGTCGTCCTGTACCTGCCCGCCCCATACTTTCGAGGAAACCAGATGTCGAACACGACCAAGCCCACCGCCAAGCCGGGCCGCCAGCCCGCCGACCGCAAGACCACCGCCGCCGAGCTGCACGAAGCCGAGCTCGCGAACGAGGAACTGCTCGTCGACATGCCGACGCTCAAGCCGCCGCACCAGCTCCGCATCCGCGAGAAGAACCGCGTCTACAAGCTCCTGTTCAGCTCGGGCTTCATCTCCGACACCGGAGACATCACCATCACCGACGACAAGAGCGTCCTCGAGCAGCTTCCCTCCATGCTCGACATGGCCGCCGACGTCGATGACTTCGCCGAGTCGATCGCCGTCGACAAGCAGGCGTACGCCGCGTGGTCGGAGGGCAAGGACTTCGACGTGTTCTTCGCCATCCTCAACCGCTACGCGAGCGCAGTGGGGGAATCGACCAGCTCTGCGAGCTGATCGACGAGCACGGCGAATCGCTGACGGCCGACCTCGACCAGTTCCACGGCATCCGAGTCGATGACGTGTGGGCTGGCCGGGTGTCGGCCCGCCACGTGCTCACGCTCGCGGGGCAACTCCTCCGCAACCCGCAGTCACGGTTCCGCGCCGACCGCCTCGGCGACGATCGCTGGATTGGCTGGACGCTCGAGTCGTCCGCCCTCGCCGGCATCCACGACGTTCTCCTCGGCATCGGCTACGCACTCGCCCAGAAGCAGATGCCCGCCGATGCGTTCTTCAAGCGGCCGACAACGCCGTTTGTCGAACAGGCCGAGCCCAACCTCTTCGCGCCCACGATCGCCGAATTCAACATCGGCTCGTTCATGCGCCAAATCCACTCGTAGACGGGAGCCCACATGGCAGGCGGTTCACCCGGGGCGAAGGTCGTCGGCAAGGTCGCCATCCGAGCGATCCCCGACACCTCGAAGTTCCGCTCAGACCTCCGCAAGAAGCTGCAGGCGATCGAGAAGACGGCATCCTTCCGCATCACGGTCGACCGCGCCCGCGTTATGCGAGCGAAGATCCGCAAGGACATCCAGGATCAGCTCGGCAACATGCAGAACCTCATCGTCCAGGTCGAGGCGCACATCCGAAACAAGGAGCGCTTCGGCCGCGAGGTCGAGCAGATGATCCGCGACGCCGAACGAAACAAGGTCGGCCTCACCGTCGACGCCAGAGCGGCCGTCGCGAAGGCGCAGCTCGCGCTCATCTCAAGGGATCGCCTCGTCGAGCTCTTCGTGCACGTCAACAAGGCGTCGCTCGCCAAGGCTGCGACCGCGATCGCCGCGCTCTCGGGCCTCCGGCTCGCCGGCACGTGGCTCGACGACCTCACCGAGTCCATGCTGAACCTCGACAAGAACCTCCCGAAGATCGCGCTCGCGACGACCAGCATCACGAGCCTCGTCGCGGCGATCCTCGGCGCGACGTCGGGCCTCGTCGGCATCCTCGCTGGGCTCTCGGCGATCCTGCCTGCATTCATGGTCGTGCCCGGCGCGCTCATGAACGCAACCGCCGGCATCACCGTGTTCATCGTCGCGCTGCAGCAGGCGCAGGAACAGCTCGCCCCGCTCGCGGGCAACATGCACGAGCTCGCCGACATCATCCGTGGCGCGTTCTGGTCGAAGGCTCGCCAGCCGATCATCGACCTCATCACCAACCTCATGCCGCAGTTGCGCGAGTCCTTCCGCGGCGCGGCCGAGGGGATGGGCGAGTTCTACGGCTCGCTCGCTACCTCATTCGAGAAGGCGCTCGAGGGCGGCCGACTCGACGCGCTCTTCGCCGGGCTCGGCGAGAGCATGCGGATTCTCTCGACGGGAACCGACGCGTTCGCGGGGGCGATCGTCTCGCTCGGAGAAATCGGCGCACAGTACATGCCTCGCCTGTCGCAGTGGTTCGTGGACCTCGCCAACAGGTTCGACACGTGGCTCAAGCTCACCGCCGAAGACGGGCGCATGACGCAGTGGATCGATGGCGCGATCGAGGGGCTGCACCAGCTCTGGGACATCGCCGTCGCCACCGTCGACATCTTCGAGGGGCTGTGGAACGCAGCCGAGGCGGCCGGCGGCGGCGGGCTCGGCGGCTTCCGCGACATCCTGCAGTCCATCGCGGACACCGTCAACAGCGAGCCGTTCCAGACCACGCTCACCGCGTTCTTCCGCGGCGCAGCAACGGCGATGGACGGGCTCAAGCCGGCGCTCTCCGCGATCGGCGGCCTGTTCCACGACCTCCGCGAGCCGATCGAGTACTTCATCGGCACCGCCGGGCAGACGTTCGGGCTGATCCTCAGCTCGATCGCCGACGCACTGAACACCCCGGCGATGGGCGACGCGCTCGTGACCTTCATCGACGGAATCCGCAGCGGGGTCGAGAAGCTGGCACCATACCTGCCGACGATCGTCGACGGGCTCGCGACTCTCATCGGGTTCGCGGGTGACCTCGCCGCAGCCATCGCCCCTGTGGCGGGCGCGGCGCTCGCCCTGTTCGCTGAGGCGGTCGCTCAGATCGCCGAAGCGATCGGCCCCGAGCTACCTGCCCTCACAGGGGCAGTCGCCGACGCGATCGCCGAACTCTCGCCCAAGCTGCTCGAGCTCGTCGACAAGCTGCTCCCGGTGCTGCCTCCGCTCATCGACGCCGTCGTGAAGCTCCTGCCTCAACTCGTCGACCTGTTCCTCATGCTGTACCCGGCAATCTCGGGCACAGCAGACGTACTCGTCGGGTTCCTGCAGTGGGCGCTCACGCCGACGAAGGATGCGCTCGAGGACTTCGCAGACTTCCTGTCGGGGCTCGGCCCGGTCGGCGAGCTTTTCGCGGGCGTGTTCTCCGGGCTCGGCGACATCGTCGACGGCGGACTGCCAGGAATCATCGAAGCGATCGGGGCCACGGTCGGCACCGTGTTCGAGACGATCACCGCACCCTTCCGTCAGGCTGGCGACTTCCTCGCCGGGCTCTGGGGGCGCATCGGCTCGATCGCATCGGGAGCGTGGCAGAACATCGGCCTGATCCTCGGCGGGATCATCATGAACATCCGCGACCTCTTCACGGGGAACTTCGGCGCGATCCAACAGCGGATCGGCTCGTTCGTGGAGTCGGCCCGCTCGATGTTCGCCTCGTTCGGGGCGAAGGTCGCCGAGGTCGTCCAGGCGGCGATCAGCTGGTTCGTGCAGCTCCCGGGCCGCATCCAGTCCGCGCTCTCTGGGGCGGGCTCGTGGCTCGTCAGTGCCGGTCGCGACATGATCAACGGTCTCGTGTCGGGCATCCAGTCGATGGCGTCGAGCATCACGCAGTCGCTCATCGACACCGCGAGCAACGCGATCAGCGGGATGAAGGGCTGGCTCGGTATCCACTCGCCGTCGACGCGTATGCGCGACGAGGTCGGCCGCTGGATGCCGGCGGGCATCGAGGCCGGCATCGAGAAGGGCATGCCCTCGCTCGAGCAGACCGTGTGCCACATGGTCGAGGTGCCGAAGCTGCCCGCTACCGGCAAGGCCGGCACGGGCGGAACCCAGACCCCGCTCGTCGGCGGCGCTGGACACACCATCAACCTGATCAACCCCGTCGTGCGTGACCTGCTTGAGGAACTGCGCGAGGCGGGCGATCTGCTCGGCGCACTCGGATAGGGGGCTGGATGTACAGCATGAACGGCGTCGCCTTGCACGACCGCTCGCGAGGGTGGTTCGTGCGGCCGAAGTCGGAAACGGTTCGGCAAGGGGACGACTGACCGCGCGTCGGTCGGCCTCGACGGGATGGACGGGGTGGTCGGCGGTCTGCCGGCCACCGCCGCCCCCACCCCGCTCTCGTTCGTCGTCAACGTGCCGGCCGCCGATGTCGGCACCGTGCTCGCGCTTGTCGGCAAGGTGGGAGCGCGCATCTCTCCGGACGACACCCCGGACATCGAGGCCGACTTCGAGAAGCTGTCCCACACAGCGGTAGCGACGGGCTCGCCTGCCGAGTTCTACGACCTCACTGTGGTGGGTCGGCTGCCGCGCTCCTACTGGCGCGACAAGGTCGAGACGACATCAGCCGCCGCTTCGCTCGCGTCGGCATCCGTCGTCACGAACGTGTTCGCCGGCATCAGCGCACCCGTGCAGGACGCCATCGTCCGCGTGAAGGGGTCGGCGACCGGGCTGCGTGTCACGGACGGCGGGGGCTCGTGGTTCGAGTACCCGCCGAACATCCCCGCGGCCAACTACCTCCGCTTCCACCTCAGCACGATGCGCGCCTACGTCACCACGACCGACACGTGGACGGGCGGCACCGAAGTGACCGGCGACGTGGACTTCAACGGGCCGCGCGGCCAGTTCGAGCTCACGTCCTATTTCAGCAACCCGACCAGCCGAGTAGCGCGACTCACCGTGACCACGACCGCGCGCTCCGGCGCGACGATCGAGGTACGCGGCAAGGCCGCCTACCTCGCGTAGAGGAGGCACATGGTCTTCGACATCCGACTCCGCCTGTACACGCCGGCAGGGGACAAGCAGCGCGTGCTCAAGACGACGTCGATCGGGTTCAACGACCCGGACGGAGGCTCGAGCAGCATCAGGTTCACGACGAGCGAGCGCGTCGCTGGCTACCTGCCGGCACCGTTCGTCGTCGCGCTCGAGTACTCGACCGGCGGCGGCTGGGCTGAGGCTCGAAACGGCCGCTTCATCGTGACCGAGGACGCGGGCGACGCCGACGAGGAATCGAAGGCGGTCACGTTCACGGGCGTCAACTTGATCGGCTGGCTCCTCGGCCGGAACCTGCTTCACTGGACGGTCTCTGCGAAGAACGGTCAGCGCCGCTGGGACGACCGATCGGCCGGCTACATCATGAACACGTTCCTGGTGGAGGCGAAGAACCGAGGCTGGGGGCCGTACGTCTCGTACGACTTCACGGGCTCAGTCGACAGCAACGGCGCGGCGTGGCCGGCGGCCGACAAGATCGACGTCGAGCACCGACTCCTCACGTCGGCCTCGAAAGCGCTCGATGCTCTCGTGGGGGCAGGGCTGTGCGAGTGGTGGACGCAAGGGCTCGAGTTCTGCATGGGTGTCCCAGGCACGGGGGTTGACCGCACGTCCGGAGCAGGCGTCGTCCGCCTCGGGCCGCGCACGAAGAGCTCGAAGGTGCGGACGAGTTTCGACGAGGTGTTCACCCACCTGACCGTCGTTCCCGAGAAGGCGCGCTACTGGCTCTACCTGACGAACGCGGGCGCGGACACGTCGTTCGGGCGGCTCGAGGCATCGCAGTCGCAGGACGGCGTCGAGAAGCACTCTGTCGCGACGCGGCTTGCGCAGCCTGCTCTCAAGGCGGGGCGCGTCAAGCAGCGAGAGGCATCCATCACCTATGACGCCGAGGGCGCGACCTACCTGCCGTGGGTGCACTACCGTGCCGGGGACATCATCAAGGCGCGGCTCAAGGGCGGGTGGGAGAACGTTCGCGTCGTCGACCTCACCCTCGCGAAGAACGGCGACGGCGAGATTACGGTCTCTGTCGCCCTCGAGAACCGGTTCAAGAAGCTCGAGGCGAAGCTCGCGAAGCGCACGTCGAACGCCTCTGTGGCGCGGGCAGTGGGTGGCGCGAGTGCGTCTCCCATCTCGTCGACCGGCGGGCCGGCAATGCCCCGGCCCGCCGCGCCCGGCGGGCTCACCACGGTGGAGAACGTCGGCTGGGTTGGCGAAGACGGGCTGCCGCGGGCGCGCGCCGTCGTCGAGTGGCTGCCGGTCACGACGGCCGAGGACGGCTCGAGCGTCGACATCGATCAGTACGAGGTGTGGCTCAGCGGCACGAACCCAAAGCGGCTCACCGCCACCGAGGGTGTGCGCGCCGAGCTCGAGCTCACGGCGGGAATCCTCGCTTCCGTCACCGTGCGAGCTCACAGCTCGTCTGGGTGGTCGGAGCAGTCCGCGCCGCTCATCATCACCCCGGAGATGCCCTACCCGCCGGAGCCGAAGCCACCTACTGGCCTCGCGATCGCCGAGAACGTCGGCTACTTCGAGGCACGCGGCAGGTCGCGGTCGAGGGTGCGCATCGTCTGGGACGCCGTCACCGAGGGCGTCGATGACCAGCCCATCACCCTCGGCGGATACGACGTCTGGGTTGCCGTCAACGGCGGCGTACCGTTTCAGGCGCTCGCGACGAAGGGGCTCGAGGCGACCTTCGACCTTGACCCCCTCGTGCCTGTCGAGTTCACGGTGCGGGCGCAGGCGGCCGTAGGGCTGCTCGCGATCGGGCTATGGTCGCAGCCGTCGGCAGCGCTTCCCGTCGTTCCGGCGCAGGTAGTCTCCGCCCCGGAAGCGCCCTCCGACCCGGTCATCACGACAGCGCTCGGCATCGCTGTCGCCGTGTGGGACGGGCTCGTCGGCGGACACGCCCCGGTGCCGGGCTTCGCGTACGTCCAGGCTGAGTTCGCTCGTGAGGGCACCGAGGACTGGGCGCAGTTCGGCCCGCAGCTCTCGCAGGCCGGCTCGGTCACGCTGACCGGCGAGCAGGTCGGGTCGACCGTCCGCATTCGGTTCCGCTCGGTCGACACGCTCGGTGCGCTCTCAGACCCGTCGCTCGAGGCATCCGTCGTCATCGGCGGCGTCACCGGGCCGGACATCGAGGCCGGCACCATCACCGGCAATCACATCGAGGTGGGCACGATCGGCGTCACCCACCTCGAGCCATCGGTCGGGGCGAGCATCGACCTCACGGTCAATGACTCGTTCGTCATCATCGCCGGGGCCGTGGACGAGACAGCATCCGCGCTCGACGACATGCAGTCGGTCTACCGCTTCACCGCGACCGAGGCCGTCATCTCGGCGAAGGACTCGACGTTCGAGCTCGCGATGGACAACGACTCGATCGAGATTCGCGAAGGCGGCGTGCCCGTCTCGTGGTGGAACTCGGGGCAGATGTTCGTCGACTCGCTCGTGGGGAACACCGTCGTGCTCGGCAATCACCAGCTCGAGAAGTACGGCACCGGCACCGTCATGAGGGCGCTGTGAGCGCCAGAGAGGAGGCGTAGGTGGCGAGTTGGGATGCCGCCATGTGGGACGGGTACGTTCTCCGTCTCACCGTCACACAGTCTTCGCAGAGCGTTGCGAACAACACGTCTGTCGTCGCGTACTCGCTGCAGATCATCCGCCCCTCGGGGCAGGCTGACTGGTCGTCCGACCCGTCGTCGTGGGCGACGAACATCGGGGGCTCAGCCAACAGCGGGTCGAAGAGCTACGACTTCGGGTCGTACTCGGTTCTCACCCTCACGTCGGGCACCAAGACGATCACCCACAACGCGGACGGCACCAAGTCCATCAGCGTCTCGGGGTCGTTCTCGGATGCCGGAGGCCAGATCGGCTCGGCGTCCATCCCGGCGAAGACGTTCACGCTCACGACCATCCCGCGGGCGTCGAACCCCACTATGTCGGCGTCCGCGGTCGACGCGGGCGACCCGATCACGGTCGAGACGCACCGCGCGTCGTCGAGCTTCACGCACACGATCACCTACAAGATCGGGTCACTCACCGGCACGATCGCGACGAAGACCACCGCGGCCGACGTCGCGTGGACGCCGCCGCTCTCGCTCTGCGCGGCGATCCCCGCCGCCACGAGCGGGACGTGCACGATCACGGTCGAGACGTTCTCGGGGTCGACCTCGCTCGGCAAGGACACCACGAGCTTCACGCTCAGGGTGCCCTCGAGCGTGGTGCCGGACTTCTCGACCATCTCCCACTCCGAGGCGGTCGCCTCGGTGGCTGCGCAGGTCGGCGCGTACGTGAAGGGGCTCACGAAGCTCACCCTCACGATCGGGGGAGAGGCCGGTGCGTACGGTTCGACGATCACGGCCAGGAAGATCACGGTCGCCGGGCAGACGATCAACGCCGACTCGGGCACAACCCCCTCGCCGATCAACCAGTCGGGCACGGTCACGGTTACCGGAACCGTCACAGACTCGCGGGGTCGCACCCGCACGAAGACGATCAGCGTTACCGTGCTCAACTGGGCAGCGCCGACGGTCAGTCAGGCGACGATGAGGCGAGCGGCCGTCGGCGGAACGCCGCAGAACGACGGCACCACGATTCGCGTCGACCTCGGGTGCGCCGTGACCTCGCTGAACAACGGAGGCGAGAAGAACTCGCTCACGTACCGGCTGTATGTGCGGGAGCGCGGCACCACCACGTGGACACTCGCTGCAGGCCCGACGACACCAGCCGGAGTCTCGTACTCCGGGATGCTGCTCGCCTCGTCGTACGCGATCGAGGACTCGTGGGAGGTGCGGGTCGACGTCAGCGACAAGTTCGCGACGACGACGGTCCAGGGCACTGTCGCGACGGCCGCGATCGACGTGCACTTCGATGCCGGCGTCGGTGTCGGCATCGGGAAGTTCCGCGAAGAGGGAATGCTCGACGTCGCCGGCTCAGTGCGCATCGGGGCGACCGGCGACGCGTCGCTCTCATCGACGGCGCATGGGCTGCAGGTCGGCCCGACCTCGGGCCTCAACCTGATCGTCGATCAGAACGAAATCATGGCCCGCAACAACGGTGCCGCTGCGGGACTCAACCTCCAGCTCGACGGCGGACAGGTGGTCATCGGCAGCGAGACTGCGCAGGGCACCTTGCGCATCCCCGGCACCGGCGACGTCTCGCTTACGTCTACGGCGCACGGGCTGCAGCTCGGGCCGAACAGCGGCGTCAACGTCGCGATCGACAACAACGAGCTGCAGGGGCGAAACAACGGGGCCGCGAGCGCGTTCGGCATCAACGGCAGCGGCGGTGACATCAACCTCGGCAGCTCGTCGAGCGAGGTGAACATCCCGGGGCACGTCGACGCACCCGGCCAGCAGTACAACTCGGCGGCGGGAAGCGTGGCCGTCCCATCAGGGGGATCGAACATCGCCCCGTTCTACTACTCGACAGCCATCGCCGTCACCTTCCCCACCTCGCGGTTCAGCACGCCGCCGCTCGTCAACGTGTCGTACGTCGGCGTCGGCGTCGGGTTCGCGAACGCGGTCGGCGATGTCTCGTCGGGTGCGCTCGGAACCCAGACCACGGGCATGACCGTGGTCGCCGCGCGACTCAACGCAGCGTTCGGGACCGGGGGGAACGGCGTCCGAGTCCACTGGGTCGCATGGCAGCACACCGCCAGCAACGCACACGGATAGGAGTCCAATGCCCGACGAACCGATGACGCAGGAGGAATACGAAGCCTCGCTCGTGTGGCGCGACCTCATCCTCACCTGCCGCACGCCCGGCTGCGACGGCGAGGGCATCCCGGTGCCCCTCCGCACCTGCGCCGAGGTTGCGGTCTGCAACGAGTGCGGCCAGTGGATCACGGACATCGTGGTCGCCGAGCCCGCGGCATAGCCCCGCGTGTACCCCACCCACGCCTCGCCGATCGGCGGGGCGTTTCGCATACCACCGAAAGGACCAACATGGCCACCCTCGAAGCGCTCGCTCGCGCGTACGCCAACCGCTACAAGACGCCCGGCTCGGGCGAGGCGAGCTGGGATCAGATGTGCGGCTCGCTCATGTTCCGCATGTGCGACCTCTACGGCAAGGAGCCGACCGGCGACGTGCGCTCCGCGTACATCGTCTACGAGCGGTCGAGCATCGTCTCGACCGACCCCTCGAAGGCGCAGCCCGGCGACTTCCACTTCTGGGCGATCGGCGGCCGGTACAACGGACACGTCGGCCTCGACGTCCGCGGCGGCGGCAGCACCGTGTTCATGGCGACCCGCGCCGTGCGCGAGAGCCTGGGCTCCGCGATCGGCTTCCAGTCGGTGCAGGGCTACTCGAACGCCAAGGGCGCGACCTACCTCGGGTTCTCCCGCGGCTACGCGAACGGCGACGTCCTCAACTTCGAGGTCGCGAAGCCGGCGGCACCCGCCGGCAGCGGCAGCGGCCCCGCGTGGTCGTGGATGGTGCCGAGCGCCGCCGTGCAGAAGCGCGTCCAGGCGGCGGCCAAGAAGCGGAACCGCTACTTCGGCCTCGTCGACGGCAAGTGGGGCAAGGAGTCCATCAAGGCCATCCAGCGCACGATCGCGCGCGTCGGCTACGCCGGCCTCATCGACGGCATCCCCGGCCCCATGACCTGCTACTACGTGCAGGTCTACGCCAAGCGCTTCGGCAGCTACACCGGCCCCATCGACAAGAAGCTCGGCCCGAACTCGTGGGCGGGCTTCGCCCTCGGGCTCGAGCGCCCGTGACCGACGCCCGCGAGGGCGGGAAGGAGGCGATCATCCCGCCCGACCGGATCGCGACGCTCACCGAGAACGTCCACGCGATGCAGCTACAACTCGCCCTCCTCAACGAGCGGCTGCCCGCTCACATCGAGTCGACGGCAACGAAGCTCGAGGAGCACGACACGCGCCTCGGAAACCACGGCTCGCGGCTCTACGACCGTGAGAAGGAGGCGATCGAGCTCCGGGCCAAGATCGCCGAAGCGCTTCGGCTCATCGCCGAAGAGCGGGCCGCGCGCGAGGCTGCCTCGGCCGCGGCCGAGCGAAGGCGCACGCCGTGGACGGGAATCATCGCCGCCGTCGCCTCGATTATCGGCGCACTCGGAACCGTCGTCACCCTGCTCATCGTCTATGCCGCGGTCGCGCCCGCGCTCGCGGCCCTCAAGTAGAAGGGAGGGCGTTCTTTGGACGCACTCATCATCCAGATCATCCGCACTGCCGTGCCCTACCTCGTGGGCCTCGCCGTCACGTGGCTCGCGAGCATCGGCCTGAACCTCGATCCCGACATCACCGCAGCCGCCGCCGCGCAGCTCACAGTGCTCGTCGGCTCGCTCTACTACCTCGCCGTCGCGTGGCTCGAGCGCAAGTGGCGATGGTTCGGCTGGCTGCTCGGCGTCGCCCGGAAGCCGGTCTACGAGCCGCGGCGCGCGAAGCACTCGGCCGAATGAGCGGGGACTGCCCGCTGAGGCCCACGTGCCCAGCACCGTGCGGCGGATGCCCCATCCGGCCGTGAACGACCAAGCGCCCCGCCCCACCTTCACAGGTGGGGCGGGGCGCTTCTTCGTCGTGCCAGGGGTCAGGCGTGCCAGTAGTGGTTCGGGCTCGCCGAGATGTAGATGACGTTGATCCAGAGGCAGAACGCGCCGAGGATCAGGTGCAGGATCAGGCTGTGGCCCGTCTGCTGACGCGTGTAGACGGCCTGCCGCTGCACGTTGATGCTGCTCGAGGTCATTGGCCCCATCGAGTGCGTCTGCTGCGGCGGTGCCGGCGGCGGGGCGAAGTGCTCCGTCCACTGCGCGCCATTCCACCAGCGGAGACGGCCGCTGCCGTCGTCATACCAACCGGCGGGGGCGGCCGTCGTCGTCGGGGTACTCATGCTGAGAGTCTGCCAGACGCCTCCGTCTCGCGGGCGTCATCCTCGCCGAGGAGGCGGGGGAGGCGTCGCGCCGTCGCGCTCGAGCTCCTTCTGATACTCGAGCCACGTCACCTCGGCTGCCATGCGCAGATGCGGGAAGTAGCCGACGAGCCACCGATCCTCAGAACGGGGTGCCCACGTCACCGAGCGGATCATCCGCTCCTTCTGGGTGCCGAGCTCGACTACGCGGAGCACGGCGATCTTCCGGTTCCCGTCGAACAGGTACCACTCGCCATCGCGGACGGATCGGAGGTCGGGTCGCCAGTAGCGCAAGGTCGGGGTGCTCCTCTCGTTGGAGCGCGCCGGCCCGCGCGATTCGATCGTAACTCGGGGCACTGATTGCCCCCTCCGTTGGGGGCTGCCCCCCAACTTGCCCCCCAGCTCGAGCGCGCCCATCGGGTCGCGGAGCCCGGGAAACGAAGAAACCCCCGGAAGACCGGGGGTTTCTCTTGGTGGGCGATGCCGGGCTCGAACCGACGACCTCTTCCGTGTGAAGGAAGCGCGCTACCAGCTGCGCCAATCGCCCAAGTGGGTTTCGGTCTCCGTTGCGGTGACCGGACTCGATACTAGCCGACGGAGCAGGGCGAATGCACATCGAGCTGCCGCCGGGCGCGGCGCGGGGGTGCCGCTTCGATCGACACGCCCGGGAATCATGGGACGAATGGCACTGTGACCGGGGAGAACATCGCGCGAGGCCCGCTCGGTTTGTGAATCGCTCGAAGTGTGTATAAAGTCTTCTCTGCACGCAGAAATGCGGAGCAACGCGGATGTGGCGCAGTTGGTAGCGCATCACCTTGCCAAGGTGAGGGTCGCGAGTTCGAGTCTCGTCATCCGCTCTGATCAGGGTCGGGCGAAAGCCCGGCTCCTGTTCTTTGGTGGTGAACCCATGAACGGTGGATTGGCCGAGAGGCGAGGCAGCGGCCTGCAAAGCCGTATACACGGGTTCGAATCCCGTATCCACCTCCAAGCCGAGATCCTCCCATCTCGACTCGGGCGATTGGCGCAGCGGTAGCGCGCTTCCCTGACACGGAAGAGGTCACTGGTTCGATCCCAGTATCGCCCACCACAATGAAGGCCCCGGCTCAGCCGGGGCTTTTCTCGTCGCTGCGGCGACCGCAGTGCGAGGTTCGGCGCTGGCGCGAGACATCCCCGTCGCGGCGAGCCGGAGCGGTGGGTCGGAGCGGTGGGCCGGACCCCGGTGACCGGCTTTCGCTTTCACCGGGATCCGGTGGGCCGACATGGTCGGTCCACGGGGAATTGTCCCCCGAATCACCTACTTCGGGGTACACCCCCGTTCGGGGCAATCGGTTGCGGGGCGGTGCGACCCGGGTCCAACCGGTCTGCACCGCCCGCGGCGTCAGGGCTGCGCCCAGGCGCCCGGTGCAGGCGGCGCGACGACCGGCGGCCGGTCGTCGCACGTGATCGTGTTCGGGAGCTCCCACGGTGCGAGCCACGGTCCCGTCGTGCCGCCGCCGTCGTTGCCGCCGAGATCGGCGACCGAGAACTCCGAGCCCGATGGCGGGAAGTTGAACGCGCCGCAGTTGTGATGCCGACCGCGCCGACGTTGCGCGCGTCGACGTTCTCGAACGAGGCGCTGCCGGCCGTCCGGGCGCTGAGCACGGAGGTGCCCGTGCCGTCGATGCGGAGGTCGCGGAATGCGACGTGCTCGATCCGGTGGCGGTTCTTCACAGGCCAGTCGGTCACGAGCATGATCGCGTTGTAGGTGCTGTCGAGGTAGTGGTCGCCCGACACCGTGATGTCTGCCCCCTCGATCGACCGGTCGAGTGCGAAGAACCAGATCGCGCCGAGCCCGATGTTCCAGTTCAGCTCGTACGTGCCGGCGCGCACCGTCGTGTTGTCGGTGATCGCGAGCGTGCCGGCGAACGCCTCGGCACCGAAGCGGGCTCCGATGTGGATGCCGCTGCCTTCGCGGATCGGGTCGGCGACGAGGTTGCCGGAGACGGTGTTGTCGGTGCCGCCGTAGATCGCGATGCCGTTCGCGAGGGTCGGCGTCTGCACCGTGTTGCGTGCGAAGGCGTTGCGGGCGTTCGCGGTGCCCTCCGACCACATCGCGAGCGCGTCGTCGCCGGTGTTGCGGACGAAGTTGTGCTCGACGAGCGAGTCGGTGACGCCGCGGTGCAGGTTCAGTCCGTCGGCGACCTGGTCGACGATGATGTTGTCGCGCACCACGAGGCCGCTCATCGGGCCGTCGAACCACATTCCGACCTTGGTGTGCTCGATGTACAGCCCCTCGATCGTCGAGTCGCTCATCGCGCCCCCGACGCCGTTCACCTGGTCGGTGTCGATCCGCTCGGCGACGTCGCCGCGAACGGTGAAGCCCGACAGGTGCACGTTCGTGCTGCCGCCGTCCGACGCGTCCTTGCCGTAGAAGCCGACGCCCGTGTGCACCGAGCCGTCGGGTGAGGGCTCGTCGAGTGCGACCTCGGAACCGCGGACGACGGTGTACCAGCTGCCGGCCCCCTCGATCGTGACGTCGTCGACGATGATGTGGCGATCGACGCGGAAGGTTCCGGGCGGAAGGTACACCGGCACGTCCTTGCGCTTGGCGAACGCGATCGCGCGGTCGATCGCATCGGCGGCGTCGCGCCGCCCGGTGGGGTCGGCGCCGAACGCGAGCACGTTGGCGGCCTCGACGCGGACGTGCGGCGCCCCGACGAACTCGGTGTCGACGAGGTCGATCGTCGTGAGCGCGGCGCTCGAGCCCGCGGGGGCGGTGAGCCGGAGGATGTCGCCCGCCCGGTAGGTCTTCTTGAGCAGCAGGCGCTGCTCGTCGTAGAAGTGCATCGGGCGGAACGGCTTCTGCACCTCGAACCCGTCGCCCGGCACGCAGCCGCACTCGGTAATCCACCAGTCGGGGTGGAGGAGCCCGGCGTTCGGATCGTTCGTGAACGGGTACTGGTTGTAGAGCCACGAGTACTCGCTGGTGAGGGTCATCGAGCGCTGCTGCTTGCCGTTGACCGTGACCTCGAGCGGAGCCTCGATGCCGCCGCCGCCCGGCGCGTCGGGGATGGAGTAGCGCACCGTGATGGCGTTCGTGCGCTCCGGCAGCGCGAACTCGACGTATTCGCCAGGGGCGAGCTGCACGGCCGACCGACCGGAGGCCTCGGCCGCGAGGGTGTAGGCGTCCCGGGCCGGTTCGAGGACCGTGCCGTTCGTCGTCGCGTGCTCGGCCTCCTGCTCGAGGAAGGCCACGTCGGCGCCGCGGCCGGCGACGAGCGCCGGGTCGAGCCCGGCGCGGGTGACGTGCACGGCGGCTGCCGGGGGCGTCGAGGCCGGTGCGGCGATCGCCGCGGCGGGGGCGGTGAGGAGCGCCGTCGCGGCGACGGCGATCACGATGGTCGCGGCGGCGGCGGCGCCGCTCGATCGTATCGATGAGGTGGGGGAGCGGCGGGTCATGTCGGCACGGGTCCTCTCGAGTCGTGTGCGCCATCGGACAGCTCGCGGGCACTGCACGGCCCGGATGCGGCCGACTGTAGGAGCGCGGCCCGATGTCGCACAAGGCACTGATGTGAAATGTCGACGAAGTGTCGAGTTCTTGCGCGATCGGACGCAAGCGGGCGCAAGCCCTCGTGCGCCGAGGCATCCGATCGCACGCAACTCGGCGCAAGCCGTGCGCCGGAGCGAGGGTCGGCGGCCGACTACAGTTGAAGGGTTCGTTTCAAGAGAATCCAAGGAGTGGATCCAGGTGGCTGACGGCTTCGAGCTCTTCACCGACCGATCCGTTGTCGCGATGCGCGTCAACGGCGAGCTCAAGGACCTCGCCACGACGGTGACGGACGCCGACGTCGTCGAACCGGTCACCATCGACTCGCCCGACGGCCTGAACATCCTGCGCCACTCGACTGCGCACGTCCTGGCGCAGGCCGTGCAGAACGTCAACCCCGAGGCGAAGCTCGGCATCGGTCCGCCCGTCACCGACGGCTTCTACTACGACTTCGACGTCGAAGAGGCGTTCTCGACCGACGATCTGAAGGCCCTCGACAAGGAGATGGCGCGCATCATCCGTGCCGGCCAGCGCTTCGTGCGCCGGGTCGTCACCGACGACGAGGCGCGCGCCGAGCTCGCGAACGAGCCGTACAAGCTCGAGCTCATCGGGCTCAAGGGGGCGGCTTCGACCGGCGGTGACAACGAGAACGTCGAGGTCGGCGCGGGCGAGCTGACGATCTACGACAACGTCGACCCCAAGACCGGCGAGGTCGCCTGGAAGGACCTGTGCCGCGGACCCCACCTGCCGAACACCCGCATGATCGGCAACGGATGGGCGCTGCAGCGCGTCGCCGGCGCCTACTGGCGCGGCAGCGAGAAGAACCCGCAGCTCCAGCGCATCTACGGCACCGCATGGCCGACGAAGGACGAGCTGCGTGCGTACCAGCACCGCCTGGAGGAGGCGGCCAAGCGCGACCACCGCAAGCTCGGCAAGGAGCTCGACCTGTTCAGCTTCCCCGACGAGATCGGCTCGGGCCTGTCGGTGTGGCACCCCAAGGGCGGCATCGTGCGCGGTGAGATGGAGCAGCACGCCCGTCGCCGCCACGTCGAGGGCGGCTACACCTACGTGTACACGCCCCACATCTCGAAGGAGGACCTCTTCCTCCAGTCGAACCACCTGGTCACCTATCGCGAGGGGATGTTCCCGCCCATCGTCATGGACGAGGAGCGCGACGCCGAGGGCAACGTCACGAAGCAGGGCCAGGACTACTACCTGAAGCCGATGAACTGCCCGATGCACATCCTCATCTACAAGGAGCGCGCGCGCAGCTACCGCGACCTGCCGATGCGGCTCGCGGAGAACGGCACCGTGTACCGCAACGAGCTCTCGGGCGCCCTGCACGGCCTCACTCGCGTGCGCGGGTTCACCCAGGACGACTCCCACCTGTTCGTCACCCCCGAGCAGCTCGAGGAGGAGACGACCCGCGTGCTCGAGTTCGTCATCTCGATGCTGCGCGACTTCGGCCTCGAGGACTTCGAGCTCGAGCTCTCGATGCGCGACGACGAGAAGTCGAAGTGGATCGGTACCGACGAGTTCTGGGAGTACTCGACGAACGCGCTGCGCAACGTCGCCCTCGCGAGCGGGCTGAAGCTGACCGAGGTGCCCGGCGAGGCGGCGTTCTACGGCCCGAAGATCGACCTCAAGACCCGCGACGCGATCGGTCGCACCTGGCAGCTGTCGACCGTGCAGGTCGACCCCAACCTGCCCGAGCGGTTCGAGCTCGAGTACATGGGCCCCGACGGCGAGAAGCACCGGCCGATCATGATCCACCGAGCGCTGTTCGGCTCGATCGAGCGCTTCTTCGCGATCCTGCTCGAGCACTATGCCGGGGTCTTCCCGGTGTGGCTCGCGCCGGTGCAGGTCGTCGGCATTCCCGTCGCCGACGAGTACGCGCCGTATCTCGGGGCGATCATCGAGCAGCTGAAGGGCTTCGGCGTGCGCGCCGAGCTCGACGTGAGCGACGATCGCATGCAGAAGAAGATCCGCACCCACACCACCCAGAAGGTGCCGTTCCAGCTCATCGCGGGAGACAACGACCGCTCGGGCGAGACGGTCAGCTTCCGGTTCCGCGACGGCAGCCAGGAGAACGGGGTGCCGATCGCCCGGGCGATCGACCTCGTGCGAGCGGCGATCGCCGACCACCGCCAGGTCACCACCCGCGACGACCTCTTCGCATGACCAGCTACGGGGCCGACGAGTTCGACGGGGTGCCCACGGATGCCTCGGCCGACCTGGCCGGCGTGCCCGACGCGTTCCAGCGACTCTGGACCCCGCATCGGCTCGTCTACATCCAGCAGGGCCAGCAGCCCGACGAGCACGCCTGCCCGTTCTGCCGAGCGCCCGAGATGAGCGACGAGCAGTCGCTCATCGTCGCGCGCGGGGAGCACGCCTACGTCCTGCTCAACCTGTTCCCCTACAACTCGGGCCACCTGCTGGTCTGCCCGTACCGCCACATCGCGACCTACGACGAGGCGAACGCCGACGAGGTCGCCGAGATCGGCGAGCTCACGCAGACCGCCATGCGCGTCGTCAAGCAGGTCTCGAAGTGCGACGGGTTCAACATCGGCATGAACCAGGGGCGCATCGCGGGTGCCGGCATCGCCGAGCACCTGCACCAGCACATCGTGCCGCGCTGGGCGCTCGACTCGAACTTCTTCCCGATCATCGCGGGCACGAAGGCGCTGCCGCGGCTGCTCGGCGAGGTGCGGCAGGAGATCGCGGACGGCTGGCCCGCCCCGGCCGGATAGGCCTCCGGTCGGTCGAGTGGCGACGGAGCGGCGTCTCGAGACCATCGCGGGATGGTCTCGAGTCGGCGCCTCGCGCCTGCTCGACCGACCTCGGGTCAGCGAACCTGCCGCACCTCGAACTGCATGCGCGGATTCGCGTAGAACTCCTGCGACTCGACGAGCTGCAGCTCGCGTTCGCCCGACTCGTGCGTGGTCGCCAGCAGGTCGTAGACGCTCGAGATCGTGCGGGCGAGGGCATCGGCGGCGTCGCCCGTGCGGCGATAGTGCGCGGTGAAGAGCGCCGCCGTGACATCCCCTGAGCCGTTCGCCTTGAGCGGCAGGTGCGGGGTCTGCGCGAGCCATGCGCCGCGCTCGTCGACCGCGAGCATCTCGATCGTGCCGGGCGTGCGGTCGGGCCGCTCGACGCTCGTGACGAGCACCGTCGACGGCCCCGACGCGCGCGCCAGGTCGACCGACGCGAGGGTGGACTCGAGCGTGTCGGGTTCGGTGCCGGTCAGGTAGCCGAGTTCGAACTGGTTCGGGGTGATGAGGTCGGCCGCCGGCACGACGCGCTCGCGGAGCAGCACCGGGATCGCGGGGGCGACGAAGCATCCCGACTTCGCGTTGCCCATCACGGGGTCGCAGGCGTAGATCGCCGACGGGTTCGCCGCCTTCACCCGCGACACGGCGTCGAGGATGACGTCGGCGATGCCGTCGCTGCCCTGGTAGCCGCTCAGCACGACGTCGATGCCGCCGAGCACGCCGCGCTCCTCGATGCCCGTGATGACCTCGCGGACGTCGTCGGGGGAGATGAGAGGCCCGCGCCAGGCGCCGTAGCCGGTGTGGTTCGAGAAGTTCACCGTGTAGACGGGGAGCACCTCGACGCCGATGCGCTGCAGGGGGAACACGGCCGCGGAGTTGCCGACGTGGCCGTAGGCGACCGCCGACTGGATCGAGAGGATCTTCACCGTTCGATCATCGCATCTCCGACGAGCGCGCCCGCGCGACGGGTGCCCCCGGGCTCGACACCGCTCGGATCGAGGCCGCGACGTCGGCCGCGAGCTTCGCCAGGTCGGCATCGTCGAGATCGTGCACCGTGAGCCGCAGCCGATCCGACGGCGCCCGGTCGCCGAGGGCGAACTCGTCGCCGGGTCGGGCCAGCCAGCCCCGGCGCATGAGCTGCTCGGCGACGTCCCTGGCCGGAGCGTCGAGCCCCACCCAGACGTTGAGCCCGTCGCCCGGGGCCGTCGGCACGCCGGCCGCCGTCAGCAGTGCTGCGAACTCGGCGTTCCGGGCGGCGTAGTGCTCGCCTGCGGTGCGGATGCCATGGGCGACGGCCGGGTCGGTCGCCAGCGCGTGCACGAGGCGCTGCAGCAGATGGCTCACCCACGTCGTGCCCGGAGTCAGCCGCATCGCGAGGCGGTCGGCGGTCTCGGGGTCGGAGGCGGACACCGCCAGGCACATGTCGGGGCCGAGGAATTTCGAGACGGACCGCACGAGCGCCCAGCGGCGGTGCTCGGGGCCGATCAGCGAATGGAACGGCTGACACGAGAGGAGCGAGTAGTGGTCGTCCTCGATGACGAGCACGTACGGGTGGTCGCGCAGCACGGCGCGCAGTTCGGCAGCGCGTGCGGCCGTGAGGCTCGCACCGGTCGGGTTCTGGGCGCGCGGCGTGCAGATGACGGCGCGCACCCCCTGCTCGAGCGCGGCGCGCAGCCCGTCGACCGTCATGCCCTCCTCGTCGACGGCCACCGGCACGGGGCGGTAGCCGGCGACCCGCACCGTGTGGATGCTCGTGAGGAAGCACGGATCTTCGAGGGCGACGGCGTCGTCGCGCGTGAGCGCCTGCGCGAGCAGCCGCTCGACCGCGTCGGCGGCACCGCTCGTGACGGTCAGGCGCATCGGGGTGCCGGGTGGGAGGTCGCCGCGCATCCAGTCGTCGGCCCAGCGTTCGAGTCCGGGGTCGATGACCGGTTCGCCGTAGAGCACCGGGCGTCGGGCGATGCTCGCGAGCACCGGCGAGGGATCGGGGATGCGCGAGGCATCCGGATTGCCCGTGCCGATGTCGCGCAGCGCGGTGTCGGCGGCGAAGCCCTCCTGGGCGACGGGTGCCGAGCCCGCGACGCGGGTGCCGCCACGGCCGAGCGTCACGACGATGCCCGCGCTGGTGAGTTGCCGGTATGCGGCCACGGCGGTGTTGCGATTGACGCCGAGTTGCTCGGCGAGGCTGCGCACCGGTGGGAGCACGTCGCCCGGGCGCAGTGCCCCGCGCTCGACCAGGGCGCGCAGGCTCTCCGCGATCTCAGCCGCCGATCGTCCCTCGATGTCGATGATCACGTCACCGCCCTTTCGTCGTTCTCCGACCATGCTATCTTTTGGCCTAGGTCAATCATTCCGTTGGTCTGTTCTGAAGCGCGAGTCGCTGCGCGCTCATCGAAAGGATTCCCCGTGACCGTACCCGAGACGGGCTCGAGCCGCGTGAAGCGCGGCCTCGCCGAGATGCTGAAGGGCGGCGTCATCATGGACGTCGTCACCCCCGAGCAGGCCCGCATCGCCGAGGACGCCGGCGCGGTCGCCGTGATGGCGCTCGAGCGCGTGCCCGCCGACATCCGCGCCCAGGGCGGCGTCGCCCGCATGAGCGACCCCGACCTCATCGAGGCGATCATCGCCGAGGTCTCGATCCCCGTCATGGCGAAGGCCCGCATCGGTCACTTCGTCGAGGCGCAGGTGCTGCAGGCCCTCGACGTGGACTACATCGACGAGTCAGAGGTGCTCTCGCCCGCCGACTACGTCAACCACATCGACAAGTGGAACTTCACGGTGCCGTTCGTCTGCGGTGCGACCAACCTCGGCGAGGCGCTCCGCCGCATCAACGAGGGTGCGGCGATGATCCGCTCGAAGGGCGAGGCCGGCACCGGCGACGTCTCCGAGGCGACGAAGCACATCCGCAAGATCACCTCCGAGATCAACGCGCTCTCGTCGATGACGAAGGACGAGCTGTACGTCGCCGCGAAGGAGCTGCAGGCGCCGTACGAGCTCGTCGCCGAGGTCGCCGAGACCGGCAAGCTGCCGGTCGTGCTGTTCACCGCGGGCGGCGTCGCGACGCCGGCCGACGCGGCCATGATGATGCAGCTGGGGGCCGACGGCGTCTTCGTCGGCTCGGGCATCTTCAAGTCGGGCAACCCCGAGGCCCGCGCCGCCGCGGTCGTCAAGGCCACGACGTTCTACGACGACCCCTCGGTCATCGCCGACGTGTCGCGCGGCCTCGGCGAGGCGATGGTCGGCATCAACGTCGGCGACCTGCCCGCGCCGCACCGACTCGCCGAGCGCGGCTGGTGACGACGACCCTGCGAGCCGGCTCCGTCGACGCGGGGCCGGCCACGGCCGGACCCCCCGGCGGCGGGGGGGGCCCGCCGGGGGCCGTGCGCGCGGCCCCGCCCGGGGGCGCCGCCGGGGGGGGGGGCGGGCACCGCGGGGGACCGGCCCC
>NZ_JBHXDI010000001.1:871228-1126401 GCF_042725165.1 Agromyces sp. NPDC127015 | reverse complement strand
CGCCCCGCCGCGCGGGGGGCGGGTGGCCCCGCGCCCCCGGCGCGCCGGCCCCGTCGCGGGGGGGCCGGAAACGGCCGGACCCCGCGTCGGCGTGCTCGCCCTGCAGGGCGACTTCCGCGAGCACGCGCACGTGCTCGCCGCGCTCGGTGCGCGCGTCACGCTCGTGCGACGTCCCGAAGAGCTGGCCGAGGTCGACGGCCTCGTGATCCCCGGCGGCGAGTCCAGTGTGATGGACAAGCTGTCGCGCACGTTCGGCCTCGCCGCTCCGCTCAAGGCCGCGATCGCCGCCGGACTGCCGGTCTACGGCACGTGCGCCGGCCTCATCATGCTCGCCGACACCGTGCTCGACGCGATCGAGGGGCAGCAGTCCCTCGGCGGCCTCGACGTCGTGGTGCGGCGCAACGCCTTCGGCTCGCAGAACCAGTCGTTCGAGACCGACCTCGCGATCCCCGAACTCGGCGACGCGCCGGTGCACGCCGTGTTCATCCGCGGGCCGGTGGTCGAGTCGGTCGGTCCCGCGGCGACCGCGCTCGCGACGCTCGACGACGGCCGGGTCGTCGCGGTCGAGCAGGGGAGCCTCCTCGGCACGAGCTTCCACCCTGAGATCAACGGCGAGCACCGCTTCCACGAGTACTTCCTGTCGAAGGTGCGAACGCGCGTCTGAGCCCCGAACGGGGGAGCGGTTCTCAGTGCCGGCACCGATTCCGGCGGCGGGATGCGTCGATAGCGTCGCCCGCATGACCAGACGACTGCCGAGCACCGGGGCCGACGACCGCATCGTCGACGAGACCGGGTGCGACACGAGCGACATCTTCCTCATCCACCGCATCTTCCGCTGGGGGTATCGCGAATTGCCGAGGGCCGTGCGCGAGGTCCCGGCGGGCGACGTCCGTCGCGCCGAGACCGTCGCGCAGGCGGTCGACCGGATCGACCAGGGCCTGCACGTCCATCACGAGGGCGAGGACGAGCTGCTCTGGGATCGCCTCGAGCGGCGCGAGCCGGGGTGCTCGATGCACGTCGACGTGATGAAGGCGCAGCATGCGCAGGTCGCCGAGCTGCTCGCACTCGTCGACCCGATCGTCGCCGAGTGGCGCACGACGGCCGATCCGGCGACGGCCGAGCGGCTCGCCGCGGCGCTCGACGACGTCGGCTCGACCCTCGGCGTGCACCTCGGCCGAGAGGAGGCGGACATGGTGCCGGTCGCCGCGCGGGTGCTCAGCCAGGCCGAGTGGGAGGAGATCGGCGAGCACGGACGCAGGGCGCTGCCGAAGGACGCGATGCCCGTCCAGCTCGGCCTCATGATCGACGCCGTGCCGACGGCGGAGCGTGACGAATGGGTGCGCTCGAACCTGCCCGCGCCGATCCGCCTGCTCTGGGTGCTGCTCATGCGCCGCAAGTACACGGCGTGGCAGCGTGAGCTGTTCCCGGAGGGGATGCCCGCGCTCGTGTGAGCCCGTGCCCGGTCGCCGGGCGCGGCGGCGCGCGCTCCGCCCGTCGGCGGCGCGCGCTACGCTCGCCCACGTGAGCGAATGGATCGCCCTGCTGCGCGGGGTCAACGTGGGCGGCATCACCGTGCGGTCGGCCGAGCTCGCCGAGCTCTTCAGGGGGCTCGGCTTCGATGCCGTGCGCACCGTGCTCGCGAGCGGCAACGTCGCGTTCTCGACGGGCGCGGCGGGCGAGGCGGATGCCTCGGCGCTGAAGTCGACCATCGAGCGGGCGCTCTCCGACCGGTTCGGGTACGAGGCGTGGATCGTGCTCGTCTCGCGCGACGAGCTCGAGCGGGTCATCGCATCGTTCCCGTTCGACGACGAGCGCGAAGGCTGGCACCCGTACGTGGTCTTCTCGTCGTCGCAGGCCGCGCTCGACGAACTCTTCGCGGCGGCCGTCGGGGTCGATGCGGCCGACGACGTCGTCGCCCCGGGCGACGGGGTGCTCTACTGGCACAACCGTCGCGCACGCGGGGTCGACAGCGCGTTCTCGAAGGTCACGGCGAAGGCGCGGTTCAAACCGAGCATCACGACGCGCAACCTGCGAACGCTGCGCAAGCTCGCCGCGTGAGCACGGAGCGCGGGCGAGACATCCGGACCGTGCGCCCGAGCGCGACCCGCGCGCTCGACTAGAATGAACCGTCGGCGGGCGCCCCCGCCGAGAAGTCGATACAGGAGCAGCATGTCCGGGCATTCCAAGTGGGCGACGACCAAGCACAAGAAGGCCGTCATCGACGCGCGTCGCGCGAAGTCGTTCGCGAAGCTCATCAAGAACATCGAGGTCGCGGCCAAGCTCGGCGGCGCCGACCTGAACGGCAACCCGACCCTGTACGACGCGGTGCAGAAGGCCAAGAAGACCTCGGTGCCGAACGACAACATCGATCGCGCGATCAAGCGCGGCGCGGGCATCGGCGGCGAAGCCGTCGAGTACCTCAGCATCACATACGAGGCCTACGGCCCGTCGGGCGTCGCCCTCATGGTCGAGGTGCTGACCGACAACAAGAACCGTGCCGCCGCCGAGGTGCGCACGGGGCTCAACCGCAACGGCGGCACGCTCGCCGACCCCGGTTCGGTCGCCTACAACTTCACCCGCAAGGGCGTCATCGTCGTCTCGGGCGAGGGCACCACCGAGGACGACGTCATGATGGCGGCGCTCGAGGCGGGTGCTGAGGAGATCGAGCCGCACGCGCAGGGCTTCGAGGTCATCACCGACCCGTCCGACATGGTCGAGGTGCGCAAGGCGCTGCAGGAGGCCGGCCTCGACTACGAGTCGGCCGACATCGAGTTCGTGCCGAACCTCAAGGTCGAGATCGACGCCGACACGGCGCGCAAGGTGTTCCGCCTGATCGACGCGCTCGAAGACAGTGACGACGTGCAGAACGTCTACAGCAACTTCGACCTGACGCCCGAGGTGCAGGCCGAGCTCGAGGCGGAGTAGGTCGATCGCCATGCGGGTGCTCGGCATCGACCCCGGGCTCACCCGCTGCGGCGTCGGCGTGGTCGACGTCCAGGGCGACCGCACGGCGCGGCTGGTCGACGTCGTCGTGCTGCGGTCGCCGACCGACGCGCCGATCGAGCGTCGCCTCGCGCGCATCGCCGACGGGCTCGAGGCGATCTTCGACGAGCACCGGCCGCAGGCGGTCGCGCTCGAGCGGGTGTTCGCCCGGTCCGACGTGTCGACGATCATGGGCACGGCGCAGATCTCGGGCGTCGCGATGCTCATCGCTGCGCGCCGGGAACTGCCCGTCGCGCTGCACACGCCGTCCGAGGTGAAGGCCGCGATCACCGGCTACGGCCGCGCCGACAAGAAGCAGGTCGGGGCGATGGTGGCGCGCATCCTGGGGCTCGAGGCGGTGCCGAAGCCCGCCGACGCCGCGGATGCGCTCGCGCTCGCGATCTGCCACGCCTGGCGCACCGGCGGCGTCGCGGGGGCGGCCATCCGCGAGGAGGCGCTCGGTCGCGCGCGGGGCGGCGCGGCGACGGCGGATGCCTCGGCGCTGACCCCGGCGCAACGCGCGTGGCTCGCCGCGGAGCGCTCCGCCGCCGTGTCGGGGGCGGCCCGTAGGGTGAAGGAGTGATCTCCTCTCTCCGTGGGCGCGTGCTCGCCGCCGCCGGCAGTTCCGTCGTCATCGACGTGGGCGGCGTCGGCTTCCAGGTCAACACCACCCCGGCGCTCGTACTCGCGAGCCGCGAGGGGCACGAGCTCGCGGTGCACACCTCGCTGATCGTGCGGGAAGACTCGCTGACCCTCTTCGGGTTCGGCACCCGCGACGAGCTCGACGTGTTCGAGCTGCTCATCGGCGTGACCGGGGTCGGCCCGAAGTCGGCGCTCGGCGTGCTGTCTTCGCTCTCGCCCGAGCAGGTCGCCGAGGCCGTGCACCGTGAAGACGATGCGGTGTTCCGCAAGGTCAGCGGCATCGGGCCGAAGACGGCGAAGCTCATCACGGTCTCGCTCGCGGGCAAGCTCGCGGCGCCGGCCGCTCGCCCGACGACGGCGCCGGTCGCATCGGGCGGCGTCGCCGAAAGCGTCCTCGCAGCGCTCACCGGGCTCGGGTGGTCCGAGCGGGTGGCCGCAGAGGCACTCGACGAGACGCTCGCCACGGCGGGCGAGGTCGAGTCCACGTCGGTGCCGACCCTCCTGCGACTGACGCTCGCCCGGCTCGGTCCGGCCCAGCAGTCGGGGAGGGGCGGTCGATGAGCCGCCCCGGTGAAGACCTCACCGACCCCGGGCTCGCGTCGGAGGCGGAACTCGCGTTCGAGGGTGCGCTGCGACCCCGGAGCCTCGCCGAGTTCGTGGGGCAGACCCGCGTTCGCGGCCAGTTGCAGCTGCTGCTCACCGCGGCGACGCTCCAGCAGCGTACTCCCGACCACATCCTGCTCGCGGGGCCGCCCGGGCTCGGCAAGACGACGCTCGCGATGATCGTCGCCCACGAGGGCGGCCGCCCCCTGCGCATGTCGAGCGGTCCGGCGATCCAGCACGCGGGCGACCTCGCCGCGATCCTGAGCTCGCTCGTGCCGGGCGAGGTGCTGTTCATCGACGAGATCCACCGCATGGCGCGGTCGGCCGAAGAGATGCTGTACCTCGCGATGGAGGACTTCCGCATCGACATCATGGTCGGCAAGGGCGCCGGTGCCACGTCGGTGCCGCTCGACCTCGCTCCGTTCACGCTCGTCGGGGCGACGACGCGCGCGGGGCTGCTGCCGAACCCGCTCCGAGACCGGTTCGGCTTCACGGCGCATCTCGAGTTCTACGACGAGTCGGAGCTCGAGCAGGTGCTCGGCCGCGCCGCCGAGCTGCTCGGGCTCGACATCGATCGCGCGGCTCTCGCGGAGATCGCCGGCCGATGCCGCGGCACGCCGCGCATCGCGAACCGCCTGCTGCGCCGGGTGCGCGACTACGCGCTCGTGCACACGTCGTCGGGCTCGTTCGACGGCACCGGCCGGGCAGACATCCAAGCCGTGCGCGCTGCGCTCGAGCTCTACGACGTCGACGCCCTCGGCCTCGACCGGCTCGACCGCGCGGTGATGGAGACGATCCTCACCCGCTTCGGCGGCGGCCCGGTCGGCCTCAACACGCTCGCGGTGTCCGTCGGCGAGGAGGCCGAGACGATCGAGGCGGTCGTCGAGCCGTTCCTGGTGCGCATCGGCCTCATCACACGCACGCCGCGGGGGCGGGTGGCGACCCCTGCGGCCTGGCGGCACTTCGGGCTCTCCGAGGGCGTCGAGAGTGCGGCAGCGGTCCTTCCGATCGATGACCTATAATCCTTTGAGGCGTCACCCTCAACGCCACTCGACTTCGTGCGCGAAGCGCACCCCGGAAGGTATTTCACCCTCATGACGTTCGATCCGATCACCATCATCATGCTCGCCGTCCTGGCGGTGCTGATCTTCTTCATGTTCCGCAACTCGCGGAAGCGCCAGGCCGACGCGAAGGAGATGCAGTCGAAGGTCCAGCCCGGTGCGCAGGTGATGACGAACTTCGGCGTCTTCGGCACCATCCTCTCGATCGACGAAGACGAGAACCAGGTGCTGCTCGAGACCTCGCCCGGCACGATCCTGACCGTGCACCGCCAGACGATCGCGCGCGTCGTGGAGCCGACCGCGGTCGCTGACGAGTCCGCGACGACCGATGACGGCGAGCCGGAGTTCGGCGAGCGCGTGTCGGAGGCGCCGGCCGACGAGACGCCGAGCGACACGTCGGGCACCGACCAGTCGAACACCGACGAGACGCCCGACACCAAGTAGTCGGCGGCTCAGACTCACCCAACGAGGCTCGGCCCGCGCGATGTCGCGCGGGCTCCTGCAGAGAAAGCAGAACACGTGGCTGCACCATCGAAGCGGTCATCCCGGCCGACGCCCGTCCGCAAGGCATGGCGATCCCTCATCTGGCTCGGGGTCATCATCGCCCTCCTGTTCGGCATCAACGCGGCCGGCGTGATGTGGGGCGGCGGCTCGTGGACGCCGAAGCTCGCCCTCGACCTCGAGGGCGGCACGCAGATCATCCTCGCGCCGAAGCTCGAGACGGGTGACACGGCGTCGCAGGAGCAGCTCGACCAGGCGGTGTCGATCATCCGCCAGCGCGTCGACGCGTCCGGTGTCGCCGAGGCCGAGATCAACACCGAGGGCCAGAACATCGTCGTTCGGATCCCCGGTGAGCTCGACGACCAGACCCGTGCTCGCATCGAGCAGTCCGCGAAGCTCGAACTGCGCGCGGTGCTGCTCGCCGATGCGGCGACGAACCAGACGATCGACCCGAGCGCGAGCCCGTCGCCGACCGAGGCCCCTGCGGAGGAGCTCGAATCGACGCCGACGGCCGTGCCGACCGACGGCAGCGACCCCGCGTGGATCACGCCCGCGCTGCAGGAGGAGTTCGATTCGTTCGACTGCTCGCAGATGGACGAGACCGACGCGAGCGTCGCGCCGGCCGACGAGCCGCTCGTCACGTGCGACGTGACCCGCACGGCGAAGTACCTGCTCGGCCCCGTCGAGGCGAGCGGCGAGAACATCGTCGACGCGACGAACGGCATGGTCACCACGCAGACCGGTGCCTCCACCGGCCAGTGGGCCGTGAACATCACCTTCGACGAGAAGGGCACCGACGAGTTCGCCAAGGTCAGCACGCGGCTCTTCGCCCTGTCGGGGCAGACGCCGCGCGACCAGTTCGCGTTCGTGCTCGACGGCGCCGTCCTCACGGCGCCCGCGATGAACGGCGCGATCACCGACGGTCGCCCGCAGATCACCGGCAGCTTCACGCAGGAGTCGTCGAAGGCCCTCGCCGATCAGCTGAAGTTCGGTGCCCTGCCGATCAGCTTCACGGTGCAGTCGTCCGACACGATCTCGGCGACGCTCGGTTCCTCCCAGCTCCAGTCGGGGCTCGTCGCCGGTCTCATCGGTCTCATCCTCGTCGTGATCTACACCCTGTTCCAGTACCGCGCGCTCGGCTCGGTGACGATCGCGTCGCTCATGATCGCGGCGCTCATCACCTACCTGATGATCACGATCCTGTCGTGGCGCGAGGGCTACCGACTGTCGCTCGCCGGCATCGCGGGTCTGATCGTCGCGATCGGCTTCACCGCCGACTCGTTCATCGTGTACTTCGAACGCGTGAGAGACGAGTTGCGCGACGGCCGTCCGCTCGTCGGGGCGGTCGAGGCCGGGTGGAAGCGCGCCTTCCGCACGATCCTCGCCTCGAAGGGCGTCAACCTGCTCGCCGCGATCGTGCTGTTCATCCTCGCGGTCGGCAGCGTGAAGGGCTTCGCCTACACCCTCGGCCTCACGACGATCATCGACGTCGTCATCGTCATCCTGTTCACGCACCCGATGCTGCAGCTGCTCGCGCAGACGAAGTTCTTCTCGAGCGGCAACCCGTGGTCGGGTCTCGACCCGAACGCCCTCGGCGCCGTGTACCGCGGTCGTGCCGAGTTCCGCAAGCCGACGGCCCTGCCCGCCAAGAAGGCCGCATCGAGCGCCAAGGAGGCGCAGCGCCGGCAGACGATCGCCGAGCGCAAGGCGGCCGCCGTCGGGGCCGGCAGTACCGAGAACGAGGGGAAGGACTCCTGATGGCGAACCGTCTCACGACCTTCGGTAACGACCTCTACACCGGCAAGCGTTCGTTCAACTTCGTCGGCGGCCGCAAGAAGTGGTTCACGATCGCCGGCGTGATCGTCCTGCTCTCGGTCGTCATCCCGCTCCTGACCGGCGTGAACTTCAGCATCGAGTTCCGCGGCGGGTCGCAGTTCCAGATCTCCGGCGTCGACAACGCGACGGCGCAGCCGGCGATCGATGCGGTGGAGTCGGTCGTCCCCGACACGACCACCAAGGTGACCATCGTCGGCGACGTCGGCGTTCGCGTGCAGACCGACCAGCTCTCGCAGGACGACTCGCACGAGGTCGCCTCGGCGCTGGCCGAGGCGTACGACGTGCCCGAGTCCGAGGTCACGACCTCGTTCGTCGGCCCGAGCTGGGGCGCGGACGTCACGCGCCAGGCCGTCGTCGGCCTCATCGCGTTCGTGCTGCTGGCCGCGCTCGTCATGGCGTTGTACTTCCGCACGTGGAAGATGTCGCTCGCCGCGATCCTCGCGCTCATGGCCGACCTCGTGATCACGACGGGCGTGTACGCCGCGGTCGGTTTCGAGATCAGCCCGGCGGCGATGATCGGTATCCTCACGATCCTCAGCTACTCGCTGTACGACACGGTCGTCGTGTTCGACAAGATCCGCGAGAACACCGCCGAAGACGGGCAGGAGTCGCGGCGCACCTTCGCCGAGTCGGTGAACCTCGCGGTCAACCAGACCCTCGTTCGCTCGATCAACACGAGCGTCGTGGCCGCCCTCCCGGTCGCGTCGATCCTGTTCATCGGTGCGGGCGTGCTCGGTGCCGACACCCTGCGCGACATCTCGCTCGCACTGCTCATCGGCATCCTCGTCGGCACCTGGTCGACCGTCTTCCTCGCGGCGCCACTGTACTCGTTGCTCCGCGAAGGCGAGCCCGAGATCAAGCGCCACGACCAGAAGGTCCTCAAGGAGCGGGAGCGCGCGGGGTCGTCGGCGAGCACGGTCGAGGCGCTGCCCAGCGCATGACGTTCGCCCCCGGCGTGCGCCCTCGTGCACGCCGCACCCTCCGGAGCGGTGATAATTGAGTTCTGGAGGTGCGCGGGTGACGGAGACCGGGGTCAATTCGACGGCGTCGCTGCGCCGTCTCGTGCCGCGGATCTTCTCCAAGGCGCAGCCGTCGGGTGCGGTCGACACGCTCATCCGCACGGTGCGCATGCACCACCCGAAGGCCGACGTCGCGCTCATCGAACGCGCGTACACGGTCGCCGATCGGGCGCACGAGGGGCAGAAGCGCAAGAGCGGCGAGCCGTACATCACGCACCCGATCGCCGTCGCGCAGATCCTCGCCGACCTCGGCATCGGCTCCAAGACGGTGGCGGCGGCGCTGCTGCACGACACCGTCGAAGACACGGCATACACGCTCGACGAGGTGCGTGCCGACTTCGGCGATGAGATCGCGATGCTCGTCGACGGCGTGACGAAGCTCGACAAGGTCAAGTACGGCGACTCCACCCAGGCCGAGACGGTGCGCAAGATGATCGTCGCGATGTCGAAGGACATCCGCGTGCTGATCATCAAGCTCGCCGACCGACTCCACAACGCACGCACGTGGGGCTTCGTGCCGGCCGAGAAGGCGGCGCGCAAGGCGACCGAGACGCTCGAGATCTACGCGCCCCTCGCGCATCGCCTCGGCATCCAGGCGATCAAGTGGGAGCTCGAGGACCTCTCGTTCGCGGTGCTCTACCCGAAGCTCTACGCCGAGATCGAGAGCCTCGTGAAGCAGCGCACCCCGCAGCGCGAGGAGTTCGTGCAGAACGTCATCGACCTCGTCAATGACGACCTCAAGGCTGCGAAGATCCGCGGCAAGGTCGTCGGGCGTCCGAAGCAGTACTACTCGATCTACCAGAAGATGATCGTGCGGGGCCGCGACTTCGACGAGATCTACGACCTCGTCGGCATCCGCGTGCTCGTCAACTCGGTGCGCGACTGCTACGCCGTGCTCGGTGCCATCCACGCCCGCTGGACCCCGCTGCCCGGCAGGTTCAAGGACTACATCGCGACTCCGAAGTTCAACCTCTACCAGTCGCTGCACACGACGGTGATCGGGCCGAAGGGCCGCGCGGTCGAGATCCAGATCCGCACGCACGACATGCACCAGCGCGCTGAGTACGGCGTCGCCGCGCACTGGAAGTACAAGGAGCAGACGACCGGCAAGTCGGCCGGCGGTCCGGCGCTCGCGAACGAGACCGACATGGCCTGGCTCGCCCACATCTCCGACTGGCAGGCCGAGACGGCCGACCCGGGGGAGTTCCTCGATTCGCTCCGGTTCGAGATCGGTGCGAAAGAGGTGTACGTGTTCACGCCGAAGGGGCGTGTGATCGGCCTTCCCTCAGGGGCCACGCCGGTCGACTTCGCGTACGCGGTGCACACCGAGGTCGGCCACCGCACGATGGGCGCCAAGGTCAACGGGCGACTGGTCCCGCTCGAGAGCGAGCTGTCGAGCGGCGACGTCGTCGAGGTGTTCACCTCGAAGAACCCCGACTCCGGCCCGAGCAAAGACTGGCTCGGGTTCGTCAAGAGTCCGCGCGCCCGCAACAAGATCCGGCAGTGGTTCACGAAGGAGCGCCGCGACGAGGCGATCGAGCAGGGCCGCGACGCGATCGCCCGCGCGATGCGCAAGCAGAACCTGCCGCTCCAGAAGCTCATGAGCCAGGAGTCGTTCGCCGAGGTCGCCGCGCAGCTGCACTACGACGACGTCTCCTCGCTCTATGCGGCCGTCGGCGAGGGGCACGTCTCGACGCAGTCGGTGCTCGAGAAGGTCGTCTCGCTCGTGCGCGACATCGACGACGTCGACGAGCCCGACCTTCCGCTGCCGGCCCGTTCGCGGCCGCTTCCGCGACATTCCGACTCCGGGGTGCTCGTGCGCGGAGCGCCCGACATCCTCGTCAAGCTGGCTCGTTGCTGCACGCCCGTGCCGGGCGACCAGATCGTCGGCTTCATCACCCGAGGTGCCGGCGTCTCGGTGCACCAGGCGAACTGCCACAACGTGCAGTCGCTCATGCGCGAGCCGGAGCGGATGATCGACGTCGAGTGGGCGCCGAGCTCGAAGAGCGTCTTCCTCGTGCAGATCCAGATCGAGGCGCTCGATCGATCGGGCCTGCTCTCCGACGTGACGCGCGTCCTCTCGGAGCACCACGTCAACATCCTCTCGGCGAACGTCTCGACGTCGACCGACCGTCTCGCGCTCAGCCGCTTCGTCTTCGAGATGGGCGACACGACGCACCTCGACCGGGTGCTGAACGCCGTCCGCCGCATCGACGCCGTCTACGACGTCTACCGCGTCAGCGACGGCTGAAGCGTCAGCGACGGCTGAAGCGTCAGCGACGGCCGAACCGTCAGCGACGGCCGAACCGCGCCGAGGACGGTTCGCGCGCGAACTCCGCACGCAGCCTCCCCTCGACGCGTACCGCCGTCTCGGCGCGGCCGAGGCGCTCGAGCGCTCGGGCACGGTGCGGCAGCCGGTGTGCGTCGGCGAGACGATCGCGCACCCGTCCGGCGAAGCCGTCGCGAGCGGCGATCATGCGCGCCAGCACCTGCTCGACCGGCTCGTCGCCGATCGTCGGATCGCGCAGCAGGTCGAACGCCGTGCGCACGTCGTCGGTGCACGCGATGCCGTCGTGGCGCACGATCTCGTCGTCGCCGATCGACACCTCGCGGACCACCGCGGCACGGGCGGAGACGACGGCGACGCGGGCCTCGTGCGGCACGCAGAACTGCGCGACCTCCGGCGGAGCGTCGAGCGCGCCGTGCACCCAGGCCGCTGACAACCGCTCGATGATGAGTGCGCGGGGCGCGCGGCGGGCGACGACCGCCGCGCGCAGGCTCGGCAGGTCGGGTTCGTCGATCGGCGCCCAGGCGTCGTCGATATGGAAGAGCTCGCCGTCGATGCGGGCCGCGCACAGCTCGGCGAGCGGCAGGTCATCGGTGCCGAGCACTGCGGGAAGTCGCGCCATCACCCCATGCTGCGGTATCCGCGGTGCCGGAAACGGGCGATCGGCCGCCCTGTGGAGAACGGCCGATCACACGTGGATGTCGCGGAGGAGTCGAACCTCAGCCGCCGACGGCCTTCAGCCAGGCACGGCGAGCCTCGAGCGCCTCGCGTGCCTCTGCGGCGGCCTTGTCGTCGCCGGCCGCCTCTGCGGCGGAGAGCTCGGACTCGAGCTTCTCGATCGCCTCCTGGAGCTGACCGAGCATGCCCTCGGAACGCGCCTTCTTCTCGGGGTCCTCGCGCTGCCAGCGCTCGTCCTCCAGCGAGCGGACATGGTTCTCGACTTTGCGGAGGCGATCCTCGATCGGGCGGACCTGATCGCGGGGGACGCGGCCGATCTCGTCCCACTGGCGCTGGATGCGGTTGAGCGCGGCGCGCGCGGGCTTCGGGTCCTTCTCGCCGAGCAGGACCTCGGCCTCGGTCAGGAGCACGAGCTTCTCGTCGAGGTTCGCGCGGTACGCCTCGTCCTCCTTCGCGTCGATCTCGGCCTTGGCGTCGAAGAGCACGTCGCCCGCGGCCTTGAAGCGTGCCCAGAGCTGGTCGTCGAGCTTCTTGCCGGCGCGTCCGGCCAGCTTCCACTCGTCGAGGAGACTGCGGTAGTCGCCGACCGCGTCGGCGCCGCGCGGTGCGAGCGCCTCGGCGCGCTCGATGAGTCGCTGCTTGCGAGCGCGCACATCGCGGTGGCTCGCGTCGAGCTCGGCGAAGAAGGCCTTGCGATGCTGCTCGATGGTCGAGCGTGCGGCGCGGAACCGCTTCCACAGGTCGTTCGCCTCGCCCTTGGGAAGCCGGGGGCCCTCCTGCTGGTGGCGCTGCCAGCTCGCGAAGAGGGCGTCGAGCTCTGCGGAGGTCTGCTTCCACTGGGTCTTCGCCGGGTCTTGAGCAGCGAGCCGCTCGGCCTGCTCGACGATGCGCGTGCGCTCGGTGATCGCCTCGCCCAGCGCCGCCTTCGCCTCGGCCTGCTGCTGTTCGGTGAGCTCCTTCGTCGTGCCCGAGAGGGCCTCGAGCCGACGGGAGAGCGCGTCGAGGTCGCCGACCGCGTGGGCATCGGCGACGGAGTCGGTGAGCGCCGCCACGGCCTTCGCCACGTCGGCCGCGGGCGCGCCGCGACGCACGCGCTGCTCGAGCAGCGTGACCTGACCGGCGAGGTCGGCGTACTTGCGCTCGAAGTACGCGAGCGCCTCCTCAGCCGTGGCATCGGGGTACTGGCCGACCTCGCGTTCGCCGTCGCTCGTGCGGACGAAGACGGTGCCCGTCTCGTCGACGCGGCCCCACGGTTGCTGATCTGATTCGGTCACGGCCTCACCCTGTCGTAGGTCGGATGCCGCCATCGGCGGCGATGCTGCGGTCAAGCCTACTGAGCGGCGGACACGGGCTGTGCCGCCGCGTCGTAGGTCGGATGCCGCCATCGGCGGCGATGCTGCGGTCAAGCCTACTGAGCGGCGGTCACGGGCTGTGCCGCCGCGTCGTAGGTCGGATGCCGCCATCGGCGGCGATGTGCTGTCAAGCCTATTGCACCGGTCGAAGACGGCGCCGCGCTCACTCGATCGTGACGGAGGTGATCGTCGTGGGGACGGTCGGGGCGCCGTCGGACGCTCCATCGGCCGGTCCGGCATCGGTGATGCCCGCCCGCAGCTCGTCGAGCCCGCTCGTCACCCGACCGATCACCGTGTACCCGCCGTCGTCGGTCGGGAGCGTCGTGTCCTCGTAGACGATGAAGAACTGGCTGCCCTGGCTGTACGTGTTGCCGGGCTGGCGCGCCATCGCGATCGTGCCGGCGGGGTAGACCCCGTCGGCCGGCGCGTTCTCGATGGGGCCGTAGCTGTAGCCCGGGCCACCGCTGCCGTCGCCGTTCGGGTCGCCGCACTGCAGGACCCAGATCGAGTCCTTCGTGAGCCGGTGGCAGCTGACGCCGTCGTAGAAGCCCGACTGGATGAGGCTGATCTCGCTCGACACCGCCTGCGGTGCCGCGGCGCCGTCGAGCTCGACCCCGAGCGGGATCTCGTTGAGCGTCAGCGTCCCGGTCCAGGTCCGGTCCTCGGCGAGGTCGGCCGAGGGCACGTCGCCCTGGTTCTCGCCGGCGGCGGCCGACGGCGTCGGCGTGGCCGAGGCCTCGGGCTCCGGGCTCCCCGGGCCGCCGTTGAAGAAGAAGAGCTGCGCACCGACGGCGAGGGCCAGCACGACGACGAGCGTGATGCTCGCGATGACGTTGTCGCGCGTGCGACGCCGCTGCTTGCCGGCGTGCACCTCTTGCCTGGCCTGGTAGGTGCGGAGGCGTGCGCGTTCCTCGCGTGCCTGACGGTCGTTCGATGCCACGCCTGCTCCTTCTCGGCCGACCCCCTCGTGGGAGTGCTGCTGCGAGCCGACTCTACAAAAGCCCTCGGGCGTGCACCAATCGCCGCGCTGCACGGCGGCGCAGAAGGCGGTGTCGGATGCCGCGGCTACGCTTGATCGCATGGTGGATTCCGGCCCGGGACTGCGCTCGGGCGCGACCCCGCTCGCAGTGCGCATGCGCCCGACCAGCCTCGACGAGGTCGCCGGGCAGCGGCATCTGCTGACCCCCGGTTCGCCGCTCGTGGCGCTGGCCGGCGATCGCACCGGCGAGAGCGGGTCGGTGTCGGTCATCCTCTGGGGGCCGCCCGGTACGGGCAAGACGACGCTCGCCCAGGCGATCGCCCGATCGTCGGGGCGCAAGTTCGTCGAACTCTCCGCCGTCACCGCCGGCGTGCGCGACGTGCGCCAGGTGATGGAGGAGGCCCAGGCCAGCCGCGACCTCTACGGCATCTCCACCGTCCTCTTCCTCGACGAGATCCACCGCTTCACGAAGGCGCAGCAAGACGCATTGCTGCCGGGCGTCGAGAACGGGTGGGTGATCCTCGTCGCCGCGACGACCGAGAACCCGTCGTTCTCGGTGATCTCGCCCCTGCTGTCGCGGTCCCTGCTGCTGACGCTCGAACTCCTGAGCGACGACGATCTCGGTGTGCTCGTCGACCGTGCCGTCGCCGATCCGCGAGGGCTCGCGGGCAAGGTCGTGCTCGACCCCGAGGCGCGAGCGGCGATCGTGCGGCTCGCCTCGGGTGACGCCCGTCGCGCGCTCACCGCGCTCGAGGCCTCGGCGATCTCCGCCGCGGCCGAGCCGGCCGTGGCGGCGGAGACGTCCGACGGCGACTCCGAGTCGGGGGAGCGCGAGGCCGAGGCATCCTCGCCGGTCATCACCGCCGATGTGGTGGCGCGCGCCGTCGACCGGGCGCTCCTGCGCTACGACCGAAACGGCGACGAGCACTACGACGTGATCAGCGCCTTCATCAAGTCGGTGCGCGGCAGCGACGTCGACGCTGCACTGCACTATCTCGCGCGCATGATCGAGGCGGGCGAAGACCCGCGGTTCATCGCGCGCCGCATCATCGTGCTCGCCTCGGAAGACATCGGCCTCGCCGACCCGCAGGCGCTCGGCGTCGCGGTCGCCGCCGCCGACGCGGTGCAGTACATCGGCATGCCCGAAGGGCGCATCCCGCTCGCGCAGGCCGTGGTGCACCTCGCAACGGCGCCGAAGTCGAACGCCGCGTACCTCGGCATCGACCAGGCCATCGCCGACGTGCGCGCGGGCAAGGCCGGGCGCGTGCCGAAACACCTGCGCGATGCGCACTACCCGGGGGCGAAGCGGCTCGGGCACGGCAAGGGCTACCGGTATCCGCACGACAACGCGATCGGCGTCGTCGCGCAGGAGTACCTGCCCGACACCCTGCGCGGCGCGGTCTACTACGAGCCGACCGAGCACGGCAACGAGCGCGAGGTCTCCGCACGCCTCGCGAAGATCCGGCGCATCGTGCGCGGCGAGCGCTGAGTCGGGGCGCCGGCGGGCGTCGCGAGACGGCAGCGCCCTCGAGGTCGGCGCGCCCCCGGCGTGATACGATGGTCGCTGGCCTGAAGCCAGATCCTCGAGCGCGGCTGCGAGAGGGTCACCGGCGAGTGGGTGCGATCTGTAGCCGATCCACCCCTGGCGAATCCCTCTGACACAGATCTGCGGCGCACGAACGCGCCGCGGGTTTCACTTGAGATTCTTCCGAAAGGACATTCGTGTCGAACCGTTCCCGCAGCAAGACCCGCCTCTCCCGTGCGCTCGGCGTGGCCCTCACCCCGAAGGCCGCCCGCTACATGGAGAAGCGCCCCTACGCTCCCGGTGAGCACGGCCGCACCAAGCGCAAGGCCGACAGCGACTTCGCGGTCCGTCTGCGCGAGAAGCAGCGCCTGCGCGCCCAGTACGGCATCCGCGAGAAGCAGCTGAAGATCGCCTACGTCGAGGCCAAGCGCACCGCCGGCCAGACGGGTGAGAACCTGGTCGAGCTGCTCGAGATGCGCCTCGACGCGCTCGTGCTGCGCGCCGGCTTCGCCCGCACCATCTCGCAGGCCCGCCAGTTCGTGGTGCACCGCCACATCCTCGTCGACGGCCAGCTCGTCGACCGCCCGTCGTTCCGCGTGAAGCCGGGCCAGCTCGTGCACGTGAAGACCCGCAGCGAGGGCACCGAGCCGTTCCAGGTCGCCGCCGCCGGCGGTCACGCCGACGTGCTCCCCAAGGTTCCGGGCTACCTCGAGGTCGAGCTCGACAAGCTCCAGGCCAAGCTCGTCCGTCGCCCGAAGCGCGCCGAGGTCCCCGTGACCTGTGACGTCCAGCTCGTCGTCGAGTACTACGCGGCTCGCTGACGCAGGCTGCACCGAACAGGGGTCGCGGGGTTTCCCGCGGCCCCTGTTCCGCATTCGGCGGGCGGCCCGGCCCGCGCCACTAGACTGATCCGAGGCGTGCCGAGCGCCATGGCGTCGGCGAGAGATCGAACAGGGAGCACCCGTGAAGAGCATTCTGTGGTTCACCGTCGGCGTCGCGGCCGGATTCGTGGTCGCGCACCAGGTCAATCAGACCAAGCAGGGCCGCGACTTCTTCGAGTCGATCGACGCGAAGGCCCGAGCGTTCGGCCACGCGATCGCCGAGGGCTACCACGCCCGCGACGCCGAGCTGCGCGCCGAGGCGGGCCCCGCCGCCGAGCGCTGAGCCACCACCCCATCTCCTTCCGGCCCGGGCGACCCCGGGCTCGACCCCAGAACGGAACCATGCAGACTGCCGACATCCGCCAGCGCTGGCTGGACTTCTTCGCCGAGCGCGGCCACACCGTCGTGCCCTCGGCCTCGCTCGTCTCCGACGACCCGACGCTGCTCTTCACGGTCGCCGGCATGGTGCCGTTCGTGCCGTACCTGACCGGGCTGGTGCCCGCTCCGTACCCGCGTGCCACGAGCGTGCAGAAGTGCATCAGGACGAACGACATCGAAGAGGTCGGCAAGACGCCGCGTCACGGCACGTTCTTCCAGATGAACGGCAACTTCTCGTTCGGCGACTACTTCAAGGAAGGCGCCATCTCGATGGCGTGGGAACTGCTCACCACGCCCGAGGACGGCGGCGGCTACGGCTTCGACCCGAACGACCTCTGGGTGACCGTCTACGAAGACGACGACGAGGCGATCGAGATCTGGAAGCGCGTCGCGGGCCTGCCCGACGAGCGCATCCAGCGCCTCGGCAAGGACACGAACTACTGGCACACCGGGCAGCCCGGCCCCGCGGGACCCTGCTCCGAGATCTTCTTCGACCGCGGCCCCGAGTACGGCATCGACGGCGGTCCCGCGACCGACGACGACCGCTACGTCGAGATCTGGAACCTCGTGTTCATGCAGTACCTCATCGACGACGTGGTGTCGAAGACCGACTTCCGCATCGTCAAGGAACTGCCGAAGAAGAACATCGACACCGGCATGGGGCTCGAGCGCGTCGCCTTCATCAAGCAGGGCGTCGACAACATGTACGAGATCGACCAGGTGCGTCCGGTGCTCGACAAGGCCGCCGAGCTCTCCGGGCGCCGGTACGGCGCCGACCACGAGGACGACGTGCGGATGCGCGTCATCGCCGATCACATCCGCTCTGCGCTGATGCTCATGAGCGACGGGGTGAGCCCGTCGAACGAGGGGCGCGGCTACATCCTGCGACGGCTCCTCCGCCGCAGCATCCGGGCCATGCGGCTGCTCGGCGTCGAGGGCCCGACGTTCCGCGAGCTGTTCGCGGCATCGCGCGACGCGATGAAGTCGGCCTACCCCGAGGTCGCGCGCGACTACGCGCACATCGAGCAGCTCGCCCTCGGCGAGGAGGAGACGTTCCTCCGCACACTGTCGGCCGGAACGTCGATCCTGGACCTCGCCGTCGAGAAGACGAAGGACGCCGGGCGCGCGCAGCTCGCCGGCGACACGGCGTTCCTCCTTCACGACACGTACGGCTTCCCGATCGAGCTCACGCTCGAGATGGCCGACGAGGCCGGCCTCGCGGTCGACCGTGCCGCGTTCGACGAACTCATGACGGCGCAGCGCACCCGTGCGAAGGCCGACGCGAAGTCGAAGAAGAAGGTGCTCGCCGATCTCTCGGTGTACGCCGACTTCCGGGCCAAGGGCGAGACGGTCTTCACGGGCTACACCGAACTGGCGACCGAGTCGAGCGTGCTCGGCCTGCTCGTCGACGGCCGGCCGGCGCAGCGCGCCGTCGCCGGACAGACGGCCGAGGTCATCCTCGCCGAGACGGCGCTCTACGCGGAGTCCGGCGGACAGGCGCCCGACCAGGGGCGCATCGTCGGCGACGGCTACGAGCTCGAGGTGCTCGACGTGCAGAAGCCCGTCAAGGGCCTCATCAGCCACACGGTCAAGGTCGTCTCGGGCGAGGTCGGCGTCGGGGAGCGGGCGACGAGCCTCGTCGATGAGGACTACCGGCGAGGGGCGACCCAGGCGCACTCGGGGACGCACATCGTGCACGCCGCGCTGCGTCAGGTGCTCGGTCCGAACGCGCACCAGTCGGGCTCGTTCAACAAGGCCGGCTACCTGCGCCTCGACTACGGCTGGAACTCGGCGCTCTCGGCTGAGACGCGCAGCGAGATCGAGGAGATCTCGAACTCGGCGATTCGCGACAACCTGCAGGTCGTCACGCGCGAGCTCCCGCTCGACGAGGCGAAGGCGCTCGGCGCGATGGCGCTCTTCGGCGAGAAGTACGGCGACGTCGTGCGCGTCGTCGACATCGGCGGTCCCTGGTCGCGCGAGCTCTGCGCGGGCACCCACGTGTCGACGAGCTCCGAGATCGGCATGATCAACATCGTCGGCGAGTCGTCGGTGGGTGCGTCGAATCGCCGTGTGGAGTCCCTCGTCGGTCTCGAGGCGTTCCGGCGATTCGCTGCCGAGCGCGCACTCGTCACGGAGCTCACCTCGACGCTGAAGACGCGACCCGAGCAGCTCGTCGACCGCGTCGGCGAACTGGTGACCAGCCTCAAGGCCGCGGAGAAGCGCATTCAGGCGTTCGAGGCGAAGGCGCTGAACGACCGCGTCCCGGCGCTGGCCGCGAAGGCCACGCGTGTCGGCGACGTGCTGCTCGTGGCCGAGCCGGCCGGAGAACTGGGCTCGGGCGACGAGCTGCGCTCGCTCGCGCTCTCGGTGCGCGCACAGCTCGGCGACGTCGACGCGGTCGTCGCCCTCGCGGGCGAGGTCGGCGGCAAGCCGCTCACGATCGTCGCGACGACGCCGGGTGCGCGCGAGCACGGTGCGAACGCGGGCGCCCTCGCGAAGGCGGCCGCGGCCGCGCTCGGCGGCGGTGGCGGCGGCAAGCCCGATCTCGCGCAGGGCGGCGGCAGCGACCTCTCGGCGATCCCCGCGGCCCTCGAGGCCGTGCGCCGCGGGCTCGGCGGGTAGACGAGCGATGCGATCCGGGGCGAGGCTCGGCATCGACGTCGGGCGCGCCCGGATCGGCGTGTCGCGATGCGACAGCGGCGGGCTGCTCGCGGTACCGGTCGAGACGGTGCCGCGCTCGGCCGAGGGCGACGCCGACGTGCGACGCATCCTCGCCATCGCCGACGAGTACGAGGCGATCGAGCTCGTCGTCGGCAACCCGCTGTCGCTCTCGGGCGCGCCGACGCCGTCGACGGACGATGCCGTCGAGTTCGCGGGCCGGCTCGCGGGCGCGAGCCCCGGACGTCCGGTGCGCCTCGTCGATGAGCGACTGTCGACCGTGAGCGCGCAGCAGGCGCTGCGCGCGACCGGGAAGAAGGCGAAGCAGCAGCGTCCCATCGTCGACCAAGTCGCAGCCGTTATCATTCTGCAACATGCGATCGACGCCGAGCGCGCCTCCGGGCACGCTCCGGGTCGAACCCTCGACACCGATGAAGGGCCCTGACCCCTGTGACCCAGCTCCCCCCAGAGCACCCAGAGGCTGACGCGCTCATGCGCGACTGGCAGGCGATGCTCGCCGGCCAGCAGCCGACGACGACGAAGCCCTCGCCGGTCATGCCGCTCCCCACGGCTCCGCCGGCGCAGTCGACCTCGCCCGGCGCGCAGGCGGCACCGCCGGCGTCTCCCCGGCAGCCCGTCCGACCCGCTGCGGACCGGCCGGTTGCACCCGTCGAGCCCGCACCGGGATCCGCGGCCCCCGACGGACCTCCCGAGGGTCGGCAGATGACCCGTCGAGAAGCCCGCGAGGCCGAACAGCGCCGGGCGGCCGTCGAAGCCGCGACATCGAACGGCGCCGCGCCGGTCGCCCCCTCGACCGGTCCCACCCCGGCGGCGCCCTGGACGGGCCCCGCCCCCGCCGCAGCACCGACCGGCGCCGGAACGGCCGCGCCGTGGGACGGGCCCACGGCGACCGGTCCCGCGCCGACCACGCCGCCGACCGGACCGGCCCCGACGAGTCAGGGCCTCCCGGCCGTGGCCGAGCAGTTCGCGGCGCCGGTCTCCGCCGCCGCAGCGGCGTCGGGCCCGGTGCCGTCGATCGCCCCGGTCTCGGCACCCGGCGCGTCGCAGACCGACGCCACCGCGCTCGCGCCCGACGCTCCGGCCGCCGCCTTCGCGGCGCTGCTCGGCGGGCCCGAGACCGGCGACGGACCCGAGCCGCCGCGGCGCAAGCCCACCCGCGCCGAACGCCGCGCCGCGGCATCCTTCGACCATCACGAACCCGATGGACACGAGAAGCCCCGTCGCCGCGGAGGCTGGGGCTGCCTCATCGGCCTCCTCGTGGTCGCGGGTCTCGGCGTCGGCGCCTTCTTCTTCCTGCAGGGCCCGATCAACGCCGTCATCGAGCGGTTCCAGCCCGCCGCCGACTACGAAGGCCAGGGCACGGGCGAGGTCGTCTTCATGATCCACGAGGGCGACACGGGCGAGTCGATCGCCACGAACCTCGTCGCCGAGAAGGTCGTCGCGAGCGAGGACGCGTTCCTCGAGGCGGTCGCCGACGCCGACCCGTCGCCGATCTTCTACCCGGGCGCATACAAGCTCGCCGAGAAGATGAGCGCCCAGGCCGCGCTCGACGCCCTCGAAGACCCGGCGAGCAAGCTCGAGAACACCTTCGTGATCCCCGAGGGCACCGCGACCGTCGACGCCCTGCCGAGGATCGCAGAAGGCACCGGCATCCCGCTCGAGGAGCTCGAGGCCGCTGCGGCCGAGTCGCCGCAGTCGTACGGGCTGCCCGCCGAGGCGAAGAGCCTCGAAGGATTCCTCTTCCCGGCGACGTACACGCTCGACCCCGACGCCGACGCCCGTGCCGTGCTGCAGACGCTCGTCGACCGGCAGTTCCAGGCGCTCGACGAGGCGGGGGTCGCCCCCGAGGACCGCTGGAAGACGATCGTGCTCGCCGCCCTCGTGCAGCGCGAGGCGGGCCTCAAGGACGACTACTACAAGGTGTCCCGCGTCTTCCTCAACCGGCTCGACCCGGCGAAGTGGGAGAGCGGGCTGCTGCAGTCCGACGCGACCGTCGCCTACGGCACCGGCAACACGCACCTCGTCACGACGACCGACGCCGAGCGCGAGGACGCGTCGAACCCGTACAACACGTACGTGCACCCCGGCCTGCCGGTCGGCCCCATCTCGAACCCCGGCGACCTCGCCATCGATGCGGCGGTCCATCCCGCCGACGGACCGTGGCTGTTCTTCGTGACGTGGAACCTCGACACCGGCGAGACGATCTTCTCCTCGACCGTCGAGGAGCACGATGCCGCCGTCGAGAAGTGGCTCGCCTGGATGGAGGACCACCCCGAGTATGGCTGAGCCGCTGCCTTCTCGACCGGGCGCTCGCCTCGCGGTGCTCGGGTCGCCGATCGCGCACTCGAAGAGTCCGGCGCTGCATCGCGCCGCCTACTCGCGGCTCGGCCTGGACTGGGAGTACTCGGCGGTCGAGATGACCGGTGAGCGACTGCCGGGCTTCATCGACGGGCTGGATGACTCGTGGCGCGGCCTGTCGCTCACGATGCCGCTCAAGCAGGACGTGCTGGCGCTCGTCGACGAGGTCGACGAGCTCGTACGGCTGACGGGGGCGGCCAACACCGTCGTCTTCGACGAAGGTCGGCGGCGGGGCTTCAACACCGACGTCGGCGGGATCGTGCGTGCGCTGGGGGAGTCGGGCGTCGGCCGGGTCCGCACGGGTGCGCTCATCGGCGCGGGTGCGACGGCGGCATCGGCACTCATCGCGATGGCCGAGCTCGGCGCCCGTGAGGTGCGGGTGCTCGTGCGCCGACCGGGTTCGGCGGCGGCGCTCGGCGACCTCGGGCGGCGTGCAGGGGTCGTCGTCGACGAGCTTCCGATCGACGCGCTCGCGGAGCTCGGCGCCGGTGATGCCGAGCTCGTGATCGCGACCGTGCCGGGCGGCTCCGACCTCGGGGTCGCGCCGTCGGCGGTACTCGTCGACGGCAGCGTACTGCTCGACGTGGCCTACGACCCGTGGCCGAGCACCCTCGGCGCGGCCTGGCTCGCGCGATCGGGGCGAGTGGTGCACGGACTCGGCATGCTGCTGCACCAGGCGCTGCTGCAGGTGCGCGTGTTCGTGCACGGCGACCCGTTCACCGAGCTGCCCGACGAGGATGACGTGCTCCGCGTCATGCGCGAAGCCGTGCGCTGACGCTGTGGAAGTATAGAAGGCATGCTCCGTTGGCTCACTGCCGGAGAGTCGCACGGCCCTGAGCTCGTCGCGATCCTCGAGGGTCTTCCCGCCGGCACCCCCGTCTCACTCGATCTCATCCGCGACGATCTCGCGCGCCGCAAGCTCGGCTACGGCCGCGGCGCCCGCATGAAGTTCGAGCAGGACGAGCTGGCGATCTCGGGCGGCGTGCGTCACGGGCTCAGCCTCGGCAGCCCCATCGCGCTGCGCGTCGGCAACACGGAGTGGCCGAAGTGGCAGGAGGTCATGAGCCCCGAGCCCATCGACCCGGCGAAGCTCGGTCGTGGCCGCGGAGCGCCGCTCACCCGCCCGCGCCCCGGACACGCCGATCTCGTCGGCATGCAGAAGTACGGCTTCGACGAGGCGCGCCCCGTGCTCGAGCGGGCGAGCGCGCGTGAGACCGCCGCCCGGGTCGCCCTCGGCGCGGTGGCGAAGTCGTTCCTCGCCGAGCTCGGCATCACGACCGTCGCCCACACGCTCTCGATCGGCCCGGTGCGCGTGCCCGACGACGCGGCGCTGCCCCTGCCGGCCGACCTCGCAGCGGTCGATGCCGACCCGCTGCGCTGCTTCGACGCCGACACGAGCGCCCGCATGGTCGCCGAGGTCGACGACGCGCACAAGTCGGGTGACACGCTCGGCGGCGTCGTCGAGGTGCTGGCCTACGGTGTGCCGCCCGGACTCGGGTCGCACGTGCACTGGGACCGTCGGCTCGACGCCCAGCTCGCGGCCGCACTCATGGGCATCCAGGCGATCAAGGGCGTCGAGGTCGGCGACGGGTTCGAGACCACGCGTCGTCGCGGGTCGGCCGCGCACGACGAACTGCACCTCGCCGACGGGCGGATCGAACGTGCCAGCGATCGGGCCGGCGGCACCGAGGGCGGCATGTCGACCGGCACCGTCCTGCGCGTACGTGCCGGTATGAAGCCCATCGCGACCGTGCCCCACGCCCTGCCCACGATCGACGTCGCGACGGGGGAGCCCGCTCCTGCGCACCACCAGCGTTCCGACGTCTGCGCGGTTCCGGCGGCCGGCGTCGTCGCCGAGGCGATGGTCGCGCTCGTCCTCGCGAACGCCGTCCTCGAGAAGTTCGGCGGTGACTCCGTCGTCGAGACGCGCCGCAATCTCGAGTCGTACCTCACCGCCATCCCCGAAGCACTCCGCACCCAGGGCGCGACCGGTGCGACGGTCGCCGGTGTCTGAGCGCGCACGCCTCGCGCTGCCGATCGTGCTCGTCGGGCCGATGGGCGCCGGCAAGTCGCGCGTCGGACAGCGGCTCGCGAACGACGCCGGGGCGCCGTTCGTCGACACCGACGTGCGCATCGCCGAGCGCTACGGCCCGATCGACGAGATCTTCGACCGCGAGGGCGAGGAGTACTTCCGCATCGTCGAGCGCGAGGTCGTCGCCGAGGCGCTCCGCGAGGAGGCGGTCGTGTCGCTCGGAGGCGGCGCCGTGCTGCACGCCGACACCCGCGACGATCTCGCGTCGCTGCCGGTCGTGTGGCTGCAGGTCTCGCGCGAGGCGGTGACGCCGCGGCTCACCGGGGGCAACCGGCCGCTGATCGCGGCCGGCGGCATCGACGCCTGGGCGGCGATCCTCGAGGCGCGCCGACCGCTCTACGAGGCGGTCGCCGACCTCGCCATCGACACCTCGCGCCGCTCGGTCGCGCGGATCGTCGACGACATCACCGAGCGTTTCGGAGGAGCACGATGACCGCAGGCGACGAGCGCACGAGCATCCGGGTCGGCGGCGAGTCCGGTTACGACGTGATCATCGGACGGGGCGTCACCGCCGGCATCGCCGACGCACTCGGATCGGCGGTCAAGAAGGTGCTCGTCGTGCACCCGGCGACGCTCGGCGCGCGCGCCGCCGAACTGCGTGAATCGCTCTCCGACCGGTTCGAGGTGCTGCTCGCCGAGGTGCCCGACGCCGAGGCCGGAAAGCGCATCGAGGTCGCGGCCTTCTGCTGGCAGGTGCTCGGCCAGGCCGACTTCACGCGCAGCGATGCCATCGTCGGCTTCGGGGGTGGAGCGATCACCGACCTCGCGGGCTTCGTCGCCGGCACGTGGCTGCGCGGCGTGCGCGTCGTGCAGGTGCCGACCACCGTCCTCGGCATGGTCGACGCCGCCGTCGGCGGCAAGACGGGGATCAACACGAACGAGGGCAAGAACCTCGTCGGCGTCTTCCACGCCCCCGCCGAGGTGATCTGCGACCTCGACCTGCTCGACACCCTGCCGAAGAACGAGATCCTCGCCGGGTTCGCCGAGATCGTGAAGGCCGGCTTCATCCGCTACCCCGAGATCCTCGACACGATCGAGGCCGACCCCGAGCGGGCCACCGACCCGTCGACGCCCGAGTTCCGTCGCGTGATCGAGTTGTCGATCCGCATGAAGTCCGACGTGGTCTCCGAGGACTTCACCGAGCATGGCCTGCGCGAGATCCTGAACTACGGGCACACGCTCGGCCACGCGGTCGAACATGCCGAGCGCTACCAGTGGCGGCACGGCGCGGCAGTGTCGGTCGGACTCGCGTTCGCCGCGGAGCTCGGACGGCTCTCGGGCCGCCTCTCCGACGAGGTCGCCGACCGCCACAAGCGAGTGCTCGACCTGCTCAGCCTGCCGACGAGCTACCCGGCCGGGCGATGGAACACGCTGCTCGCGACCATGCAGCGCGACAAGAAGGCACGAGCCGGCCAGCTTCGGTTCATCGTGCTCGACGACCTCGCGAAGCCCACCGTCATGCTGGCGCCCGACCAGTCGCTGCTCTTCGCCGCCTATCAGGAGATCGCGAGCTGAACGCCCCGCCGCGATTCACAGAGATCGCGTGATGCCAGCCCCGTGACGTCGGTGCCAGACTGGCGCCCGCGCAGGGGCGCCCGAGGGGGAACGGCATGAGCAGCACGATGAAGAAGACGGCCACGGGCGCGACACTCGTCACGCTCATCCTCGTGGCGGCGGTCGCGAACCTGCCGCTCGCCGTGGCGAACGTGGCGCTCCCCGACATCGGCAAGGCGTTCGACGCATCCCAGACGGAGCTCAACCTCGTCGCGGTGGGCTACTCGCTCGGCCTCGCCGCGTCGGTGCTGTGGCTCGGCGCGGTCGGCGACCGCTACGGCCGGAAGTCGATGCTGCTCATCGGCGTGCTGCTCTCGCTGCCGGCCTGCCTCGTCGCGGCGTTCGCGCCGACGATCGAGGTGCTCATCATCGCCCGCATCGTCGGCGGCCTCGCCGCGGGCATGGCGTACCCGACGACCCTCGCGCTCATCACGGCCCTGTGGTCGGGTGCCGAGCGCACCAGGTCGATCGCGCTGTGGTCGGCGATCGGCGGCGCCATCTCCGCGCTCGGGCCGCTCATCTCCGGGTTCCTGCTGGAGATCTTCTCCTGGGGGTCGGTCTTCCTCGTGACGCTGCCCCTGATCGTCGTCGCGGTGCCGATGGTGCTGAAGTTCGTGCCCGCGCACGTGAACGAGTCGACCGAGCGGGTCGACAACCTCGGCGGCCTGCTCTCGGCCCTCATGGTCGGCGGCCTCATCCTGGCGATCAACTTCGCGGCAGTACCGAACTCGGGCACCCTCGTGCTCGGCCTGTCGATCATCGGCGCGGCGGCGCTCATCGGCTTCGTCATCCGCCAGCGCCTCGCCAAGAACCCGCTGTACGATCTGGCGATCGCGGCTCGCCCGATCTTCTGGGTCGCGGCCTGTGCGGGGATCATCGTGTTCGGTTCGCTCATGGGCGCCATGTTCATCGGCCAGCAGTACCTGCAGAACGTGCTCGGGTACACGACCGTCGAATCGGGCTTCGCGATCCTGCCGGCCGCGATCTTCATGGTCCTGCTCGCACCCCGGTCGGCGAAGCTCGTCGAGACGCGGGGCGCCCGCTTCACGCTGCTGCTCGGCTACACGGGCGTGCTCCTCGGATTCCTGACGATGCTGCTGCTCTGGCGCGAGGGCGCGCAGTACTGGGTGGTCGGCCTCGGTTACGCGTTCGTCGGCGCCGGCGTCGGGCTCGCCGGCACGCCGGCGTCGAGGTCGCTCACCGGTGCCGTGCCGGTGCGACGTGCGGGCATGGCCTCGGGCACCGCCGACCTGCAGCGCGACCTCGGCGGCGCGATCATGCAGTCGATCCTCGGTGCGCTGCTCACCGCGGGCTACGCCGCGTCGGCGACCGCGCTCATGAAGGGCTCGCCCGACGCCGACCAGATCACGAGCTCGGTGCAGAGCCAGCTGACGAAGTCGTTCGCGAGCGCGACCGACATCGCCGAGCAGTACCCGAAGTACTCCGATGCCATCATCCAGGGGGCGAAGCAGTCGTTCGAGCAGGGGCAGGACTGGGCGTACCTCGCGGGCATCATCGCGGTGCTGATCGGCGCGGTGCTCGTCATCTGGAAGTTCCCGAACGCCCAGCGGGAGCGCGAACTGCTCGCGCAGTACCACGCTGAGGATCAGGGGGAGCCGCAGCCCGCGGAGTGAGGTGGTGCGCGAGTCGGTGAGCATCGGCGGGCCGCGGGGCAGAACGGGCCGACGCGCGCGGCAGCGGTAGGCTGCCCGGATGACGAACACCACTGCCCCGAAGGGACCCGCGGCATGACCGGGCGTCGGCTCCTGCTCGTCAACGGACCCAACCTGAACCTGCTCGGCACCCGCGAGCCCGAGGTCTACGGCACCGAGACGCTCGCCGATGTCGAGCGGCTGGTCGAGGATTCGGCGGCAGTGCTCGGCTTCGACGTCCGGGCCGTGCAGAGCAACCACGAGGGCGTGCTCATCGACGCCATCCACGATGCGCGCGCCGACTGCGCCGGCATCGTGATCAACCCGGGCGGGTTGACGCACACGTCGGTCGTGCTCCGCGACGCACTCGCGGGCGTCGCACTGCCCGTCGCCGAGGTGCACATCTCCGATGTCATGCAGCGCGAGCCGTTCCGCCACCACTCGTACGTCGCCGACGTGGCCGTGGTGCACGTCGTCGGCGAGGGGGTCGCCGGCTACGCGACCGCGGTGCGCCGGCTCATCGCTGCGATCGAGGGCCAGGCCGACGGCTGACCCGATGCCGGCCGGCCGGCCGGCGTTCAGTCGCCCCGAGCGAAGTCGAGGCTCTCGACGACGATCGCCACGACGACCGCGAGTTCGGCCTCGTCGCGCGGACCGTAGACCATGAACTCCGTCCCGTGGTCCTCGTACTGGTGGGGTTCGGCCCACCCCAGCTCGGTCAACCGAGCCCCGCGCCAGGCGGGCAGCACCAGGTGCATCGAGGTGTCGGAGACTCCGTGCAGGTGCACGGGCTCGAGCCGGCCGTCGGGGAACAGCGAGGTCTCGGGGGAGCCTGCGGTCTCGACCTCGGTGAGGAACACCGCGCGCGACGACGTCGGCGACACCTGGCTGTGGCCCTCGACGACGCCGTCGAGGGCGAACACGGCCGCGACGAGCCGCCCCCACATCTCGGGCGGAGCCTGCTGGGTGAGCTGGCGCTGCGGGCCCTCGGTGGAGACCTGCGGCCGGGGGCCGCGTCGGGGAGGTGCGATCATCCCGTCAGCGTAGGTCATCGGCGCAGGCCCGGCACGAGGCATCCGCCTGCGGCCCGCGCGCGTTGGCGCTGCCGGAGCCGAGCGACTAAACTCGACCGACTGAACTCTCTCGGGCCGATCTCCGGCCGAGCCTCTTCGCAACCGAACGGATCGTATACGCATGGCAAGCACCGCTGACATCAAGAACGGCGTCGTCCTCTCGATCGACGGCCAGCTCTGGAGCGTCATCGAGTTCCAGCACGTCAAGCCCGGCAAGGGCGGTGCCTTCGTGCGCACCAAGCTGAAGAACGTCGTCAGCGGCAAGACCGTCGACCGCACCTACAACGCCGGCGCGAAGGTCGACATCGAGAACGTCGACCGCCGCGACTTCACCTACCTCTACAACGACGGCGACGGCTTCGTGTTCATGGACGCGACCGACTACGACCAGATCACCGTGCCCGCGACGGTCGTCGGCGACGCCGCGAACTTCATGCTCGAGAACCAGGCCGTCACCATCGCCCTGAACAACGGCAACCCGCTCTACGTCGACCTTCCCGCGTCGGTCGTGCTCGAGATCACCTACACCGAGCCCGGCCTGCAGGGCGACCGCTCGACGGGTGGCACGAAGCCCGCGACCGTCGAGACCGGCTACGAGATCCAGGTGCCGCTCTTCCTGGAGACGGGCACCAAGGTCAAGGTCGACACCCGCACGGGTGACTACCTCGGCCGCGTGAACGACTAGTGAGCGCACGCACGAAGGCGCGCAAGCGCGCGCTCGACATGCTGTACTCGGCCGACATGCGCCAGGTGCCGGTCGAGCAGATGCTCGTCGTCGAGGCGGAGAAGGCCGCGAACGAGCCCGAGCGGGCCGCCTCGTGGCTCTACGCGCGCGAGATCGTCGACGGCATCGTCGACCATCGCACCGAGATCGACGAGCTCATCGAGACCCACTCGCGCGGGTGGACGCTCGAGCGCATGCCGGCGGTCGACCGCGCCCTGCTGCGCATCGGCGTCTGGGAGATCGTCTACAACGACGAGGTGCCCGACCCGGTCGCGATCGCCGAGGCGGTCGAGGCCGCGACGGTGCTGTCGACCGACGACTCCGCCGGCTTCGTCAACGGGCTGCTCGCCGCGGTCTCGCACGCCAAGGCCTGATCTCCACCGCCGCCGCCATACCGCACGCGGCTCGATCGCCGCTCACGCCCGCGGGTCGCGGACGCCCCGAAGCATCCGCATCGTGTACTCGACGACCTCGCGAGGGGCGTCGTGCGTCCTGAGCGACCGACCGATCGCACGCGCGTTCACCCGGTACGCGGGGTCCCGTGCGAGCCGGCGAACCGCGCGGGCGACCGCTCGCGCCGTCGGCCGCCCCGTGTGCAGGTCGACGCCGGCGCCCGCCCATGCGACGCGGGCGGCACCTCGTGCCACCAATCCGGCCGCTCGAGGTCGTCGTCGCCCGGTCGGGCCAGCCGGCCGACGAAACGAAGGCGACCGGATGCCTCGGGGCGGGGGTTCTCGAGCTCGGCGACGCCGTTCGCGCAGACGAGTTGCGGTGAGTAGCACGCCTCGTCGAACGTCGTCGCGGTCGGCGGGAGTCCCGCCGCGAGCCGCTGCTCGGCGTACGCCCGCTGGATGGGCCTCGTCACGAGCCGGGCGACCCGGTGCAGCAGGCGGTCGCGCGCGCGGCCCGGGCCACCGCGAGCGGGCCGAAGGGCGAGCCCCGGAGGCGGCAGCGCGATGCTCGGCAACGTGAGCGGCGTGAGAGCGACCGTCGCCCACGGGGTGCCCGTCGACTCGGCCACGAGTGCCGCCCCGAGGCTCGTGGACTCCGCGACGATGACGTCCCATGGGCGCACGGCGAAGGCCGCGCGCAGGTCGTCGAACTGCCCCGAACCGGTGCGCACGAAGAGGTGCTCGACGTTGAGGAGCAGTTGCCGGGGACCCTTCCGGCCGGCGAGCGCGGGGAACGTCGCCGCGAGGTCGTGCTCGTCGAAGTCCGGCGCCGTCCGCCACCGCAGCACCTCCGCGCCGACCGCCTCGAATCGGGCCGCATACGCCTCGCCGGTGTCGACGCGAACCGAGTGGCCGGCCTCGACGAACGCCGCGGCGACCGCGGCCATCGGAGCGGCGTGACCGTGGAACGGCGTCACGGCGATCATCACGTCGGCCATGCACGATTCCACCACCGACGGTGCCACGGCCGCGGCCCGTGAACGGGGGGAGTGCGAGGCCGACCCCGAGCGCGGGCTCGGTGTCCGCCCCGAGCGGGATTCAGCGGTACTCCGGGCGACGGCGACCCGAGCCCGCGATGGGATGGGGAACCGTCGCCCCCTCGGCGTGCATCCCATCACCCAGAACCGAAAGGCTCCGTCATGTCCTCCACCACTCTCGGCACCGGTCGCACCGCACCGACCGCCGGCCTCGACCACGTCCTCGAGCGCGCCGACGCGGCCCAGGCCGTGCTGCAGCGCTTCTTCGCCCGCACCGGAGCGCCGGCCCTGCGGATCGCGCTCGGACTCGTGTTCGCCGTCTTCGGCGCACTCAAGTTCATCCCCGGCGCGAGCCCCGTCGACGAACTCGTGACGCGCACGTGGAACGCGCTCTCGTTCGGCATCGTCGACGGCTACGCGGCGATGGCCCTCACGGCCGCGCTCGAGGTGTTCGTCGGCCTCACCTTCATCACCGGCTGGTTCCTGCGCATCGGCCTGCTGGCCCTCGCGGCGACGTTCATCGGCATCTTCTCGCCGCTCGTCTTCTTCACCGGCGAGCTCTTCAGCACCGCCGGGCCGACGCTCACGGCGCAGTACATCCTCAAGGACGTCGTGCTCGTGGCCGCGGCGATGGTCGTGGCCGCTGGTGCGCTCACGCGCCCGATCCGCCGCCGTTGAGCGCACGGGCCGTACCGCCCCGGCCGACATCGCCCGAGCCGGAACGGCTCCCGCCCCGTGCGGGAGCCGTTCCGGCGTCGGCATCGTCGGCACGCTCGCCCCAGGCCGCGAGGGCGGCGGCGACGAGGCCGAGGCCGACCAGGCTGCCGTGCGGCCAGTACGTGAGCAGCACCGTCGAGCCGACGATGATCGGCAGCGTCGCCGCGAGCAGCAGCCGCTCCCAGAGCGGTGCACCGCGGCCGTTCGCCAGGGCGACGACGATCGCCCAGACGCCGATCGCGAGGAGGGCGAACAGCTCCGCGCCCCAGATCGCGTGCCACGGGGCGTCCAGCGGATGGTTCGCGTACGAGAGCGCGGTGATCGGAGCAGTGGCCAGTACGAGCCAGCCGAGCACCCGTCCGGTCCAGCCGAGCGCCGCGAAGGCCGGGCCCGTGGCGAGCCACACGAGCACGAACGACAGGGCCGAGGCGGCGCCGAACACGAGGTAGAAGTCCCCCCATCCGATCGAGGCGAGCGCCGACCGCAGCGCGTCGTAGACGGCGGAGTCGTCGAGTGCCGCGAGCCAGTCGGGCGAATCCGCGCCCGACCACACCGCCTGCTGCGGTGGAAGCAGGAAGAAGGCCCATGCCGCCGCCGCGAGGGCGGCGACCACGCACCAGGGTCTCGAAGGGTGCCGTCGCATGCCCGAACCCTAGCGCCGACCGTCGCACCGCGACAGTCCGGCGCACCGCGGTGCGGCCGCGCCGCGACATGCTGCGTGCGGCCGACCCGGTAGACTGGCTGGACTTGGCAACCTTTAAGGCCGTCCTGAGAGGCGGAGAAGGGAGTCGGTTGATGGCACGTGCTGTGCTCAGTCAGGCTGACATCCAGCGGGCGTTGACCCGCATCTCGCACGAGATCCTCGAATCGAATCGCGGGAGCCGCGATCTCGTCCTCCTCGGCATTCCGACGCGCGGCGTGTTCCTCGCCCGCCGCATCGCCGAGACCATCGCGCGCATCGAACCCGATGCGCCGGAGCCCGCGGTGCTCGCCGGCGCCGTCGACGTCACGATGTACCGTGACGATCTCGGCCGCACCCGCACCCGCACGCCCTCGCCGACGCAGTTGCCCCCGGGCGGCATCGACGGCAAGACGGTCGTGCTCGTCGACGACGTGCTCTACTCGGGTCGCACCATCCGCGCCGCCTTCGACGCGCTCGCCGACCTCGGCCGGGCGCGCGCGGTGCGCCTCGCCGTGCTCGTCGACCGTGGGCACCGCGAGTTCCCGATCCGCGCCGACTTCGTCGGCAAGAACCTCCCGAGCTCGACGCGCGAGCGCATCAACGTGCGCCTCATCGAGACCGACGGCGACGACGCCGTCACGATCGAGGGGGGCGACGAATGAAGCACCTGCTCGGCACGCGCGACCTCGCACGCGACGAGGCGATCGCCCTGCTCGACATCGCGGAGGACATGGCCGCCGTGCAGGAGCGCGAGGTCAAGAAGCTCCCGACGCTGCGCGGCAAGACCGTCGTGAACCTCTTCTTCGAGGACTCGACCCGCACCCGCATCTCGTTCGAGGCCGCCGCGAAGCGGCTCTCGGCCGACGTGATCAACTTCAGCGCGAAGGGCTCGAGCGTCTCGAAGGGCGAGAGCCTCAAGGACACCGCCCAGACCCTCCAGGCGATGGGCGCCGACGGCGTCGTCATCCGGCACCACGCGTCGGGCGCCCCGCACACGCTCGCGACGAGCGGCTGGATCGACGCGGGCGTCGTCAACGCCGGCGACGGCACGCACGAGCATCCGACTCAGGCCCTGCTCGACGCATTCACCATGCGCCGGCGCCTGCACGGCCCCGCGTCGCGCGGGAAGGGGCTCGACGGCGTGCGCGTCGTCATCGTCGGCGACATCCTGCACTCGCGGGTCGCCCGCTCGAACGTGTGGCTGCTCGACACCCTCGGTGCAGAGGTCCAACTCGTCGCGCCGCCGACGCTCGTTCCCGTCGCGACGGGCTCCTGGCCCGCCGCGGTCGGCTACGACCTCGACGCCGCCCTCGCGAGCTCGCCCGACGTCGTCATGATGCTGCGCATCCAGGCCGAGCGCATGCACGCCGCGTTCTTCCCGAACAGCCGCGAGTACACCCGCACGTGGGGGCTCGACGACGCCCGGTTCGACGCGCTGCCGCCGACTACGATGGTCATGCACCCCGGCCCCATGAACCGCGGGCTCGAGATCTCGGCCCGTGCGGCGGATTCGCCGCGGTCGACGGTGCGAGAACAGGTCGCGAACGGAGTATCAGTGAGAATGGCCGCGCTCTATCTGCTGCTGTCGGGCGAACGGGGTGAGGTCTGATGGGCGAGCGTCACCTCATCACCGGCGCCACGCTGCCGAGCGGCGAACGCGCCGACATCCTGCTGTCGGACGGCGTCATCGCCGAGGTCGGCACCATCACGGATGCCTCGGGCGCGACGGTCCACGACGCCGACGGCCTCGTGGCACTGCCCGGACTCGTCGACCTGCACACGCACCTCCGTGAGCCCGGCTACGAGCAGAGCGAGACCGTGCTGACCGGCACCCAGGCCGCCGCCGTCGGCGGGTTCACCGCCGTGTTCGCGATGGCGAACACCTTCCCCGTCGCCGACACCGCCGGTGTCGTCGAGCAGGAGGCGAGCCTCGGTCGTGCCGCCGGCTTCGCGACCGTGCAGCCGATCGGCGCGGTGACCGTCGGGCTCAAGGGCGCGGAACTCGCCGAGCTCGGGGCGATGGCGCGGTCGCGTGCGAACGTGCGGGTGTTCAGCGACGACGGCTTCTGCGTCTTCGACCCGCTGCTCATGCGCCGCGCGCTCGAGTACGTGAAGGCGTTCGACGGCGTCATCGCCCAGCACGCCCAGGAGCCGAGGCTCACCGAGGGCGCGCAGATGAACGAGGGTCCGCTCTCGGCGGAGCTCGGGCTCACCGGCTGGCCGGCCGTCGCCGAGGAGTCGATCATCGCGCGCGACGTGCTGCTCGCCGAGCACGTCGGCAGCCGCCTGCACGTCTGCCATGTCTCGACCGCCGGCTCGGTCGAGGTGATCCGCTGGGCGAAGGCCCGCGGCATCGACGTCACCGCCGAGGTCACGCCGCACCACCTGCTCCTCACCGACGACCTCGTCGCCGGGTACGACCCGCGCTTCAAGGTGAACCCCCCGCTGCGCCGCACCGAGGACACGCTGGCGCTGCGCGAGGCCCTGGCCGACGGCACGATCGACATCGTGGCCACCGACCACGCCCCGCATCCGGTGGAGGCGAAGGAGAGCGAGTGGGACGCCGCGGCCAACGGCATGGTCGGGCTCGAGTCGGCGCTGCCGGTCGTGCACGCGGCGATGGTCGAGACCGGCCTCATCGGCTGGGCCGATGTCGCCCGGGTGCTGTCGCAGGCGCCCGCCAGCATCGGCCGGCTTCGCGGGCACGGAGAGGCGATCGCCGCCGGCGCCGCGGCCGAGCTCACGCTCTACGACCCGCAGTCGAGCGGCGTGTTCGACCTCGACCGGCTCGCCGGCCGCAGCGTGAACTCGCCCTACCTCGGCCGCACCCTGCCCGGTCGCGTGGTCGCGACCTTCCATGCGGGCTACGCGACCTGCCTCGATGGACGTGCGCGTCCGGCCGACGAGGTCGCGCGACTCGCGGCCGAGGCCGCAGGAGGCGCGCATGGATAAGGTGATCGGCGCGATCGTCGCCGTCGCGGTCATCGCGCTCGTCGCCTGGCTCGTGCTCCGATCGTGGCGCCGACGAACGCGACGCGACGCGACGCTGTCGGCGCACCCGGTGCCCGCCGACCTCGGCGTCGCGACCCTCGAGTCCGAGGTGCTCTACGTCGCCACGACTCCGGCGGGCGTGCCGCTCGAGCGGCTCGCGATCCCCGGCCTCGCGTTCCGCGGGTCGGGACGTGTCGAGATCGTGCCGGAGGGGCTGGTCCTCCGCATCGCGGGGGAGCCGGTCACCTTCATCCCGGCCGACAAGCTGATCGGAGCGTCCACGGCGACGTACGCGATCGACCGTGCGGTCGAACCCGAGGGCCTCATCGCCGTCGGCTGGATCGCCGCCCTCGACGACGCGGAGGCCGAACCTCCCCGCGTCGACAGCTACCTCCGCGCCCGGTACCCGGGCGACCAGGCCCGGATCATCCGGGCCATCGACGACATCGCCGCCGCGCCCGACGCGCCGCGGCCGGAACACGAGAGCGAGGCCTCGGATGACTGAGACCGCCACCCCAATGTCAGAGCCGGCCGTGCTCGTCCTCGAGGACGGCACCCGCTACGAGGGCCGTGCCTACGGCGCCCGCGGGCGCACCGTCGGCGAGGCCGTCTTCGCCACCGGCATGACCGGCTACCAGGAGACGCTGACCGACCCGTCGTACGCCGGGCAGATCGTCATGATGACGGCGCCGCACATCGGCAACACGGGCATGAACGACGACGACGAGGAATCGAACCGCATCTGGGTGGCCGGCTTCATCGTCCGCGATCCCTCCCGGGTCGTGTCGAACTTCCGCTCGCAGCGGAGCCTCGACGACGACCTCGTGCGCTCCGGCGTGGTGGGCATCTCGGGCATCGACACCCGCGCGCTCACCCGGCACCTTCGTTCGGCCGGCGCCATGCGGGCGGGCATCTTCTCCGGTGACGATGCGCGCCTGAGCGCCGGTGAGCAGCTCGCCGTCGTGCAGGCGGGTGCCGAGATGGCGGGGCAGAACCTGTCGGCCGCCGTCTCGACCGCGGAGCCCTACACCCTGCCGGCGGAGGGCGAGCGCGTCGGCTCGGTCGCCGTGCTCGACCTGGGCGTGAAGACGTCGACCCTGCACTACCTCGCCGAGCGCGGGTTCGACGTGCACGTGCTCCCGCAGACGGCGACCGCCGACGAGATCCTCGCGATGCAGCCCGACGCGCTCTTCTACTCGAACGGCCCCGGCGACCCCGCGGCGTCCGACCAGCACGTCGAGATCCTGCGCACCGCGCTGCGCGCCGGCGTGCCGTACTTCGGCATCTGCTTCGGCAACCAGCTGCTCGGCCGGGCGCTCGGCTTCGGCACCTACAAGCTGACCTTCGGGCATCGCGGCATCAACCAGCCGGTCCTCGACCGCGCGACGGGTCGCGTCGAGATCACCGCCCACAACCACGGCTTCGCCGTGGATGCGCCGATCGACGCGGTGAGCGAGTCGAGCGAGGGCTTCGGGCGCGTCGAGGTCAGCCACATCGGCCTCAACGACAACGTCGTCGAGGGACTCAACTGCCTCGACATCCCCGCATTCAGCGTGCAGTACCACCCCGAGTCGGCGGCCGGCCCGCACGACGCGAACTACCTCTTCGACCGGTTCCGCGACATGGTCGCCCTTCGACAGGCCCAGGGCGAGTCGCCAACCACCGAGACCAGCCAGGAGGCAGGCAACTAATGCCCAAGCGCGACGACATCAACTCCGTCCTCGTCATCGGCTCCGGACCGATCGTCATCGGCCAGGCGGCCGAGTTCGACTACTCCGGCACCCAGGCGTGCCGGGTGCTCCGTGCCGAGGGCGTCCGCGTCATCCTCGTGAACCCGAACCCGGCCACGATCATGACCGACCCCGACTTCGCCGACGCGACCTACATCGAGCCGATCACGCCCGAGATCATCGAGCAGATCATCATCAAGGAGCGCCCCGACGCGGTGCTCCCGACGCTCGGCGGGCAGACCGCGCTCAATGCCGCGATCGCGCTGCACGACGCCGGCATCCTCGAGAAGCACGGCGTCGAGCTCATCGGCGCGAAGGTCGAGGCCATCCGCAAGGGCGAGGACCGCCAGCTCTTCAAGGACCTCGTGATCGAGGCGGGCGCCGACGTCGCCCGCTCGCACGTCGCCAAGACGCTCGACGAGGCGAAGGCGTTCGCCGAAGACCTGGGGTACCCGCTGGTCGTGCGCCCGTCGTTCACGATGGGCGGCCTCGGCTCGGGCTTCGCCTACACCGAGGACGACCTCGTCCGCATCGTCACGCAGGGCCTGCACGACTCGCCCACGACCGAGGTGCTCCTCGAGGAGTCGATCCTCGGCTGGAAGGAGTACGAGCTCGAGCTCATGCGCGACACCCACGACAACACCGTCGTGGTCTGCTCGATCGAGAACGTCGACCCCGTCGGCGTGCACACGGGCGACTCGATCACCGTCGCCCCGGCGCTCACGCTCACCGACCGCGAGTACCAGAAGCTCCGCGACATCGGCATCGACATCATCCGCGCCGTCGGCGTCGACACCGGCGGCTGCAACATCCAGTTCGCGGTCGACCCGGCCGACGGCCGCATCATCGTCATCGAGATGAACCCGCGAGTGTCGCGTTCGAGCGCGCTCGCGTCGAAGGCGACCGGCTTCCCGATCGCGAAGATCGCCGCGAAGCTCGCGATCGGCTACCGGCTCGACGAGATCCCCAACGACATCACCCGCGTGACGCCCGCGAGCTTCGAGCCGACGCTGGACTACGTCGTCGTCAAGGTGCCGCGGTTCGCGTTCGAGAAGTTCCCGGCCGCCGACCCGACCCTCACGACGACCATGAAGTCGGTCGGCGAGGCGATGGCGATCGGCCGCAACTTCTCGACGGCGCTGCAGAAGGCCCTGCGTTCCCTCGAGAAGCGCGGCTCGTCCTTCCACTGGGGTGAGGAGGAGCGCTCGGCCGACGAGCTGCTCGAGCTCGCGTCGGTCCCCACCGACGGGCGCATCGTCCTCGTGCAGCAGGCGCTCCGCAAGGGCGCCACGATCGAGCAGGCCTTCGAGTCGACGAAGATCGACCCCTGGTTCCTCGACCAGATCGTGCTCATCAACGAGGTCGCGGCGCACGTGGCGGCCGCCGAGGCGCTCGATCACGACACGCTGCTGCTCGCGAAGGACCACGGGTTCTCCGACGCGCAGATCGCCGAGCTCCGCGGCTTCGGCAGCGAGGCGGACGCACGAGAGGTGCGCCACATCCTCGGCATCCGACCGGTGTACAAGACGGTCGACACCTGCGCGGGCGAGTTCCCGGCGCTCACCCCGTACCACTACTCGAGCTACGACGTCGAGACCGAGGTCGAGCCGAGCGAGCGTCGCAAGGTCGTCATCCTGGGCTCCGGTCCGAACCGCATCGGCCAGGGCGTCGAGTTCGACTACTCGTGCGTGCACGCGTCCTTCGCGCTCTCGGCCGCGGGCTTCGAGACGATCATGATCAACTGCAACCCCGAGACGGTCTCGACGGACTACGACACGAGCGACCGCCTCTACTTCGAGCCGCTCACGCTCGAGGACGTGCTCGAGGTCATCCACGCCGAGTCGCAGACGGGCGAGCTCGTCGGCGTGGTCGTGCAGCTCGGCGGCCAGACGGCGCTCGGCCTCGCCAAGGGCCTCGAGGCGGCCGGCGTGCCGATCCTCGGCACGACTCCCGACGCGATCGACCTCGCCGAGGAGCGCGGGCTTTTCTCCGGCATCCTCGAGAGCGCCGGGCTGCTCGCGCCGCGCAACGGCACCGCGATCGATCTCGCCGGTGCCCAGCAGGTCGCCGAGGGCATCGGCTACCCGGTGCTCGTGCGTCCGAGCTACGTGCTCGGCGGACGCGGCATGGAGATCGTCTACGACACGGCCTCGCTCGCCGACTACTTCGTTCGCATCGAGGGTCAGGGCATCGTCGGGCCGAGCCATCCGCTCCTCGTCGACCGCTTCCTCGACGACGCGATCGAGATCGACGTCGACGCGCTCTACGACGGCACCGATCTCTACATCGGCGGGGTCATGGAGCACATCGAGGAGGCCGGGATCCACTCCGGCGACTCGAGCTGCACCCTGCCGCCCGTGACCCTCGGCCGCGCCGAGGTCGACCGCGTGCGCGAGGCGACGCGCGCGATCGCCGAGGGCGTCGGCGTGAAGGGCCTGCTCAACGTGCAGTTCGCGATCGGCGCGGGCGTGCTCTACGTGCTCGAGGCGAACCCGCGCGCGAGTCGCACGGTGCCGTTCGTGTCGAAGGCGCTCGGCATTCCGCTCGCGAAGGCCGCGAGCCGCATCATGGTCGGCGCGACCGTCGCCGAGCTCATCGCAGAGGGCATGCTGCCCGCGTCCGACGGGTCGCGCGTCCCGCTCGACGCACCGGTCGCCGTGAAGGAGGCCGTGCTGCCCTTCCACCGGTTCCGCACCCGCGAGGGCATCATGGTCGACTCGGTCCTCGGCCCCGAGATGCGCTCGACCGGCGAGGTCATGGGCATCGATCGCGACTTCCCGCGTGCCTTCGCGAAGAGCCAGCTCGCGGCCTACGGCGGCATGCCAGACTCGGGCACGGTCTTCGTCTCGGTCTCCGATCGCGACAAGCGCGCGATCATCCTGCCGGTGCTCCGCCTGCAGCAGCTCGGCTACGAGATCACCGCGACCGAGGGCACCGCCGAGGTGCTGCGTCGCAACGGCATCCGGGCGAGCGAAGTGCTGAAGTTCCACGACAAGCCCACCGCGGACGCGACGAGCGTGGTCGAGCTCATCCACCGCGGAGAGGTCGACGTCGTCGTGAACACGCCGAGCGGTCGCAGCTCGCGCGCCGACGGCTACGAGATCCGTGCCGCGGCCGTGGCCGCCGACATCCCCCTCTTCACGACCATCGCCGAACTGTCGGCCGCCGTGGCGTCGCTCGACGCGAAGGACGGCGGCTTCGAGGTGACGAGCCTGCAAGACTACGCCCGCAAGCGGGAGGAGACGGCGTGACCGACGAGCTCATCCCGTTCGGCGAGCGGCTCGGCGCCGTCTTCGCGGCCTACGGTCGGCTCTGCGTCGGCATCGACCCGCACGCCTCGCTCCTGTCGGCGTGGGGCTACGACGACTCGGCAGCAGGCGTCCGCGAATTCGGGCTGCGCGCCGTGGATGCCGCGGCCGGACGCGCCGGCATCGTCAAGCCGCAGGTCGCCTTCTTCGAACGGCACGGCGCCGCCGGCTACGCGGCCCTCGAGCGCGTGCTCGCCGAGGCGCGCGACGCCGGGCTCCTCGTGATCGCCGACGCGAAGCGCGGCGACATCGGGACGAGCGTCGACGCCTACGGCGAGGCGTGGCTGCGGCCCGGCTCGTCGCTCGAGGCCGATGCCATGACGATCAGCGCCTTCCAGGGCCTCGGGTCGATCGAATCGGTCATGGGCGCGGCCGAGCGATGGGGCAAGGGGCTCTTCGTGCTCGCGGCGACCTCCAACCCCGAGGCGGCCGCCATCCAGCGCGCCGTGCTCACCCAGTCGAGCCGCGAGGGGTCGACGGTCGCCGGCGCGATCGCCTCGGGCGTGACGAGCTGGAACCAGGGTCGTCCCGACGCGGCGGAGCGCGAGTTCGCCTCGATCGGCCTCGTGCTCGGCGCGACCGTCGACCTCTCGGCAGCGGGGATCGACGTGCACGGCGACGTGCCCCGGCCGGGTCTCCCGGTCCTCGCTCCCGGGTTCGGCCACCAGGGCGGCGAAGTCCGCGACCTGCGCGCGATCTTCGGCGCCCTCTCGGCAGGCGTCATCGTGAGCGAGTCGCGGTCGCTGCTCTCGGCCGGTCCCGACGGCCTCGCCGACGCCGTCGCGCGCCGCATCGACGAGATCGGCGCCATCGATGTCTGATCGTCCCGTCACCGCCGCCAACCCGCCCGAGGTCGACCGCGTCGCAGCCTCGCGCGCCGCCGTCGCCGCGCGACGGGCGCGCGCGGGCGTCAAGGCCGAGGTCGCCGCCTCGCGAAGGAGCCCGCTCGATGTCCTCCGCGTCGCCTACGAAGAGCCGGAGGGCGTCGAGGGGCGACTCCGGGTCACCGAGTTCCTGACGTCGATCCCCGCGATCGGCGCGACGAAGTCGGCCCGCATCATGCAGGACCTCGAGATCTCGACGTCGAAGCGTCTCGGCGGCCTCGGCCGCCTGCAGCGACGTCGGTTGCGCGAGTTCATCGCCGAGTGGGTCGCCGCCCACGGCGGCACCGGCGATCGTCTCGTGGTGCTCGCGGGGCCGACCGCGGTCGGCAAGGGCACCGTCGCCGGGTACATCCGCCAGCACCACCCCGAGGTCCGGCTCTCGGTCTCGGCGACCACGCGCGCGCCGCGGCCGGGCGAGGTCGAGGGCGAGAGCTACTACTTCGTCGACGACGCCGAGTTCGACCGCATGGTCGAGGCGGGCGAACTGCTCGAGTGGGCGACCGTGCACAACGCGTACCGCTACGGCACCCCTCGCAAGCCGGTGGAGCAGGCGATCGCCGCCGGCCAGAGCGTGCTGCTCGAGATCGACATCCAGGGCGCACGCTCGGTGCGACGTGCGATGCCCGACGCGACCCTCGTGTTCCTGCTGCCCCCGAGCTGGGACGAGCTGGTGCGCCGGCTCGTCGGCCGGGGCACCGAGACGGCCGCCGAGCAGCAGCGTCGACTCGAGACGGCGAAGGTCGAACTGGCCGCCGTCGACGAGTTCGACCACCAGGTCGTCAACCACGACGTCGGCGAGGCCGCCCAGAAGGTCGTAGACTTGATGCGACCTCGCAAGGGCCGACGCTGAGCCGTTCCCGGTTCGGCCTCCCTCGCCACGAGCTTTCGAGCGCCACGAGCGCATCCCACGATCAAGGAGTCATTCCATGGCTGAGAAGCAGTCCGGCATCATCGACCCGCCCATCGACGACCTGCTCTCGAAGGTCGACTCGAAGTACCAGCTGGTCATCTTCGCGTCGAAGCGCGCGCGCCAGATCAACGACTACTACGCCGACCTGCACGAGGGCAGCCTGTTCGACAACGTCGGCCCGCTCGTCGACTCGTCGATCGACGACAAGCCGCTCTCGGTCGCCATGCACGAGATCAACGAAGACAAGCTGCGGCTCCGCCCCCTCGGCGAGTGACGCCGAGGGCCGCATGACCCTCAACATCGTCGTCGGCATCACCGGCGGCATCGCGGCGTACAAGGCCGTCGGCGTCGTGCGGGCCCTCGTGCTCGCCGGGCACGACGTCCACGTCGTGCCGACCGAGGGAGCCCTGCGCTTCGTCGGCCGCCCGACGCTCGAGGCGATCTCGCGCAACCCGGTGCACACCGATCTCTACGAGGGTGTCGCCGAAGTGCGCCATGTCGCGATCGGCCAGGCGGCCGACCTCATCGTGATCGCGCCGGCGACGGCGAACACGATCGCGAAGCTCGCCGCCGGCCTCGCCGACGACCTGCTCGGCAACACGGTCCTCGCGAGCGAGGCGCCGGTCGTGATCGCGCCGGCGATGCACACCGAGATGTGGCGGAACCCGGCGACCCGGGCGAACATCGCGACCCTCGAGGCGCGCGGCGTCACCGTCGTCGGCCCGGCGGTCGGCCAGCTCACGGGCGCCGACAGCGGACCGGGCCGGATGGAGGAGCCCGAGGTCATCGTCGCGGCGGCGCTCGAGCGCGCGGCATCCCCGTCAGAGGGCGACCTCGCCGGACGCCGCATCGTCGTGACGGCCGGCGGTACGCGCGAACCGCTCGACCCCGTGCGCTTCCTCGGCAACCGATCGAGCGGCAAGCAGGGCGTCGCGATCGCCGAGGCGGCACGGGCCCGCGGGGCCCGCGTCACGCTCGTCGCCGCGAACCTCGAGATCGCCGAACCCGACGGCTGCGACGTACGCCGCGTGTCGAGCGCCCTCGAACTGCAGGCGGCGGTGACCGAGGCGGCGCAGGGCGCCGACGCGGTCGTCATGGCCGCGGCGGTCGCCGACTACCGGCCCGCGAGCGTCAGCGAGTCGAAGATCAAGAAGGATGCCTCGAACGACGGCCTCACTCTCGAGCTCGTCCGCAATCCCGACATCCTGGCCGGCCTCGGCGCGGCACCGCACGACGGCACGCTGCTCGTCGGCTTCGCCGCAGAGACCGAGCCCGACGACGACCGGCTGCTCGAACTCGGCCGGGCCAAGCGCCGGGCCAAGGGCGCCGACCTGCTCGTCGTGAACCGGGTCGGCTGGAGCGAGGGCTTCGCGACCGACGAGAACGCGGTCGTCGTCATCGACGGCGACGACTCGATCGTCACACGGCTTCACGGAACGAAGGCGTCGGTGGCCGGTGGCATCCTCGACGTGGTTGTCTCGAAGCTGACGAGCACCGCCGAACGCACGAAAGAAGCCGACCCCGCATGAGCGCCCTCCGACTGTTCACCTCCGAGTCCGTGACCGAGGGGCATCCCGACAAGATCTGCGACCAGATCTCCGACTCGATCCTCGACGCACTGCTGGCGGTCGACCCGCACAGCCGCGTCGCGGTCGAGACGCTCGTGACGACCGGCCTCGTGCACGTCGCGGGCGAGGTCACGACCTCGGGCTACGTCGAGATCCCCGCGATCGTCCGCGAGCGGGTCACGTCGATCGGGTACGACTCCTCGGACGTGTGGTTCGACGGTCGCTCCTGCGGCGTCTCGGTGTCGATCGGCGGCCAGTCGCCCGACATCGCGCAGGGGGTCGACCACGCCTTCGAGGCGCGCGAGCGTTCGAGCGAAGACGCGCTCGACCGGCAGGGCGCGGGCGACCAGGGCATCATGTTCGGCTACGCGACCCGCGAGACGCCCGAGCTCATGCCGGTGCCCATCTGGCTCGCGCACCGCCTCGCCGAGCGGCTCGCGCAGGTGCGCAAGGCCGGCGAGCTCGACTACCTGCGCCCCGACGGCAAGACCCAGGTCACCGTCGGCTACGACGGCCAGGTGCCGAAGACGATCGAGACCGTCGTGCTCTCGACGCAGCACTCGCCGGCGGTCTCCAACGAGCAGTTGCGCGCAGAGGTCGAAGAGCTCGTCATCCGCCCGGTGCTCGACACCGTCGAACTGGCCCGCCCCGAGCTCGCGGTGCTCATCAACCCGACCGGCCGCTTCGAGATCGGCGGGCCGCAGGGCGACGCGGGTCTCACCGGCCGCAAGATCATCATCGACACCTACGGCGGCGCGAGCCGGCACGGCGGCGGCGCCTTCAGCGGCAAGGACCCGTCGAAGGTCGACCGATCGGCGGCGTACGCGATGCGCTGGGTCGCGAAGAACGCCGTCGCGGCGGGGCTCGCGGACCGACTCGAGCTGCAGGTCGCCTACGCGATCGGCAAGGCCTCGCCGGTCGGTCTCTACGTCGAGACGTTCGGCACCGGTGCGCTGCCCGACGAGCAGATCATCGCGGCGATCCGCGAGGTGTTCGACCTGCGCCCGGCCGCGATCATCCGCGACCTCGACCTGCTCCGCCCGATCTACGCGCAGACCGCCGCCTACGGCCACTTCGGCCGTGAGCTGCCCGACTTCACGTGGGAGCGGCTCGACCGCGTCGCCGATCTCCGCACGGCCGCCGGGCTCTGAGGTGACGGGCGGCCCGGTCGCCAGGGTGCTCGTCGACTCGCCGCTGCCGCAGCTCGACCAGCTCTTCGACTACCGCGTGCCCGATCGCCTCGCCGAGGCCGCCCGGCCCGGCGTCCGGGTCCGGGTTCCGCTGCGTTCCGGGGGGCGGATCGCCGACGGCTGGCTCGTCGAGCTCGCCGCGTCGAGCGAGTACGAGGGCCGTCTCTCCGACGTCGACGATGTCGTGTCCGAGGTGCCGCTGCTGACGCCCGACGTCTGGAGGCTCGCCCGCGCGGCAGCCGACCGTGCCGCGGGCAATGCGAGCGACATCCTGCGCCTCGCGATCCCGAGCCGGTATGTGCGGGTCGAGCGCGCGTGGCGTGCCGCCGAACCCGATGCCGGCCCGTTGCCTTCCGAGGCCGTCGCCGTCGGCGGCTTCGAACCCGGTGCCGTCGAGGCGGGCATCGCGGCCGGGGAGCGCTTGTCGCTCGCCGCCGACCCGCGACCGGTGCGACTGCCGAACGGCGAGTGGGTCGGGGCATGGGCGGTCACGCTCGCGCAGGCTGCCGCGCGCACGCTCGCGGGCGACCGGTCGAGCCTCGTCATCGTGCCCGACTACCGCGACCAGGAGCAGCTCGAGGCGGCGCTGGCCGCCGTCGTCGACCCGAGACGGGTGCTGCGCACCGACGCCAGGCAATCGGGCGGCGCGCGCTTCCGGGCCTTCCTCGACGCGACCGGCGACGCGGCTCGCATCATCATCGGCAACCGGTCGACGGTGTACGCACCTGCCGCGCGCCTCGGGCTCATCGCGATGTGGGACGACGGCGACGCGCTCCAGCACGAGCCGCTGTCACCGGGGGTCCACCCGCGCGACGCGGCGCTCATCCGCCAGGAGCAGTCGGGTGCCGCGCTGATCTTCCTCGGCCACACGCGAAGCGTCGAAGTCGAACGGCTCGTCGAGATCGGCTGGGTGCGCCACGTCGCGTCGCACCGGCACACCCGGCCCCGAGTCATCCTGACCGAGCAGCAGTCGAGCCCCGAGCCGGGGTCGGCGCGCATCCCGTCGACCGCGTGGCGTCAGGCGCAGGAGGCCGTGCGGGAGGGCCCCGTCCTCGTGCAGGTCGCCCGTCCCGGGCACACGCCGATGCTCGTGTGCGACCGCTGCCGCGAACCCGCCCGGTGCGCCGCCTGCGGCGGCGGCCTCGCCGTGCCGCGGTCGGGCGGTGTCCCGCGCTGCACGCTCTGCGGCGCGAGCGCCGCCTCCTGGACGTGTCCCGTCTGCGAGTCGACGAAGCTCCGCGCCGCGACCGTCGGAGCAACCCGCACCGCCGACGAGCTCGGGCGAGCCTTCCCTCGGGCGAAGGTCGTGCTCTCCGACGGCGAGCGCCCCGTGCTGCGGGTCGGTCCAGAACCGGCACTCGTCGTCGCGACCCGCGGGGCCGAACCCATCGCCGACGGTGGATATCGTGCGGTGCTGCTCCTCGACGGCGAGCGGATGCTGCTGCGCGAATCGCTCCGCGTCGCGGAGGACTGCCTGCGCTGGTGGTCGAACGCCGCGGCCCTCGCCGCGCCGGGCGCACCAGTCTTCCTCGTCGGCGTCGCGGGCGCGCTCGCGCAGACGCTCGCCGGCTGGCGCCAGCTGGAATGGGCCGGCACCGAGCTCGCCGCCCGCCGGGCGCTGCGATTCCCGCCCGCGGTGCGGGTGGCGAGCGTCACCGCCCCGCACGCGGGCGTCGAGCGGGCGATCACCGCGTCGAAGGCGGCCGCCCCCGGCGTCGACGTGCTCGGTCCGACCCCCGCCGAAGAAGACCTCGAGCGGGCGATCGTCCGCTTCGACTACGGTGCGGGCAACGCCGTCGCGAAGGCGCTGCGGGCCGAGATGATCACGGTCGCGACCGAACGGCGCCGACCGGTGGGCGGTCGCCCGCCCCGCCGGCCCCGGGTGCTGCGCGTCCGCTTCGACGATCCCGACGTGCCGTAGCCGCACGTCGCCGAGCGAGCCCGTCGTCGGGATCCGGAAGAATGGCCGGGTGAACACCCTGCGCCTCGTCTTCGCCGGAACGCCCGCCCCGGCCGTGCCCAGCCTCGAACGCCTCGCCGCGGGCCCCCACGAGATCGTCGGCGTCGTCACGCGGCCCGACGCCCCGCTCGGCCGCAAGCGAGTGCTCACGCCGTCGCCGGTGGCGGCCGCGGCCGAGCGGCTGGGGCTTCCCGTCGTGAAGGCCGCTCGGCTCGACGACGCGGCGACGGCCGGCATCGAGGCGCTCCGTCCCGATCTGGGCGTCATCGTCGCGTACGGCGGCCTCGTGCGCGAGCCGCTGCTCTCGCTGCCGCGACACGGGTGGATCAACCTGCATTTCTCGGCGCTTCCCGCCTGGCGCGGGGCCGCTCCCGTGCAGCACTCGATCATCGCCGGCGACGCCGAGTTCGCGGCATCCGTCTTCCAGCTGGTGCCCGAGCTCGACGCGGGCGACGTCTTCGCGGTGCACCGGCGCCCGGCCGCCGACGGGCTGACCGCCGGCGGCGCCCTCGAGCTGCTCGCCGACGAGGGGGCCGAGGTGCTCGCCGCGGTGGTCGACGGCATCGCCGGCGGCACGGCGGTCGCGGTGCCGCAGGCGGGCGAGCCGAGCTTCGCGCCGAAGCTCACGATCGACGACGGCCGCCTCGACTGGACGGGTGACGCACGCGCGGTGCTCGCGAGGTACCGCGGGGTGACCCCCGAACCGGGTGCGTGGACGACGATCGGCGGCGAACGGCTCAAGGTGCTCGAGGCGCGGCCGGTCGAGTTCGGGCAGGCGGGGGAGCAGGGCGTGCTCGCCCCCGGCGAGCTGCGCCCCGAGCGCCGGCGCGTGCTCGTCGGCACCGCGACCGAGCCCGTCGAGCTCGTGCGCGTGCAGCCCGCAGGCAAGGGCGCGATGGCCGGGGCCGATTGGGCACGCGGACTCGCGCCGGAGACGCGCACGCTCGAGTAGTGGCGCATCGCCGGGCCGGGCCGGCGCCGCGTACAGTTGACGGGTGAACGACGAACGCCGCTCCCGCACGCCCGACCGCAGACGCGCACCCGCGCAGGTCAGGGTGTCGCCGCCGCGCATCGTCGCATTCGAGGTGCTCGAGGCCGTCCGCGACGACGAGGCGTACGCCAACCTGCTGCTGCCGAATCGCATCGAGCGCTCCCGTCTGACCGAGGCCGACGCCGCGCTCGCGACCGAGCTCACGTACGGGACCCTCCGGATGCTGGGCTTCTACGACGCGGTCATCGCGATCGCCGCGGGCCGTCCCGTCGACCGCATCGACCCGCCCGTGCTCGACGTGCTCCGCCTCGGCGTGCACCAGCTGCTCTCGACTCGGGTGCCCACGCACGCGGCCGTCAACGAGCAGGTCGTCATCGCGAAGCGCGTCGCGCCGACGGCGAGCGGGTTCGTGAACGGCGTGCTCCGCACGATCTCGCGCACGAGCGCCGAGGAGTGGCGCGACGCGGTCGCCGCCGAGTACGACGGCGACGCCCGCACGGCCGTGCTCGCCTCCCACCCCGAGTGGGTCGTGCGCGCCCTGCGCGCCGCGCTCGACGGCGAAGGTCGCGCCGACGAAGTCGATGACCTGCTCGAGGCCGACAACGCCGCTCCGCGGGTGAACCTCGTCGCCCTGCCGGGTCTCGGCGACGAGGATGCCGCGGCGCTCGGCACCCCGAACCGTTTCTCGCCGATCGGCTTCACGGCCGACCGGCCGCTCGCCCTCGTCGCCGCGCACGAGGGCCGCGTCCGCGTGCAGGACGAAGGGTCGCAGCTCGCAGCACTCGCCCTCACGAGGGCGGCGCCGGTCCGTCCGGGGGAGCGTTGGCTCGATCTCTGCGCCGGCCCCGGGGGCAAGACCGCGATCCTCGCGGCGGAGGCGCTCGCCGCCGATGCGACGCTCGTCGCCAACGAACTCGTGCCCGCCCGGGCAGAACTCGTGCGCCGCGCGATCGCCGGCGTCCCGCTCGAGGTCCACGTCGCCGTCGGCGACGGACGCGAGACCGCGGCCGTCGCACTCGGTGCGGAGGGCGGCTTCGATCGCATCCTGCTCGATGCGCCGTGCACCGGACTCGGCGCGCTCCGGCGCCGGCCGGAAGCACGCTGGCGCAAGCAGCCCGCCGACGTGCCCGAGCTCACGAGGCTCCAGGGCGAGCTGTTCGACCATGCCGTGCGCCTGCTCGCACCCGGCGGCGTCCTCGCCTACGTCACCTGCTCGCCGCACACCGCCGAGACGCGCGGCACCCTCCGCGCGGGGCTGCAGCGCCACCCCGAGCTCGAGCAGCTCGACACGCGCGCGGTGCTGCAGTCGGTCGCGCGCGAGCAGCTCGATCTCGCCGGCGACGCCGAGACCGTGCAGCTGTGGCCGCACCGGCACGGCACCGACGCCATGTTCATCGCGCTCGTCCGCCGCAGCGCCTGAGGGCGGCACCACGCGGCCGAGGTCGGCGCCGGCACGAGGCATCCCGCCGCTGGCTAGGCTGCTGCCCATGACGACGCGCATCAACCCGAGCATCCTGGCCGCCGACTTCGCGAACATCGAGCACGAGCTCACCCGCATCGCGACCGCCGACCTGGTGCACGTCGACGTCATGGACAACCACTTCGTGCCGAACCTCACGTTCGGTCCGCAGATGGTCGAGCGCATCCAGGCGACGAGCCCGATCCCGCTCGACGTGCACCTCATGATCGACGATCCCGACCGCTGGGCGCCCGGCTACGCGGAGCTGGGCGCTGCGAGTGTGACGTTCCATGTCGAGGCCGCAAGCGATCCCGTCGCCGTCGCTCGCCGCCTGCGCGAGATCGGGGCCCGAGCCGGCATCGCACTGAAGCCCGGGACCGAGGCCGAGCCTCTCCTCGAGGTCCTGCACGAGTTCGACCAGGTGCTCGTGATGACGGTCGAGCCGGGGTTCGGCGGGCAGTCGTTCATGCCCGAGACCATGCCGAAGCTGCGGCGCGTGGCCGACGCCGTTCGCGCTCGCGGCCTCGACGTGTGGCTGCAGGTCGACGGCGGCGTCACGGTCGACACGATCGGCATCGCGGCCGAGGCGGGGGCCGACACGTTCGTCGCCGGCTCGGCGGTGTTCCGCGGCATCCCCGAGGACCAGATCGCCGCCCTGCGGGCCGCCGCAGCGACCCACGCGCACTGACCCCTCGCCGCCACCGGTAGTCTGTGAGCGTGAAGACCTTCGACGAACTCTTCGTCGAGCTGAGCGACAAGGCCCGCACCCGCCCAGAGGGTTCCGGCACCGTGCGCGAGCTCGACGCCGGCGTGCACGCCATCGGCAAGAAGATCGTCGAAGAGGCCGCCGAGGTGTGGATGGCCGCCGAGTACCAGAGCGACGCCGAGACGGCCGAAGAGATCTCGCAGCTGCTCTACCACCTGCAGGTGCTCATGCTCGCGAAGGGGCTCTCGCCGGCCGACGTGTACCGACATCTCTGATCGCGCCATGCCCGATCAGTTCCGTCGACACGAAAGCTCAGACATGCTCAGAATCGCCGTGCCCAACAAGGGTTCGCTCGCCGAGACCGCCGCGCAGATGCTGTGGGAGGCCGGGTACACCGGTCGCCGGGACCAGCGCGACCTGCACACCGCCGACCCGCGGAACGGGGTGGAGTTCTTCTACCTGCGGCCGCGCGACATCGCGACCTACGTCGGGTCGGGCGCGCTCGACGTCGGCATCACCGGTCGCGACCTCCTGCTCGACTCCGGGTCGGATGCCTCGGAGATCGCCCCGCTCGGTTTCGGCGACTCGACCTTCCGGTTCGCAGGCCCGGCCGGCCGGTTCGCCGAGCTCGGCGACCTCGAGGGCGTCCGCGTCGCGACGAGCTATCCCGGCCTCGTCGGCGCCTTCCTCACGGGCCGGGGCGTCACCCCGTCGAAGCTCGTGAAGCTCGACGGCGCGGTCGAGTCGGCCGTGCGGCTCGGCGTGGCCGACGCGGTCGCCGACGTCGTGTCGACGGGTGCGACCCTGCGTCAGGCCGGGCTCGAGATCTTCGGGCCCGTCATCCTCGAGTCCGAGGCGGTGCTCATCGGCTCGGGCGTCGACAAGCCCGGCGCGGCGACGCTGCTGCGGCGCCTCCAGGGCGTCCTCGTCGCCCGGCAGTACGTGCTCCTCGACTACGACGTGCCGGTCGAGCACCTCGAGCAGGCGACCGCTGCGGCGCCCGGCTTCGAGTCGCCGACGGTGTCGCCCCTGCACGACCCCGAGTGGGTCGCCGTGCGCGTCATGATCCCGCGCGTCGACATGAACCACGTGATGGACGAGCTCTACGCCCTCGGCGCTCGTGCGATCCTCGTGAGCGCCATCCACGCGGCACGGTTGTGAGGTGAGCGCATGAGCCTCGCCGTCCGCGTGATCCCGTGCCTCGACGTCGCCGCCGGCCGCGTCGTGAAGGGCGTCAACTTCCAGAACCTGCGCGATGCCGGAGACCCCGTCGAGCTCGCCGCCCGCTATGCCGAACAGGGCGCCGACGAGCTGACGTTCCTCGACGTGACCGCGACGGTCGACGACCGGTCGACGACCTACGACATGGTGCAGCGCGTCGCCGAGCAGGTGTTCATCCCGCTCACCGTCGGCGGCGGCGTGCGCTCGACCGACGACGTCGCGCGGCTGCTCGGCCACGGCGCCGACAAGATCGGCGTGAACAGCGCGGCGATCGCCCGGCCCGCGCTCGTGGCCGAGATCGCCGACCGCTTCGGCGCGCAGGTCTGCGTGCTGTCGCTCGACGTCAAGCGATCCGAACGCACCGAGTCGGGCTTCGTCGTGACGACCCACGGCGGCCGCACCGAGACCGACCTCGACGCGCTCGAGTGGGCCCGGCGTGCGATCGGGCTCGGCGCCGGCGAGCTGCTCGTGAACTCGATCGACGCCGACGGCACGAAGCAGGGCTTCGACCTCGAGCTCACCGCCCTCATGCACGAGCTGTCGACGGTGCCCGTCATCGCCTCCGGCGGCGCGGGTCGCGTCGCCGACTTCCCGCCCGCGATCGCAGCGGGCGCCGACGCGGTGCTCGCGGCCTCGGTCTTCCACAACGGCGAGCTGACGATCGGCGAGGTCAAGCAGGCGCTCGCGGCCGACGGAAGGATCGTGCGATGAACGAGAACCCGTCGACCGCGGAGCAGGCGCTCGAACGTGCCGTCTTCAATGATCAGGGGCTCCTGCCCGCCGTGATCCAGCAGTGGGACACCGGCGAGATGCTCATGCTCGGCTGGATGGACCGCGAGGCGCTGCGCCGCACGCTCACGGAGGGCCGGGTCACGTTCTGGTCGCGCTCGCGCCAGGAGTACTGGCGCAAGGGCGACACGTCGGGCCACGCCCAGTACGTGCGCTCGGCCGCGCTCGACTGCGACGCAGACACCCTGCTCGTGAAGGTCGAGCAGATCGGTGCGGCCTGCCACACGGGCACCCGCACCTGCTTCGACGGCGACCCGATCGACGTCGTGCAGGGGCGGCTTCCCGATGATCCGGCGCCTGTCGGCTGACGGACCGGCCACCCCGACCGACACACGCGACGAGGAGACACGATGACCGCCACGACGACCTTCGACGAGTTCTCGGGCCTGCTCGCCGGCCGTCGGGTGGTGCCCGTCGTGCGCGAGCTCTTCGCCGACGGCGAGACCCCGGTCGGCATCTACCGCAAGCTCGCCGAGGGGCGCCCGGGCACCTTCCTGCTCGAGTCCGCGGAGCAGGGCGGCATCTGGTCGCGCTACTCGTTCGTCGGCGTCTCGTCGTACGGCGTCATCACCGAGCACGACGACCGCGTCGAATGGCACGACCACGGGCTGTCGGCGGAGCGGGCGCTCGGCGAGGCATCCCGGCTGCCGCCGCTCGCGGCGCTCGAGGCGCTGTTCGAGCGCTGGCGCACGGAGGACGTGCCGGGCGCGCCGCCGCTGACCGGCGGCCTCGTCGGCTTCATCGGCTGGGAGGCGGTGCGCCAGATCGAGCACCTGCCCGACCGGCCGCCGGCCGAGTCCTCGATCCCTGGGCAGGCGTTCGCGTTCGTCGCCGAGCTCGTGGTCATCGACCACCGCACGGGCACCGTGCAGCTCATCGCCTCGGTGCTGAACGACACCGGCGCCGACGCCCGCGAGCTGTGGGACGACGCGCAGGAGCGCCTCGACCGCATGCAGCGGGGCCTCGCCACCCCGGCGGAGGCGTGGCTGGCCGAGATCGACCTCGCCCGGGCCGCGACGCCGACGCATCGCACCGCAGAGGCCGACTTCCTGGCGGCGGTGGACCGGTCGAAGGACTTCATCCGCGACGGCGACGTCTTCCAGGTCGTCATCTCCCAGCGATTCGAGCACGAGGCGACCGCGCCGGCGCTCGACGTCTACCGGGTGCTGCGCAGCCTCAACCCGAGCCCCTACATGTACTACCTCCACCTCGAGGATGCAGCGGGCGAGCCCTACTGGATCGTCGGGTCGTCGCCCGAGGCCCTCGTCAAGGTGCAGCACGGACGCGTCTTCACGCACCCGATCGCGGGATCCAAGCCCCGCGGTGCGACCCCCGAGGAGGACGCCGACCTCGAGGCGGCGCTCGTCGCCGACCCGAAGGAGCAGGCCGAGCACCTCATGCTCGTCGACCTCGCGCGCAACGACCTCGCGAAGGTCTGCGCAGCCGGCTCGGTCGAGGTGACCGAGTTCATGCGGGTCGAGCGGTTCAGCCACATCATGCACCTCGTGTCCTCGGTGGAGGGCGACCTCGAGCCCGGTGTGAACGCGATCGAGGTGTTCCGGGCGACGTTCCCCGCCGGCACCCTCTCCGGCGCGCCGAAGCCGCGGGCGCTCGAGATCATCGACGAGCTCGAACCCGCCCAGCGCGGACTGTACGGGGGAGTGGTCGGGTACTTCGGATTCGGCGGCGACGCCGACCTCGCGATCGCGATCCGCACGGCGGCGATCTCGGGGGGTGTCGCCCGCGTGCAGGCGGGTGCGGGCCTCGTCGCGGACTCCGACCCCGCGAGCGAGTTCGAGGAGTCGCGCAACAAGGCGGCCGCGCCGCTTCGGGCCGTCGCCGTCGCCAACGCGATGCGGAGGGTGGAGTCGTGAGCCGCGCCCGCATGAAGCTCCCCGCGATCATCGCCTCCGTGGTCGGATCGGGCCTCGCCCTGCTGGCGTGGAGCCAGACCTGGTTCGGCCTCGTCCTCGCGAGCGGCACCGGCGCGCACGTGAACGCCGAGGTCATCGCGGTACCCGGCAGCGTCGCCTCCCCGGCGCTGGCCGCGCTCGGCCTCGCCGGCCTCGCCCTCGCCGCGGCGCTCGCCCTCGCCGGTCCCGCGATCAGGGTCGTGCTCGGCGTGCTCGAGATCGTGCTGGGCGGATGCCTCGTGCTCGCCGCCTGGCTCGCACTCGCCGACCCCGTGGCCGCCGTCTCGGCGTCGGTCACCGAGGCGACGGGCGTCGCCGGCGACGGACCGACGGCCGAGCTCGTGGGCGCCGCCGTGGCGACCGCCTGGCCCGCCGTCGCCCTCGTCGGCGGCGTGCTCGTCGCCGCCGCCGGAGGACTCGTGCTCGCCACAGGGACCCGCTGGCCCGGATCCTCCCGCCGCTACCGCAGCGGCCTCGAACCCGCCGACGGCGCACCCGCCGTCGAGCGCGGCGCGGCCGAGCGCGCCGTCGACGACTGGGACGAGCTCAGCCGGGGCGACGACCCGACCGATGACACGACCGGCCCCGAACCGACCCGCTAGACTTGCGGGCGAAAACCCCCGCACGAAGGAGCATCATGAGCATTGAGACCGCAGATCCCGGCCACGGACACTCGCCCGCGGCGTGGACCTCCGTCACCATCATGCTCATCGCGTTCGTGATCGGCACGGTCGCGTTCTTCCTCGACGTGCAGTGGCTCGTCTGGGCGTCGGCAGGACTCCTCGTCGTCGGCCTCATCGTCGGCTGGGTGCTTGCCCGTGCCGGCTACGGTGTCGGCGGCGCGAAGGTCGCTGAGAAGGCGCACTAGGTGCTGGCCGAGCTGACGGCGAACGCGGTCGCCGACGCGCTCGCGCGCCGTGAGACGCGTCCGCTCGACGAGGTCGAGGCCGCCGCCATGGCTCGCCCGGCCGCACTCGACGCCCTGGCCGCCCTCCGGCCGGCGTCGCACGTCAAGGTCATCGCCGAGATCAAGCGCTCGAGCCCCTCGCGCGGCTCGCTCGCCGCGATCGCCGACCCTGCTGCGCTCGCGCGCAGCTACGAGCTCGGTGGCGCGAGCGCGATCAGCGTGCTCACGGAGCAGCGCAAGTTCGGCGGATCGCTCGCCGACCTCGAGGCCGTGCGCGCCGCGGTCGCGCTCCCGGTGCTGCGGAAGGACTTCATCGCGACGCCGTATCAGGTGTTCGAGGCTCGCGCCGCCGGTGCGGACCTCGTGCTGCTGATCGTGGCCGCGCTCGACGACCGGGTGCTGCGCGAGCTCTTCGACCTCATCGTCGAGCTCGGCATGACGCCGCTCGTCGAGACGCACTCGGCCGACGAGCTCGATCGGGCCGCCGCGCTCGGCGCACGCCTGATCGGCGTGAACGCCCGCGACCTCTCGACCTTCGAACTCGATCGCGACCTGTTCGGCCGACTGGCCGACCGATTCCCGGCCGACGCGATCCGTGTCGCAGAGTCGGCGGTGCTCTCACCGGCCGACGTCGCGCACTACCGCTCTTCGGGCGCCGACGTCGTGCTCGTGGGTGAGGCGCTCGTCACGGGCGACCCGATTGCCAATCTCTCAGCATTCCTGGCGGTGTGACATGGCGCTCAGAGCGCAGACCGGTCCGTACTTCGGCGACTTCGGCGGGCGCTTCGTGCCCGAGTCCCTCGTGGCCGCCCTCGACGAACTGGGTGAGGCGTACGACCTCGCGAAGCTCGATCCGGCGTTCGGCGCCGAACTCGCGGAGCTCGGCCGGAGCTACACGGGCCGGCCGTCGATCATCACCGAGGTGCCGCGGTTCGCGAAGCACGCCGGTGGTGCGCGCATCATCCTGAAGCGCGAAGACCTGAACCACACGGGCTCGCACAAGATCAACAACGTGCTCGGGCAGGCGCTGCTCACGAAGCGCATCGGCAAGCAGCGCGTGATCGCCGAGACCGGTGCCGGCCAGCACGGCGTCGCGACGGCGACGGCGGCGGCCCTCTTCGGGCTCGACTGCACCATCTACATGGGCGAGGTCGACACCGAGCGGCAGGCCCTCAACGTGGCCCGCATGCGCCTGCTCGGCGCCGAGGTCGTCGCGGTCACGGCGGGCTCGCGCACGCTGAAGGACGCGATCAACGAGGCGATGCGGGACTGGGTCACGAACGTCGAGACGACGAACTACATCTTCGGCACGGTCGCCGGCCCCCACCCGTTCCCCGAGATGGTGCGCGACTTCCAGAAGATCATCGGCGAGGAGGCCCGCCAGCAGGTGCTCGACCTCACGGGTTCGCTGCCGACGGCGGTGGCGGCGTGCGTCGGCGGCGGCTCGAACGCGATCGGGATCTTCCACGCCTTCCTCGACGACGAGGGCGTCGGCCTCTACGGCTTCGAGGCCGGCGGCGAGGGCGTCGACACTGAGCGGCACGCGGCCACCATCACGATGGGCCGGCCCGGTGTGCTGCACGGCGCCCGCAGCTACCTCCTGCAGGACGAAGACGGCCAGACGATCGAATCGCACTCGATCTCGGCAGGACTCGACTACCCCGGCGTCGGACCCGAGCACTCCTGGCTCGCCGCCATCGGGCGGGCCGAGTACCGCCCGGTCACCGACGACGCTGCGATGCAGGCGCTGCGCCTGCTCACCCGCACCGAGGGCATCATCCCGGCCATCGAGTCGTCGCACGCGCTCGCGGGCGCACTCGAGCTCGGTCGCGAGCTCGGCGACGGCGCGACGATCCTCGTGAACCTCTCCGGCCGCGGCGACAAGGACATGGACACCGCGGCGCGGTACTTCGAGCTCTACGACGAGGAGGCCGGCGAATGAGCGCCCGCAGCACGGTCGGCCCGGTCATCGCTCGGCGCAACGTCGAGGCATCCGGAGCCCTCATCGGGTACCTCCCGGTCGGATTCCCGACACTCGACGAGAGCGTCGAGGCCGCCGTCGCCCTCGTCGAGAACGGCGTCGACGCGCTCGAACTGGGCCTGCCGTACTCCGATCCCGTGATGGACGGCCCGGTGATCCAGGCGGCGACCCAGCAGGCGCTCGCGAACGGCTTCCGCCTCGCCGACGGCTTCGAGGCCGTCCGGCGCATCACCGAGCGGGTCGACGCTCCGGTGCTCGTCATGACGTACTGGAATCCCGTCGTGCAGTACGGCGTCGAGCGGTTCGCCGACGACCTCGCCGCCGCCGGGGGAGCAGGCCTCATCACGCCCGACCTGATCCCCGACGAAGGCGCCGAGTGGATCGCCGCATCCGAGCGAACCGGGCTCGACCGGGTCTTCCTCGCGGCACCGACGTCGACCGATGCGCGCATCGCGCGCGTGGTGGAGGCGAGCCGGGGCTTCGTGTACGCCGTGTCGACCATGGGCATCACCGGTGCGCGCGCCGATGTCGACCGTGCGGCGCGTGGCGTCGTCGAGCGCCTGCAGGCCGCCGGTGCGCCCGCCAGCTGCGTGGGCGTCGGCATCTCGACGGCCGCGCAGGTCGCCGAGGTGCTCGAGTACGCCGAGGGCGCGATCGTGGGCTCGGCGCTCGTGAAGGCCCTCGCCGACGGCGGGGTCCGCGGGGCGGGCGACCTCGCCGCGGAGCTCGCACGCGGCACTCGACCCGAGTGATCGATCCAGCCCGAGTGAAGTACGCTGACTGAGGCCCTCGCGGCCGACGTCTCTTTCGAGGAAAGGCAGCCCCCGAGTGATCGCACCGCTCAGCATTCCGAGCCCCGACGAGCAGTGGCGGATTCTGGTCGAGATTCCGGTCCCGTGGGGGGTCATCCCGATCCATACCTACGCGATCTGCATCCTCATCGGCATGGTGCTCGCGGTCATCATCACGTCGCGGCGGCTCACGAAGCGCGGCGCTGAGCCGGGCATCGTAATCGATGTCGCACTCTGGGCGATCGTGCTCGGGATCATCGGCGCCCGCATCTATCACGTCCTGACGCACCCGAACGACTACTTCGCCGGACAGGAGTGGTGGCGAGCGTTCGCGATCACTGAGGGCGGAATCGCGATCTACGGTTCGCTCATCGGCGGTGCGGTCGGCGTATTCATCGGATGCCGCATCACCGGCCTCCGGTTCCTGTCGTTTGCCGACGCACTCGCCCCCGGCCTCCTCGTCGCGCAGGCGTGTGGCCGTCTCGGAAACTGGTTCAATCACGAATTGTTCGGTCAGCCCACGGACCTGCCGTGGGGACTCGAGATCGAATCGTCGAACGCCGCCTGGCCGCAGGGACTCGCAGAGGGTACGTTGTTTCATCCGACCTTCCTCTACGAGATCGTCTGGAATCTCATCGGTGTTGCGGTCATCGTCATGCTTGAACGGAAGATCAACCTGCGCTGGGGCAAGGCGTTCGCGATCTACCTCATCTGGTACGGGCTCGGTCGTTCGTTCTTCGAGTCGATCCGCGTCGACCCGAGCGAGATGTTCCTCGGCATCCGCGTGAACGTCTGGACCTCGTTCGCCGCGATCGTGCTCGGCATCGTGCTGTACCTCGTGCAGCGCCGTCGCCACACGGGTGACGAGCCCAGCCCGTACGTTCCCGGACGTGAATGGAAGGGCCCCGACGCTGAGGTAGACTCAGACGAAATCGAGTCCGACTCAGACTCTCTCGACGACGGCGTCGAGGGCGAGAACGACCCCCAGGGCGAGACGGCGGCCACAAGCCCGAGCCGTACCACCTCGTAGGCAGGCCGCCCCACCCGTTCTCCGAAGCGACGCCGCACCATGCGTCGTGCATCCCCGTGTAGGGCCGATGGCGTCCCCGCTTCCCCTTAGTTGATGAGGACGGTTCCCTGTGTCGCTCACTCCTCCCTTCTCGCGGTTCGGAACCGTTCCGCCTGCCCAGGGCATGTACGACCCCGCCGCGGAGAAAGACGCGTGCGGCCTCGCGATGGTCGCCACGCTCCGCGGCACCGCGGGGCATGACATCATCACCGCGGCGCTCGACGCGCTGCGGCATCTCGAACACCGCGGTGCGGTCGGCTCCGACGCCGGCACCGGCGACGGAGCGGGCATCATCACCCAGATCCCCGACGAATTCCTGCGCGCGGTGAGCTCGTTCCCGCTGCCCGAGGCGGGGGCCTACGCCGTCGGCAACGCGTTCCTGCCGGTCGACCCGACGACGCGCAGCCGCGTGAAGCAGCAGCTCGCCGAGCTCGCGGCCTCCGAGGGCCTCGAGGTGCTCGGCTGGCGCGAGGTCCCGGTGCGCCCCGACGAGCTCGGCACGCTCGCTCGCGCCGCCATGCCGGCGGTGCAGCAGCTCTTCGTGCGATCGTCCGCGACGACGTCGACGGGCGCGCGGCTCTCCGGCATCGCGCTCGACCGGCTGACCTTCCGGTTCCGCAAGCGGGCCGAGCGCGAGCTCGAGCTCTACTTCGCGTCCCTCTCGTGCCGAACCATGGTCTACAAGGGCATGGTGACGACGCTCCAGCTCGAGCCGTTCTACCCCGACCTGTCCGACGAGCGGTTCGCCTCGAAGCTGGCGCTCGTGCACTCGCGGTACTCCACGAACACGTTCCCGTCGTGGCCGCTCGCTCAGCCGTTCCGCATGATCGCGCACAACGGCGAGATCAACACCATCCAGGGCAACCGCAACTGGATGCGCGCCCGCCAGTCGCAGCTCGAGTCCGAGGTGCTCGGCGACCTCGACCCGATCCTGCCGATCGTCACGCCCGGCGCCAGCGACTCGGCCTCGTTCGACGAGGTCGTCGAACTGCTCACGCTCGCCGGCCGCAGCCTGCCGCACGCCATCATGATGATGGTCCCCGAGGCGTGGGAGAACCAGGCCGAGCTGAGCCCCGAGCGCCGCGCGTTCTACGAGTACCACTCGATGCTCATGGAACCGTGGGACGGCCCGGCCGCGATCGTCTTCACCGACGGCACGCTCGTCGGTGCGACGCTCGACCGCAACGGCCTCCGCCCCGGTCGCTACGTCGTCACCGACGACGGCCTCGTCGTTCTCGCGAGCGAGATCGGCGTGCTCGACCTCGAGCAGTCGCGCATCGTCCGCAAGGGCCGGCTGCAGCCGGGGCGCATGTTCCTCGTCGACACCGAGCACGGCCGCCTGATCGAGGACGACGAGGTCAAGTCCGAGCTCGAGCAGGCATCGCCCTGGGGCGAGTGGCTCGAAGAGGGGCGCATCCGCCTCGCCGACCTACCCGAGCGCGAGCACATCGTGCATCCGCCCGCCTCGGTCAACCGCCGCCAGCGCACCTTCGGCTACACCGAAGAAGAGGTGAAGATCCTGCTCACGCCGATGGCGAAGACGGGGCAGGAGCCGCTCGGCGCCATGGGGTCGGACACGCCCATCGCGGTCCTCTCCAAGCGCCCGCGCCTGCTCTTCGACTACTTCACGCAGCAGTTCGCGCAGGTGACGAACCCGCCGCTCGACTCGATCCGCGAAGCGGTCGTGACCTCGCTCGGCACCTCGCTCGGGCCCGAGCGCAACCTGTTGAGCGCCGGCCCCGAGCACGCACGGCAGGTCTCGTTGACCTTCCCGGTCATCGACAACGACGAGCTCGCGAAGATCGTGCACATCGACCCGATGCCCGGTCGTCGCACGACGGTCACGATCCGTGGCCTCTACCGGTTCGACGAGGGCCCCGACGCGATGCGCGACCGGCTCGCGGCGATGTGCGCCGAGGTCGACGAGGCGATCGAGGAGGGCGCGAAGTTCGTCGTGCTCTCCGACCGTGACTCGAACAAGGACCTCGCGCCGATCCCGTCGCTGCTCATGCTGTCGGCCGTGCACCACCACCTGATCCGGTCGGAGAACCGCATGAAGGTGGGGCTCGTGGTCGAGGCCGGTGACGTGCGCGAGGTGCACCACGTGGCACTCCTCGTCGGCTACGGCGCTTCTGCCGTCAACCCGTACCTCGCGATGGAGACCTGCGAGGACCTCGTTCGAGCCGGCATCATCAGCGGGGTCTCGCCGGAGCAGGCCGTGCACAACGTGATCAAGGCGCTCGGCAAGGGCGTGCTCAAGATCATGTCGAAGATGGGCGTGTCGACGATCTCGTCCTACGCCGGAGCCCAGGCGTTCGAGGCTGTCGGCCTGTCGCAGGCGCTCATCGACGAGTACTTCACCGGCACGACGTCGAAGCTCGGCGGAGTCGGCATCGACGTCATCGCAGCCGAGAACCTCGACCGCCACACCCGGGCCTATCCGCAGGACCAAGCGGTCCGTGCCCACGAGCGGCTCGCCACCGGCGGCGAGTACCAGTGGCGTCGCGACGGTTCGCCGCACCTGTTCAACCCCGAGACCGTGTTCCGGCTCCAGCACTCGACGCGCAACCGCCGATACGACGTGTTCCGCGAGTACACCTCGCTCGTCGACTCGCAGGCCGAGGAGCTGCTCACGCTGCGCGGCATGTTCGCGCTGCGCACCGGCACCCGGCCCGCGGTGCCCATCGACGAGGTTGAGCCGGTCTCGTCGATCGTCAAGCGGTTCTCCACCGGCGCGATGAGCTACGGCTCGATCTCGAAGGAGGCGCACGAGACCCTCGCGATCGCGATGAACCGCCTCGGCGCCAAGTCGAACACCGGTGAGGGCGGCGAGGACCTGGACCGCCTGCTCGACCCCGAGCGCCGCAGCGCGATCAAGCAGGTCGCGTCCGGTCGATTCGGCGTCACGAGCATGTACCTCACGCACGCCGACGACATCCAGATCAAGCTCGCGCAGGGCGCGAAGCCCGGCGAGGGCGGCCAGCTGCCACCGACGAAGGTGTACCCGTGGGTCGCCCGCACGCGGCACGCGACCGCGGGCGTAGGGCTCATCTCGCCCCCGCCGCACCACGACATCTACTCGATCGAAGACCTCAAGCAGCTCATCTTCGACCTCAAGCGCGCGAACCCGAAGGCTCGCATCCACGTGAAGCTCGTCAGCCAGTCGGGCATCGGCGCGGTCGCGGCGGGCACCGCCAAGGCCCTCGCCGACGTCATCCTCGTCTCGGGGCACGACGGCGGCACGGGAGCGAGCCCGCTCAACTCGCTCAAGCACGCGGGCACCCCGTGGGAGCTCGGCCTCGCCGAGACGCAGCAGACGCTCATGCTCAACGGCATGCGCGACCGCGTCGTCGTGCAGGTCGACGGCCAGCTGAAGACGGGTCGCGACGTCGTGATCGGCGCGCTGCTCGGCGCCGAGGAGTTCGGCTTCGCGACGGCGCCGCTCGTCGTCGAGGGCTGCGTCATGATGCGGGTCTGCCACCTCGACACCTGCCCGGTCGGCGTCGCCACGCAGAACCCCGAGCTCCGCAAGCGATTCAGCGGCAAGCCCGAGTTCGTCGTCAACTTCTTCGAGTTCATCGCCCAGGAGGTGCGCGAGTACCTCGCCGAGCTCGGCTACCGCTCGATCGACGAGATCATCGGCCGCCGCGAGCTGCTCGACGTCGACCGCGCGGTCGACCACTGGAAGGCGTCGGGGCTCGACCTCACGCCCGTGCTCGTCGGTCCCGACTTCTCCGAGGCCGACGCCCGCCGAAACGCCCGCGCTCAGGACCACGAGCTCGACGAGCACTTCGACAACGAGCTCATCCGCCGGGCCGGCATCGTCCTGGAGGAGGGCGGGTCGGTCTCGATCGAGCTGCCGATCAAGAACACCGAGCGCGCGGTAGGCACGATGCTCGGCCACGAGGTCACCTCGCGGCACGGCGAGCAGGGGCTGCCGACGGGCTCGATCGAGGTCACGCTCAGCGGATCGGCCGGCCAGTCGCTCGGCGCCTTCCTGCCCGGCGGCATCACGATCCGGCTCGAGGGCGACTCGAACGACTACGTCGGCAAGGGCCTCTCGGGCGGGCGGATCGTGGTGCGACCCGCCCGCGACAGCGGGTTCGTCGCCGAGCGCAACGTCATCGCAGGCAACGTCATCGGGTACGGCGCGACGAGCGGCAGCATGTTCATCCGCGGCATCGTGGGCGAGCGGTTCCTCGTCCGCAACTCCGGCGCGACTGCGGTCGTCGAGGGCGTGGGCGACCACGCGCTCGAGTACATGACCGGCGGGCTGGCGCTCATCCTCGGCGAGACCGGGCGCAATCTCGGGGCCGGCATGTCGGGCGGCACCGCCTACGTGCTCGACCTGCGCGAGGGACGGGTCAACCGCGAGTCGCTCGCGGCCGGCGAGCTCGAACTCCTCCCGCTCGGCAGCGCCGACGGCGAGATCGTGCGCGACCTGCTCGAGCAGCACGTCGCCGAGACCGACTCCGCGGTGGCCGCGGCGCTCCTCGCCGAGGGCGACGCCGCGTTCGACCGCTTCACCAAGGTGCTGCCGCGCGACTACGCGGCAGTGCTCCGTACCCGCCAGAGCGCGGTCGACGAGGGGCTCGACCCCGACGGCGACGTCGTCTGGGGTCGAATTCTGGAGGTGACCAATGGCTGAGATCCTTCAGACGCTGGGAACGGCTGCGCACATGAACTGCCTGGAGGTGACCAATGGCTGACCCCAAGGGCTTCCTGAAGGTCACCGAGCGGGAGCTGCCGAAGCGGCGGCCCGTACCGGTGCGCATCATGGACTGGAAAGAGGTCTACGAGCAGGGCGACCCGGCCCAGCTCCGTCGGCAGGCGGGACGCTGCATGGACTGCGGCATCCCGTTCTGCCACCAGGGCTGCCCGCTCGGCAACCTCATCCCCGAGTGGAACGACCTCATGTACCGCGGCGAAGGCCGCGCGGCGATCGAGCGGCTGCACGCGACGAACAACTTCCCCGAGTTCACGGGCCGGCTTTGCCCGGCACCCTGCGAGTCGGCGTGCGTGCTCGGCATCAACCAGCCCGCCGTCACGATCAAGCAGGTCGAGGTGTCGATCATCGACCAGGCGTTCGGCAACGGCTGGGTGCAGCCGCAGCCGCCAGGGCGTCTCACCGGCAAGACGGTCGCCGTGGTCGGCTCAGGGCCCGCCGGGCTCGCCGCGGCGCAGCAGCTCACCCGCGCCGGTCACACGGTCGCGGTCTTCGAGCGCGACGACCGCATCGGAGGCCTGCTCCGCTACGGCATCCCCGACTTCAAGATGGAGAAGAAGCACCTCGAGGCCCGTCTCGCCCAGATGACCGCCGAGGGCACCCGCTTCCGGGCGGGCATGAACATCGGCGTCGACATCACGTGGGACCAGCTCCGCGAGCGCTACGACGCCGTCGTGATCGCGACCGGCGCCATGGTCCCGCGCGACCTGCCCGTTCCCGGCCGCGACCTGCCGGGCGTGCACTTCGCGATGGAGTACCTCACGCAGTCGAACCGGCACATCGCGGGCGACGAGGTCTTCGACCAGCTCACGGCCGAGGGCAAGCACGTCGTCGTCCTCGGCGGCGGTGACACGGGCGCCGACTGCATCGGCACCGCGCACCGTCAGGGCGCGCTGTCGGTGACGAACCTCGCGATCGGCAAGCAGCCGGGGCAGGAGCGGCCCGACCACCAGCCGTGGCCGATGCACCCGACCGTCTTCGAGGTGCAGAGCGCCCACGAAGAGGGCGGCCGTCGCGAGTTCCTCGCCTCCACGGTCGAGTTCCTCGCGAACGAGGCGGGCGAGGTCCGAGCCATCCGGGTCGCCGAGACCGAGTACCTCGACGGCCGCCGCGTGCCCAAGGCGGGCACCGAGCGCGAGATCCCCGCCGACCTCGTGCTGCTCGCCCTCGGATTCACCGGTCCCGAGACGAACGAGCTCGACGAGCAGCTGCAGCTCGCGGTCACCGACCGCGGCAACCTCTCGCGCGACGCGGCGTACGCCACGGCCGAGCCGGGCGTCTTCGTGGCTGGCGACGCGGGTCGCGGCCAGTCGCTCATCGTCTGGGCGATCGCCGAGGGCCGTGCTGCGGCCGCCGCAGTAGACCGGTACCTTGAAGGCGAGACCTCGCTGCCGAGCCCCATCGCGGCGACGGCGCGCGCCATCGCCGTCTGAACCCCAGGCGCGCCGCTCGGCGCGTCGTCCGAACCACGATCAGCGCCTCGGCGCGGAACACCGGGAGTAACACCACATGAGACGAGCGAAGATCGTCGCCACCCTCGGGCCGGCGACATCGAGCTACGAGCAGATCCGGGCGATCATCGATGCGGGCGTCGACGTCGCCCGCATGAACCTCAGCCACGGCACGTACGACGTCCACGAGGGCGTCTACCAGAACGTGCGCAAGGCGGCGGCCGACTCCGGCCGTGCGGTCGCCGTCCTCGTCGACCTGCAGGGGCCGAAGATCCGCCTCGGCAAGTTCGCCGACGGGCCGCACGAGCTCGCCGAGGGCGACATCTTCAAGATCACCACTGAAGACATCCTCGGCACGAAGGAGATCGTCGGCACGACGTTCAAGGGGCTGCCGCAGGACGTGAAGCCCGGCGACTTCCTGCTCATCGACGACGGCAAGGTTCGGGTCGAGGTGCTCGAGACCGACGGCACGGTCGTCACGACCAAGGTCATCGTCGCGGGTCCCGTCTCGAACAACAAGGGCATCAACCTGCCCGGCGTCGCGGTCAACGTCCCGGCCCTCTCCGACAAGGACGAGGCCGACCTGCGCTGGGGCCTGGAGCTCGGCGCCGACCTCATCGCGCTGTCGTTCGTTCGCAACGCCGCCGACATCACCCGCGTGCACGAGATCATGGACGAGGTCGGCCGCCGCGTGCCCGTCGTCGCGAAGGTCGAGAAGCCGCAGGCGGTCGACGCGCTCGAGGAGATCACCGAGGCGTTCGACGCGGTCATGGTCGCGCGCGGCGACCTCGGCGTCGAGCTGCCGCTCGAGGCCGTGCCGATCGTGCAGAAGCGCGCCGTCGAGATCGCCCGCCGCCTCGCGAAGCCGGTCATCGTCGCGACGCAGATGCTCGAGTCGATGATCCACAGCCCCGTGCCGACGCGCGCCGAGACCTCCGACGTCGCGAACGCCGTCCTCGACGGCGCCGACGCGGTCATGCTCTCGGGCGAGACGAGCGTGGGGGAGTACCCCGTGATCACGGTGCAGACCATGGCCCGCATCATCGAGTCGACCGAACAGCACGGGCTCGACCGGATCGCCCCGCTCGGCACGAAGCCGCGCACCCAGTCGGGCGCCATCACCGCCGCCGCGGTCGAGGTCGCCGACTTCGTCGAGGCGAAGTACCTCTGCGTGTTCACCGAGTCGGGCGAGACGGTGCGCCGCATGACGCGCCTGCGCTCGAAGATCCCGATCCTGGCGTTCACGCCCGACCCCGCGATCCGACGCCGCATGGCGCTCAACTGGGGCGTCGAGTCGTTCGTGGTCTCGCGCGTCACCCACACCGACCAGATGGTCGGGCAGGTCGACGAGGCGCTCGCGAAGACCGGCAAGGCGGTCAACGGCGAGAAGGTCGTCATCATCTCGGGTTCGCCTCCCGGCATTCCGGGCACCACGAACGACGTGCGCGTGCACGTCGTCGGCGAGGTGCTCTAGCGGTTCCTCGGTGAAGGGTCGGTCAGGAATGACCGGCCCTTCGCCGTCTTCCGGGCACCGCGGCGGGATGCCTCGGTCGCGCGTCGTGGCAGAATCCGATCGTGGTCGTGAGATTCGAGTGCCGGACGGTCCTCGCCCTGAGCCCGTCGGAGGCGTTCGAGCGCTCGCTCGACATCGACCTGCACATGGCGTCGATGGCACGCTCCCGCGAGCGCGCCGTCGCCGGGGTGACGTCGGGCAGGATCGGGCCCGGCGAGCAGGTGACCTGGCGCGCGTGGCACTTCGGCGTTCCGCTCAGCATGACGAGCCGCATCACCGCGTACGACGAACCGCGATGCTTCATCGACGAACAGGTGCGCGGCCCGTTCCGGTCGTTCCGTCATGTGCACCGGTTCGAACCGACCGCCGACGGCACCGGCGCGATCATGACCGACGAGGTCGAGTTCGTCGCGCCGTTCGGCCCGCTCGGTCGGATCGCGGAGGTCGTGCTCGGGCCCTATCTGCGGCATCTCATCGAGGCTCGGAACGCCCACCTCGCGGAGCGCGGGACGGGCTGATCCGCGAACGCCGCGCGGGCGATGGTGCCGGTGGTGGGGGTCGAACCCACACGCCCTTTCGGGCAAAGCATTTTGAGTGCTCCGCGTCTGCCATTCCGCCACACCGGCCAGAGGCCTCGCCCAGAATACCGTAGGCTTTCCTGCGTGACTGACACCGAATCAACTCAGCCGGCAGCTCCGCGCCGCGTGGTCGTGGCAGAAGATGAGTCGCTCATCCGCCTCGACATCGTCGAGATCCTGCGCGACAACGGCTACGAGGTCGTCGGCGAGGCGGGCGACGGCGAGACCGCTGTGGCGCTTGCGACCGAACTGCGCCCCGATCTCGTCATCATGGACGTCAAGATGCCGCAGCTCGACGGCATCTCCGCGGCCGAGCGCCTCTCGAAGGGCCACATCGCCCCGGTCGTGCTGCTGACCGCCTTCAGCCAGAAGGAGCTGGTCGAGCGCGCGAGCGAGGCCGGTGCACTGGCCTACGTCGTGAAGCCCTTCACCCCGAACGACCTGCTGCCGGCGATCGAGATCGCCCTGGCCCGCCACGCGCAGATCATCGCCCTCGAGGCCGAGGTCGGCGACCTCGTCGAGCGCTTCGAGACCCGCAAGCTCGTCGACCGGGCGAAGGGCCTCCTCAACGAGAAGATGGGCCTCTCCGAGCCCGAGGCGTTCCGCTGGATCCAGAAGGCGTCGATGGATCGCCGCCTCACGATGAAGGACGTCTCGCAGGCGATCATCGAACAGCTCGCGCCCAAGAAGTAGGGCCCGCAGAACATCGAACGGCGGATGCCTCGACGAGCACGGTCTCGTCGAGGCATCCGCCGTTCGTGGTCGCGGCACGTGGGCCGGGGCCGGGAGCCGGCCGGACGTCCGGCGGTGTCGGCGGCCGCTTGTAGGCTGGTGCGGTGACGGACGCAGACAAGCCCACCCTCCTCGTCGTCGATGGCCACTCGCTGGCCTTCCGAGCCTTCTACGCCCTTCCGGTCGACAGCTTCACGACGCGCGACGGTCAGCACACGAACGCCATCCACGGCTTCCTCTCGATGCTGCTGCTCCTGCTCCAGAACGAGAAGCCCACGCACCTCGCGGTCGCGTTCGACGTGTCGCGGCACTCCTTCCGCACGCGCGAGTACGCCGAGTACAAGGGCACCCGGGGCGAGACCCCGCCCGAGTTCAAGGGCCAGGTGCCGCTGCTGCAAGAGGCCTTGCAGGCGATGGGGATCCAGGTCCTCGAGAAAGAGGACTTCGAGGCCGACGACATCCTCGCGACCCTGGCGGCGCGCGGGCGCACCGAGGGCTATCGCGTGCTGCTCGTCTCGGGCGACCGCGACACCATCCAGCTGGTGAACGACGACGTCACGCTGCTCTACCCGAACGCCCAGGGCGTCTCGCAGCTCAAGCGGTACGACCCCGAGGCGGTCGTCGAGCGGTACGGCATCCGCCCCGAGCAGTACCCCGACGTCGCGGCACTCGTCGGCGAGACGAGCGACAACCTGATCGGCATCACGAAGGTGGGCGAGAAGACCGCGGTCAAGTGGCTCGGGCTCTACGGCGACCTCGACGGCATCCTCGCCCACGCCGACGAGATCAAGGGCGTCGTTGGGCAGAACCTGCGCGACGAGAAAGAGAACGCGATCCGCAATCGCAAGCTCAACCGTCTCGTCGACGACGTCGAACTCGACGTCGTGATCCCCGAGCTCGCCGCGCGTCCGATCGACATCGAAGCGGTCCGCCCGCTCTTCGAGCGGCTCGAGTTCCGCACGCTCTTCGAGCGCCTGCGCAAGCTCGCGGCGGGCGAGACGAACGGCAACGGCAACGGGGCGGCGCCCGCGGCCGAGCCGGCACCGCTCATCGCCGCGCCGACGATGCCGACCTCGCAGAGCCTCGCCGGCGCCGAACTCGCGGCGTGGCTCGAGCGCGCCGTCGCCGCAGAGCCCGCGGGGCTCGGCCTCAGCCTCGAGGTCATCGACGGCCTCGTGGTGGGTGCCGGCATTGCGACGGCGACCGAGACGGTGCACCTCGCCTGGCGATCCGGCGCGGCCGAAGCAGGGCCGTTCGAGGCGTGGCTCGCCTCCGACTCCCCGAAGATCATGACCGATGCGAAGCCGCAGCTCGAGGCACTCGCGCGATCCGGTCTCGCCCTCGACGGGCTCGTCCTCGACACGCTCGTGGCCGGCTGGCTCGTGCGACCGAACCTGGTCGAGAAGACCCTGCCCGACCTCGTCGACCGCTACCTCGGCGAGACGGTGCCGCAGGCCGATCCCGCGCAGCTCGTCCCCGAAGAGGGCACCGACGCCGGCGCGCCGGAGTACGCGTGGTTCACGGTGCGCGTGGCGCCCGCCGTTCTGCGTGCCCTGCCCGAGCGGTCGCGTCAGCTGCTCGCCGACATCGAGATGCCGCTCGTCCCCGTGCTGGCCGCGATGGAGTTGCGCGGCGTGACCGTCGACCACGCCGAGCTCGCAGCGCTGTCCGCCGAACTCGGCGAGCGGGCCGCCGGCCTCGCCGAGGCCGCGTACGCGGAGATCGGTCGCGAGGTGAACCTCGGCTCGCCGAAGCAGTTGCAGGAGGTGCTGTTCGACCAGCTCGGCATGCCGAAGACGCGCGCCACGAAGACCGGCTACACGACGGATGCGAGTGCGCTGGCCGACCTCCAGGAGTCCAGCCCGCACCCGTTCCTCGGCTACCTGCTCGAGCACCGCGATGCGACCAAGCTGCGCCAGATCGTCGATTCGCTCGACAAGTCGATCGCGGCCGACGGCCGCATCCACACGAACTACGGCCAGATTGGCGCGGCGACCGGGCGCATGTCGTCGAACGATCCGAACCTGCAGAACATCCCGATCCGTACCGAAGACGGGCGACGCATCCGAAAGGCGTTCCGCCACGGTGCCGGGTACGCAGAACTCCTGACGGCCGACTATTCGCAGATCGAGATGCGCATCATGGCGCACCTCTCCGGCGACCCCGGGCTCATCGAGGCGTTCAACGCGGGCGAAGACCTGCACCGGTTCGTGGGTGCGCGCGTGTTCGCGGTCGACCCCGCCGACGTCACGCCGCTCATGCGCACGAAGGTCAAGGCGATGTCGTACGGCCTCGCCTACGGCTTGAGCGCGTTCGGCCTCTCGAAGCAGCTGCGCATCGATCGCGCTGAGGCGCAGCAGCTCATGCGCGAGTACTTCGAGCGCTTCGGAGCGGTGCGCGACTACCTGCGCGGCGTGGTCGAGCAGGCGAAGATCGACGGCTACACGGAGACGATCTTCGGCCGGCGCCGTCCGTTCCCCGACCTCAACAGCCCGAACCGCGTGCACCGCGAGAACGCGGAGCGCGCCGCGCTCAATTCGCCGATCCAGGGTTCGGCCGCCGACATCATGAAGATCGCGATGGTCGGCGTCGAGCGCGAGATCCGCGCGCAGGGGCTCGAGAGCCGCATGCTGCTCACCGTCCACGACGAGCTCATCTTCGAGGTGGCGGGCGGCGAATCCGAGGCGCTCGAGGCGCTCGTGCGAGACAAGATGGCGAACGCGGCCGAACTCAAGGTGCCGCTCGACGTACAGGTCGGGCGGGGCAGCGACTGGGAGGACGCGGCGCACTGATCGAGGGATCCTCGACGTCGACACGGGCGGGTTCGCTGTCCTAGGTTCGGAGGATGGCATCGAGTGAGCGCACCCCGACCGACGTCGACCGCATCGCCGAAGGCTGGGTCGACACGCTGGTCGACCTCGACCCGAGCATCGGCACCTACATCGGCCGGACGAGCCACGACGACCGGCTCGCCGACTACTCGCCGGCCGGGCACGAGCGGCGGGTCGCCGCGATCCGCGAGGCGGCCGCCGCGCTTCGGACCGCCGACCCGGCCGACGACGTCGACCGCATCACGGTCGCGGACCTCGGCTCCGAGCTGGAGCTAGAGCTCGCCCGGCACGACGCCGGGCTCTACCTCCGGGACCTCAACGTGATCGCGAGCCCGACGCAGGAGATCCGCGACGTGTTCGACCTCATGCCGACCGCCGAGGTCGACGACTGGTCGCGCATCGCGAATCGCCTCGGAGCGGTCCCGGGCGCGCTCGACGGCTACATCGAGACCCTGCGCGCGGGCGTCGGGGCGGGCATCGTCCCCGCGGTCCGGCAGGTGCACGAGGTCGCGGCGCAGGCGCGGCGCATCGCGAAGGCCGACGGCTTCTTCGCGACGTTCGCCGCGAGCGCGAAGGCGGGGGAGTCCGAGCTCCCCGACGCGCTTCGGCGCGACCTCGAGGCGGGCGCCGGCACGGCGAGCGAGGCGTACGACCGGCTCGCCGAGTTCCTCGAGTCCGAGCTCGCGCCGGTAGCGGGCGACGCCGATGCCGTCGGCCGCGACATCTACGCCCTCGAGTCGCGGCGCTTCCTCGGCGCCGTGATCGACCTCGACGAGACCTACGAATGGGGCATCGAAGAACTCGCGCGCATGGTCGCCGAGCAGGAGTCGATCGCCAACGAGATCAAGCCCGGGGCATCCGTTGCCGAGGCCATCGCGTTCCTCGACGACGATCCGAGCCGCAAGCTGCACGGCACCGACGCACTCCAACGGTGGATGCAGGAGACCAGCGACCGCGCGGTCGCGGAGCTCGCCGGCACGCAGTTCGACATCCCCGCCGAGATCCGCACCCTCGAGTGCATGATCGCCCCCACCCAGGAGGGCGGCATCTACTACACGGGCCCGAGCGACGACTTCTCACGGCCAGGTCGCATGTGGTGGTCGGTGCCGGAGGGCGTCACCGAGTTCGACACCTGGCGCGAACTCACCACGGTCTACCACGAGGGGGTCCCGGGTCACCACCTCCAGATCGGCCAGGCGGTCGTCAACCGCGGCCAGCTCAACACCTGGCGCCGGCAGCTCGCCGGCACGTCGGGTCACGCCGAGGGATGGGCGCTCTACGCAGAGCGTCTGATGCAGGGGCTCGGCTACCTCGACGATCCGGCCGACCGGCTCGGCATGCTCGACGGCCAGCGCATGCGCGCCGCCCGCGTCGTGCTCGACATCGGCGTGCACCTCGGCAAGCAGCGCCCCGACGGGCAGGGAGTCTGGACGGGCGACTACGCCTTCGAGTTCCTCGGGCAGAACGTCAACATGAACGAGGGCTTCGTGCGCTTCGAGGTGCACCGCTACCTCGGCTGGCCGGGGCAGGCACCCTCGTACAAGGTGGGCCAGCGCATCTGGGAGCAGCTGCGCGACGAGGTCGCCCGCCGGGAGGGCTCCAGCTTCGACATCCGCGACTTCCACCGGCGCGCGCTGGCGCTCGGCGGCGTCGGACTCGACACACTGCGCTCCGCGCTGCTCGGCTGAGTCCCGGGCGCGACGTGGCGCGTATCGTCATCGCAGGCGCGTCCGGGTTCATCGGCGCGCACCTCGTGCACCGCTACCGCGTCGCGGGCGATTCGGTGGCGACGATCGGCCGGTCCGGCGGGGACGCCTCGTGGTCCGATCCTCACGCGATCCGCCGGCTGCTCGACGGCGCCGACGTGCTCGTCAACCTCGCCGGGCGGAGCGTGAACTGCAGGTACACGCCTGCGAACCGTGAGGCGATCATGCAGTCGCGGCTGACGACGACCGCCGAACTGCGCGAGGCGGTCGCCGACGTCGACGAGCCGCCGGCCGTCTGGTTCAACTCCTCGACCGCGACGATCTACCGGCACGCCGACGACCGGCCGATGACCGAGTCGAGCGGTGAGCTCGGCACGGGGTTCTCGGTCGCCGTCGCGAAAGCGTGGGAGCGGGAGTTCTTCGACGGGGAGCTGCCGATGACCCGGCGGGTCGCGCTGCGGATCGCGATCGTGCTCGGCGACGGCAGTGCGCTGCGCCCGCTCGCGATGCTCGCCCGGCTCGGGCTCGGCGGCGCGCACCTCGACGGCCGGTGGCCGTCGTCGCGGGCGCGCCGCGGGGCCGGCACGCAGCACGTGTTCCGCACGCCCCGCGGCCGGCAGCGCTTCAGCTGGGTGCATGTCGAGGATGTCGCGCGCGCGATCGACTTCCTTCGCGACCGCGCCGACCTCAGCGGTCCGGTGAACGTCAGCTCGCCGAACCCGAGCGATGACCGCACCCTCATGCGCACCATCCGTCGACTCGTCGGTGCGCCGGTCGGCCTGCCCACGACGCGATGGATGCTCGAGCTCGGGTCGGCGGTCATCGGCACCGAGACCGAGCTCCTGCTCAAGAGCCGGTGGGTGCTGCCGCAGCGGTTGCTCGACGCCGGCTTCGAGTTCAGGTACCCCGAGCTGGAACCGGCGCTCGCGAGCATCCTCCGACCGACGGAGGGTGCCGTCGCCGCCGGCCCGGCTCGGCTCGGATGAGCCCCGGAGCCGTGCGGTTGCCGCGCACGCAGCGGTTCCGTTAGGATGGAGCGTCACTCGTGTGACATCCCTGTCCGCATGCCCATCGCGGAAACACATAACGCTCTACCGCGCGATGGGCTCGATATTGTCCTTTACGGAGCATTCACTACATGACAACCGCAACGACCAAGGCGCCCAAGCAGGTCGCGATCAACGACATCGGATCTGCTGACGATTTCCTCGCCGCGGTCGAGAAGACTTTGAAGTTCTTCAACGACGGCGACCTCATCGAGGGCACCGTCGTGAAGATCGACCGCGACGAGGTCCTCCTCGACGTCGGCTACAAGACCGAGGGCGTCATCCCCTCGCGCGAGCTTTCCATCAAGCACGACGTCGACCCCAGCGAGGTCGTCGGCGTCGGCGACACCGTCGAGGCCCTCGTTCTCCAGAAGGAGGACAAGGAAGGCCGCCTCATCCTGTCGAAGAAGCGTGCGCAGTACGAGCGCGCGTGGGGCGACGTGGAGAAGATCAAGGAGGCCGACGGCGTCGTGACCGGTTCGGTCATCGAGGTCGTCAAGGGCGGCCTGATCGTCGACATCGGCCTCCGCGGCTTCCTCCCGGCGTCGCTCATCGAGCTCCGCCGCGTGCGCGACCTCACGCCGTACCTCGGCCAGGAGATCGAGGCGAAGATCCTCGAGCTCGACAAGAACCGCAACAACGTGGTGCTCTCGCGCCGCGCGCTGCTCGAGCAGACGCAGTCCGAGTCGCGTTCGACGTTCCTCGCGAACCTGCACCCGGGCCAGATCCGCAAGGGTGTCATCTCGTCGATCGTCAACTTCGGTGCGTTCGTCGACCTCGGCGGCGTGGACGGCCTCGTGCACGTCTCCGAGCTGTCGTGGAAGCACATCGAGCACGCCAGCGAGGTCGTCGAGGTCGGCCAGGAGGTCACCGTCGAGGTGCTCTCCGTCGAGCTCGACCGCGAGCGCGTCTCGCTGTCGCTCAAGGCGACGCAGGAGGACCCGTGGCAGGTCTTCGCCCGGACCCACGCGATCGGCCAGGTCGCTCCGGGCAAGGTCACCAAGCTCGTGCCGTTTGGTGCGTTCGTTCGCGTCGCCGACGGCATCGAGGGCCTCGTGCACATCTCGGAGCTGTCGGGCAAGCACGTCGAGCTCGCCGAGCAGGTCGTGTCGGTCGGCGAAGAGGTCTTCGTCAAGGTCATCGACATCGACCTCGAGCGTCGCCGCATCTCGCTCTCGCTGAAGCAGGCGAACGAGGGCGTCGACCCCGAGGGCACCGAGTTCGACCCGGCGCTCTACGGCATGCTCACCGAGTACGACGAGCAGGGCAACTACAAGTACCCCGAGGGCTTCGACCCCGAGACCAACGAGTGGCGCGAGGGCTTCGAGGCCCAGCGCGAGAAGTGGGAGCAGGACTACGCTGCCGCCCAGGCTCGCTGGGAGGCGCACAAGAAGCAGGTTGCTGCTTCGCTCGCCGCCCAGGCTGCCGACGACTCGTTCTCGGCCGGCGGTGCCTCCTACTCGAGCGACTCGGCCGGCACGGGCACCCTTGCCGACGACGCCTCGCTCGCGGCGCTGCGCGAGAAGCTCTCGAGCAACAACTGATCGCACCTGCGACACGACTGAAGGCCGGTTCCCTCGGGAACCGGCCTTCGGCCGTTTCAGGGCGTCGTCGCGGGATGCCTCGCGGCTGCCTCGCGGCGGGCGCGACGACGCCGCACGACGAACACGAGCGCGATCACGAGCGCCACGATGCCGAAGACCACGAGCACGGGCGCCAGCACTGCGGCGAACGCGAGCGCGAAGCTCCCGGCGTCTTCCGCGGCACTCACGACCGGGCCGCCGAATCCGAGTGTCGCTGTGTTGACGACCGGCCGGGCGGCGGCCTTCGCCACGTGCACGAGCAGCGCGAGGCCGACGCCGATCGCGACGGGAACCCAGGCGTTCGAGCTGAAGAACGACCCGGGATCGGTCACGACGGCGGTCGTCGAGTCGATCCCGGTGCCGAAGACGATTCCGCCGGCGGTCGGCCTGACGACCGTCTGCACGACATCGTTCGCCGAGTCGAGACCCGGCACCTTGTCGGCGATGAACTCGACCGCGAGCAGGAGGACCAGCACGAGCAGGACCCACTCGTTCGAGAGCCACGCCCACGCGGGCGGCAGTTCGACGAGGGTCGTGAAGCGATCGAGCGCACCGAGCACGACGAGCGGGATCCAGGCGTTGAGACCGGCCGCGAGCGCGAGCCCGGTGCCGGTGAGCAGCTCGAGCATCCGCGCCTCCTCGTGGGTCGAGTCGAGTGTCGCACGATTAGAGTGGTGTCGTGTATCTGATCGGGCTCACTGGTGGTATCGCCTCGGGGAAGTCGACCGTCGCGCGCAGGCTGTACGAACACGGGGCGGTTCACATCGATGCCGACGACCTCGCCCGGCGGGTCGTCGCACCGGGCACCCCCGGGCTCGCGGCGGTCATCGCGGAGTTCGGCGAGGGCGTCCTCCGACCCGACGGCTCACTCGACCGCGCGAAGCTCGGCGAGATCGTCTTCAAGGACGACGCCGCGCGGGCCCGCCTGAACTCCATCGTCCACCCCGCGGTGCGGGAGCTGTCGTCGCGGCTTATCGCCCGCGCCGAGGCCGATGACCCCGATGCCGTCGTCGTGTACGACGTGCCGCTCCTCGTCGAGGCATCCGTCGATCACCCGTTCGATCTCGTCGTCGTGACGAACGCGCCGCGCCGCACCCAGGTGAAGCGGCTCGTCGAGGAGCGCGGCCTCGACCTGATGCAGGCCGAGGCGCGAGTCGACGCGCAGGTCGACAACACTCGGCGGCTCGCGATCGCCGACGTGGTCATCGACACCGACGGCTCGCTCGCGCACACGATGAGCCAGACCGACGCCCTGTGGGCGCGGGTCGTGGCCGAGCGCTCCGGACGCGATGTCGGAGGCCGCTCCTAGACTTGGAGCATGCAGGCCACGCGCTCAGTTCGCCCGTTCGAGGTCATCAGCGAGTATCGACCGAGCGGTGACCAGCCGCAGGCGATCGCCGAACTCGCCGGCCGCATCAACGCGGGTGAGACCGACGTCGTGCTGCTCGGAGCGACCGGTACCGGCAAGTCGGCGACGACGGCCTGGCTCATCGAGCAGGTCCAGCGTCCGACCCTCGTGCTGGCCCACAACAAGACCCTCGCCGCGCAGCTCGCGAACGAGTTCCGCGAGCTGCTGCCGAACAACGCGGTCGAGTACTTCGTCTCCTACTACGACTACTACCAGCCAGAGGCCTACGTCCCGCAGACCGATACGTTCATCGAGAAAGACAGTTCGATCAACGCCGAGGTCGAGCGGCTGCGCCACTCGACGACGAACTCCCTGCTCAGCCGGCGCGACGTCGTCGTGGTGTCGACCGTGTCCTGCATCTACGGCCTCGGCACGCCCGAGGAGTACCTCGGGGCGATGATGCCGCTGCAGGTCGGCCAACGGGTCGACCGCGACTGGCTCATCCGCAAGTTCGTCTCGATGCAGTACCAGCGCAACGACGTCGACTTCTCGCGGGGCACGTTCCGCGTGCGCGGCGACACGATCGAGATCATCCCCGTCTACGAAGAGCTGGCGATCCGCATCGAGATGTTCGGTGACGAGATCGAGGCGCTCTACAGCCTGCATCCGCTCACGGGGCAGATCGTCCGCCAGCTCGACGCGGTTCCCGTCTTCCCGGGATCGCACTACGTCGCATCGACCGACGTGATGCAGCGCGCCATCGGAACCATCCGCGACGAGCTCGACGAGCGCCTCGCCGAGCTCGAACGCGAGGGCAAGCTGCTCGAGGCGCAGCGGCTGCGCATGCGCACGACCTTCGACCTGGAGATGATGGAGCAGATCGGGTTCTGCTCGGGCATCGAGAACTACTCGCGGCACATCGACGGGCGCGCGCCCGGCGAAGCGCCGCACTGCCTGCTCGACTACTTCGCCGACGACTTCCTCGTCGTGATCGACGAGTCGCACGTGACGGTGCCGCAGATCGGTGCCATGTACGAGGGCGACTCGTCGCGCAAGCGCACCCTCGTCGAGCACGGGTTCCGGCTGCCGAGCGCCCTCGACAATCGCCCCCTCAAGTGGGACGAGTTCAAGGCGCGCGTCGGCCAGACCGTGTACCTCTCCGCGACGCCGGGCCGATACGAGATGGGCATCGCCGACGGCGTCGTCGAGCAGATCATCCGGCCGACCGGCCTCGTCGATCCGCAGATCGTCGTGAAGCCGTCGAAGGGGCAGATCGACGACCTGCTCGAAGAGATCCGCAAGCGTGCCGAGCGCGACGAGCGGGTCCTCGTCACCACCCTCACGAAGAAGATGGCCGAAGAGCTCACCGACTTCCTCACCGAGGCCGGGGTCAGGGTGCGCTACCTGCACTCCGACGTCGACACGCTCCGGCGGGTCGAACTGCTCACCGAGCTTCGCGCAGGCGTCTACGACGTGCTCGTCGGCATCAACCTGCTGCGCGAGGGTCTCGACCTCCCCGAGGTGTCGCTCGTCGCGATCCTCGACGCCGACAAAGAGGGGTTCCTCCGGTCGTCGACCTCGCTCATCCAGACGATCGGGCGCGCCGCGCGCAACGTCTCGGGCGAGGTGCACATGTACGCCGACGTGCTCACCGACTCGATGAAGCAGGCGATCGACGAGACGACGCGTCGGCGCGACCGGCAGCTCGAGTACAACCGCGTCAACGGCATCGATCCCCAGCCACTGCGCAAGCGCATCGCCGACATCACCGAGGTGCTCGCGCGCGAAGAGGCCGACACCGCTGCGCTGCTCGCGGGCCGCGACGGCCGTAAGAAGTCGCCGGTGCCGAACCTCCGTACCGAAGGCATCGCCGCCGAGGGCGCGAACGACCTCGAAGAGCTCATCCGCGACCTCAACGACCAGATGCTCGAGGCGGCCGGCGAGCTCAAGTTCGAACTCGCCGCGCGACTGCGCGACGAGGTGTCCGAGCTCAAGCGCGAGCTCCGGCAGATGGAGAAGGCGGGGCACCTGGGCTGACGGGTACGGCGGGCGCGCTGCAGTCTCGACGGGGGCGCCCGCCGGTCCGATTCGAACATCTGTTCGCCGACAGCGCATCGGTCGAGGCATCCGTGTCGGTGGGTCTCTCTAGACTCGAAGGGTGCCAGTTTCACGTCTCGATGCCCATTCGCGCCTGAGTGTCCGCGGTGCCCGCGTGCACAACCTGCACAACGTCGACGTCGAGATCCCGCGCGACGCGATGGTCGTGTTCACAGGCCTTTCGGGTTCGGGCAAGTCGTCGCTCGCGTTCGACACGATCTTCGCCGAGGGGCAACGACGCTACGTCGAGTCGCTGTCGGCATACGCCCGGCAGTTCCTCGGGCAGGTCGACCGGCCCGACGTCGACTTCATCGAGGGCCTGAGCCCCGCCGTGTCGATCGACCAGAAGTCGACGAACCGCAACCCCCGCTCGACGGTCGGCACGATCACCGAGATCTACGACTACATGCGACTGCTGTGGGCGCGCATCGGCGTGCCGCACTGCCCGGTCTGCGGCGAGAAGATCCAGCGGCAGACGGTGCAGCAGATCGCCGACCGGCTGATGGAGCTCGAGGAGGGCACCCGGTTCCAGGTGCTGAGCCCCGTGGTGTCGAAGAAGAAGGGCGAGTTCGTCGACCTCTTCCGCGAACTGGCGGCGCAGGGCTATTCGCGTGCCGTCGTCGACGGCGAACTCATCCGCCTCGACGAGCCGCCGAAGCTCAAGAAGCAGATCAAGCACGACATCTCCGTCGTCGTCGACCGGCTCGTCGCCGGGCCCGACGTGCTGGGCCGGCTCACCGACTCGCTCGAGACGGCGCTCCGGCTCACCGACGGCCTGGTGCAGGTCAACTTCGTCGACGAGTCGGGTCCTGACGCCTGGCACACCTTCTCCGAGAAGCTCTCGTGCCCGAACCAGCACCCGATCCAGCTCACCGAGATCGAGCCGCGCACCTTCTCGTTCAACGCGCCGTTCGGCGCCTGTCCCGAGTGCTCCGGCCTCGGCACGCGCATGTCGGTCGACGAAGAGCTGCTGCTCGGCGACCCGGCCCTCTCGATCACCGACGGCGTCATCCTCCCGTGGACCTCGCAGGGCAAGAGCCTCTACAACTACTACGAGAAGCTGCTCGACGGGCTCGCCCGCGACCTCGGCTTCTCCCTCGACACGCCGTGGGCCGAGCTCCCCGACGAGGCACGGCAGGCGGTCCTGCGCGGGCAGAACTTCGAGGTCAAGGTGCGCTGGCGCAACCGGTACGGCCGTGAGATGAGCTACACCTCGGGCTTCGAGGGCGTCGTGCCGTACATCGAGCGGCAGTACCTCCAGGCCGAGACCGACGTGCAGCGGGCGCGGTGGGCCGAGTACCTGCGCGAGGTGCCCTGCCCCGTGTGCGACGGCAAGCGGCTGAAGCCCGAGGTGCTGTCCGTGCTGATCCACGATCACAGCATCGCCGACGTCGGCCTGCTGAGCCTCACCGATGCGCGCGCATTCATGGACCGCCTCGAGCTCACCGATCGCGAGCAGGCCATCGGCGCCCAGGTGCTGCGCGAGATCAAGGTCCGCCTCGACTTCCTCATCCGGGTCGGCCTCAGCTACCTCGACCTCGCGCGCGCCGCCGGCACCCTCTCCGGCGGCGAGGCGCAGCGCATCCGCCTCGCCACGCAGATCGGCTCGGGCCTCACGGGCGTGCTGTACGTGCTCGACGAGCCGAGCATCGGCCTGCACCAGCGCGACAACCGGCGTCTCATCGACACCCTCGTCGCGTTGCGCGACCTGGGCAACACGCTCATCGTCGTCGAACACGACGAAGACACCATCCGCACGGCCGACTGGATCGTCGACATCGGCCCCGGGGCCGGTGTCAACGGCGGTACCGTCGTGCACTCCGGCAGCTACGACGACCTGCTGAAGAACACGCGCTCGCTCACTGGCGACTACCTGTCCGGCCGCAAAGAGATCGCGACCCCGGCGCGACGCCGGCCGATCGACCGCGACCGCATGATCTCGGTGCAGGGCGCCGCGGCGAACAACCTCCGCGGCATCGACGTCGAGTTCCCGCTCGGAACGTTCACGGCGGTGACCGGCGTGAGCGGCTCGGGCAAGTCGTCGCTCGTCAACGACATCCTCTACCGCGTTCTCGCGAACAAGCTCAACGGCGCACGCAAGGTCCCGGGCAAGCACCGCCGGGTGACCGGCCTCGAGCAGCTCGACAAGGTCGTGCACGTCGACCAGGCGCCGATCGGGCGCACACCGCGATCGAACCCCGCGACCTACACGGGCGTGTTCGACCGCATCCGCACGCTCTTCTCCGAGACGACCGAGGCCAAGGCCCGAGGCTACCTTCCGGGGCGGTTCAGCTTCAACGTCAAGGGCGGGCGCTGCGAGGCGTGCTCGGGCGACGGCACGATCAAGATCGAGATGAACTTCCTGCCCGACGTCTACGTCGCGTGCGAGGTGTGCGGCGGCAAGCGGTACAACCGCGAGACGCTGCAGGTGCACTACAAGGGCAAGAACATCGCCGAGGTGCTCGAGATGCCGATCTCCGAGGCGGCCGAGTTCTTCGAACCGATCTCGGCGATCCACCGCTATCTCAAGACGCTCGTCGACGTCGGACTCGGCTACGTGCAGCTCGGACAGAGCGCGACGACGCTCTCGGGCGGCGAGGCGCAGCGCGTGAAGCTGGCGACCGAGCTGCAGCGACGGTCGAACGGCCGCAGCGTCTACGTGCTCGACGAGCCGACGACCGGCCTGCACTTCGAAGACGTGCAGAAGCTCCTCCGGGTGCTCGGCAAGCTCGTCGAGAAGGGCAACACCGTGATCGTCATCGAGCACTCGCTCGACGTCATCAAGTCGGCCGACTGGATCATCGACCTCGGGCCGGAGGGCGGCTCGGGCGGCGGCCAGGTCGTCGCCACCGGCACTCCCGAGCATGTCGCGACGGTCGCCGAGAGCCACACGGGCTACTTCCTCCGCGAGATCTTCGACGCCGCCGCCGAGCGCGCCGACGTCGCCAGCTGAGCCGATGGTGAGCGCGCGACCGAGCTCCGACACGGTTCCGTACCGCCCGAAGCCGGGCGAGATCCCGACGAGTCCCGGCGTGTACCGCTTCCGCGACGCCGACAGGCGGGTGCTCTACGTCGGCAAGGCGAAGAACCTGCGGGCGAGGCTCTCGAACTACTTCGCTCCGCTGAGGAGCCTCCACGAGCGCACCCGGCGCATGGTCACGAGCGCCTCGTCGGTCGAGTGGACGGTCGTCGGCAGCGAGGTCGAGGCGCTCCAGCTCGAGATCACGTGGATCAACGAGTTCCATCCCCCGTTCAATGTCCGCTTCAAGGACGACAAGTCGTACCCGTACCTCGCCGTGACGATGGCCGACGAGGCGCCGCGAGCCTTCGTCACGCGCAATCGCAAGATCCGCGGCGCCCGCTACTTCGGGCCGTACCCGAAGGTGTGGGCGATCAACGAGACGCTCGAGATCCTGCTGAAGCTCTTCCCGATCCGCACGTGCAAAGACAGCGACTACCGGCGGGCGATGGCGAGCGGCAAGCCGTGCTTCGCCGGTCAGATCGGTCGCTGCTTCGGGCCGTGCTCAGGGCTCGTCACCATCGAGGAGCACCGCGAGAACGTCGACCGCTTCGTCGGGTTCATGCAGAATCAGGACCGGCGCATCGTCGGCGAGCTGACCGATCGCATGCAGGCCGCCGCCGCCGCGCAGGAGTACGAGGCAGCCGCCCGCTACCGCGACCGCCTGCAGGCGGCGAACGCCTTCTTCGAGAAGAGCGCGGTCGTGCTCGGCGACAAGGTCGACCTCGACGTCTTCGGCGTCGACCACGACGAGCTCGCCGCCGCCGTCCAGCTGTTCATCGTCCGGGGCGGTCGAGTGCGCGGCGTGCACTCGTGGACCGTCGACAAGGAGCTCGACGTGCCGCTCGGCGACCTCGTCGACTCGATCGTGCAGAACGCCTACGCCGATGGGCTGACTCCGCCGGCCGAGGTCGTCGTTCCCGAGCTCCCCGACGACGCTGCGGCGCTCGAGGACTGGCTGGGCGCGACCGCCGGACGGAAGGTGCGCCTGCGGGTGGCGCAGCGCGGCGACAAGGCCTCGCTCCTGCAGACCGCGACGCAGAACGCACGCCAGACGCTCATGCTCTACAAGACCCGTCGTAGCGCCGACTTCACGACGCGCTCGCGTGCCCTCGAAGACATCCAGGAGGCGCTCGGCATGGCCGATGCGCCGCTCCGGATCGAGTGCTACGACGTCTCGCACCTGAGCGGCACCAACATCGTGGCATCCATGGTGGTCTTCGAAGACGGCCTGCCGCGCAAAGACGAGTACCGCCGGTTCACGATCCCGCAGTCGAGCGACGACACCGACTCGATCCATCAGGTGCTCACCCGACGGTTGGCGTACCTCGCGAACGCGCACGAGGCTGCGGCCGAGCGCGAGGGAGACGCCGGCGACGCTCCCGAGCGGCGCAAGAAGTTCGCCTACCCGCCGAACCTGCTCGTCGTCGACGGCGGGCAGCCGCAGGTCGCGGCCGCGGAGCGCGCCCTGCGGGAGTCGGGAGTCCAGGGCATCTACCTCTGCGGCATCGCGAAGCGTCTCGAGGAGATCTGGACGCCCGAGAGCGACTTCCCGGTCATCCTGCCGCGCAACAGCGACGCGCTCTTCCTGTTCCAGCGGGTGCGCGACGAGGCCCATCGGTTCGCGATCACGCACCAGCGGCAGCGTCGCAAGCGCGACATCGGGTCGGTGCTCGCCGAGATCCCGGGCCTGGGCCCCGCCCGGGTGAAGGAGTTGCTGCGCCATTTCGGCTCGGTCGCGCGGTTGCGTGCGGCCGACGAGCACGCCATCGCCGAAGTGAAGGGCATCGGCCCGACGCTCGCGGCGACCGTCCACGCGCAGCTGCACGCCGATCCCGCGCCCGCACCCCGCTAGGCTGGTGTGTCGGTACGAGAAGGGGGCTGGCATGGCGGCGGGGGAGCCCGAGCGGCAGGAGATGCTCATCGTCACGGGGATGTCCGGTGCCGGACGATCGACCGTGGGCAATGCGCTCGAGGACCTCGGCTGGTACGTCGTCGACAACCTGCCGCCGCAGATGCTGCGCCCGCTCGTCGAGCTCGTCGAACGAGCCGGCACGTCGCTGCCGCGCATTGCGGCGGTCGTCGACATCCGCGGCCGTGACTTCTTCGCCGAGCTCCAGGACATCATCCAGGCGCTGCGCACCGGCGTGAACGTCCGCGTCGTCTTCCTCGACGCGAACGACGCGGTGCTCGTGCGGCGTTTCGAGGCGGTCCGCAGGCCGCACCCGCTGCAGGGCAACGGCACCCTCCTCGACGGGATCGGCGCCGAACGTGCTCGCCTCGCGACCCTTCGCGAGGCGAGCGACTTCGTCGTCGACACCTCCGACCTCAACATCCACCAACTCGCCAACCTCATCACCGAGACGTTCGCCGACGCCGACCATGCGGGCCTCCGGGTGACGATGCAGAGCTTCGGCTTCAAGTACGGTGCTCCGACCGACGCCGACCTCATCGCCGACGCCAGGTTCCTGCCCAATCCGTTCTGGAATCCCGAACTGCGACACCTCACGGGCGAAGACGCCCCGGTGCGCGACTTCGTGCTCGGCCAGCCGGGCGCCATGGAGTTCATCGACGCCTACGCCAAGGCGCTCGAACCCGTCCTCGCCGGCTACCAGCGAGAGAACAAGCGGCACGCGACGATCGCGATCGGCTGCACGGGCGGCAAGCACCGCTCGGTGGCGATGGTCCGAGAGCTGAGCGAGCGCGTCGCGAACATGCCCGGCGTCGTCGTGAGCGTGAAGCATCGCGACCTCGGTCGCGAATGACGCCGGGCCCGCAACACAGATTGGAACACAGGTGCCATTGACCGCTGATGTGAAAGAGGAGCTCGCCCGCGTCGAGGTCTCCAAGACGAGCGTACGAGTCGCGGAACTCGCGTCCGTGCTGCGCTTCGCCGGCGGACTCCACATCATCCAGAACCGCATCGCGATCGAAGCGGAGCTCGACTCGAAGACGGTCGCCAAGCGCGTCACCCGCGATCTCGGCGAGATCTACGGTGTTCGTCCCGACGTCTCGGTGATCTCGCCGTCCGGTGTCCGCCGCACCAACCAGTACCTCATCCGCGTGCTCGACGGCGGCGAGACCCTCGCCCGTCAGACGGGGCTGCTCGATGCGCGTCGCCGGCAGGTGCGCGGCCTCCCGAACAAGCTGACGACGGGCTCGCGCGACGAGATCGCCGCGGTCTGGCGCGGCGCCTTCCTCGCGCAGGGGAGCCTCACCGATCCCGGCCGCTCGGCCGCGCTCGAGATCACCTGCCCCGGCAACGAGACGGCGATGGCGCTCGTCGGGGCGGCCGGGAGACTCGGCATCTCCGCCAAGGCGCGCGAGGTGCGGGGCGTGCACCGCGTCGTCATCCGCGACGGAGAGGCGATCAGCGCGATGCTCTCGGCCATGGGGGCGACCGGCACCGTCCGCAACTGGGAGGAGCTCCGCCAGCGCCGCGAGGTGCGGGCGACGGCCAACCGGCTGGTCAACTTCGACGACGCGAACCTGCGCCGGTCGGCCCAAGCCGCAGTCGCCGCGTGCGCGCGGGTCGAGCGGGCGATGGAACTGCTCGGCGACGACATCCCCGACCACCTGCGCTACGCCGGCGAGCTCCGGCTCGCGCACCGCGATGCGAGCCTCGACGAGCTCGGCCACCACGCCGACCCGCCGATGACGAAGGACGCCGTCGCCGGACGGATCCGGCGACTGCTCGCGATGGCCGACAAGCGTGCCGCCGACCTCGGCGTCCCGGGCACCGAGGCGAGCCTGCCTGCTGATCTCGACGAGGTCTGAGCCCCAGTCGTCCTTCCCGCCGTTGCCCCGCGTGACGAGCCCCGATGGCGGCGTCGGGGTCGGGCATAGACTCGGGAGAGCGGCCGTGGAGACCCGGGTGAGACGCCCGGGTGCCCCGGCGCGTCTGACAAGGAGAAGCAATGGCTGACTACACCCTCCCCGATCTCGCCTACGACTATTCGGCGCTCGAGCCGGCGATCAGCGGCACGATCATGGAGCTGCACCACTCGAAGCACCACCAGGCGTACGTGACCGGCGCGAACACCGCGCTCGCCCAGCTCGCCGAGGCGCGCGACTCGGGCAACCTCGCGAACGTCAACAAGCTCGAGAAGGACCTCGCGTTCAACCTCGGCGGCCACGTCAACCACTCGATCTTCTGGACGAACCTGTCGCCGAACGGCGGCGACAAGCCGACCGGAGAGCTCGCCGCCGCGATCGACGACCAGTTCGGCTCGTTCGACAAGTTCCAGGCCCACTTCACCGCGACGGCGCTCGGCGTGCAGGGCTCGGGCTGGGCCGTGTTGGCGTGGGACTCGCTCGGTCAGCGCCTGATCATCGTGCAGTTCTTCGACCAGCAGGGCAACCTGCCGGCCGGGATCGTTCCGCTCCTCATGCTCGACGTCTGGGAGCACGCGTACTACCTCGACTACAAGAACGTGCGCGCCGACTACGTCAAGGCGTTCTGGACGATCGTCGACTGGGAGAACGTCCAGCAGCGCTTCACCGCAGCTGGTGAGAAGACCTCAGGGCTGCTGCTACTGTCGTAAATCGGATGGTGTCCCCGGCATCGTCCGGGGACGCCGTCGTCCGATCCGTCCATCCGTGAAACGGCGCGATCCGCGCCACGTCAGGAGACATCCGTGTCTGTAAAGATCGGCATCAACGGCTTCGGCCGTATCGGCCGCAACTACTTCCGCGCGGCACTCGCCCAGGGCGCCGACCTCGAGATCGTCGCGGTGAACGACCTCACCGACAACAAGACGCTCGCCCACCTCCTGAAGTTCGACTCGGTCACGGGCCAGCTCGACGCCACCGTCGAGTACGACGACGAGCACATCATCGTCGACGGCACGCCGATCCGCGCCTTCGCGGAGCGCGACCCCGCGAACCTCCCGTGGGGCGACCTCGGCGTCGACATCGTCATCGAGTCGACGGGCTTCTTCACGAAGGCCGCCGACGCGCGCAAGCACCTCGAGGCCGGGGCGAAGAAGGTGCTGATCTCCGCACCCGCGACCGACGAGGACGCGACGTTCGTCATGGGCGTGAACGAAGACACGTACGTGCCAGAGCGCCACCACATCATCTCGAACGCCTCCTGCACCACGAACTGCCTTGCGCCGCTCGCCAAGGTGTTCAACGACGCGTTCGGCATCGAGCGCGGTCTCATGACCACGGTGCACGCCTACACCGCCGACCAGAACCTGCAGGACGGCCCGCACAAGGACCTGCGTCGCGCACGCGCCGCGGCGATCAACATCGTGCCGACCTCGACCGGCGCCGCCAAGGCGATCGGGCTCGTGCTGCCCGAGCTCGTCGGCAAGCTCGATGGCTTCGCCCTCCGCGTGCCCGTGCCGACCGGCTCGATCACCGACCTCACCGTGACGGCCTCGCGCACCGTGACGGTCGACGAGATCAAGGCCGCCTACAGGGCCGCCGCCGAGGGGCCGCTGAAGGGCATCCTCAAGTACTCGGAGGACGAGCTCGTCTCCTCCGACATCGTCTCCGACCCGCACTCGTCGATCTTCGACGCCGGACTCGTGCGCGTGATCGGCGACCAGGTGAAACTGTCCGCCTGGTACGACAACGAGTGGGGCTACTCCAACCGCCTCGTCGACCTGACCGAGTACGTGGCCGACCGGCTCTGAAAGCGAGAAACGTGACCCTGCGAACCATCTCCTCACTCGGCGACCTCGCGGGCAAGCGCGTCGTCGTCCGCTGCGACCTCAACGTTCCGTTGAACGACGGGGTCATCACGGACGACGGCCGCGTGCGCGCGTCCGTCCCGACGATCGACGCCCTGCGCTCGCAGGGCGCCCGCGTGATCGTCATCTCCCACCTCGGTCGCCCCGACGGCGCGCCCGACCCCAAGTACAGCCTGGCGCCCGTCGCCTCGCGGCTCGGCGAACTGCTCGGCGCCCCCGTGGCGTTCGCGACCGACACGGTCGGCGAGGATGCTTCGGCGAAGGCGGCGGCGCTCGGCGACGGCGACGTGCTCGTGCTCGAGAACCTGCGCTTCAACCCGGGGGAGACCTCGAAGAACGAGGCCGAGCGCACCGCGTTCGCCGGTGAGCTCGCGGCCTTCGCCGACGCGGTCGTCTCCGACGGCTTCGGCGTCGTGCATCGCAAGCAGGCGAGCGTGTACGAGCTCGCCGAGCTGCGCCCGAGCGCCGCGGGACTGCTGATCGCCGCCGAGCTCGACGTGCTCGACCGGCTCACCGAGAACCCCGAGCGCCCGTACACGGTCGTGCTCGGCGGTTCGAAGGTCTCCGACAAGCTCGGGGTCATCGCCCACCTGCTGCCCCGTGTCGATCGCCTCCTCATCGGTGGCGGCATGCTGTTCACGTTCCTCGCCGCCCAGGGGCACAAGGTCGCGTCGAGCCTGCTCGAGGCCGACCAGATCGACACCGTCAACGGCTACCTCGCCGAGGCCGCCGAGCGCGGGGTCGAACTCGTGCTGCCGACCGACGTCGTGGTCGCGGCATCGTTCTCGGCCGATGCGGAGCACGTCGTCACCCCGGCCGACGCGATCGAGGAGACGCCGTTCGGTGCCTCCGGGCTCGGCCTCGACATCGGTCCCGAGACGGCGGCGCGGTTCGCCGAGCTCGTGCGCGACTCGAAGACGGTGTTCTGGAACGGCCCGATGGGCGTCTTCGAACTCGCCCCGTTCGCCGCCGGCACCCGTGCGGTGGCCGAGGCGCTCACCGAGGTCGACGGCCTCAGCGTCGTCGGCGGAGGCGACTCGGCCGCTGCCGTGCGCGTGCTCGGCTTCGACGACGAACGATTCGGACACATCTCGACGGGCGGGGGCGCGAGCCTCGAATTCCTCGAGGGTAAGAAGCTCCCCGGACTGGAGGTCCTCGGATGGCAGTGAAGCGCACCCCGTTCATCGCAGGCAACTGGAAGATGAACCTCGACCACCTGCAGTCGATCGCGTTCGTGCAGAAGCTCGCGTGGGCGCTCGGCGACGCGAAGCACGACTTCGCCGACGCGGAGGTCGCGGTCTTCCCGCCGTTCACCGACCTGCGCAGCGTGCAGACGCTCGTCGCAGCCGACTCGCTGTCGATCGGCTATGGCGCGCAGGACCTGTCGAAGCACGACTCCGGCGCCTACACGGGTGAGATCTCGGGCGCGTTCCTGAAGCAGCTCGACTGCGGGTACGTCATCATCGGCCACTCCGAGCGGCGCACGCTGCACGGCGAGACCGACGACGACGTGAACGCGAAGGTCATCGCCGCCCACCGCCACGGCCTCGTGCCAGTGCTCTGCGTCGGTGAGACCGCGGACGACCTCGAGGCGCACGGTGCCAGCGCGGTGCCGGTCGCACAGCTGCGCGCGGCGCTCGAGGGCGTCGATGCGGCCAAGGGCCTCGTCATCGCCTACGAGCCGGTCTGGGCGATCGGATCGGGTCAGGCGGCGACGCCCGCCCAGGCCGAACAGGTCGCCGCCGCCCTGCGCGCGGTGCTCGCCGAGATCGCCGGCGACGAGATCGCCGCGTCGACCCGCATCCTCTACGGCGGATCGGTCAAGGCGGCCAACATCGCCGCGTTCCTGCGCGAGCCGAACGTCGACGGTGCGCTCGTGGGCGGTGCGAGCCTCGACATCGACGAGTTCTCGAGCATCGTCCGCTTCAAGAAGCACGTCGGCGCCTGACCCGCGTCGGGGGTCGGCGCGAGTCTCCGACCTCCGACGCCGCGCCCGGCTATACTCGATTGTCGGCATCGACCCCCTGCGTCGTGCCCGGAAAGGTTCACCGTGGAGATTCTCCAAGTCGTGCTCGAGGTGCTGCTCGGCCTCACGAGCCTGCTGCTGACGCTGCTCATCCTGCTGCACAAGGGTCGCGGCGGCGGTCTGTCCGACATGTTCGGCGGTGGCGTCACCTCGAGCCTGGGTGCGTCGGGCGTCGCCGAGCGCAACCTGAACCGCATCACGGTGGTGCTGGGCCTCGTCTGGATCACGTGCATCGTGATCCTCGGGCTCATCACGAAGTTCCAGACCGGCGCCTGACGAGGAGGAGACATGGCATCAGGCAACAGCGCCATCCGCGGATCCCGCGTGGGAGCCGGACCGATGGGCGAGCAGGACCGCGGCTTCCACGCCGATCGCGTCGCGATCAGCTACTGGGACGCCCAGGGCAACGAGACCGTCCGGTACTTCGCGGCGAACCTGCCCGAAGAGGAGATCCCCGACGTCATCGACAGCCCGTCCACGGGGCTGCCGGCTGGTCGTGACCGTGAGAATCCTCCCGCGGTGACCAAGCTCGAACCGTACAAGACCCACCTCGCGTACGTGAAGGAGCGTCGTACCGAAGACGAGGCGGCCGCGCTGCTCGACGAGGCGCTCACCCAGCTCCGTACCCGGCGCGGGCAGCTTCCCAAAGACTGAATTCGCTCCCTGGGCGACGAGAACGGGGCGGGCCATCGGCCCGCCCCGTTCGTCGTGCGTGGGGTGATCCGCGTCAGTACTCCCGGGCGATGAGCGCCTCGGGCACCTCGGCCGCGGCGTCGCGGTCGACGAAGAACACGGTGCGCCGGCGTCCCTTGATGCCGGCGACCGGCACCTCGTCGCGGCTCGCGCCGGCGAGTGCGAGCCCGAGGGCGGAGGCCTTGTCGGCACCCGCGAGCACCATCCATACGCGCTGAGACGCGTTGAGCACCGGGCGGGTGAGGCTGAGGCGCTCCGGCGGAGGCTTCGGCGAATCGCGCACGGGGATGACCGTCTGGTCGGCGACCTCGATGCCCGACCGGTGCGGGAAGAGCGAGGCGATGTGTCCATCGGGTCCGACGCCCAGGAACGTGATGTCGAAGATCGGGTGCTCGACGCCCTCGGCGGCATGGTCGGCCAGCTCGGCCGCGTACTCGACGGCGGCCTCGTCGAGCGTCAGCCCGGAGTCGGAAGCCGGGAACGGATGCACGTTCTCGTCGGGGAGGTCGAGATCGTCGAGGAGGGCGTCGCGCGACTGGCGATCGTTGCGATCGGCATCGCCGTGCGGAACCCACCGTTCGTCGCCCCACCAGAAGTGCACGCGCGACCAGTCGATCGACATGCGAGCGGGGGAGGCGGCCACGGCCTCGAGCACGGCCGAGCCCATCGACCCGCCCGTGAGCACGACGTGCACGACGGGCTGCGCGTCGAGCAGGTCGAGCGTCTTCGTGATGAATCGCGCGGCCACCGCGCCGGCGAGCGTCGCCTTGTCGGGGTGCACGAGCACCCGGCGTTCGTTCGTCACTCGATCTCCTCCGCACCGTCGTCGGCGAGGAGCCGGAGCCCCTTCGCGATGACTTCACCGTACAGCTCGTCGGGGTCGAGTCGGCGCAGCTCATCGGCGAGGCAGTCGCGAAGGCTGCGTCGGGGGAGCGCGACGTCGTGCAGCGGCTGGTCGGGCTGACGCAGCGTCGCAACTCCCGGCACGTCGCGCACGAGCTCGATGGGGCCGCTCGGGCGATCGAGCCGCACACCGTGGATGCCGTGCGACCCCTCGTCGACGCCGGTGAGCTCGACCTCGGTCGAGCAGCCGAGCTGCAGCCGCAGCCAGGCGCCGAGCAGGGTCGTCGACGGCGAGTCGATCGCGCCCGACACGTGCACCGCGGTGATCGGCTCGTAGGGCGGCTGGTCGAGCACGGCGGCGAGCTGGGCCCGCCAGAGCGTGAGCCTCGTCCACGAGAAGTCGGCGTCACCGGGGGTGTAGCTCGCCGCGAGCGCATGCAGGGCCGCCTGCGGATCGGGCTGGGTCGAGGCATCCGTGATGCGTCGCTGCGCGATGCGCCCGAGCGGTGAGCGCCCGGGCACCGCGGGCGCGGCGCCGGGCCACCACGTGACCACCGGGGCGTCGGGCAGCAGCAGGGCCATCACGAGGCTCTCCTCGTAGCGCGCGGCGTCGCCGTGCGCGCGGAGGATGATGACCTCGCTCGCACCCGCGTCGCCGCCCACCCGGATCTCGGCGTCGAGTCGGGCTTCGATCGCGTCGGATTCGGTACCGGGCTCGATCGAGACCACGATGACGCGCATCGGATGCTCGCGCGAGGCGTCGTTGGCCGCCTCGATGGCCTCCTCCTCGGCGTCGGGCGTGGTGGCGATGACGAGCGTGAGCACCCGGCCGAGGGCGACGACGCCGCCGTCCTCCCGGATCTTCACGAGCGTCTTCGAGACCTGGCTCGTGGTCGTGTCGGGCAGTTCGACGATCATGGGCGTCTCCAAGTGCGTCCGTCGCGGGCGAGCAGCTCGTCGGCCGAGCTCGGCCCCCAGGTGCCGGGCCGGTACTGTTCGGGCTGACCCTGGGTCGCCCAGAACTCCTCGATCGGGTCGAGGATCTTCCAGCTGAGCTCGACCTCCTCCTGGCGGGGGAAGAGCGGCGGGTCGCCGAGCAGCACGTCGAGGATGAGCCGCTCGTACGCCTCGGGGCTCGCCTCGGTGAACGCGTGGCCGTATCCGAAGTCCATCGTGACGTCGCGCACCTGCATGCCGGCGCCCGGAACCTTCGAGCCGAACCGGATGGTGACGCCCTCGTCGGGCTGCACGCGGATGACGAGCGCGTTCTGGCCCAGCTCGGAGGTCTGGCTGTCGGCGAAGAGCTGCTGCGGCGCCCGCTTGAACACGACGGCGATCTCCGTGACGCGACGCCCGAGGCGCTTGCCGGCACGCAGGTAGAACGGTACGCCGGCCCAGCGCCGGGTTCCGATCGTGAGCTTCATCGCCGCGTAGGTCTCGGTCGTCGAGGCGGGGTTCATGCCGTCCTCCTCGAGGAAGCCGACGACGTGCTCGCCACCCTGCCAGCCGCCCGAGTACTGACCGCGCGCGGTGCCCGTCGCGAGGTCCTCGGGGATGCGCACGGCGGCAAGGATCTTCTCCTTCTCAGCGCGCAGGTCGGCGGCGTCGAACGAGATCGGCTCCTCCATCGCGGTGAGCGCGAGCAGCTGCAGCAGGTGGTTCTGGATGACGTCGCGGGCCGCGCCGATGCCGTCGTAGTAGCCGGCACGACCGCCGACCCCGATGTCCTCGGCCATCGTGATCTGCACGTGGTCGACGTAGTTGGTGTTCCAGATCGGCTCGTACAGCTGGTTGGCGAAGCGCAGGGCGAGGATGTTCTGGACCGTCTCCTTGCCGAGGTAGTGGTCGATGCGGAAGACCGAGTCGGGCGGGAACACGCTCGCCACGACGTCGTTGAGCTCGCGCGCCGACGCCAGGTCGCTGCCGAACGGCTTCTCGATCACGACCCGCCGCCACTGGCCGTCGCGCTGCTCGGTGAGGCCCGAGCGCTTGAGCTGCTCGGTGACGAGCGGGAACGACTTCGGCGGGATGGACAGGTAGAACGCGTGGTTGCCCATCGTGCCGCGTTCGCGGTCGAGCGTCGCGACGACGTCACGCAGGCGGTCGAACGCCGCGTCGTCGTCGAACGTCCCGGTGACGAACCGGATGCCTCGCGCGAGCTGCTGCCAGACGTCCTCGCGGAACTCGGTGCGGGCGTACTCCTTCACGGAGTCGTGCACGATCTGTGCGAAGTCCTCGTCCTCCCAGTCGCGGCGGGCGAACCCGACGAGCGCGAAGCCCGGGGGCAGGAGCCCGCGGTTCGCGAGGTCGTAGACCGCCGGCATCAGCTTCTTGCGCGAGAGGTCGCCCGTCACGCCGAAGATGATGAGGCTCGACGGCCCCGCGATGCGGTTGAGCCGGTAGTCCTTGGGAGATCGGAGGGGGTTGTGGTGCGCCGAGATCTCTGCCGAAACCACGTGCCGGTCCTTTCGTTCGGTCACCCGATGGCGTCGATGAGCGGGCCGAGGTTCGCGGCCGGGTCGGTGAGCGTCAGTGTGAGCACCGGGCGCCCGTGCTCGGCGAGCACGCTCGCGTCGCCGGAGGCCTGGGCTGCGATGAGCTGCCCGAAGGTGAACGGGCGCTCGGGGATGGCGAGGTCGTCGACCGGCGTCTGCGTGATCTGCAGGAACACGCCGACCGCGGGGCCGCCCTTGTGGAACTGGCCCGTCGAGTGGAGGAACCGCGGGCCCCATCCGAAGGTGACGGGGCGACCGGCTCGCGCCGCGATGAGGTCGCGCAGCTTCGCGACCTCGGGGTGGGCGACCCGGTCGACGTAGGCCTGGATCGACACGTAGCCGTTCGCCGGCAGCTCCTCCAGCAGGACGTCGACGGCCGAGACGAGGTCGCTCGCGGCGCCGATCACCTCAGGGGTGCCGCGCACCTCGATGCCGTCGGCGACGAACGCGGCGGGCTCGGGTGCCGGACGCGCGTCGAGGAGGCCGCGCGCGGCGACCTTCGCCGATTCGACGTCGGGCTGGTCGAACGGGTTGATGCCGAGGAGACGCCCCGCCACGGCGGTCGCGTACTCCCACACGAGCAACTGGGCGCCGAGCGTGCCCGACACGCGGATGTCGCCCGACCGGTCGTGGGTGAAGATCGAGTCTCCTGCGTCGTCGACGAGGCGCACGACCTGCAGGTCGGGGAGCGACTCGCCGAGCTCGGGGGCATCGGCGTCGAGCACCACGGGCAGGATGCCGGTGCCCTCCTTGCCCGTGGACTCGGCGATCAGCTGCTCGGCCCAGTCGGCGAACCCGACGATGTGGGTGCCGTCGGCGACGATCGCGAGCTTGTCGCGCAGCGGCGCGGTCGCGGCGATCGCGGCGCCGAGCACGAGTCCGGGGTTGTCGGGCGTATCGATCGCGAGCGAGAGCTCGATGGTCTCGGCCTCGTCGAGGATCTCCGCGATGTCGACGCCCGCGAGGCCCGAGGGCACGAGGCCGAAGGCCGTGAGCGCCGAGTAGCGGCCGCCGACGTTCGGGTCGGCGTTGAAAACGCGGTATCCGGCCGCGCGGGCCGACTCGTCGAGCGGTGAACCCGGGTCGGTCACGACGATGATGCGGTCGGTCGGATCGATGCCGGCGTCGCGGAACGCCTGCTCGTAGGCCCGGCGTTGGCTGTCGGTCTCGACGGTCGAGCCCGACTTCGACGAGACGACGAGGGCGGATGCCTCGAGCCGGTCGCCGAGCGCGGCGCGGACCTGCCCCGGCTCGGTGGAGTCGAGGACCGTGAGATCGACGCGTGCGGTGCGCGTGATCACCTCGGGTGCGAGCGATGAGCCGCCCATGCCGGCGAGCACGATGTGGCGCACGCCGGCGGCCTCGAGTTCGTCGCGCAGGGCTTCGATCTCGGCAACGAGCGGGCGCGAGACCGCGACGGCCTCCGTCCAGCCGAGGCGCTTGCCGGCCTCGTCTTCGGCCGCGGGGCCCCAGAGCGCGGGGTCCTGCGCGGTGATGCCGCTCGCCACGAGGTCGGCGACGAGTGCCGGGACCGTGCGGCGCACCGCATCGGCGGCCGCGCCCGAGACGGAGATGCGGAAGCTCATCGGGCGGCCTCCAGCGCGGTGCGCACGGAGTCGAGCAGCTCGCCCCAGGAGATGTTGAACTTCTCGACGCCCTCGCGCTCGAGGAGTGCGGTGACGTCGTCGTAGTCGACGCCCACGGTCGCGAGCGCGTCGAGCACCTCGCCGGCGCCGGCGTAGTTGCCGGTGACGGTGTCGCCCTCGACGACGCCGTGGTCGAACGTCGCCTCGAGCGTCTTCTCGGGCATCGTGTTGACGACGCCTCGGGCGACGAGCTCGGTCACGTAGAGCGTGTCGGGCAGCGTCGGGTCCTTGACACCGGTCGAGGCCCAGAGCGGGCGCTGGAGGTTCGCGCCGGCGGCGATCAGCGCCTGGGCGCGCTCGGTCGCGAACTGCTCCTCGAACAGCTCGTACGCGAGCCGGGCGTTCGCGACGCCCGCCTTGCTCTTGAGGGCCAGCGCCTCGGGCGTGCCGATGGCGACGAGCCGCTTGTCGATCTCGGTGTCGACGCGGGAGACGAAGAACGAGGCGACCGAGTGGATCTGCGACAGGTCGTGACCCGCCGCCTTCGCCTGCTCGAGGCCGGAGAGGTAGGCCTCGATGACCTCGCGGTGGCGGTCGAGGCTGAAGATGAGCGTGACGTTGACGCTGATGCCGGCGCCGATCGTCTCGCGGATCGCGTCGAGGCCCTCGACGGTCGCGGGGATCTTGATCATCGCGTTCGGTCGGTCGACCTTCGCCCACAGGGCCTTCGCCTGGGCGACGGTGCCCTCGGTATCGTGGGCGAGACCGGGCTCGACCTCGATCGAGACGCGGCCGTCGACGCCGCCGGTGCGGTCGTAGACGGGCCGCAGCACGTCGGCGGCCGCGCGCACGTCGTCGGTCGTGATGTCGAACACCGCGGTGTTGACGTCGGCGCCCGCGACGGCGAGCTCGTGCAGGTGCTCGGTGTAGCCGTTGCCCGCGGTGAGCGCGTTCGCGAAGATCGTGGGGTTCGTGGTGACGCCGACGACGTTGCGCTCGGCGATGAGGCGGGCGAGGTCGCCCGTCACGAGGCGCTCGCGCGAGAGGTCGTCGAGCCAGATGCTGACGCCGGCCTCCGAGAGGGCGGCGGTGGGGGAGCTGGTCATGGGGTGTCTCCTCTTCTGGCTCGCGTCAGGCCGACGCGAGCGATTCCTTCGCGGCGGCGACGACGGCCTCGGCCGTGATGCCGAACTCGCGGAACAGGGTCTTGTAGTCGGCGGACGCGCCGAAGTGCTCGATCGACACCGACCGGCCGCGATCGCCGACGTACCGGTGCCAGGTGAGCGCGATGCCGGCCTCGACCGACACCCGTGCCGTCACCGACGCAGGAAGCACCGACTCGCGGTACGCGGCATCCTGCTCGTCGAACCACTCGAGGCTGGGGGCGGAGACGACGCGGGCGCCGATGCCCTCAGCGGCCAGCGTCTCGCGGGCGGCGAGTGCGAGCTGCACCTCGGAGCCCGTCGCGATGATGATCACGTCGGGTTCGCCCGACGCGGCGTCGGCCAGCACGTAGGCGCCCTTCGCGGTGTTCGCGGCGCTCGCGAGCACGTCGCCGGATGCCTCGCCGTCGCCCCGCTCGAACACCGGGATGTTCTGGCGGGTGAGGGCGATGCCGGCCGGTCCGCCGCGTCGCTTCAGGATCTCGAGCCACGCGTGGGCGACCTCGTTGGCGTCGGCGGGACGCACGACGTCGAGGCCCGGGATCGCGCGGAGCGTCGCGAGCTGCTCGATCGGCTGATGGGTCGGTCCGTCCTCGCCGAGGGCGACCGAGTCGTGGGTCCAGACGAAGATCGAGGGGACCTGCATGAGCGCGGCGAGCCGGACCGACGGCCGCATGTAGTCGCTGAAGATGAGGAACGTGCCGCCGAACGCACGGGTCGGGCCGTGCAGCACGATGCCGTTCACGATCGCGGCCATCGCGTGCTCGCGGATTCCGAAGTGCAGCACGCGGCCGTAGGGGTTGCCCGCCCACTCGTGCGTCGAGTGCTCGGTCGGCACGAACGAGCCGCCGCCGTTGATGGTCGTGAGGTTCGACTCGGCGAGGTCGGCCGAACCGCCCCAGAGCTCGGGCAGCTCCGCGGCGAGGGCGTTGATGACCTTGCCGGAAGCGGCACGCGTCGACACCTCGGTGCCGCCTTCGAAGACGGGCAGCGCGTCGGCGATGCCCTCGGGAAGCTCGCCCGCCTCGAGGCGATCGAGCAGCGCCTTGCGCTCGGGATTCGCCGCGGCCCAGGCGTCGAACGTCTGCTGCCACTCGGCGTGCGCGGCAGCACCGCGCTCGCGCGCGGCGCGGGTGTGTGCGATCACATCCTCGGCGACGACGAAGCTCTCCTCGGGGTCGAAGCCGAGCACCTCCTTCGTCGCCGCGAGCTCGGCGCCGCCGAGGGCGGAACCGTGGATCTTGCCGGAGTTCTGCTTGCCGGGCGAGGGCCAGCCGATGATCGTCTTCAGGATGATGATCGAGGGCTTCGCCTGCTCGGCCTTCGCGGCATCGATCGCGCGGTGGAGCTCGTGGACGTCTTCGACGTACTCGCCGGTCTTCTTCCAGTCGACCGTCTGCACGTGCCAGCCGTACGACTCGTAGCGCTTCGCGACGTCCTCGGTGAAGGCGATGTTGGTGTCGTCCTCGATGGAGATCTGGTTCGAGTCGTAGATGACGACGAGGTTGCCGAGCTGCTGGTGGCCGGCGAGGCTCGACGCCTCCGAGGTGACGCCCTCCTGCAGGTCGCCGTCGCCTGCGATCACGTAGACGAAGTGGTCGAAGGGGCTCTCGCCGGCCGGGGCGTCGGGGTCGAAGAGGCCGCGCTCGTAGCGGGCGGCGTACGCGAAGCCGACGGCGGAGGCGAGGCCCTGGCCGAGCGGGCCGGTCGTGATCTCGACGCCGGCGGTGTGGCCGTACTCGGGGTGGCCGGGGGTCTTCGAGCCCCAGGTGCGGAGCGCCTTCAGGTCGTCGAGCTCGAGGCCGTCGCCGGCGAAGTAGAGCTGCACGTACTGGGTGAGCGACGAATGCCCCGCCGAGAGGATGAACCGGTCGCGGCCCAGCCAGGCGTGGTCGGCCGGGTCGCGGCGCATGACCTTCTGGAAGAGGAGGTAGGCGGCGGGGGCCAGGCTCATCGCGGTGCCGGGGTGGCCGTTGCCGACCTTCTCGACGGCGTCAGCCGCGAGCACCCGGGCGGTGTCCACCGCGCGATCGTCGATGGATTCCCAGTGCAGAGTTGCCACGAGGTGCAGTTCCTTCCGTTCGTGACGGCGACGGGGAACTCGTCCCCGACCCGCCGAGGACGTTGCGGCGCGGTACCGCCGGGCGCGTGAACCGGTTGGGATGCCTTGGGGGGAATCGTGGATCACGGCGCCAAGCGCGCATTCCTCAGTATATGGACTTCGTGACGCGCGATGACGGGGTATGACTCACACCGCGCAGTGTCTCGTGTGAGGGTTGCGGTGGCGCCGAACCGGGCCCGGCCGGCCGGATGGCCTAGAATCGTCGGGAGGCGGCGCGGCGCCCGGCACGAGCCTGCGCGCGCGCCTCGGAAGAGGAACGATGCAGGCAGCCGTAGACACCCGTGAAGCCCGACCGGCGATGACCGTTCGGCGCAAGCTCGCCGCCTATCTCGCGCTCACTAAGCCGCGCGTCATCGAGCTGCTGCTCGTCGTGACGGCGCCGACCATGATCCTCGCGCAGCAGGGGCTGCCGAGCCTGTGGCTGATGCTCGCGACCCTCATCGGCGGTGCCATGAGCGCCGGTTCCGCAGGGGCGTTCAACTGCTACATCGATCGCGACATCGACCGGGTCATGAAGCGCACCCAGGGGCGCCCGCTCGTCACCGGTGAACTCAGCGACCGCGAGGCGCTCGTCTTCGCGTACGCGCTGGGCGCGGCATCCATCGTCTGGCTGTGGGTCTTCACGAACTGGCTCGCCGCACTGCTCTCGCTCGCGGCGATCCTGCTCTACGTCGTCTTCTACAGCCTGATCCTCAAGCGCCGCACCGCGCAGAACATCGTCTGGGGCGGCATCGCGGGCTGCATGCCCGTGCTCATCGGCTGGGCGGCCGTCACCGGCAGCCTCGACTGGGCACCGTTCATCCTGTTCCTGATCATCTTCCTGTGGACCCCGCCGCACTACTGGCCGCTGTCGATGAAGTACAAGGACGACTACGCGGCGGCCGGTGTTCCGATGCTCGCCGTCGTGCGCGGTCGGGCGCAGGTCGGACTCCAGGTCATCCTCTACGCGTGGGCGACGGTCGCCTGCTCGCTCCTGCTGATCCCCGTTGCCGACATGGGGCTGGTGTACTCGACCGTCGCGATCGTCACGGGCGTCTGGTTCATCTACGAGACGCACCGCCTGTACAACCTCGCGATCCGGCACGTCCAGGTCTCGCCGATGCGCGTGTTCCACGGCTCGATCGCGTACCTGTCGCTGCTGTTCCTCGCGGTCGGCGTCGACCCGCTGCTGCCCTTCTGAGTCAGGGTCTCACCTCCCTTCCGGGCGCAATTTGCGCCCGTCGCCTCTTCGGAGATCGCCACCGACTCGGAAGGGTGTCAGCCCGTGGCTCCGAAAGCTGGATTATCTCCGATCGGGCGGCGTCGGGCGGACTCTGGGTACTCGAGGACGACGGCGCGCACGTCGCGAAGGACGCGCACGGCGCCGTGCCGCCGCTCGCCGCACGAGTCCACTGGTCGAGACCGCTTGTGCCGCGGCATCCCGACGCGCTCCTCGACCCGATCGAGAACGTCCTTGCGCTCGTGGCTCGTTCTGCTCGGCTACCACGTCATCAGGGTGGGCTCTCACCACGTCGTCCACGACTGGCCGGGAGTGCAGGACCGCATCGCGCGGGCGGTCGCGCAGGGCCTGCACCGGCGCTGACTGCTGTCTTTGTCATGGCATCCGGATCGGGAGTGCGACAGAGATCGGGGATCGCCGTGAACGCGGAGCGATCGGGCTCCAGGTGCCCGAACCTGCGCTGATCTCCGAAATGGTGGCGCGGGTCAGGCGGATGCCGCGACCGGGGTACGCGACACCTCGGCAGCGATCGGGCGCTTCAGGTGCAGGATGACGAGGGTCATCGCGGCAGCCGAGAGGGCGGCGAGCACCATGTGCACCCCGACGGCGAGCGGCGGCAGGCCGTTGCGCGCCTGGTAGAGGCCGACCGCGATCTGCACGAGTTCGACGACGAGCAGCGCGGTCGCCCAGCGGCGGGTCGGCAGGCCGTCGCGCCATGCGGCGATGACGAGCACGAGGGTGAGTACGAACAGCAGGTAGCCGGGCCACGCGTGCACGTGCTCGAGGACCTCGGAGTCGAAGCCGGTGCGACCGGCTGCCGCGTCGCCCGAGTGGGGACCCGACCCGGTCGTGAGGACGCCGAAGACGATCGAGATCGCGAGCACCGCGCTCGTCGCATGCGTGAGTCCCGCGTACCAGGCGGGAACGGCCCGCTCACGAGGGCCTGCGGGTTCGTCGAGACGGGCGAGGAAAGCTGCGGTGACGCAGACGAGCACGAGCGAGGAGACGTAGTGGAAGCCGACGATGAACGGGTTGAGGCCTGTCCAGACGGTGATGCCGCCGACGATCGCCTGCGCGACGATGCCGATGCCGACGATCAGCGAGAGCACGAACAGGTCGCGCCGCTCGCGCCGGATGCGCCAGACGAGCAGGAACACGATGAGGGCGAGGACGCCCACGACTCCGGTCATCGTCCGATTGCCGAACTCGATCAGCGAGTGGTAGCTCAGCTCCTCGGTGGGCACGAGCGACTCCGGCGTGCACGTCGGCCAGGTCGGGCATCCGAGACCCGAACCGGTGAGGCGCACCGCGCCGCCGGTCGCGATGATCGTCACCTGCGCGACGAAGGAGGCCCAGGCGAAGAAGCGGAGTGAACGGGGCACGCGGGTCGTTCCTGATCCGGGTCGCGCTGTGACGGGGCTGGGAGTCCCAGGACCCACACGGCGGCGACCCTATAGACTTGAGTGGTTGGCGCAACTGTTGCGACGCGCGCAAGAGCGCGGCACGCAGGCACCAGCCATCTTAGGTTCGCACTGGAGCCACCCGCACATCATCACCCGCTCACCGAGTGCCTCGACTGGCGAGGGGGATGAGCCGGACTGATAGCCGGTCGCACGGGAGGAGAAGAGGGAGAGCATGACGGACGTACTGATCGACCGCCCCGAGCTCGAAGGGCTCGGCAATTACGAGTTCGGCTGGGCCGACTCCGACGCCGCGGGGGCCTCGGCCCGTCGCGGAATCTCGCCGGAGGTGGTCGCCGATATCTCGCGGTTGAAGGACGAGCCGGAGTGGATGCTCCAGCGCCGCCAGCGCGGCCTGCAGCTCTTCGAGCGCAAGCCCATGCCGACCTGGGGCGCCGACCTGTCGGAGATCGACTTCGACAACATCAAGTACTTCGTGCGCTCGACCGAGAAGCAGGCCCAGACCTGGGAGGACCTGCCCGACGACATCAAGAACACCTACGAGCGACTCGGCATCCCCGAGGCCGAGCGCCAGCGCCTCGTCGCGGGCGTCGCGGCCCAGTACGAGTCCGAGGTCGTCTACCACCAGATCAACGAAGAGCTCGAGCGCCAGGGCGTCATCTTCATGGACACCGACACGGCGCTGCGCGAGCACCCCGAGTTCTTCGAGGAGTACTTCGGCACCGTCATCCCCGCCGGCGACAACAAGTTCGCCGCGCTGAACACGGCGGTCTGGTCGGGCGGCTCGTTCGTCTACGTGCCGAAGGGCGTGCACGTCGAGATCCCGCTGCAGGCCTACTTCCGCATCAACACCGAGAACATGGGCCAGTTCGAGCGCACGCTCATCATCGCCGACGAAGGCTCGTACGTGCACTACATTGAGGGCTGCACCGCCCCGATCTACAAGAGCGACTCGCTGCACTCGGCCGTCGTCGAGATCATCGTGAAGAAGAACGCCCGCGTTCGCTACACGACGATCCAGAACTGGTCGAACAACGTCTACAACCTCGTCACGAAGCGCGCCACGGCTGCCGAGGGCGCCACCATGGAATGGGTCGACGGCAACATCGGCTCGAAGGTGACGATGAAGTACCCGTCGATCTTCCTCATGGGCGAGCACGCCAAGGGCGAGACCCTCTCGGTCGCCTTCGCCGGCCCGGGCCAGCACCAGGACGCGGGCGCGAAGATGATCCACATGGCGCCGTACACGCAGTCGTCGATCGTCTCGAAGTCGATCGCACGCGGCGGCGGCCGCGCCGGCTACCGCGGCGAGGTCCGCGTCGACGCGAACGCCCACCACGCGGCCAACACCGTGCGCTGCGACGCGCTGCTCGTCGACACGATCTCGCGCAGCGACACGTACCCGGCGATCGACATCCGGGTCGACGACGTGCAGCTCGGACACGAGGCCACGGTCTCGAAGGTCTCGGAGGAGCAGCTGTTCTACCTGATGGCCCGCGGCATCCCCGAGGACGAGGCCATGGCGATGATCGTGCGCGGCTTCATCGAGCCGATCGCGCGCGAGCTGCCGATGGAATACGCGATGGAACTCAACAAGCTCATCGAGATGGGCATGGAAGGATCGGTCGGCTAAGCGATGACCACCGCAATGCAGAGCACCGCTATGCCCACCGCAGAGCAGCACGGGCTCGTCGCGCACTCCGACGGCGCGTTCGTCCCGGTCCAGACCCGTTCCGAGCGCTTCCGCTCCGTGAACGTCGAGGACTTCGAGCCGGTCAACGGCCGCGAGCACGAGTGGAAGCTGTCGCCCGTCGCGGCGTTCGCCGACCTGACCTCGGGTGCGCTCGACGGCTCTCGTCCCGACGTCGAGGCCGATGAGGTCGACGGCGTCGCCGTCTCGTGGATCGCCCGCGACGACGCCCGCATCGGCACGGCCGGCACGCCGGAGGAGCGCGCGAGCGCCAACGCCTGGTCGAGCTTCGACGAGGCGCTCCTCATCTCCGTGACCGGTGAGGACGACAAGGTCGCGACCGTCACCCGCTCGGGTCTCGGCGCCACGCCTCGCGCGGCCCACACGATCATCGAGATCGCGCCGAACAGCCGCGGCCTCGTCGTCCTCCGAGGCACCGGCGACGCCCGCCTGTCCGAGAACCTCGAGATCCTCGTGGGCGAGGGCGCTCAGCTCACCGTCGTCTCGCTGCAGGAGTGGAGCGACGACTCGGTGCACCTCGCGAGCCAGTTCGCGAAGGTCGGCCGCGACGCCTTCCTCAAGCACATCGTCGTCTCCCTCGGGGGCAAGGTCGTGCGGGTGAACCCCTCGACCCACCTCGCCGAGCAGGGCGCCGACGTCGAGGCGCTCGGCCTCTACTTCGCGGACGCCGGACAGCACCTCGAGCAGCAGGTCTACGTGCACCACGACGCGCCGCACACCAAGAGCCGCGTGACCTACAAGGGTGCCCTGCAGGGCGAGGGCGCGCGCACCGTCTGGATCGGCGACGTGCTCATCGGCCAGAAGGCGACCGGCACCGACAGCTACGAGCAGAACCGCAACCTCGTGCTCACCGAGGGCACGCGCGCCGACTCGGTGCCGAATCTCGAGATCGAGACCGGCGACATCGAGGGCGCCGGCCACGCGTCGGCGACCGGCCGGTTCGACGACGAGCAGCTCTTCTACCTGATGGCCCGCGGCATCCGCGAAGAGGAGGCGCGTCGCCTCGTCGTGCGTGGCTTCCTCACCGAGGTCGTGCAGAAGATCGGCTCGCCCGAGCTCGAATCGCGGCTCACCGCCGCCATCGAAGCCGAACTGCAGGGGAACTGACGTGGCATCCGTTCGTGTCTGCGCCGTCGACGAGCTCGTCGAGAACCAGGCGTCGCGATTCGTTCTGGACGGCGTGCCGATCGCGGTCGTGAAGGACTCCGCGGGCGACGTCTTCGCGATCGGCGACACATGCACCCACGGCGACATCTCGCTCGCCGAGGGCTTCGTCGAGGACGACACGCTCGAATGCTGGGCCCACGGCTCGAAGTTCTCGCTGAAGACCGGCAAGCCCCTCACCCTCCCGGCCTACGAGCCGGTTCCCGTCTACCGGGTCGAGATCGAGGGCGGCGACGTCCACATCGACCCCTCGGTCACGCTGACCGTCTGACCCACGCTGTTCCGGCCGCGGCCGGCTACCGAAAGAGAATTCCCAAGAACATGTCTGTGCTCGAGATCAAGAACCTGCACGTCAACGTCGAGACCGACCAGGGCACCCGCGAGATCCTCCGCGGCGTCGACCTCGTCATCAACGAGGGCGAGATCCACGCCATCATGGGCCCGAACGGATCGGGCAAGTCGACGCTCGCCTACACCATCGCCGGCCACCCCAAGTACACGGTCGTCGAGGGCGAGATCCTCCTCGACGGCGAGAACGTCCTCGAGATGTCGGTCGACGAGCGTGCTCGCGCGGGTCTCTTCCTCGCGATGCAGTACCCGGTCGAGATTCCCGGCGTCACCGTCACGAACTTCCTCCGCACGGCGAAGACGGCGATCGACGGCGAGGCGCCGAGCGTCCGCACGTGGGTGAAGGACGTCCGCGAGTCGATGTCGAACCTGAAGATGGACTCGGCCTTCGCCGAGCGCAACGTCAACGAGGGCTTCTCGGGCGGCGAGAAGAAGCGCAACGAGATCCTCCAGCTCGAGCTGCTGAAGCCGCGGTTCGCGGTCCTCGACGAGACCGACTCGGGCCTCGATGTCGATGCGCTCAAGATCGTCTCGGAGGGCGTCAACCGCGCTAAGGCGAACACGGGCCTCGGCATCCTGCTCATCACGCACTACACGCGCATCCTCCGCTACATCAAGCCCGACTTCGTGCACGTGTTCGTCGCCGGTCGCATCGCCGAGCAGGGTGGCCCCGAGCTCGCCGACCGCCTCGAGGACGAGGGCTACGACCGCTACCAGGTCGCCGAGCCGGCGTCCGCGGCCGCCGCCGAATAGTCCACGGGTAGAATCGCACCATGGTCACCTCACTCGCGCCCGAGCGCTACGACGAGGTCTCCGAGGCCCTGAAAGACGTCATGGACCCGGAGCTCGGGGTCAACATCGTCGACCTCGGCCTCATCTACGACCTGGGCTGGGACGACGAGAACGACGCGCTCGTCATCCACATGACGCTCACGAGCGCCGGCTGCCCGCTGACCGACGTCATCGAGGAGCAGACGGCCGAGGCCCTCGACGGGGTTGTCGAGGCGTTCCGCATCAACTGGGTGTGGATGCCGCCGTGGGGCCCCGAACGCATCACCGACGACGGCCGCGACATGATGCGGGCGCTCGGCTTCGCGATCTGACCCGGTCGCCCGAACCACGAGCACGGATGCCTCGTGCAGCAGTCGCTGCACGAGGCATCCGTCGTTTCAGGTCAGGCCGCGGCGAGCGAGCAGCGCGTCGATCCGCGGCTCGCGGCCGAGGAAGGCGCGCACGGACTCGCGCGGATCGCGCGAGCCGCCCGGGCCGAGGATCTCCGCCCGGAACCGGTCGCCGTTCTCGCGCGTCGCGCCGCCGTGCTCCTCGAACCAGGCCATGATGTCGGCGCCCGGCACCTCGCTCCAGACGTACGAGTAGTAGCCCGCGTCGTAGCCGCCCGCGAAGACGTGGGCGAAGTAGCCGCTCGAGTACCGCGGCGGCAGCAGCGGGTCGGCGAGCCCGGCGGCGTCGAGCACCGCGCGCTCGAATTCCGCGACGTCGGCGGGCGCCAGTGCCGCGGCGGTCTCTGCGTCGAGCCGGTGCCAGGCCTGGTCGAGGATCGCGGCCGCGAGGTATTCGGTCGTCGAGAATCCCTCGCCGAACGTGCGCGACGCGAGGAGGCGCTCGACGAACTCGGTGGCGAGCCGTTCTCCCGTCTCGTGGTGCACCGCATAGTTCCCGAGGACCTCGGGCCGCAGCATCCAGAGCTCGTTCACCTGGCTCGGCAGCTCGACGAAGTCGCGGAAGACGTTCGTGCCCGCGGCGCTCGGGAACCGCACGCGCGCGAGCAGCCCGTGCAGGGCGTGGCCGAACTCGTGGAAGAGCGTCTCGGCCTCGTCGAAGGTGAGGAGCGTCGGGTCGCCGTCGGCGGGCTTCTGCACGTTGAGGTGGTTGACGACGACGGGCAGGTCGCCCGTGAGCTCCGACTGCTCGACGAGGGAGCTCATCCAGGCGCCGCCGCGCTTCGAGGAGCGCGCGTAGAGGTCGAGCACGTACAGCCCGACGGCGGCGCCGTCCGCCTCGCTCACCTCGAACACCCGCGCGTCGGGGTGGTGGCCGACGAGGTCGGGCCGTTCGGCGAACCGGAGCCCGTAGAGCAGGGTCGCCGCGTGGAACACGCCGTCTCGGAGCACCCGGTCGGCCTCCAGGTACGGGCGCATCGCCGCGAGGTCGACGTCGTGGCGTTCAGCCCGTTCGCGCTGGGCGAGGTAGATCCAGTCGGATGCCTCGAACGGGCGCAGTCCGTCCCGCTCGGCCCGTCCGGCGAGGGCGGTCGCCTCTCGCTGCGCGTTCGCCATGGCGGTCGGCGCGAGCCTCCCGAGCAGTTCGGCGACGGCCTCTGCCGTCCCGGCGGTCTCGTCGGCGGTGACCGCGCTCGCGTGGTCGGCGAAGCCCAGCAGCTTCGCCCGCTCGGCGCGGAGCGCGACAAGCGCGAGCAGGATCTGGCGGGTGTCGTGGTCGCCGCCCGAGGTGCCGCGACCCCGCGACGCGGCGAACAGCTGGTCGCGCGACGCTGGAGAGTCGAGCTCGGCGAGTGCGGGCTGCTGCGTCGACAGGACGAGGGGGAGGAGCCAGCCGTCGAGCCCGCGGGCCACCGCCGCCGCACGAGCCGTCGCGCGGCGCCGGTCGTCGAGCCCCGCAAGGTCGTGTTCATCGGTGAGATGGAGCGCCCGCTCGTTGGTGTCGGCGAGGAGCGTCTGCTGGAAGGCGGTCGTGAGTCCGGCGATGCGTTCGTTGAGGCGTTCGAGCGCGGCGCGCCCGTCGGGGTCGAGGCGGGCGCCGGCGAGCACGGCGACGCGATGCCGGCGGCGCAGCAGGTATGCCTCGTCGTCGGCGAGCTCCAACCCGCCGGCGTCGAGTCGCGCGACGAGCGCGTCGATTCGCGCGAACAGGCGGGGTTCGAGAAGCAGCGCGTCGCGGTGCGCGGCGAGCCTCGGCGCGAGTTCGGCCTCGATCGCGTCGACGGCCTCGTCGGCGTCGGCCGAGCTGCGGTTCTCGAAGACCGGGAGCACCCGGCGGAGCGTCGCGCCGGAGCGCTCGAGGGCGACGATCGTGTTCTCGAACGTCGGCAGGTCGGCGTCGCCGGCGATGCGGTCGAGCTCTTCGCGCTGCTCGCCCATGCCGAGTTCGAGCGCCTCCCGGAAGTCGGCGGGGGTGATGAGCTCGAACAGGGGCAACCGGTACGGGAGCGGACTCGGGTCGAGCAGCGGGTTGCGATGGGCGTCGTCCATCCGTCAACACTACGGGCGCGGCCGATCGGGGCGGCGGCGCGTGGATCCGTGTCGCCGCGCGGCGCCGGGCTTCTCATCCGCGCGTCGCGCGCGCCATGATCGATCCATGACCGTTCGCATCAGCACCGTGCTCGTCCCGTTCGGCCCGGCGACCGCCCTCGAGCTGACCGATGCCCAGGTCGACGCGCTCGGCGGCGGAAAGCGCGCCGCGGTCGTCGTCGGCATCGCCGGCCGCTCCGCGCGGGTGCGCCTGGCCGTGATGGACGGCCGCAACGTCATCGGGCTGTCGAAGGCGGTGCGCGCCGAGCTCGGCGTCGACATCGGTGATGCGGTCGAGGCGACCGTCGACCTCGACACCGCCGAGCGCGCGGTCGACGTGCCGGCCGACCTCGCGGCAGCCCTCGACGCCGAGCCGCCCGCGAGGAGGGCCTTCGAGGCGCTGTCGTACTCACGGCGGAAGGAGCTCGCACGCGGCGTCGCCGAGGCGAAGCGCCCCGAGACGCGCGAGCGCCGGATCGCGGCCGCCGTCGAAACGCTGCGCGCGTAGGCTCGGGTCATGGAGAGCGAATCGCCGTCGACCCGCGACGCGTACACCCACGGCCATCACGCGAGCGTCCTGCGCATCCACGCGTGGCGCACCGTCGAGAACTCGGCGGCGTACCTCGCCCCGCATCTCGATGCCGGCGCCCGCATCCTCGACGTCGGCTGCGGCCCGGGCACGATCACCGTCGACCTCGCGCGCCGCGTGCGCCCGGGAAGGGTCGTCGGCATCGACGCGTCTGAAGACGTCGTGGCGCAGGCCGCCGGCCTCGCAGCGAGCGAGGGGGTCGGCAACGTCGAGTTCCGCACGGGTGATGCCTACGAGCTCGACGTCGACGACGACGCCTTCGACGTCGTGCACGCCCACCAGGTGCTGCAGCATCTCGCCCGGCCCGTCGACGCGCTGCGCGAGTTCCGGCGCGTGCTCAGGCCCGGGGGACTGCTCGCCGTACGCGACGTCGACTACGGCGGGATCATCTGGAGCCCGGCCTCGGCGGGCCTCGATCGCTGGCTCGCGCTGTACCACGACGTGCACGACTGGAACGGCGGCGACGCTCACGCCGGCCGCCACCTCAAGCGGTGGGCGCGCGAGGCGGGATTCGCCGACGTGACCGCGTCGGGCTCCGTCTGGGTGTTCGCGAGCGACCTCGAGCGCGAGTGGTGGGGCGGTTCGTGGGCCGAGCGGGCGACCGAGTCGAGCTTCGCCGCACACGCGATCGAGTCGGGACACTCCAACCCCGACGAGCTCCGGCGGGTCGCGCAGGCGTGGCGCGACTGGGCGGCCGATCGTGACGGGTGGCTGCTCATGCCGCACGGCGAGGTGCTCGCCCGGGCCTGAGCGGGTACCGCCGGTCGAGGAGCGCTACCAGTCCTCGTCGGCGTCGAGCGCGTCGGCGATGACCTCGCGAACGACGGTGCCGTCGTCGAGCTCGGCGATCGGGCGTCCCTCGAGCCAGGTGAGGGTCCAGTGGCGACCAGCGGGATCGCCCTCGAACGCGGCCTCGGCTGCGGCGATGCGCGGACGGAGGTCGCCCGGCACCGAGGCCGGAGGCTCGTCGCCGAACGCCCACCTCGTGCCGAGTCGCATCAGGCCTCCATCTCGTAGGTCACCCAGCTCGTGCGCTTCGCGAGGCGGTCGTAGAGCTGCTGCGCGGTCTCGTTGTCGGCGGCCGTGATCCACGCCACGCCCCCGTGGCCGACCTCGGCTGCGCGAGCGTGCACGAACTCGATGAGCGCACGGCCGGTGCCCGTGCCGCGCTGCGACTCGGCCACGTAGAGGTCGTCGAGGTACATGCCGTAGGTGGCGCTCAGCGACTCGGGGACCTGGCGGAAGTGCGCGAGCCCGACGGGCGTGCCCTCCTCGTCGACGGCGAGCGCGGCCTGCAGCGGATTGTGCTCGTCGCGCAGCCAGTTCCAGACGATGAGCGCCTTCTGGTCGTCGAGCTCGGTCTCGTAGAACGTGCAGTACGCCTCGAAGAGCGGCAGCCAGCCGAAGAAGTCGTCGTCTCCGGCCATCCGGATCTCGTTGGTCATGGTTTCCCCTATTCGGACGGCGCCTCGAAGACGACGTCGCGGACGTCGAACTCGTCGGCCTCGGTGAAGGCGAGCTCGGCGATGCGCCCGACCGCGCGCAGGTCGGATGCCACGTGCTCGAGCAGCGCGGTCGTCGCGGCGGGCGCGGCGATCGTCGCGTGGGCGACGGGCGTCTTCTGCGAGGCCTTGACGTCGGTCTTCGCGCGCCGGATACCGGTGAGCGCGAGGCTCGCGAGCTCGAGCAGCTCGCCGCTCGCCTCGCCGCGGGCCGAGAGCTCGTCGGCGGTCGGCCAGGCGGCCCGGTGCACCGAGCCGTCGTGCGACCAGCTCCACGCCTCCTCGGTGGCGAACGGGATGACCGGGGCGAAGAGCCGCAGCAGCACGCCGAGCGCCGTCTTCAGCGCGGCGACGGCCGAGGCCTGCTCGGGGCTGGGCTCGCCGTACGCGCGCTCCTTGACGAGCTCGAGGTAGTCGTCGCAGAAGGTCCAGAAGAAGGTCTCCGCGACCTCGAGCGCACGAGCGTGGTCGTACGACTCGAGCGCGCGGGTGGCGCGGTCCACGACCGTGGCGAGCTCGGCGAGCATGCTGCGGTCGACGGGCACCGTCACCGGGGCGTCCGCCGAGCCCTCGAAGCCGAGGATGAACTTCGCGGCGTTGAGGACCTTGATCGCGAGCCGGCGCCCGATCTTCACCTGGGTCGGGTTCTGCGGGTCGAACGCGGCGTCGGTGCCGAGTCGGCTCGACGCGGCCCAGTAGCGCACGGCGTCGGAGCCGTGCTGCTCGAGCAGTCCGGCGGGCGTCACGACGTTGCCCTTCGACTTCGACATCTTCTTGCGGTCGGGATCGACGATGAAGCCCGAGATCGCCGCGTTCGCCCACGGCGCGACCCCGTGCTCGAGCTCGGCGCGCAGCGTCGTCGAGAAGAGCCAGGTGCGGATGATGTCCTGGCCCTGCGGGCGCAGCGAGTAGGGGAAGACGAGGCTCCAGAGCTCGGGATCGCGCTCCCAGCCGCCCGCGAGCTGCGGGGTGAGCGACGAGGTCGCCCACGTGTCCATCACGTCGTGCTCGCCGATGAAGCCGCCGGGCGCTCCGCGCTGCGCCTCGTCGTAGCCGGGCGCGGGTGCGGACGACGGGTCGACGGGCAGCAGGTCCTGGGTGGCGACGATCGGTTCGTCGAACACGGGGTCGCCCTGCGCGTCGAGCGGGTACCAGACGGGGATGGGCACGCCGAAGAAGCGCTGGCGCGAAACGAGCCAGTCGCCCGAGAGGCCGCCGACCCAGTTGTCGTAGCGCACGCGCATGAAGTCGGGGTGCCAGTCCATCTCGCGGCCGTGCGCGAGGAGTCGCTCGCGCAGCGCCTCGTCGCGCGCGCCGTTCTTGATGTACCACTGGCGCGTCGACACGATCTCGAGCGGCTTGTCGCCCTTCTCGAAGAACTTCACCGGATGGGTGATCGACTTCGGGTCGGCGAGCAGGTCGCCTGAGTCGCGCAACTGCTGCACGACCGCCTGCTTCGCGCTGAACGTGGTCTTGCCGGCGAGCTCGGCGTAAGCCGAGCGCCCCGCCTCGGAGGTGATCGCCTCGGGCGCCTCGGCGATGACCCGGCCGTCGAATCCGATGATCGCGCGGTTGGGCAGGTCGAGCTCGCGCCACCAGACGACGTCGGTCACGTCGCCGAAGGTGCAGATCATGGCGATGCCGGTGCCCTTGTCCTTCTGGGCGAGGTGGTGCGCGACGACCGGCACCTCGACGCCGAACACCGGCGTCGTCACCGTCGTGCCGAAGAGGGGCTGGTAGCGCTCGTCGTCGGGATGTGCCACGAGCGCGACGCACGCGGGGATGAGCTCGGGCCGGCTCGTCTCGATCTCGACGATGCCGCCGTCGGGGCGGTGGAACGACACCCGGTGGTAGTGCCCAGGCTGCTCGCGGTCTTCGAGCTCGGCCTGGGCGACGGCGGTGCGGAAGGTCACGTCCCACAGCGTCGGCGCGAGCGCCTGGTAGGCCTCGCCGCGCTCGACGTTGCGGACGAACGCGAGCTGCGAGGTGAACAGCGCCTCGTCGGCGATGGTGCGGTACGTCTGGGTCCAGTCGACCGAGAGGCCGAGCGTGCGCCAGAGCGCCTCGAACTGCTGCTCGTCCTCGACGGTCAGTCGCTCGCAGAGCTCGATGAAGTTGCGGCGCGAGATCGGCACCTGGTCGGCGGCCTTCGTCGACTTGCCGTCGCCGCCCTCGAACGGCGGCACGAAGTCCTCGACGTAGGGGAGAGTCGGGTCGCAGCGCACGCCGTAGTAGTTCTGCACGCGGCGCTCGGTCGGCAGGCCGTTGTCGTCCCACCCCATCGGGTAGAACACGTGCTTGCCGCGCATGCGCTGGAAGCGGGCGACGACGTCGGTGTGGGTGTACGAGAAGACGTGGCCGATGTGCAGCGAACCCGAGGCCGTCGGCGGGGGAGTGTCGATCGAGTAGATGCACTCGCGCGTGGCCGATCCGCGGTCGAACCGGTAGGTGCCCTCACGCTCCCACGCGCCTCCCCAGACCGATTCGAGGCCTTCGAGAGCGGGCTTGTCGGGGATGCGCGAGGTGTCGGTCATGATGCTCCGGTTCGATATCTGCGGCACCGAGTCCGTGATGAGGTGCCTGAATGTGACGCTCAAGCCTAGCGGAGCGCACCGGGGAACGCCCCGTGAGGCGGGGTTGCGGCGCGGCGCGGTCAGTGCGCGAGGCGCGGTGCGTCGGCCAGCAGCCGCGCGGTGTAGGGATGCTCGGGCGCGACGAGCACCCGGTCGGCCGGCCCCTGTTCGACGATGGTGCCGGCCCGCATCACGGCGACGCGGTCGGCCATGTGGCCGACGACGCCGAGGTCGTGCGAGATGAAGAGCATCGCGAGCCCCTGTTCGCGTTGGAGCTCGTCGAGCAGGTCGAGGATCTGCGCCTGGATGGTCACGTCGAGTGCGGAGACCGGCTCGTCGCAGACGAGCAGATCGGGGCGAGCCGCGATCGCGCGAGCGATCGCCACGCGCTGCCGCTGGCCGCCTGAGAGCGTGAGCGGCTCGCGATGGGCGACACCGGAGGTGAGGCCGACCCGGTCGAGGAGCTCGGCGATGCGTCGGGCTCGGCCGGTGCGGACGGCGGTGCGGTCGGCGGTCGGGGATGCCGCGACGCCGTACTGATCGGCATCGGAAGGCGCTTCCGCGTCGGCGTCGGCGAGGATGCGGCCGACGGTCCATCGGGGGTCGAACGAGCTCAGCGCGTCCTGGTAGATCGCCCCGACCCGCCGTCGCCGTGGTCGTCGTGCGCGCTCGTCGAGGGCCGACCACGGTTCGCCGTCGAAGGTGATCGTGCCGGTGTCGGGCGAAGTCAGCGCGAGCACCAGGCGCGCCAGCGTGGTCTTGCCCGATCCGGACTCGCCCACGAGCCCGACCGTCTCGCCCCGTGAGACGACGAGCGACACGTCGTCGACGGCGGCGAACCGCACTCGGCCGGGAAGGGTGAACGACTTGCCCACGCGATCGACGACGAGGAGCGGTGCGGCGCTCAGCGCCGCACCGCGGTGGTCGTCGCTCGGGGCGGCACCGACGACCGACGATCCGCGTGCCGGCTTGGTCGGACCGGTCGGCACGGCCGAGCTTCTCGGCTCGGTCGGATCGGATGCGGGCTTCGGGCCCGGTCCGCTGAGCGCGACACCGCGCGGCACGTCGGCGGGCACGGCGGCGATGAGCTGCCGCGTGTACGGGTCGCTCGGCGCACCGAGCACCGCGGCCGTCGCGCCCTGCTCGAGCACGCGCCCCTCGCGCATGACGAGCACGCGATCGGCGAGCCGCGACACCACCGCCAGGTCGTGGCTGATGAGCAGCAGCCCGGTGCCGCGATCGCGGATCGCAGCCAGCAGGTCGAGCACGCGCGCCTGCACCGTCGCGTCGAGCGCCGTCGTCGGCTCGTCCGCGATGAGCAGCGGTGGGTCGAGCGCCAGGGCCGAGGCGATGAGCGCGCGCTGGCGGAGTCCGCCCGAGAGCTCACCGGAGCGCCGGCGGGCGGCCGTGGCCGGGTCGGGCATGCCGACGGCGTCGAGGACCTCGCCCGCCCGGGCGCGGCGTTCGGCACGAGGCATCCGGTCGTGGATGCGCAGGGCGTCCTCGACCTCGCGGCCGACGGGGCGCAGTGGGTCGAGCGCGACGAGCGCATCCTGCAGCACGAGGCCCGCGGTGCGGCCGCGCACCGTGCGCCAGTCGCGTTCGGTCGCTCCGCGCAGGTCGCGGCCGTCGATGCGCAGGACGTCGGCGCGGACGCGGGCGCCGTCGCCGGCCATGCCGAGCAGGCTCCTGGCGGTGACCGACTTTCCCGAACCGGACTCGCCGACGAGGGCGACGCACTCGCCCGGCGCGATCGAGAGGCCGACGCCGTCGACGACGCGGGCGTCGCCGAAGTCGACCGAGAGGCCGTCGAGCTCGAGCACGGGACGGCGGGTCGTCGTGTTCATCGGACGCCCCGTTCCCGCCTGGCGAGCGCGCGGCCCAGCACCGTCGTCGCGATCGTCGTGCCGACGATCATGAGGCCGGGGAACACGGTCATCCACCACGCGGTGGCGAGGTAGGTGCGGCCGGCCGAGAGCATCGCGCCCCATTCGGCGGCCGGCGGTTCGGCGCCGAGTCCGAGGTAGCTGAGCGCCGCGGCCCAGACGATCGCCTGCCCGATGCCGAGCGTCGCGAGGACGACGAGCGGGAGGAGGGCATTGGGCAGGATGTGCGCACCGAGGATGCGGGGCCTGGTGCGTCCGAGCACCGTGGCCGCCTCGACGTACGGCGCGGAGCGGATCGAGATCAGCTGACCGCGGATGATCCGTGCGTACCCGGGCGCCGTCGACAGGCCGACGGCGATCGTGGCGGTGACGGGCCCCGGCCCGGCGACGACGATGACGAGGAGGGCGAGGAGCAGGCCGGGGAACGCGAACAGCACCTCGACGAGCCGACCGACCCCGAAGTCGACGGCACGGCCGCCGAAGCTCGCCGCGACGCCCAGCACGAGCCCCAGCGCGAGCCCGATCGCAGTTGCGGCGACGCCGATCGCGAGCGAGGTCGCCGTACCCGCGATCACGCGGCTGTAGAGGTCGCGTCCAGATTCGTCGGTTCCGAACCAGTGCGCTGCCGACGGCGGCTTGAACGCGTCGGCCGGCGCGATCGCGTTCGGATCGTACGTCTCGAGCAGCCACGGGAAGCACGTGGCCACCAGCAGGAAGGCGACGAACGCCCCCGCGATGATCGTGCCGACTCGCGGGCGCCCGGTGGGTCGGGCCTCGGCCGCAGCAGCATCGACGGTCGCCTGCTGGAGTTCGAGATCGCTCATCGCGCCTCCCCGGCGAGGCGCGGATCCGCGACGCGCATCGCGAGATCCGTCACGACGGTCATGACGACGTAGACGAGCGCGACGAGCAGTACGACGCCGGTCACGACCGGGATGTCGCGGAGCGTCACCGCCTGCAGGAGGGTTCGGCCGAGCCCGGGCATCGCGAAGATCGTCTCCACGACGACGGCGCCCGAGAGCAGCCATCCGAGCGCCCAGCCCGACAGGCTGATGCCGGGCAGTGCGGCGTGGCGCAGCGTGTGCCGGAACCGCACGCCGAGCGCGCTCTCGCCGCGGGCGCGGGCCGAGACGACGAACGGCTGCCGCATCGCGTCGAGGAGGCTCTCGCGCATGACCTGGGCGAGGAAGCCGGCGAGGGGCACGGCGAGGGTCACGACCGGGAGGACCAGGCCGACCGGCGTGCCGGTCGCGACGGGGGGCAGCCAGCCGAGTCCGGAGCTGAAGACCGCGATGAGCACGGCGGCGAGGAAGAAGTGCGGCAAGGCCGCGGCGAAGAGCTCGATGCCCTGTCCGACGGCCGTGGCGATGCGCCCCCGGCCGGTCGACCAGAGCGACAGCGCCAGCGCGAGCACCCACGCGAGCGCGAGCGAGCAGACGGCGAGCAGCATCGTGCCGCCGACCTGGGCACCGAGAAGCTCGGCGACCGGCACCTTGAGCGCGTACGAGGTTCCGAGGTCGCCGGTGACGAGGCGGCCCAGCATCGCGAGGTACTGCGCCAGGAGCGGCTGGTCGAGCCCGTAGTCGAGGCGCACCTGGTCGAGGGCCTCCTGCGAGGCCTGCGAACCGGGCCCGCCGAGGATCGCCTGCGCCGGATCGCCCGGGATCAGGCGGATGGCGAAGAAGGTGAGGGTCGCGACCGCCCACATGACGAACACCGCCCCGCCGACGAGCAGCGCGACGTGGCGCACGGCCGGTCCGCTGCCGCGGGCGGCCCGGCGGCCGGTCGACGACGGGGATGACCCGCCGTCGACCGGCATCGTGTCAGTCGGCGATCCAGGCGTCATAGAAGGTGGGCGTCGACACGGTCGGCAGTGCACGCGCTCCGTGCACCGAGTTCGCCACGAGGAAGCTGTTCTGCTGGTCGTAGAGCGGCAGCAGGTAGTGCCCGCCGAGGATGAGCGCCTGGGCCCGTTCGTACAGGTCGGCCCGCTCGGCGGCGTCGCTCGTGGACGCGGCGTCCGTCAGCAGGGCATCGATCTCGGGGTCGTTCACCTGCGCGAGGTTCGCGAAGTAGCCGCTCGGCGCCGGCGTGATGCTGTCGGAGTGGTACAGGATGCGCAGCACGTCGGGGCCGACCTTCGTGTACGGCGCGCTCACGATCTCGTACTCGTGGGCGAAGAGCGCCCCGTACCAGCTCGACAGGTCGAGCAGGGAGATCTGCACGTCGAACCCGGCCTCCTTCGCCGTCGCCTGCACCTGCTCGAAGAGCGACTGCTCCGCGGGCACGGACTGGTTCGTGCTCACGGGGAACCGGACCACGAGGCGCTCGCCGTCCTTCACGCGGGTGCCGTCGTCGTCGCGCTCGGCCCAGCCGGCCTCGTCGAGCAGCGCGTTCGCGCGGTCGAGGTCGGTCTCGAACAGGTCGGGGTCGGAATAGGCGAGCGCCTCCGCCGAGGAGAGCGGCGAGTACGACCGCTCGGCGGTGCCGAAGTAGAGCGAGTCGATGCCGTCGTTGACGTCGACGGCGGCGATGAACGCCTCGCGGACCCGCTCGTCGTCGAAGGGCGCCTGGCCGGAGTTGAGCTCGATGCGGTTCGATGCGCCGGGGCGGGGCGCGTCGATCCATGTCGGGTCGCCCGACTTCTCCGCAGCCGCCGCCGTGTCGGGCTGCGGGTTGTCGATGACGTCGACCTGGCCGGCCTGCAGCGCGGCGTAGCGCGAGGCGGCGTCGGGGATGAACCGCCAGTCGATCGCCTCGAGGTACGCGGCCCCGTCGTGCTGGGCGTCGGCGGGAGGCGAGACGTAGTCGTCGTTGCGCACGAGCGAGATGCGCTCCTGCTTCTCCCAGCCGTCGACCACGAACGGGCCGGTGCCGATGGGCGCTTGGCAGTTCGCCTCCATGCCCCGGGCGAGGCCGGCCGGCGACTCGATCGCGAGCCAGGGCTGCGAGAGCGATTCGAGCAGGGCGCTGTCGGGCGCCGTCAGCACGAATCGGGCGACCTCGGGGGAGACGACCTCGACCCGGTCGACCTTGCCGAGCGCGAGGTAGCCGGTCGACGACTGGGTCGCCGGGTCCTTCAGGTGCTCGACGTTCGCCTTCACGGCTTCGGCGTCGAACGGCGTGCCGTCGGTGAACTCCACGTCGTCGCGGAGCGTGAACTCCCAGGTCAGCCCGTCGTCGGAGGCCTGCCACGACTCGGCGAGCCAGGGGATGATCTCGCCCGACTCGTCGAGCGAGACGAGCGACTCGAGGAACTGGGTCGCGACGAGGGCCTGCGGGTAGTTGCCGCCGACGTGCGGGTCGAGGCACGTCGGTTCGGCGTCGCCGGAGGCGTACCGCAGCGTGCCGCCGGCGACCGGCTCGTCGGAGGCGTCGGGTTCGGCCGCCTGGCAGCCGGCGAGCGCGACGGCGCCGACGAGTGCCGCGACGGCCAGGCCGAATGTGCGGGGGCGGCGGAGGGGGTGGAGTGCAGCGTGCATCGAGTCCTCGAAGGGGAGATGGGATGTGAGCGGGACGACGCCGGCCCTGGGCCATCCTGACACCGCGTTTCGGCCACGACAAGCAACTTGTTCGCATTGCAGTAGAACAATTAGGATGTATCGGTGCTGATCAGACTCGACGCCGCATCACCGACCCCACTGGCCGATCAGCTCGCGTCCGCGCTCAGGTCGTCGATCATCGACGGTCGGCTCACCGGCGGCGAGCGTCTGCCGGCGGCGCGCACGCTCGCGTCGGAGCTCGGGCTCAACGTGCACACGGTGCTGCGCGCCTACCACCGGCTCCGCGACGAGCAGCTCATCGAGGTGCACCGCGGACGGGGCGCGGTCGTCGCGGTGCGCATCGGCGGGCACGCGGCGCTCGCGGGCGCCGTGCACGACCTCGTCGAGGAGGCCCGCGAGCACGGGCTGCCCGAGGCGGCGCTGCTCGAACTCGTCCGCGCGGCCTACCGCTCGGCCCCGCAGATCGGCGTCGTGCGCCCGATGCGTCCCGCGGGCCCGCCGTCGACACGGTATTCTTGAGGCCAACGACGTCGATCCGGCCATCACCGGGGAGTCTTCGGAAGAACGCGGTCGTCGTTCGCTGAGCCTGTCGAAGCGAGCGTCGAGCGTCAGTAGAACCGAACGGGGCGGCCCGTCACAGCCGGCAATGAGGGGTGAATCGGTGCCCGAGCCTGTCGAAGGGCCGATTCGCAAACGAGGTGGTACCGCGGTGGCGGCTCGATCGAGCGGCCGGCGTCCTCGTGAAGCATCCGTCCCACAAGGAGCGAGCGTGTACCCCCGCACCCCAGACGACCACGGTGTCGCCCCCTCACCCGACTTCCCCGCCGTCGAGCGCGAGGTGCTCGCATTCTGGAAGGCCGACGGCACCTTCCAGGCCTCCATCGCCCAGCGCGAAGGCGCCCCCGAGTGGGTCTTCTACGACGGCCCCCCGTTCGCGAACGGCCTGCCGCACTACGGCCACCTCCTGACCGGCTACGCGAAGGACCTCTTCCCGCGCTTCCAGACGATGCGCGGCCACCAGGTGCACCGCCGCTTCGGCTGGGACACGCACGGCCTGCCCGCCGAGCTCGAGGCGGAGCGCCAGCTCGGCATCACCGACAAGAGCGAGATCGAGGAGATGGGCATCGCGGCGTTCAACCGCGCGGCCCGCGAGTCGGTGCTGCGCTACACGAAGGAGTGGGAGGAGTACGTCACCCGCCAGGCCCGCTGGGTCGACTTCGAGCACGACTACAAGACCCTCGATGTCACGTTCATGGAGAGCGTGATCTGGGCGTTCAAGACCCTCTACGACAAGGGTCTCGCGTACGAGGGATACCGGGTGCTGCCCTACTGCTGGCGCGACCAGACCCCGCTGTCGAATCACGAGCTGCGCATGGACGACGACGTCTACAAGATGCGCCAGGACCAGACGGTGACGGTCACCTTCCCGCTCACCGGCGCGAAGGCCGAGTCGCTCGGGCTCACCGCGGTCCGGGCGCTCGCGTGGACGACCACGCCCTGGACGCTGCCGACGAACTTCGCGCTCGCCGTCGGGCCCGACATCGAGTACGCGGTCGTGCCCGCCGGCCCCAACGGCACGCCCGACGCGACCGTTCTCCGCGAGCAGGCCGAGGGAACCGAGGCCCCCGAGGTGCTCGGCGGCGAGTACCTGCTCGCCGTCGACCTCGTCGGCGGCTACGCGAAGGAGCTCGGCTACGATTCCGCCGACGACGCCCGTGCGGCCGTTTCGCGCACGGTGCGCGGCGCCGACCTCGATGGCGTCACGTACGACCGCCTCTTCGACTACTACGCCGACGTCGAGGCGTACGGGCTGCAGAATGCCTGGCGCATCCTCGTCGCCGACTACGTCACGACGGAAGACGGCACGGGCATCGTGCACCAGGCACCTGCCTACGGTGAGGAGGACCAGAAGATCGGCGAAACCGCAGGCATCCCGGTCGTCATCTCGCTCGACGAGGGCGGCAAGTTCCTGCCCGCCGTCACCGACGTCGCCGGGATGCTCTGGAGCGACGCGAACAAGCCGCTCACGCAGCTCCTGAAGGCCGAGGGGCGTCTGCTCCGCCAGGCGAGCTACGAACACTCGTACCCGCACTGCTGGCGGTGCCGCAACCCGCTCATCTACAAGGCCGTCTCGAGCTGGTTCATCAAGGTGCCCGAGTTCAAGGGCCGCATGGGCGAGCTCAACCAGGACATCAACTGGGTTCCCGACAACGTGAAGGACGGCCAGTTCGGCAAGTGGGTCGCGGGCGCTCGCGACTGGTCGATCAGCCGCAACCGCTACTGGGGCTCACCGATCCCGGTGTGGAAGAGCGACGACCCCGAGCACCCGCGCATCGACGTCTACGGCTCGCTCGAAGAGCTCGAGCGCGACTTCGGGCGGCTTCCGGTCGGTCCCGACGGCAAGCCCGACCTGCACCGTCCCTATATCGACGAGCTCACCCGGCCGAACCCCGACGACCCGACCGGGCGGTCGACGATGCGACGCATCACCGACATCTTCGACGTCTGGTTCGACTCGGGCTCGATGCCGTTCGCGCAGGTGCACTACCCGTTCGAGAACCGGGAGTGGTTCGACACGCACAACCCGGCCGACTTCATCGTCGAGTACATCGGGCAGACGCGCGGCTGGTTCTACGTCATGCACGTGCTCTCGACCGCGCTCTTCGACCGCCGGGCGTTCTCGAACGTCGTGAGCCACGGCATCGTGCTCGGCAGCGACGGGCAGAAGATGTCGAAGTCGCTGCGCAACTACCCCGACGTCTCGGAGGTGTTCGATCGCGACGGCTCCGACGCCATGCGCTGGTTCCTCATGTCGAGCTCGGTGCTGCGCGGCGGCAACCTCATCGTCACCGAGGAGGGCATCCGCGAGGGCGTCCGCCAGCTGATGCTGCCGCTCTGGAGCACCTGGTACTTCTTCTCGCTCTACGCCAACACGGCGAAGGACGGCGGGTACGAGGCATCCCGATCGACGACGTCCACCGACGTGCTCGACCGGTACCTGCTCGCGAAGCTGCGCGACCTCGTCGAAGCGGTCACGGCCGACCTCGACGACTTCGACTCGCCGCTCGCCGCGCAGAAGCTGCGCGACTTCGGCGACGTGCTCACGAACTGGTACGTGCGCCGCTCGCGCGACCGGTTCTGGCAGGGCGTGGCCGACGACGGCTCGGGCCGTGAGGCGTTCGACACCCTCCACACCGTGCTCGAGACGCTCACGCGCCTCGCAGCGCCGTTGCTGCCGCTCGTGAGCGAGAAGATCTGGCGCGGCCTCACCGGCGGACGCAGCGTGCACCTGACCGACTGGCCAGAGGCGAGCGAGTTCCCGGCCGACCCGGCGCTCGTCGCCGCGATGGACGCGGTGCGCGAGATCAGCTCCACCTCGCTCGCGCTGCGCAAGCAGGCCGGGCGCCGGGTGCGGCTTCCGCTCGCCCGGCTCACGGTCGTCGGTGCGGATGCCTCGGCCCTCTCGCCGTTCGAGGCCATCCTGCGCGACGAGCTCAACGTGAAGAACGTCGACCTGGTGCAGCTCGACGAACGGAGTGCCGAGACGTACGGCGTGACCAAGCGCCTCACGGTGAACGCACGCGCCGCGGGTCCCCGCCTCGGCAAGCAGGTGCAGCAGGCGATCCAGGCCGCGCGCTCGGGCGACTGGTCGCTCGACGGCGAGACCGTCGTCGCAGCCGGCATCGCCCTCGAGCCGCACGAGTACGACCTCGTGCTCGAAGCCGGATCGGGCGACGGCGAGCGCGCCCTCGGCCTGCTCGCCGACGGGGGCTTCGTGATCCTCGACACCACCACGACGCCCGAGCTCGAGGCCGAGGGCCTCGCGCGCGACGTCGTGCGAGCCGTGCAGGAGGCCCGCAAGGCCGCCGGCCTCGAGGTCGGCGACCGGATCGCCCTCACCCTCACGCTCGACCCCGTCGGCGCGCGCGCCGCCGAGACCCACCGCGAGCTCATCGCGGGCGAGACCCTCGCGACCTCGCTCGAGGTGCTCGCCTCGGCCGACCTCGACGGCGAGGCCAAGGCCGTCGGCGACGACTCGCGACTGACCATCGGATTGGAGCCCGCATGACCGGCCCCGACGACCTCGAGGCGCGCGACGCCGCCGACGCGGTGTACGCGTCGCTCATCGCGCGCGTCGGCGAGGGCGCACCGCGCCCCCGGCTCGAGCCCACCCGGCGCACCGTCGAGCTGCTCGGCGACCCGCACCGGTCGGCGCCCGTGATCCACATCACCGGGACCAACGGCAAGACGTCGACGAGTCGCATGATCGAGAGCCTGCTGCGCGCATCCGGCCTGCGCACGGGCCTGCTCACGAGCCCGCACCTCGTGCGGTTCACCGAGCGCATCCGCATCGACGGCGAGTCGATCACCGACGAGGCGGTCGCCCGCAACTGGGAGGAGATCCTCCCGTTCATCGCGATCGTCGACGCGGAGCTCGAACAGGCGGGGGAGCAGCCGCTCACCTACTTCGAGGCGCTCACGGTGCTCGCGTTCGCATGCTTCGCCGACGCGCCCGTCGACGTCGTGGTGCTCGAGGTGGGCATGGGCGGCGAGTGGGACTCCACGAACGTCGCCGACGGCCAGGTCGCGGTCTTCACCCCGATCGCGCTCGACCACCAGGCACGGCTCGGCTCGACCGTCGAGGCGATCGCGCGCACCAAGTCGGGCATCATCAAGCCTGCCGCGTCGGTCGTGACCGCGCGACAGTCCGACGAGGCGCTGCGCGTGCTCGAGGACGCCGCCGAGCTCACCGAGTCGACCCTCGCGGTCGAGGACGACGCCTTCGCGGTGCTCTCGACCGCGGTCGCGATCGGCGGCCAGCTCGTGTCGATCCGCGGGCTCGCGGGGGAGTACCGCGATGTGGTGCTGCCCATGTTCGGAGCCCACCAGGCCGAGAACGCGGCCGTCGCGGTCGCCGCGGTCGAGGCTTTCATCGGCGGCGGTTCGATGCGGCTCGCCGACGAGGTCGTCGAGCGAGGCCTCGGCGAGGCGACCTCGCCCGGGCGCCTGCAGGTCGTCGGCACCGAGCCCACGATCATCGTGGATGCCGCGCACAACCCGCACGGCGCCCGCTCGCTCGTCACCGCCCTCGACGAGGTCTTCGACTTCGACGAGATCGCGGTCGTGTTCGGTGTCGTCGACGACAAGGACGCCGCCGGGATCGCCGGTGAACTCGCCGCGATCTCGGGGCCGTTCATCGTGACCTCACCCGATTCGGAGCGGGCGCTGCCGGCTGACGTGCTCGGCCCGATCGTCGCCGCTCGCGCAGGCGACCGGGTGGTCGTCGTCGACCGGCTCGAGGACGCGCTGGAGCAGGCCCGCGGCTGGGCGGCGGCCGGGCCGAAGCGCGCCGTGCTCGTCACCGGTTCGATCGTGCTCGTCGGCGAGGCGATGGCGTACGCCGAGGACCACGAGTGGGGGAGCGCATGAGCGGCGACGACGTGCAGGGCTTCGACGAGGTGGAGGGCTCCGAGCCCAACGCCTCGGCCGCGCCCGCCCGGCCGCCGCGCTCGATCCGCCAGAGCCTCGCCGCGATCGTGCTCGGCTTCGAGACGATCGTGGTCTTCCTCGCCGCGCTCGTCGTCTGGGGCCTCGCACAGGGCGATGCCGCACTGGGCGTCGAGTCGGCCCTGCCGCCGTGGGTGGCCCTCGTCGCGGGCGGCGTCATCATTCTCGGCCTGATCGCGACGATCGGACTGCTCCGCTTCGACTGGGCGTACACGCTCGGCTGGGTGCTGCAGGTGCTCATCGTCGCCTCGGGCTTCATCAACCCGGCGATGTTCGTCGTCGGGGCGCTCTTCGGCGGCATGTGGTGGTACTGCATGGTCGCCGGGAGTCGGATCGACCGACAGCGCGCGGAATTCACCGCGCCGGGGAAGGAACAGCAATGACCACTGCGATCGAAGAGACCCTCGTGCTCGTGAAGCCCGACGGCGTCGCGCGCAACCTGACCGGCGAGATCCTGCGCCGCATCGAGGCGAAGGGCTACTCGCTCGTCGACATCCGTCTCGTGCAGGCCGACCGCGAACTGCTCGCGAAGCACTACGCCGAGCACGAGGGCAAGCCGTTCTACGAGCCGCTCGTCGAGTTCATGGAGTCGGGTCCGGTCGTCGCGATCCGCGTCGCGGGCAACCGGGTCATCGAGGGCTTCCGCGTGCTCGCGGGTACGACCGACCCGACGACCGCCGCGCCAGGCACGATCCGCGGGGACTTCGGCCGCGACTGGGGGCTCAAGGTGCAGCAGAACCTCGTGCACGGTTCCGACTCGCCCGAGTCGGCCGAGCGCGAGCTCGCGCTCTGGTTCGCCTGACGTTTCGTCGTTCGAGGAGCGGGCGACGCCGGAGCACGCGTATCGAGACCGCCACGCGTGGTCTCGATACGCTCCTTCGTCGCTCCTCGACCGGCCGGATGCTCAGAGATTCTGCAGGTCGATCATGACGCGGGGGATCGCGTTCATCTGAGCCTGAGCGAGCACGATCACGATGGCGTAGCAGACCACCGTGATGAGCGGTACCCACTTCAGCCACGCCCCGGCGAGCCGGCGAACGCGTGCCGAGCCCGGAATATGCCCTTCGCGCAGGTTGTACAGCGTGACCGCCCAGAAGGTCGGGATGGTGACCGCCCACGTGAGCATGCACCAGGGGCAGAGCACGTCGAGCACGTAGATGCTCTGGTAGATGAGCCAGCCGACGAACGCGAGCGCGCCGGCCACGCCGACGTTGAAGCCCACCCAGAACCAGCGGGCGAACGTCGCGCCGGCGAGGATCGCGACGGCGATCGTGATGACGACCGGCCACGCCATGAGCCCGACGAACGGGTTGGGGAAGCCGAACACGGAGCCCTGCCACGACGCGAGGTTCGTGCTGCATCCCACGAGCACGCCCACGTTGCAGTTCGGTACATGACTCGGATCCTCGAGGGTGAGCACCTTCTCGACCGAGAGTTCGAACGCGGCGAGCAGCCCGAGGGCGCCGGCGATGAGCAGGAAGATCGCGAGGGCGAGCGGCCGACGGCGCTCGAGGGTGTCGGGCATGCTCGGATTATGGCACGCCGATTCCCCACGTCGCTGTCAGAGCATGCGATAATCGAGGGAGTCGTCCGGGCCGCGCCCGGCACGGCGCCAATGAAGGCTTTGAGGGTGCGATGCATCCGAGTGGGCGGGAGAAACCCGCAAGACGTGGCGATCACGGCAACCGCCGATCGCAGAATTGATGGTTCAGCGGCACTGCGCGAAGCGCGGGGCCGCTCCAGAGGAGTACGGATCCACGGCGCGGCCGAGGCATCCGGTGTAGGAGTGCACCAGAGATGGTGGAAGGCAACGAGAAGAACAGCAACGAACCCGATTCGCGCGGTGGCGCCCCGAAGCGGCGAGGCGGCCTGTTCGGCGCCCGGCGGTCGCGTCGGGTCACGACGGAGCCGGTCGCCGAGCAGGTGACGGCCGAGGCCGCCCCCGACATCGACGGCGCGACCGAGGCGGCGTCGAGCACGGTTGCGTCGACCGAGTCCGCGGTCCCCGCCGAGGCCGAGCAGACGGCCGGCCTCGAGGCGACCGACGCCGCGGCACCGGTCGTCGAGGAGCCCGCGGCCGAGGCGTCCCCGTCCGAGCCCGCAGCGTCGCCGATCCCCGCGACGCTCACGACGACGTCGCTCATCTTCCACGCGCCGCCCGTGTTCGAGGTGCCCGAACGCGACGAGCCGCAGACGGAGGACGGCTCGAGCGTCCGCCGTCGTACCCGTCGCCGTTCGGGCGAAGAGGGCCGGCCGACCGGCGACGAGCCCGCGAACACCGTCGTCAAGGTGCGCAAGCCCCGCGAGCCCGAACTCATCACCGAGCCCCAGAAGGTCAAGGGCTCCACCCGGCTCGAGGCGAAGAAGCAGCGTCGCCGCGACGGCCGCGACGCCGGCCGCCGTCGCGCGGTCATCACCGAGGCCGAGTTCCTCGCCCGCCGCGAGTCGGTCGACCGCTCGATGGTCGTCCGCGAGAAGGGCGGCCGCATCCAGATCGGCGTCCTGGAGGACGGCGTGCTCGTCGAGCACTACGTCGCCCGCAACCAGGACGCATCCCTCATCGGGAATGTGTACCTCGGCCGGGTGCAGAACGTGCTGCCCAGCATGGAGGCCGCCTTCGTCGACATCGGCCGAGGCCGCAACGCCGTGCTCTACTCGGGCGAGGTCGACTGGGAGGCGGCCGCCGAGAACGGCGAGAAGAACCAGCCGCGTCGCATCGAGCTCGCGCTCAAGCCCGGCGACCGCGTGCTCGTCCAGGTCACGAAGGACCCGGTGGGCCACAAGGGCGCCCGCCTGACGAGCCAGGTGTCGCTGCCGGGCCGCTATCTCGTCTACGTGCCGAACGGCTCGATGAACGGCATCAGCCGCAAGCTCCCCGACACCGAGCGCGCGCGCCTCAAGAAGATCCTGAAAGAGGTGCTGCCCGAGAACCAGGGCGTCATCGTGCGCACCGCGGCCGAGGGTGCCACCGAAGAGCAGCTCACCCTCGATGTCAATCGCTTGATCGCCCAGTGGGCCGACATCCAGCAGACGCTCGAGAAGGTGCAGGCGCCCGCGCTCCTGCACTCCGAGCCCGACCTGCTCATCAAGATCGTCCGCGATGTCTTCAACGAGGACTTCCAGAAGCTCATCATCGAGGGCGACGCCGCGCGCCAGACGATCGAGCGGTACCTGCGCGCCGTCGCACCCGACCTGCTCGAGCGCGTCGAGGCGTACGCGGGCGACCGCGATTCGTTCGACGAGTTCCGCATCAGCGAGCAGATCGAGAAGGCGCTCGACCGCAAGGTCTGGCTGCCGTCGGGCGGCTCGCTCATCATCGACCGCACCGAGGCGATGACCGTCGTCGACGTCAACACCGGCAAGTTCGTCGGCTCGGGTGGAAACCTCGAAGAGACGGTCACGAAGAACAACCTCGAGGCGGCTGAAGAGATCGTCCGCCAGCTGCGCCTGCGCGACATCGGCGGCATCATCGTCGTCGACTTCATCGACATGGTGCTCGAGTCGAACCGCGACCTCGTGCTGCGACGCCTCGTGGAGTGCCTCTCGCGCGACCGCACGAAGCACCAGGTCGCCGAGGTCACCTCGCTCGGGCTCGTGCAGATGACTCGGAAGAAGCTCGGCCTCGGACTCCTCGAGTCGTTCAGCGAGCCGTGCGAGGTGTGCGCCGGCCGCGGCATCATCGTGCACCACGAGCCGATCCTGAAGCACCGCGCTCCGCAGCAGCCCGAGCGTCGTCGCAACCGGGGCGGGGGCGGCCAGTCGCAGCCGCAGCCGGCTGCGACGACCACAGCGCCGCACGCCGGCACGCATGCGATCACCGACGACGCGAAGCACGCGCTCGCCCAGATCGCGGCGTCGACGATTCCGCACACCGACGCGAAGGACGAGGAGTCCGTCGCGGAGGTTCTCGCCGAGGCTCCCTCGACGGCGCAGCCGGCCGCCGACGTCCCGACCGGTCGTCGGCGCGGCCGCCACCGTCGCGTCTCGCAGGAGGCCGGTCGGCCCGACACGGAGGCCGCGACGACGTCGGTCGCCGAGTCGGCGCCGACGACCCCGGCGACCGACGAGGCCGAGCCGGTGCTCCCGATCATCGACCTGCCCGTTCCGGCCGCCGATCGCAAGCGCCCGGTGCCGACCGCCGAGGCCGAGGTGCTCCTCGACTCGGTGCTCGACGCGCTGCCCGCGCCCAAGAAGGCGGGGGAGGGCCGGGCGCGCAGCCGCCGGGTCTCGACCGCGGCGCTCAGCACGGGCGGCTCGATCCCCGTGATCACCCGGCGTGACGGAGACGTCGACGCCGAGGCATCCGACGGCTCAGAATGACGTGCGGCCCGCGCGGTCGCGTCGCTCGCGCGGCGTGACCCGCAGGCCGCTCCCGCGCAGGCGACGTACGAGTTCGCGCGGGCTCACCGGCTCGGCTCCGGCCGCCACGAGCTCGTCGTACCGCTCGACGGGCACGTCGTAGTGGTCGAGGTCGAACGCACGCGGCGGCAGGTCGACCCGGCGGGCGAACGCCTGCAGCTCCTCGATCGACTCGTCGCTCACGAGGTGCGCCCATACCGTGCCGTGCTTCGGCCAGAGCGGCGTGTCGATGAGGACGGTCATGAGGGGATGCTACGCGCAACGCCGCGCGACGCGCCGTCGGCGCGCGTTTGACCCCCTCCGGGTCATCCGGTAAACTCGACCGTTGGTGCCGCTGCTTATCCCAGTGCGCGCCACTTCGCGGTTCACTCCGCAAGCAGGTCATTCTGCACGCAGGACAACCCGCACAGTGTTTTCTCGCAGTCACCACCCTTCTTCCCGCTGGGGCGACCGCGCAGTGACAATCCCTTCAGGCAGACGGGGCCGAGAGGCCCCCCAGAGATAGGTACGAGTAGTGGTTTACGCAGTAGTGCGCGCCGGCGGTCGGCAGGAGAAGGTCGAAGTCGGCACCATCGTGACGATGGACCGCATCAAGGCTGACAAGGACGGCAACGTCCAGCTCACCCCGGTGCTCCTCGTCGACGGTGACAAGATCACCTCCGACGCCAAGTCGCTCGCGAAGGTCACCGTCACGGCCGAGGTCCTGGGCGACCTCCGCGGCCCGAAGATCGTGATCCAGAAGTTCAAGAACAAGACCGGCTACAAGAAGCGCCAGGGCCACCGCCAGGAGCTCACGCGCGTCAAGGTCACCGGCATCAAGTAACCGCCGCGGCGTCCAAGGAGAATCAGACATGGCACACAAAAAGGGAGCGAGCTCCACTCGCAACGGTCGTGACTCGAACGCGCAGCGCCTCGGCGTGAAGCGCTTCGGCGGCCAGGTCGTCGGCGCCGGCGAGATCATCGTCCGCCAGCGCGGCACCCACTTCCACCCGGGTGCGGGCGTCGGTCGCGGTGGCGACGACACCCTGTTCGCGCTCGAGGCCGGCGCGGTGCAGTTCGGCAACAAGGGCGGCCGCAAGGTCGTCAACATCGTGGCGGTCGGCGAATAGCCGACCGACGACGGTCTTCGTGAGGGCGGGCTTCGGCTCGCCCTCACGCGTTTCATCACCCGGTTCAACGCTCAGGAGGGGTTCGGCATGGTCAGCTTCGTCGACGAGGTGACGCTGTATCTGCGCGCCGGACATGGCGGTAACGGCTGCGTCTCGGTACGCCGTGAGAAGTTCAAGCCGCTCGCCGGCCCCGATGGTGGCAACGGCGGGCACGGCGGCGACATCGTGCTCGTCGCCGACCCGCAGGTGACGACGCTGCTCGCGTACCACGGTCGTCCGCACCGCTCGTCGGCGAACGGGCAGCCCGGCCAGGGCGACAACCGATCGGGTGCCGCCGGCGAGGACCTCGAGCTGCCGGTGCCCGTCGGCACCGTGGTGAAGGACGAGGAGGGCAACGAACTCGCCGACCTCGCCGAGCCCGGGCTCCGCTTCGTCGCGGCAGCGGGCGGCCTCGGCGGCCTGGGCAACGCGGCACTCGCGAGCACGAAGCGCAAGGCACCCGGCTTCGCCCTGCTCGGCACGGACGGCGACGAGCACGAGATCCGCCTCGAGCTGAAGACCATCGCCGACGTCGCCCTCGTCGGCTTCCCGAGCGCCGGCAAGTCGAGCCTCATCGCAGCCCTCTCGGCCGCTCGTCCGAAGATCGCCGACTACCCGTTCACGACGCTGCATCCGAACCTCGGGGTCGTGCAGGCGGGCGATCACCGCTTCACCGTCGCCGACGTGCCCGGGCTCATCGAGGGCGCGAGCGAGGGCAAGGGACTCGGGCTCGAGTTCCTGCGGCATGTCGAGCGGTGCGCGGCGCTCCTGCACGTGATCGACTGCGCGACCCTCGAGCCGGGTCGCGACCCGATCAGCGACCTCGACGTGATCCTCGCCGAGCTCGCCGCGTACCCGGTGCCCGAGGGCCAGATCCCGCTGCTCGAGCGGCCGCAGCTCGTCGCCCTCAACAAGGTCGACGTGCCCGAGGCCCGCGAGCTGGCCGACTTCGTGCGGCCCGAACTCGAGACGCGGGGTTACCGGGTGTTCGAGATCTCGACGGTGAGTCACGAGGGGCTCCGCCAGCTCGGGTTCGCCCTCGGCGAGCTCGTGGACCGCGCCCGTGCCGAGGCCGCGGCCGCACCCGAGCCCGAGCGCATCGTCATGCGTCCCAGGGCGGTCGACGAGGTCGGATTCACGGTTCGCGCCGAGGGCGGCTGCTACGGCACCATCTACCGGATCCTCGGCAAGAAGCCCGAGCGCTGGGTGCAGCAGACCGACTTCGCGAACGACGAGGCCGTGGGCTTCCTCGCCGACCGGCTTGCGAAGCTGGGCGTCGAGGACGAGCTCGTGCGCGCCGGCGCCGTGGCCGGTTCGACCGTCGTCATCGGAAAGGGCCAGGGCGTCGTCTTCGACTGGGAGCCGACGCTCACCTCGACCGCCGAACTCATCACCTCGCCGCGCGGCACCGACGTGCGACTCGACGAGAGCCGTCGTGCGACGCGCGCCGAGCGCAAGAGCGACTACCACGAGCGCATGGACGCGAAGGCCGAGGCCCGCGCCGAGCTCGAACGCGAACGCGAAGCCGGCATCTGGGGCGACGAGGGCGACGGCGAGGTCGGCCCCGACGGGGGCGATCGATGACCCTCCGTTCCCATGCAGACATCCCGACCGCGCGTCGGGTCGTCGTGAAGGTCGGCTCGTCGTCGATCAGCGGCGAGAACACCGGGCAGATCGCCCCCCTCGTGGAGGCGCTCGCCGCGGCGCACGCCCGAGGGACCGAGGTCGTGCTCGTGTCGTCGGGCGCGATCGCGACCGGCATGCCCTACCTGCGACTCGACTCGCGACCGAACGACCTCGCGACCCAGCAGGCGGCGGCCTCCGTCGGCCAGAACCTGCTCATGGTGCGCTATCAGGACGCGCTCGACCGCTACGACATCGTGGCGGGTCAGGTGCTGCTCACCGCGGGCGACCTCGAGAACGACACGCCGCGCGTGAATGCCCAGCGGGCGATCGATCGGCTGCTGGCACTGCGCATCATGCCGATCGTGAATGAGAACGACACCGTCGCCACGCACGAGATCCGGTTCGGCGACAACGACCGGCTCGCCGCGCTCGTGGCCGAGCTGATCGGTGCCGACCTGCTCGTGCTCCTCTCCGATGTCGACGCCCTGTACACGAAGCCGCCGCACCTGCCGGGTGCGGAGCGCATCGACCGGGTCGCGTTCGGCGACGGACTCGAGGGCGTCGAGATCGGCTCGATCGGCCGCGCGGGCGTCGGCACCGGCGGCGCCGAGACGAAGGTCTCGGCCGCGCGCGTCGCAGCCGAGGCGGGTGCTGCCGTGCTCATCACGGCGACCCCGCTCGTCGCCGAGGCGCTCTCGGGCGCCGACGTCGGCACGTGGTTCGAACCAGCCCGCTGACCGTCCGCATGCGGCCCGGTCATACGACGCCCCGCTCGCCTCGCCTCGCCTAGGCTGGGACCATGGCGAATCCCGACCTCGATCCCGACGTGCTCGACGAGCGGCTCGCCGCCGCGAAGACCGCTTCGCTTCGGCTCGCCCGGGCCTCGACTGCCGAGAAGGACGCCGCCCTCGCCGAGGTCGCCGGGATCCTGCGCGAGCGCGCCGCCGACATCGTCGCGGCCAACGCCCTCGACCTCGCGGCCGGTCGCGAGGAGGGCCTCTCGACGGGCCTGCTCGACCGGCTCGCCCTCGACGTTCGCCGGGTGAACGCCCTCGCCGACGCGGTGCTCGAGGTGATCGCACTGACCGATCCGATCGGCGAGACGGTCAGCGGCCGATCGCTGCCGAGCGGCGTGCGCATCGACCAGGTGCGGGTACCCCTCGGCGTCGTCGGCGCGATCTACGAGGCCAGGCCGAACGTGACGATCGACATCGCGGTGCTCGCGCTCAAGAGCGGCAACGCCGTCGTTCTGCGCGGCGGCAGCGCGGCCGAGCAGACGAACGCGGTGCTCGTCGAGGTGCTGCGCGCCGCGCTCGAGCGCACCGGCCTCCCGGGCGACGCCGTGCAGACGGTCGACGACTTCGGGCGCGTCGGCGCACGGCACCTCATGCAGGCACGCGAATACGTCGACGTGCTGATCCCGCGGGGGAGCGCCGGGCTCATCCGCGCCGTCGTCGACGAGGCGCGCGTGCCCGTCATCGAGACGGGCGCGGGTGTCGTGCACATGTTCCTCGACGAGAGCGCGCCCGAGTCGTGGGCCGTCGAGCTCGTGCACAACGCGAAGGTGCAGCGGCCGAGCGTCTGCAACGCGCTCGAGACCCTGCTCGTCCACCGCGACGCCGCCGAGCGGCTCCTGCCCGCCGTCATCGACCGCCTCGAGGCATCCGGGGTGACCGTGCACGCCGACGAACGCGTGCGGGCGATCCGGCCCGAGACGGTGCCGGTGACCGACGACGACTGGGCGACCGAGCACATGAGTCTCGACCTCTCGGTCGGTGTCGTCGACTCCCTCGACGACGCACTCGCCCACATCCGCCGGTACTCGACGAAGCACACCGAGGCCATCGTGACGAACGACCTCGGCAACGCCGAGCGCTTCCTCAACGAGGTCGACGCCGCGGCCGTGATGGTGAACGCCTCCACGCGCTTCACCGACGGCGCGGAGTTCGGCTTCGGCGCCGAGGTCGGCATCTCGACGCAGAAGCTCCACGCACGCGGCCCGATGGGCCTGCCGCAGCTCACGAGCACGAAGTGGATCGTGCGCGGCGCAGGCCACGTGCGCGCCTGAGCGCGCCGCACCGCTCGACCTCGCTAGACTGGCGGGAGCGTTACCCGCAGGATTCGAAAGGAACGGCCGAATGAGCCTCACCACCGCAGCGTTGACCGGAACGGTGCTCACCGAGACGGTGCACGCGCGAGAGCTGCCGGTCGAGTCCTGGGTGTACGGGCTCATCGCCCTCATCATCTTCGCCATCCTCGGGTTCGTCGCCGCGTCGTACCGCGACGTCGCCAACCGCCATCGCGCCAAGGCCGAGGCGTACGCCGCCCGTCACTCGGGCGACGCGCACGGGCACGGTCACTGAGGCGAGTGGTCGCCCGGTGACGGTGCCGGGCCGCCGATCCCGCGTCGGGATCATGGGCGGCACGTTCGATCCGATCCACCACGGCCACCTCGTGGCCGCGAGCGAGGTCGCGCAGTCGCACGACCTCGACGAGGTGATCTTCGTGCCGACCGGCCAGCCGAGCTACAAGACGGTCGTGACCCCGGCGGAGCACCGCTACCTCATGACCGTCATCGCCACCGCGTCGAACCCCCGCTTCACGGTGAGCCGGGTCGACATCGACCGGCAGAAGGCGACGTTCACGATCGACACCCTCCGCGACATCCGTCGCGAGCGACCCGACGCCGACCTGTTCTTCATCACCGGCGCCGATGCCATCGCCCAGATCCTCTCGTGGAAGGACGTCGACGAGCTCTGGGAGCTGGCCCACTTCGTTGCTGTGAGTCGCCCGGGACATGTCCTGAGCGTTTCGGGTTTGCCGGAGCAAGACGTAAGCTTGCTTGAAGTTCCGGCTCTGGCGATTTCGTCGACCGATTGCCGGAGCAGGGTGCGCCGGGGTTTCCCGGTGTGGTACTTGGTCCCCGATGGGGTCGTCCAGTACATCTCCAAGCACCATCTCTACCGGAGTGTCGAATGACGTCGTCGAACGAACCGCCGCTCACGCGCCGTGAGTTGCGGGAACGAGAGCGCCTGCGCGAACAGCAGGCAGCTTCGACGACCCCCGACGCTCCTGCACAGCCGTTCGCCGCACCGCAGCCGCCCCCCGCTGCACCCCAGGCGCCGATTCCCGCACCGCAGCCGGCGGTCGCACCGGCATCCGCACCGCAGCCGGTGAATCCTCAGTTCGCGGCCCCCGTGGCCGCCGCCGCCCAGGCCGCGCCGAGCCCGAGCTACGCCCCGCCTCGTCCGGCGGGCGGATTCGATGCGGTCATCGCCGCCCCGCAGGCGCCGACCCCGACGCAACTGCCGCAGCAGAGCCCGTTCGCGCCGCGTCCGAGCGCTCCCGTTCCGGCGCAGCCCGCCGTACCGCCCCAGCCGCAGGCTCCTGCGCAGCAGCAGGCGGCGCCGATGCCAGCGGTTCCGGCGCCGGCGATTCCCGTGCCGGCCGAGCCCGCCCAGGCGGCCGTGCCCGCCCCCGGGCAGACGCCCGAGCGCACCCTGACGCGACGCGAGCTCCGCGCGATGCTCGAGGGCACCGCGCTCGACGACTTCGACGACGAGTTCGACGACGCCGCGCCGCCTGCTGCCGCAGCGCCGGTCGCGTCGGCCGCACCCCAGATCGTGAACCCGCAGACCGGGCAGCCGTTCGCCGCTCCCGCATCCGCCGCGCCGCGGCCGCAGCCGGCCCCGACGCAGCTGCCTGCCGCCCAGCCCGCTGCGCCGGCAGCACCGGCCCACTGGACCTCGCAGCTCAACGTGCCAGACGACCAGCCGTCCGGCCCGTTCGACCAGCTCCTTTCGCGCGGTTCGCTGAGTCACGGCGTGCCCACGACGACGAACGCGCTCATCCTGCCGTCCCTGCCCGACCAGGGCGCCTTCGGCGACACGCTCGCGCAGACCGGCGAGGTCATGGCGACCGGCTCGATCGACCTTCCCCGCAGCTACGGCGCGACCGGCGTGCACCCGAGCCAGATCGACTCGTCCGACGTCGACCGGCTGTTCGACAGCATCGAGGAGGTCGGCACCGGCGTCGCGCCGGTGGCCGCGACGAGCGCCATCAGCACGCAAGGCGCGGCGCGCACGATGATGGCCCCGCCGAAGAAGGAGGGCATGAACGTGCCCCTCGTGCTCGCAGTGACCGCCGGAGTACTCGCACTCGGCGTCGTCGGCACCCTCGTCATCGGCGCCATGTCGGGCCTGTTCTGATCCCCGGCGCCAACGCCGACCGTCTACCCGGAAGTGAGCGAATGACCGCATCCTCTGAAGCCCTCGACTCCCTGGCCCGTGCGGTGCGCGCGGCCGACGCGAAGGGCGGCGAAGATCTGGTCGCATTGGATGTCTCGGGGCCGCTCCCGTTCGCCGACGTGTTCCTGCTCGTCACCGGCAACTCCGAGCGCAACGTGGTGGCGATCGCCGACGCCATCGAAGAGGTCCTCGGCCGTGCCAGTCGCCGCGAGGGGCACGACGCGGGCCGTTGGGTGCTGCTCGACTTCGGTGACCTCGTCGTGCACGTGTTCCACCGCGAGGAGCGCATGTACTACGGTCTCGAACGCCTCTGGAACGACTGCCCGGCGCTTCCCGTCGAGCCGCTGCTCACGGCGAAATCCTGATCGCGGCGCGAATCGCCCGGGGTGCACCGCTCGATTTCGCACGGCGGCATCGCCTGGTGTAAGCTCGTCTCGTTGCCCGCGAGAGCGGGAAGCACCGAAACGGGTTCATCCCGAACGGGTCTGTGGCGCAGCTGGTAGCGCACCTGCATGGCATGCAGGGGGTCAGGGGTTCGAGTCCCCTCAGATCCACCAAGAACCCCTGACGAATCGCAAGATTTGTCAGGGGTTTTCTCGTTGAACAGGGCGAGAAGAGGGTCGTTGGGGCCTTTTTGGGGCCTTTTCGATTCGGGGGACAGGCTTCCACAGGATTCCACATGTGAAGTCCCCGGACAGCAAGCATTTCGGCGTGATGCGCACTCCCGAGGAGTATGACCACATCAACCGATCACACCGTTCCGGCGGCCCGGTTCGTCGACGAGCTCGGGGACTATCTGAGCGTCGACGAACTGGCGCAGTACTTGCAACTGTCCAAAGAGACGATCTACCACTGGCGTCTCGAAGGAACCGGCCCGAAGGCCACCAAGCTCGGCAAGCATCTGCGATACAGCCGCGAGAACGTTCAGGCCTGGTTGCAGGCCCGAACGGACCGACGGTGACGATGGTGATGGCTTCCTACCCTGCGAATACAGAGGGTGAGCATGATGCCACGCAGAAGAATGGAACCCGGCTCACGCGGGGAGATCACGTACCATGACCTGCCCGACGGTCGAGTTCGTGGCACCGTCGTCTTCCGTCGCATCGATGGGAGCTACGGCAAGGTCCGCACCCGCGCGACATCTCGGGCGCGAGCACGTCGCACGCTGGTCGCAGCGGTCGGCGATCAGTACGAAGCGGCCTACGGGGCGAATGACGGTCTCACGCCGGAGTCGCTCTTCATCGAGCTCACGCACGAGTACATGCAGCACGTCGCGTTCACCGGGGAACAGCGAGACACGACACGGCACGAGAACTCCCGCCTGATTGAGAAGAAGATCGCACCGCTGATGGGATCGCTCGCCCTACGGGAGGTCAAGGCGAGCACAGTTCTCCGGTCTACAAGGCAAACCATCGGCGCACGCCTCGACAAGCCGACACATGCAAGGCGCTGATCAGCCAGATCTGCTCGTATGCCGTGATGAATGACCTCATGGTCGCCAGTCCGGCGTGGGAGGTGAAGAGCGCTAAGCGGCGCCCGAAGCCCATCTACGCTCCCGACGCGGTGGAGTTGCAGAGTTTCCGGGCGATCATTCGCGACTACCAGAACCGCGCGGATCGGATGGGACCGCGGCCATCCGATCTGCTCGGCGATGTCGTGGATCTGATCCTCGCCACCGGCGCCCGCGTGAGCGAGGCAGTCCGACTCAAGTGGCAATTCGTGGATCTCGACTCGGACCGGCCGAGCATCACGATCGCCGGGAAGGTCATTGACTCCAAAGGCCTGCCCAAGCGCTATGAGGACTATCTGAAGACGGAGTCTGGATGACGGCGCATCTCAGTTCCGGACGAACTCCTACCGATGCTCCGCCGTCGCAAGATCGCATCGGGCGACAACGAGTTCGTCTTCCAAACCCGCACCGGGGCACCCAGCGGAACCAAGATGTGCACCGTTCCCTGCGGCGCGTCCGGGAATGGGCTGGGCTCGACGAGGCACTCGTGCCGCACGCGCTCCGCAAGTCCGCGGTGACCGCGGTTGCAGACGCACTCGGCATCGAAGGGGCCGCCCGGTTCGCCGGCCACAAACGGTCTAGGGTGACCGAGCAGTACTACGAAAAGCGCGCCGTTCAGGCTCCGGACACCTCGATAGTGCTCGGCAACCTTCAGCGATCTCGGCCTGTGGGACACGCAACCACGGCACCCGGCGAACGGGCGCCGTGGCCGCGTACTCATCTGCAATCGCGACTCACTCGCTCACACGAACGATCTCGGGCAGGCGCCACGTGTTGTCAAACCATGACTCGAGCGGGCCGTAGAGGCGCAGCAGGGGCCACCACGACTTGCCAGGCAGCGTAGGGATCCAATTGGACTCCTTGCCATCGGGGGCGGTCGGCGCGAACCACAGGACGTACGAACCGTCGGCTTCGGCCTGGAGGCCTTCGCCGAGGCTCGACAGAGCTGGGTAGAGCGTCGACTGCAACAGCGACCGGGTCTGGGTGTCATAGAGGTCGAACGCCCAGAAGTTCTTCGCCGGCGGGTTCGGAGGGATCGTCAGCGAGTACGTGGCGGCTCCATCGAGCAGCGCGCCGTCGGCGTCCTGCGCGGTGTAGATGTAGGCCGAGCCGGCACCAACCTGCGCGTGCGCCATCGCCGGCGTGATGACGGTCGCCGCGTAGTGGAACAGCGTGCGGGCGTCGAGATTGCGCGCACCGTCGCTCAGGAACTCGTAGCTGCCGCCGACGAACCCCTCCTTCCACGAGGATCCGTCCCAGCGGTACGACTCCGGGTTGCGAGGCCGGTAGAGGTTGGCGCGCGCCATCCCGGCACCAATGCGGGCGGCGGCGTCGAGCACGCCGCGCCGATGCTCATCGGGCGCGAAGGGCTTCCCGTGTGCGATGCCGAGGGCGGCCAGCGTCCCCGCGCGCTCGGGGTCGAGTGCCGCGGTGGGTTCTTCGGCGACGATCTCGGCGACCTCTTCGAAGAACGAGAAGTCGTTCGAGTGGATCGTGTTGAACACCTGGTCGGCGATGTTCACGAAGGTGTTCTCCGGCGGAGCGGCGGCATCGCTCAGTCGATAGATGCGGGACTGCTTGATGGCGGGCACCCCGCCCAGGGCGCGGATCACCACGAAGTTCGTGAACGTCGGGCTTTCGTAGGTGAAGTACCCGTCGGGCCGCTCGCCGTCGTATCCCGGAGGGAGGAAGAGGTACTTGCCGCCGGCGCCCTTGTCGGGGCCCGCGATTCCCATGTCGGCGACGTACCGGAACCAGAAGTCGTCGACGACGCCGAGCGCCTGCGGGGGTGCCTCGATGACCGTTGGACCCCACGCCCGCAGGTCAAGGAACGCAACTCCGTAGGTGGTCTCGGTGTTCGGCGTGAGCCACAGCGCACCAGAGTTGCACTTCGGATCGGTGAATGCGATCTTGTCGGGCGAGTCGACGCCGGCGACGCGCAGCCCGTGCCGCATGGCGACAAGCGACGCACCCGGGATCGTGTCGAGGAAAGCTGTGATGCCGCGGACGAGGTCGAGCCCGTCGAAGATGGTCTGAACCGATTCGGGCGTAGGCACGCCGTCGAAGAACTCGAAGTCACCGAACGGCGTCGACAAGCGGTCGGGCGTCGAAAGGCGCGTCACCTCCTCGGCCAACTGATCCCTCGTCAGCCCCGTCCTGGTGCTTGCTTCGATCGACATGCGCATTCCCCCTCGCTGGTCACGTCCCGTCATCATGACACCGGGCCCATGATGGTGCATCACCAAGATCGCACGACGGAGTCGGTGACTGCCGTCGGCCCGCTCGCCAAGAATCCGAGATCGATCGTCGGTGCGGGGATTTGCGGGTCGACATAGGGTCTGGTGAGGCACGGCGCATCGGCTCGCGAATCACCTTCAGTTTCCGCGGAGTGGGCCCGCGGGGGTGAATGAATGGCTGATCGAGCGGGCCCCGCTCGCTTCGAGAGTCCGTGGTCGATGCCTCGCTTGCGGCATGGGCTTGTGACGCCGGAGCTTGTCTCCGGCATGGTGCTCGTCAGCGTCGTCATCGCGGTGTCGGACGACAGTGGGCGTTCGTTGAACACCATGGGCGTCACCATCGTCAGCATGCTCGTCCTTTGGCTCTCGCAGATGTATATCGTTGCCATCGCCGTCCAGGGAGCTCGCGCGGAGGGTGAGCCGATCCGTGTGCGGGAGTCCATCCGGTTCGCATTTGGGCGATCGATTGGGTTGCTGTACGCGACGGTCCCGCCGTTGATCTCGCTCGCCCTCGGGGCTCTCGGAGTGTGCTGGGAGTGGAGGTCGCATCTTTGTCCACCCTCTGGATGGGTGTTCTCGTTCTGGCCATTCTCAGGTGGATCGCGTTCGCCAGCCGACGGGTCGTCTGGTACTGGCGATGGGCGGTGCGTGTGCCACCGCTGCGCTCGGGCTGCTGATCATTCTGTTGAGGATCTTCCTCAAGTGATCAGCGACCGCAACCGAGTGTCGGCAGGACGTCCGCAGTCCGAACTGATCAAGCCCGAGGAGCGGCGCACAATTGCATGGACGTCGCGGCGGTGCGCATTGGGCGTGTATGCGCCCAACCTCAGAGCGCGGCGAGAAGCGCTTCGGCGGCCGCGCGGGAGCGCGCGGCGCGCGTGGGGTCGGCGTCGAAATCGCCGAGAAACACCGAGCCGAGTGCGCAGGTCAACACGCCGTACGCCGCGGTCGTGCAGGTATCCGGCGATGCATCGGGATGGTCTGAGGCGACGAGGTCGGCGAGCTGCACCCGCGTGGCTGTATAGGCGCTGGTGAGCACCTGCGCGATTTCGGGGTCCGTGCGTGAGAGCTGTACGAACCCCAGCACGACCGCGTTCTCGCGGTCGGGTGAGTTGAACGCCGGGCCGAAGAGGTAGTCGAGCGCCGACTCGAGGTCGGACGTGCCGGCGGGCAGTATCGTGCCGACCTCGCCGGTCTGGTCGGCGAAGAGTGCGGTCGCTGTGTCGAGCAGGAGCTTGTCGCGGTTGCCGACGAAGTGGCGCACGTGGCCGCGCGACATGCCGGTCGCGGTGGCGATGCGGTCGAGCGTCGTGCCGTGGATGCCGTGCTCGGCGATGGTCGCCATGGTCGCGTCGAGGATCTGCTCGCGGCGCTCGGCGGCGACGGAGGGTCGTGCCATCGGCGGGTTTCTCCTCTCCTGCGATGCGGATGCCTCGCACTCGACTCTGCCGAGTGTAGCGGTTCTGCGATTCTTGTCTAGTCAGACTTGACTATTTAGACCCACGTCCGTAACGTGACCGTCACCGCGTCGCAGGACGCCCCGTCTCGAAGGAGTGACATGCCCGACATCCAGCGCATCCCCCCGGCGCCCGAGAGCCCGCTCTCGGTCCCCGCCCGGATCCGAATGCGCGACGGGGTGCTGCTCGCCGGCGACGTCTACCTTCCCGGCGCACCCGATGCCGCCGACACTGCACCCGGCGACACCATCCTGATCCGACTGCCGTACGACAAGTCCGGCGTCTACTGCTTCATCCCGCAGGTCGCCGAGTACCTCACCGGACACGGCTACCGGGTCGTCGCGCAGGACGTGCGCGGCAAGTTCCGGTCCGAGGGCGATGCGCTGCTCTTCGTGAACGAGGTCGACGACGGCTACGACACGATCGAGTGGATCACCTGTCAGCCGTGGTCGAACGGCCGCGTCGCGATGTGGGGCGACAGCTACTACGGCTACACGCAGTGGGCCGCCGCCGCGAGCGGGCACCCGGCGCTCAAGGCCATCGCCCCGCGCGTCACGGGCACCGGCCTTGGCGAGCCCGTGCACCGCGACCCCTCGCGACGCACGCGCGCGGTCGAGTGGGGGGTCACCTACATGTACCCGCTCACGCAGTTCTTCGACAACGACATGCTGCAGTGGGAGCCCGACTGGTCGCGCCGCGACTTCGCCGCCCAGGCCGAGGAGTTCATGAGCCAGGTCGGCGCGCGCGGGCTGAGCTACGACCAGTGGTACCCGAACCCCGTCCTGCTCAGGCGCTTCCCGAACGGCGACCCGTTCGCCGGGCGCTCGGTGCCCTCGCTGCACACGATCGGCTGGTGGGACAACTGCGCACCGCTCTCGTGGGCCGACGTCGAGCGGATCTCGCAGCGCCCGAACTGGGACGCGCACCACTACCTGCGCATCGAGTCGATCGACCACGAGAGCTACCAGCTGCACGAGGCCGACGGCGACCGGGTCGCCGATCGCAGCGACGCGCAGATCCGCGACCTGCTGCCGCGCACGCTCGACCCGGCGCTCGCGTTCTTCGAGGTCTTCGTGCGCGGCAACGGGGCGGCGGCCGAGCTGCCGCGCGTGACCTGGAGCCTCGCGGGCACCGGGGAGATGCGCGAGAGCCCGGTCTGGCCGCCCGAGGGTGCGCGTCGCGTCAGCCGGTACGCGACGGGCGACGGATGCCTCGCCGCCGCGCCCGCCCCGACCGAGTCGGTGCTCAGGTGGACTCACGACCCGGACGACCTCGTGCCCTCGAGTGTGCCCGATGCGTTCTCGTTCCTGCTCTTCGCCCCCGACGAGGCGGAGCTCGGCGACCGCGCCGACGTGCTGCGTTTCGAGTCGGACGAGGCCGTGGCCGACGTCGACCTCGCGGGCCCGGTCTCGGCGCGGCTCCGCATCGCGTCCGACGGCCCCGTCATGGACTGCTTCGTGCGGGTGCTCGACGTCGCACCCGACCGCACCGCGCTCCGCATCGCACGCGGCCAGGTGCAGCTGCTGGAGGCGAACGACGCCGACCCCGCGGTCATCGAGATCGACCTCGGCCAGGTCGGGTACCGGCTGCGGGCGGGGCACCGGTTACGTGTTCACGTCTCGAGCAGCGACTACCCCGAGTTCCTGCCGCAGACCGGCACGGGTGCCGATCCGTGGACGTGGGGGGCGACCCGCCCGAACACCCAGTCGCTCGTCGTCGGCGGAGCCGACGGATTCCAACTGCACTTCACCGTCCTCGAAGGAGAACTGCCGTGAACCCCATCGCTCCCACGTCGTGGCCGAACCTCGAGTACGTCTTCGAGATCCGCGCCACGATCGACCCCGACTTCCACATCGGCCGCGGCCCCGACGAGCAGCTCTCCTTCACGCCCGTCTCGGGCGGCAGCGTCACCGGGCCGCGGCTGAACGGCGAGGTGCTCGCCGGTGGCGGCGACTGGGCGGTCGAACGATTCGGCACCGCCCAGCTCGAGGCCCGCTACCTGATCCGCGCCGACGACGGCGCGGTGATCGACATCCTCAACCGCGGGTACTTCCGGGCGACCCCCGAGGTGCTCGAGCGGATGGACCGTGGCGAGCACGTGCCCGAGGACGACCCGGGCCTCTACTTCCGCACGGCGCCGGTCTTCCAGACCGACGCGCCCCAGCACCGCTGGCTCGCCGAGCACCAGTTTCTCGGCATCGCCCGCGACGAGGACGGCCAGGTCTGCATCCGCGTCTTCCTGCTCGCCTGAACACCGGCGGCGTCATCCCCATCACCCTCGCATCACCGACCGAACGGACCCCCACCATGAACCGACCCCGACTCGCGGCAGGCGCCGTCGCCTGCGCCGCGTTGCTCGCCCTGACCGCATGCACCCCGCGTGACGGCACCGATGTCGACGGAGACACCGGCGAGCTCACGATCGTCGACTCGCTGCCCGCCGGCACGAAGGCCGTCGACGAGGTCACGTGGGCGATCGCCGAGGGCGAGCCCGCGACCCTGAACCCGGCCGCCTCGGCGAACCTCATCATCCCGAACCTCTGCGACAACCTGCTCTCGCTGCAGCCCGACTTCTCGATCGAGCCGGGCATCGCGACGAGCGCGGAGTTCGTCGACCCGGTGACCTTCGTCATCGAGCTGCGCGACGACGTGACGTTCTGGGACGGCAGCCCCGTGACCGCTGACGACGTGGTCTACAGCCTCCAGCAGGGCACGAACCCCGAGTCGCAGTGGTACGGCGCCTTCGCGCTCGTCGTGCCCGACCCCGCCACGGGTATCGTCGCGACCGGCCCGAACGAGGTCACCGTGCACTTCGTCGCGCCCGACTCGACCTTCCGCGACGCGCTCGCCGGCCAGGCCGGCGCCGTCATGCAGAAGGCCTTCGGCGAGGCGGCGGGCGATGCGCTCGGCACGCCCGACGGCGGCCTCATGTGCACGGGTCCGTACGAGCTCGCCGCCGGCGGCTGGAAGCCCGGCAGCGAGATCACGACGACCGCGAACGCGGACTACTGGAACGGCGCACCCCTCGTCAAGACGCTCAAGTACACCTTCGTCAACGACGGGTCGACGCTCGCGACCGCCCTCACCCAGGGCGAGATCGACGGGGCCATCAACGTTTCGCCGAGCTCGCGAGCGGTCTTCGAGGGCGACGGCGCCGGCACGCTCACGATCGGCCACTCGACCGCGTCGTACAGCTTCGGCCCGACGACCGCCACGGGTCCGGCGGCGAACCCGAAGATCCGCCAGGCGCTGAGCCTCGCGATCGACCGCGACCAGTACCTGCAGACGGTCGTGAACGGCCTCGGCTACGTGCAGAAGACCCTCGTGCCCGAGTTCTCGTTCCAGTCGATGGCGGAGGCCGACGTCTACCAGGCCGGCTACGACGAACTCGCCGCACCCGAAGTCGACCTCGAGCAGGCGAAGCAGCTCGTCGCCGACAGCGGCGAGGACGTGAGCGAGCCGCTCGTCGTCGCGGTGCCCGCCGGCGCCAAGGAGTTCGAGCAGACCGCGACGATCATGCAGGCCGCGGGCGAGAAGATCGGCCTCGACCTCGAGATCGACGAGATGCAGGCCTCCGACTTCGGTGCGCTGTTCTACGACCCGACCAAGCGCGAGGGCGTCGACTTCGTCGCCACCCAGGGGTACCTCGAGACCCCGGGCGTGCTCGGCTACCCGTCGCTGTTCGTGCTCCCCGCCGAACAGGGCGGCATCTTCAACTGGAGCGGCTACGACGACGGCGAGGCGACTGCGCACATGATGGCCGCGCGCAACGCGACCGACGCGGAGGCGGCCGCGAACGAGTTCGTCGCCGCGCAGGCCGTCTATGCGCCCGACCAGCTGCAGGTCACGCTCGCGGGCACGTACCAGCTCACCTACCTGAACGACGACCTCACGGGCGTCACCACGTCGGTCGCCGCGTACAGCAGCCCCTGGGCGCTGCACCTCGGCGGCCAGTAGGCCGGCCGGCGCTTGCGCATGCGGGGCTGCGTCCGCGAACAGAGCACGAAGAGAGGAACGGTGCGGTGAACACCCTGACCCGGATGCTGCTGGGGCGGCTCGGCGGCCTGCTGCTGACGCTCTTCCTCGCGAGCATCGTCATCTACTCGGCGGTGCTGCTCACCGGAGACCCGATCGCGGCGCTCGCCGGGGGCGCGAAGCCGACGCCCGAGCTCATCGCCGAGATCCGGGCCGAGTACCACCTCGACGACCCGGTCTGGCAGCGGTACTGGGAGTGGCTCACGGGCGCGATCCAGGGCGACTTCGGGCGGTCGTTCGTCTACAAGACGGCGGTGACGACGCTCGTGGCGCCGCGGTTCGCCATCACCCTCCAGCTCGTGCTGCTGACGGTCGTGCTGATCCTCGTGTTCGGCGTGGGCTCCGGCATCCTGGCCGCGACCAGGGGCCGCGCGGTCGACGGTGCCGTGGCGACGGCGACGTCGCTGGGAATGGCGCTGCCGACGTTCGTCGTCGCGATCCTGCTGATCTGGGTCTTCGCGAAGAGCCTCGGCTGGTTCCCCGTGTACGGCGAGGGCGAGGGGGCCTGGGATCGCCTGTGGCACCTCGTGCTGCCGGCGATCTCGCTCGCGGTGCTGTTCATCGCCTACATCAGCCGGGTCACCCGCAGCGCGCTCGTCGCACAGCTCCACTCGGAGCACGTCGACACGGCGAGGGTGCGCGGTATCCCGCGTCGCCGGGTGTTCGGGGCGCACGTTTTCCGCAACGCGTCGCCGCAGATTCTCGCGATCGCGGGCACGACGATCGCCGGGCTCTTCGCGGCGTCCGCGATCGCCGAGGTGGCCTTCGGGCTCGGCGGCATCGGGTCGCTCCTCGTGCAGGCGGCGGCCCGCGCCGACCTGCCGGTCGTGCAGATCGTGTCGCTCCTGCTCGTGACGGTCTTCGTCGTGCTGAACGCGGTCGCCGACCTCGTGAGCGCGCTCATCGACCCGTCGAGCGTCGAAGGAGGTGCCCTCGCATGAGCGTCGCGCAGATCGCACAGGCGGCCGTGCCCGCCGCCGCCCGTCGCGCGGCGAAGCGCGACTGGACGTTCGTCGTCGCGCTCGCCGTGCTCGGGGTCGTCGTCATCGTCGCGCTCGCCGGCCCGTGGCTCGCGCCCTACGACCCGTACGAACTCTACGTCGGCCCGGTCAACGGGGCGCCGAGCGCCGAACACCTCTTCGGCACCGACGACCTCGGCCGCGACATCCTCTCGCGGGTGCTCGTCGGCGCCGGGGCGAGCGTGTTCGCGCCCGTGGTCGTGGTGCTGCTCTCGACTCTCCTCGGCGTGGCGCTCGCGCTCGCCGCGGCGTGGTTCGGCGGGTGGGTGTCGGGCGGCATCGCGCGTCTCGTCGACGTCATCTTCGCGATCCCCGGCCTCGTGATCGCGGTGCTCGCGGTGACGCTGTTCGGCAAAGGGCTCGTCGCCCCGGTCGTCGCGCTCGCGATCGCCTACGTCCCCGTCGTCGCCCGGCTGACCCGTACCGCCGCCTCTCGCGAGCTCGGCAAGCCGTACATCGCGGCGCTCCGGGTGCAGGGCGTCTCGAGTCTCGCGATCTGCTTCCGCCACCTCGTGCCTGCGATGATCCCGATAGTCGCCGCGCAGATGGCGGTGGGCTTCGGGTACGCGATGCTCGACCTCGCCGCGATCTCGTTCCTGGGCCTCGGGCAGCAACCGCCCGCGCCCGACTGGGGATCGATGATCTCGAGCGGCCAGGCGAGCATCCTCGCGGGCGCCCCCGAGCAGTCCGTCTTCCCGGCGATCCTCGTCGTCGTCACCGTCCTCGCCGTCGGCATCGTCGGCGCGCGCGTCACCGTCTGGGCCGAGGAGAAGGAACGATGAACGCATCCGTGCTCGAGATCGAGGGTCTCGACGTGTTCGCGCCAGGCGCCGACGGGCCCCGTCAGCTCGTCTTCGGCAGCACGCTCGCGGTCGGACGCGGCGAGGCGGTCGGCCTCGTCGGCGAATCCGGCTCGGGCAAGACCCTCACCGTGCGCGCCGTCGCGGGCCTCCTGCCCGACGGGTTCACCACGAACGGCACGATCCGCGTCGACGGGCACGATCTCGGTGCGATGGGTACGCGCGCGCTGCGCGACCTGCGCGCCCGCCGTCTCGGCATGGTGTTCCAGACGCCGCGGGCGCACCTGAACCCGCTCCGCACGATCGGCGACTTCATGACCGAGGCGCTCGTGCACGTCGCCGACGTGAAGCCGGAGGCCGCCGCGAAGCGCGCAATGGACCTCCTCGACGAGGTCGGCATCACCGATCCCGCCCGGCGCATGCGGCAGCATCCCGCCGAGTTGTCGGGCGGCCTGCTGCAGCGCGTCATGATCGCCGCGACGCTCGCGATGGACCCCGACCTCCTGCTCGCCGACGAGATCACGACGGCGCTCGACGTGACCACGCAGGAGGAGGTCATGGCCGTCATCGCCGACCTGCGCGCCCATCGCGAGCTCTCGCTGCTGTTCATCACGCACGACCTCGCGCTCGCCGGGGCCGTCTGCGACCGGGTGAACGTCATGCAGCACGGGCGCATCGTCGAGACGCTGCGCGCCGCGACCATGCGGCAGGACGCGCGGGGGGACTACACGAGGGTGCTCATGTCGGCGTCGCTCGACGAGGCGCCCCCGATCGAGGCGGATGCCCCGGCGTCGCACCCGATGATGACGCTGGCGAACCTCCGCAAGGCGTACCAGGTGCGCGGTGCGAACGGCCGCCGGGAGACCCTCGTCGCCGTCGACGACGTGTCGATGGAGCTCGCACCAGGCGGCTCGCTCGGCATCGTGGGCGAGTCGGGGTCGGGCAAGTCGACCACCGCGCGCCTGCTGCTCGGGCTCGAGCGCGCCGACGGCGGCACGATCACGGTCGACGGCGAGGACTGGAGCGTGCCCGCGCGCCGCGGCGCCGAACGACGGCGCCGCGCGAAGATCGCGCAGATGGTGTTCCAGGACCCGTACCAGTCGCTCGACCGCCGCCAGACGGTGCGGCAGTGCCTCGTCGAGGCGGTGCGGGTACACCGACCGCGCGACGCGAAGGTCGCCGTCGAGGCCCGCGTCGCCGAGCTCATGTCGCAGGTGCGGCTCGACAAGAGCCTGCTCGACAGTCGGCCGCGCGCCCTCTCGGGCGGGCAGCGGCAGCGCGTCGCGATCGCCCGTGCGCTCGCGGCCGACCCCGTGCTGCTCGTGCTCGACGAGGCGGTGTCGGCGCTCGACGTGACGACGCAGGTCGAGATCCTGACGCTCCTCGACTCGATCCGTCGCGAGACGGGCGTCGCGCTGCTCATGATCACACACGACCTCACGGTCATCCGGCGCCTGTGCGACCAGGTCGTGGTCATGCGGCAGGGGCGCATCGAGGAGCGCGGCACCGCCGCGCAGATCCTCGACGATCCCTCGGCCGAGTACACCCGACTGCTGCTCGACTCGATCCCGCGCGAGGGCTGGACGCCCAGACGGCGCAGACTGGGTCGTACGCAGTCACTGCCGACCGTCACGCGCTCGAGCGCCATGGTCCCCGACGCCTGATCCCGCCTGATCCCCGAACGAAGGGAGCCACCACACCCATGTCGACCTCGCTGATGGAACCCGCCTTCGAGTACTGCTTCGAGCTGCGCTGCCAGGTCGACGAGGAGCTGCCGCTCGGCGGGTCGACGCCGGGGGAGGGGCGGCACTTCGCCCGTGTCTCGGGCGGCACGTTCGACGGGCCCCGGCTGGGCGGTGTCGTGCTGAACAGCGGCGGCGACTGGTGGGTCGGTCGCGGGCTCGTCGTCGAGCTCGACGCCCGCTACGTCATCGAGGCCGCGCTCGATTCGGGCCCGGCCGCCGTCGAGGTCGTGAACCGGGGCATCTGGCGCACCGACGAGGCGACCTGGGCGCGCATCGAGGCCGGCGAGGACGTGGCCGAGCAGGACCTCTACTACCGCACCGCGTTCCAGTTCCGCACCGACCACCCCGAGCTGCAGTGGCTCACCGAGTCCCAGTTCGTCGGGTACGCCCGGGCCGAGCCGGGCTTCGTCATCATCCGCGTGTTCCGACTCGTCTGAGGCGGCGTCACCCGACCGGATGCCTCGCCCGAGGGATCCCGAACCCCGAGCTTGATGCAGAGAATCGAGACCGACATGACCGAACCCGCCGACCTCGTCATCGTGAACGGGCGCGTCTTCGACGGGCGCGTGCGCACCGTGCACACCGCGGTCGCCGTCGCGGGCGACCGAATCGTGCGCGTCGGTGCCGATGCCGACATGCTCGCGCTCCGCGGTGACGCGACACGCATCGTCGACGCCGCAGGCGGCGTCATCCACCCCGGGTTCGTGGACGCGCACGTGCACGCGGCGTTCGCGGGTGTCGAACGGCTGAGCCTCGACCTCACGCCGGCGCAGAGCGTCGAGGAGACGCTCGAGCTGATTCGCGCCGGCGCCGAGCGCAGCGACGCCGGATGGCTCACGGGTGGCGGGTGGAGCCACGAGCTGTTCCCGGCGCCCACCAGGCAGGTGCTCGACGCGATCGTGCCCGACCGCCCCGTCGCGCTGAGCGACGCCGGGCACCACACGCTGTGGGTCAACTCGCGGGCGCTCGAGCTCGCGGGCGTCGATCGCGACACCCCGCAGCCGCACAACGGGCATATCCACCTCGACGCCGACGGCGACCCGACCGGGTACCTCAACGAGACCGCGGCCGAGCTGGTCGGACGGGTGATCCCGCCGGCCACCGAGGACGAGGTGCTCGCCGGCCTGCTGAACGCGCAGGAGTACCTGTGGTCGATCGGCGTGACGGGCTGGCACGAGGCGATCCTCGGCGAGTACAACGGCAAGGCCGACTGCACGCCCGCGTACCTGCGCGGCATCGCCTCGGGCGAGCTGCGGAGTTCGGTTTCGGGGGCGCTCTGGATCGCGCCCGGGCTCGACCTCGACGAAGTGCCCGCGCTCGTCGCCCAGTTCGTCGAGTCGCGCGATCGGAATGCTCGTGCGGGATTCTCGACCTCGACCGCGAAGGCGATGATCGACGGCGTGCCGCACGGCGAGACGGCGGCGCTGCTCGAGCCCTACTGCAACAACGGCGACGGGTTCGCCGGCGAACTGCACTTCGACGAGGACGTGATCCGGGCGTTCGTCGCCCAGCTCGATGCGGCGGGCTTCGCATTGCACCTGCACATCATGGGCGACCGCGGCATCCGAGTCGCGCTCGACGCGATCGAGGCGGCGCGCGCGGCGAACGGGGCCGCACGTGGCTCCGGGGCGGGCCGCCAGGCGCCGCGCCACCACGTCGCGCATCTCTCGATGGTGCAGCCCGGGGATGCCGCGCGCTTCGGCCCGCTCAGCATCACCGCGAACATCCAGGGCCTGTGGGCCGCTCCCGACCCGTACGTCGTGCCGATGATCGGCGAGGAGCGGATGCTCGCGGGCTACCCGTTCCGCGCGATGGCCGACGGCGGGGCGGAGCTCGCGATGGGCTCGGACTGGCCGGTGTCGCCGCCCGACCCGTGGCTCGCGATCCACGTGGTCGTGAACCGCTGGGCGCCGCCGCCTCCCGGCGTCGAGGTGCCGCCGCTGCCCGAGGGCGCCGAGTCCGGCGCCCTGCCGCCGACCCTCGACGCCGAGCACCAGGCGCTCACGCTCGAGCAGGCGTTCGCGGCCTACACGTCGGGATCGACCGAGCTCGTGCTCGGCCGCCCGGGCCGCGTGCGGGTCGGCGAGCGAGCCGACCTCGCGGTCGCCACGGGCGACCCGTTCGAGCTGCCCGCCGAGGCGATCGTCTCTCTGCAGACGGCAGTCACCGTGGTCGGGGGCGAAATCGTGTACGAGCGGTGAGCCCGTGGTGGGCGGCACCCCGTCCCCATAGTGGGTCCAACCCGATCCGTCCCTTGAGCAGGGAAGAATGCGGTGGACACCGCTCGCGGCTGAACTATCGTGAGGGACAGATGACTCGCCCAGAGCGTCGAAGGAGGAGCTCGTGAGCGCGAGGACGACCATCACCGAAGTCGGCTTCGAGTCGATCGACGTCGTGGCGCCGCTGTGGGAGACGCTGTTCGACCATCATCGCTCCATCGGCGCGGCCGGGTTCGCCATCATTCCTCGGGAGCGGACATGGTCGCTTCGCCGCGCCCACTACGAGCGTGTATTCGCGGGGGAGGCGAACCCCACTCTCTGGATCGCCCGGCGGGATTCCACGGCGATCGGGTACGCCTTAGCGTTCGACGAGTTCGTCGCCGGATCCGAGGGCAGGATGCTGGAGACGCTGAGCGTTGCTCCCGACGCGCGGGGGAGTGGCCTGGGAACACGACTGATGGCGGCGTTCGACGGCGAGGTGCGCCGACGCGGCCTCGTCGCCGCGCTCGACGTCATGAGTGGAAACGATCGAGCGAAGTCGCTCTACCTTCGGCATGGATTCGAGCCACACTCGGAGATCTGGATGCGGTCAAGACCAGCCGCCGGGAAAGGAACCGAGCAGGCGCCTGCGAGCTTGTCGGAACTCGTTGGGCAGGCAGGATTCCAGTTGACGATCGTTCCAGGTCCTGACGACACTTGGCGGTCGTCCGATCGAATCGCAGTACTCAGCGCTTCAGCGATCGAGGCCGGTTCCAGCCAGCTTGCCACGCTCGACGCGATCGATGCATTGCAGCGTGCCGGTTACTGGACCATTCAGGTCGTGATGCCGGCGTCTCCCAGCGGGGTGTCGTTTCGAATGAGCTTGCGCGCCGCCGGGTTCGCGCCCTGTCTGGAGCGAATGGTCCGGCGTTGACGAAGCGATGCGGCAGTTGCCCTCGAGAGCCGGCTCCTCGCAACGAGATCGTGAACGCTCAGGCTCGCCGGAAGAGGTCGGCCTGGAATCGGTAGGCGTCGCCCCGGTACGTGTTCGTGCCGAGGAGGATGGGAGTGCCGTCGGTCGTGTAGGCGACCTCTTCGCCGATGAGCACGGCGGCGCCCACGACCGTGTCGAGCAGCCGGGCCATCGACGCATCGGCGGTGGCCGCCATGACGCTGTACGCGCTGCGGTGGATGGCAATACCGCAGCGCTCGCGAAGCGTTTCGTAGAGCGAGGCGTTGTCGAGTGGAGCATCGGCCAACTGGGGCGCTCGTTCCTCGGCCACGACGACGACATCGAAACACACCGGACGCCCATCAAGACCGCGAAGCCGATCGATCTGAATCACGGGGGAGGTGGGTGCGACACGGAGGGTGTCGGCTTCGGACAACGTGGCCGGGCGCACCTCCTGGCGGAGGACTCGCGCCGTCGGTCGCAGCCCTCGGGCGCGTGCCATCTCGGTGAACGACTGCAGGGTGCTCGGCGGCTCGCCGACCACATTGGCGGGAACGAACCAGCCGCGCTGCGCCGAGCGGGTGAGGCGACCCTCGTCTTCAAGCGCGGTGAGCGCTGCGCGAAGCGTGACGCGGCTGACGCCCAAGCGTGCAGACAGCTCGCGTTCGCCGGGCAGCCTCGTTCCAGCGGCGTAGGCGCCCTGGTCCAACTCCTGAGCGAGCTGGTCATAGGCCTGCGTGGCGGCGGCAGCGAGAGTCACGACGACACGGTACCACATGTCGAGACTGGTGCAAGATTTCGGAGTATTGGTTCGCAACTGGAATAACTGGTTTATTCGTGGTAGCTTGCCCGTGACGGTCCCCCCGCCGTCCGGGCTGCTGCACCAGGCCTGATGAGGTTTCTCGTCCCCACACACCACGACGGAGTGAAAATGTTCTCGAAGAAGACTCGCCTCGCGGCGGTCGCAATCGGCTCGATGGCGGCGTTCGCGCTCACCGCGTGCGCCCCAGCGGCGAGCACACCAGGCCCGGCGGCGCCGACCTCGGTCTCAGACGATGTGGCCGCCGCCGGCGACGTCACGCTCAAGCTCTCGGACTTCTGGACTTCGGCCGAGGAGGAGTGGATTGTCTCCCTCATCGACCAGTTCGAGGAGAAGTACCCGAACGTCACCATCGAGCGAACGCGTGAGGACTGGGGCCAGCTCACGAGCACGCTGAACCTGCAGCTCCAGGACGAGGGCGGGCCTGATATCGCATCCGCGAACAACGGATGGTCGTCCCTCGGGACCCTCGCCAAGGCCGGCCTCGTGCTCAACCTCGACGCGTACGCCGACCTGTATGACTGGAACGACACTGTGCCGACGACGATCGCTCGGCAGAACCAGTTCACGACCGACTTCACCACGATCGGCGAAGGTTCCTGGTTCGCGACCCCTCCCGCCCGCGCATCGCTGATCGGCATCTACTACAACGCCGCCAAGCTCAAGGAACTCGGCATCGAGGCGCCGACGACGCTCGATGAGCTCGAGGCCGCCGCTGCTGCGGCGAAGGAGGCCGGCGAGATCCCGTTCAGCTACAGCGGACTCGACGGCAATACCGCAGCCCTCCTGGGGCTCCAATCGCTCTACGGCCCCGAAGCCGACATCAATGATTTCGTCTACGGCGACCCCGACGTGACGGCGGAGGAGACGGGTCTCACCGACGCCGCCACCACACTCGAGGACTGGAACGAGCAGGGCTGGCTGACCCCGGACTTCGAGGGCATCGACTACCAGACCTCACTGGCCGACTTCCTCGACGGAGACGGCGTCTTCCGCTTCGACTACACCGGTGCACTCGGCCTGAGCGGTGACCAGCTCGACCAGTTCGGTTACATCCAACTGCCGCAAGCAGCGGACGACACCACGGTCGGCGTTGGCGCAGCCCCCGGCGCCATGGTGATCTCGGCGAAGGCCGAGCACCCCGATGTCGCCGCCGCGTTCCTGGACTTCCTCATGTCGGAGGACGCGAGCCAGACTGCAGTCGACCTCGGCCTTGTCCCGATGCTCAACGAGGTCACCATCCCCGATGTGCTCAGCCAGAGCGGCGAAGCCGCGGCCACCGCGACGCTCGATGCCGATGACGGATACGTGCCCTACTTCGACTGGGCGAGCCCCACGATGCTCGACATCCTGACGCAGAACACGCAGCTCCTGCTCGCAGGAAAGACCACGCCGGAAGACCTCACCGCCGCCGTGGATGCGGACCGCGACGCCTTCCTGGCGCAGTAAGCAACGGACGATGAGCATCACGCAGGTTGGGGCCGCCGCGACTTCGGTAGCGGACGGCGGCCCCACGGCCACTCGGGCGATGCTGCTCCCTCGAAAGCGGCGCCGCGGTTCGCACGCGAATCGCAGGACGCGTCGGGTCGGGCTGCTGATCGCGGCGCCCGGGCTGCTGCTGTACGCGGCCGTCGTGCTCTGGCCGCTGCTGCAGTCACTGCAGTACTCGTTCTACAAGTGGGACGGGTTCAGCAGCGCCACATGGGTGGGTCTCCAGAACTACGTGAACTTCTTCACCGATCCCGTGCTGCGTTCGACCTTGGGGAACGTGCTCGTCCTCCTCGTCTTCTTCGCGATTCTGCCGATCGCGCTCGGTCTGCTCTCGGCGGCGATGATCACGAGCGCGAACCGACGCGGAATGGCCGTGTTCCGGTGGATCTTCTTCCTGCCGCAGGTGCTGACGAGCGTGGTCATCGCGCTCATCTTCAAGCGCATGTACGCACCTGAAGGTCCGATCAACGAAGCCCTGCGCGCGGTCGGCCTCGGCGAACTCGCCCAGAACTGGCTCGGAGATTTCACCTGGGCGTTGCCCGCCGTCGGACTGATCGGAACCTGGGTGACGTTCGGCTTCTGCATGGTGCTGTTCATCGCCGGAGCGTCTTCGATCTCCCCGGAGTTGTACGAGGCCGCCCGCATGGACGGCGCCGGCCCCGTGCGCGAGTTCTTCGCGGTCACCCTCCCGGGGCTGCGCGGTCAGCTCGCCGTCGCCCTCACCCTGACGATCACCGCCGCGTTGCGCGCCTTCGACCTCATTTGGATCACGACTCGGGGTGGCCCGGGCACGTCCACGCTGACTCCAGCGGTCGCGCTCTACAAGGCGGCCTTCGTCAACCCGAATGTCGGCCAAGCGGCCGCGATCGGGGTCGTCATGGCCGTCCTCTGCCTCGTCATCGCTCTCGTGATCACCCGCATCTCGGAGAAGGAGTGAACATGTCCTCCCGTGCGGAGAAGATCTGGAACTATCTCATTCTCGGCCTACTGGCACTGGTCGTGCTGTGGCCGGTCGGCACGTTCCTGGCCGCGGCCCTCAGCCCAGACCGCGCCGGGCGACCGAGCGCCGATCTGCAATGGGGCAACTTCGTCACCGCCTGGGAGAACGCCGAGTTCGCCCGTTCCATGACGGTCTCGCTCGTGATCACCGTCTCCGTGGTGGTCGTCGGCGTCATCCTGGCGCTCATGGGCGGATACGCGTTCGGCGTCCTGGGCGTCATCGGCGATCGATGGTTCTTCCCCCTGATCCTGCTGGGGATGATGATTTCCCTCGAAGCGATCATCGTGCCGCTCTACTACCAGTTCCGGACTCTCGGGCTGACCGACAATCTCCTCGGCGTCATCCTCATCCACCTGGGAATGGGTGTGCCGTTCGGGATCTTCTGGATGCGGGCGGCCTTCAGGGCCCTGCCGCGCGGGATCTTCGAGTCGGCCTCACTGGATGGTGCCGGGCCGATGCGGATGCTGTGGTCGATCGCCGTGCCCAACCTCATGCCGGCGGTGTACACGCTGGTCCTGCTCAGCTTCATGTGGACCTGGAACGACTACTTCCTCTCGCTCGTGTTCCTCCATGGCGACAACCAGACCGCAACCGTCGCCCTCGGCGTCTTCCAGGGCAAGTACGTCACGCAGATCAACCTGATGGCGGCAGGCGGCCTCATCGTCGCCGCACCGGTCCTCGTCCTCTACGTGATCTTCCAGCGCAAGTTCATCTCGGGCATGCTCGCCGGGGCGATCAAGGAATGACCGCGCTCGGACGCGAATCTCAAGCAAAGGCAACAACGTGCAACTGACACCACATATCCTCCCTACCGCGAACGCGATCGGCGACCTCCTCGCGGCGCGCATCGTCGACCGGATGACGGCGAAGGGCGATGCCCCCTTCCTGCTCGGCTGCCCGAGCGGCCGTACGGCGTCGCCGGTCTATGCCGCCCTCACGCGTCATGCCGCCGAGGGAAGCGACTTGTCCCGACTGGTCATCGTGATGATGGACGACTACGTCGTTCCCGACGCGCGCGGCGAGTTCCACATCGTCGACCCCGAGGCGTCGTACTCGTGTCTCGGCTTCGCCCGTCGCGACATCCTCGCGCCCATCGCCGAGGCCTGCGCCGCTGCCGGCACCGTGCCCCCGACCGAACTGTGGACTGCGGATCCGAAGGCTCCCGAACAGTTCGATGCGCGCATCGCCGCGGCCGGTGGCATCGACCTGTTCCTGCTCGCATCAGGCGACAGCGACGGCCACATCGCGTTCAATCAGCCGGGCACCCCTCGTGCGACCAAGACGCACATCGTCGACCTCGGCGAGGCGACCCGCCGCGACAACATGGGCACATTCCCCGAGTTCACCCATCTCGACATGGTGCCGCGCAACGGCGTCACGGTCGGCATCGACACGATCGCGCGACTGTCCGCGGAGGTCGCGATGATCCTGTGCGGCGAGCACAAGCGCGAGGCGTTCGCGCGCATCACGACGGCGGAATCGTACGAAGCGGATTGGCCGGCCACGATCGTCACCGAGTGCCGCAATGCGGAGTTGCTCGTCGATCGTGAGGCCGCAGCCCTTCCGGTCTGACCCGATTCGACAGGACCGGCGGCAACCTCGCCGATCTCAGCAGCACATCAAGGAGCCTGACATGACCCTCCCGATCGCGGGCGACGGCACGGCACTGTCGGGTCACGTCGTCGCCGTCGACATCGGCGGTACCAAGACCCAGGTCGCGGTCGCACCAGTCGAAGCTGCCGGGAGCTGGCGGACCCGCGAGTTCGTCGTCCCCTCGGTCTCCTGGCGGGGTGCGCTCGGGGACTTCCGCGCCGACGGTGTCGCACTGCGAGACCTTCTCGTCGGCCATCTCGGCGAGTCAGTGCTGTCAGCGCCGCTCGCGGTGGGGGCGCACGGCTGCGACAACACCGACCAATGCCACGAGCTCGAGCACGTGCTCCGCCGGCTCTTCACCGGTCCCGTCGTCGTGGTGAACGACTCGGAGCTCATGGCTCCGGCCATGGGCGTGGACGGCGCGATCGGCGTGGTGGTCGGCACGGGATCGATCGCAACGGCCCGCGACGGCGGCGGCGAACTACTGACGGCGGGGGGCTGGGGCTGGCTGCTCGGTGACGAGGGCAGTGCGCCCGCCCTCGTGCGCGATGCCACTCGGGCCGTACTGGCCCATCTCGACCGGGGCGAGGCGATCGACGTGCTCGGGCAACGGTTGCTGGCCGCCTTCGCCGCCCGTGACGGTGTCGAACTCGCGCTCGCGGTCACGCGGGTCGCGTCGGCCGGGGCTTGGGGGGTTCATGCGCCCGAGGTGTTCGCCGCCGCGGACGAAGGGTCCGTGATCGCCGCCGACATCATCCGGAACGCGGGCGAGGAACTCGCTGGACTCGTCGACCGGCTCCTCGCGCGCGGCGTCCGAACGAATGCCGTCGTCGCGGGCGGCTCGGTGATCGAACGCCAGCCCCGCCTGCAGAACGCGTTGCGGTCGGCCCTCGTACGGCACCATGTCGACGTCAAATTGCACATCCTTTCCCGGTCGCCCGTGATGGGCGCCGTCGCACTCGCGCGCGGCATCGCCGGAGAAGCCACCAACAACCCCTGAGAACGGAGCGTTCGCGCACATGAAAGTCACCTTGATCGGAGCAGGCAGCCGCGAGTTCGCCGGAAAGATCGTCCGCGACCTCCTCTTGAGCGAGCCCATCGCCGAAAAGGGCCTCGAGATCGTGCTGATGGACATCGCCGCCGAGCCGCTCGCGGAGATGGAGACGTACACCCGACAGCTCATCGAGCGGCTCGACCATGCCGCCACCGTCTCGGCGACCACCGACCTGAACGACGCCGTAGCCGGGGCCGCTTTCGTGGTCACCGCGATCGAGGTCGACCGCTACCACTACTGGTCGCAGGACTTCACGATTCCGCGCAAGTACGGCTTCAAGCAGGTGTATGGCGAGAACGGCGGCCCCGGCGGCCTCTTCCACGCCCTTCGCCAGTTCGGCCCGCTGCTCGAGATCGCACGTGCGATCGAGGCACATGCCCCCGACGCGATGTTCCTCAACTTCTCGAACCCGGAGCACAAGGTCTGCGAGGCGATCTCGCGGCTCACCTCGGTGAAGGTGGTCGGGCTCTGCCACGGCTACTTCTACGGCGTACGGCAGATCTCGGCGCTGCTCGACATTCCGAGCGATCAGCTCGAGCTGCCCGCCGCCGGCATCAACCATTTCACGTGGTTCCAGGCGGTCCGCGACAAGGTCACGGGCGAAGATCTCTACCCGCGACTGCGCGAGCTCGAGCACGAGGCGAACTGGGTGTCGGACTGGCACGAGATCGGGCTCTCCCGCATTCTCTTCCGCCGTTTCGGCCTGTGGCCGTCGCCGAGCGCGAACCACATCGGCGAGTACATCTCGTGGGCCGACGACTACGTGCCCGCGCAGCTGCAGTACTTCAACGACCCCGGCGATGGTTCGCCCTGGCGTGAAGGCGCATCGACGCCCGAGTGGCATTACCACATCGGGCTCGCCGACACCGACCGTCCGTTCCATGCTCCGCGCCCGAGCGGCGCGCTCGAAGACCAGCCGCTCGAAGCCTCGGAAGAGCTCGCGATCCCCATCATCGAGTGGGTCGCCTGCGGCGTCGAGCGACCGCTCCCGGCGGTGAACATCCCGAACCGAGGGGCGATCCCGGGTCTCCCCGACGACATGGTGGTCGAGGTGCCCGCGCGGGCTGAGAACGGCACCCTGGTGCCCCTGCCGATGGAGGCTCTCCCCGAGGGCATCTTCGCGATGGTGCGCCTCCAGGGATCGATCCACAAGCTGCTCGTCGAGGCCTACGTCGAGCAGTCCAAGGCGAAGCTGCTGCAGGCGATCCTCCTCGACCCGATCGTCGACAACCATAACCGCGCAGTCGCAATGCTCGATGAGTTCCTCGAACTCCAGAAGGACGCCCTGCCCCCGCTGGCCTGAGCATCCGGGCGCGGGCCCACGTCGGGCTCGCGCCCGTGCCAACACGACCTCCACCAGAAAGCAGAAACATGACCCTCCCGCCGTTCGACGTCGACACCGCACTGTCAGAGCTCACGCTCGAGGAGAAGGCGTCGCTGCTCTCGGGGCGCGATGACTGGTTCACACAGCCGATCGACCGCCCGGGGCTGACCGACCCGGTGCCGCCGATCGAGGTCGGTGACGGCCCCCACGGACTGCGCAAGGAGACCGGTGTCGACATGGTGTGGGTACCGGCGACGGGCTTCCCGACCGCGTCGGCGATGGGCGCGTCGTGGGACCGCGACCTGATGCGCCGCGTCGGAGCCGCGATCGGCGAGGAGGCGCGGGCGCAAGGCGTCCAGGTGGTGCTCGGCCCGGGGGTCAACATGAAGCGTTCACCGCTCTGCGGCCGGAACTTCGAGTACTTCTCGGAGGACCCGATGCACTCGGGCGAGCTCGGTGCGGCGTACGTCGTGGGAGTCCAGTCGACCGGCGTCGGCACGTCGCTCAAGCACTTCGCGGCGAACAACCAGGAGATCGAGCGTACCCGCATCTCGGTCGTCGCCGACGAGCGGACGCTTCGCGAGACCTACCTGGCCGCATTCGAGCGGGTGGTTCTCAAAGCGGACCCATGGACGGTCATGTGCTCGTACAACCGCCTGCGGGGTGTGCACGCCTCGGAGAACCGTTGGCTGCTGACCGAGGTGCTGCGTGAGGACTGGGGCTACGAAGGCGCAGTGGTTTCGGACTGGAACGCCGTGCACGACCGCGTCGCCGCCGTCCGCGCGGGGCTCGACCTCGAGATGCCGGGCACGGAGGGCCGCACTGATGCCGACGTCGTCGCAGCGGTGCGCGCCGGTGAGCTCGACGAGTCGGTGGTCGACGAAGCCGCCCGTCGAGTGTTGCGTCTCGTGGCGCGCGCCTACCCGGGTGCCGACCTCGTCGACGGCCCCGTAATGCGTCTTGGTCATAAGGCCGGTGACCGCCTCACTCCCGCGCAACTGGAGCTTTTGCGCGCGGACGAGCACCATGCGCTCGCGCGTGAAGCCGCCGCAGCGTGCATCACCCTGCTGCGCAACGAACCCGCACCCCACGGCGCTGCTGCCCTGCCACTGGCCGAAGACGCCACCGGCACGGTCGCGGTCGTCGGCGCCTTCGCCGAGCACGCCCGCATCCAGGGCGGTGGCTCGTCGGGCGTGGATCCCACCCGAGTCGACGCGCCGCTCGACGCCATCCGCGCGATCGCCGGGGAACGGGTCGTCTACGCGCCCGGCTACGTCTACCTGCCCAAGAACGCGTACCAGGACGACAACATCGCCACCCTCGCCGCGCACGAGGTCGAGTTCGTCGAGGAGCGCCCGACCGTCGCACGCCGCTCGGCGACCCTCGCACGAGAACTCCAGCTCGCCGAGGCCGTGCAGCACGCCGTGAACGGCCCGGTCTCAACGACCGCAGCGCGGCTCATCGACGAGGCCGTCGCCGCTGCCGAAGCCGCCGAGACGATCGTCGTCTTCGGCGGCCTGCCGCTCGCCTTCGAGCAGGAGGCCAACGATCGCGACACTCTCGCCCTACCGCAAGACCAGGTCGCCCTCATCGGTCGCCTCGCCGACCTCCGGGAGCGCACCGGCGCATCGCTCGTGGTCGTCCTCTCCAACGGCACGGCCGTCACGATGGACCCGTGGCACGACCGCGTCGATGCGGTCGTCGAGTCATGGCTCACGGGGCAAGCACTCGGCGGCGCCGTCGCCGACGTCCTCTTCGGACGCGTCAACCCGGCCGGCAAGATCTCCGAGACCTTCCCGGTCGCCCTCGAGGACACACCCGGCCAGCCGAACTGGCTCGGCGAACGTGGCACCGTGCTCTACGGCGAGGGAGTGTTCATCGGGTATCGCTGGTACGACGCTCTGAACCGGTCGGTGCGATACCCATTCGGTCACGGACTGTCGTACACCTCGTTCGAGTACTCCGACCTCTCGGTCGAGATCGCGGATGCCGCGGCCGGACTCGTTCTCGCGTCGGTCACGATCGCGAACGACGGGCCTGTCGCCGGCGACGAGATCGTGCAGCTCTACGTCGGTGACCCCGACGCCGAGGTGTACCGTCCCGTCCGCGAGCTGCGGGGGTTCGAGAAGGTCCGACTCGCGCCGGGGGAGTCCACCCGCGTCGTGTTCGAGCTCGAGAGCCGCGACTTCGCGTACTGGGACTCGGTCGCCGAGCGCGGCGACGGCCGCCTCGGGCTCTGGCGCAGGGAAGGGGGCGAGTTCCGCGTCGAAGTCGGGGCGTCCTCGCGCGACATCCGTCTGTCCGAGGTCATCGAGCTCCCAGATGATCCGACGATCCCGGCGTTGATCCCCGATGCCGAGTTGCAGGGCTCGAGCACGTCCCGCTTCGTTCAGGGACACGCCGGATGAGCGGCATCCCTGATCTCCCCGCCGTGCTGACGGCACGCGCCCGTGATCTCGGCGGGCGCTTCCCTGCCGACTTCGTCTGGGGTGCGGCGACCGCCGCGCCCCAGATCGAAGGCGCCGTCTCCGCAGGGGGCCGCACTCCCAGCATCTGGGACACGTTCGCCCGCGTGCCGGGCGCCGTCGCGGGCGGCGACACGCTCGATGTCGCCGACGACCACTTCCGGCGGTGGCGCGACGACGTCGCACTCATGCGCGACCTCGGCCTCGGCGCGTACCGCTTCTCGATCGCGTGGCCCCGCGTCGTTCCCTCGCCGTACGGCATCGTGAACCGGTCCGGACTCGACTTCTACGACCGACTCGTGGACGAACTGCTGGCGGGCGGAATCGATCCGTTCGTCACGCTCTATCACTGGGACCTGCCGCAGTGGCAGCAAACCGTCGGAGGGTGGACCGATCGCTCCACAGCACACCGATTCGCGGAGTTCGCCACGCACGTCGCGGAGCGGCTCGGCGACCGGGTACAGCACTGGATGACGCTCAACGAGCCGTGGGTGTACGTCTTCCTCGGGCATCTCGCCGGTGTCCACGCCCCGGGCCTGACGTCCGAGGACAGCGCCGTCCGCGCGATGCACCACTCGCTGCTGGCGCACGGCCTCGGCGTGCAGGCGCTCCGCGCCACGCTCCCCACCGAACGAGAGGTCGGGATCGCGCTCAGCATGAGTCCGACCGAGCCGGCGACTCCCGCGCCCGAGGACATCGCGGCAGCCGAGCGGAACGACCTCTACCGCAACTGGCTCTTCCTGCACCCGATCACGCACGGCGAGTACCACCCGCTCACGGAGGACCTCTTCCGCGAGAAGATCCCCGTCGAAGCGGGCGACCTCGAGACGATCGCCGAACCGATCGACTTCGTCGGCATCAACTACTACTCGCGAGCCGTGGTGGTGGGTGACGATTCCGTCCCAGTGACTCGTGCTCGGGAAACTCGACCCGATGGCACCTACACGGCCATGGACTGGGAGGTGTACCCGAAGGGGCTCACCGACATCGTCGCCCAGACGCACGAACGCTACGCCCCGAAGGCGATCTACATCACGGAGAACGGATCCGCATGGGCCGACGAGCCGGCCGCCGACGGATCGATCGTCGATCCGTCCCGGGTCGCCTACCTCCTGGACCATCTTGCGGCGGCGGCCCGGTGCACCGATGCTGGGATGCCGCTACGGGGGTACTTCGCCTGGTCGCTCATGGACAACTTCGAATGGGCGGAGGGTTATGGCAAACGCTTCGGCATCGTCGGCGTCGACTACGGAACACAGCAGCGCACGGTGAAGCAGTCGGGTGCGGCATACCGTGAGGTGCTCGACGCTCATCATGAGGCGCACTTCCCGATCGGGGCGTAGGAATGGAGTCTCGGTGAGGTTCGTGGTGCACGACCGACAGCTCGCGGACTCACGGACGCCCGTTCGTGACTACATACCCGAGCACCCGCAGGGCGCCGCGTTGCTCTGGGTGCACGGGGGCGGTTTCGCCGGCGGCAGCATCGACATGCCCGAGTCCGATGCCGTCGCCCGTCGGCTCGCCGCCGGCGGGCGGCTGGTCCGGACGGTGGAGTATCGGCTGGCTCCGCCGTGGCCGGAGCACGGACCGCTCGACCTGGGGCCTGCGCCGGGGCGCTATCCCGCCGCGCAGGACGATGTGACGGCCGCCTTCCTCGACCTCGCGCAGCAAGGTGCGGCGTTCTTGGGCGGCGCAAGCGCCGGAGCCTGCATCGCCGCGAGCGTCGCCGCGCGGCTCAGCGACGAAGGCAGCGTGCCTCCCTTGGGGCTGGTTCTCGCCTACGGGGTGTTCCATGCGAGCCTGCCGGTACCCACTGAGGCCGAGCCCGATCATCCGCTGTCCCCGTCCGGCGCGCAGGCCGGGGAGTGGGTGGAGCGCATGACGCTGAACTACGCGGGTTCGCGGAGCCTCCTCGCCGACCCGAAGGTGTTTCCAGGAGCCGGCGACCCAGCAGGGCTCCCCGCCACGCTGATCCTGGATGCCGAGCGTGACAGCCTGCGCGCGTCGGGCCGGCGCTTCGCGGAACAACTCCGAGCGTTCGGCGTCTGCGTGACGGAGACAGTCGTTCCCGGCTCGTCGCATGGATTCCTCAACGATCCTCTGAGCGGAGACTTCGAGCAGGGGATCCTCAAGATCACGCGCTGGCTCGAAACAGTCGGTACAGGGAACCCGCATGGCGCTTGACACTCCTGGATATCAGCCGGGCATTCGGTAACCCGGCCCCGCGCGGAGCACGTCATCGCGACGACGCTGATGCCGACGTAGGCGATCAGCAGGATGACCTTCGTGAGGATCGCGGCCGGGCAGGCGACGCGGGTCCTTCGTCTCCTCGGTGAGGGCGAGGCACGTGTCCCAGCACGAGCAGGATCGCCTGTACCAACCGGCGGGATAGTGGGTCGATGGGAGACGTCACGCTTCTTCTGCGACAGTGGATTCGAGGGACGGGCTCGGAGCCGGTTCCGGCGATCGGCGCCGCGTGCCCTCGAGTGGGTGCTGTGCCTCGATGGGCTGCCCGTGCGGCTTCCCCTCGTTCTGCGAGACGACTTCGTCAGTCGCGTGCGTCGTCGTCGGTAATGATGGTGCGCATGAACGTCTCCAGGAGCGGGAGGGTCGCTCGACTCGGGTCGAGCAGCGCCTGGATGCGCAGGCCGTCGATCATGGCCAGCAGCATGGTGATCCTGTCGTCGGCGGTGACCTCTTCGCCGTCATGAGCGGTGGCGAGACGGCCGCTCGAGAAGTGCTGGCGCAAGCGTTCGCGTCGCGCGATGAAGAAGTCGTGCGCGGGGTGATCCGGGTTCGTCGCCGCGACCGTGACGGCGAGCCAGTTGCGCTGGTGCTCGGGGTGCGAGAACTCGTCGGCGAGCACGCTCGAGAGCACCTGCTCGGCCGGCACGCGCGACTGCATGATGCGGCGCGCCATCTCTTCATCGTCGTCATCGCGCTGCGCGAGTGCGGCCAGGAGGAGTTCGTCCTTGCTGGAGAAGTGGCGCAGGAGTGCGGCATGCGTCAGTTCGGCGCGCGCGGCGATGTCGCGAAGTGACGCGCGTTCGTAGCCGTGCTCGGCGAAGCTCGCCAGCGCGGCGCGCACGATCTTGGCGCGACGCGCCGGCGTGCTCGCATAGGGACCCCGACGAGTTCGGGCCGGGCTCGCGGGGGATGATCCCGATGCGTGGTCGTCGGCGACGCGCGTGCCGGCCCCCTGCGTGTACGCCGTCATCAGCGAGGTGGAATCGTGCATGCCTTCACCCTGTTCACCCATCTCTCGAGTCTCGCAGACCCGTGTTCGAAGCCGACTTGCCAATAGTAACCGCGGTGGTTACTCTTGGCCACACGTAACCAACATGGTTACTTTTGCGCAATCCCTCAGCACGACCCGCGTACGATCGCGTGGTCGGATCACCGCCGATGAAGGAGTCAATGGTGACGAAGAACGAGCCGGCCGCGGACCTTGCCGCCGGCCTCGCCGTGTCCGACGAGGAGACCGCGCCGCCGGTCGAGCATCTCGTGGCAGAGCCGCAGCAGCCGATGAGCCGGGGGTACATCCTCTGGCTGATGCTTGCGAGCTTCGGCGCATCCATGGCGATGATGGTGCCGCTCTCGTACGGCATCGCCGTCCGCATCACCGAGCTCGCACCCGGTCACGAAGAGGTGCTCGGATTCATCACCGGGATCGCGCAGGCCGTCTATCTGGTACTCAGCCCGCTCGTCGGCATCTGGAGCGACCACACCCGGTCGCGCTTCGGGCGTCGGAGCCCGTTCATCTACCTCGGCGCGGCGATCGGCCTGGCTGGCCTCGTCGTCATCGGTCTTGCTCCGAACCTGCCGATCGTCGGCGCCGGCTGGGTGCTCGGCATGGTCGGTTGGTCGATCGCCGGCGCCGCCCTGCAGAACATCCAGGCCGACAAGCTGCCCGAGAGGCAGCGCGGCAAGGTCTCTGCGCTCACCGGCCTCATGACGCAGATCGCTCCGGTGCTCGGCATCGGCGTCGCCTACGCGGTGTCCTCGAACACGTTCCTCGTCTTCTTGCTGCCCGGCGCGATCGGCGCGGTGCTGCTCGTACTGTTCCCGCTCATCAAGCCCGAGGGCAGTTCGAAGGACCTCGCGCCGTCGACGCAGGTCACCGTGAGGTCGGTCGTCGCGAGCTACGGGTTCAACATCCGCAAGTACCCCGACTTCGCGTGGAACTGGCTGGGCCGCTTCGTCTTCTTCATCGGCCTCTACTTCAACACCACGTTCGGCACATTCTTCTACGCACAGCGTCTCGACATGCCGGTCCGCGAGGTGGCCGGCGTGGTCGCGACGGTCGGCATGGTCGGAGTGCTCGCCGCCACGGGCGGCGCGCTCGCAGGCGGATTCCTCTCAGACAGGCTCCAGCGTCGCCGCCTCTTCGTGATGATCGCCGCCGTGCTCTTCGTCGTCGGCGCGCTCGTCGAGGCTACGGCGTGGTCGCTCGCGCAGATCGTCGTCGGCGCCGTGCTCATGCAGTTGACGATCGCGGTGTTCGCGACAGTCGACCAGGCGATCGTCTACGCGACCATCCCCGAGCGCGACCAGGCCGGCCGCTACATGGCGGTCATCCAGTTCGCCCAGAAGATCCCGAGTGCCATCGCGCCGCTGCTGGCCGGTGTCGTGATCACGTTCGGCGCGACCGGCGGTGAGAAGAACTACACCCTGCTCTACCTGCTCGGCGCCGCGTTCGCGCTCATCGGCGGTCTCGTCATCATGTTCAAGGTCAAGTCGGTCCGTTGAGCCGAGCTCGACATTCCGAACCGGCATCCCAACGGAAGCGAACCCGCATGCCCAGTGCCCCGTACGACCTCGTCGTCGACCGCGGCGGTGACGAATTCCCTGTCACCGGCGCCGCCCCCCGCCTCTCCTGGAAGGACCCGGTCGACCGCGACCCCCGCGACGCCTACCGGGTGGAAGCGGTGATCGACGGAGCACCGCCGATCGTCGCGGAGGTCGCCGGTCGCCGCTTGACGGCCTGGCCGTTCACGGCGCTCGGCAGCGCACGGCGTGTCCGGTGGCGCGTCCGCGCCGATGCACCGGATGCTGCGTGGTCGGAGTGGGCGGGGTTCGAGTCGGGCCTCCTCGACGAGGACTGGACCGCACACTGGATCTCTCCCGTCGAACCCGCCGTGGGCGCCGACGGCGACGCCGGCTACGGGCGGCGCGCGGCCCATGTACTCGCGGGCGGATTCACGATCGCCGGCGCCGTCTCGTCGGCCCGCCTCTACACGACCGCGCTCGGCGTGTACACGGCGGACGTGAACGGCGACCGCGTCGGCACGATCGAGCTCGCACCAGGGTCGACTTCCTACGACCGCACCCTCTATGCGCAGGCGGCGGACGTCACCCGGCTCCTCCGCGACGGGGCGAACACGATCGCGCTCGAGCTCTCCGACGGCTGGTACCGCGGGCAAGTTGGCGCGTTCCGGCTGCCCTCCGGGTGGGGCACGACGCTGGGCGCCCGGGTCGAGCTGCACGTCGAGTTCACCGACGGGTCGCGGCAGGTCGTCGTGAGCGACGCCTCCTGGACCAGCCGGCGATCGGCGATCACCCGTGCCGACCTCATGGACGGCCAGACGCTCGACCTGTCCGCGCCGTCCGCCGCCGAGGCACGCGTGCTGGTCGATGTCGTCGAAGCGCCGCCGATCGACTGGTCGCCGGCCCCGCCGGTGCGGGTCGTCGAGACGCGCGCACCCGAGTCGCTGCGCGCGATCGCCGACGGTGTCTGGCTCGCGGACTTCGGGCAGAACGCGTCCGGATGGATCCGGCTGACCGACCTGGGCGCGCCGGGCACCCGCACCGTGCTCGAATACGGCGAGGCGCTGGGCCGCGACGGCGACCTGGACACCGCGCACCTCGATTCCGAACGGCCCGATGGTGGGCGCAAGGCCTTCGTGCAGCGCGACGAAGTCGTCGCGGGGGAGCAGGGCAGCGTCTTCGAGCCCCGCCATACGGTGCACGGGTTCCGCTACGCACGCATCACCCGCTCGGACGGCAGCGCTCTCGCTGCGGCATCCCTGGAGATGTGCGTCGTGCAGACCGACCTCGCGCGCACCGGCACTTTCGCGTGCAGCGACGACGAGCTGAACCGGTTGCACGAGATCGTCGACTGGAGCTTCCGAGGCAACGCCGTCGACGTGCCGACCGACTGCCCGACCCGTGAGCGGCTCGCATGGACCGGCGACTATCAAGTGTTCGCGCCCATGGCCACACGCCTGTTCGACGTGCATGGCTTCAGCCGCAAGTGGCTGCGCTCGGTGCGCGACGACCAGCTCGACGACGGCCGCGTCGCGAACTTCTCGCCCGACGGGCGCCGCATCAAGCATCACCTCGATGACCAGTTCGCCATGATGACCGGTTCGTCGGGCTGGGGCGACGCGATCGTCGCCGTGCCATGGGAGCTCTACCTCTCGTACGGCGACGAGCAGGTGCTCGCCGAGAACGTCGACGCGATGGTGCGCTGGGTCGAGTGGGTGCTCGAGCAGGCGCGGACCACCCGGCACTTCGCCCGCGTGCAGGCCTCGGATGAGCCAGAGCCATTCGAGCAGTACCTCTGGGACGGCACCTTCCACTGGGGCGAATGGACCGAGCCGAGGCAGCGCGACGCCGAGGGGAACCGGATCGACCCGATCAAGCACAACCCGATGGCCTGGTTCATGGCCGACAAGGGTGAGGTCGGCACCGCGTACCTGCACCGCTCGACGGCGACCCTCGCCGCCGTCTCGCGCATCCTCGGCCGCGTCGAGGATGCCACCCGCTACGCGGCGACCGCCGACCGCATCGCCGATGCCTGGCGACAGGCCTACCTGAGCGCCGACGGCACGACGACGACCGACACCCAGGCCGCCTATGTGCGGGCCCTCGCGTTCGGGCTGATTCCCGAGGAGCTCCGCGACCGCGCGGTCGACCGGCTCGTCGAGCTGATCCGCGACGCCGGCACCCATGTCGGCACCGGATTCCTCGCGACGGGCGACCTGCTGCAGGTGCTCGCCGACCACGGCCGCGCGGACGTCGCGTACGAACTCCTCCAGCAGCGCACCGCCCCATCATGGCGGTACATGCTCGACCGCGGCGCGACCACGGTCTGGGAGGACTGGGAGGGCATCGACGAGCACGGCGACGCCCACGAGTCGCTCAATCACTACAGCAAGGGTGCGGCGATGCGGTTCCTGCACACGCACACGCTCGGGCTGCGGCAGGAGGCCGGTTCGATCGGCTGGGAGCGCGTCGTGATCGCGCCCGTTCCAGGGGGCGGCGTCACCTGGGCACGCGGGCGTCACGAGGGGCCGCAGGGCACGATCGCGGTCGACTGGCGCATCGAGGGCGAGCGGATGTCGCTGTCGGCCGAGATCCCGTCGGGCACCACCGCCCACGTCGTGCTGCCCGACGGCACCGAGCACCGGATCGGGGCGGGCCGGTTCGAGACGACCGCCACGCTCCCCGCCCGCGCGTCGACCGCGAAGGCATGACCCCCGCGGCAGCCTCCGCACGCCGCATCCATCTTTCGAAATCGACGATTCAACGAACGAGAGGAACCAACTCATGACGACCTTCCCCGATGGATTCCTCTGGGGCGCCGCGACCGCGGGTCACCAGATCGAGGGCAACAACGTGAACAGCGACTGGTGGGCGCGCGAGCAGATGATGCCGGGCATGGAGCTCTCGGGCGATGCTGTGGACAGCTACCACCGCTACCGCGAGGACATCCGACTGCTCGCGGACTCGGGCCTCACGTCCTACCGCTTCAGCCTCGAGTGGTCGCGGATCGAGCCGGTGCGCGGTCACTTCTCGAGGGCTGAACTCGCCCACTACCGTCGCATGATCGACTACTGCCTCGACCACGGCGTCGCACCAGTCGTCACCCTGCAGCACTTCACGACGCCGCAGTGGTTCGCCGCGCTCGGCGGCTGGGACGGCCCCGACGCCGAAGCGCTGTTCTGCGCGTACGTCGAGCAGGCGTGCACCATCCTCGACGGCGTCGAATGGGTCGCGACCATGAACGAGCCCAACATGCAGGCGGCCATCATGACCGCGATGCGGCACCTCTCAGCATCCGGCGGGGAGTGGACGAGCCCCACGGTCGAGGCCGAGGGCGATGCGGAGAAGAAGCAGACGCACAGTGAGTTCCTGACCTACGCCGACCCCGAGATCGGGCGCATGTTCACGCGGATCCACCACGCCGCCCGCGCGATCGTGCGCGAGCGCACCGGTGCGAAGGTCGGCTGGACGATCGCGGCAGGCGCCCTCACGGCAGCGCCCGGCGGCGAGGAGAAGCTGCTGCAGATCCGGTACGGCAAGGAGGACGTGTACTGGGAGGGCAGCCGCGGCGACGACTTCGTCGGCGTGCAGGCGTACTCGAGCCAGCAGGTCGACGCGAACGGCCTCGTGCCGCACCCGCCGCACCCCGATAACACCCTCGTCGGCACTTCCTTCCGTCCCGACTCCCTCGCGATGGCCGTGCGTCACGCGTGGGAGGTCAGCGAGAATACGCCCGTCGTCGTCACCGAGAACGGCATCGCCACCGCCGACGACGCGCAGCGCATCCGCTACACGGAAGAGGCGCTGCGGGGCCTCGCGGGCACCATCGCCGACGGCGTCGACGTGCGCGGCTACCTGCACTGGTCACTCCTCGACAACTTCGAGTGGGGCCACTGGGAGCCCACCTTCGGCCTCATCGCGGTCGACCGCGAAACCTTCGTGCGCACACCGAAACCGAGCCTCGCCTGGCTCGGCGAGGTCGCGAAGCGCAATGGGCTGGACTCGGCGGAGGCTGCAGCATGAGCTTCCCGTTCGCCGACGTCTCGGCCCGTTCGCTCACCGAGCTGCTCTCGCTCACCGGCCGCCGGGCCGTCGTGACCGGCGCGGCGCAGGGCCTCGGCAAGGCCATCGCGGCGCGACTGGCCGAGGCCGGGGCCGACCTCCTGCTGATCGACCTCGACGAGGATGCGGCGCAGTCCGCCGCCGTGGAGCTCGCCGACCGGTACGGCGTTCGCGTGGCTGCCACGCGCGCCGACGTCGCCGATACGGCTTCGGTCGCGGCGGCCGCCGACGTGGCCGTCGCCGAACTCGGCGGCATCGACATCTGGGTGAACAACGCCGGGATCTTCCCGAACGCGCCGGTGACCGTGATGCCCGACGAGATGTGGGACGCGACCTTCGCCGTCAACGCGCGCGGTGTGTTCCTCGGTTCGCGCGAGGCCGCACGCCGCATGTCGGCCGACCGATCGGGCGGCGTCATCGTCAACATCATCTCGACCGCGGGCGTGCAGGTGGCGTTCCCCGGCATGGCCGCCTATGTCGGGTCGAAGCACGCCGCGCTCGGCATGACCAAGTCGCTCGCGGTCGACCTCGCCCCGCTCGGCATTCGCGTGCTCGGCGTAGCGCCGAGCTTCGTACCCACCGAGGGCAACATCGCGGCGGCGAAGGCCGGCGCCGAGGCGGCGGCCGCGGCCGGCATCGAGATGCCGACCCTCGACGTGATGAAGACGAGCATGATCGGCCGCATGGGCACCCCCGACGACATCGCGCGCGTCGTACTCTTCGCCGCGAGCGACCTCTCGATGATCATGACCGGCAGCACGCTCCTCGCCGACGCCGGTGAGACGGTCTGACGCGTGCCGTCATCCACTCGGCGGCCGCTGCGGGCGATCCAGCAGATCCAGATCGGCCGGATCTCGTCCACAGAAGACCAGGCGCGCGAGACCCTCGCGCGCCTGGTCGCGGCCGGATTCGAAGGCATCGAACTCAACGGATTCATGACCCGGCCGACCCCACTGATCGTCCGGGCCCTGACGCGAGTCGCCGGAATGCCGGTCGGCGGCGGCGGGCGGCTCGACTGGCCGCGCCTCGTCGCCGACGCGGGCCTCTCGGTGGTCGCCCTCCACGAAGACCTCGGGACGATCGAGTCCGCACGGGCGGAGGTCGTGGCGCGGTGCGCCGAGTTCGGCACGCGCAACGTCGTGGTCACCGGAATGCACCGCTTCGACTACGGCGACGAGGAGGCGGTCGCCCGGCTGGCGCAACGGCTCACCGTCGCCGGCCACGCCTTCGCAAACGACGGCCTCCGCCTGCTCTACCACAACCACACCGCGGAGTTCCGGCGGCTGCCCTCAGGCGGCACCGCTTTCGCGGCGCTGCTCGAGCAGACGGATGCCGAGGCGATCGGATTGGAGCTCGACTGCTATTGGGCGGCCACTGCGGGAGCGGATCCGCTGCTGCTGCTCGACACGTTCGGCGAACGGGTTCGTCTCCTCCACCTCACCGACCGCGGCTCGCGCGTGACCGGCCCGACGATGACGCCCATCGTCAAAGCGGACAGCGTCGAACTCGGCACCGGCAACTTGGCCGTGGACCCCATCATCGAGCGAGCCATCGCGCTGCAGATGGAAGCGGTGATCCTCGAGACCCACAAGAACTGGATCGACGGGTCGCCGCTGCGCAGCGCGGAGGTGAGCGCCGACGTACTCCGGCGACTGCTCCCGTCCTGATCGACGAGTTCGTCGCCGAACCTCCCTCGAGCAGTTCATTCGTTTCGACCGGCGTCACCGGATCCGGCGTCACGCGAGGCCCCGCGATTCGGCTCGACCGGCAACCCCCACCCCGACCAGGCAGGAATCTCACATGGACACCACCAACAAGGTCTTCGTCGTCACCGGCGCCGGCAACGGCATCGGACGGGAGACCACCCTCAGGCTCCTCAGCGGCGGAGCTTCCGTCGCCGGCGTCGATCTCAATGCCGACGGTCTCACCGAGACCGCTCGGCTCGCTTCGGCCGGCGATCGGTTCTCGGGGCATGTCGTCAACATCACCGACCGTGAAGCGGTCGCGGCGCTGCCCGATGCTGTCGAGAACGCGCACGGCGCGGTCGACGGCATCGTGAACATCGCGGGAGTCATCCAGCAGTTCGTGAAGGTCGTCGACCTGCCGTTCTCCGAGATCGACAAGGTGATGAACGTCAACTTCGGCGGGGTCATGAACATGTGCAAGACGTTCCTTCCCATACTCCTCTCGCGCCCCGAGGCGGCGATCCTCAACGTGGCGAGCATGGGGTCGTACGCGCCGGTGCCCGGTCAAGCCGTCTACGGAGCGTCGAAGGCGGCGGTGAAGCTCCTGACGGAGGCGCTCTACGCCGAACTCCTCGGGACGAACGTGCAGGTGACCGTGGTGTTCCCAGGGGCGATCGGCACGGACATCGCAGCGAACTCGGGCGTCAGCCTCGCCGGTGACACGTCCGCCGAGACAGCGACGTTCAAGACGACGAGCCCGGTCGAAGCAGGACGCGTCATCGTCGCCGCCATCGAGAAGGGACGGTTCCGCGCGACGATCGGTTCGGATGCCGCGGCGATGGACCGGCTTTCGCGTCTGAACCCGCGGTTCGCGACGACCCTCATCGCCAAGCAGATGGGCGACCTCCTCGAGGCCTGACGGATTCGAAGGCGGGTGCCGAATTCGTACTAGATCCGTCGACACGGTTCTATCACCGGCACGCGCCGCATTCTTAGTGTTGCTCTCGGCTCAGTGAAGCGACCGATGGAACAACCCGTTCGTCGCACGAGCGGAATTCCCGAAGGAGCGAAAACGCAATGGCGCGTAACCCGAAGCAGACGGCAAGCGAGGCGGACGGCGTGACCTACCGCCGCGCCAAGACGTGGGAGATCGCCCTCTCCCAGATGAACAACGGCTCGGCGATGATCTTCTACGTCCTCGTCGGCCTCATGAGCTACCTGCAGAACGCCGGCTACGGCATCGCGGTCGCCGCGGCAGGCCTGATCCTCACGTTCACCCGCGTGTTCGACGGCCTGATCGACCCGCTGATCGCGCTGCTCATCGAGAAGGTGAACTTCCGGTTCGGCAAGCTGCGCTTCTTCATGCTCGGTGGATGGCTGATCAGGTCGCTCGCGATCCTGATGCTGTTCGTCTGGGCCTCCGACAGCGGTCTGGGCGCCGTGTTCTTCATTGCGATGTACGTCGTCTACATCATCGGTTCGTCGATGAACGACATCGCCGGGCAGATGACCGGCCCGGTGCTCACCAACGACCCCCGACAGCGTCCGACCGTGCAGGTGTGGTCCACGGTCTACGCGTACTTCGTGCCCGCAGTCTTCTCGATCCTCTCGACCGTGGTGTTCCTTCCGCGTCACGGCAACCAGTTCACGGTCGAGATGTTGAGCGAGACGGCGATCGCCTACGTGGCCTGCTCGCTGGCGTTCCAGATCCTCGCCTGCGTCGGCGTCTCGCGCATCGACAAGCCGGAGAACTTCGCGCACCTCGACGTCGACAAGGCCAAGGCTGACGTCTCGATGCGCGACATGTGGAACCTGCTCACGAAGAACGGGCCCTTCCAGCGCTACTTGATCAGTGGTGCCTCCGACAAGCTCGCGCAGGTCGTGAAGTCGCAGGCCGTGATCGGCACGCTCATGTGGGGCATCCTGCTCGGCAACATGCAGCTCGGTTCCGTGCTCGGTCTCATCGCGATCCTCCCCGGCATCGTCTTCGCCATCTGGGGCGCCCGGTACACCGGCAAGCACGGGTCGAAGGCCGCGACTATCACCTGGACGTGGATCTGCCTGATCCTCGCCGTGATCCTGACCGTGTTCTGCCTCGTCGTCGACATGGGGTCCATCCTCGGCAACCTGGCACTCACGATCGGCTTCTTCCTCGTCTACCTGCTCCTCAACGGCGCTTCCATGGTGGTCACCGTCGCTCAGGGCGCCATGCGGGCCGACGTCATCGACTATGAGCTGGAGCGCTCAGGCAAGTTCCTGCCCGCGACAGTCACCGCGACGTACAACTTCGTCGACCAGGTCATCACGTCGCTCGGTGCGACGCTTGCGCTCGGCGCAGTGGCACTCATTGGCTTCACGACGGTGATGCCGCAGCCCACCGATAGCCCGTCGACGCCGATTCTGCTGATGAGCCTGGCGTTGTTCTTCGGCTTGCCGATCCTCGGCTGGGTGGCCTCGCTCATTGCCATGCGCGGCTACAAGCTCGACCGTGCCGAGATGGTCGAGGTGCAGAAGCGCGTCGGCGCGCGCAAGGCCACCCTGCAGGCCGCGGAGGTAGAGGGCGAGTCAGTGCTCACCTGACGAAGCGCCGACAATGGAGGGCCGCGGATCCAATGCGATCCGCGGCCTTCGTGCGGGTCAGGCCGTGTGAGCCTCGCGATAGGCGGTCGGCGTCATGCCGTGCGTCTCTCGGAACACCTTCACGAAGTAGTTGGCGTCGTCGTAGCCGACGAAAAGCGCGATATCGCGCACGCTCTGCGTCGTCGTGGCGAGCAAGCGGGCCGCGCGTTCAGCCCGTTGCTGGGCGGTGTACGCGACGATGGTCAGGCCGGTCGCGGCCTTGAAGCGGCGAGCGAGCGTGGACGCGGACACCCCTAGCCGGTCCGCGAGCTCCGTCGTCGAGACTTGGCTGCTGAGATGCAGGTCGATCTCGTCGGCGACCCGACGCACCACTGGCGGGTACTCGCGTTGGTTGTGACGTCGGACGTGCCGGCAGAAGTCCGTGACCATCTGCGCGGTGAACGCTGCAGAACGCTTGGGGTCGGAGGAATGGCCGATGCGGTGCAGGCGCTGCGCATACTCCTGGGAGATCGCGTCGACGGTCACCGGTGGCAGTCCGCCGCGCTGTGCCGCGACCCGGGCCATGATGCGCAGGATGGTCGTGCCGAGGAAGGGCGTGTTCAGGTAGCTGATGGTCTGCGGCATCCGTCCCATGCGTTGCAGGGCTGCGAGGGCTCGATCGGAAGAGCCCTCCGCGACCGCATCCATGAATTCCCGTTCGAGTCGGTACCGCTCCTCGATCACGGTGAATGCGGCGGACTGCGGGGCCTCCCGAACTCCGGGGGCGATCGTCCCCCCTTCGGCCTCGATCTCGCGAAGGCTGCCGAGTGCGTCCTCGGCGCCGCCGGCGCGGAGCAGGCTCGCGGCTCCGCGGTAGACGTACTCTGCATCGACGATCGGGTATCGGGTGCGGTAGAGCTTGTAGATCTGGAGGTGGGCACTGGGAACCCCCAACCGGCTCATGGCCTCTTCTGCGACACCCGGATGCATGGGTTCATGCGTGTACGGGCCGATGATGAGGAGGCGATCGCCCCACCGAACGAGCGCGATCGCCATGCCGAGCGGCTCACGGATCTCGTGAACGACCTGCATGTCCATGTCGCGCACGAATCCTCGGAGCACCGACGCGGTGAAGGCGGGCTGGATGCGAGGGTTGAGGCAGTGTGCCGACTCGAATGCGTCGAGTGCCGGTGCGATGTCGGTCGTGAGCACTATCGGGCAGCTCAGGACCTCCGCCATAGCGGCGGCGATTGGCTCGAGTGCGTTCTGCGTATCTGCGTCCGACGTCGTCGTCATGGAACTGCCTCGGTTCGTGTGATCGGCAAGAAATTGCCGATTCAGTTCTGATCGTGCGTGATCAGTTCTATCACGAGCCCGCTGATCGTTCGTATCGTGGTGGAGCCCAGCCGGCGCGCGCCGGCGCATTCACGTCGAAGGAGACTCCCATGACGCAGCCTGCTGTCCCTGTCGCCCGCCGGGCAACGTCGATCCCCGAGGGCTGGGCATACGCACCCGTCGAACTGCCCGCAGGATCGAGCTGGGACGTGGTCGCCGCGGGAGGGGAGCAAGTCGTGCTTCCGCACACCTGGAATGCGATCGACGGGCAGGCGGGCGGCGACTACCGCCGTGGCCGCTCGACGTACGCACGCGTGATCGAGGCAGAGGCGTCCGACGTCGAGACCTGGATCGAGTTCGCGGGCGTGAACTCGTCGGCCGAGGTGTACCTCGACGGCCGTCTCCTCGCGAGCCACGACGGCGGCTACTCGACCTTCCGCGTGAACCTGACCGACCAACTCACGGACGGATCTGGCACGCTCGTCGTCATCGTGGACAACGCGAAGAACGAGCGGGTCTACCCGCAGCAGGCCGACTTCACCTTCTACGGCGGCATCTACCGCAACGTGCGCCAGATCACCGTCGGCCGCGAACACTTTGAACTCGAAGGCCACGGCGGCCCTGGCCTGATCGTGACCCCGAGTCTCGACGGCGACCGCGCCGAGGTCGCGCTCAGCGCGGCCGTTGCCCCGACTTCCGGCGTGTCGGCGACCGGCGTGCGCTTCCTCGTCGACGGCGAAGCGGCCGTCACCGTGCCGATCCTCGATGGTGCCGCGAACGCGTCGCTTACGATCGAGCACGTGCGCCGTTGGCACGGCCTGCGCGACCCGCACCTGTACACGGCCCGAGCCGAACTCCTCGCCGACGACGTGGTGCTCGACGTCGTCGAACTGCGCTTCGGCTGCCGCGAGTTCGCGGTCGACCCGCAGCGCGGATTCCTGCTGAACGGCGAGGTGTACCCGCTTCGCGGAGTGTCGCGCCATCAGGACTTCGAGGGCGTCGGCAACGCGATCACCGAGGAGATCAAGCAGGGCGACCTCGCGCTGATCCGGGAGCTCGGTGCCACGACCGTGCGGCTCGCGCACTACCAGCACGACCAGCGCTTCTACGACCTCTGCGACGAAGCGGGCCTCGTGGTGTGGGCCGAGATCCCGCAGATCACGGTGTTTCTCCCCGGAGCGAGCGACAACGCCCGCGATCAGCTCGTCGAACTGATCGTGCAGAACCGCCACCACGCGAGCATCGTCTCGTGGGGCCTGTCGAACGAGATCACCCTCGCCGGATCGGGCGAGAACGTGGTTGCCGCCCACCGGGAACTGAACGACCTCGCCCATGAGCTCGACCCGACCCGCCTGACCGCGATGGCGAACCTCTTCCTCCTCGAGACCGACCACCCATTGGTCGGGCTGCCCGACGTCATGTCGTACAACCTCTACTTCGGCTGGTACGTCGGCGAGGTCGCCGACAACGACTCTTGGCTCGACGACTTCCACGCCGCGAACCCCGAGATCGCGATCGGGCTCGCCGAGTACGGGGCCGACGCGAACGCGCAGTTCCAGTCCGCCGCTCCCGAGAAGGGCGACTACACCGAGAGCTACCAGGCGCTCTACCACGAGCACATGGTCGGCATGATCGAGGCGCGGCCGTGGCTCTGGGCCACGCACGTGTGGAACCTTGCGGACTTCGGATCCGCCGGACGTGACGAGGGGGGCGTTGCGGGCCGCAACCAGAAGGGCCTCGTCTCGTTCGACCGGTCGCAGAAGAAGGACGCGTTCTACGTGTACAAGGCCGCATGGTCGAGCGAACCGTTCGTGCACATCGCAGGCCGCCGACGCGCCGAACGGGCAGAAGATGTCACCGAGGTGATCGTGTACTCGAACCAGGACCGGGTCGTGCTGTCGGTCGACGGCGTCGAGATCGGTGCGGCCTCGGGTCGCCGGGTCTTCCGCTTCCAGGTGCCACTGACCGGCGAGCATGAGGTCACCGCTCGCTCGGGTGCATCGACCGACACGATCACGCTGCGCAAGGTCGACAAGGTCTCCGCTGCAAGCGTGATGCCCACGACGACCATCGCCAACTGGTTCGACGAGGCCGAGCTGCCGAGTCCCGCCGGGTTCTTCTCGGTTCGCGACTCGCTCGGCGACATCAAGCAGTCCGAAGCTGGCGCCCGCGTCATCGCCTCGGTGATGGAAGCCGTCGCGACCAGCCGCGGCGAGGTCGGCCAGGGCGTGGAGATTCCGCCGGCCATGCAGGCCATCGTCGACCGGATGAGCGTCGAGAAGCTCATCAAGCAGGCCGGTGGCGTGTCGCTCGAGCACGTCGCCGCATTGAACGCCCAGCTCAACCTCATCGCGAAGTGACCATGCCGCTCCGAGATCCCGCACGGCTGCTGCCGGCCGACCCCTCGACCAGGTCGATTGCCCTCGACCTTCACGCGAGAGTGGCGGACAGCCCCATCATCTCGCCGCACGGGCACGTTGCGCCGTCGCTGCTCCTGCGCGACGAGCCGTACAGCGACCCGGTGGCGCTGCTGGTCACTGGGGACCACTACGTGACCCGCCTCCTGCACGCCGCCGGGGTCGACCTCGCCGAACTGGTCGTGGACGAGGCGGCCGGGCGAGATGCGCGCACGGTGTGGCGAACGCTCGCGGCGCACTGGCACCGGTTCGCGGGCACCGCGTCGGGGTACTGGATCGAGGAGGAACTCGACGGGGTCTTCGGCATCAGGACACCGCTCGGGACCGAAACCGCGGACACGATCTACGAGGAGATCGCCGCCGCCCTCGTACGTCCGGAGTTCCGGCCGCGCGCGCTCTTCAAGCGGTTCGGCATCGAGTTCCTCGCGACCACCGACGATCCGCTCGATGACTTGTCCGAACATGCTTTGCTTGCTGCATCGGACCTTCCCGGGCGAGTGGTGCCCACCTTCCGACCGGACCGGTACCTCGATCCCGACACGATCGGATTCACGGGCAACGTCGAGCGACTGCTCGCCGCGACCGGCCGGCCCGCTGACTTCGCCGGATACCTTGACGCGCTCGAGGATCGTCGCGCGCACTTCATCCGGCATGGCGCGGTCTCGACCGACAATGGCGTCGAGGAGTTGCTCACGGTCGACCTCGACCCGGGTGAGGGGGAGCGACTCTTCCAGGCCGCGCTCGCCGGCACGGCGGATGCGGGGGAGCGGCGGGCGTTCCGTGGGCACATGCTCGTGCAGATGGCGCGCATGAGCGTCGATGACGGGCTCGTCATGACGATCCACCCGGGGGTGCTGCGCAACCACTCCACGGCCACGCACGCCGGGTTCGGGCCCGACACCGGACACGACATCCCTGTCGCGACCGAGTTCACCCGCGGCATCCGTCCGCTGCTCGAGCGATACGGCCTCGAGCGCGACTTCCACCTCGTGCTGTTCGCGGTCGACGAGACCACCTACTCGCGCGAACTCGCGCCGCTCGCGGGGTTCTACCCGAGCGTGTACCTCGGCGCACCGTGGTGGTTCCTCGACGCGCCTGACGCGATCGCCCGCCATCGGTCCGCCGTGACCGAGACCGCCGGCTTCTACCGGTCGAGCGGCTTCATCGACGACACGCGCGCGTTCCTGTCGATCCCGGCCCGGCACGACACGGCCCGCCGCGTCGACGCCGGGTTCCTCGCGCGGCTCGTCGTCGAGGGCAGAGTGCGAATGGATGCCGCGGAGCGCATCATCGACGACCTGGTCGACGCCATTCCCCGAGAGGTCTTCAAGCTGTGACCGCCACAACCGATGTCCGCCTGTCGCGCGCCGCGGCTGGGCTCCCGACTCCGCCGGCGCGGATCGTGCACCTCGGTCTCGGCGCCTTCCACCGCGCGCACCAGGCCTGGTACACCGCTCACGCGGCCGATGCCGACGACTGGGGGATCGTCGCGTTCACCGGTCGCAGCCGAGACCTGGCCGACCGGCTCACCCCGCAGGATGGCCTGTTCACCCTCGTCGAGCGGACCGCCGATGGCGACCGAGTCGAGCTCATCCCGTCGATCGTGCGCGTCGAAGCGGGCGACGACGTGCCCGCGTTCGTCGCGGCCGTCGCCGACCCAAAGGTCGCGATCCTGACGCTCACGATCACCGAGGCCGGCTACCGGCTCGCCGCCGACGGCACTCCGGACCTCGAGGATGCGGCCGTGGCTTCCGATGTTGACCTGCTTCGAAGCGCGCTCACGGGCGACGCGCCTGGCTGTGCGACGGACGCCGCCCGGCCTGCGACCGCGCTCGGTCGGGTTCTGCTGGCGCTCGATGCCAGGCGTCGCGCCGGCGGAGGCCCGATCGCGCTCGTGCCCTGCGACAACCTCCCCGACAACGGTGGGCTCCTGCGACGCGCGCTGGCCGACCTCGCCGAGCGAACATCGCCCGACCTCCCCGCCTGGTTGAGGGCGTCGGTCTCAGTCGTCTCGACCTCGATCGATCGCATCACGCCGGCGATCGACGCCGAAGCCGAGTCGCACGCCGTCCTCGAGGCCACCGGATGGCTCGACGCCGCGCCGGTCGTCACCGAGCCGTTCTCCGACTGGGTGCTGGAGGGCGACTTCCCTTCCGGCCGCCCTGTTTGGGAATTCGCGGGCGCCACGTTCGTCGACGAGATCACCCCGTGGGAGAACCGAAAGCTCTGGATGCTGAACGGCGCCCACACCGTGCTCGCAACGTTCGGTCAGACTCGCGGCCACACCGTCGTGAGTGAGGCGATCGACGACCCGGTGTGCAAGGTTCTCGTCGAGGGGCTCTGGGATGACGACGCGCGACAGCTGCCAGGGTTCGACCTCGCCGACTACCGGGGCGCACTCGTCGAACGCTTCCGCAATCCGCGCATAGAGCACCGCCTCGCGCAGATCGCTCAGGACTCGACCACCAAGGCGCGCCTGCGTATCGTGCCGGTCGCGCTGGGCGAACGCGCGGCCGGCCGTGAGGCGCCCGGGTGCGCCGCCGCGATCGCCGCGTGGATGCTCGGCGTTCGAGCCGGCACAGCCCCGACGCCCGAGGGCATCGACCCGGCCGTGGTGGCCGAACTCGACGTATCCACGCGGCGCGCCCTCCTCGCCACGTTGGATCCACGCCTCGCGGCTGACGCCGGCTTCGCCGAACGTGTCGCCGAAGCGGTCACCGCGCTCGACATCCTGAACACATCCCGCTCACCCACGATCCACGGAGCAACACCATGAGCATGATCATCGACCAGGCTGAAGTCATCGTCACCAGCCCTGACCGCAACTTCGTCACCCTCAAGATCACGACGGACGACGGGCACACCGGCCTCGGCGACGCGACCCTCAACGGGCGCGAACTCGCCGTCGTCGCCTATCTGCAGGAGCACGTCGTGCCGCTGCTCGTCGGCAGCGACGCGAGCCGCATCGAGGACACCTGGCAGTTCCTGTACCGCTCGGCCTACTGGCGTCGCGGGCCGGTCACGATGGCCGCGATCGCCGCCGTCGACATGGCGCTCTGGGACATCAAGGGCAAGGCCGCAGACATGCCCGTCTACCAACTCCTCGGTGGTGCGTCCCGCAACGGGCTCATGGCCTACGGGCACGCTTCGGGCAAGGAACTGCCCGAGCTGTTCGACTCGATCCGGGCGCACCAGGAGCAGGGGTATCGAGCGATCCGCGTGCAGACCGGCGTGCCCACGCTGAAGGCGATCTACGGCATCGCGGCGCAGGGCGCCGATGTCGGCGACGCGACGGTGCGCTACGACCACGAGCCTGCGCGGCGCCGTGCCAAGCCCGTCGAGGAGGACTGGGACACCCGCGCCTACCTCAACCACCTGCCCGGCGTCTTCGAGGCGGTCCGCAATGAGTTCGGACCGGATCTGCCGTTGCTGCACGACGGGCACCACCGGATGACCCCCATCCAGGCTGCACGACTCGGCAAGGATCTCGAGCCCTACGACCTGTTCTGGCTCGAGGACTGCACCCCGGCCGAGAACCAGGAGGCGCTGCGCCTCGTGCGCCGGCACACCACGACGCCACTCGCGATCGGCGAGATCTTCAACACCGTCTGGGACTTCAAGGACATCATCCGCGACCAGCTCGTCGACTATGTCCGCGGGGCCGTCACGCACATGGGCGGCATCTCGCCGCTCAAGAAGACGCTCGACTACGCGGCGATGTACCAGATCAAGTCGGGCATGCACGGGCCGACCGACATCAGCCCGGTCGGCATGGCCGCAGCCATGCACCTCGGGCTGTCGATCCACAACTTCGGCATCCAGGAGTACATGAAGCACGGGGCGAAGACCGACCGCGTCTTCGAGCAGTCCTTCACCTGGACCGACGGATACCTGCATCCCGGCGACAAGCCCGGACTCGGGGTCGAGCTGAACGTCGACGAGGCGGGCACGTACCCGTACGAGCAGGCCTACCTCCCGTACAACCGGCTCCTCGACGGAACGGTCCACGACTGGTGACCGATATGCCGAATCGAATCTCGGCGACCGGTCCGGAAGCGGTTGCCCCTGCGACACCCCCAGCGATCGTCGTGATGGGGGTCGCCGGCGCCGGCAAGTCGACCCTCGCTGTCGCCCTTGCTGACCGGATCGACGGGGTGTTCATCGAGGCCGATGATCTGCACTCGCCAGAGGCGAAGGCGCAGATGGCTGCCGGGATCCCACTCACCGATGAGGACCGATGGCCCTGGCTCGCCCGCGTGGCAGCTCGAGCGCGGGACGAGCACGCCGAGGGACACCCGATCGTGGTCTCATGCTCTGCGCTCAAGCGGAGGTATCGTGACTTCCTCATCCGGGTCAGCGAGACGAACCTCGCGTTTGTGCACGTGCACGGCACCGAGGCAGAGCTCACCGAACGAATCGCGCGGCGAACCGGTCATTTCATGCCCGCGTCGATGCTCGCCTCGCAACTCGAGGCGCTCGAGCCGCTCGCGGCGGACGAGCGCGGCTTCATCGTGGCGCACCGCCTTCCGGTGACGGAAGCCGTCGAGGTCGCCCTCCGCGATCTGGCTGCGGCAGGTGTCAGCGGCACGCTTCCCTCAAAGAGGAACGAAGCATGAACGAGAGGCTCGACCGCGTGCACGGGTTCGGGGCATGCCGCTCTGATGACCGGAGCAAGCTCCGGGATCAGGGCCGAGCTCGCCGTGCAGTTCGCTCCAAGTGCTCGTCGACAACGCCGGGATCGGCGCCGATGCTGACGTCATCGAAACCGAACCGGACCGTCTCGACGAACTGCTGCGGCTGAAGGTGCTCGCACTCACCGGACTCTCTCGCCCCTACGCCGCCGACATGGTGATGAACGGCGGTGAAGCCATCGTCAACCTTTCGAGCGTTGCTGCGACGGTCCCCACTCCGTAAATGGCCGTCTATTCCGCTAGCAAGAGGTAGGTCTCCAGCCTTACCCAGGCGTCGACGTCGAACTCACCGGAACCGGTGTCCGCGCGATCGCCGTGATGCCCGGCCGCAGCGCGTGTGCGTGGCGACCCGATGAACCTCGCCGGTTCGCGTGTCGATTCCGTCGCGACGCATGCGACTGGCTGGGGCGAATCGTCGTCGATTATTCTCCAACCGTGAAGCAGCCCCGAGTCCGCTTGATCCACCGGGGCGACCCGGCGCGAACCGTCTACACCCTCTCCGGCGCCGTCTTCGTGGTCGGGCTCGCGCTGGTCCTCGTCGAGATCATCGTCTTCGGCGTGATCCTCGGCGCGCCCGACTGGGTGTATCCGCCCCTGTGGGCGACCCTCGTCGCGTGGATCGGTGGCACGCTCGTGATGTGCGTGATGATGATCGTCGAGGTGATCGCACGGATGCGCGGCAAGCCCGCCACCTTCGGGATCGCCACGCTCGGAGGGCGCAGCATCGGCGACGTGCGAGCGGATCGAGCGGATCACGAGTCGTACTCCACGCAGCGCGAAGGCCGAGAGGTTTCCGGCCGGCTCCGGCGCCGCCGGTCGCGTTCCGGCCGGCTCCGGCGCCGCCGGGTAGTCCCGCCGTCGTCCTTCGGGCCTCGGGCGGACTCGACCAGGGTCACGCCCCGAGTTCGACGCCGATCGCGCGCAGCACCTCAGCGGCGACCGCGACCGTGCAATAGAGCGCCAGCAGCCCGCCGAGGGCCTTCTCGCGCCACGACCCGGTGTCACCGAGCAAAGGCAGCGCGACGAACCCGTTCGGCAGCCAGACGCGGTTCACGAGCGGCACGGCACGCACGAAGGACGGCGGCCGCGGCATCCACGGCCAGAGAAGACCGGGCAGGCCGCCCGTCGTGAGCGCATCGCCGGCGAGGTGGGCGACGAACCCGAGCGCGACCGCGAGCGGGAACCAGACGAGTCCGCCCGGCGCCACGACGATGAGCACGAGTGCGAGCGCGAGACCCGCGATCCATGCTGTGAACCACGAATCGACGAAGTCGCGCGCCTTGACGCCGAAGCACGTGAGCGCGGCGACGCCTGCGGCGACGCCGATCGAGAGCGGACCCACTCCGTCGACCTCCACGGTCGCGAAGGTGAGCGCCCACGCCGCGCCCGTGACCACGAATGCGCCAAGGAGTGAGTGAGCCCCGTGCCGGTGCCCGCCGGAGACGGCCTCGACGGTGCGGGCGGTCAACCGGCCGAGCACCGGCACCGACTGCGCGATGGTCGCGCTGTGATGATCGGCGTCGGGGAGGAGGGCCGCTCCGGCGCAGACCAGTGAGCCTGCGAGCACGGCGACCGGGTCGAGCGGAAGGGCACCGCTCGAGAGGTACGGCACGGTGCCGGTCACGGCGATCCAGGCGGCCGCTCCGCTCACCGCATGACTGACCCCCATCATCGCCGGCCGCCGTCGGAGGAGGCATGGACGGCGATCGGGGCGCGGTGCATCGGGTCGGATCCTTCCGGTAGGGCGTTGCGATCGTAGCGGCACCCGCCCACACCGAGCGCGCGGCGGCGTAGGCTCGAAGGCGTGCAGATCCGAGACATCCCGCTCACGACCATCGACGGCGAGCCCGCCTCGCTCGCCGACCACGCCGACGAGGTCGTCATGGTGGTGAACGTCGCGTCGCGCTGCGGGCTCACCCCGCAGTACGAGAAGCTCGAAGCCCTGCAGCGCGAGTACGAAGACCAGGGCTTCACCGTCATCGGCTTCCCGTGCAACCAGTTCGCCGGGCAGGAGCCCGGCGAGGCCGACGACATCAAGGAGTTCTGCTCGATGACGTACGGCGTGAGCTTCCCGCTCATGGAGAAGACCAAGGTCAACGGCCGTCACCGTCACCCGCTCTACGAGGAGCTGACGAAGGTGCAGGATGCCCGCGGCAAGGCCGGCCGCGTGAAGTGGAACTTCGAGAAGTTCGTCATCCTCCCCGATGGCGAGGTGCACCGCTTCCGGCCGACCACCGAGCCCGACGACCCGGCGATCATCGCCACGATCGAACGCGGCCTCGCCAGGCGGCGCGCCGCCTGAGGCATCCGCCCGCGCCCGGCGCGGTTCCTTGACCCCCCGACAGGGGCGGCCCAGAATTGGGGGGTCGATCAGAACGTAGGAGCGGAGTCCGAATGTCAGACGCGTACGCCCGTCCGAGCCACGACGACCAGCCGACGGTGCCCGATTTCGCACCGGCACCCGAGTCGACCGACGACACCGTTGCGATGCCGCCCGCCCCGTCGAACGACGTCCGTCCCTGGGGCCGCGACCTGCGATTCATGCTCGTCGTGCTCGTCGCGATCGTCGTGCTGTTCATCGCGTTCGCGTTCGTCGTCGCCTTCGGCCCGTCGGCCGGTGCGATCAGCGCGCTCGCGATCGTCGCGGCGCCGATCGCGACCATGGTGGCCGCCTACTACGGCATCTCGCTCGCGCTGCGCCAGGTGCGCGACGCGCGCGACGCGGCCGAGTCGGCCGACGCGCGCGCCCGCGCCGCAGAGACGAGCGCCCGCGAGTCCGACGCCTGGGCGGCGCAGATGGAGTCGGGCCTCCGGGTGTCGGTCGCCAAGCTGCGCGCCGCGGGTGTCGACACCCGCGACGTCGAGCGCGCCGCGGGCACGCCCGACGAGTTCTTCTGATCGGCCGATCGACGGGGCCCGCCCGCCTCAGAGCTCGGCGAGCACTGAGATCGGGTGCTCGATGCAGCGCGCCACGAACGTCAGGAACGCCGCGGCCTCGGCGCCGTCGCACACCCGATGGTCGAACGACAGCGTGAGTTCCGTCACCGTCCGCACGGCCAGCGCGCCGTCGACCACCCAGGGGCGCTCCACGAGGCGCCCGATGCCGAGCATCGCCGCCTCGGGGTGGTTGATGATCGCAGCCGAACCGTCGACCCCGAGGGTGCCGTAGTTGTTCAGCGTGAACGTTCCCCCCGTGAGGGCGTTCGGGGCGAACGCGCCCGTCGTCGCCGCCTCGGTCTGCACGCCGATCGCGTCGCGCAGTTCGCGCAGGGTCATGCGCTCGGCGTCGTGCACGACGGGCACCATCAGCCCACGTGGCGTCTGCGCGGCGAGTCCGAGGTTGACGGCGCCGTGCAGCACGAGCTCGCCGCGTTCGGCATCGTAGCTCGAGTTGAGCCGGGGGTGACGGCGCAGCCCGGCCACCACGAAGCGCGCGACGAGGGCCGTGGTGCCGAAGCGTTCACCGGTCGCCTCGTTCAGGTGACGCCGGGCCTCGACGAGCGCGGTCGCGTCGACGTCCATCCAGACGGTCGCCTCGGGGATCTCGCGGCGGGAGCGCGAGAAGTGCGAGGCGGCGGCCCGCGCGACGCGGTCGAGCGGCAGCCGCTCGTCGCCGGCCGCCATGGTGGGGGCGGGGGCGGGGGCGGCGTCGGGTGCGGATGCCCCGACGCGAGTCGGCGCAGTGTCGGCTCCGGGGCGTTGCGCCTGCTGCTCGCCGATGTACGCCTCGACGTCGCGCCGCATGACGAGGTGGTCGGGGCCAGTGCCGGTCAGCCGGCCCGCGTCGAACCCGTGCTGACGTGCGAGACGGCGCACGATGGGGGAGACGACGGGGGAGCGTCGCGCGGGGTCGAGCATCGTCGGCGCGTTCGCACCGGCGCCGGTCGAGGCTCCGCCGCCAGCGCCGCCGCTGCGGCGACGGCCGAATCGTGCGGGCGCGGAGGCCGCGCGCTTGGTCGCGCCGCTCGTGCGGGTCCCGTAGCCGATCAGCACGGCGCCCGATGCCTCGGTCGCGACGTCGGTCGGGGCGGCGACGCCCGGTTCGGCGGCCACCGGAACCGCACCCGGCGAAGCGACGTCGGCCGCCGAGGCCGCCGTGGTCGAGTCGTCCCCGGCGGTCGCCGCGGTCGCGGCGGTCGCGGCACCGAGCGTCAGCAGCACCGCGCCGGCGTGCAACGTCTCGCCGACCTCGCCGCCGAGCGACTCGACGACGCCGGCGAAGGGCGTCGGCAGCTGCACGACCGACTTCGCCGACTCGAGTTCGACGACGGGCTGGTCGATCGCTACCTCGTCGCCGGGCGCGACGAGCCAGGCGACGATCTCGGCTTCGGTGAGGCCCTCGCCCAGGTCGGGCAGGATGAACTCGCGGGTCATGCGTCCCACTCCCAGGTGTCGAGTGCTGCGAGCACGCGGTCGGCCGTCGGCAGGTGGTGCTCCTCGAGCTTCGGCGACGGGTACGGGATGTCGAAACCCGCGATGCGCAGGATCGGCGCCGCGAGATGGTGGAAGTTGCGCTCGGTCACCCGGGCTGCGACCTCCGCTCCGTAGCCGCCGAACTGGGCGGCCTCGTGGATGACGGCGGCGCGCGACGTCTTGCGCACCGACGCGCCGACCGTCTCGTCGTCGAAGGGGGAGAGGCTCCGCAGGTCGACGACCTCGATCGAGAGCCCTTCGTCGATCGCCGCGTCGGCGGCCTCGAGCGCGGTGCGGACGGTCGGCCCGTAAGCGAGGAGCGTGACGTCGTTGCCCTCGCGCACGACGACGGCACGATCCATGGGCGCCGTCGTCACCGGCAGTGCGAGCGGGGCCCTCGCCCAGTACCGGCTCTTCGGTTCCATGAACACCACGGGGTCGTCGCTGTCGATCGCCTCGCGCAGCATCGAGTAGGCGTCGGCGGGGTTCGAGGGCATGACGACCGTGAGGCCCGGTGTCGACGCCCAGTACGACTCGGAGGAGTCGGAGTGGTGCTCGACGCCGCCGATCGCGCCGGCGCACGGGATCCGCACGACCATCGGCAGCGTGACGCGGCCCTTGGTGCGGTTGCGCATCTTGGCGACGTGCGAGACCATCTGCTCGAACGCGGGGTAGCTGAACGCGTCGAACTGCATCTCGACGACCGGGCGCAGGCCGTACATCGCCATGCCGACGGCGGTGCCGATGATGCCCGACTCGGCGAGCGGCGAGTCCCAGATGCGGTCTTCGCCGAACTGCGCCTGCAGGCCGTCGGTCACCCGGAACACGCCGCCGAGCGGGCCGACGTCCTCGCCGTAGACGACGACGCGGTCGTCGGCGGCCATCGCGTCGCGCAGTGCGGCGCCCAGCGCCCCCGCCATCGTCAGTTCGGTCGGGGATGCCTCGGCGCGGGCGCCTGCGGTCGCGGTGGCGGTCATCGACCGGCCTCCTGCCCGGCCTCGGCGAGCTCGGCCTCGAGGAAGGCGCGCTGCTCGGCGAGGGCGGCACGCGGCCGCGAGTAGACGTGATCGAACAGCTCGAGCGGGTCGAGCTCGGCCTCGACGGTCATGACCTCGCGCGTCGCGGCCGCGAGCTCTTCGGCGGCGTCCGTGATGTCGGCGCGCAGGCTCTCGGTGAGGGCGCCCTCGGAGACCAGGTACTTCTCGAGCCGCTCGATCGGGTCGCGCCGCTTCCAGTGCTCGACCTCGCGCGAGGAGCGGTAGCGGGTCGGGTCGTCGGAGTTCGTGTGCGATTCGATGCGGTACGTGACGCCCTCGACGAGCGTCGGGCCGCCGCCGGCCCTCGCCCGTTCGACCGCGGCCGTGGTGACCGCGTACATCGCGGCCACGTCGTTGCCGTCGACGTGGAACCCGGGCATGCCGTAGCCGACGGCCTTGTCGGCGAGGGTCGCCGCGCGCGTCTGGCGCGCGAGCGGCACGCTGATGGCGTACTGGTTGTTCTGCACGACGAAGACGGTCGGGGTCTGCCAGACCGCGGCGAAGTTGAAGGCCTCGTGCGTGTCGCCCTCGCTCGTCGCGCCGTCGCCGATGAAGGTGAGCGCGACGATCGGGTCGTGGCGAAGTCGGGCGGCGTGCGCGAGCCCGACCGCGTGCAGCGCCTGGGTCGCGAGCGGCGTCGCCTGCGCGGCCGTGCGGTACGCATGCTGGTCGTAGCCGTTGTGCCAGTCGCCCCGGAACGACTGCAGGATCTCGCCGGGCGCGATGCCGCGAGTGAGGAGCGCGATGCTGTCGCGATAGGTCGGGAAGAGCCAGTCGACGGCGTCGAGGGACGCGACGGCGCCGATCTCGCAACCCTCCTGGCCGAACGCCGAGGGATAGGTCGCGAGCCGACCCTGCTTGGTGAGTGCCGTGACCTGCACGTCGAAGCGTCGTGCGACGACCATCTTTCGGTAGAGGTCGAGGAGGGTCTCGACGTCGGGCAGCGAGAACCCGCCGGTGGACTCGCCGGACACCGCGTGGCCGGCGTTGTCGAGGAGCCGGAGCGGCTTCTCGGCGGGAAGGGTGCGCGTCGGGAGGTGCTCGACATTGAGGCTCATGTGCCCATCGTGCGACATGCTCGCCCGCGGCGGCGGGCGTGTCACGCAAGCGTGAACGAACGGCTTGCGACGATCCGAATGCGTGCCGATCGTCCGCGACCAATGCGGTCAGGTGCGCCAGATGTCCAGGGTCTGCGCGGGTGGTCGCCCGTCGATCTCCTCGAGGATGAGATGGCTGCGCGTCGACACGACACCGGGCATGTCGTGGATGTCGCGCAGGATCGCCTGGCTCAGCTGCTCGTGATCAGGCGCGCTCACCGTGAGGATGATGTCGATGTCGCCCGAGACCGCCTGCACCTTCTCGACGAAGGGGAGCGTCGCGAGCTTCGCCGCGATCTCCTCCCAGGACACCTCGCCGATGCGCACGACGACGAGCGCCGAGATGTGGAGCCCGATCGAGCGGCGGTCGATCTGCGCCCCGAAGCCCGTGATGACGCCGCGCTGCTGCAGCTGCTGCAGGCGGTTATGGGCGGCCGTGCGCGAGATGTGCACGCGGTCGGCGAGCGTGCGCACGGAGAGCCGTCCGTCGCGGCTGAGTTCGGCCACGATTCGGCGATCGATGCTGTCGAGCGCATCGTTGCGGTGCGGTGCCTGCGGGGTCATCGTCGTCCTCTGCCTCACCGCCCAGCGTACCGGTTCGCGCGGCTCGCGCGCGTGAGCGAGGCCCGCATCGGGGCGTGCCTGATGCTCGCCGGCAGGTGGGGCCAGGCGATCGCGACGGCGCGCAGCCAGGCGTGGCTCACGCGCTCGGCGCGCGGCGTCCAGCGGAAGCCGTACGCGTCTCGCACCGAGGGCGGCAGCAGCGCCGCGGTGATCAGCCTGACGAACGGCAGGAGGAACCGCGAGCCGGGTGGCAGCGCCGGCGAAGCGGTGAGGAGGGTGCGTGCGATGCGGCGTGCCTCGTCACCGACCTCGACCGTCGCCAGGCGGCCGCTCCACCAGGCATCGAACCCGGCCCGGGTGGAGGGCCATCCCGCGCGGCCGGCCTGCAGGCCGATGCCGAGTTCGCCGTAGCCTCGCACCACGACGTCGGCGACGTGCGGGTCGAGCGGACCCCAGAGACGTTCCTGGAGGGTGAGGGCCGTCGCGAGGATCGTCGACGCCACCCAGCGCTGGGCATCGGCGTCGAAGGCGCTGTAGGCGGGGGATTCCGCGCCCCCGCCGTTGCGCACGGGGCCATGGCGTCGGTTCACCCGCCGCACGGCCTCGCGCACGATCGCGTCGTCGCCGAACCCGATCGCGTAGACGTAGTCGAGCGTGCCGAACAGCCGGTCGAGCGGCCGATGCGCGAAGTCGCTGTGCCGTGCCACGCCGTGCGCCACACGATCGTCGGCGAGCTGCAGCAGGATGGCCGCGCCGCCGCCGAGGAGGAGCACACCCTCGGCGGCATGTCGGCGGAAGAGGAGGTCGTCGGAATCCATCAATACCAATTGAACTGCTCGGAGTGCGCCCACGCACCGCACGGGGCGCCGTAGCGGCCCGAGATGTACGACAGGCCCCATTCGATCTGCGTCGCGGCGTTGGTGCGCCAGTCGGCGCCGGCGGCGGCCATCTTGCTGCCGGGCAGCGACTGCGGGATCCCGTACGCTCCGCTCGACGCGTTGTACGCATCGGCCCGCCAGCTCGACTCGCGCGTCCACAGCAGCACGAGGCACTCGAACTGGGCGGAGCCCCATCCGAAGCGACCGACGGCGCCCGCGGCGTACGCCTTGGCCGCATCGGGGTCGACGACCATGCCCGGCGGCGGAGCATCGCCGCCCGAGCCGCCGCCGGAGTCGGCGGCGTTCTCGGCCGCCTCGGCCGCCGCGCGTTCGCGGGCCTCGGCTTCGAGACGCGCCTGCTCGCCGATGCGGTACCGGCGTTCGAGCTCGACCGAGCGGTCGCGCAGGCTCGCGAGCTGCGCGTAGAGCGTGTCGAGCGCCTGCCGCTGTTCGGCGACGCGCGCTTCGGCCGCCTCATGAGCGGCGCGCGCCTGATCGGCCGCGGTCTCCGCCGCCGCCGCGAGACGCCCGCGTTCGCGCTCGGCGACATCCGCCTGCGCACTGACCGAGGCCGACTCGGCCTGGGCGGCATCGGCTCGCGCGGCGAGTCCCGCTGCGAGGTCGCTGAGCTGCGCGCCGCGACTCAGTCCGTCCAGGAGATCTCCGACATCACCGCCGTCGCCCGCCTCGACGAAGAGCCGGAGTGCGACATCGGCGCCCCCGGTGCGCGCGAGCACCGAACTCAGATGGGCGAACCGTGCGGTGGCCTCGTCGGCCGTCCCGGCCGCCGCGTCCGCGTCGGATCGGAGTTGCCGGGCCCGAGCGGCGGCCGCGCGGTGCTCGGCTTCCGCCGTCGCGGCGGTCGCGGCGGCCTCCACGGCGACGTCGCCGAGCCGGCCGGCCTCCTGCTCGAGACCGTCGACGATGGCCGTGATGCGATCCGCCTCGGCCGCCCTGGCCGCGACGCTCTGCTTCGCCGCCTCGACCTCGTCCCAGCTGGGATAGTCTTCAGCCGCAGCGGGCGACGCCGTCGCTCCGATGGCCGCGACGAGGATCAGCGCGGTCGCGGCGTGCACGATCAGGCGTCTGCGGCGCATCGACTCACCCCTCCCGAGGCCGCGAGTCTACCCACGCCCCCGCTCGGCGCCCGATCAGACACGCAGCGTACACTCGCCGGGTGCGTTCCCCCCGCCTTCTCCCGCCCGCCGTGCTCGCCGTCGCAGCGGCGCTCCTCGTCGGGTGCGCACCCGCGAGCGCGCCCACGCGAGCGACGACCGGCCCCGAGGGATCCGCGACGCCGACGGCCATGGCCACGCCGACGGCCGACGCCTCCGAGGACTGGGTCTCCGACCGGGTCTCGACGATGACCGCGGCCGAGAAGGCGGCCGCACTCCTGATGCTGCACGCACCCGGCACCGATCCTGGACCGCTGCGCACCTACCTCGACCAGGGGGTGTCGGGAGTCATCCTCATGGGCGACAACATCGCGGGCGACGCGGCGTCGCTGCGCGCACTGACCGGTGCGCTCACGGTCGATCCCGCGCTCCCGCCGCTCATCGCCGTCGACGAGGAGGGCGGCGAGGTGCAGCGTCTCGACTGGGACACGGCGGCGAGTGCCGGCACCCTCCGCGCTGCACCGCCGTCCGACACGACCGCGGCGTTCGCGGCTCGCGCGCAGAGCGTCGACGCGGGCGGGGCGAACGTCAACTTCGGCGTCATCGCCGACGTCACGGACGACCCCGACTCGTTCATCGCCGGACGAGTGCTCGGCACCGACCCGCAAGCGGCGGCCGATCGCGTCGCGGCGGCCGTCCGAGGCGAGCGCGGCGTCGTCGCCACGACGCTCAAGCACTTCCCCGGGCACGGTGCCGCGCCCGGCGACTCGCACTCGAGCGTTCCGAGCGCGCCGCTCGACCTCGCCGCGTGGCGTGCCGGCCCGGCGCTCCCGTTCACCGCCGGGATCGACGCGGGGGCGGAGCTCGTGATGACGGGACACCTCGCGTATCCCGCCATCGACCCGGCGCCGGCGTCGCTCTCGCCCGCGTGGCACCGCATCCTCCGCGACGAGCTCGGGTTCGACGGCGTCGTGGTGACCGACGACATGCTGATGCTGCAGCACAACGGGCTCCCCGAGTACGCCGACCCCGGGGAGAACGCGGTGCGCGCCGTGGCGGCCGGTGCCGACCTGCTGCTCTACGTGCTTCCCGCCGATCCCTCCGAGTTCGGCATCTCGGTCGACGGGCTCGTCGGGGCGATCACGGACGCCGTGGCGTCCGGGCGCATCTCCGAGGCGCGGCTCGACGACGCCGTGACGCGCGTGCTCGCCCTGCGGCGCGAATTGAGCTGAATGTCGAGCGGGTCGGGAGTCCGCGAAGAAAGTTCCCCGGTTCCGGGAATAGATCCGGCAGATCCATGCGTTTGCATACGTGAGGCCGATCGGCCCCGAGATATCGAACTGGAGAACAGCGACCTATGACGACCACCGCCCCGACGATCGAGATCCCCGGCTATCGCGCTGGCACCTGGAAGATCGACACCGCCCACAGCGAGGTCGGCTTCCAGATCCGCCACCTCATGATCAGCAAGGTCAAGGGCAAGTTCGAGCGCTTCGACGCGACCTTCGTGACCGCGGAGAACCCGCTCGAGTCGTCCGTGACCGCCTCGGCCGAGGTCGCGTCGGTGTCGACGAACGAGCCCAACCGCGACGCCCACCTGCGCACCGGCGACTTCTTCGAGGCCGAGACCTACCCGACGATCGACTTCGTCTCGACCGGGGTGCGCGTCGAGAAGGGCGACTTCAAGGTCGACGGCGACCTCACGATCCGCGGCATCACGAAGCCCGTCACGTTCGACTTCGAGTTCGGCGGCTTCGGCGGCGACCCCTACGGCAACTACAAGGGCGGCGCGTCGGCGAAGGCCGTCATCAACCGCGAGGACTTCGGCCTCCTGTACAACACCGCCCTCGAGACCGGCGGCGTGCTGCTCGGCGACCAGGTCACCATCACGCTCGAGCTGCAGGCGGACTTCCAGCAGTAGTTCGCGCGGCGCGATCGACAGGGTCGGATGCCTCGGGCGTCCGACCCTTCGTCGTTCCGGCGGCGCCATGGGGACGCGTCCCCGCGCGAGTGTGCGGCGCCGTGCCGTCAGGCGGTCGGCCCCACCTCGGTCGGCTCCACCTCGACCCCGGCGAGCCGGGCCGACCAGAACGCCGCCCAGCGATCGAGGGCGGGCCGGAACCCGTCGAGCTCGCACCCCGCCAGGAAGGGTGCGAGCGTCACGGTGGTGCCGGCACGCCGCTCGGGGGAGCGGCGCCACGTGCCCACTACTTCGCCGTCGCGCACCAGGATCGGCAGGAACAGGCCGTTCTTGCCCGGCACGACGCGCAGCGCGTCGTCGGGGGAGCAGAAGGCGGAGCGATCGCCATAGCCGAGGAAGTACTCGTCGAACGGCGCGAGCACGTGATGCCCCGACGCGGAACCGCCCGTGCTCGGCGCGTCGGCTGCGACGAATCGCTCGTCGTCCCATGCGGTGACCGCGCCGCCCGCCAGATCGACCGCGGCGCGAGCCTGCGTGAGCGTGAGCCCGGTCCACCAGGCGAAGTCGCGAGCCGAGACGGGACCGTGCCCCCGGGCGTACCCCGCGAACAGCCGGGCGAGCGCCTCGTCGTCGCCGAGGTCGGACGCGCCCGCTGGCGACCACTCGTCGAGGAGCACGAAGCGCTGTCGCGCACGCGTCTCGATCGGGCCGTTGCACAGGAGCCCTTCGCTCGCGAGCAGCCAGATCAGGTGATAGCCGCGCTGGCCCGTCGTCGAGACACCGGCAGCGCTCCAGGCGGCCTGCAGTTCGTCGCGGGTCGCGGAGCGCCCGCCCTCGAGCAGCGCGACCGCGATGCCCCGGACGGTGGCGAGCACCTGCTCGTCGATGCCCTCGTCGCGCTCCATCTTCGCCGAGCGCATGCGGACCCGGGGCGACGCGAGCCGGAGGATCGGACGCAGCATCACCGGGTCGACGAAGTGCAGCGTGCCGCGCATCGGCCACGACCTGAGCAGCAGCCGGCCCTCGATCGCGGCGTCGATCGACGCCTCGCTCGAGTCGCGGACGCGCGCGCCGAGCACCCACTTCGCTGCGGCGAGGTCTTGCGCCTGCACGCAGACGAGCCGCTCGATCGCGTCGGCGGGGGAGCCGAACGGGGTCACGAGCCCCTGCGCCCGGAGCCGGGCCGCGCGCAGCGCCTCGACCGCGGAATCGTGCGAGGCATCCGTCGTCATGCTGCGAGTCTGCCCGACGCTGCCGACATCGCGCGAGGCGGCCGCGCGCCGCCGGTTAGACTGGGAGGCTGTGCCACTCGGCACCATCGAACCCACCCCGCCAGGAGGCCCGCCGTGCTCGCCGTCCACGACCTCGAGATCCGCGTCGGCGCGCGCCTGCTCATGGAGAACGTCTCTTTCCGTGTATCCGACGGCGACAAGATCGGCCTCGTCGGCCGGAACGGCGCCGGCAAGACGACCCTCACGAAGACCCTCGCGGGTGAGACCCTGCCCACCGACGGTCGCATCGACCGCTCGGGCGAGATCGGCTATCTCCCGCAGGACCCGCGGTCGGGAGATCCCGAGATGCTCGCACGCACCCGCATCCTCGACGCACGCGGCCTCGGCTCGCTCGTGCTCGGCATGCACGAGGCATCCATGAACATGGGCAGCGACGACCCGGTCGTGGCCGAGAAGGCGATGAAGAAGTACGGCAACCTCACCGACCGCTTCAACGCGCTGGGCGGGTACGCCGCCGAGGCGGAGGCCGCGTCGATCGCCTCGAACCTCAACCTGCCCGACCGCATCCTCGACCAGCCCCTGAAGACCCTGTCCGGTGGCCAGCGCCGGCGTATCGAGCTCGCTCGGATCCTGTTCAGCGACGCCTCCACGATGATCCTCGACGAGCCCACGAACCACCTCGACGCCGACTCCGTCGTGTGGCTGCGCGAGTTCCTCAAGGGCTACAAGGGCGGTGTCATCGTCATCTCGCACGATGTCGAGCTCGTCGGCGAGGTCGTGAACCGCGTGTTCTACCTCGACGCCAACCGATCGGTCATCGACGTCTACAACATGGGGTGGAAGCACTACCAGCGCCAGCGCGCCGCCGACGAGGAGCGCCGCAAGAAGGAGCGCGCCAACGCCGAGAAGAAGGCCGACGTGCTGAAGCTCCAGGCGGCGAAGTTCGGCGCCAAGGCCTCGAAGGCGGCCGCGGCCCACCAGATGGTCGCGCGCGCCGAGAAGCTGCTCGCAGGGCTCGACGAGGTGCGCCAGGTCGACCGCGTCGCGAAGCTGCGCTTCCCGACGCCCGCGGCCTGCGGTCGAACGCCGCTGCAGGCCTCGGACCTGTCGAAGAGCTACGGCTCGCTCGAGATCTTCACCGCCGTCGACCTCGCGATCGACCGCGGCTCGAAGGTCGTCGTGATCGGCCTGAACGGCGCCGGCAAGACGACGCTCCTGCGCATCCTCGCCGGCGTCGACCAGCCCGACACCGGGCAGCTCGAGCCCGGCCACGGCCTGCGCATCGGCTACTTCGCGCAGGAGCACGAGACGATCGACGTCAAGCGCACAGTGCTCGAGAACATGGTGTCGGCCTCGCCGAACCTCACCGAGACCGAGGCGCGCAAGGTGCTCGGTTCGTTCCTCTTCACCGGCGACGACGTGCACAAGCCGGCCGGTGTGCTCTCGGGCGGCGAGAAGACGCGCCTCGCGCTCGCGATGATCGTGGTGTCCGGCGCCAACGTGCTGCTGCTCGACGAGCCCACCAACAACCTCGACCCCGCGAGCCGCGACGAGATCCTCGACGCGCTCTCGCACTTCGAGGGCGCCGTCGTGCTCGTCTCGCACGACCCGGGCGCCGTCGAGGCGCTCAACCCCGAGCGCGTGCTCATCCTGCCCGACGGCGTGGAGGACCACTGGTCGGCCGAGTACCAGGAGCTCATCGAACTGGCTTGACGCGCGCACGCGGCCGCACCGCAGCGATCGACCGGGAGCGCCCTACCGGCGGTCGAGGATCCCGTCCTCGACGTCGGCGTCCTCGTCGCGGCGGGCCTTCCGCTCGGGTCGCCGCGGTGCGCGGCGCTGCGGACCGCGGTCGCCGCCGCTGCCCGTGGATGCCTCGGCGAGGCCCTTGCGCTCCTGGTTCGCCGCCCAACCCAGGCCGATGAACGCGAGCAGGGCGAACACGAACCACTGCAGCGCGTACGACAGGTGCGGCCCCTCGTCGCGCTCGGGGCGTGGGGCCGCGAGCGGCGGCTCGGCGGCGTCGTCGGGCGACTGCACGAGCAGGCCGTACGCGCCGGTGTAGGCGGGGGCGTCGATCCGTGCGGCGAGTTCGTCGAGATCGATCGTCGCGAGCTCGGTGCCCGTCGACGTTCGGCCCGCGATCGTGCCCTCACCCGCCTTCAGGCGCGCCTCGACCACGACCTCGCCCGAGGGCGCGGCCGGAATATCGCCCGGTCGTCCGTCGGGCGCCTCCGGGATCCACCCGCGGTCGACCATGAACACCGTGCCGTCGTCGAGGCGGAACGGGGTGATGACCTCGAAGCCCACGTTGCCGCCCAGCGGTCGGTTCCGCACCACGACCTCGTCGGCGGCCAGGTACTCGCCCTCGAGCGACACGACCTGCCAGCGCTGGTCGATGTCGAACGCGCCCGGGTCGGGGAGCGCCTCGGCGACGGGAACGGCGTCGGCGTCGTAGTTCGCGTCGATGCGGGCGACCTCGGCGAGCGCCTCGGCGCGGCGGTTGAGCTGCCAGGTGCCGAGGGCCGAGCACGCGATCGCGAAGATCACCACGAGGACGAGGTACCCGGCCCAGCGGCCGCTGAGGAGGAAGCGCCAGTCGTTCACGAGCGGCCTCCCGTCGAGGCATCCGCGCCGCGCTCGTCATGACCGAAGGCGGCGACGGAGACCGGGAACGAGCGGGCCTCGAGGAACCCGCGCAGGTAGTCGACGTGCTCGTCGCAGGCGAGCCACGTCTTGCTGCGGTCGCCCGTGTGGATCTTGGGGTTGCGCCATTCGATGCGCCAGGTCGCGGCCGTCGTGCACGCGGCGCGGGAGCAGACGGCGCCGTCGGGGGCGCCGGAGAGTCCGCCGATCATCGGGTTCCGTCGCCTTCGTCCGGTGAGGGCGCGGACGGTCCGGCGGGCAGGGCGCGATCGGGACGGACGGCACGGCCCGCGCGACCCGAACCCTGCGCGTTCGCGAGCACGACCGCGATGTAGGGGAGGAAGATCGCCCCGGCTGCGAAGACCGCGAGCCACCATCCCTTCGCGAAGAGCATGGCGAAGATGCAGGCGACCCGGATCGTCATCGCGATCGTGTACTTGATCATGCGTGCGCGCCGCTCCGCTTCGGGGGAGGGCGGCAGCGAGGTGATCGACTGCTGCTTCATGGTGGTCGCCGGGATCTGACGGCGCTCCTCTTGCTTCAAGCCTACGTCCGTCGCGACCCGACGGATGCCGAGAACGGGACACTCTATGCTGGGACGGGCCGCACGGCCAGTTCCCCGCATCGACCCTTGAAACGGAGTCCAGCATGACGACGAGCCGTACCGTCCTCGTGACCGGTGGCAACCGGGGCATCGGCTACGCCATCGCCCGCGAGTTCATCGCCCAGGGGCACCGCGTCGCCGTCACCGCCCGCTCCGGCGAGGGGCCCGAGGGCTCGCTCACCGTGCGGGCCGACGTCACCGACGCCGAGTCGATCGACCGCGCGTTCACCGAGATCGAGGCCGAGCTCGGCCCCGTCGAGGTCGTCGTCGCCAATGCGGGCATCACCCGCGACACCCTCCTCCTGCGCATGAGCGAGGACGAGTTCACGAGCGTCATCGACACCAACCTCACGGGCGCGTTCCGCGTCGTCAAGCGGGCGTCGAAGGGCATGCTGAAGGCGCGGTTCGGCCGCATCGTGCTCATCTCGAGCGTCGTCGGGCTCTACGGCTCGCCCGGCCAGATCAACTACTCGTCGTCGAAGGCCGGCCTGGTCGGCATGGCCCGCTCGCTCACCCGCGAGCTCGGCGCCCGCAACATCACCGCGAATGTCGTCGCGCCGGGGTTCATCGAGACCGACATGACCGATGAGCTGCCCGAGGCGCAGCAGGCGGAGTACAAGAAGAACATCCCGCTCGGACGATTCGCGTCTCCCGACGAGGTCGCGCGGGTCGTGGCCTGGCTCGCGGGCGACGACGCCGGGTACATCTCGGGTGCCGTCATCCCCGTCGACGGCGGCCTCGGCATGGGGCACTGAGCGCGTCCGACGCTCCCGCCGACGCGGCTCAGCCGCGCAGGCCGAGCAGCGCGAGCACCTGAGCGAGGTCGGGTCGGTCGACCGCGACGTCGGCCTGCGCCCTCACGATCGGCTTCGCGCAGAATGCGACGCCGAGCGCCGCGCGGTCGAGCATGCGGAGGTCGTTCGCCCCGTCGCCCACGGCGACCGTTCGGCCGAGCGGGATCGCGCTGCGGTCGGCCCATTCCTCGAGCGCGAGGCGCTTCGCCTCGGCGTCGATGATCGGCCCGTCGACCACGCCCGTGAGCCGGCCGTCGACGACCGCGAGCCGGTTCGCCCGGCAGAAGTCGAGTCCCAGTCGTTCGGCGAGGGGGTCGAGCAGCTCGTGGAAACCGCCCGACACCACGCCGACGCGACCACCCGCGGCGTGCACGCCGGCGATGAGGGCCTCGACGCCGGGCGTCGGGGTCATGCGGGTCCGCACCTCGTCGAACACGGCGGTCTCGACACCCGCGAGGGTCGCGACGCGCTCGCGCAGGCTCGCCGCGAAGTCGAGTTCGCCGCGCATGGCCCGCTCGGTCACGGCGGCGACGTGCTCGAGGCTGCCGGCGGTTTCGGCGAGCAGCTCGATCGCCTCCTCTCGGATGAGCGTCGAGTCGGCGTCGAGCACGACGAGCGGGCCGCCGGAGCGGCCTGTCTGCGCGGCGCTCACGCGTGCGTCCGGACGCGCGAGCCCTTGCCCACGACGGTGATGCCGCTGTCGGTCACGATGAAGCCCCGCGCGACGTCCTCGGCGCGGTCGACGCCGATGCGTGCGCCGGCTTCGACGACCACCTCCTTGTCGAGGATGGCGCGCTGCACCGTCGCTCCGGCCTCGATGCGTGCGCGATCGAAGAGGATCGAGTCGGCGACGTGCGCCCCCGAGCCGACGATCGCCCACGGGCCGAGGACGCTCCGTTCGACGTGCGCACCCGAGATGACGGAGCCCAGCGACACGATCGAGTCGATCACGGTGCCGAGCGAACCCCGCGCATCGCGCGTGAACTTCGCCGGGGGCGAGTTGAGCTGCTGGCTGAAGATGGGCCATTCCCGGTTGTAGAGGTTGAAGACCGGCAGCACCGAGATGAGGTCCTGATGCGCCTCGAAGAACGAGTCGATCGTTCCCACGTCGCGCCAGTAGTAGCGATCGCGATCGGTCGAGCCGGGCACCTCGTTGCGCTGCAGGTCGTAGACCCCCGCCTCGCCGCGGTCGACGAAGGCGGGGATGATGTCGCCGCCCATGTCGTGGCTCGACGAGGACTGCTCGCCGTCGCTCAGCACCGCGTCGATGAGGGCCTGCGCGTCGAACACGTAGTTGCCCATGGAGGCGAGCACCTCGCCGGGGGAGTCGGGCAGGCCGACGGGGTCGTTCGGCTTCTCGAGGAACCGGTTGATGCGCTCGGGGGAGGCGGGATCGACCTCGATGACGCCGAACTGGTTCGCGAGCGCGATCGGCTGCCGGATGGCGGCGACCGTGGCGGCGGCCCCAGACTCGACGTGCGCGTCGATCATCTGCGAGAAGTCCATGCGGTAGACGTGGTCGGCGCCGACGACGACGATGAGGTCGGGCCGCTCGTCGTAGATGAGGTTGAGGCTCTGCAGGATGGCGTCGGCCGATCCCGAGAACCAGCGCTTGCCCAGACGCTGCTGCGCCGGCACCGACGCGACGTAGGAGTTCAGGAGGCCGTTGAGCCGCCACGTCTGCGACACGTGCCGGTCGAGCGAGTGCGACTTGTACTGGGTCAGCACGACGACCTGGCGAAGGCCGGAGTTCAACAGGTTCGACAGTGCGAAGTCGATGAGCCGGTACTGGCCGCCGAAGGGCACGGCGGGTTTCGCCCGGTCTTCCGTCAGTGGCATGAGCCGCTTGCCCTCGCCGCCGGCGAGGACGATACCGAAGACCTTGCGCGCAACCATGTGCCCACTGTAACCAGCCGGCGGCGATTCGGTGCTCCCGGTTTCGGAGCGTGTCACCGGCCCCTGCGCTAGCGTTGCAGCATGCGCGTCGACCTCCTCACTCGTGAGTATCCGCCCGAGGTCTACGGGGGTGCCGGCGTGCACGCCGCAGAGCTCGTCCGCGCGCTGAGGGCGAGCATCGACGTGCAGGTGCGCTGCTTCGGGGCGCCGCGCACGGAGGCCGGCACGACCGCCTACCCGGTGCCTGCCGAGTTCGCCGAGGCGAACGCCGCACTCTCGACGATGGCCGTCGACCTGCTCATCGCCGGCGACTCCGCGGGCGCCGATCTCGTGCACTCGCACACGTGGTACGCGAACTTCGCCGGCTTCACCGCCAAGCGACTGCACGGCGTTCCGCACGTGGTCACCGCGCACAGCCTCGAGCCGCTGCGACCGTGGAAGGCCGAGCAGCTCGGCGGCGGCTACCGGTTGAGCTCGTGGGTCGAGCGGGCCGCCTTCACCGATGCCGACGCCGTCATCGCGGTGAGCGACGGCATGCGCCGCGACATCCTGCGCTCGTATCCCGACCTCGACCCCGCTCGCGTGGAGGTCGTCTACAACGGCATCGACCTCACCGACTGGGCGCCCTCGAACGACGCCGACGCCGTGAGCGCGCTCGGCGTCGACCCCGAACGGCCCTCGATCGTGTTCGTCGGCCGCATCACCCGGCAGAAGGGCCTGCCGTACCTGCTGCGCGCGGCGCGGCTGCTGCCCGCCGACGTGCAGCTCGTGCTCTGCGCTGGCGCTCCCGACACCCCTGAGATCATGGCCGAGGTCGAGGGCCTCGTCGAGGGCCTGCGCGCCGAGCGCGACGGCGTCGTCTGGATCGACCGCCATCTGCCCAGGAACGAGCTCACCGCACTGCTCACCGCGGCGACGTGCTTCGTGTGCCCCTCGATCTACGAGCCCCTCGGCATCGTCAACCTCGAGGCGATGGCCTGCGGCGCGCCCGTCGTCGGCACCGCGACCGGGGGCATCCCCGAGGTCGTCGACGACGGCGTCACGGGCGTGCTCGTGCCGATCGAGCAGGCCGACGACGGCACGGGCACGCCGCTCGACCCCGACCGTTTCGTCGCCGATCTCGCTGCGGCGCTCACGCGCGTCGTCGCCGATCCGGCGCGTGCCGCCGAGATGGGCGCGGCCGGCCGCAGGCGCGCCGAGACGCAGTTCGCGTGGGACGCGATCGCCGCCCGAACGATCGAGGTGTACGAGCGGGTGCTCGGCCGCTGACCCGACGGGTGCGCCGGAGGGCGACTTCGCTCCCGATAGCATTGGACGCATGGCGAGTGCGAGTACGGTTCTGCAGTTCCGGGATGTGTCGGTGGTCCGAGATGGCAACACGATCCTCGACTCGGTGACGTGGAGCGTCGACTCCGACGAGCGCTGGGTCGTGCTCGGGCCGAACGGTGCGGGCAAGACCACGCTGCTGCAGATCGCCGCCGCTGCGATGCACCCGACCTCGGGCAAGGCCGAGGTGCTGCAGGAGAAGCTCGGCAAGGTCGACGTCTTCGAGCTCCGCCCGATGATCGGCTTCGCCTCGACGGCGATGGCCCGCCGCATCCCGCGCGACGAGACCGTGCTCGACGTCGTGCTCACCGCGGCGTACTCGGTCACGGGGCGCTGGAACGAGGAGTACGAGGGCATCGACCTCCGTCGCGCCGAGCGCGTGCTCAAGGAGTGGGGCCTCGAGGGCTTCTCGGGCCGCCGGTTCGGCAGCCTGTCCGACGGCGAGCAGAAGCGCGTGCAGATCGCCCGTTCGGTCATGACCGACCCCGAGCTCCTGCTCCTCGACGAGCCGGCCGCGAGCCTCGACCTCGGCGCCCGCGAAGAGCTCGTCGGGCTCCTCGGCGGCTACGCCGCGTCGCCGGCGTCTCCGGCGATCGTCATGGTCACCCACCACGTCGAGGAGATCCCGGTCGGCTTCACGCACGCGCTGCTCCTGTCGAAGGGCGGCATCGTCGCGGCGGGCCCGCTCGCCGAGGCGCTCACGGCCGAGGCGCTGAGCACCACCTTCGACATGAAGATCGAGCTCACCGAGCGCGACGGGCGGTTCGCCGCGCGCGCCGTCTGAGACGTTCGCGCCTCGACTCTGCTAAACTCGTTAGCTGGCCCTCGGGGCCAGCATGCTTTCCCGCCGACGAACGGCACCGCGAAGGTGCGTCACTCGCGCGGCGGGAGCTCGAACATCATCCGATCGCTCTATCAACCGAAATCCAAGGAAGTCTCCATGAAGACCGACATCCACCCCGAGTACAACGCCATCGTCTTCCGCGACCTGGCTTCGGGCGCCACGTTCCTCACGCGCTCGACCGCGACGAGCGACAAGACGGTCGAGCTCGACGGTGTCACCTACCCGGTCATCGACGTCGAGATCTCGAGCGAGTCGCACCCGTTCTACACGGGCAAGCAGCGCATCATGGACTCGGCCGGCCGCGTCGAGAAGTTCAACCAGCGCTTCAAGAACTTCGGCAAGTAATCCAGCCGAACGAAGGGGCGGGCGACCGAGGTCGCCCGCCCCTTCGTCGTCCTCGCATCAGGCGCCGGTGCGAACGCGCACGGGCCACGCTCCCGACGTCGTGAATTCGGGCTCGCCGTTGCCGCGTCGCCACGCCTGGTAGCTCTCGGCCTGGTCGCGGCACCATTCGACCTGCCGTGCGTGCAGGTCGCCGATCGCGAGGGCCGCGAGCTCGGGGTAGGCCCGCGCGATGGCCTGTGCGACCCGCCCGGCCGCGACCGCGTCGGCGCCCGCGTCGTGCGCGTCGTCGAGGCGGACGCCGTAGTGGGCGGCCGTGACCGAGAGCGTGCGCTTGCCCCTGCGGTAGCGGTCGACCGCCTTGTCGATGACGAGCGGGTCGACGACCGGGCCCGGGCCCGGCAGCGGGGCGAGCCCGTAGCGCTCGGCCTCCCGCGCGAGCACGGTGAGGTCGTACGCGGCGTTGTACGCGACGATCGGCAGGCCCTTCGCCGCGGCCGATGCGAGCTCGCCGATGATCTCGGCGACCGCGGTCGCGGCGTTCTGCCCTTCGAGTCGAGCCCGTTCGGTCGTGACGCCGTGGATGAGCGAGGCGGCCGTCGGGATCTCGACGCCCGGATCGACGAGCCATTCGCGCCGCTCGAGCACCTCGCCCGAGGCACCGAGCACGCCCACGTGCGCCGTGACGATGCGGCACACGTCGACGTCGATCCCGGTCGTCTCGAGGTCGAAGACGGCGAGGGTGTCGGCCCAGCGGGCCCCGTTCACAGCATCCATGTGCCACAGGCTATGCAGCGCCACCGTCATCACCGGTGCAGCCGATCGCGTGTCCTGACCCCGGGCCGTGCATTCCCGCGCGACGCGGCGAGCACGGGCCGCGACGCGCAGGTCGCGCGCAGTCGCCGTCCGTAGAATGGCGGGGATGATCGCCTCGCCGTACGCCTCCGCGCTCGACCGCATCCCAGTCAGGGAGCACCGCATCGACGTCGACGGCACGTCGACCGCGTGGTGGGAGTACGGCGACGCGGGCGCGCCGGTGCTGGTCCTCGTACACGGCTTCCGCGGCGACCACCACGGGCTCGAACCGATCGTGGCGCAGCTGCCGGGCTACCGCATCGTCTCGCCAGACCTGCCCGGGTTCGGTGCGTCGGCCGTCTTCGCCGACCGCGCCCACGACATCGACGGCTATGCGCGCTGGCTCGCCGCCTTCGTCGATGCGGTCGGCCTCGACGGCGACTACGACCTGCTCGGCCACTCGTTCGGGTCGATCGTGGCGAGCGCGGCGGTGGCCGGCGGCCTCGCCCCGCGCCGGCTCGTGCTCGTGAACCCGATCGGCGCCCCGGCGCTCGAGGGGCCGAGAGGCGTGATGACCCGGCTCGCCGTCGTCTACTACCGCGCGTCGGCTGCGCTGCCCGAGCGGGCCGGCTTCGCCCTGCTCCGCAACGGTGCGATCGTCCGGGTGATGAGCGTGACGATGGCCAAGACCCGCGATCGCGAGCTCCGTCGCTGGATCCACGACCAGCACGACCGCTACTTCTCCGACTTCGGCGACCGCGACCAGCTGCTCGAGGCGTTCCGCGCCTCGGTCAGCCACAACGTCGGCGAGTACGCGGCCGACATCGCGGTGCCGACGCTGCTCGTCGCGGCCGAGCGCGACGACGTCACTCCGCTCGAAGCCCAGCGACGGCTCGTCACGCGGTTCCCCGACGCGACCCTCGAGGTCATCCCCGAGGTCGGGCACCTCATCCACTACGAGACCCCCGGCGACGCCGCGGGCCGGATCGCCCGCTTCCTCGAGGCGGGGGAGCGGGCATGAAGATCGTCGTCGACTGCCGCTACACCCGGATCGGGCACCACGACGGCATCAGCCGCTTCACTGCGGGCATCGTGGGCGAGCTCGCGAAGCTGCATCCCGTGACGATGCTCGTGAGCGACCACCGCCAGCTCGAGATGCTGCCGCCGCTCCCGTGGCAACTCGTGAGCGCGCCGACGAGCGCCCGTGAGCCCTTCGTCGCCCGCCAGGTACGTCGCCTCCGCCCAGACATCGTGTTCTCGCCGATGCAGACGATGGGCTCGTGGGGTCGCGACTACCGGCTCCTCTTGACCCTCCACGACCTGATCTACTACGAGAACCGCACGCCGCCGCGCGACCTGCCCGCCGCGATCCGGCTCCTCTGGCGGCTCTACCACCTCGCGTGGTGGCCGCAGCGTGCGCTCCTCGACCGGGCCGACGCGGTCGTGACCGTGTCCGAGACGACCGCGGGTCTCATCCGCGAGCACCGGCTGACGCGCCGGCCCGTGACGGTCGTGCCGAACGCCGCCGACGACCTCGCCGTGCCCGACCTGCCGCGCACCCGCCCCGTCGGCCACCGGCTCGTCTACATGGGCTCGTACATGCCGTACAAGAACGTCGACACGCTCGTGCGTGCGACGGCCGCGCTCCCCGACCACGAGCTGCACCTGCTCAGCCGCATCAGCGACGAGGAGCGCGAGCGACTCACGAGGCTCGCACCGGAGGCCCGTCTCGTCTTCCACGACGGGGTGACGGACGCCGCGTACGCCGAGCTGCTCTCCGGCGCCACCGCGCTCGTGCACGCCTCGAAGGCCGAGGGCTTCGGCATCCCTCTCGTCGAGGCGATGCGACTCGGCACGCCCGTCGTCGTGAGCGACATCCCGATCTTCCGCGAGATCGGCGGTGACGCCGCGCTGTTCTTCGACTCCGACCGCCCCGAGACGCTCGTCGCGGCGCTGCGCACGCTCGACGACGGCGACGAGTGGGAGCGACGCTCGGCCGCATCGGTCGAAGTCGCGGCACGGTACACGTGGGCGAAGTCGGCGGCCGCGCTCTACGCACTCATGCAGCGGGTCGTCGCCGAACCGGGCGGCCGCCGGCGGCGCTGACGGCGGCGGCCGGAAGGTCGGCGCAGCGGGTCAGCCCCCGGTGCCGGTGAGCAGATCGGGCTCCGCGAGCTCGAGCTCACCGGCCGTCGCGGTCACGAGGTGCACCGACCCGTTCGTGACGGTGTAGCCGGCGGAGGGCAGCGTCCAGCCGCTCAGATGGAGGATGAGGGAGTGGATCACGCCGCCGTGCGACACCACGACGACACGGCCGCCGGGGTGCGCCGCCGCGATCTCCGCGAGGGCGGCGCTCGAGCGCTCGATCACCGAGGAGCGCGTCTCGAGCCCCTCGATCGTGGCCGCCTGCGCCTCGACGGCCGCACGGCCCGCATGGTCGAGCCCCTCGAGCACGCCGTAGCCCCGTTCGGCGAGCGCCTCGAGATGTCCGAGCACCGGCGCGCCGAGCTCGGCGGCGATCAGCTCGGCGGTCTCCGACGCCCGCGAGAGCGGGCTCGCGTAGACCGCGTCCCAGTCGCTGTCCGATGCGGCGAGCGCGGCGCCGGTGTCGACGGCCTGGCGGCGTCCGGTGTCGTTCAGCGGGATGTCGGTGCGCCCCTGGATGCGGCGCTGCACGTTCCAGTCCGTCTCACCGTGGCGCACGAGCGCGATCGTCACCGGTGCGGCACTCGTCGAGGCATCCGTCATGTCGACGACTCTCGCACGTCGGGCGGCGGGTTCACGAATCGAGCGCGGTCGCGAAGGCGGCGAGCGTCTCGCTCGTGCCGGCGTCGATCTTCACTGCGGCCCGGGCGTCGCCCCTCGTGACGCCGCGGTTGACGATGACGACCGGGCGCCGGCTGCGGCGGGCCTGCTCGAGGAGCCGCATCCCGGAGTTCACGACGAGCGAGGAGCCCGCCACGAGCAGCACGTCGGAGCCGGCGACGAGCGCGGCGCCGGCGCGGAACGTCGGCACCGGCACGAACTCGCCGAAGAACACGACATCGGGCTTGAGCACGCCGCCGCACACCGTGCAGACGGGCACGCGCATCGCCTCGACGTCGTCGATCTCGACGTCTCCGTCGGGGTTGAGCCGCACCGCGCGATCGGCGTCGAGCCACGGGTTCTGCACGGTGAGCTCCTGGGCGATCGCCTGCCTCGCGTAGTGCTGCCCGCACTCGAGGCAGACGACCCGGTCCATGCCGCCGTGCAGCTCGACGACGTGGCGGCTCCCGGCGCGCCGGTGCAGGCCGTCGACGTTCTGCGTCACGATGCCCGACACCACCCCGGATGCCTCGAGCCGGGCGAGCGCCCGGTGGCCGGTGTTCGGCGCGGCCGCCGCGAAGTCACGCCATCCGAGGTGGCTGCCGGCCCAGTACCGCTTGCGCGCCGACTCGGAGGAGAGGAACGTCTGCACCGTCATCGGCGTGCGAACGGGCGCCCCCTCGCCCCGGTAGTCGGGGATGCCCGAGTCGGTGCTGACGCCGGCGCCCGTGAGCACGGCCACGCGCGCGCCCCGCATGAGCTCGATCGCCTCGTCGATGCCGGTGGCCTGCGCCCGGCCGATCGCCTGCTCCACGTCGTCTCCCTTCGACACCCCTGAGAGTAAACGCCGTCGTTTTCCGGATTGTTTCACGGGCTGGCACTCTTGAGGGGAGGAGATCCATGCACATCGAACGAGTCCGCGACGCGGCATCCGATGCCGTCGCCGATTACGCGAGGCTCACCGACGTCGCGCTGCGCAGCGTGCGCGAGCCCGAGGAGGGCCTCTACATCGCCGAATCGGCGAAGGTGATCCGGCGCGCCATCGCGGCCGGCCATCGACCTCGCTCGGTGCTCATGGAGGAGAAGTGGCTCGACGGGCTCGCACCCGTGCTGGAGTCGTTCGACATCCCGGTCCACCTCGGCGACCCCGACCAGCTCGAGGAGATCACGGGCTACCGCGTGCATCGGGGCGCGCTCGCCGCGTTCGAGCGCCCCGAACTGCCCGAAGTCGCGTCGCTCGTCGCGGGCGCCCGCCGGGTCGTCGTGCTCGAGGACATCGTCGATCACACCAACGTCGGCGCCATCTTCCGTTCGGTCGCGGCGCTCGGCGCCGACGCCGTGCTCGTGTCGCCCCGATGCGCCGATCCGCTCTACCGGCGCAGCGTACGCGTCAGCATGGGCACCGTCTTCCAGGTGCCGTGGACCCGGCTGCCGGAGTGGGACGAGGCGGCCGAGCTGCTGCACGGGGCGGGGTTCGAGATCGCCGCGCTCGCCCTGGCCGACGACGCCGTCGCGCTGCCCGACCTCGCCGCGGCGGCGCCCGAGCGCCTCGCCCTCGTGTTCGGGGCGGAGGGCGACGGCCTCAGCCGACGCGCGCTCGCGGCCGCCGACCGGGTCGTGACCATCCCCATGCGCCACGGCGTCGACTCGCTCAACGTCGCCGCCGCCGCGGCCGTCGTGCTGTACGCCGTCGCCGTCGAACCCGAGGAGGCCCGATGACGACGACCCCCGATCCCGCCGAGCGGAAGCGCGTGTACCGGCGCCGTCGCATCGCCGTCTTCGGCACGCTCGGCGTCGTCCTCGCGCTGGTCGTCGGCGGCGGGGTGTACACGGCGAACGCGCTCGGGGCCGCCGTGCCGGCGGCATCGCCGGTCGTCGAGCAGCCCGAACCCCTGGCCGCGCCGGCGCAGGCGCTCGACCTCCCCGGCTTCGGGGGCTACGCGGTCGGCGCGGTGGGCTTCGACGGCCTGCTCGCCGCGGGCGAGCCCGACCGGCCGATGGCGACCGCGAGCATCACGAAGGTCATCACGGCGCTCACGATCCTGCAGGACCACCCGATCCCGGCGGGCGAGGGCGGCCCCGACATCGAGTACACCGAGGCCGACGTCGACATCTATTGGGACATGATCGCCCAGAACGGATCGGTCGCGCCCGTCGAGGCGGGCTCGACGCTTAGCCTCAAGGAGAGCCTCGAGGCGATGCTGCTTCCCTCGGGCAACAACTACGCGATCTCGCTCGCGAACTGGGCGTACGGCTCGGAGGCGGGTCTCGTGACCGCCGCGACGACCTGGCTCGCCGACCACGGGCTCGCGAACACGCGCATCGCCGATTCGAGCGGGCTCTCGATGGACAACATCTCGACGCCGGCCGACCTCGTGCAGCTCGGCGAGCTCGCCCTCGCGGAGCCGACGCTCGCCGAGATCGTCTCCACGAAGTCGGTCGACATCCCCGAGCTCGGAGAGCTCGACAACTCGAACAAGCTGCTCGGCACGCACGGCGTCGACGGCATCAAGACCGGCACGACCGACGACGCGGCGAACCTGCTCTTCTCGGCCGACTACGCGGTCGGCGAGCAGACCGTCACGGTCGTCGGGGTGCTCCTCGGCGCCGAGAACCACGCGGTCCTGCGAGAGGCCGTCGCGACGCTGCTCGACAGCGTCGCCCCGGGGTTCCACGAGGTCGCCCCGCTCGAGGCGGGGCAGGAGCTCGCGAGCTACGAGACGCCGTGGGGCGACACCGCGAAGGCGCGTGCCGCCGACGGCGCCTCGCTCGTGGTGTGGAGCGACACGCCGGTCGAGGTCGAGGTGCACGCGAAGCCCGTGACCGTCGCGGCCGAGGGGGCGGACGTCGGCACCGCGGTCGTGCGCTCCGGCGACCGCGAGATCACGGTGCCGCTCGTGCTCGACGCCGAGATCGACGATCCCGGCACCTGGTGGCGGCTGGCGAACCCCGACGGCCTCGCTCAGAGCACCGCTCAGTCGGGCAGCGAGTAGGGGCCCGCCTCGGGGCGCTTCGCCGTGATGAAGTCGCCCGACGACTGGTGGCGGATGCGCCGGACCACCCACGGCACGAGGTACTCGCGCGCCCACGCGAGGTCTTCGACCCGCGCCTGCCGCCACGTGGTCAGGGGCAGCGGCTCGGGCGTCAGCGCATCGAGGTCGTTCTCGACGTTCAGGGCTGCGAGCACCATCCGCGCGACCGTGTGGTGTCCGAGCGCGTTGAGGTGCAGCCGGTCGGGAGCCCACATCCGCGGGTCCTGGATCTCTGAGAGCGCCCACTGGTCGGCGACGATGCAGTCGTACCTCGCCGCGATCGCACGGAGATTCTCGTTGTAGATCGCGACCTTGCCGCGGATGCCGCGGAACACGGGCGAGAAACCGACGTCGACGCCGGTGAAGATCACGATCGTGGCGTGGTCGCGGCTGAGCCGGTCGATCGCGTACTCGAAGCGCGCCGAGATCTCGTCGGGATCGGTGCCGGGCCGGATGACGTCGTTGCCGCCCGCCGAGATCGTGATGAGATCGGGCCGCAGCGAGAGCGCGGGCTCGAGCTGCTCGTCGACGATCTGCTGGATGAGCTTGCCCCGCACCGCGAGGTTGGCGTAGGCGAAGTCCTCGGTGCCCTGCGACAGGACCTCCGCGACGCGGTCGGCCCATCCGCGGTGGCCGCCCGGCACGGTGGGCTCGGGGTCGCCGATGCCCTCGGTGAACGAGTCGCCGATCGCGACGTAGCGGGACCAGGGATGCTGCTGGGTGACCATCCCTCCATTCTGCACAGAACGGGGTACGGGCGGGTGCCGGTTCGAGGATGTCGCAGGGCTCCACTACCCTCGAACCAGTGAGTACCGCGACGCCTTCAGGAGCCCAGCCGGGCACCTCGGCGGCCGAGCACCTCTCACCGTCGTTCCCCGAGCGCGCCGCATGGGGCACCGCGTCGAAGCTGCGGGCCTGGCAGGCCGAGGCCCTCGATCAGTACCTCGCCGAGCTGCCGCGCGACTTCCTCGCCGCTGCGACCCCGGGCGCAGGCAAGACGACCTTCGCCCTGCGCCTCGCCGCCGAGCTGCGTTCGCGCCGCATCATCGACCGGTTCACGGTCGTCGCGCCGACCGACCACCTCAAGCGCCAGTGGGCCGACGCGGCGGCCAGGGTCGGCATCCGCCTCGACCCCGGATTCCGCAACGCCCACGGCCGTTCGGCACGGCACTACCACGGCGTCGCCGTCACCTACGCCCAGGTCGCGATGCGTCCCGCCCTGCACCGCGAACTCACCCTCTCCGGCCGCACCCTCGTCATCCTCGACGAGGTGCACCACGGCGGCGACACGCTCTCCTGGGGCGACGCGATCCGCGAGGCCTTCGAGCCTGCGACGAAGCGCCTGTCGCTCACCGGCACGCCGTTCCGCAGCGACACCGCTCCGATCCCGTTCGTGAACTACGCACCCGACGCCGCGGGGGTCCGCCTCTCGCAGACCGACTACTCGTACGGCTACGGCCGCGCCCTCGCCGACGGCGTCGTCCGTCCTGTCATGTTCATGGTCTACGCGGGCCACATGCGCTGGCGCACGAAGGCGGGCGACGAGATGGAGGCGAAGCTCGGCGAGGACAACACGAAGGACATCACCTCGTCGGCCTGGCGCACCGCGCTCGAGCCGACCGGCGAGTGGATCCCGGCGGTGCTGCAGGCGGCCGACCGGCGCCTGACCGAGGTGCGGCACTCGATCCCCGACGCCGGCGGACTCGTGCTCGCCACCGACCAGACCGTGGCCCGCGCCTACGCCGAGATCCTCGAGCGGATCTGCGGCGAACCGGTCACCGTCGTGCTCTCCGACGACAAGGCCGCCTCGAACCGGATCGAGGAGTTCTCGGGCAACGACCGTCGGTGGATGGTCGCGGTGCGCATGGTGTCCGAGGGCGTCGACGTGCCGCGGCTCGCGGTCGGCGTGTACGCGACGAGCTCGTCGACCCCGCTGTTCTTCGCGCAGGCGATCGGCCGATTCGTGCGCGCACGCCGGCGCGGCGAGACGGCGTCGGTCTTCCTGCCGAACGTGCCCGTGCTCATGGCGCTGGCCTCCGAGCTCGAGCGGGCCCGCGACCATGCGCTCGACCGTCGCGACGGCGACGGCGACGACGACCCGGGGCTCGACGACGGTCTGCTCGAATCCGCGAACCGCGAAGACAAGGCGTCCGACGAGCTCGCCGACGAGTTCACGTGGCAGGCGATCGCGTCCGACGCGAGCTTCGACCGGGTCGTCTTCGACGGCACCGAGTTCGGCACGCTCGCCGAGCCCGGCAGCGACGAGGAGTACGACTTCATCGGCATCCCGGGGCTGCTCGAACCCGAACAGGTGTCCGAGCTCCTGCGCCACCGCCAGGCGCGCCAGGCGCGCCGTCAGAGCGAACGACGCAAGCACGCGGCATCCACCGAGGGCGTGTCGGGCGACGGCGACTCGGTCGAGCCGGTCGCGCTGTACCGGACCCTGAAGGAGCAGCGCTCGCTGCTCAACAGCCTCGTCGGCCTCTACGCGCGACAGAACGGCCAGGCGCACTCGATGGTGCACGCCGAGCTCCGTCGCGCCTGCGGCGGTCCCGAGGTCGCACAGGCGACGGTCACGCAGCTGCAGTCCCGCATCGAGCTGCTCCGGCGGAGACTCGGCGGACGCTGATCGTGGCGGGTTCGCCCGGGACCCCGACGCTCGGCGTCGAACCGGCGGTCCCGGGCGATCCGATCCAGGTCAGCCAGCCGAGACCCGCGCCACGGCCCCGATGCCCGCGATGACGGCCGCCGCGTCGAGCGCGCTCATCAGGTCGTCCGTGAGGTCGTCGACGTGCTCGAGGCCGATCGACAGCCGGACGACGCCGTCGCCTGGCTTCGCCTCGCCGGCGACGGGCCGGTGAGTGAGTGAAGCGGGATGCTGCACGAGCGAGTCGACACCGCCGAGCGACACGGCATGCGTGACGAGCTCGCACGCCTCGGTGAACGCGACCGCGGCGTCGAACCCTCCGGCGAGCTCGATCGCGATGATCGAGCCGGCACCCTCGAGCTGGCGGCCGAGCAGGCCCTGCGGATCCTGGCCGGGCAGCCCCGGGTAGTGCACCCGGCCGACCGCGGGGTGGGAGGCCAGGCGATCCGCGAGCACCGCCGCCGACGTCTGCTGCGCGCGCACGCGCAGGGGGAGCGTGCGCAGGCCGCGGTGCAGCAGATAGGCCGCCATCGGATGCAGCAGCCCGCCGGTGAGCGCGCGCACGCGCCGCAGCCGTTCGACCCACTCGCGGTCGGCTGCCACGACCCCGCCCATGACGTCGCCGTGGCCCCCGAGGTACTTCGTCGCGCTGTGCAGCACGAGCCGCGCGCCGTGCTCGGCGGGACGCTGCAGCACGGGGGTCGCGAACGTGTTGTCGACGAGCACCGGCACCTCGCCCGCGACGGCCGCGAGCCGGCGCAGGTCGACGAGTTCGAGGGTCGGGTTCGCCGGCGTCTCGACGACGACGAGACCCGTGTCCGGGCGGATCGCCGCCGCGACCTCGTCGACCGTCGCCCAGGTGACGTCGGTGCCGAGCAGGCCGCTCTCGAGCACATGATCGGTGCCGCCGTAGAGCGGGCGCACCGCCACGATGTGCGGCCGGCCCGCCGAGGCGGTCGCGATGAGCACGGCGGCGAGGGCCGCCATGCCGCTGCCGAAGGCGACGGCCCCGTCGGTGCCCTCGAGCCCGGCGAGCGACTCCTCGAACCGGGCGACGCCGGGCTGCCAGAGACGCTGGTAGACGGCCGAGCGGCCATCGCCGAGGTCGTGACCGGTGGCGAGCTCCTCGTACGAGAGCCCGCCGGTCTCGACCGAGCCGAGCGGGTTGGTGGTCGAGAAGTCGATGACGGGCACATGGGATCCGCTCTCCCGGACACCGCGCATTCCGCCGTGGACGGCGCGGGTCTCGAGATGCGACGACGATGTCTGCATGGCAGGAACGAAAGCAGATCCTGTCACCAGAAACAACTCGGCTCGAACGATCAGTGGGATAGTCTGGAAATCTCGAAGCATCTGCATACTCGATCGATGGGAGCGCACGCATGGCGCAGAAGCCCGAACTCGACCGCGTCGACCGCGCGCTCCTCCAGGCGCTGTCGACGAACGCGCGTGCCTCCGGAGCCGCACTCGCCGCCGAGGTGGGCGTGGCCGAGTCGACGGTCTCGTTGCGCCTGCGCCGCCTGCAGTCGCTCGGCACGGTGCGCGGCTATCGCGTCGACGTCGACCTCGCCTCGCTCGGCGTCTCGCTCCAGGCGCTCATCGCCGTTCGGCTCGTCAAGCACGACCGCGGCGAGATCGACGCCTTCCGCGCCCAGGTGCCGCATCTGCCGGGTGTGCTCGGCGTGTTCCACATGGCGGGAGCAGAGGACTACCTGCTGCACGTCGCGGCCCGCGACGCCGAAGAGCTGCGCGAGTTCGTCCTGGCCCACCTCACCGGCCACCCTGCGGTCGCGCATACCGAGACCAACCTCATCTTCGAGCACGTCGACGGCGACGGCTGGAACAAGCTCGTCGGCTGACGGGCCGGCTGCTCCCGTCCGCGCCCCTCGGTTCCCGCCCGTGGCGGCGTGGATGCCTCGGCACCGGCCGGAGGCATCCGTGCGGGTGTTCGGCCGTCCGAAAAGCTGCCAATCCCGCACAACCGGGCCGCCGCGGCCGGGGCGCCCGATAGCGTGGTCGTCGGCCGTGACACGGCCGCGCGATGTCGCGGGCGCATGCCGGCGTCGGACCGCGCCCGCACCACGACGAGGAGGCACGATGACCGACGTGGCGCCGCAGGGCACCCCGGCCGACCGTGATCGCTGGCGACGGTATCTCGCCGCGGAACGTGCGGAGGCGGCCGTCTACCGAGAGCTCGCCGCCCGTCGCGACGGCGAGGAGCGCGAGATCCTGCTCGCCCTCGCCGCGGCTGAGGGTCGCCACGAGGCGCACTGGCTCGGCCTGCTCGGCGGCGACGAGGCGGGCGTTCCGCGTGCCGACGTCCGCACCCGCATGCTCGCCTCGCTCGCGCGCCGCTTCGGCTCGATCTTCGTGCTCGCACTCGCGCAGCGGGCCGAGGCGCGATCGCCGTACGCGACCGACCCCGACGCGACGGCGGCGATGGCCGCGGACGAACGCATCCACGGCGAGGTCGTGCGAGGGCTCGCGGCACGGGGCCGACGGCGCCTCGCCGGAACCTTCCGCGCCGCCGTCTTCGGCGCGAACGACGGGCTCGTCTCGAACCTCGCGCTCGTGCTCGGCATCGGCGCGACGGGCGTGCCGGCGAGCGTCGTGCTGTTCACGGGGATCGCCGGCCTGCTCGCCGGTGCACTGTCGATGGGGGCGGGGGAGTACGTGTCGGTGCGATCCCAGCGGGAGCTGCTCGAGGCATCCGCGCCCGACCCCACGACGAGAGACGCGCTGCCGCACCTCGACGTCGACGCGAACGAGCTCGCCCTCGTGTACCGCGCCCGCGGCATGGAGCCCGACGACGCCATCGAGCACGCGGCACTCGTCGTGGCCCGCGTGCAGGCGGCCGAGCTGGCGCAGGCGCCCACCGATGCGCTCGCGATCGAGGCCGACGACGACGAGGCGATCGGCACTGGACTCTCCGCGGCGATCTCGAGCTTCTGCTTCTTCGCGTCGGGCGCGCTCATCCCAGTCCTGCCGTACCTGTTCGGAATGACCGGCCTCGCCGCGGTCGTGACGGCGACCGTGCTCGTCGGAATCGCGCTGCTCGCGACGGGCGCGACCGTCGGCCTCCTGTCCGGCGCCTCGCCGCTGAAGCGCGCACTGCGTCAGCTCTCGATCGGGCTCGGCGCCGCCGCGGTCACCTATCTGCTCGGCCTCGCGTTCGGCACGACGGTAGGCTGATCCGCCGAGCCCCCGACCGCACGTCCCGAGGAGTCACATGCACCGCCCCGTCGCGCTCATCACCGGAGCAGGCCGGCGCAACACGATCGCGTGGGCGATCGCGACGCGGCTCGCGGCCGACGGCTGGGACATCGCGTTCAGCCATCTCGCCGACTACGACCGGCGCATGGGGCTCGGCGGCGATCCCGATCGCGATCCGGCGAGCCTCGAGGCCGATCTCCGCGCGATCGGCGCCGGTGCGATCGGCCTCGACGCCGACCTGGCCGACCCCGCCGTTCCCGCACGGCTCTTCGCCGAGGCATCCGCCGCCCTCGGCCCGATCCGGGCGCTCGTGCTGTCGCACGCCCAGAGTGTCGACTCGGGCGTGCTCGACACCTCGGTCGAGAGCTTCGACCGCCACTTCGCCGTGAACACGCGCGCCGCGCTGCTGCTGGTGCAGGCGTTCGCCGGGCAGGTTCCCGCAGGCGGCGGCAGCATCGTCGCGCTGACGAGCGATCACATCGTCGGCAACGTGCCGTACGGGGCGTCGAAGGGGGCGCTCGATCGCATCGTCGTCGCCGCCGCACGAGAGCTCGCGCCGCTCGGCATCACGGCGAACCTGGTCAACCCGGGCCCGATCGACACCGGGTGGATGGATGCCGCGACGCGCGCCGCGCTCACGGCGCAGCAGCCGACCGGTCGGCTCGGCACGCCCGACGACACGGCGCGGCTCGTGCGATTCCTCGTGTCCGACGATGCGCGGTGGGTCACCGGCCAGCTCGTGCACAGCGACGGCGGGTCGTCGATCTGACCGCGTTCCCGCGGCGCTGGCGAGCGACGCGACCGGTCTCGTCAGGCCGGTGCGGTCACGAAGTCGATGAGCTCCTCGACCCGTCCGAGCAGCGCCGGTTCGAGATCGCCGTAGCCGCGCACCCGGCCGAGGATGTGCTGCCACGCGCGGGCGATGTCGGCCTGGTCGGCGTGCGGCCAGCCGAAGGCCTCGCACACGCCGTGCTTCCACTCGGTTCCGCGGGGGACGACGGGCCAGGCCTCCCGGCCGAGGCGGGCTGGCTTCACCGACTGCCAGACGTCGATGTACGGGTGGCCGACCACGAGCACGTCCGACCGGTAGGGTCCGCGCGCCACCGCGTCGGCGATGCGCTGCTCCTTCGAACCGGGCACCAGGTGGTCGACGAGGACTCCCGCCCTGCGCCCGGGGCCGGGGCGGAACTCGGCGAGCACCTCATCGAGCACGTCCACCCCCTCGAGGTACTCGACGACGACGCCCTCGACGCGCAGGTCGGCGCCCCAGACCTTCTCGACGAGCTCGGCGTCGTGCCGGCCCTCGACGAAGATGCGGCTCGGCAGGGCGACCTTCGCAGGTCCTTGCTCGACCGCGAACGATCCCGACGCGGTGCGCAGCCGCCCGGTCGGGGCCTTCGGCCTGGGTGCCGTGAGCTGCACCGCGCGCCCTTCGACGAGGAACCCGTGGCCGAGCGGGAACATCCGCTGTTTGCCGTATCGGTCCTCGAGCACGACGACGCCCTTCTCGACGCGCACCACGGCGCCGCAGTAGCCCGAGTCGGCGAGCTCGACCACGAGGTCGCGCTCCGCCTCGACGGCGGGGATCACGGTGCGGCCGCGGGCCTTCCAGTCACCGGCGAGCACGTCGCTGCCGTATCGGTCGAAGGGGTCGGCGTCGTAGGGCGGTGTCGCAGGCACCGGTCGAGGCTATCGGAGTGCGGCCCCCTCGAGCGCGAGGCGCACGGCTCGACCCCGCCGGCGGTTCACCGGAAGTCGCGCGACCGCGTCTGCGCCTGCACGGTGAGCGACTCGAAGCGGTCGACGATGAGGTTCGTGACCCCCTCGTTCGACCGTTCGAGGATGCCTCGGACGACCATCGCGGGCGCCTCCCGGGCGATGCGCCGGTAGCGGTTCCAGACACCGACTCCGGCGATCACGTTGAGGGTGCCCGACTCATCCTCGAGGTTGATGAAGGTGATGCCCGACGCCGTCGCCGGCCGCTGCCGGTGCGTCACGACGCCGCCGACCTCGACCCGTCGGCCCGACTCGACCTCGCGCAGGCGATCGATGCGGATCGCCCCGCGCTCGTCGAGCCGATCGCGGATGTGCCGGATCGGGTGGTCGTCGGGGGAGATGCCGGTCGCCCACAGGTCGTACACGACCTGCTCGGCCGGTGAGAGCACGGGCAGGAGCGGCGGCTGCACCACGACCACCGACCCGGGCAGGAACTCGGCGCGGTCCTGCGAGGCCTCGCCGGCGAGCCAGAGCGCCTCGCGACGGGCGAGCCCGAAGCCCTCGAAGGCGCCCGCTGCGGCGAGCGCCTCGAGCTGCTCGGTGTCGAGCGCCGCCCGGCGGGAGAGGTCGCTCATGTCTCGGTACGGGCCGCGCGCGTCGCGCTCGTCGACGATGCGCTGCGCGACCTTCGCCCCGATGGACGAGACGTCGGCGAGCCCGAGCCGCACCGCGAAGGCCCCGTCGCGGCGATGCTCGGCCGACCGATCGGGCGCCTCGAGGTCGAAGTCGCCGATGTCGGGCTGGGCGACGTGCGTGCACGCCGCCATGCCGGTCGGCGGTCGCCGCTGCGCTGGCGTCCGCCCCGCGACATCCGCCTGCTCGCCGGGGACGCGGGGCCCGTCGCACGCCTCGAGCCCCGCGTGCACGCCCGACCGCAGCACGTCGGGTCGCAGCACTCGCACCCCGTGCCGTCGCGCGTCGGCGGTGAGGGTCTGCGGCGAGTAGAAGCCCATCGGCTGGGCGCGCAGGAGCGCCGCGAGGAAGGCCGCCGGGTAGTGCAGCTTCAGCCACGAGCTCGCGTAGACGAGCAGGGCGAAGGAGAGTGCGTGGCTCTCGGCGAAGCCGAAGTTCGCGAAGGCCTCGATCTTGTCGTAGATCGCCTGCGCGTCGTCGTCGCTGAGCCCGTTCGCCGCCATGCCCTCGAAGAGCTTCGCCCTGAGCTTCGAGATCTTCTCGACGCCGCGCTTGGAGCCCATCGCCCGGCGCAGCAGGTCGGCGTCGGCCGCGGTGCAGCCGCCGACCGCGACGGCCATCTGCATGAGCTGCTCCTGGAAGAGCGGCACCCCGAGCGTGCGCTCGAGCACGGGCTCGAGGTTCGGGTGCAGGTAGCTGACCGGCTCTTCACCGGTGCGCCGCCGGATGTACGGGTGCACCGCCCCGCCCTGCACCGGGCCGGGCCGGATGAGCGCGATCTCGACGACGAGGTCGTAGTACTTTCGCGGCTTCAGGCGGGGGAGCGTGCCGATCTGCGCCCGGCTCTCGACCTGGAACACGCCGATCGAGTCGGCTCGGCAGAGCATGTCGTACACCGCCGGCTCCTCTTTCGGGACGGACTGCAGCTCCCACGTCTCGCCCGTGTGCTCGCGCACGAGGTCGAACGTGTACTGCAGGGCGGCGAGCATGCCGAGCCCGAGCAGGTCGAACTTCACGAGGCCCATCCAGGCGCAGTCGTCCTTGTCCCATTGCAGCACCGTGCGGTGCTCCATGCGGGCGTGCTCGATCGGGCAGACCTCGCCCACCGGCCGGTCGGTGAGCACCATGCCGCCCGAGTGGATGCCGAGGTGCCGCGGGAATCCGAGCACCTGCTCGGCCAGCTCGACGACCGGGCCGGGGATGTCGTGGTCGTCGGTCTCGACCACCGCGCCCCAGCGTTCCACCTGTCGCGACCACGCGTCCTGCTGCCCGGTCGAGTAGCCGAGGGCCTTCGCCATGTCGCGCACCGCGACCTTCGGCCGGTAGCTGATCACGTTCGCGACCTGTGCGGCGTTCTGCCGGCCGTACTTCTCGTAGACGTACTGGATGATCTCCTCCCGCCGGTCGGAGTCGAAGTCGACGTCGATGTCGGGCTCCTCGTCGCGCAGTGCGGAGAGGAACCGCTCGAACGGAAGGTCGAACTTGATGGAGTCGACCGCGGTGATGCGCAGCGCGTAGCAGACGGCCGAGTTCGCGGCAGATCCCCGGCCCTGGCAGAGGATGCCTCGGCTCCGCGCCTCGCGGACGAGATCGTGCACGATCAGGAAGTAGCCGGGGAAGTCCTTCTGCTCGATGATCGCGAGTTCGTGCTCGAGCCGGGCGTGCACGGCGTCGCCCGCCCCGGGGTAGAGCTCGGCGGCGCCCTGCCGCACGAGCTCCCGCAGCCAGCTCATCGGGGTGTGCCCCTCGGGCACCTCCTGGCGGGGAAGCCTGGGCCTGGCGCTGCGCAGCGTGAAGCCGAGTTCTCCTGCGAGCGAGACCGAGTGCTCGACCGCGCCCGGATACCTCGCGAACCGCGCCTGCATCTCCGCGCCGCTGCGCAGGTGCAGCCCGTCGGAGGCGGGCAGCCACCCGTCGAGCTCGTCGAGGCTGCGCCGCGCGCGAACCGCCGCGAGCGCATTCGCGAGCCGGTGTTCGGGCGGCGTCGCGTAGTGCACGGCATTCGTCGCGACGATCCGCAGCCGAGCGCCTTCGGCGAGCCCCGCGAGCACGTCGTTCGCCCGCTGGTCGGCCGGATGCCCGTGGTCGAACAGCTCGACGACCACCTGATCGCGCCCGAAGAGCGCGATCAGTCGATCGAGTTCACGCCGCGCGGCATCCGGTCCCTCCGCGGCGAGCGCCCGCCGCACCGCGCCCTTGCGGCACCCCGTGAGCACCGTCCAGTCATCTCCCGCCCGCGCGGCGAGGTCGTCGAGGTCGTAGACCGGGCGCCCCTTCTCGCCGCCCGCGAGCTGGCCCGCCGTGATCGCCGCGGCGAGCCGGTGGTAGCCCGCCTCGCGGCGGGCGAGCACGAGCAGGTGGTCGCCCTCGGGGTCGGCCTCGCCCATCTGCGGACGGCCCAGCCCGAGCGAGAGCTCGGCCCCGAAGACGGTCGTGAGGTCGGAGAAGCTCTCGGCCGCCTCGGCGAAGCGCACGATGCCGTAGAAGCCGTCGTGGTCGGTCACCGCGAGCCCGGAGAGGCCCAGCCGGTGGGCCTCCTCCACCAGCTGCTCGGGCGAAGAGGCCCCGTCGAGGAAGCTGTAGTTCGTGTGCGCGTGGAGTTCGGCGTAGGGCACGACCGGCCCCTCGGGCGCGGTGAGCCCCTCGCTCGGCCGGTAGGGCTGCCGTTTGCGGCTGAACGCCGGGCCGTCGCCGCCGTCGGCGATGAGCTTCGACGGGCTCGGCCTGCGGCGGTCGGAGAGCTTGCGCTCGAGCTCCGACCAGGGGATCTCGGGATTGTTCCAGCCCATCAGCCTCTGCCCATCAGTCGTACCTCGCCTCGGCCCACCAGCCCTCGGCGTCGCGCACGAGGAGCCACGCGCAGCCGTCGTGGTCGACGAGCTGGAACCGGTGCACGCGCCGCGCACGCGCGTCGTCCCACCAGCGTTCGACGACCGGCCACGGGCCGGCCCACGCGCGTACCCGCGCCGGTGCGGTGCGGCCGACCGCGAAGGTCTCGGGCGGCGACGAGATCGCGCCGCGCTCATCGATCGCGACCGTGGCGCCGGCGGCGTCGAGCAGGGCGACCGGGTGCCGTTCGCGGAACACGCTCGCCGGCGCGAGCGCGGGCAGGCTGCCGGGCCACGGGGCCTCGCGCCGTTCGGGAGCCCGGTCGCCCCACGGTACGAGCACCTGCCGATCGGCGAGCATGCGCCCGCCGCCGACGGCCGCCGTGACGACCCCCTCGTGCCCGAGCATGCTCTGCACCCGGGTGAGCGCGTGGTGCACCCGCTCGTCGGGCCCCTGACCCCAGAGCCCCGCCTCGTGGTTCGCGGTGGAGTCGACCCGCTCGGGGATCACCCGCAGCGCGGTGATCGGCGAGGCGAGCCCGCTGTCGGCGGTGCCGGCTCCCTGCACCTGCCAGCGCACCCGGTCGACGACGTCGGCGGGCGTGAACCAGCGCGGATGCAGCCAGCTGCGACTCGATCGGCCGCCCCGCTCGTCGTCGAGTTCGACGCGGATCGCCGTGCACACGAGCCTGACCGCCCGCATGCGGTCGATGAACTCGTCGGCTCGCACTCGGAACGCGAATGCGAGCTGGTCGATGCGATCGAGCGGCGGTTCGAACTCGGCGAGCACCTCGAACTCGGGCGGCGGGGTTCGGGCCGCCACCCCGTTGGACTCGCGGCCGGCGGCCCGGTCGTGGGCGAACGCACCGGCGGCCCCGAACCGGCGGCGCACGTCGTCGGCCGGCAGCGCCGCGAAGTCGCCGAGCGTGCGAACCCCGAGCCGATTGAGCAGCACCCGGGTGCGTTCGTCGACGACGAGGCCGACGGGCAGCGGCGCGAGGAACTCGGCCGAGCCGCCCGGCGCCACGATGCCGATGTGCGGCGAGGAGCGCACCGCGCGTGCCGCCTGCTCGGCGGCGAACGGCCCGTCGGCGACGCCCACCCGCACCTCGGGGCCGAGCTGCCGTGCCGTGTCGAGCAGTGCCCGTGCCGCGGCGTCCTCGCCGCCGTAGTAGCGGGCCGGCCCCCGCGCCCGCATCGCGAGCGTGCCGGGGCGCACGACCTGCACCCCCGGCACCGCGTCTTCGACCCGTCGGACGACGGGTTCGAAGGCGCGCACGTCGAGGGCGGGATCGTACGGCAGCACGGTGAGCGCGGGGGAGCGGTACTGCGCCTCGCGGAGGCGCAGCCCGCGCGCCACGCCGTCGCGTCGTGCCGCCGCCGAGCAGGAGTGCACCGCACCGCCCTCGGTGAGGGCGATGGGCGCGTCGAGGTCGAGCCCCGCCTCGCGAGCCGCGGCGAACACGGGCCAGTCGGGGCACCAGAGCACGATCGCCCTCGTGGGGGAGGCCGGGTTCATGCCGGCCTCCGGAACTCGCCGTGGAGCACGGGGGCCAGCCCCGCCTCGGTGCCGGACGGGGGAGACCCGGCCGCATCTGCTGCACCCGGCCCCTCGTCCAGCGCCTCGAACCCGAGCGCGCGGTCGGGCAGCCGCAGCTTCGAACGACGCCGCTTCACGAAGCCGCCGCGGCCTGCAGCGCTCACGACGACCTCTCGCTCGTCGAGCAGGCCGTGGCCGGACTCGAGGCCGTGCCATTCGCTCGCCTCGACGTCGAGGCTCGCGTCACTGCCCGGCCAGGGGCCGGCGGCGATCAGCACGGCACCGCGCTCGCGCAGGCGGGCGGCGAGCCGGGATGCCTCGGCAGGGGCGACGCGCTCGGCCGGTCGCACTGCGACGATGGGAATGACGTCGGCGAGCGCCGCGACCACCGCGAACCACTGCCGCCCGGGCTCCGGCACGAGCACGAGCCGCTCGAGATCGATGCCGAACCGGGCCGCGGCCTCGACCCCGAACTCGGGCATGCCGACGACGGCCGCCCAGCGCCCGCTCGCCGAGGGGCCGGCCAGCAGCGCCATCACGAGGGTGGTCGACCCGTGCGCCTCGACGACGGTGCCCTCACGCAGGGTTCCGCCCGGCAGCAGCCCCGTGAAGGCCGGATGGGTCGGCACCGCCCGGGTCTCGAGCCGGGTCGACTGCATGCCGTGAATGCGCGCCTGCAACTCGTCGACCCGCTCGAGGCGGGCCGTCGACGAGGGGAGGGGAGCGGCCTGGGTCACCCTTCAAGTTTCGAACACATGTTCTGGGTATCTGTCTAGGTGAAGTAGGCTGTGTTTGTGGCCGAGTCTGCGCATCCGGTGGGCGGGGTTGACTATCCGCGGACATTCCAGGAGCTCCGCGAGTGGTTCCCTGACGATGCGGCGTGTCTGGCGTATCTCGCGCGGTTGCGTTGGCCGGACGGCTTCGTCTGCCCGGAGTGCCAGAGCCGGGAGTTCTGGTTCACCGGTGCGGGCTTGTGGATGTGCCGTTCCTGCTCGCGGCGCACCTCAGTGACGGCGGGCACGATCTTCCACCGCACTCGCACGCCGCTGTCGACGTGGTTCGCGGCCGTGTGGCTTGTGACGTCGCAGAAGAACGGGATGTCCGCGCAGAGCCTGCAACGAGTACTGGGCCTGAAGTCCTACGAGACCGCGTGGGCGTGGATGCACAAGCTCCGGCGTGCGATGGTGCGTCCGGATCGCGACCTGCTGCACGGCGTCGTCGAGGTGGACGAGACTTTCGTCGGCGGCGTCAGCGGCGGCCACTCCGGAGCCAGCACCGGGAAAGCGACCGTGATGGTGGCGGTCGAAAAGCCCGGCCCGGGCCGCAAGCTCGGCCGGATCCGGCTCGGACTCGCAGACCGGCCAAACACGCTCGGCCTCGTGACCTTTGCACAGAACACCGTCGCGAAGGGCTCGACAATCCACACCGACGGTGCGCGGATGATGCGCCGCCTCGGCGACCTGGGCTACACCCACGAGTACGCCACCGGGTACAACGCCCCTGACCCGGCGGCGGTGCTGCCTGGCGTGCACCTGACCGCGTCGCTCCTGAAACGCTGGCTGACCGGCACCCTGCACTACGGCGTCGCCGAGCACCAGCTGCCTTACTACCTCGACGAGTTCACGTTCCGATTCAACCGCCGCGACGCGACCAGCCGCGGGCTGCTGTTCTATCGGCTCCTCCAGCAAGCGGTGCAGACCGACCCGCACCCGCTCCACGATCTCCTCGACCCCGACTCGAACCCCTACTTCACTGACGCCTGGGGCTGACGGAGAGTTCTTTCCACATTCTCCAGCGAATGACTTCGTATCCCTCAGCCGAACGGCCATACTTCACCTACATGCAATAGCGATGTGATTGGAGCGTGGCTTGGATCAGGGAATGCGTGCTCGGAAGACCGTGCTTCTGGCATCGGCCATCCTCTGTGGTCTGGTAGTCGCGGGGTGCTCTACGGGTGCCGCCGCTGGGACGGCGACGCCGTCACCGACTGACGATGGGAAGCCAGCTGCGGCTGAGGGGGTACCTGTGGACTCCGCGATCGCGGCTACGTGCGCGACCGTGAGCACGATCGATACCACGCTCCACAACGCTCGCCAAGACCACTCCCACGGCACGATCACCGCCGAGCAATACCTCGCGCTCATCGAGTCCGCCTACACGGGCTATCGGTCGTTGACGGCATTTCCCGAGTCGCAGCGGGGCCTTCGCGATGAGTTCGAAGCGGTCGTCGAGTACATCGAAGCCAACCCGGACCCTGCGTCGGGCGCGAGATTCGACCCGACAGCCGCCGGATACTACGAGGCTCGGCTGCCGATCATGGAGGCGTGCGGGTCGAACCTCTCGGAGCTGGTGATTTTCTCCACGACAGGCGGCTGACCGACCCGATGATGAGCACGCCCAAGGATGATTACGGCGATCGGCACGTAGTAGGAGCGCCGGGCTGCCTCTTCATTTTCGGTGCAGCGCTACCCACTCTCTGGGCGATTTGGGTGATCATCCGGATCGGCGTCGCGAACTCCACGTTCTGGGGTCAGCGGACCGAGAATCCAACGTATCCACGGGACATGACAGAGCTTTGGGTGACGGCCGCGATCCTGACACTCACAGCAATCACGTTCATCGGGATGGAGCTGCGCTACTCAACCGCGCGGCGTGCGGGCACTGTGGTTCTCGCCGTCCTGACTGTTGCCGCGGCGATCGCCAACTGGATGATTCTGATGCTTCCGTAGCCGCGAAATCCGGGACCCAGTTGCTGATGAATCTGATCTGGAGTCGAGCCTCAGCATCTACTTCATCTAGACAGATACCCAGAACACATGTTCGAAACTGGCAAGTCGCCTCGGCCGAACGTCCGAAACCGTTCTGGAGAAACGCGAAAGGGCCGGATCTTCCGATCCGGCCCTTTCGACCCACGTGCGCGAGGGGGGACTTGAACCCCCACGCCCTATACGGGCACTAGCACCTCAAGCTAGCGCGTCTGCCAATTCCGCCACCCGCGCGTGGTTTCCGCTGATCGCTCAGCGGCCGTAGAAGACATTAGCACGGTTTGCGGAGCCCGATTGACCAAACCGCCACGACGAGGTCGACGACGCCTCGAAACCCCGGGTGAGCGGCAGGAAAACTCGCGATTCCGGGATCGCTGCGAGCACCGGTGGCCGTACCGACTAGCGTGGAGCGCATGGCCGAGGCATCCGCGACCCCAGACCCAGTGCTCGACGAGACCGCGGTGATCGCGCGCGACCTGATCCGGTTCGACACCTCCAACTACGGGAGCGGGCGGGCCAACGGCGAACGCGAGGCCGCGGAGTACGTCGAGGCCCGGCTCGCCGGCCTCGGACTCGCGCCCAGGATGTTCGAACCCGAGCCCCGGCGCACGAGCGTCGTGGCCCGCGTTCCCGGGCGCAATCCCGACAAGCCCGCCCTCGTCGTGCACGGCCACCTCGACGTCGTGCCCGCCGACGCCCGCAACTGGAGCGTCGACCCCTTCGCGGGCGAGATCCGCGACGGAATGCTCTGGGGTCGCGGCGCCGTCGACATGAAGGACATGGACGCCATGATGCTCGCCGCGCTCGGCGACATCCTCGGCAGCGGGGCCCAGCCCGAGCGCGACCTCGTCATCGCCTTCTTCGCCGACGAGGAGGCGGGCGGGGGAGCGGGCTCGGGCTGGCTCGTCGACCACCACCCCGAGCTCTTCGCCGGGGCCGCCGAGGCGATCAGCGAGGTCGGCGGCTATTCGATCACCGTCGGCGGTCGCCGGGCCTACCTGCTGCAGACGGGCGAGAAGTCGCTGCTCTGGATCAAGCTCGTCGCCCGCGGCGTCGCGGCGCACGGCTCGCGGCTCATCCGGGACAACGCGATCACGAAGCTCGCCGAGGCGGTCGCGACGCTCGGGCGCACCGAGTGGCCGATGCGCCTCACCGACACGACCCGCGAGCTCCTGGCCGAGATCGCCGCGGTGCTCGGCGTCGACCCCGAACAGGTGTCGCCCGACGAGCTCGCACTCGCGACCGGATCCGCGTCGGGATTCATCACGGCGACGCTGCGCACGACGTCGAACCCGACCCTCCTCGAGGCCGGCTACAAGCACAACGTGATCCCCGACCGCGCCGAGGCGCTCATCGACATCCGCACCCTCCCCGGCGAAGAGGAGGCGGTGCTCGCGGAGGTGCAGGCGCTCGTCGGCGACGACATCGAGATCGAGGTGGTGCACCGCGACGTCGGACTCGAGTCCGCGACGTCCGGATCGCTCGTGGATGCCGTCAAGCGCTCGCTCGAGACCCACGATCCCGGCGCGCCGGTCTTCCCCTACCTGCTCTCGGGCGGCACCGACAACAAGGCGCTCAGTCGCCTCGGCATCGCAGGCTACGGCTTCGCCCCGCTGCGCCTGCCCGAAGGCTTGGACTTCCCTGCGATGTTCCACGGCGTTGACGAGCGGGTGCCGCTCGACGCACTAGTCTTCGGTAGGCGGGTCCTTCGCGACCTGCTCCTCGAGTACTGACCGGCGAGTCGACGGCGCGGCGGCCCATCGGGCCACCCACGTCAGGCCAGCTGAGACCTCCGACTTCCGCGGAGGCGGAAGGCGGATGCACCACGTGATCGAAGCGCTCATCCTGGGATTCGTCCAGGGCCTCACCGAGTTCCTCCCGATCTCCTCGAGCGCCCACCTGCGCATCCTCGGCGAGTTCCTGCCGGGCGCGCAGGACCCGGGGGCGGCCTTCACCGCGATCACCCAGCTCGGCACCGAGACCGCGGTCGTCGTGTTCTTCTGGCGCGACATCGTGCGCATCGTGTCGCACTGGTTCGGCTCGTTCACCGGTCGCGTGCCCCGCAACGACCCCGACGCCCGCATGGGCTGGCTCATCATCATCGGCTCGATCCCCATCGTGGTGTTCGGCCTGCTCTTCCAGGACGAGATCGAGACGGTGCTCCGATCGCTCTGGATCACGGCGACGATGCTCGTCGTGTTCGGCATCATCCTCGGCCTGGCCGACTGGGCCGGAGCCAAGCGCCGCAAGCTCGACCAGTTGACGTACCCGCACGGCGTGCTCTTCGGACTCGCCCAGTCGTTGTCGCTCATCCCCGGCGTCTCGCGCTCGGGCGGCACGATCACGATGGGCCTGCTGCTCGGCTACGAACGCGCCGCAGCGGCCCGCTACGCCTTCCTGCTCGCGATCCCGGCCGTGTTCGGCAGCGGGCTGTTCCAGCTCGTCAAGAGCCTCGACGAGCCGTCGGTCTACAGTCCGCTCGAGACCGCGGCGGCGACGGTCGTCGCGTTCGTCGTGGCCATCCTCGTGATCGCGTTCTTCATGAGCTGGATCTCGAAGCACAGCTTCCTGCCGTTCGTGATCTACCGCATCGTGGTCGGCGGGCTGCTCTTCTTCCTGCTCGCGAACGGCACGCTGCAGCCGGTCTAGGTCGACGCCGGTCGTGGATGCCTCGACCGAGGCGTCCACGACGGCGTGATTCCGGCAGCGGGGAAGCAGCCGTCAGGGCGTCGCGGGACCGCGCCCGTCGGCACGGCCCTCGGGTCCGTCGCCGCGGCGACGGAGGTAGCGCTCGAACTCCTGCGCGATCGCCTCGCCGCTCGCCTCGGGGGCGTCGACCGCGTCGCGCGCCTGCTCGAGCTGGGCGATGTACCCGGCCATCTCCTCGTCGTCGGCGGCGAGGGCGTCGACCCCGGCCTCCCACGCCTGCGCCTCGGTCTCGAGGGTGCCGCGGGGGATCGACAGGCCGGTCAGCTCCTCGAGCTTGCCGAGCAGGGCGAGCACGGCCTTGGGCGACGGCGCGTTGTGCACGTAGTGGGGCACCGACGCCCACAGCGACACGGTCGGGATGCCGAGGCGCTCGGCCCGGTCGGCCAGCACGCTCAGGATGCCGACCGGCCCCTCGTAGGTCGAGCGCTCGACGCCGAGCGCCTCGCGCACCTCGGGGTTCTCGCTCGACGCGAACACGGTGAGCGGGCGCGTGTGCGGGGCGTCTGCGAGCATCGCCCCGAGCAGCACGACGCCGTCGATGTCGGCGGCGAGCGCGGCGTCGATGAGCTCGGCGGCGAAGCCCTTCCAGCTGCGGGCCGGCTCGGCTCCGATGAGCACGTGCAGGCCGGATGCCCCGGGGCCGGTCACCGGCTCGTCGACATCGGCCGGTCCGCTCGGACCGAGGATCGCGGCGCCCGGCCACTCGAGCCTGCGGACGCCGTCGTCGCCGACGACCACGGTCGGGCGGGTGAACTGGTAGTCGAAGTAGAGCTCTGGGTCGACGGCGGCGACCTCGACGAGGCCGAGCCGCTCGGCGAGCAGCTTGGCGGCGCCGCTCGCGGCCTCGCCCGCGTCGTTCCAGCCCTCGAAGGCGACGACGAGCAGCCTTCGGCCCTCGAATCCGGCCGGCTGAATCACTCCGTGTGCCCCGCTTCCCACCCCGGTCGTCCGGGTTCCCCTCCACAATAGGCCGTGCCCGTAGACTTGGGCGTTGTGACCTCACGCCTGCCTGCCGCCGTCCTCTGGGACATGGACGGAACCCTCGTCGACACCGAACGCTATTGGATGGCCGCCGAGGAGGAGCTGGTCGAAGCCTTCGGCGGCACCTGGACCCACGACGAGGCGCTGGCCCTCGTCGGCAGCGGCCTGTGGGAATCCGCCCGCGTCTTCCAGGCGAAGGGCGTCGACCTCGACGCCGACACCATCGTCCTGCGCCTCACGAATCGAGTGGCCGAGATGCTCGCCGAGCACGGCGTGCCCTGGCGGCCCGGCGCCCGGGAGCTGCTCCTCGCGTTGCGCGAGGCATCCGTGCCGACCGCGCTCGTGACCATGTCGCTGCGCTCGATGGCCGACGAGATCATCTCCGCGATCCCCTTCACGGCGTTCGACGCGATCGTGACGGGCGACTCGGTCGAGCATGCCAAGCCGCATCCCCAGCCGTACCTGCAGGCCGCGGCCGAGCTCGGCGTCGACATCGCCGACTGCGTCGCGTTCGAGGATTCGCCTGCCGGCCTCACCTCGGCCTACGACGCCGGCACCATCGCCGTCGGCGTGCCCAACATCCTCGAGCTCGACGACGTGTCGTCGACGGTGCTCTGGCCGACGCTCGAGGGCATGACGGTGGCCGATGTCGCGGCGCTCGTCGGCGAACGGGAGGCGACCAGATGACCACGAGTCGAGGCGAGCAGAGCGGGCCGTTCCGGGTCGGCGACCGCGTTCAGCTGACCGGCCCCAAGGGCCGGATGCACACCATCACGCTCGAGCCGGGCAAGCTCTTCCATTCCCACAAGGGGCCGATCGCGCACGACGACCTGATCGGCCTCCCCGACGGCTCGGTCGTCGCGAACCAGGTCGGGATCGAGTACCTCGCCCTTCGCCCGCTGCTCAGCGACTTCGTGATGTCGATGCCCCGTGGCGCCGCGATCGTCTACCCGAAGGACGCCGCGCAGATCCTCGCGCAGGCCGACATCTTCCCCGGCGCGACCGTCGTCGAGGCGGGCGTCGGCTCCGGCGCCCTCTCGCTCTGGCTGCTCCGCGCGATCGGGGAACGCGGCCGCCTGCACTCGTTCGAACGTCGCGAGGAGTTCGCCGACGTCGCCCGCGGCAACGTCGCGACCTTCCACGGTGCGGTGCCCGACAACTGGTCGATCACGCTCGGCGACCTCGCCGAGGCGCTGCCCGAGACCGTCGACGAGGGCTCGGTCGACCGGGTCGTGCTCGACATGCTCGCGCCGTGGGAGTGCATCGACGAGGTCTCCCGTGCGCTCAAGCCCGGCGGAGTGGTGCTCTGCTACATCGCCACCGTCACCCAGCTGTCGCGGGTCGCGGAGGCCATCCGCGCCACGGGCGAGTACACCGAACCGCAGTCCTCGGAGACGATGGTGCGCGGCTGGCACGTGCAGGGTCTCGCCGTGCGACCCGACCACCGGATGATCGCCCACACCGGGTTCCTCATCACGGCGCGCCGGCTCGCGCCCGGCACCGTCCTGCCCGAGCTCAAGCGACGTCCGTCGAAGACCGAGTTCAGCGACGAGGACGTCGAGGCGTGGACGCCGGGCGCCCTCGGCGAACGCCAGGTCAGCGCCAAGGCGCTGCGCAAGCGGGTTCGCGCGGCCGACGCCGCGGCACGGAAGTCCGCCGGTTCGGATGAGGCCGGTTCCGAGTCGGCCGGCGACCTCGAAGCCCCCGAGCAGGAGTCGCCCGTCTCGGACGAGTAGGCTTTCATCGCCCCTCAGCGACCCATGAAGAATCGAGGATCTGTGCGCTCGTCTCTCGCGCTCATCGCCACGGCCGCGCTCGTCGCCGTCGCGCTCTCCGGCTGCGCCACCCAGGCACCCGCGCCCGAGGCCGCGCCGGGCAACTCGTCGTCGACGATCGACGTGACCGGCGACTTCGGCGAGACCCCTGAGGTTGAGTTCCCGACGCCGCTGGCGCCGGAGGAGACCGAATGCACCGAAGTCATCGAAGGGGAGGGACCGCTGATTCAGTCAGGCCAGCCCGTCGCGATCGGCTTCGCGATGTACAACGGTGCGACCGGAGAACTCCTGCAGTCGAACGGGTTCGGCGACCAACCGACGACGCCGGTGGTCGCTTCGGAGAAGGTCGTCTTTCCCGGCCTGGCGAAGGGCCTCACATGCGCCAGAGAGGGCTCGCGCGTCGCCATCGTAATGCCCCAGAAGGACGGCTTCGGCGAGAGCCCCGACGCATTGCAGCTCGGGCTCAACCCGGGAGACAGCCTCGTGCTCATCGTCGACGTGCACGAGGCGTTCCCCTCGCGCGCCGACGGTGCGCCCCAGCTGACCCGCGATGCCTTCCCCGCGGTGGTGCTCGCGCCGGACGGCCGCCCCGGAATCACGGTACCGAAGGCGGATCCGCCCAAGCAATCCGAGGTCGAGCTCTTGAAGAGCGGTTCGGGCACGGTCGTCGAGGACGGCGACCAGGTCGTGGTGCAGTTCACCGCGGTCGACTGGGACACGAACGAGGTTTCTGCGTCGACGTGGGAAGACGGTTCGCCGACCGGCGTCGTCGCCGGCGAGGGCGGCCAAGGGGGTCAGCTTCCCCCCGCGGTCACGAAGGAGCTCGTCGGCCAGAAGGCCGGATCGCAGATCGGCGTGATCGTGGCCCCCGAAGGTGACGATGCGAGCGGCTCGGCCCAGTTCTACGTCGTCGACATCCTCGGAGTCCTGTGACCGATCGCCGGCGCCCGAGCGGCGCCGGCGGTTCAGTATGATCGCTCGTGTGGCCGGAACAGAACCCAGTGGTGCAGCGAAGGTTCCGGTCGAGGACCGGCTGTTCAGCCTCGTCCTGGCGCTCGTCGCCACCGAGACCGGACTGCTGAAGTCCGAGATCCTCTCGACCGTCCGGGGCTACGCCGAACGCTACGACGCCTCGGGTTCGAACGCGAACCTCGAGCGCCAGTTCGAGCGCGACAAGGACGAGATCCGCGATCTCGGCATCCCGCTCGAGACGGTCGAGTCGCCCGATCGCCCAGGAGACAACCAGTCGCTGCGCTACCGCATCCCGAAGGGGCAGTACGAGCTCCCCGAGGCCGTGCGGTTCAGCCCCGACGAGCTGGCGCTGCTCGGCCTCGCCGCCGAGGTCTGGCGCGAGGCATCCGTGTCGGCCGATTCGCAGCGCGCGCTCACGAAGCTGCGCTCGCTGGGCATCGAGCCGCGCGACCCCGTCATCGGCTACGCACCGCGCCTGCGCGTGCGCGACGCCGCCTTCGAGCCGCTGCGTCAGGCGCTCGATCGCCGGCAGACCGTGCGCTTCCGGTACTTCAAGCCTGGCGAGCGCGAGCCGCGTGTGCGCACCGTCGACCCGCTCGCCGTCGTGCTGCACGAGGGCCGCTGGCACCTGCACGCCCGCGACCGCGATGTCGACGAGCCCCGCACGTTCCTGCTCTCCCGCATCGTCGGCGAGGTCCAGCCCGTCGCCGGTTCGACCTTCGATGCGCCGCCGCCCGGCATCCAGGACCGCGTGATCGCCGAACTCGACGCGCTGCGCCTCTCGAACGTCGCCGACCTGGCGGTCACCGCCGGCAGCGACGCCGAAGTCCGTCTCGGCAAGCGCGCCGTCGACGGCGACGAGGACGCGGGGGTCATCCGTCTCCACTACACCGACGAGGCGGTGCTCGCCGACGAGCTCGCCGCGTACGGGCCCGAGGTGCGCGTGCTCGGCCCGGCGTCGCTGCGGCAGGCGGTGCGCGATCGCCTGCGCCTCGTCGCCGACGCGCACCGCGGGAGGAGCGAACGATGAACGAGTCGCGACGCAAGCCGTTGAAGGCCTCCGACAAGCTGGTGTTCCTGCTCTCGCTCGTGCCGTACCTGCTCGAGCAGCAGGTCGTGGACGTGCCCGACGCCGCGGCCCACTTCGGCGTGACCGACGACGAGATCCGCGACGCCGTCCGACTCATCGCGACATCGGGGCTGCCGGGCGCCACCGGCACCTACCAGCCGAACGACCTGTTCGACATCGACTGGGACGCGTTCGAGGACGACGACGTCATCGTCATCGTGCACCACGTCGCGATCGACGACGCCCCGCGCCTCTCGGCGCGCGAGGCGGCCGCGCTCATCGCCGGACTGCAGTACCTCTCCGCACTGCCCGAGAACGCGGGGAGCGCCTCGCTCGGCGCCCTCATGCAGAAGCTCACCGCCGGCGCCTCGGCGGCACCGACGAGGCTCGCCGTCGCCGAGTCGGAGAGCGACGCGTCGCTCGCCGCGATCCGCGCGGCCGTCGCCGACGGACGGCAGCTCGAGTTCGACTACCGCAACGCGGTCGGGGTCGCGGGGCGTCGCCGGGTCGACCCCCTTCGCATCCTCTCGCAGGACGCCGACTGGTACCTGCAGGCCTACTGCCATACGCGCGAAGACGTCCGCAACTTCCGCGTCGACCGCATGAGCGACCTCGTGGTCTCCGACCTTCCGATCGGCGAGCATGCCGAGACCGTCGTGCCCGACACCCTCTTCCAGGGATCCGACAGCGACTTCGACGTCGTGGTCGATGCGCTCCCCGAAGCGCTGCCGCTCCTCGCCGACTATCTGGCCGATTCGAAGTCCGAGGAGGTCGACGGGCGACTCAGGGTCACCCTGCGACTGGCCCACGTGCACGGGCTCAAGCGGCTCGTCGCCGGACTTCCCGGGCTCGTCACCGTCGTCTCGCCCGCGGAGGCGCGGGCGGCGGTCGCCGGCTGGGCGACCGCCGGGCTCGCCGGATACGCTGACGACGAGGCATCCGGTCACTGAGTACGGATCGCCGCGTCGGACCCGACGGTCCGACCGGGGCATCCGTCCACAGCCGTGACCTCGCAGAAACCTCCGGCAGGTAGACTGTCGCCAACATCCCCCGAGAAACGGACGAAAACCTATGTGGCAAGGCTTCACCGGTTGGCACGCGCTGATCATCCTCGTGGTCATCCTGCTGCTGTTCGGCGCCCCCAAGCTTCCGGCGCTCGCCCGCAGCCTCGGGCAGTCGATGAAGATTCTCAAGACCGAGGTGCGCTCCGACAAGGGCGACGGCGACGCTGCCGCCGCCGGTGACGACACGCCGAAGTCCGAGGAGTCGGATTCCGGCAAGAGCGCCTGACACAGATGACCGCGGTGAAAGATCGCGGGGAGAAGAACCGCGAGAAGCGGATGTCTCTGGCCGCGCACCTCGTCGAGTTGCGCAAGCGCCTCTTCATCTCGGCGATCGCGATCGTCGTCGGCATGGTCGCCGGATGGGTGCTGACCGATCTCTACGTCTGGGACGCGATCCAGCAGCCGGTCGTGCGCGTCGCAGAGGCGCAGGGGCACAGCGCAGAGACCGCGATCGTCTTCCCGACGATCTCGAGCGCGTTCGACCTGCGCCTGCAGATCGCGTTCACCCTCGGCCTCGTGATCTCGAGCCCGGTGTGGCTGTATCAGATCTTCGCCTTCCTCGTACCGGGGCTCAATCAGAAGGAGCGCCGCTTCACGCTCGCGTTCTTCGCGACGGCGATCCCGCTCTTCTTCGCGGGCTGCGCGGCCGGCTGGTTCGTGCTGCCGAACATCGTCAAGCTCATGACGAGCTTCGTGCCAGAAGGGGCGATGTCGCTGCTGACGGCGAAGGAGTACATCGACTTCGTCCTGAAGCTCGTGATCGCGATCGGCGTCGCCTTCGTGGTACCGGTCTTCATCGTGCTGCTGAACTTCGCCGGCGTCATCAGCGCGGCGGCGATCATCAAGTCGTGGCGCGTCGCAATCCTCGTGATCGTGCTGTTCACCGCCATCGCGACGCCGTCGGCCGACGTGGTCTCGATGTTCATGCTCGCCATCCCGATGATCGTGCTGTACTTCGCCGCCTGGTTCATCGCGAACCTGCACGACAAGCGCGTCGCACGTCGCAACATCGCCGAGTTCGGCGAAGCGGTCTGAGGTTCGTCGCTGTCTAGGCTGGAGGGGTGATGAGCCTCTCGCCGGCCGAGCGCTACGCGCGGTCGCGCCAACAACGACGGCAGCCGCGGCTCGCCGACTTCGCCGCTTCGATGCGATTCGACCTCGACCCGTTCCAGGCGGCGGCCTGCGCGGCGCTCGACGAGGGGCGCAGCGTGCTCGTGGCCGCTCCGACGGGTGCGGGCAAGACCGTGGTCGCCGAGTTCGCCGTGCACCTCGCCATGCAGGAGCGCGGCGAGAAGGTCTTCTACACGACCCCGATCAAGGCGCTCTCGAACCAGAAGTACCAGGAGTTCTGCGACACCTGGGGGGCCGACCAGGTCGGGCTCCTGACGGGCGACACCAACGTGAACTCGGGCGCGCGCATCGTCGTCATGACGACCGAGGTGCTGCGCAACATGCTCTACGCCGACTCGCCGCTGCTCGACCGCCTCGCGTACGTCGTGATGGACGAGGTGCACTACCTCGCCGACCGGTTCCGCGGCGCCGTCTGGGAGGAGGTCATCATCCACCTCCCCGAGGAGGTGCGCCTCGTCTCGCTGAGCGCGACCGTGTCGAACGCGGAGGAGTTCGGCGACTGGCTCCAGGCGGTGCGCGGCGACACCGAGGTGATCGTCTCCGAAGACCGCCCGGTGCCGCTCGAACAGCACGTGCTCGTGCGTTCGAAGCTCGTCGAGCTGTTCGATTCGTCGGGCCAGGCCGCCACCCACCGGGTGAATCCCGAACTGAAGCAACTGGCGCGGGCCGGCGGCCGGTCGCTCGGGCAGCGTTCGGCCCGCGGGCGCCGGGGCGGCGATCGCGGCCGGTTCCACCAGGCCCAGCAGGGCGGTCGGCTCGATCGGCCCGAGGTCGTCGCGTTGCTGCAGGGCAAGAACCTGCTCCCCGCGATCGTGTTCATCTTCTCCCGTGCGGGCTGCGATCAGGCAGTACGCCAGGTGCTCCGCTCCGGCATCCGGCTCACCGCGGGACACGAGCGCGCCGAGATCCGCGCCATCGTCGAAGAACGGGCGAGGATGCTTCGCGACGAGGACCTCGCGGTGCTGGGGTACTGGGACTGGCTCGAAGGGCTCGAGCGCGGCGTCGCCGCGCACCACGCGGGCATGCTGCCGGCGTTCAAGGAGATCGTCGAGGAGCTCTTCCAGAAGAAGCTGCTGAAGGTCGTGTTCGCGACCGAGACGCTCGCTCTCGGCGTCAACATGCCGGCTCGTTCGGTGGTGCTCGAGAAGCTCGACAAGTTCAACGGCGAGGCCCGAGTACCGATCACTCCGGGGGAGTACACCCAGCTCACGGGCCGTGCCGGCCGGCGCGGTATCGACATCGAAGGCCACTCCGTCATCCAGTGGGTCGACGGCCTCGACCCCGAGTCGGTCGCGGCGCTCGCCTCCCGACGCAGCTATCCGCTCAACTCGAGCTTCCGTCCGACGTACAACATGGCGGTGAACCTGATCGACCAGTTCGGTCGTGAGCGCACCCGGCAGATCCTCGAGCTCTCGTTCGCGCAGTTCCAGGCCGACCGCGCGGTCGTCGACCTCGCCCGGACCCTGCGGAAGCAGGAGGAGTCGATGTCGGGCTACGACGAGGCGATGCGCTGCCATCTCGGCGACTTCGCCGAGTACGCGGGCATCCGCCGTGAGATCGGCCGGCTCGAGCGCCAGTCCTCGAAGGGCAACCCGACGCACGCCGAGCGCGAGCGGTTGCAGCGAGAGCTCGCCGACGCGCGCAAGCGCCTGCGCGCCCACCCCTGTCACGGCTGCGCCGAGCGCGAGTCGCACGCGCGCTGGGCGGAGCGGTGGTGGCGCCTCAAGCAGGAGCACGACGATCTCTCCCGGCAGATCCGCAGCCGGACGGGGCAGGTCGCCAAGCGGTTCGATCGGGTGTCCGAGGTGCTGACCGCGCTCGGCTATCTCGAGGTCGACGGCGACGGCCGCCTCGTCTCGACGTCGGCCGGACGCGTCCTCAAGCGGATCTACGGCGAACGCGACCTGCTCGTCGCCGAGTGCCTGCGCCTCGGGCTCTGGGACGGCCTCGACGTCGCGGGCATCGCCGCGATGGCCGCCTCCCTCGTCTACGAGCCCCGACGAGACGACCGCGGGGTCGAGTACCGGCTGCCGCGACGCGGCTTCCGCGAGGCGTTCGACAAGACGCTCGACGTGTGGAGCGCGCTCGACGACCTCGAACGCGATCATCGCCTGCCGTCGAGCGAGCAGCCGTCACCCGCGCTCGCCTCGGCGATGCACGGCTGGGCCCGGGGCGGTGCGCTCGCGGGCGTGCTCGAAGACACCGAGCTCGCGGCCGGCGACTTCGTGCGGCTCACGAAGCAGGTGATCGACCTGCTCGACCAGATCTCGATCGTCGCCGACGCCGAGCTCGCCGCCACGGCACGCTCCGCCATCGATGCGGTACGACGCGGTGTCGTCGCCTACGGCACGGTCGCCTGATCCGAGTCGCCTAGGCTGATCTGGTGCCATCCACCCCTGCACGACGCCTGCTTCCGCTGCCGCTGTGGGCAGCCGTCATCGTCGCCGCGGTCGGCGGATTCGTCTACGACCTCGGGTTCCCCGACGTGTCGGCCTGGCCCCTCGCGTTCGCGGGCATCGCGCTCGCCCTCCTGCCGCTCATCGGCCGAAGCGCGTGGAGCGCCGCGCTCGTCGGCTTCGTCTTCGGACTCGCCTTCTACCTGCCGCACGTCTCGTGGACCTCGCTCTACCTCGGGCCGATCCCGTGGCTCGCGCTCTCGATCTTCGAATCGTTCTTCATGGCCGGCGGCGCCGTGCTCATCGCGCTCGCGTACCGCTGGGTGCCGCGGGCGAGCGACTCGCGATGGACGAGGCTCGTCTGGCTGCCGCTGCTCGTGTCGGGGCTCTGGATCGTGCGCGAGACCGCCGCGGGCACGATGCCGTACGGCGGCTTCCCCTGGGGTCGCGCCGCGCTGAGCCAGTCGCAGAGTCCGTTCGCCGAGGTCGTCGCCTGGATCGGCTCGACCGGACTCGGATTCGTGATGGTCGCGCTGGTGGCCGGTGTCATCGAGTGGGTGCGCCTGCGGGGCTGGCGCGACCTGCGTACGGCCATCCCCGTCGTCGCGCTGCTGATCGTCGCGGTGATGGCTCCCGCCTTTCCGACGACCGCCTCGGGAGAGCTCCGGGTCGCGAGCGTGCAGGGCAACGGACCGTCCGGGTACTTCGACGAACGTCAGCCCGGCGACGTGCTCGCCGCACAGCTCGAGGCGACGGAGCCGATCCTCGACGAGGAGGGCATCGATGTCCTGCTCTGGCCGGAGGGCGGGTCCGACCTCGACCCCACGCGGAGCCCGGCGACCGCGGGGATCTTCGACACGCTCGGGCGTCGCCTCGACGCGCCGATCGTGTTGAACACGGTGACGACGCGGGGCGACGAGTTCTTCAACACGTCGATCCTCTGGCGCAGCGGCGAAGGCGCGGTCGACAGCTACGACAAGCGCCACCCCGTGCCCTTCGGCGAGTACATCCCCGATCGCTGGTTCTACGACGCGATCGTGCCCGACCTCACGGGGCTCGTGCAGCGGGGATACTCGCCCGGCGTGAACGCCCCCGTCTTCGACCTCGGCGACGCCGTCGCGGGTCTCGCGATCTGCTTCGACGTGATCTACGACGAGGTGATCTGGCAGGGAGCCCGTGACGGCGCCGAGCTCTACATGTTCCAGACGAACAATGCCGACTTCAGGGGAACCGACGAGAATCAGCAGCAGCTCGCGATCGCGCGACTCCGTGCGATCGAGACGGGTCGGTCCGTCGTGAACATCTCGACGGTCGGCACCAGCCAGGTGATCGATCCGTCGGGGCGCACGATCGACGCACTCCCGGCCTACGAGGCCGGGGCGATGGTCACCGACGTCGAACTGCGTCGCGGCTTGACGCCGTCGGTCGTGCTCGGCTCATGGGTGGCGATCGTGATCGTCGCCGGGGCGATCATCGGGCTCATCGCAGCCGGTGTCATGGCGCGACAGCGCACCGCGCGACCCGAACCCGTCGAGCAGGACTAGGCGCCGACCTTCTGGCCGCCGCGACGCGCGCGCAGGTACTGGAGGCGCTCCTCGAGCAGCTCTTCGAGTTCGGGGATGGTGCGACGCTCGAGCAGCATGTCCCAATGCGTGCGGGCGATCTTCTCACCCGATCGGTCGATCTCGACCGGCTTCGAGTCGACGAGCAGCACGGCCGAGGCACCGCAGTGGCGGCACTCCCACGTCTCGGGGATCTCGGCCTCGGTCGAGAAGACCATCGTCGTGTCACGGCCGCAGGTCTCGCACTGGTAGGTGTACTCGGCGCGGTCGGCGAACACCACGCCGTCTTCGCTCTGCAGGCTCTGCGCACCGATTCGCATGCCCCGAAGGCTCCGATCCGCCATGGCGTTCTCCTCTCGATCGTCTGACAGTCTCAACGATCAAGCTGGGCGTTCCCTTTCCGAAGCCTGAGGTTTCGCGGGGAATTCTCAGCTTCGGCCGGCGATGACGCGGAGTGCGATGTCTGCGCGGTCGGTCACGATGCCGTCGACGCCGAGGTCGAGGAGGCGCACCATGTCGTCGGCCTCGTTCACCGTCCACACGTGGACCTCGGCGCCGAGCGCGTGCGCGGCATCGACGAGCCGCCGGGTGACGAGGCGGATCGGTCCGGTGCGTTCGGGGATCTGCAGCGCCCGTGCGCCGTGGAGCGCCCGCGCGGCGAGGGAGGAGGAGCGCAGCGACGCCGCAGCGCGGAATGCGAGGACGCCCGCGGCGCCGACGGAGGTGACGGCGCCGGGAACGAGCCGGGCGAGCCTGCGGCGTCGACGCTCGGAGAAGCTCGTCACGAGCACGCGCGACGCCGCGCCCGTGCGGGCGATGGCCGAGACGGTGCCGTCGACGGAGCGCTCGTCCTTCACGTCGATGTTGAAGCGACCGTCGGGAAACGCATCGAGCGCGTCCTCCAGCGAAGGGAAACCCTGCCCGTGGCCGAGGTCGATCCGTCGCAACTCGGCCATCGTGAGCTGCCCCACCGCCACGTCGCGACCCGCGACACGCGAGAGGGACGCGTCGTGGGCGATGACCGCCGCACCGTCGTGCGTCGCCCGGACATCGGTCTCGAGGTGCCCCGCGCCGGCGGAGATCGCCGCGGCGAACGCGAGGAGGGTGTTCTCGGGTGCATCCAGCGCCAGTCCGCGGTGCGCGAGCACGCGGGGCACGGCCCCGTCGAAGTAGTCGGAGGCCACGCCCGGCCTCACGCCTGCGGGAACGATCCCGACGGCGGGCGGGGCTCGCCGGTCGACGGGGCGGCAGGCGGTTGCTGAGCCGCACCGGGCACCTGCTGGGCGCCGGCGGCCGGGGGAGTGAAGGCGCGGCCGATGCCCTTCAGCGCCTCGGTGAGCTCGCTCGGAATGACCCACAGCTTGTTTGCGTCGCCCTGTGCGAGCTGCGGCAGCATCTGCAGGTACTGGTAGCCGAGCAGCTTCGGGTCGGGGTCGCCCTTGTGGATCGCATCGAAGACCGTGAGGATCGCCTCCGCCTCGCCCTGCGCGCGCAGGACGGCGGCCTTGGCATCGCCCTCGGCCTCGAGGATCGCAGCCTGCCGCGCGCCTTCGGCGGTGAGGATCGCAGACTGCTTCGTGCCCTCCGCGGTGAGGATGAGCGCACGGCGGTCGCGCTCCGCGCGCATCTGCTTCTCCATCGAGTCCTGGATGGAGACGGGCGGGTCGATCGCCTTGAGCTCGACCCGCGAGACGCGGATGCCCCACTTGCCGGTGGCTTCGTCGAGCACGACGCGCAGCTGGCCGTTGATGTTGTCGCGCGAGGTGAGCGCCTCTTCGAGGTTGAGGCCGCCGACGACGTTGCGCAGCGTCGTCGTCGTGAGCTGCTCGACCGCACCCAGGTAGTTGGCGATCTCGTACGTCGCGGCACGGGCGTCGGTCACCTGGAAGTACACGACCGTGTCGATCGAGACGACGAGGTTGTCTTCGGTGATGACCGGCTGCGGTGGGAACGACACGACCGTCTCGCGCATGTCGACGAGCGGCCGCAGCCGGTCGATGAACGGCACGAGCAGGTTCAGGCCGGGCGTGAGCGTCTTGTGATAGCGCCCGAGGCGCTCGACGATGCCCGCGTAGGCCTGGGGGATGATCCTGATCGATCGCGCGATGACGACGATGACGAAGATGACGATCGCGATGACGACGATCGTCACGATGATCGTGGGCAGGTCGATCACTCGGGGGTGCTCCTCTCAACCGGCACGACGACCGCCGTCGCGCCATCGATGCCGGTCACGAGCACCCGCCCGCCCACCGGCACGTCGACCTGCTCGGTCGCGGGCGAGAGCCGCGCCGTCCAGGTCTCGCCGTTCTGCAGCCGAACCTGACCGCCCGCGTCGCCGACGGTCTGCACCACGGTCCCTTCGGCCCCGATGAGGGCGTCGACGTTGCTGCGTGCCGGGTCGCCGCCACGTCGGAGCGCCCGCAGCAGCGGCGGGCGCAGCACGAGCATGAGCGCCACCGCCACCACCGCGGCGATGATGAACTGCGCCCACCACGGAATGCCGAACAGACCCGACAGCAGGCCCGCGACGCTGCCGAGGGCCAGCATCAGGAAAGTCATCTCGAGGGTGAACACCTCGATCGTGGCGAATGCCAGGATCAGCACCAGCCAGACGATCCACGCGTACTGGGTCAGCACATCCAAATCGGGTCTCCTTCGCACGCGGTCGGCTCATTCCGAAACTAGCAGTGCCGGGCTCGGCATGGGGGAGTTGATAGTCTCGGTTCGGCCGCGCCGCGTCGTCTTCGCGGTGCCAAGACCTCGAGGAGCCTCCCCGTGACCAATCCACTCGTCCCCGGCTCGCTGGCCGGCCGCGTCGCCCTCGTGACGGGCTCGTCGCGCGGCATCGGCGCCGACACCGCCCGCTACCTCGCAGCGGCCGGCGCATCGGTCGTCGTCAACTACCGCAGCAAGGCGCCTCGCGCCGAGAAGGTGGTCGCCGAGATCGTGGCAGGCGGCGGCACCGCGATCGCGATCGGCGCCGATCTGACCGACCCCGAGTCGGTCGCGGCAATGTTCGAGCGCACCGTCGCAGAGCTCGGGCCGATCGACGTGCTCGTGCTCAACGCGTCGGGCGGCATGGAGACCGGCCTCGGCGAGGACTATGCGATGCGCCTCAATCGCGACGCGCAGGTCAACGTCGTGGAGGGCGCGCTGCCGCACCTGGCCGACGGGGCCCGCATCGTCTTCGTCACGAGCCACCAGGCGCACTTCATCCGCACGACGCCGACGATGCCCGAGTACGAGCCCGTCGCCCTCTCGAAGCGCGCCGGCGAAGACGCGCTCCGCGCCAAGCTGCCCGAGTTCGAGGCGGCGGGCGTCGAGTTCGTCGTCGTGTCGGGCGACATGATCGAGGGAACCATCACGGCGACGCTCCTCGAGCGCGCGAACCCCGGCGCGATCGACGCCCGCAAGCAGGACGCCGGCCGTCTCTACAACGTCGCCGAGTTCGCCGCAGAGGTCGCGTCGGCCGTCGTCGAGCCCGTCCCCGCCGAGAACACGCGCTACGTCGGCGACATCTCGGGCTTCGCCAAAGAGGCCTGAGCCCAGCTCGACCGCCACGGCGGAGACGAAGAAGGCCGGCCCCGAGTCATCCCGGGGCCGGCCTTCTGCGCGGCGGAGCCGCGTTCGGTTCAGGCGGCCGTGACGCCGCGCCCGAAGGTGAACGCGCGCACGATCTGGATGATGCCGAGCACGATGAGGCTGATGCCGATGATCCACCACAGCACGACGACGTAGAGCGGCGAGAACAGCAGCACGATGCCCGCGAGGATGCTCAGGATGCCGAAGAAGATCGCCCAGCCCTTCGACGGCGCGTCTCCGAGCTGCGCGAGCGCGACGATGCCCTCGACGATCCAGAGGACACCGATCAGGATGCCGAGGAAGATGCCGAGCACGACCGCGCTCTCGGTGGGGTTCGCCACGGCGAAGATGCCGCCGATGATGAACAGGATGCCGAGGATGATGTCGAGCGCCCTCGCACCACCCGAGATGCCCTTCGAGAAGATGCCGAGCCCGAGGTAGGCGATGCCCGCGATGAGCAGGTAGATGCCGAGGATGATGGTGAGCACCACGGCCGAGTCCTTCGGCCAGAACGTGATCATGAGCCCGACGATGAGCGCGACGGCGCCGCTGATGCCGAGCGTCGTGCGGACGGTGTTGATGGCCGACTTCGACAGCTCGGCGGCATCGAGCGAGAACGTGGCGAAGAAGCCGGTCGGCTGTGTGGAAGACATGGCATGTCCTTTCTGAGGGTGAACCGTGCCCGCCAAGGCTATTGCCGAACCCCGCCTGAGTATCGGATGTGAACGCGCGCGTCGCGATGCGACGAACTACGACCGTGTCGTAGGCGCACCGGTCAGGAATCGAGAAGCACCGGGGTGGATGCCGCAGCTAGCGTGACCGGTATGTGCCTCATCGTTCGCGCCCGTGAGAATCTAGACCACATGGCCACCGAGACGACCGTTCCGAATCCCGCCGACCGCCATGAGCTCATCAGCGTGCGCGGCGCCCGGGAGAACAACCTCAAGAACGTCGACATCGACCTGCCGAAACGACGGCTGACGGTCTTCACGGGCGTGTCGGGGTCGGGCAAGAGCTCGCTCGTCTTCGACACCATCGCCGCGGAGTCCCGACGACTGATCGACGAGACCTACAGCGCCTTCGTGCAGGGCTTCATGCCGTCGGTTCCGCGACCCGACGTCGACGTGCTCGAGGGTCTGACGACGGCGATCCTCGTCGACCAGGAGCGGCTCGGCGCCAACCCCCGTTCGACCGTCGGCACGGTGACGGATGCGAACGCCATGCTGCGGATCCTCTTCTCCAAGCTGGGCGAACCGTACATCGGCGGGCCGACGGCGTTCTCGTTCAACATCCCCACGCAGAAGGCGAGCGGGGTGATGACCGGCCCGCACGGCGAGAAGAAGATCGTCAAGGACGTGATCTACCTCGGCGGCATGTGCCCGCGATGCGAGGGCCGGGGCGCCGTGTCGGATCTCGACCTCGCGCAGATCGTCGACGAGTCGAAGTCGCTCGACGAGGGCGCGATCATGGTGCCCGGCTACACCGCCGACGGCTGGATGGTGAAGGGTTTCTCGCAGTCCGGCTTCTACCCGGCCGACAAGCCGATCGCGCAGTTCACCGAGAAGCAGCGGCACCTCTTCCTCTACGGCGAGGTCACCAAGGTCAAGATCAGCGGCATCAACATGACCTACGAAGGCCTCATCCCGAAGATCACCAAGTCGATGCTGTCGAAGGACCTCGACGCCCTGCAGCCGCACATCCGCGCCTTCGTCGAGCGGGTGGCGACGTTCGCGAGGTGCCCGGAGTGCGACGGCACCCGGCTCACCGAGGGCGCGCGCTCGTCGAAGATCGACGGCGTCAGCATCGCCGACGCGTGCCGTATGCAGGTGACCGACCTCGCCGAGTGGGTGCGCGGCCTCGACAAGCCGGGCGCGGGCCCGCTGCTCGAGGCGCTGAGCGCGAACCTCGACGCGTTCGTGACCCTCGGGCTCGGCTACCTCAGCCTCGAGCGCCCGTCGGGCACGCTGTCGGGCGGCGAGGCGCAGCGCATCAAGATGCTGCGTCACCTCGGGTCGTCGCTCACCGACGTCACCTACGTGTTCGACGAACCCACGATCGGGCTGCACCCGCACGACATCCAGCGCATGAACACGCTGCTGCTGCGGCTGCGTGACAAGGGCAACACCGTGCTCGTCGTCGAGCACAAGCCCGAGACGATCGCCATCGGCGATCACGTCGTCGACCTCGGCCCCGGCGCGGGCAGCGGCGGGGGAGAGATCTGCTTCGAGGGATCGGTCGAAGGGCTCAAGGCGAGCGGCACCCTCACCGGCCGGCATCTCGACGACCGCGCGTCGCTCAAGGCGGAGGTTCGCTCGGCGCGCGGCGCGATCGAGGTGCGCGGCGCCGACGCGAACAACCTCGACGATGTCGACGTCGACATCCCGCTCGGCGTGCTGACCGTCGTCACCGGCGTGGCCGGCTCGGGCAAGAGCTCGCTCATCCACGGCTCGGTGTCGCGACGCGACGGCGTCGTGTCGATCGACCAGGGCGCGATCAAGGGCTCACGACGAAGCAACCCGGCGACGTACACGGGTCTGCTCGAGCCCATCCGCAAGGCCTTCGCGAAGGCGAACGGCGTGAAGCCCGCGCTCTTCAGCGCGAACTCCGAGGGCGCGTGTCCGAGCTGCAAGGGATCGGGCGTCATCGTCACCGAGCTCGGCTTCATGGACACGATCGAGACGCCCTGCGAGGACTGCGGCGGCAAGCGGTTCCAGGCCGGGGTGCTCGAGTACAAGCTCGGAGGGCTCGACATCACCGAGGTGCTCGACCTGCCGGTGGCGCAGGCACGGGAGTTCTTCTCCGACGGCGAGGCGAAGATCCCGGCGGCGGCGAAGATCCTCGGTCGCCTCGAGGACGTGGGCCTCGGCTACCTCACGCTCGGCCAACCGCTCTCCACGCTCTCGGGCGGCGAGCGCCAGCGGGTCAAGCTCGCGATCGCGATGGGGGAGGAGGGCGACGTCTACGTGCTCGACGAACCGACCACCGGTCTCCACCTCGCCGACGTCGAGAACTTGCTGGGCCTCCTCGACCGCCTGGTCGACTCGGGCAAGTCGGTGATCGTGATCGAGCACCACCAGGCCGTGATGGCGCACGCCGACTGGATCATCGATCTCGGTCCCGGCGCCGGTCACGACGGCGGGCGGATCGTGTTCGAGGGCGTTCCCGCCGATCTCGTCGCCGCCCGTTCGACCCTGACCGGCGAACACCTCGCGGACTACGTCGGCGCCGAGGCATCCTGATTCGTCTTCGTTCGGAGAGGAGCGGCCGTGGCGTCGAAGGCCAGGCATCCCGTCGCGCCGCGCGTCGACCCGGTCCTGCTCGGTGAGCTCGACGACGGTCACGAGAGCGAGCTGGTCGCCGGCGCGGTTGTCGAGGCGCGACGGTTCAGCGGGCTCGACCTCGCCGAACGGGATCTCGGCGGCCTGCGTCTGACCGAGTGCGAGCTGACCGGCGTCGCCGCCCATGAGACGCGCCTTCGCGCGGCCGCCTTCTCGGAGGTCGTGATCGAGCGGCTCGAGGCACCGGTGCTCAGGGCCCCGCTGGCCGAATTGCGCGACGTCTCGTTCATGTCATCGCGACTCGGATCGGTCGAGTTCCACGACGACCGATGGCGGGCGGTGCGGTTCGTGGGCTGCAAGCTCGGCTACGTGAACCTTCGCGGTGCCGAGATCCGTGATGTCCAGTTCACCGATTGCACGATCGATGAGCTCGACCTCGTCAACGCGCAGGCCGAGCGGGTGGCCTTCGAGGGCTGCGACCTGCGCTCGCTCGACGTCACCGGGGCGAGGCTGCGCGATGTCGACCTGCGCGGCCTCGAGCTCGCCGTGATCGACGGCATCGGCGGCCTCAGCGGTGCGACGATCGACTCGATGCAGGCGGCCCTGCTCGCGCCCCACCTGGCACGACACCTGGGCATCCGAGTGGACGACTGACGGATCGGCACGCGGGGGAGCGGGCGACACTCAGCCACTCCGGTTCCGGCTGCGAGCCCCGGCTCAGACGCCGAGACCCTCGATGTGCTGCTCGAGCTCGTCGAGTTCGCGGGCGATCGATTCCGCGCTGCCGCGGCGGAACCGTCGCAGCTGCATCGCGAGCACGGCGTCGGCCGCGGTCTCGGAGCAGCCGAGTGCTTCGCCGATGCTGCGGCGCGCCGCTTCGTCGGAGGCCGCATAGGCCCGCCGACACGGCCTGCCCGAACAGCAAGACCGAGGTGAGGGCGAGCGAGAAGCGGAGCAGCGTCAGGGGCCACAGACGGTCGTGGCCGGAGCCGTCATCGAGTCGGGACATGCTCCGCAGCCTATCAACTGGATCCATTTGGATCTATTGCATTTGGATCTTCTTTGGGGGAGACTCGAACCATGAGCGAAGCGGGGGCGCGCGCCGCCATCGAGGTCGGACTGCTGTTCCACCAGGTGTACACGGCCGCGACGCAACGCCTGAACTCCGCCCTGCAACCGCTGGATCTCACGACGCGGCACGCGTCGGTCATGTTCATGATCCGAGACGGCGTGAAGACGCAGCGCGACCTCGTGGCGCGGCTCAGCACCGACAAGACGGGCATGGTGCGAACCGTCGACGACCTCGAGCGGCTCGGCTATGTCACCAGGGTGCCGTCGTCGACAGATCGGCGCGTGACGATTCTCAACCTGACGGACGACGGCGATCGAGCCCTGAAGGCCGTGCAGCAACAGACGAGCACCGTGGCCGGGGAGCTGTTCACGGCCGTCGATACGGCCGAGCTCGAATCGCTGAGGTCGGTGCTGTCACGCATGCTGACCGGCCTGGCGCCGCGGGACTGAAGCCCGACGGCCACGCCGCTCCGTATTGCGCCGATAATGCACATTATGTCGGAATATTTATCCCCTATCTGCAGAAAATGCAGATAGGAGAAGAATGGCTAACGTCCGCTACCTTGTCCGGAAATCCCCTCTGATCCGGGTCATTGCCGCATTGGCGCTAGCCAATTGCCCTCAGCGGTCGCCGTCAGATTCGCGGGACGCACTCCAACCCGATTTGCCGCTGATCAGGAAGTTCCGCGTCGAATCTTGCAGAATATGCAGGAATCCTGCAAAAATTGCAGACGCAGGAGGTGCTGACGATGTCACGTTCGGGCGGGACGATTTCGTACCTGCCAGTCCCAGAGGGCGTTCCGGATCCGGACGCCTTCCTCGCCCTGGTACTTGACGGGTGGGGCTCCGCGATGACGGCCCGAGGACTCGGGCGTGACTACATCAGAACGAGCCGCGCGGTCGTGCTGCAGCTCTGCGACTCCTCGGGAAAGCACCCGTGGGAATGGTCCCCTGGCGATGTCGATGAGTGGCTAGCTCACCTTCGCGGAGTTCGAGGACTCGCGCACTCGACCACCCGTCGATACCAAGGAGCGATCGAGGGCGTTTGCGAGTACGCGACCAGTCCTGCGTACGACTGGAGCGAACAGTCCGCCCGACTGTTCGGTCGGGTCTTCGCTCAGGTGATCACCGAGTTCAACCGGGTCAAGCATTCCCAGGCCAACGAAGCGAAACCCGCGAAGCGACCCTTCACGCTGCGCGAGCTACAGCAACTCTTCGACCTGGCCGATCTGGAGTTCGAACGAGTGCTCGAGTCCGGTCGCAAAGGTGCGGTCAGCTCGCTGCGCGACTCGGCGGCATTGAAGATCGCGTATGCGTGGGGGCTTCGTGTCAACGAGGTACGCCACCTCCAGGTCGTGGACTTCTCCCCCAACGCTCGAGCCCCGTACTTCGGCGACTACGGCAATCTGCACGTGCGGTACGGGAAATCCAAGGCCGGCCGCGCCTACAAGCCACGGAACGTGTTGACGGTCTTCGGCTGGTCGGCCGAGGTCGTCCACGACTGGATACACCTCGGATTGCCCAGATACGGCGAACCCCTCACCGACCTGTTCCCCACCAGCAGCGGCACCATCGTCACGAGCAACAAACTCTGGCTACGCCTCAGCGAGTTCGTCGACGAGCTCGGCTTCCCGCCCGGGCTCGACTTTCACTCGCTCCGGCGCGCGTACGCGACCAACCTTGCCACGGTATATGGATTCGATCTCAGGTTCGTGCAATACCAACTCGGACACGAACATGCCGCGACCACATCCATCTACACCCTGCCTGCGGCTGACTTTCAGGTCAGAGAACTCGCCCGCGTCCACGCGGCAACGCTCGAACAGAGTGGAGCATCACAGGTCCGCCTGAATCGCCGACTCAAGCTCCCTCCCCTCCCCGCAGCTCGTCGAAGCCGCCAACCGAACCGAGGTCAATCATGAAACGCGAAATCGAGTACCAATGGCGCGTGCGCGAACTCATGGCTCGCCAACACATCAAGAGCAGCGCCGATCTCGTCGAGCCGCTCCGCGAACGCGGAATCACGCTGTCGCCATCCCAGATCTACCGCCTCGTCGCGCAAGACCCCGAACGCATCGCATTCAAGGTCCTCGTCGCCCTGTGCGACATCCTCCACTGCGAGGTCAACGACCTCGTCACCTTCACCGCAACTGAAACCCGTACCATACGCCGCAAGACCGCAGCAAACGGCAGTCCGGACATCCCAGACCTCCGTAACTACAGGCCAGTGCGAGCCCGAGTGATCGACGAAGATGATGGCTAGGCCACGCACGTACGGCAAAACACGGGCCGCCACCATCACGTCACTCGAACCTCCCCAGCCTCGAGGACGACCGAGAACCACGGGCACCAAGACCTGCGACCGTTGCCACCGGTTGGTCGCGAAGATCCGCGTGCGATGCCCGGACGGCGCCATATGCGGGATCTGCTTCACCGAGGCGCTCCGCACACACGGGCGCTGCCCAGTCTGCGGCGACGAACGACTCCTCCCCGGCCGCCGCCCCGACGGCACCGCGATCTGCAGGAACTGCGCCGGCATCACCCGCCCAGAAATGCAGTGCGTCCGCTGCGAAACCGAGGCAGAACGCTTCCGCGGCGGCGCATGCGCCCGCTGCGTCGTCACCGAAGACCTCGAATCCCTTCTCAAGCCGACCACTCCCCCGGACCTTCGCCTCGTGCGGCTCGTTCAGGCACTCGCAAGCGCTGAACGACCGGAAAGCATCTACACCTGGATGCGAGGAAAACGAGCCCGAGAACTCCTGACCGCGATCGGTGAACGCGAGATTGAACTCACCCACGACTGACTCGACCAACTCCCCAGCTCCCCCGCGGTCGAACATCTCCGCGCCATCCTCATCCACCACCGCATGATCACCGCACCGGCTGACCGATACCTCGCGATCTTCGAACGCTGGCTGGCCAAGCGCCTCGATGAACTCCACGATCGACCTCAGATCGCATCGATCATCGAGCAGTACGCCACCTGGCACCACCTCAGCAGGCTGCGGAAACGAGTCGGAATCACCAACACGGACATCGCGGCACGAGATGCACGACAGCAGATCACCGAAGCCGGCAAGTTCCTGATCTGGGTCGAAGATCACGCGCACCTCACCGTTGAAACCTTCTCGCAACTGCACATCGACGAATACCTGACCGACGCCGTAAGCACCCGATACGAGATCAAGAACTTCATCTCCTGGCTCTCACGAGGCCGAAGCGGGCAACGTCAGCTCTACGTCCCGAAGCGCAAAGCGGTACTTCCGCTTCCCGCTCTGACACAACAGCACCGGCTGCAGGTAATCCGGAACGCGATCGAATTCGACCAGGTTGCACTCGGAACACGAGTCGCAGCACTGATCCACCTGCTGTGGGCGACACCATTGACGAGATTGGCCCAGCTCAAGATGGACTGCATCGATCTACGACCAGACGGAATGCATATCGCGCTCGGACCCACGCCGAGTGCGATCCCGGAGTTTCTCGCCCCGCTGTTCTGGCAACATCTCGAGGACCGCACGAACCAGCAGACCACGAACGTCGGCACGGACTGGCTCTTCCCCGGCTACCGTGCAGGCCAACACCTCTCCGTACCAACCCTCCAACAACGCTTCAACGTCCTCGGCCTCGACCCACAGCGCACGCGCAACACCACCCTGAAGAGCCTCACCGGACAGATCGACGTGCGCTCCCTCGCCGAAACGCTCGGATACGCCCCGAAGACCCTCAGCGCGCACGCCGAACGCGCAGGCATCTACATGGGCGGATACACCGCATCCAAACGCATCGCCAGCGTTACCGCAGAGGGATGGGAGCCCAGTGCTGGCATCATGTCTTCGTGACCGCACAGGATGCCCTCAAGACCGCACTGCGTGATGTACTCGGCCCTCAGGCGCGGCAACATGGCTACAAGGGGTCCGCTCCAACGTGGCGCAAGTCGACCCTGATTGGCGACTGGGTTGTTGTGAACGTCCAGTCGTCCTCGTGGAGCAACTCCACGAGTCTCCGCTGCGTAGTCAACATTTCGGCCGCCCCCGAGCCCTGGTTGCGATGGCAGCGACACGAACTCGGGCAGAAGTTTCCGAAGGCGATCAGTGAGTCATTTGGGATCTATCGTCAGCGGTTGCACCCAACGGGTACGCCTGATGGCACCGACGGTTGGTGGGAAATCACCGACGAGACATCCGCCAGGGATGCGGTCACCGATATGGTCGCCCGGTTGAACGATGGGGGCTGGGCGCTCCTTGACGCCCTCCTAACGCGCGAAGGGATGCTGAGCCAGATCAGAGATGGCGATCTGGGGGATATGAAGCGGGAACACTCAGGGGTCGTCTACTTCGCGCGGGCAGAGGCGCTGCTGCGAATGGACGACAGGCCTGACGACGCCCTCGATTCCTGCTTGACGCTGGCGCTGGAGAACGTGATGCCGACACAGCGTGAAAACGCCGAGCGGTTCGACGCCTGGGTCAGGACTCAGGCGCAAGAGTGACAAGCAGGGGTGTGTCGCATGTCCTCCGACCGATGTGTGACACAGCGTGGAGCTACCGGTCGGCGTCGAGCCTGCGCACGCTTAGGGGAAATCTGGTTAGGTCACTTCACCATCAGAGAGAGCTCTGGTGAAGCAGACCACCTACCCGTGGCGCATCCTGTGCGCTCAGTCGCGACAACTCATGGTCGGTTTGCTCCTGCGCGGGCAGGAGCATCGCGCGGCGACGTCGATGAAGACGGACGGCTACTCGACAACTACGACGTAGGCGTCGTGGGATCCCGCCCAGTCAGTAGCCGCCGCGACCATCGCGTCGAGGTCGCTGCTGCCTGCCAGCCCGGTCCCGCCGGATTCGTCGACGGAGGAGACCGTGCCCCAGGCACCGAAGCCCCAATAGACGATGACGACGGTGCGATCAAACTGGTTCGCATATGAGGTTGCCACCTCACGGATGCTTCTCAGGCCCGCCATGGGCGCAAACTCGTCGTCGGTCTGCGCCTGAGCCGCGCCGGGCGCCGCGTCGGCGACGATCTGGTCAATGACGGGCTGCGGGAGGGGCTCTCCGGGTGTCACAACAATGACGCTGCCATCGTGAAGGGTGATGTCGCGGGGTGCGTTCCTCGCGAGTACCTGCTTCTCGAACTCGGAGAGCTCGCCATCCTCATCCATGTCGCCTTCGATCGCTGCTGGGGCTGCGTTCGGGGTCGTGTCGGTGTCGGGCAGCGACGAGGCGTCCACAGCGGTACAGCCGGTGAGCAGGAGAAGGGTCAGCAGCGGGGTGAGGGCGACGCGGCCAGTCGGGGTCTTCATCATTCGGCGAATCTATCGTCCGGGCCAACTCTGCAAGCCGAGCGGCGCAAATCAGAGGGTTCCAGGCGATCACGATTCCCGTCTGACACGCCCGCGCTACAGACGCGATGTCGGGCACCAAACGCTTCTGGTGCGAGCTTTGTGGAAAGCGGTTGAGTGACTTCACCATCAGAGGAAGCCCCAGTGCAGCAGATGCACGATTCGGATGCTGCGCCACTTCCCCACCTGGGTGGTTTGTGTTCCTAGCGAACTGTCGCCTTTGGACCTCTCGCTGAGTGAGGCATTCTCATGAGCATCGGTTCCGCGCGACGTCATCGAGATCCAACGCGATCCGCTGAGGCCTTCTTCCCTCGCGCGGTCGGTCCTCCCCATCTACTCCCCCATGGCCTGCCGGGCGCACGACTCCCCCGTCGAGTTCGCTCATGCGCCCGTGCTCATCGTCGTCGTACTGTCCGTCAACCGTGACGAAGTCGCGGACCGTGAGGGTGGGCATGAGATCACGCTGAACCAGCGCACCGACACGACCGCCGGCGGTCACCGTGACATCCGCTCGACACCAGCCAGGCGTGTCCGACAATCCGGAAGCCGCGATTGGCACGTCTGCGAGGATTACCGCGTGCGCTATCTGACGATCGAGATTCCGGTGCGGTTGTGGCAACGCGTTGACGGGTGCGTCGACAACTCGATGGCCGTCGACGCGGTCGACGGGATCACGGAGACCGTGATCGCTGGTTCCTGCATCCGCGACGCGGGATGGCGCGCGTCGGCCGCCTCTGAGGCTCAGCGTGACTCGTACGGATGGCCGCCTCGCGAGCATCTGCTGGTCATCACACTGCGACTCGCGCATTGGGAATGGGTGCTGTCCCAGTTGGACCGGTGGGAACCGTACGCGACCGACGGCATGCAGGACGACGCCGAGGTTCGAGCGATCATCAGCACCGCGCTCACTGCCGGATAGCTCGACGGGTTCGAGCATGCTGGGGCGCTTCGATGACAGGATTGCCGAATCCGCTCCGCTTGGAGCCCTGGACACCGTCGATGAGCACTGGGAGTCAGATGAAGACATCGGAACCGGCGGTCACCGCGCGACGTATCACCATCTCGGTCGTGCTCGGCGTCGCCGCTGCCGTCCTCATCGCGTTCTGGTTGATGCATGTCGCGGTGAGCCATCTGTTCCTCACGGAGGGAAGTGCGCCACCCGCATCGTTCGGCCCGGCGATCCCAGAGGGCGCGACGCTTCTCACCAGTGAGAAGAACTGCGCGTCCGGTGGGTGCTGGACGGAACTCAACATCGATCCACCCGAGGGCCAGTCGGCACGACAGCTCGCGGAGGACATGGGGATCGAGTCCGAACGGTGCACGCTCTCGCCGACCCTCAACCTGCTTTCGGTGTGCGTTGCGTCCGAATTGGGGCCCGCGTCGGACTGGACGAATTCACGCCTGCTCGTCTCCCTCCGATACTGGTCGCCCATCGGGTCCGCTCTGTAGCAGGCAGCCGAATGCCCCACGACGACCCCGTCCGTGTGGCGCACGCGTGGCGCGGCACCGCCCCGTGGATCGGTAGTATCTGAATCCGACGCAGCGCCTCGGGCGCGAGTTCACTGCTGACGTTGGTCGATGGGGAGACGAGAGATGGCGGCCGCTGAGCGCGAACTCAAGGAACTGATCCTCGAGGTCAAGACCACTGGTCCTGACTTCGACCCGAGCTTCGTGCGCCGCGAGAACCTCATCGGCAACGTGCGCTCCGGGCCCGCCAGGCTGGTCACCGTCACGGCGCCCGCAGGCTACGGGAAGACCTCGTTCCTCGCCGAATGGCTCCAGCTCGAGGACCGAGCCACCGGTTGGCTCACGTTGAGCGACGGCGACGACGATCCCGCCGCGCTCATCCGGCTCCTGACCTATGCCTGCTCGTCCTTCACCCCGGTCGCGGCATCGCTCGAGGAGCAGGTCTCGACGGCCGATCGTGGCGTGCTGGGCCGGATCGCACCGGTGCTCGCGCGCGCCCTCTCCCGATGCGATCAGCCGTTCGTGCTGTTCCTCGACGACACCCACGCACTCACCTCCCTCGACGCGATCGACGCGCTCAACGTCGTGCTGACGGGCGTACCGGCGGGGTCGCAGGTCGTGCTGGCGAGCCGCCACCGCCCCGCCGCATTCGCGCGCGGACGTGTGGCGTCGTCCGCGGCTCACGTCACCGCCGAGGACCTCCGGATCGACCTCTCGGGAGCAGCCAGGATCGCCGAGGTCGCCGGTGCAGAGGTCTCCCCCGAGACGCTCACGAGCTGGGTCGAGCAGAGCGGCGGGTGGGCGGCGGGCCTGCACATGTGCGCGCTCCTGTCGCGGAGCCGGCCGCTGGACTCGATCGGCGGCCAGGATCTGCTCGCCGACTACCTCTACCGCGAATGCATGCGGGAACTGCCCGACGACATCCGCCGGTTCCTCGTCTCCGTCTCGATCCTGCGACCGCTCGTTCCCGCGATGTGCGACGCGGTGCTCGAACGCTCCGACTCCGCGAGCATTCTCCGAGATCTCGAAGCGCGTCAGCTGTTCATCACTGCGGATCCCCAGCGTCGCTCCTATCGGTTGCATCCGCTGTTCGCCGAGTACCTGCAGGCTGAACTCCATCTCGACGCCGGGCCGACCGTTCGCGGCCTGCACATGAGGGCGGCTGCCTGGTGCCACGAGCAGGGCCTGCTTCCGGAAGCGATCAACCACGCGATCGCGGGAGGCGACTTCGCGACGGCGTCCTCGCTCGTGGCGCTCGCAGCCCTGAACACCTACACCGCAGGCGAAACCACGACCCTCGGCCGGTGGATCAGCCAGATCGGCGATGCCAACCTCCTCGCGAACCCCTTCGCCGTGGTGGTCGTCACGTGGTACTCGCTGCTCTCGGGCACCGACGCCGCCGCCCAGAAGTGGGCGTCGCTGCTCGGCAGCATGCCCGACGATGCCCCTCGGGTCGATGGCATCGATCTCGTGTCGGCGAAAGCCATGGTCCGGGCCATCACGATGAAGCACGGAATGCGCGCGGCCCTCGAGGACGCGGAGTTCGCAGTCCGGGCCGAACCCGTCGAGAGCCCGTGGCGCGATCCCGCGCTCCAGATCCTGGGGAGCACCCTGCTCCACACCGGGCACGATGGCCGTGCCCGCGAGGTGCTGATGGAGGCCATCCACACGGCCGAGGCCCATGGCAACCCCGCGACGATCGTGATGTGCGAGGTCGAACTCGCTCAGCTCGCCATCGACGGCGGCGACTGGGCGGCGGCCGACGCGCACGTGCAGCGGGCGCTCGACGCGATCCAGACGGGCAACATCGACGGGTACATCATGTGCGCATACGCGCATGCCGCTGCGGCCTACACCGCACTGCACGCTGGTCGCCGAAGCGCCGGTGAGAAGTTCCTCTCGCTGGCGATGTCCGAGCGCGGCCGTTGCATGGGCGCGGTCCCCCTGATCAGCATCCCCACGAGGCTCTTCCTGATTCACGCGAACCTGCAGGTGGGCGACATCGAGGCCGCGCGGATGCTGTCGCGTGAGATCGATGAGATCTTGCCGCCGCGTGATGGCCGCGAGGCCCTGGATGCGCGCGTGGCGGCGGCCGCGCGCGCCGTCGACGAGCGGGAGCGTCTCGGCCGACATGCTCCGTCGACCGCACTCACGGTCGCCGAGCAGCGCGTCCTCCCCTATCTCCAGACCTACCTCACCCAGGCGGAGATCGCGAAGCGCCTCTATGTCTCGAGGAACACCGTCAGCAGCCACGTGTCCGCGATCTTCCGCAAGCTCGATGCATCGAGCAGGGCTGAGGCGGTGGAGACCGCATCCACGCTCGGGCTGCTCGGCGGCCTGCAGACCGCCTCGTTCGAAGAGCATTCGTCGATCCGGAGTGTCTCGAGCTCCGTCAGGCGATGAGAGGAGTCGAACCGATGACGAAGTACCTGATCTCATTCCCCAGCGCCGCAATGGTGCTCGAGGAGGGCGAGCTGCAAGCCGTCGGGGATGCCGCGCACGCGGTCGTGCAGGAGGCGAAGGACGCCGGAGTCTGGGTCTTCGGGGGCGGCATCGACGAGAGTCTGCCGCCGGTGATGGTCGCGGCCGACGGAACGGTGACCGAGGGCACCTATCCGCAGACGACGCAGCTCGAGGGCGGGTACTCGGTGCTCGAGCTCCCCTCCTACGAGTCGGCGCTGGAATGGGCTGCGAAGATCGCGACGGCATGCCGATGCGCCCAGGAGGTGCGTGCGTTCCAGTACGACCCGTCGAGCTAGCACCCGACGGGGACGACGGGCGGCCGACCGCCACTCACCACGTCTTGCGCATCTGCTGCGTCACCACGTCGTAGCCGGCCGAGGCGTACAGCGAGATCGCCGCCGTGTTGCGCCCGAACACGTTCAACTCCAGGGCCTCCGCGCCGGCGGCTCTCGTCGCGTGTTCGACGGCTTCGAGGAGGGCTCGCCCGAGTCCGGTCCCCCGGCGGGTTTCCAGGATCTCGATGTCGTAGAGGAATGCGACGCCCGGCGCGCCTCGCGGGTGGTCGAGGCCGACCCAGGCGCGACCGACGGGTTCGTCATGGTCGTTGATGCCGCGAAGGATGAGCATGCGCGCGGTCTCGAGACCGTCGGGAAGCAGCCGGGCATTCTGCTCGATGGCCCGCTGCACGGCGCCTTCGCGTGGCCAGCGGCCCGCCTCGACCTGCTCCTCGGCGTACTCCCCCGCGATCGCGAGCTGCCATTCGTCGAACTCGGTCCGGGTCATCGGACGCACCGTCACTGTCGTCATCCAGCCATGCTGGCACGGTGCGGCGACGATGCGCGGGTGGACCGTCAGTGTCGTGGGGGGGGGGCCCCCCCCGCGCCCGACCCCCGAGGCACCCGTAGCCCCCCGCCCCTCGGGGCTGCTTGGACCGGCTGGCGCGCGCGCCCCCGCCCCCACCCCCGCCAAACGGA
>NZ_JBHXDI010000001.1:0-871218 GCF_042725165.1 Agromyces sp. NPDC127015 | reverse complement strand
GCCCGGGGCCCCCCCCCCCGGGGGGGGCGGGGGGGGGCGCGGGGGGGGGGGGGCCCCGGGGGGGGGGGCCGCCGCCCCCCCGGGCGGCGCACTCCCCCGTTTCCCCGGTTCCCCCGGCTCAGTTCGTCGCTTCTCGCTCCTCGTAGCGCTCGAGACGCCGACCCGTCGCCGGCATTCCGAGCTCGTTGAGCGGTCCGTTCATGGATCGCTCGGGCAGTCGTTCGTCGGTCGGGCAGGTCATGACGATGTTGCCGCTCGCGTCATCGAACGTATGTTCGAAAATCGCGTGACCGCAGACGGGGCAGGGTCGCTCCTGCAGTTCCCGCGGATCGGCCTGGTCGGTGCCCTCGGTGATGGGCGGTGCGCCGAAGATCGGCTCGAGTGCGTTGTCGACTCGATCGAAGAACCTCGTGAAAGCGTTGCCGTCGTCTGGGCGGCTCGCTGCGTCGCGTGCCATAACCGAGATCGTACGCCCGAGGCATCCTCATCACCAGAGGCGCGCCACAGGCTCGCGGCCCTGCTTAGGCTGGGAAGATGACGGATGCCTCGCTCCCCCGCCCGGTCACGATCATCACCGGCGCCAGCCGCGGCATCGGCGCAGCGATCGCCGAACGCCTCGCCGCCGACGGGCACGACCTCGTGATCACCTACCGCGACCGTGCCGCCGACGCCGACGCCGTCGCCCGCCGCTGCACCGATTCCGGTGCGCGGGTGCTCGTGCTGCAGGTCGACCTCGCCGACCTCGACGCCGCCGCGACCGTGGTGCCGTCGGCCGTCGACGCGTTCGGCCGCGTCACCGGGCTCGTCAACAACGCCGGCATCACCGGCCGGATCGGCCCGTTCCTCGACGTGCCGCTCGAAGAAGCCGAAGCGGTGTTCCGCATCAACGTGCTTTCCCCGCTCATCATCACCCGGGCTGCGATCGAGCACATGGCGACCGACCGTGGCGGCGTCGGAGGCTCGATCGTCAACATCTCCTCTGGCGCGGCGAAGTCCGGTGCCCCGAACACGTACATCCCCTATGCGATGAGCAAGGCGGCGCTCAACGCGCTCACGACGGGCGCCTCGAAGGAGTTCGGACCGGTCGGCGTGCGTGTCAACACCGTCTCTCCCGGCACGACCCGCACCGAGATCCACGCCGCAGCCGGCCGGCCCGACGCGCCCGACGAGCGCGCGCCCGGAATCCCGATGCGACGCCCCGGCGAACCGCACGAGATCGCCGGCGCGGTCGCCTACCTGCTCTCCGACGACGCGAGCTACACCTCCGGCGCCGATATCCGCGTGGCGGGCGGCAACTGAGGGTCGATCGAACCCGCAGAACCCCGGTTCAGGCTTCGCCGAACCCGGTCGCCGTCAGTTCTGCGAGCGCGTCGACGGCGGCCGACGCACCCGGATCGTCGCTCGCGATCTCGAGGCTCGCGCCTTTCGTCAGCCCGAGCGACATGATGCCGAGCAGGCTCTTCGCGTCGGCCCCGTTGACCGTGATCCGCTGCGGGTAGCGGGCTGCGAGCTTCACGAGTTCGGCGGCCGGCCGGGCGTGCAGGCCGTCGGCGTTCACGAGGGTCACGGTCCGCGAGTACCCGGATGCCCCGTGGCCACGCGTCGGCCGGTCGTCGGATCCGGCCTCGGCGCGGCCCGGGGCCCTCGGTCCGCCACCCGCCGCGGACTCCGCAGCATTCAGGACCACCTCGAGCGGGTCGCCGGACTCCGCGGCCACGGCCGCAGCGACGCCCCCCTCGACGAGCGGCGCGTCGGCGATCCTCGTGCGCTCCCGCAGCTCGTCGTCGACGAAGTCGAGCACGGTCTCCGCCGTGAGGATCGCCGACCCGAGGTCGCAGAGCACGACGACGCCCGAGCCGGAGTCGGCTTCGGCGATCGCCGCGTTCACGAGATCGAAGCTGGTGCCGATGCGGCCGTCATCGGTACCGCCGGCCGGGATCAGCGCGACCGTCGGGGCCATCTGCCGGGCGAGCGCGACGAGGCCCGAAGCGATCTCGGCCGAATGCGAGACGAAGACGAGGCCCACCGCTCCGGGCATCGTCATGCCCCGGTCGCCGCTCGGGCGGCATCGGCGGCGGCGCGGAGCAGCAGCGCACTCGACTCCGCCCCAGGATCGCGATGCCCGGCGGAGCGCTCGCCGAGGTAGCTCGCCCGTCCCTTGCGTGCGATGAGCGGCTCCGTCGCTTCGGCCCCAGCCTCCGCGGCCGATGCCGCGGCATCGAGCACCGCCGCCGCGTCTGCGCCGGCTTCCGCGGCGGCGGTGGCCGCATCGGCCGCAGGCGTCCACGCGTCGACCATCGTCTTGTCGCCGGCCTCGGCCTTTCCCCGTAGCACGATGCCGTCGCGGCCCGCCGTCAGCAGGGCGGCGATCGCGCGGCCGTCGAGCGACGCCTCACCGGCGACCGCCGAGGCCGCCTTCAGGTAGGCCGTGCCGTACAACGGCCCCGCCGCCCCGCCGACCGTCGAGATCAGGGTGGTCGCGACGAGCTTCAGCACGTCGCTCGGGACGGATCCGGCCGCGAGGTCGTCGAGCTTCGCCGAGACGGCTTCGAACCCGCGGTCCATGTTCTCGCCGTGATCGCCGTCGCCGATCTCGCGATCGAGTGTGATCAGGTCCACCCGGTGCTCGCTGATGCACTCAGCGCTCCGCCGGGTCCAATCGACCGCCCACGTGATGTCGAGCCCCACTGGTCCTCCTTCGCCAGTCACCGGCCCCAGCGGAGTGCAGCCGTCTGCACCGGGGCATCCCAGAGCTCGATCATCTCGTCGTCGAGCTTCAGCAGCGTGATCGACATCCCCTGCATCTCGAGCGACGTGATGTAACTGCCGACCAGCGAGCGGGCGACATGGATGCCACGTTCCGTGAGCACCTCGGCGGCTCGGCGATACGCGATGTAGAGCTCGATCTGCGGGGTTCCCCCCATGCCGTTCACGAACAGGAGGGCCCGTTCGCCGGCCTCGTACGGGAGGTCGTCGAGGATCGGTTCGAGGAGGCGGTCGACCAGTCGGTCGGCGGGCTCGAGGCCCACTCGCTCTCGTCCCGGTTCGCCGTGGATGCCGATGCCGATCTCGATCTCGTCCTCCGCGAGCGTGAAGCTCGGCTCGCCCGCGTGCGGCACGACGCACGGCGTGAGCGCGAGCCCCATCGACCTGGCGGCGGCGTTCACCCGCTCGGCGACCGAGGCGACCTCTTCGAGCGAGTCGCCCCGCTCGGCGGCAGCGCCGGCGATCTTCTCGACGAGCACGGTGCCCGCGACGCCGCGACGGCCCGCCGTGTACAGGGAATCGCGCACCGCGACGTCGTCGTTCGTCACGACCGCCCGCACCTCGATGCCCTCGGCGGCAGCGAGATCGGCGGCGGTCTCGAAGTTGAGCACGTCGCCCGTGTAGTTCTTCACGATGTGCAGGACGCCGGCGCCGCCGTCGACCGCCTTCGTCGCCTCGAGGATCGGATCGGGGGTCGGCGAGGTGAACACCGCACCCGGCACCGCGGCGTCGAGCATGCCGAAGCCGACGAAGCCCGCGTGCAACGGCTCGTGGCCGCTGCCGCCCCCGCTGACGAGCCCGACCTTGCCCGCGATCGGCGCATCCGCCCGCACGACGCGGATCGGATCGACATCGACGCGCACCAGATCGGCGTGCGCGAGCGCGAACCCGGCGACCGATTCGTCGACGACGCGCTTCGGGTCATTGATGATCTTCTTCATCCGGCACCCCTTCCGTGACCGTGCGGGGCCTGTCGCGGCGCGGCCGCCCCCTGCGCGGCGCTCCCTCGCAAACCTACGCCCCGTGAGGCCTCGACCGTAAGGCCGATACGTCGCGAACTCGGACGCAATCGTTCCCCCCGAAGGGGTCACGGGGCTATCGTGACACCAGAGCGGCCGCGATGAAGTGCCGCATCGAAGGGGGCTGCACATGAATCTCGGCATCATCTTCCTGTCGGAACTCGTCGGCACCGCAATGCTGGTGCTCCTCGGTTGCGGCGTCGTCGCGAACGTCGCGCTCATCCGCAACAAGGGCCACAACGGCGGGTTCCTCATGGTGAACATCGGCTGGGGCCTCGCGGTCTTCGCCGGCGTCATCGTCTCGTACGCCTCGGGTGCCAACCTCAATCCCGCGGTCACGCTCGGCCTCGCCGTCAACCGCCTCGCGAAGGGTGAGCCCGACTTCGTTCCAGGCATCCCGATCGACGCGGCATCCATCGCGACCTACATCGGCGCGCAGATGGTCGGCGCCTTCATCGGCGCCGTGTTCTGCTGGCTCGCATACAAGCAGCACTTCGACGCCGAGCCCGAGGCCGCGAACAAGCTCGGGGTATTCTCCACCGGCCCCGCGATCCGTTCCTACGGGTGGAACCTCATCACCGAGATCATCGGCACGTTCGTGCTGGTGTTCGTCATCCTCGGGTTCAGCTACGGGCGCACGCCGGCCGAACTCGGCGCCATCCCCGTCGCGTTCCTCGTGATCGCGATCGGCGCGTCGCTCGGTGGACCGACCGGCTACGCGATCAACCCGGCCCGCGACCTCGGTCCGCGCATCGCGCACGCGGTGCTGCCGATCAAGGGCAAGGGCAGCTCCGACTGGTCGTACTCGTGGGTGCCGGTCGTCGGCCCCGTCATCGGCGGCCTCATCGCCGGGTGGGCGGCACTCGTCCTGCTGCCGGTGCTCTCGTGACGGCTCGCCGGGCAACTCCATCCGCACCGACCCCAACCGAATCATGTGCGCACGACGTCGCTCGGCGTGCACGAATGAGAGGAACTCATGGCTGACTACGTCCTCGCGATCGACCAGGGCACGACGAGCTCGCGGGCGATCATCTTCGACAAGGCCGGATCGATCGTCGCCACGGGGCAGCTCGAGCACGAGCAGATCTTCCCGAAGGCCGGCTGGGTCGAGCACGACCCGGCCGAGATCTGGCGCAACACGCGCGAGGTGATCGGTCAGGCGCTCGGCAAGGCCGACCTGACCCGGCACGACATCGCGGCGGTCGGCATCACCAATCAGCGCGAGACCGCTGTGGTGTGGGATCGCCACACCGGCGAGCCCGTCTACAACGCGATCGTCTGGCAGGACACCCGGACGCAGCCCATCGTCGACCGGCTCGCCGCCGACGGCGGCGTCGAGCGCTTCAAGCACAAGGTCGGCCTGCCGCTCGCGACCTACTTCTCGGGCACGAAGGTCGTCTGGATCCTCGAGAACGTCCCGGGCGCCCGGGAGCGCGCGGAAGCCGGCGACCTGCTGTTCGGAACGACCGACTGCTGGGTGCTCTGGAACCTCACCGGCGGCCACGAGGGCGGCGTGCACGCGACGGATGTCACGAACGCGAGCCGCACGATGTTCATGGACCTCGAGACGCTGCAGTGGGACGACGAGATCCTCGCCGCCTTCGACGTACCGCGCTCGATGCTGCCCGAGATCAAGAGCTCGTCCGAGGTCTACGGAACGGTCGAGCCGTCGAGCCTGCTTCGGGAGGTGCCGGTCGCCGGCATTCTCGGCGACCAGCAGGCCGCGACCTTCGGCCAGGCCGCCTTCGACCCGGGAGAGTCGAAGAACACCTACGGCACGGGCAACTTCCTGATCTTCAACACCGGAACCGAGATCGTCCACTCGAAGAACGGACTGCTCACCACCCTCGGGTACCAACTCGGATCGGACGCCCCGCACTACGCCCTCGAGGGTTCCATCGCGGTGACCGGTTCGCTGATCCAGTGGCTGCGCGACAACCTCGGCCTCATCTCGTCGGCCGCCGAGGTCGAAGAACTCGCGAAGTCGGTCGAGGACAACGGCGGCGCCTACTTCGTGCCCGCGTTCTCGGGCCTGTTCGCCCCGTACTGGCGACCCGACGCGCGCGGTGCACTCGTCGGCCTCACCAGGTTCGTCAACAAGGGCCACATCGCTCGTGCGGCGCTCGAGGCCACGGCATTCCAGACGCGCGAGGTCCTCGACGCCGTCAACGCCGATTCGGGCGTCGAGTTGACCGAGCTCAAGGTCGACGGCGGCATGATCGCGAACAACACGCTCATGCAGTTCCAGGCCGACATCCTGGGCGTGCCCGTGGTGCGTCCTGTCGTCGCCGAGACGACCGCCCTCGGCGCGGCCTACGCGGCCGGTCTCGCGGTCGGCTTCTGGTCGAGCCTCGACGAGCTCCGCGCCAATTGGCAGGAGGACTCGCGTTGGGAGCCGACCATGGGGGCCGAAGAGCGCGATCGCCGCCTGCGGCTCTGGAAGAAGGCGGTGACGAAGACCTTCGACTGGGTCGACGACGACGTCGAGTGACCGACGACGATCGCGGGCCCCGTGGATGCCACGGGGCCCGCGTCGTGCGTCGAGCCGGGGGTCACCGCCTGGTCGCGGCGATCCATTCCTCGAGCTTCGCCGCCGCGGCACCGCCGTCGATCGCCTCTTCGGCGACCGCCATCTTGTCGCGGAAGCGATCGAGGATCGGCCGCTGGAACTGATTCGGATCTTTCGCGAGGTCGAACGAGACGAGGCCCGCGGCGGCGTTCAGCACCACGATGTCGCGGATCGGCCCGCGCGCGCCCGCGAGCACCTCGTGCACGATCGCGGCGTTGTGCGCGGCGTCGCCGCCCATGAGCTGGTCGATCGTCGCCCGGGCGATGCCGAGGTCGCGGGGGTCGAGGTCGTGCTCCTTCACGGTGCCGCCCGAGACCTCCCAGACGTGCGAGTGGCCGGTCGTCGTCAATTCGTCGAGTCCGTCGTCACCCCGGAACACGAGCGCCGTGGCGCCGCGCGTCTGGAAGACGCCGACGATGAGTGGCACCCGATCGAGGTGGGCGACGCCGACGGCCGAGGCCTCGGGCCGGGCGGGGTTGCACAGCGGGCCGAGGAAGTTGAACACCGTCGCGATTCCGAGCTGCGCCCGCACCGCGCCGGCGTGCCGGAAGCCGGGATGGAAGGCGGCCGCGTAGGCGAACGTGATGCCGGCGTCCTCGAGGACGGAGGCGACCCGCTCGGGGGCGAGCGCGAGATCGAGGCCGAGCGCCGCGAGCACGTCGGACGAGCCGGACGCGCTGCTCGCGGCGCGATTGCCGTGCTTGATGACGGGAACACCCGCCGCAGCCGCAACGATCGACGCCATCGTGGACACGTTCACCGTGCCGAACCGGTCGCCGCCGGTGCCCACGATGTCGAGCGCCATCGGATCGGCGGGCAATGGGACCGCGTGATCGAGGACGGCATCGCGGAAGCCGACGATCTCGTCGACCGTCTCGCCCTTGATGCGCAGCGCGACGAGGAACGCGGCGAGCTGCGCCTCGGTGGCCTCCCCCGTCATGACCTGCTCCATGCACCAGGCGGCGTCGGAAACGCTCAGGTCTTCACCCTGCAGGAGGGAGTTCAGGATCTCTGGCCAATTCTGGTGCGAAGGCATGCTGCCGATCCTATCCGCCCGATTCACGGCGGATTCTCGGGCGTTGCTCAGTGCGACTTAGGGTTCCCTAACCTCCGCCGCTGCGACACGGCCCCGGATGATGACGAAAACTCCGGCGCGATTTCGGCCATAATGGGGAGCGTGACGAGCACCTCAATCACTTATCAGGCGAGCGCGCCCGTGATCAATCGACCGAACACCGTCGCGGTGGGCACGATCGTCTGGCTGGGCAGCGAGGTCATGTTCTTCGCGGGACTCTTCGCGATCTACTTCACGCTGCGGTCGACCTCACCCGACCTCTGGGCGTTCGAGGCCGATCGGCTGAACTTCCCGTTCTCGCTGACGAACACGATCATCCTCGTGCTCTCGTCGTTCACCTGCCAGTTCGGCGTGTTCGCGGCCGAGCGCCTCCAGCCGTACCGCACGGGTCCGTGGTGGAACCCGGCCAAGTGGGGCATGGTCGAGTGGTTCTTCCTCACCTACGCCATGGGTGCGATCTTCGTCTCGGGTCAGATCTGGGAGTACGCGACGCTGGTCTCCGAGGGCATCTCGATCGACTCGAACTCGTACGGCTCGGCCTTCTACCTGACGACCGGCTTCCACGGCCTGCACGTCACCGGCGGCCTCCTCGCGTTCCTGCTCGTCATCGGCCGGGTGTTCGCCGTCAAGAACTTCGGTCACCGTGAGGCCACCAGCGCGATCGTCGTCTCGTACTACTGGCACTTCGTCGACGTGGTCTGGATCGGCCTGTTCCTCGTGATCTACGTCCTGAAGTAGGCCCGCCCGATGCGTCAGTCCAGCAAGCCCGTGAACAGGAAGAACCACATGACCCGCCAGAAGCGACGCGCCGGCCGCCGGCATCCGCTCGCCACCGTCGCGCTCCTCGCCCTGGGCCTCGTCTTCACCGGCGGTGCGTACGCGGCGCTCAGCGCCGGCACCGTCGCCCAGGCAGAGGACGACCCGACCTCGCAGCAGACGATCGACGAGGGCGAGAAGCTCTTCCAGGCGAACTGCGCGACGTGTCACGGCATCGACGCCCAGGGCACCGACACGGGTCCGAGCCTGATCGGCGTCGGCGCCGCCGCCGTCGACTTCCAGGTGGGCACCGGCCGCATGCCGATGCAGATGCAGGGACCGCAGGCGCCGCAGAAGCCCCCGCAGTTCAACGACGAGCAGGTCAAGCAGCTCGCCTACTACGTCGCCTCGCTCGGCCCCGGCCCCGAGATCCCCGCCGACCACCTCGTCAACGGCGGCGGCGACGCGGCGAACGGCGCAGAGCTCTTCCGCATCAACTGCGCGATGTGCCACAACGTGGCCGGCGCCGGCGGTGCTCTCACGGAGGGCAAGTTCGCTCCCCCGCTCACCGAGGTCACGGGCGTCCACATCTACGAGGCGATGGTCACCGGCCCGCAGAACATGCCGGTCTTCAACGACCTCAACATCTCGCCCGAAGACAAGCGCGACATCATCACGTACCTCAAGTACGTCCAGGACAACCGTTCGCCCGGCGGATTCGAGCTCGGCTCGCTCGGCCCGGTCTCGGAGGGCCTGTTCATCTGGATCTTCGGTCTCGGCACCATCGTCGCGATCACCGTGTGGATCACGGCGAAGTCCAACTAGCGGCAGCCCGGCACGAAGAAGACCCAGAAGGAGAACCATGGCACAGGACGACCACAGCGGCGCGGAAGTCGCCGCTGCAGACTCGTCGCACGCCGCGCACGACTCGAACGTTTCGCCGGGCACCGCGGTGATCGCCGCCGACGCGTTCGAGAATCCCGGATTCCCGCCGCACCGGCCTCGGGTGACCGATGAGGACCCGAAGCGCGACAAGCGCGCCCAGCGCACCGTCTACACGCTCTTCTACCTGTCGATCCTCGGCAGCATCTGGGCGATCGCGGCGTACATGCTCTTCCCGATCGAGTCCAACGACGTCGGCATGGTCCGCCTGAACAACATGTTCTTCGGCCTCGGTGCGACGCTCGCCCTGCTCGGCATCGGCTTCGGCGTGGTGCACTGGGGCAAGGCGGTCATGGCCGAGGTGGAGCTCGCCGACGAGCGGCACCCCATCGGCGGTTCGCCCGAGACCCAGGCCGCCGCGGCGCAGGTGTTCGCCGACGCTGACCGGGAGTCGGGCTTCACGCGACGCACCGCGATCCGCAACAGCCTCATCGGCGCCCTGCTGGTGTTCCCCCTCCCCGCGATCGTGCTCTTCCGCGGCTTCGCCCCGCAGGACGAGAACCCCGTCGAGCTGCTCAGCCACACGATGTGGCAGAAGGGCAGCCGGCTCACGCTCGACCCGTCGGGCACGCCGATCAAGGCCGCCGACGTCACCATCGGCAGCGCCTTCCACGTGATCCCCGAGGGGCTCGCCGAGCTCGAGCACGGCAAGCTCGAGGCGAAGGCCAAGGCCGCCGTCCTGCTCATGCGCCTCGACCCTGCCGAGCTCAACGAGCTGCCCGATCGCAAGGACTGGTCGTACGACGGCATCGTCGCGTACTCCAAGATCTGCACGCACGTCGGTTGCCCCGTCGCCCTGTACGAGCAGCACACGCACCACCTGCTGTGCCCGTGCCACCAGTCGCAGTTCGACGTCACGAACCACTGCGAGGTCATCTTCGGCCCGGCCAAGCGCCCGCTGCCGCAGCTGCCGATCACCGTCGACGACGAGGGCTACCTCGTCGCACGAAGCGACTTCACCGAACCCGTCGGCCCGAGCTTCTGGGAGCGCCATTGAGCACCGCACCGTCCGCCACCGCGCCGCAGAAGCGGTCGTTCACTGCGGCAGCCTCCGTCTACGTCAACGAGCGCACGAGCCTCGCGGGCTTCGTGAAGGAGCTCGGTCGCAAGGCCTTCCCCGACCACTGGTCGTTCCTGCTCGGTGAGGTCGCGCTCTTCAGCTTCGTGGTCGTGCTGATCTCGGGCACCTTCCTGACGTTCTTCTTCCAGGCGTCGATGGCCGAGGTGCACTACAACGGCTCGTACGTTCCTCTCAAGGGCGTCGAGATGTCGGTCGCGATGGCGTCGACCCTCGATATCTCCTTCGACATCCGCGGCGGCCTCTTCGTGCGCCAGATGCATCACTGGGCCGCGCTGCTCTTCGTCGCCGCCATCGGCCTGCACATGCTGCGCATCTTCTTCACGGGTGCGTTCCGCAAGCCGCGCGAGCTGAACTGGGTGATCGGCTTCACGCTCTTCATCCTCGCGATGGCAGAGGGCTTCACCGGTTACTCGTTGCCCGACGACCTGCTCTCGGGCAACGGCCTCGCGATCATCAACGGCATGATCAAGGGCATCCCCGTCGTGGGCACCTGGACCTCGTTCCTCCTCTTCGGCGGAGAGTTCCCGGGCACCGCGATCGTCGGTCGCCTCTACACGCTGCACATCCTGCTGCTCCCGGCCCTCGTCGTCGCGCTCGTGGCGATCCACCTCGTGTTCGTCGTCGTGCACAAGCACACGCAGTATGCAGGCCCCGGCAAGACCCAGCAGAACGCGGTGGGCCCGCCCATCCTGCCGATCTACGCGGCCAAGGCCGGCGGCTTCTTCTTCATCATCTTCGGCGTGCTGGCGCTCATCGCCTCGATGTTCACGATCAACCCGATCTGGAACTACGGGCCATACGACCCCTCCCCCGTCTCCGCGGGCACCCAGCCCGACTGGTACATCGGCTTCGCCGACGGCGCCCTCCGTCTCGTGCCGCCCGGCTGGGAGTTCGTCTGGCTCGACCGCACGTGGTCGTTCAACATCATCGTGCCGATCCTCGTGCTCGGCGGCTTCATCATGGCGGTGCTGATCTACCCGTTCATCGAGGCCTGGGTGAAGGGCGACAAGCGCGAGCACCACATCGCCGACCGCCCGCGGAACGCGCCGACCCGCACCGCGATCGGCGCAGCCGGTGTCACGTTCTACGCGGGCCTCTGGGCCGCGGCGAGCTCCGACATCCTGGCGACCCACTTCTCGCTCACGATGGAGGGCGTGATCCACGCGCTTCAGGCCGTCGTCATCATCGGACCGTTCATCGCGTACTTCATCACGAAGCGCGTGTGCATCGCCCTGCAGAAGAAGGATCGCGAGATCGTGCTGCACGGCTACGAGTCGGGCCGCATCGTGAAGCTGCCCGGCGGCGAGTTCATCGAGGTGCACCAGCCGCTCGACGAGTACGACCGATGGAAGCTCGTGGACTTCGAGACCTACGAGCCGCTCATGATCCGGCCGAACGCGCGCGGCAAGATCACCGTCGGCCAGCGTCTCCGCGCCTCGCTGTCGCGCTGGTTCTTCGAGGACCGCATCGCGCCAGTCACCAAGGGCGAGCTCGAGGCTGGCCACGACGGCCACCACTGACTCGCTGACTGACGGATTCGGGCACCGGGCCATGTCGATCGATTCGACCTGGCTTCGGTGCCCGAACTGTTTCAGCGATCTCGCCCCCGTCGGTGACCGCACGTTCGGCTGCACGAACGGCCATCGGTTCGACCGGTCGAAGTACGGGTTCCTCACGCTCCTGCCACCGAAGGCGCCACGCACGGTCGGCGACGACCGGTCGATGCTCGACGCACGCGCCGCGCTGCTCGGCTCGGGTGCGTACCAACCGATCTCCGACGCGCTCGCACGTCTCGCACAGGCCTCCGCCGGCTCGTCGGATGCCGCCCCACGCATCGCCGACCTGGGATGCGGCACCGGTCACTACTCGGCCGAGCTGGCCCGGGTCATCCCAAACGCGCGCTTCCTCCTCGCCGACCGCTCCCCCGATGCCGTTCGCGCGAGTCTCCGCGCCCTGCCAGGTGAGACGGGTGTCGTGCTCGACATCTGGCGGCCACTCCCCCTTCGCTCGTCGACGGCCGACTTGGTGCTCAACGTGTTCGCGCCGAGGAACGGCGCCGAGTTCGCGCGGATCCTGCGCCCGGGTGGCCGGCTTCTCGTGATCGTGCCCACAGAACGGCACCTGCGCGAGCTTCGCGTGGCCGGGCTCATGCTCGATGTTCCGCCCGGCAAGTCGGGTCGCCTCGTGGAGCAGCTCGCGGTCGACGGCTTCACTGCCTCGGACGTGCATTCGCTCGAGTACGACCTCGGCGTGGACGCCGCCGGTCGTCGACTGCTCGCGGGAATGGGCCCCGCCGCGCATCACTCGGGTGCAGAGGTTGCGGCCGCGGTCGAATCGGACGCCGCGCCGGCGAACGTGACCGTCTCCGTCGAGCTGCTCGAGTTCCAGCGGTCGGCGTCGGCGGCCTGACGCGCGCTTGGTGCATTCGTCTCCCGCTGGGTCGATACTTGCACCATGGACGATTGCTGCGTCGATGCAGCAGATGGCGCAGACCGCTACGAGCCGGTGTTCACCGGACGCTTCGCCGAGCGAATCGCCCGGCGGTATGCGAAGGACGGGCTGACGCCCCCCGAGCGGCGCATCGTCGAGTTCCTGGCCGACGAGGTCGGCGTGCAGGGCGCTACCGTGCTCGAGATCGGCGGTGGCATCGGCGAGATCCAGATCGAGTTGATCAAGCGCGGCGCATCCGCCTCCGTGAACCTCGAGCTCTCGAGCGCCTATGAAGAGGTGGCCGGGCGGGTCGCCGCGAAGGCCGGTACGGCGCATGCCATGACTCGGCGCATCGGCGTCGACCTCGCGCTGCATCCGGAGGCCGTCGACGTGGCGGACGTGGTGATCCTCCATCGGGTCGTCTGCTGCTATCCCGACGCGACCCGCCTGCTCGCGGCTGCCGCAGGACGAGCACGCCGAGTGGTCGTCTTCACCCACCCGCCTCGCGATCCGCTGACCAGGCTCGCCGCGGCATCCGGAAATCTGCTCATGCGGCTGCAGCGAAAAGCCTATCGCGGCTACGTGCACTCGCCCGATGCGATGGTCGCCGTGCTCGAACACCGCGGATTCGAGGCGCGCTACCGCCAGCGGGCCGGGTCGTGGCGCGTGGTCGGGGCAGTACGCGCTTGACCCCGAGAACGGCGGAAGCCCCGGACCATTGGTCCGGGGCTTCCGCCGTCGAGACGATGCTCAGCGCGCGAAGTTGCCGCGATAATACTCGTAGACCCAGCCGACGAGGCTGATCACGCCGATGCCGACCGCGATGAAGGAGATCCAGAAGCCGACGGCGAGGCCGAGGAACATGAGCGCCGCAGCGCCGGCGAGCATGATCGGCCACCAGCTCCACGGGCTGAAGAAGCCCAGCTCGGCGTCACCGTCGTCGATGTTCGCGTCGAGACGGTCTTCTGGAAGCTCCGCACCCTGGGCGCTGTGCACCCGGCCGAGGTAGAACGCGATGAAGGCGGCGAGGATCGCGCTGAGCGTGATCGCGATCGAACCCGCCCATTCGGGCTGGCCGTACTCGAGCGTGGTCCACACCCAGTAGACCCCGGCCATGATCAGGAAGAAGACCGCGAGGATCCAGAACAGGATGACGTTGGCGCGCATTACTTGATCTCCTCCGTGGCCGCGTCGTACGTCGGCGCCTCAGGGGCGTCCTTCGCCGGTCCGATGCCGACCGGGATGCCGGCTTCGGGGTGGTTGAGGTCGAACGCCGGGCGCTCCGAACGGATGCGCGGGATCGACGTGAAGTTGTGGCGCGGCGGCGGGCAGCTGGTCGCCCACTCGAGCGAGCCTCCGTACCCCCACGGGTCGTTCACGGTGACCTTCGGCGCCCGACGGGCCGTGATGTACACGTTCAGGAAGAACGGCACGAGCGAGATCGCCAGGATGCCGGCGCCGATCGTCGACAGCTGGTTCATCCAGGTCACGTTGTCTTCGGGCAGGTACGAGAAGTACCGGCGGGGCATTCCGACGACGCCGATCCAGTGCTGGATGAGGAACGTCGTGTGGAAGCCGATGAACAGCAGCCAGAAGTGCCACTTGCCCAGCGTCTCGTTGAGCATCTTGCCGGTCCACTTGGGCCACCAGAAGTAGAAGCCCGCGAACATCGCGAACACGACCGTGCCGAACACCACGTAGTGGAAGTGGGCGACGACGAAGTACGTGTCGGACACGTGGAAGTCGAGCGGCGGCGACGCCAGGATGACACCGGTGAGGCCACCGAACACGAACGTGATGAGGAAGCCGAGCGACCAGATGAGCGGCGTCTCGAACGTGATCGAGCCTCGCCACATCGTGCCGATCCAGTTGAAGATCTTCACACCCGTCGGCACCGCGATCAGCATCGTCATGAGGGCGAAGAACGGCAGCAGCACGGAGCCGGTGACGTACATGTGGTGCGCCCATACCGTGACCGACAGGGCCGCGATCGCGATCGTCGCGTAGATGAGGGTCTTGTAGCCGAAGATCGGCTTGCGGCTGAACACCGGGAAGATCTCGGACACGATGCCGAAGAACGGCAGCGCGATGATGTAGACCTCGGGGTGTCCGAAGAACCAGAACAGGTGCTGCCAGAGGATGACGCCGCCGTTGGCCGGGTCATAGACGTGTGCGTCGAAGATGCGGTCGGCACCGGCCGCGAGCAGGGCGGCCGCGAGGACCGGGAACGCCATCAGGATGAGGATCGACGTGACGAGCGTGTTCCACGTGAAGATCGGCATGCGGAACATGGTCATGCCGGGTGCGCGCATCGTGATGATCGTCGTGATGAAGTTCACGGCACCGAGGATGGTGCCGAAGCCCGAGAGGCCGAGGCCCAGCATCCAGAGGTTGCCGCCGACACCCGGCGAGAACGTCGTCGAAGCGAGCGGCTGATAGGCGAACCAGCCGAACGATGCGGCGCCCTGCGGCGTGAGGAAGCCTGCGACCGCCATGAGCGAACCGAAGTTGAACAGCCAGTAGGCGAACGCATTCAGACGCGGGAACGCCACGTCGGGAGCACCGATCTGCAGCGGCATGAGCACGTTGGCGAACCCGGCGAACAGCGGCGTCGCGAACATGAGCAGCATGATCGTGCCGTGCATCGTGAACAGCTGGTTGTACTGCTCGCGGGTCTGCAGCAGCTCGAGACCGGGCTCGAAGAGCTGGGCGCGGATGATCAGCGCCATCACGCCGCCGATGCAGAAGTAGATGAAGGAGGTGATCAGGTACATGTACCCGATGACCTTGTGGTCGGTGGAGGTGATCCACTTGACGAGGACGTTGCCCTTGCGTTCGACCTTGGAGGCGCCGAACGGCAAGCTGCTCGACTGCGGCCGAGCCGGTGCGGTCGTGGTGCTCATTCGGCTTCTCGCTCTTCCTTCAGTTCGGGTGCGCCTGCGCCGGGCAGGTTCTGGTTGCGGTCGTACTCGCTCGACAGCTGGCCCTCCTGGCCCGCGTCGCGGAGTGACTGGATGTAGTCGTCGTATTCGGCCTGGGAGACGACCTTGACGTTGAAGAGCATGAGCGAGTGGTACTCGCCGCAGAGCTCGGCGCACTTGCCGGCGTAGGTGCCCTCGCGCTCGGGGACGAACGACATGTAGTTCGTCTTACCCGGGTACATGTCCTTCTTGTAGAGGAAGTCCACCACCCAGAAGGAGTGGATCACGTCGCGCGACTCGAGCTCGATCTCGACGTTCGCGCCGACGGGCAGGTAGAGGGTCGGCAGTTCCGACTGCACGAGCGAGCCCTTCGGGCCCTCTTCGTCGAGCTGTCCCTGGATGCCGGGCGAGTAGACGTCTTCCTTCACGTAGTTGAAGTCCCACGCCCACTGCTTCGCGATGACCTCGACCTGGACGTCGACGTCGTCGGCGGCGAAGCGCTGCTCGATCTGCTCCTGGTCGCGCGCGGTGAACGCGAAGAACCCGAGCACGAGGATGAGCGGGACGATCGTGTAGAAGACCTCGATCGGCATGTTGTAGCGCAGCTGGACGGGCAGACCCGTCTGCCCCTTGCGCCGGCGGTACGCGATGACCGCCCAGATCGTGAGGCCCCAGGTGATGACGCCGACGATCAGCAGCACGACCCACGACGTGACCCAGAGGCCGCGAACGGTGTCGGTGTGATTCGTGACCGGTGCCTCGCCCTCGACGAAGCCGGGGAGGAATCCGTTGAGCTGCGCCTGCGTGCAACCGGCGAGCACGAGGCTGAGAGACGCTGCGATCGGGATAGCAGCCCATCGGAGACGGCGATTGTGGCGCACCGGTGACCTTTCGGGAGACTCGAAGGCGCTTCACAGTGAAGCGCGGTGATCGATGTCTAGCCTACTCCGACTCGGCACCCGAGGTGTGCATCCACGGCCGATGTCGGGCGCGCCGCGGGGCGGAATCATCGGTGGATCGGCCCAAATGCACGAAAGGGGGCCGCAAGATGCGGCCCCCTCTCAGGAAGATGCGGTAGCGCTCAGTGGAACGAGTCGCCGCACGCGCAGCTGCCCTGCGCGTTCGGGTTGTCGATCGTGAACCCCTGCTTCTGGATGGTGTCCTCGAAGTCGATCGCCGCGCCGTCGAGGTACGGCACGCTCATCTTGTCGACCACGACCTCGACGCCGTCGAAGTCGACGACGGCGTCGCCGTCGAGCAGGCGCTCGTCGAAGTAGAGCTGGTAGATGAGGCCGGAGCAGCCGCCGGGCTGCACCGCGACCCGCAGGCGCAGGTCGTCGCGGCCCTCCTGCTCGAGGAGGCTGCGCACCTTGTCGGCGGCGGGGTCGCTCAGCTTCACGCCGTGCGTGGTCTCGGTGATCGTGTCGCTCATGTCTCTCCTCGATGCGTCAGGAACGCGGAATCCTCGTTCCATGGTAACCGTCGTGAGCACCGCGACGGCTGTGAGTCGTCATCATTCCGTCGTGCGGGCGTCCAGTCGCGCGAGGAACAGCGTCTCGGCCAGCACCGAGCGCCGGAAGACGCCGAGGTGCAGCGACTCGTTCGGACTGTGCGCGCGCGAGTCGGGGTCCTCGACTCCGGTGACGAGGATCTGGGCGGCGGGGAACTCGTCGACGAGCTCGGCGATGAACGGGATCGAGCCGCCGACGCCCATCTCGACGGGCTCGCGCCCCCAGGCCTCGGCCATCGCGGCGCGAGTCTCCGCCACGGCCCAGCCGGTCGTGTCGACGAGGAACGGCTGCCCAGTGTCGACGTCGTCGAAGGTGAGTCTCGCGCCGAACGGTGCGTTCGCCTCGAGGTGCGTGCGGATGGCCTCGTACGCCTCCCTTGCGTCCTGCCCCGGCGCGACGCGCGCGCTCACCCGGACCTTCACACCGGGCACGAGCGTGTTCGAGGCGTTCGCGATGTCGGGGGCGTCGATGCCGGTGATCGTGATCGAGGGCTTCGCCCAGATGCGCGAGAGGATCGAGTCGCGACCGACGGGTTCGACCCCGTCGAGCAGTCCCGTCTCGGCGCGCAGCTGCGCCTCGTCGTACTCGGGCGTCTCGAAGTCGGCCGACGTCAGCCCCTCGACCGCGACGGCGCCGTCCGCGTCCCACAGTGTGTCGAGCAGCCGGATGGCGGCGAACATCGCGTCGGGCACCGCCCCGCCGAACATGCCCGAGTGCGAGGCATGGCCCAGCGTGTCGATGCGCAGGTTGAACGCGACGGCTCCGCGCAGCGCGACGGTGATCGCGGGCGTCTCGAGGTCCCAGTTGCCGGAGTCGGCGACGATGATCGCATCGGCGGCGAGGAGCTCGCGGTGTTCGCGCAGGAAGTTGCCGAACGACTGCGAGAGGTACTCCTCCTCGCCCTCGATGAAGACGGCGATGCCGAGGTCGAGGTCGGGGCCGAGCGCCTCGGTGAGGGCGCGGATCGAAGCGACGTGCGCCATGATGCCGGCCTTGTCGTCGGCCGCACCGCGGCCGTACAGCCGGTCGCCGCGGAGGGTCGGCTCGAACGGCGCGGAGTCCCAGTCCTCGTCCTTGCCGGGGGGCTGGACGTCATGGTGAGCGTAGAGGAGCACCGTCGGGCGGCCGTTGCGCGCGGCACGGTGCGCGATCACGGCGGGCGCGCCGAGCTGCGGCTCGGCATCGTCCTCGGCGCCGGCGACCGGGGCGCGGCGGACATCCACGAGGTCGAAGACGCCGAGCCCGCGGACGAGTTCGGCGACGGCTTCGGCGCTCGCGTGCACGTGCGCCGGGTCGAAGGCCGGCCACGACACCGACGGGATCTTCACGAGACGGGTGAGGTCGGCGATCGTCGACGGGAAGCCCGCCTCGACGGCCGCCCGCAATTCGTCGGCCTTCGGGGTGGTCGCCGCGGATCCCGCAGCGGTGGGGAGAGAGTCGGTCATGCCGGTAATCTTAAGGGGAACCGATTCGAGGGATCCCGTGGCAAAGCACCCCAACAGCACCGATCAGCCGAGCGCCGAGTCGCTCGAAGAGACCCAGGCGCGCCTGAAGCAGGGCGGCAAGGGCGCCCCCACCCCGACGCGCGCCGAGCGCGAGGCCGCGAACAAGCGCCCGCTCGTTCCGAACGACCGCAAGGAGGCGGCGAAGCAGGCCCGCGCGAAGGCGGCCGATGCGCGCGAGAAGGCCCGCGTCGGCATGGCGATGGGCGACGAGAAGTACCTGCCCGCCCGCGACCGCGGCCCGCAGAAGAAGTACGTGCGCGACTACGTCGACGCACGCTTCAGCGTCGGCGAGGTGCTCATCCCCGTCATGTTCGCCGTGATCGTGCTGACGTTCATCCCGAGCGCCGAGATCCAGGCGGCGAGCATCATGCTGCTGTGGGCGTTCTTCCTGATCGCGCTCGTCGACGTCGTCATCCTGGGCTTCACGCTGCAGCGGAAGCTCACGGCGAAGTTCGGCGAGGGAAAGGTCGAGCGCGTGCGCTGGTACGCGGCGATGCGCGCCCTCCAGCTGCGTGCGCTCCGTCTTCCGAAGCCTCAGGTGAAGCGCCGCCAGTACCCGGCCTGAGCACGGTTCAGCGCCGATCGACTCCGTCACGGCCCGGTCGAGGGATGCCTCGTGCCGGGCCGTCGTCGTCTCACCCCCGTGCGAACGCCCCGAGCCTGATGAACGGCACGCGCATCTCCTCGTCGGTGAGCGAACCGTGCTGCCCGATCATCTTCTCGGCCTGCCGGTCGGCGAGTCGGGCGTCGTAGTAGGCGATGCCGGCCCGCGCCGCGACCAGCAGGTCGCCGATGCGCGGTGCGACCACGGGGTCGACGTCGCCGAAGAGCCGCGCCCCGATCGCCTCGGCGCGGGTCATGACCCATGCCCGGCGCGACTCCGCTTCACGCCACGCTGCGACGACCGACGCACGCTCGGGTTCGTCGAGGCCGGGTTCGAAGTAGAGCTGCAGGCAGCGCGGCTCGCCGCCGACGTGCCGTACGCCGTCGACGAGCGCCGGCCTGGCGTCCACGAACACGTGCCGGTGCGCGGGAACGTCGACCACGCCGTGGTCCGCCGTGACGACGAGGCCCGTGCCACGAGGCATCCGCTTCTCGAACGACGCCGCCTCGGCGTCGAGCTGTTCGAGGAGCCCGAGCCAGCGGTCGGACTCCCAGCCGTGCGCGTGCGCGGCCTGGTCGAGTTCGGGCACGTAGAGGTAGACGAGCGCCGGTTCGCCGGACGAGAGCACGTCGAGCGCAGCGGAGAAGCGATCGGAGATCGACGCGCCGGCCACGTAACGGGCTCCGCGCAGCACTGCGCGCGTGAATCCCGAGTCGACGTACCGGGGTGCGCCGATCGCGACGGCGTCGACCCCTCGCTCCCCTGCCGCCTCGAAGACCGTGCCCCGTCGTTGCCAGGTCTCCGGTCGCATCCGGTCGTCCCAGCCGTTCAGCTGGTTCACGAGGCGATCGTTCGCCCCGTCGAGCGTGCGGTAGCCGACGAGGCCGTGCTCGCCGGGACGCGCAGCCGTCGTGAGGCTCGCGAGCGCCGCCGCCGTCGTCGACGGGAAGACGGTGCGCGCGACATCCCGCTTGCCGAACCGCGATGCGAGGAAGCGGGCGTGACCGGCGCGGCCCCGGAGGTTCGCGGCGCCGAGCCCGTCGACGAGCAGCACCACCGCGCTGCGCGACGCCGGGAAGCCCAGCGGGTTCGCCTCGCCCGAGAGGCTCGCGAGGCAACTCTCGAGCACCTCGGTGAGGTGCGGAGGCGTGTCGGCGGGCACCGGTAGCATGGCAGACATCGCGCCCAGTCTGGCATAGGCAGGGCGCGCCCCCGTTCCACCGCGTGCTCGGCACGCACGGCACAGAGAACACGGATGACCCGAGCCAAATCGCAGCCAGCCGACGACCCGATCGTCGAGCGCATCGAAGACGTCGACGTCGCCACCGAGATGCAGGGCTCGTTCCTCGAGTACGCCTACTCGGTGATCTACTCGCGCGCGCTTCCCGACGCCCGTGACGGACTCAAGCCCGTGCAGCGTCGCATCATCTACCAGATGACCGAGATGGGCCTCCGGCCCGACAAGGGCCACGTGAAGTCGGCCCGAGTGGTCGGCGAGGTGATGGGCAAGCTCCACCCGCACGGTGATACGGCGATCTACGACGCGCTCGTGCGCATGGCGCAGCCGTTCACGCTCCGGGTGCCGCTCGTCGACGGCCACGGCAACTTCGGTTCGCTCGACGACGGCCCCGCGGCCCCGCGGTACACCGAGGCCCGGCTCGCCTCCCCCGCGCTCGCGATGGCCGAGGGACTCGACGAGGACGTCGTCGACTTCGTGCCGAACTACGACAACCAGCTCACGCAGCCCGAGGTGCTGCCGAGCGCGTACCCGAACCTGCTCGTGAACGGCGCCAGCGGCATCGCCGTCGGCATGGCGACGAACATGGCGCCGCACAACCTGATCGAGGTCGTCGGCGCGGCGCGTCATCTCATCGCGCATCCGAACGCGACGCTCGACGAGCTCATGGAGTTCGTGCCGGGCCCCGACCTGCCGACCGGCGGCACCATCGTCGGCCTCTCCGGCATCAAAGACGCGTATGCGACCGGCCGCGGCAGCTTCAAGACCCGTGCGAAGGTCTCGGTCGAGCAGCTGACGGCGCGCAAGACGGGGCTCGTCGTCACCGAGCTCCCCTATCTCGTCGGCCCCGAGAAGGTCATCGAGAAGATCAAAGACGGCGTGAACGCCAAGAAGATCAACGGTATCTCCGACGTCACCGATCTCACCGACCGGGCGAACGGCCTGCGACTCGTCATCGGCATCAAGACCGGCTTCAGCCCCGATGCGGTGCTCGAACAGCTCTACCGGCTCACGCCCCTCGAGGACTCGTTCAACATCAACAACGTCGCACTCGTCGACGGCGGGCCCCAGACGCTCGGCCTCCGCGAACTCCTGCAGGTGTACGTCGGCCACCGCATCGCGGTCGTCACCCGGCGGTCGGAGTACCGGCTGGCACGTCGCCGTGAGCGCCTGCACCTCGTCGACGGCCTGCTCATCGCGATCCTCGACATCGACGAGGTCATCCAGGTCATCCGCTCGAGCGACGACACCGCGGCTGCTCGCACCCGCCTGATGGAGGTGTTCGACCTCAGCCAGGTGCAGGCCGAGTACATCCTCGAGCTGCAGCTGCGCCGGCTCACGAAGTTCTCCCGCATCGAGCTCGAGGCCGAGCGCGACCGGCTCCGCGCCGAGATCGAGGAGCTCGAGACGCTGCTCGCGAGCCGCCACCGCATCGAGGCGCTCGTCTCCGACGAGCTCGCCGAGGTCGCCGAGCGGTTCGGCACCCCTCGCCGCACGCTCCTCACCGATGCCCGGCCGTCGATCGCGGGAGCTGCCGCGAAGCGCGCCGCGGCCGTCCTCGAGGTGGCCGACGTGCCGTGCCGCGTCTTCCTCTCGGCGACGGGGCGCATCGCCCGCGTGGACCTTCCCGAGGGTCCCGACGGCCCCCCGTCGATCTCCCCGCCTGCCCGGCGCAGCAAGCACGACGCGATCCGTTCGTCGCTCGACACGACGAGCCGTTCCGAGATCGGCGCGGTGACGAGCCTCGGCCGCCTCATCCGGTTCACGCCGGTCGACCTGCCGATGCTGCCGCCGACCTCGGTGCAGCTCGGCGCCGGCGTGAAGATCGGCGACTACCTCGCCCTGCCGAACCGCGACGAGCGCGTCCTCGCCATCGTCTCGCTCGACGCCGACCGCTCGATCGCGCTCGGCACGAAGCAGGGCGTCGTCAAGCGCGTCGCGACGGGGGCCTATCCGAGCAAGCCCGAGTTCGAGGTGATCGGGCTCAAGGCGGGCGACGAGGTCGTCGGCGCCGTGCAGGGCGACGAGACCGACGAACTCGTGTTCGTGGCTTCCGATGCGCAACTGCTGCGGTTCCCGGCTGCGTCGGTGCGCCCGCAGGGCTGTCCTGCCGGCGGCATGGCCGGCATCAACCTCGGCAGTGGTGCGCACGTCATCCACTTCACGAGCGTGCCCGCGGTCTCCGCCGAGGCGACCGTCGTCGTCACCGTCGCCGCCTCGAGCGACACCTTGCTCGGCACCGACCCCGGCAGCGCGAAGGTGAGCGACTTCGGCGAGTTCCCCGCGAAGGGCCGGGCGACGGGCGGTGTGCGCGCGCAGCGGTTCCTCAAGGGCGAGGACGCACTGCACCTCGCGTGGGTCGGCGTTTCGCCCGCCTTGGCCGTCGGCACGGACGGCTCGTCGCGCGACCTGCCCGATTCCGGTGCGAAACGGGACGCCTCGGGGCAGGCGCTCGGCGCGGTCATCGGCGCGGTCGGCCGGCGGATCGGCTGATCGCCGCGGTCAGCGGTCGGCCGTCCCGGCCGATCCGATTCGCGCCGCCGGGGTGACCCGGCGAGTCGGTCACGGCGTGTTCGGCGCTGGTCGACACCGATGCGCCGGCGATCGCACGACACCCCGCCTCCGGCGTTGACCGGAGGCGGGTCAGGACGGACGATCAGGCGTCGATGCGGTCCCGCTCGAGGGCGTCGGAGCTCTCGATGATGAATTCCTTGCGCGGCGCGACGTCGTTGCCCATGAGGAGCTCGAACACACGACCCGCGTTCTCGGCGTCGCCGATGCCCACCCGTCGCAGCGTGCGGTGCCGACGGTCCATCGTCGTGGTGGCGAGCTGATCGGCGTCCATCTCACCGAGTCCCTTGTAGCGCTGGATCGGGTCCTGGTAGCGCTTCTTCTGCTTGTCGAGCCCGGCGAGCACGCCGGCGAGCTCCGCTTCGGAGTACGTGTAGATCGTCTCGTTGGGCTTCGAGCCGGGGTTCATCACCACCACCCGGTGCAGCGGCGGCACCGCGGCGAACACACGACCCTCTTCGATCATCGGGCGCATGTAGCGGAAGAAGAGCGTGAGCAGCAGCGTGCGGATGTGCGCGCCGTCGACGTCGGCGTCGGCCATCAGGATGACCTTGCCGTAGCGGGCCTGCGAGAGATCGAAGCTGCGTCCAGAGCCGGCGCCGATCACCTGGATGATCGACGCGCACTCGGCGTTGCCGAGCATGTCGGCCACGCTCGCCTTCTGCACGTTCAGGATCTTGCCTCGGATGGGCAGCAGCGCCTGGTGCTCGCTGTCGCGCGCGAGCTTCGCGGTGCCGAGCGCCGAGTCGCCCTCGACGATGAAGAGCTCCGAGTGGGCGACGTCGTTGGAGCGGCAGTCGACGAGCTTGGCCGGCAGCGACGAGCTCTCGAGCGCGTTCTTGCGCCGCTGCGTCTCCTTGTGGGCGCGTGCGGAGATGCGCGACTTCATCTCGGCGACGACCTTGTCGAGCAGCAGCGCCGACTGCGTCTTGTCGTCGCGCTTCGTCGACGCGAAGCGCTCCTTCAGCTCCTTCGTGAGCACGTTCGAGACGATGCTGCGCACGGCGGGCGTGCCGAGCACCTCTTTCGTCTGGCCCTCGAACTGCGGCTCGGGAAGGCGCACCGTGATCACGGCGGTGAGACCGGCGAGCACGTCGTCCTTCTCGAGCTTGTCGTTGCCCGCCTTGAGCCGGCGTGCGTTCTGCTCGACCTGCTGCCGCAGGAACTTCAGCAGGCCCTGGTCGAATCCGGCCTGGTGCGTGCCGCCCTTCGGCGTGGCGATGATGTTCACGAACGAACGCATGACGGTCTCGTAGCCCGTGCCCCACCGCAGTGCGATGTCGACCTCGCACTCGCGGGAGAGCTCGGTCGGCGCCATCGCCCCCGTCTCGCTCAGGACGGGCACGGTCTCGGTGAAGTGACCGGAGCCGGTCAGGCGCCAGATGTCGGTGATGGGCGAGTCGGGCGAGAGGTGCTCGACGAACTCTGAGATGCCGCCCTCGAACTGGAAGGACGTGGTGTGCGGCGTCTCGCCGCGCTCGTCGGTGACGTCGATCGCGAGTCCCGGCACGAGGAACGCCGTCTGCCGTGCCCGGCCGAGCAGCTCGTCGGTCTGGAACTCGGCGCCCTTTGTGAAGATCTGGCGGTCGGCCCAGTACCGGATGCGCGTGCCGGTCACGCCCTTGGCGACCTTGCCCACCACGCGCAGCTCGCTCTGCTTCTCGAAGGGGGTGAACGGCGCTTCGGGCGAGGGCGAACCCGAATCGGCGAAGACGCCCGGCTCACCGCGGTGGAAGGACATCGCGTACGTCTTGCCGTCGCGGTCGACCTCGACATCGAGTCGCTCGCTCAGGGCGTTCACGACCGAAGCGCCGACGCCGTGCAGGCCGCCCGAGGCCGCGTACGACCCCGACCCGAACTTGCCGCCGGCGTGCAGCTTGGTGAAGACGACCTCGACGCCGGTGAGCCCCGTCTTGGGTTCGACGTCGACGGGGATGCCTCGTGCCCGGTCGCGCACCTCCACGCTGCCGTCGGGGTGGAGCAGGACGCCGATCTCGGTGCCGTGACCGGCGAGCGCCTCATCGACCGAGTTGTCAATGATCTCCCAGAGGCAGTGCATGAGGCCGCGCGAATCGGTCGAGCCGATGTACATGCCGGGGCGCTTGCGCACCGCCTCGAGCCCTTCGAGGACGGAGAGATGGCGGGCGGAATAGTCGGAGCTCACGTCGAACAAGCCTAGTGAGCGCGGCCGACACCGGAGTGCAGGCGCTACGCGCTGAGCGAAATGCCCGGCGGAACGGAAGTCCCCCGCTGCTACGCGTGTTTTCATTGATGAACGGAAGATCGAGCATGAGCGACGGAGGAGGAGCCATGACCCAGTACACCGAAACCACCGGTGCGGTCGAAGTCGAGACCCCCTACGAGCTCACGGCGCTCGACCGCTGCGACGCCTGCGGCGCCCAGGCCTACATCCGCGTCGTCGTTGCGAGCGGCGAACTGCTGTTCTGCGCCCACCACGGCCGCAAGCACCAGGAGAAGCTCTCGCAGATCGCACAGAGCTGGCACGACGAGAGCGATCGCCTCCTCGCCGACGACCGCAACTGACGACCTGACGCACGACACGAGCAACGCCCCGGCAGGACCGGGGCGTTGCTTCGTTGCGGGGCGGTGGCAGCCGCCGAACGCTCAAGCGTCGGGCGCCTCGACGCCGGCGGCGCGTGCTTGCACCGAGCGTGCCGCGGCCGCGTAGCCGTCGACCTCCTCGGAGCGCCCCCCGGGCGTGTAGTCGACCCCCGCGCGCTCGGCCATGATCGTCAGCAGGCGATCGGCGAAGGCCGGGTTCTTCGCGAGCACGGGGCCGTGCAGGTGGGTGCCGAACACCGAGCCCATGACCACGCCCTCCTGTCCGGAGTCGCGGCCGTTGCCGCCACCCGCGAGCACGCGGCCGAGGGGCGAGCCCTCGGCCCCGATGTAGTCGCGCGCATGGTTCTCGAAGCCGACGAGCATGCCGAACGCGGGTGAGCGCACGACGAGGTCGCCCGTGACGCGCTCGGCACGCGGCACGGCCCGCCCCGGGAGGATGCCGAGTCCCTCGATGCTGCGACCGTCCCCGGTCTCGATGCCCCAGCTGAGCAACTCCCAGCCGGTGCCGACGCCGAGGATCGGTACGCCCTCGGTGCCCCACCGCCGGAGTTCGTCGTGGAGTCCGAGGAGCCGTTCGCGGCTCGCCTCGAGCGAGGCGTCGCTGCCGGAGCCGAGCACGACCGCGTCGACGCGGTCGGGCAGCACGGCGGCATCGTCGACGGCACGGACGTCGGCCTCCAGGCCCGCCCACCGCGCGCGCATCGCGAGCACCTGCGCGTTCTGCGCGTCCCCGTTGGTGTTCTGCAGCGTCGGCAGCAGCGAGACGATCGTGAAGCTCATTCGGTACCCGTCAATCCGAGGTGCGCCCTCGTGCGGCGCATCGAGTCGGCCGAGAAGACGATCGTCTTCACGCCGGCGGTCGGCGCGGGTGCAGCGAGGAAGTCGTCGAGCGCGCGCGCCAGGTCGGGCTCGATGCGATCGATGCCGACGCCGTCGTAGGCGAGCATGAGCGCGGCCTCTGCCGCCTTCGATCCGCTGACGATCGCAACCCGTCGGAGCGACGACGCGTCCGCCGGCCAGAAGTACGACGGATCACGGACGTCGGACCCGATCGCGAAGAGGATGTCGCTCGTGCCGGGTTCGATGCTGTCCACGTTGAGCTGGTAGCTCGCAGGGTTCTGCACGAGCACGAACTCGACCTCCTGTCCTCGCACGGTCACTCGCTCGCCCCGGCCGAACACGGCGGGGATCGCGTCGAGCGCTCGCGCCGCGGTCTCGCCCGAGAAGCGTTCGCCGAGCACGGCCTTCGCCGTCGAGTACGCTGCCGCGGCGTCGACCGCGTAATGCGTTCCGCGTGCCGGCAGCCCGGCGACGACCCGACGACCTTCGTCGAGGAGCGTGGTCGTGCGACCCTCGACCGAGTCGATCACGACTCCTGCGGCGGGGTCGAGACGCGTCGTCGACGTCTCGGTGTAGCCGAGCCCCCGCGGCGCCGCGTCGAGGACCGATTGCGAGACGCCGAAGCGTCGCACCGAGACATCCGGCCCGACCTTCTCGGCGAGCCGCTCGAGGTAGGCGTCGTCGGCGTTCACGACGACCGACTCCCCCGCCCGGGCGGCGATCCGGCCGAGCATGCCCGCGACCATCTCGGAGTCGTGGAACCGGTCGATCTGGTCGACCATCACGTTCGTCAGGCAGACGACGCGCGCATCGACGCCCTGCATGACGAGCGCGCCGTGGCCCTCGTCCATCTCGAGGACGGCGACCTCGCCCGGCACCCGGCCCCGCCAGTCGGCCTGCTCGAGCAGCGCCGAGGTCAGCCCCTGGCTGATGTTCGCGGTCGACGGGTTGGTGAACACGTCGACGCCGTGCTCGCGGAGGATCGCGACGAGCATCTTCGTCGTCGTCGACTTGCCCGCCGATCCGGAGACCACGACGAGCCCCTGCGGGAAACCCGACAGGGTGCGCTTCAAGTAGTTCGGCGCGATCCGGTTCACGACCAGACCGGGAACGGCAGAGCCGCCGCCCGGCTTGCGCAGCCGGGCGGCGAATCTGGTGAGTCTGCCGACGAGGATCGCCGGCCCATAACGCAGGGATCCAGCGCGCACCGGCGGCCTACTCGAGGTAGTCGCGCAGCGACTGCGACCGCGAGGGGTGGCGGAGCTTCGCCATCGTCTTCGACTCGATCTGGCGGATGCGCTCGCGGGTCACGCCGAACGTGTCGCCGATCTGGTCGAGGGTCTTCGGCATGCCGTCGCCGAGGCCGAAGCGCATCCGGATGACGCCCGCCTCGCGCTCGCTCAGGGAGTCGAGGAGCGACTCGAGCTGCTTCTGCAGCATCGTGAAGCCCACGGCGTCGGCCGGCACGACCGCCTCGGTGTCTTCGATCAGGTCGCCGAACTCGCTGTCGCCGTCCTCACCGAGCGGCGTGTGCAGCGAGATCGGCTCGCGGCCGTACTTCTGCACCTCGATGACCTTCTCGGGGGTCATGTCGAGTTCGCGGCTCAGCTCTTCGGGCGTGGGCTCGCGCCCGAGGTCCTGCAGCATCTGGCGCTGCACGCGGGCGAGCTTGTTGATGACCTCGACCATGTGCACGGGAATGCGGATGGTGCGGGCCTGGTCGGCCATCGCGCGCGTGATCGCCTGGCGGATCCACCACGTGGCGTAGGTCGAGAACTTGAAGCCCTTGGTGTAGTCGAACTTCTCGACCGCGCGGATGAGACCGAGGTTGCCCTCCTGGATGAGGTCGAGGAACTGCATGCCTCGACCCGTGTAGCGCTTCGCGAGCGAGACGACCAGGCGCAGGTTGGCGCCGAGCAGGTGGCTCTTGGCGCGCTGGCCGTCCTTCGCGACCCACTGCAGCTCGCGACCGAGCTGCGACCGCTTCTCGGTGTCGCTCATCTGCGACAGCTTCTCCTCGGCGAAGAGTCCCGCCTCGATGCGCATCGCGAGCTCGACCTCTTCGGCCGCGTTCAGGAGCGCGACCTTGCCGATCTGCTTGAGGTAGTCCTTGACCGGGTCGGCCGTCGCGCCCGTGATGGTGGACGAGTAGACCGGCACCTCGTCTTCGTCGTCGGAGGCGCGCAGCACGAGCGCACCCGTCGGGTGCGGTTCGATGGCGACGGGCTTCGCGTCGTCGTCCTCGTCGGTCGCCTCGTCGTGGGCCCCCTCGGCGGCGTCGGTCTCGACCACCTCGAGGTCGGCGGGGTCGACCTCGTCGTCCTCTTCGTCGTCGGCGGCCTTGCCCTTCGCCTTGGTGCGGGGCTTCGCGGCGCTCTTGGCCGTGCTCGTGCGAGGCGTCTTCGACGCCGTCGTGGTCTTCGCAGCCGCCTTCGCGGCGGGCGCCTTCGCAGGCGCCTTGCTCGCAGTCGACTTCGCGGCGGTCTGGCGCTTCGCGGCCGGCTTCTCAGCCTCGGCCTCGGCCTTCGCCTTCGTCGTTGCCATACGTTTGAACCTCTCCTACCGTCGCGCGGCGTGTGCCCTCTCGGAAGGCGCGGCTCGTGCATTCGGTCCGGTCGTTTTCGGACACTATGAGGACCCATGTCAAGTCCGCGTGGATGGCACGGTCTCGATCGTGCCCGCGAACCCGAACGGGTCCTGCCTTAATTATACAGGTCCTGAACGATCGACGCGCACGCCCGACGCCCCGCCGCACATCCACAGACAACGTCGGCGGGCCACCCGCCATTCCCCGGATCGGACGGTCCTCGCGTTCAGGCGCCTCGCGGGGGTTCGTCGTCGCGCGACCGACGGAAGGCCAGGAACTTCTCGAGCTCTGCCGCGATCTCGTCGGCGCTCGGCAGTTCGCCGTCCTCGTCGGTGAGCGGGGATCGCAGGGTCGTGCCCTCCATGTAGGCGTCATGCCGCCCCTCGAGGGTGCCCACGAGCTTCGCGAGCTCGCCGTTCTCGGCGACCTGCTCGTCGATTCGTGCGATGAAGTCGCGCCCCTGCTCGCGGAGCGCGTCGGTCGGGAAGATGCGACCCGTCGCGGCACTGATCGCCTCGAGGGCGGCGATCGCGGCCGACGGATACTCGGTGTCCGCGAGGTAGTGCGGGATGAGCAGCACGAAGCCCGTCGTCGGATGCCCGAGCTCGACGAGCCGGTACTCGACGAGGTGCAGCGCGTTGCCCGGCACCTGGGTCGTCGGACGCCAGACGGACATCGTGTCGATGAGCTCGTCCCGGTTGCCGCTCACGGTCACCCGGATCGGGCGCGTGTGCGGCACCGGCATCGGAATCGAGTTCACCCAGGTCGTCGACGCCACCTGCAGTTCGTCGATGAGCTGCAGCACGGCCGCCGTGAACCACTCCCACTTGAAATCGGGTTCGAAGCCGGTGAGCAGCAGGAAGGGCCGGCCGAGCTCGTCGCGCGCGAGCTCGAGCTCGAGCCGCGGAGGCGTGTACTCGGTGAAGTGGTCGCCCTCGAAGAGCATGATCGGTCGCCGAGCACGGTAGTCGAGGAGCTCGTCGACGTCGAAGGTCGCGATCGATGTCGTCTCGAGCGTCTCGCGCAGGTACTCGGTCGTTTGCGCGACCGCCCCGCCGGCGTCGGCGAAGCCGGTGAGCCCGGCGACGAGCGGGAGCCCCGGCGGCACCGACACGTCGACGTTCAGCTCGTACAGGGAACGTGGATCGCGCATGTTTCCAGCCTACTGACGCGGTGCCGGCGACCCGCCGCCGACGGAGCCGCGCCGTGCATGCCCAGAGCGAACACGTAACATCTGGAGCCATGACCGTTCCCGCGCTCTCCGTGATCGACTCCACCGCCGCCTCCGCCGACGCCGACGTCGTGCTCCTCGTCGCCAGGCAGGGGGCCGACGGCGTCGAGCTCCTCACGCCCGAGGGCTTCGACTGGGTGCGCCCGCAGATCGTCGCGCTCGGCGCGACCGGCGCGGCGGAGGAGCTGACCCGGCTCCCGGGCGCCGACGGCGGGCCGCGCGTCATCGCGGTGGCCGGGGTGGGCGACCGAGCGGATGCCTCGAGCCTGCGCCTCGCCGCGGGTGCCGCCGTGCGTCGCCTCGGCAAGGCCGAATCGGTGGCCGTCGCAGTCGCGCTGGGCGACGCCGACGCCGTCGCCGCACTGCTCGAGGGCGCCGCGCTCGGCGCCTACGCCTTCGACGAGTACCGCAGCGAGGCGAAGCCGCGGGTCACGCGCATCGACCTGCACTCCGAACTCGGCGCCGAGGCGGTGGGACTCGACCGGCTCCGCTCCGTCGTCGCCGCCGTGGCACGCACGAAGGACCTTGTGAACACGTCGCCCTCGGAGCTCTTCCCGGCGAGCTTCGCCGAGCTCGCCGTCGCCGCGGCCGCCGAGGTCGGCGTGACGGCGACGGTCTGGGACGAGCGGGCGCTCGCCGCCGACGGCTTCGGCGGGATCCTCGGCGTCGGCCAGGGCTCCAGCCGCGGGCCGCGCCTCGTGCGCCTCGAATGGGCTCCGGCCGAGGCATCCGCCCACCTCGCGCTCGTGGGCAAGGGCATCACGTTCGATTCGGGCGGCCTCTCGCTGAAGCCGATGCTCTCCATGGTGGGCATGAAGACCGACATGGCCGGCGCCGCCGCCGTGCTCTCCGCGATGATCGCGTTCGCCGAGCTCGGACTGCCCATCCGCGTGACCGGCTGGCTGTGCCTCGCCGAGAACCTGCCCTCGGGTACCGCGACCCGGCCCAACGACGTGCTCCGCATCCGCGGCGGCAAGACCGTCGAGGTGCTCAACACCGACGCCGAGGGGCGGCTCGTGCTCGCCGACGGCCTCGTGGCCGCGAGCGAGGAGCAGCCCGACGCGATCGTCGACGTCGCGACCCTCACCGGTGCGCAGATGGTCGCGCTCGGCGGGCGCATCTCCGGCCTGCTCGGCGACGACGAGCTCGTGGCACGCGTCCGGTCCGCGGCGGACCACGTCGACGAGGCCGTCTGGCCGATGCCGCTGCCCAAGGACCTCATGCCGATGCTGAAGTCCGACGTCGCCGACCTCACCAACACGAAGCTCGGCCAGACCGTGCCCGGCATGCTGCTCGCCGGCGTCTTCCTGCAGGAGTTCGTCGGCACGCGCAAGGGCACCGAGGAGCGGATTCCCTGGGCGCACCTCGACATCGCCGGCCCTTCGCACAACTCCGGCGCGGGCTGGGGCTTCACCGGGACGGGAGCGACCGGGGCGGCCGTGCGCACCCTCGTCCGTCTGGGCGAGGAGCTCTCCGCCAAGTAGTAAGGTCGTTCAGGGCGAGAACGTCGCCCGAACGCCTGCCTGGGCGACACGCCCGTGGCAGTCCGTGTCGCAGATCAGGTGCGCAAGGGAGATTGCGGTTGTCCGAGCAGAACTTTGACATTGTCGTCCTCGGCGGGGGCAGCGCGGGCTATGCCGCAGCGATCCGCGCCGTCGAACTCGGCCTCACCGCCGTGGTGATCGAGAAAGACAAGCTCGGCGGCACGTGTCTGCACCGCGGATGCATCCCCACGAAGGCGCTCCTGCACGCGGCCGAGGTCGCCGAGGTCTCGAAGGAGTCCGCGAAGTACGGCGTGAAGGCCGCGTTCGAGGGCATCGACATGGGCGGCGTCACCGCCTACCGCGAGGGCATCGTCTCGAGCAAGTGGAAGGGCCTCCAGGGTCTCCTCAAGGCGCGCGGCATCCTCGTCGTCGAGGGTGAGGGCCGCCTCGTCTCCGCGAACACCGTCCAGGTCGGCGACGACCGCTACGTCGGCAAGAACGTGCTGCTCGCGACCGGCTCGTACTCGCGCTCGCTGCCCGGTCTCGAGATCGGCGGCCGCGTCATCACGAGCGAGCAGGCGCTCGAGCTCGACTTCGTGCCGAACAAGGTCGCCGTGCTCGGCGGCGGCGTCATCGGCGTCGAGTTCGCGAGCGTCTGGCGCTCGTTCGGCGCCGAGGTGACCATCATCGAGGCGCTCCCCCACCTCGTCCCGAATGAAGAGGAGTCGGTCTCGAAGCAGCTCGAGCGCGCGTTCCGCAAGCGCGGCATCGACTTCTCGCTCGGCGTCCGATTCCAGAGCGTCACGCAGAACGACCAGGGCGTCGTCGTCACGCTCGAGAACGGCACGACCTACGAGGCCGACCTGCTGCTCGTCGCCGTCGGACGCGGCCCCGTGACGCAGAACCTCGGCTACGAAGAGGTCGGCATCACGATCGACCGCGGCTTCGTCATCACCGACGAGCGCCTCCAGACGAGCGTTCCCGGCGTGTACGCCGCGGGCGACATCGTCCCCGGCCTGCAGCTCGCGCACCGCAGCTACCAGCAGGGCATCTTCGTCGCGGAGGAGATCGCGGGCCTCAGCCCGATCATCGTCGAGGACGTCAACATCCCGAAGATCACGTACTGCGAGCCCGAGGTCGCTTCGATCGGCTACACGGAGGCGAAGGCCGCGGAGAAGTTCGGCGCCGACCAGGTCAGCTCGTTCGACTACAACCTCGCCGGCAACGGCAAGTCGAGCATCCTCGGCACCGGCGGATCGATCAAGGTCGTCCGCGTGAACGACGGCCCCATCGTCGGCGTCCACATGATCGGCGGCCGCGTCGGCGAACTCATCGCCGAGGCGCAGCTCGCCGTGAACTGGGAGGCGTACCCCGAGGACATCGCCCCCTTCATCCACGCGCACCCGACCCAGGGCGAGGCGTTCGGCGAGGCTGTGCTCAAGCTCGCCGGCAAGCCGCTGCACGCCATCTGAGTCCGCTGCCCGACCCCACGACTGCAATAAGCTAGAACGCGTTCCCACGCTGTGAAGGAGACAAGCGCATGAGCGAATCCGTCAGCCTCCCGGCACTCGGCGAGAGTGTCACTGAGGGCACGGTCACCCGCTGGCTGAAGAATGTCGGCGACCGTGTCGAGGTCGACGAGCCGCTGCTCGAGGTCTCGACCGACAAGGTCGACACCGAGATCCCGTCGCCCGTGGCGGGTGTCATCGAGGCGATCCTCGTCCAGGAGGACGAGACCGTCGAGGTCGGCACCGCGCTCGTCACGATCGGTGACGGTTCGGGCGCTGCGGCGCCCGAGGCCGCTCCCGCGCCGGCCGAGGCTCCCGCCGCGCCCGAGGCTCCCGCCGCCGCACCCGAGCCGGTCGCCGCACCGCCGGCCGCCGAGCCCGCCGCTCCTGCGGCACCGGCCGCTCCGGTGGCACCTGCCGAGGTGCCGGCTGCGGCGCCCGCCGCTCCGGCAGCGCCCGCTGCTCCGGCGGCTCCGCCAGCCGTTCCGGCAGCGACGCCTGCCGCTGCGGCGCCTGCTGCTCCGGCTCCGGCCGCACCGGCCGCTGCTCCCGCTGCCGCACCCGCCGCGCCGGCTGCTGCTCCCGCTGCCGCGCCGGCTGCACCCGCTGCACCGGCCACTGCTCCCGCCTCCGGCGCGCACGCGGGTCCGTCGGGCTACGTCACGCCGATCGTCCGCAAGCTCGCGAACGAGCAGGGCGTCGACCTCGCGAACGTCACCGGCACGGGCGTCGGCGGTCGCATCCGCAAGCAGGACGTCATCTCGGCGCAGACGGCTCCGGCCGCGGCGGCCGCCGCGCCGGCACGTCAGCCGCTCGAGACCTCACCGCTCCGCGGCACGACCGTTCCGATGACGCGCCTGCGCAAGGTCGTCGCCGAGCGGGCCGTCGTCTCGATGACCTCGACCGCGCAGCTCACCACCGTCGTCGAGGTGGACGTGACCCGCATCGCGCGCCTGCGTGATCGCGTCAAGGGCGAGTTCCTCGCGAAGACCGGCAACAAGCTGTCGTTCCTGCCCTTCTTCGGCCTCGCCGCGGCGGAGGCGCTCAAGGCGTACCCGATCATCAACTCCACGGTCGACGGCGACAGCATCGTCTACCCGGCCCAGGAGAACATGAGCATCGCGGTCGACACGGAGCGCGGCCTGCTCACCCCGGTCATCCGCAACGCGGGTGAGCTCGACATCGCAGGTCTCGCCGCCCAGATCGCCGATCTCGCCGAGCGGACCCGCAACAACCAGCTGAAGCCCGACGAGCTCGCCGGCGGCACGTTCACGCTCACGAACACCGGTTCGCGTGGTGCGCTGTTCGACACGCCGGTCGTCTTCCTCCCGCAGTCGGCCATCCTCGGCACGGGTGTCGTCGTCAAGCGCCCCGTCGTGGTCAGCCAGGACGGCGCGGACGCGATCGCCGTGCGTTCGATGGTGTACCTCGCACTGTCGTACGACCACCGCATCATCGACGGCGCCGACGCCGCCCGCTTCCTGACGGCAGTCAAGGACCGTCTCGAGGAGGGCGCGTTCGAGGCCGACCTCGGCATCTAGTCGAACAGTTCCCGCAGTCGCCAACCGGCCTCGCCCCTCATCACGAGGAGCGAGGCCGGTTCGCGTTGTGGGTCGGCGTACGGGAGCTCGAGCAGCACGGCGTCGCCCATTTCGGCGCTCACGGAGAGTTGGTCGAGCGCGAAGCCGGGAACCTCCGGCACCTCGCCCTCGCGTGCCCGGGCGAGTGCCTCCCGGTCGGAGCGATCGAGCGCCGAGCCCGGCTGGTCGACCTGGTCGAGGCAGCCCGCGTCGATCGCGGCCAGGCACTCCTGCCGGCGCGTCATCAGCGCCACCGCCGCCGCCACCGGATCGACGAGGGCGTCTCCCTCCTCGGCGGCCGGCCCGTCGGAGTCCCGCTCGGTGCCGTGCGCCTCGTCAGCGCCGCCGGTCCCGCCCGTCGGCACTGCGGCCCGGCGCGCTTCGGTTCGGCCGGACGACGCGCTGTCGGTCGCGGTGAGCGTCTCGCGATCCGCGCCGCCGGCCTCCGCCGCCGGCGGCACGAGGGTCAGCAGCACCACGAGCGCCGCTCCGCCGGCGGCGGCACCGACCACCAGTGGGCGGCGCCGGCCCGCGATGAGTTCCCGCCATCTCCGTCGGGCGGCACCGGCACGGTCGGCGTCGGCCGAGCGCGCCACCCGCTCCACCGCCGGTATCGGCAGCTGCGCGAGCTCGCCGAGCGTGGCACGCCATCCACGCGCCCGGCTTCCAGCGGGGCGTTGCCGTTCGCGCGTCGCCTGCGACGTGACCGGGCCCGCCGTCGACATCATCGGTCCAGACGGCGACGGAGCGATCCGCGTCGGCAACGACCCTCGAGCCGCCGCGCCGACGTTCGTTCGCACGGGTGCGGCAGTGGCCGCGGCGAACAGCGCACGCTCGATCTCGCCTTCGGTGCGGGCGAACGGCCGGGACTCCGCCCCGGACCGTGCGATCGCAGCCGCGCGCTCGAACACTGCCGGTTGTCGCGTCGATCGCGCCACCTCCTCGATCAGAGCGGCCAGTCGCCGGTGGCTCTCGCGCAACAGCTCCGTGCGGGCGACGGCGGCGCCGGCGGCGTCGAGCGAACGCACGGCCCCGAGGCCGACGAGACGCGGCCTCCCGGTCTCGTCGATCATGACGTCGCTCGTCGCCATCCGCGTGTGCACGAATCCCGCGTCGGCGAGACCCGCCGCAGCCGCGACGAGCGGAGCGAGGATCGTGGTCGCCTCCCCCGGATCGAGCAGCCGTTCGCCGAGGAGATGCGCGAGCGTCGGCCCGGCGATGCGGTCGAGCACGAGGACGCGCCGGCGATCATCGAGCACGGCGACGTCGACGAGCGTCGGCAGCGTGCCCGAGGCATCCGCCCCCATCACCGCGATCTCGGTGCCGATCTGATCGTCGTCGACCCCATCGCGGTACACCTTCACGGCGACCGGCCTGCGAGCCGTCGCACCGTCGGCACCTGCCGGCGACCCTGCACCGTCGACGGCGTCGACCGCGAGGTGCACCTCGGATCGATCCCCGGTCGCGACGCGGCGAAGCAGCCGGTAGCCGGCGACCCGACCGTCACCTGCCGCGGCGCCGTCGCTCGGCACGGGCGCGCCCTGCGCCCTGGTGGCCGCCGTCACGGCCGCGCTTCTCGCTTCACGTCTCATCCCGGCAGTCTCCACGGAGCTCGTGGCGCACGCGATCGAGCCGACGGATCGGATGCCCCGATGCGGCACCGCCACGGTTGGGGAGGACGAGTCGCCTAGACTGGCCGAATGCTCGACATCGTCGTCACGGGGCTAAGCGCCAACTCCGTGCCGTACATCGAGGGTCTCGACCTTCAGCGCGCCGTCCATCGCGCGGTCGTCGCGGGCGAACGCCCCGACACCGTCCTCCTCCTGGAGCACCCCTCCGTCTACACTGCCGGGAAGCGAACCGCTCCCGACGAACGGCCGACCGACGGGACACCCGTCATCGACGTCGACCGCGGCGGCAAGATCACCTGGCACGGTCCCGGCCAGCTCGTGGGGTATCCGATCATCCACCTCGCCGAGCCGGTCGACGTCGTCGGCTACGTGCGCCGACTCGAGGGCGTCCTCATCGACGTCCTCCAGGAGCTCGGCGTCGACGGACGCCGAGTCGACGGACGCTCCGGCGTCTGGGTCGGGTCGCCCGGGCTCGAGAACAAGATCGCCGCGATCGGCATCCGTGTCGCCGAGGGCGTCACGATGCACGGCTTCGCCCTCAACTGCTCGAACTCGCTCGAGCCGTACGAGCGGATCGTCGCCTGCGGAATCCGCGACGCCGGCGTGACCACGATCAGTCGCGAGCTCGGCCGCACGGTGACGCCCGCCGACCTGGTCGACGCCGTGGGCGCACGTCTGCGCGACGAGTTCGAGGAGGCGCTGGCCGCATGACCACCGCACCCGAGGGGCGCAGGATGCTGCGCCTCGAAGTCCGCAACGCCCAGACGCCGATCGAACGCAAGCCCGAGTGGATCAAGACCCGGGCGAAGATGGGTCCCGAATACCGCGCGCTGCAGTCGCTCGTGAAGAGCGAGGAACTGCACACGGTCTGCCAGGAGGCCGGCTGCCCCAACATCTACGAGTGCTGGGAGGACCGCGAGGCCACCTTCCTCATCGGCGGCTCGCAATGCACGCGGCGCTGCGACTTCTGCCAGATCGACACCGGCAAGCCGGCCGACTTCGACTCCGACGAGCCGCGCCGCGTCGGAGAGTCGGTCGTGCGAATGCAGCTGCGCTACTCGACCGTCACGGGCGTCGCCCGCGACGACCTGCCCGACGGCGGAGCCTGGCTCTACGCCGAGACGATCCGCGAGATCCACCGGCAGTCCCCCGGCACCGGTGTCGAGATCCTCGTGCCCGATTTCAACGGCGAGCCCGAGCTGCTGCAGCAGGTCTTCGGCGCAGAGCCCGAGGTGTTCGCGCACAACGTCGAGACGGTGCCGCGCATCTTCAAGCGCATCCGCCCGGCGTTCCGCTACGAGCGCTCGCTCGACGTGATCACGCAGGGACGCGACGCAGGGCTCATCACGAAGTCCAACCTCATCCTCGGCATGGGCGAGGAGCGGTCAGAGATCACGCAGGCGCTGCACGACCTCCACGACGCCGGCACCGACATCATCACGGTCACGCAGTATCTGCGGCCGAGCCCGCGCCATCTGCCGGTCGCGCGCTGGGTGCGTCCGGAGGAGTTCCTCGAGATCAAGGCGGAAGCGGAGGAGATCGGTTTCCTCGGCGTGCTCTCGGGGCCGCTCGTGCGCTCGTCGTACCGCGCCGGACGGCTGTGGGCGCAGTCGATGCACGCGAAGGGCCGAGCACTCCCGCCCGGCCTCGCCCACCTCGCCGACACGTCGCTCGGCTTCGCCCAGGCCGTCGGCTGATCGACCGGTCGGCCCGACGACCTCGTCTTCGTCTGGGGCCGCTCGCTCCGCGCCCATCGCGGTCCGAGCGGCCTCCGGCCGCCGGTATCCTAGACACCATGGCACGCACGAAGGACGCATCGAAGGCTCAGAAGGAGCCGGGCCGGCTCAAGCAGATGTGGCAGGTCTTCCAGATGACCCGCCGCTACGACCCGACCGCGCAGTGGCTGATGCTCCTCGCGTTCCTCGTGCCGGTGCTCGCGGGCCTCGCGCTCGCCCTCTGGCTGAGCGAGGGCAATGGCTTCACGATCGCCCTCTGGATCGTCGCCGGCGTGCTCGCCGGCCTTCTGCTCGCACTCGTCGTCCTCGGCCGGCGTGCCGAGCGTGCCGCCTATGCCCAGATCGACGGGCAGCCGGGTGCCGTCGGCGCCGTGCTGCGCAGCGGCCTGCGCGGTGCATGGGTCGGCAACGAGATGCCGGTCGCCGTCAACGGCAAGACGCAGGACGCGGTGTACCGCGCGGTCGGCCGCGGCGGGGTCGCGCTCATCAGCGAAGGGCCGGCCACGCGCACGAAGCGCATGCTCGACGACGAGCAGCGCAAGGTCTCCCGCGTGCTGCCGAACGTGCCGATCACGCTCATCTCCGTCGGCCATGACGAGGGATCGATCGAGCTCTACAAGCTTCCGTCGACGTTGCGCAAGACCAAGAAGGCGCTCACGAAGCCCGAGGTGCTCGCCGTCACGAACCGCCTGAACTCGCTGCAGACGTCGCTGCCGATTCCCAAGGGCATCGACCCGATGAAGGTTCGGCCCCAGCGCGGCAAGATGCGCTGAGCGCACACGCCGACCACGCGGCATCCGCTTCACGAAGCGGGTGCCGCTCCGTCGTTCACGGGCCGGATGGCTCGGAGCCGGTCACGCCCGGATGAGCACCGTTCCCGCGACCTTGTCGTGGAAGCCGCGCTGGTCGGAGTCCCACACGAGCGCCGGCACGACGATGAGGAGCAGGGCCGTGCGGACGACGGGCCGCCAGAGGCCGATCCAGCCGCCCTCGAGCGGGACGACGTGCATGCCGAGGAGCCGGTGCCCGATGCTCCCGCCGATCGTCGGGATGAACACGATCTGCAGGACGGCGAAGACGAGCGGCGTCACCCACGTGTACGCAACGGATTCGTACGGCGTGAAGAGCAGCGAGATGAGCATCGCGCTGGCCCAGTCGATGAAGATCGCCGCGATCCGACGGCCCGCCCGGCCGACCGACCCCCTCCCCTCTGCGGGGAGCCCGAGTCGTTCGCCGGGCCAGCGGCTGGGTTCGAGATCTCCGAAGGTCTGGGGTTTCGCGTCGGGCACCCCACGAGTCTACCGATCGGGCATGGGCGTAACATGGCCGAAACATTCCGGTCACGGTCGGGAAACGGCGTGCGGATACCGTCGCCGTTGGCTGTGCAAGTCCATCCGTTCCACCCGCCCCCTGGAGATCATCACATGTTCAGTGATTCGTCCGAAGTGCTCAAGTTCATCAAAGAGACCGATGTCAAGTTCCTCGACATCCGGTTCACCGACCTGCCCGGCGTGCAGCAGCACTTCAACATCCCGGCCTCCACGGTCGACGAGGAGTTCTTCACCGTCGGGCAGCTGTTCGACGGCTCCTCGATCCGCGGGTTCGCGAACATCCACGAGTCCGACATGCAGCTCATCCCCGACGTGTCGACCGCGTACATCGACGCGTTCCGCGCCGAGCGCACGCTGGTCATGGTGTTCGACATCTACAACCCCCGCAACGGTGAGATCTACGCGAAGGACCCGCGCCAGGTCGCGAAGAAGGCCGAGAAGTACCTCGCCTCGACCGGCATCGCCGACACGGCCTTCTTCGCCCCCGAGGCGGAGTTCTACATCTTCGACGACGTGCGCTACGAGGTGAACCAGCACTCGAGCTTCTACTCGGTCGACTCCGAGGAGGGCGCCTGGAACTCGGGCCGTGCCGAAGAGGGCGGTAACCTCGGCAACAAGACCCCCTACAAGGGCGGCTACTTCCCGGTCTCCCCCGTCGACAAGCAGGCCGACCTGCGCGACGACATCTGCCTGAAGCTCATCGACGCCGGGCTGATTCTCGAGCGTTCGCACCACGAGGTCGGCACGGGCGGCCAGGCCGAGATCAACTACCGCTTCGACACGATGGTGCACGCGGCCGACGACATCCTGAAGTTCAAGTACATCGTCAAGAACACCGCCGAGCAGTGGGGCAAGACGGCGACGTTCATGCCGAAGCCCCTCTTCGGCGACAACGGCTCGGGCATGCACACCCACCAGTCGCTCTGGAACGACGGCAAGCCGCTCTTCTACGACGAGGCCGGCTACGGCGGCCTCAGCGACATCGCGCGCTGGTACATCGGTGGCCTCCTCAAGCACGCCCCCGCTGTGCTCGCCTTCACGAACCCGACGGTGAACTCGTACCACCGCCTCGTCCCGGGCTTCGAGGCCCCGGTCAACCTCGTCTACTCGGCGGGCAACCGCTCGGCGTCGATCCGCATCCCGATCACGGGCACCAACCCCAAAGCGAAGCGCATCGAGTTCCGCGCGCCGGATGCCTCGGGCAACCCGTACCTCGCGTTCGCCGCGCAGCTCATGGCCGGCCTCGACGGCATCAAGAACCGCATCGAGCCGCACGAGCCGGTCGACAAGGACCTCTACGAGCTCCCGCCCGAGGAGGCCAAGGCCATTCCCCAGGTGCCGGGATCGCTCGGCGAGGCGCTGGCCGCGCTCGAGGCCGACCACGACTTCCTCCTCGAGGGCGGGGTGTTCACGAAGGAGCTCATCGAGACCTGGATCGACTACAAGCGCGAGAAGGAGCTCAAGCCCCTCGCGCAGCGGCCGCACCCGTTCGAGTTCGAGCTTTACTACGGCGTCTGATCACCCGCAGCCCCCTGCTGCCAACGAAGGGCCGTCCCGCGCAAGCGGGGCGGCCCTTCTCGTGCATTCCGACCCCGAGGAAGCCGTTCGGATTCCACGTGGCGGGCGTGCGATCGCACGGCGCTGCTCGCGTCGTCAGACGGTCGGTTCGCGCTTCGGCTCGAGGCCGTAGAAGCCCCGTTCGAACACCGCACGAGACCGCCGGGTGAGTTGCAGGTAGTCGTGCTCGAGTTGCGTCGCCGAGCCCGCCGGGTAGCCCATGATGCGGGCGACGCCCTCGAGCTGCGAACGTTCGACGGGCAGCACGTCGGTCGTCTTGTCGAGCCAGAGGGTGAGCGCCGAGCGGGCCCGCGAGGCGAACACCCACGCCGCCCGGAGCGTCTCGGCATCGGCACGATCGATGAGTCCCGCCTCGGTCGAGGCGTCGAGCGCGCGGAGCGTCGACGTCGTGCGCAACGACGCGATCTCCGCGCCGTGCTGCAGCTGCACGAGCTGCACGAACCACTCGACGTCGGAGATCGAGCCGCGGCCGAGCTTCAGGTGGCGGGTCGGGTCGGCCCCCTGCGGAAGCCGTTCGTTCTCGACGCGCGCCTTGATGCGCTTGACCTCGCGGACCTCCTGCTCACCGATCTCGCTCGGATAGCGGACGGTGTCGGCGAGCTCGGTGAAGTCGTCGATCAGTGCGCGGTCGCCGGCGACGCCACGCGCCCGCAGGAGCGCCTGCGCCTCCCACGTGAGCGACCAGCGCGAGTAGTAGGCGCGGTAGGCGTCGAGCGATCGGGCGACGACGCCGTTGCGCCCCTCGGGCCGGAGGTCGGCATCGAGCTCGAACGGCAGCCGCGCATCCTCTGAGAGTCGCACGAGCTCGCTCACGATGCGCAGCGCGCGGGAATGCGCTGCATCGGGCTCTGCGCCCTGAGCGCGATACACGTAGATGATGTCGGCATCGGAGCCGATGCCGAGCTCCCGGCCGCCGAAGCGGCCCATGCCGATCACCGCGAACTCGATGCCGTCGGACTCGCCGCCCCGTATCGCCGCGACAAGCGCGGCGATGTGGTTCTCGGTGAGATCGGTGAGCCCGTGCCCGAGCTCTTCGACGGTCGTGACGTCGAGGATGCCGGCCAACGCGAGGCGCAGCATCTCGCGGCGCCGGATGGCGCGGAAGATCTTCGCCGCGTCGTCGGACTCGCCGTGACGTCGGAGCACGGCGCGCGTCTCGTCCTGGAGTGCGGCGAGCGAGCGGGGTCGAAGCTCCTCGAGGTCCTCGAGCCAGGCGACCGCCTCGGGTGTGCGCTCGAGGAGTTCGGCGGCATAGCGCGACCCCGACAGGACTCGGGTGAGCCGAAGCGCCGCGTCGGACGAGTCGCGCAGCAGCCGAAGGTACCAGTGCGTCGTCCCGAGCGTGTCGCTCAGGCGGCGGAAGGAGAGGAGCCCGAAATCGGGATCGGTCCCCTCAGCGAACCACGAGATGAGCACGGGCATCAGGTGTCGCTGGATCGTCGCCCGCCGCGAGAGGCCCGACGTCAGCGCGGCGATGTGCGCCAGCGCACCGCGAGGATCGCGGAACCCGATGGCGGCGAGCCTCGCCTCCGCCTGCGCACTGGTGAGCTCGAGGCCCGACGCGGGCAGCGCGGCCACCGCCGACAGCAGCGGCCGGTAGAAGAGGCGCTGGTGGAGACCGCGCACCCGCTGCCGCGTCGACTGCCAGACGCGGGTCAGCTCGGCGGCGTCGCGTCCGAGCCCAGACGCCCGAGCGAGGATGCGCAGGCTGTCGGCGTCTCGCGGCATCAGGTGCGTTCGTCGAAGGCGTTCGAGCTGCAGCCGATGCTCGAGCACGCGGAGCACCCGGTAGTCGCGGGAGAACTCCCCCGCCTCCTCGCGACCGACGTATCCTGCCTCGGCGAGGGCCGTGAGGGCGAGCAGGGTGCCGCCCTGCCGGATCGAATCATCGGTCGCGCCGTGCACGAGCTGCAGCAGCTGCACGGTGAACTCGATGTCGCGCAGGCCACCTGGACCGAGCTTCAACTGGACATCCACCTCGTCGGCCGGGATGTGCTCGGTGACCCGCTCGCGCATGCGCTGCACCGACTCGACGAAGCCCTCCCGGCTCGAGCTCGACCACACCATCGGCTCGACGCCGGCCGTGTATCGGCCGCCGAGTTCGAGGTCCCCCGCGAGCGGGCGCGCCTTCAGCAGCGCCTGGAACTCCCAGCTCTTCGCCCAGCGCTCGTAGTACTGGAGGTGCGAGTCGAGCGTGCGTACGAGCGCCCCGTCCTTGCCCTCCGGGCGCAGGTTCGGATCGACCTCCCACAGCGGCGGCTCGATGCCGGGCTCGCCGATCAATCGCATGGTCACCATCGCGAGACGCGTCGCGATCTCGACGGCGCGCGGAGTCGACACCGCCTGCTCGTCAGCGGATTCGGCGACGAAGATGACATCGACATCGCTCACGTAGTTCAGCTCGCGGGCGCCGGCCTTGCCCATGCCGATGACGGCGAGCCGCGTCGCCGCGACCTCCGCCGCGGGATACCGGCCGGGCGCGGCGGGGGCGCCCTCGTCGCGCGCGACGATCCGGCGTGCACCGGCGAGGGCGGCGTCCAGGGCGGCGCCGGCGAGGTCGGCGAGCCCCGCCGAGACGGACTCGACGACGTCGACCGCGTCGTGCCGGGTGAGGTCGTAGACGGCCACGCCGGCGAGCAGCCGGCGATATCGCACGCGGATCGCCGCAGCCAGCGCGTCGGGATCGTCGACGCGCTCGGGCGCGAGTCCGTCGACCGCTGCGAGCAGCGAGGATCGCGCCTCGGTGCTCGTGGGCGGCGGCGCCGGCACCGCCTGCAGCAGCGCGATCTCGGCGGGATGGCGGTTCAGGAAGTCGGCGAGACCCCGCGATGCGCCCACCAGTCGGGCGAGCCGCTCGGCCGCCGCGGGTTCGTCGAGCACCGCGGCGACCTCCGCAGGCGCCCGGTCGTGCAGGCGGCGGAACTCGATCAGCGCCGAGTCGGGGTCGGCCGCTGCGCCCAGCGCCGCGAGGAGCGCCTCGCCATCGACCCCGGTCGCCGCCGCGAGCTCCCCGAGGCGCGTCGACGCCCGGTCGAGGTCGTCGAAGCCGGCACGTGCGAGTCGGCCGAGCGTCGGCGCCTGTCGAGACATCCGGCGGTCAGAGGATCTCGAGATTGCGGTGCAGCTCGAAAGGCGTGACCTGCGAGCGGTAGTCGCGCCACTCGGCCCGCTTGTTCGCGAGCACGTAGTTGTAGACCTGCTCGCCGAGCGTCTCGGCGACGAGTTCGGAACCCTCCATGTACTCGATCGCGTGATCGAGGCTCGCCGGCAGCGGATGGTAGCCGAGCGCGCGGCGCTCGCTGTCGGTGAGCGCCCACACGTCGTCCTCCGCCTCGGACGGCAGCTCGTAGCCCTCCTCGATGCCCTTCATGCCGGCTGCGAGCAGCAGGGAGAAGGCGAGGTACGGGTTCGCCGCCGAGTCGATCGCGCGATACTCGACTCGCGCGCTCTGACCCTTGTTCGGCTTGTAGAGCGGAACGCGCACGAGCGCCGAGCGGTTGTTGTGGCCCCAGCAGATGAAGCTCGGTGCCTCGTCGCCGCCCCACAGCCGCTTGTAGGAGTTCACGAACTGGTTCGTCACGGCCGAGATCTCGTTCGCGTGGCGCAGCAGGCCGGCGATGAACTGACGACCGATCTTCGACAGCTGGTACTGCGCGCCGGGCTCGTAGAACGCGTTCGTGTCGCCCTCGAAGAGCGACAGGTGCGTGTGCATGCCCGATCCGGGGTACTGCGAGAAGGGCTTCGGCATGAACGTCGCGTAGACGCCCTGCTCGATCGCGACCTCCTTGACGACGGTGCGGAACGTCATGATGTTGTCGGCCGTCGTGAGGGCGTCGGCATAGCGGAGGTCGATCTCGTTCTGGCCGGGGCCCGCCTCGTGGTGGCTGAACTCGACCGAGATGCCGAGGTCTTCGAGCATGCGCACCGAGCGGCGGCGGAAGTCGTGCGCCGTGCCGCCGGGGACGTTGTCGAAGTACCCGGCCGAGTCGACGGGGATCGGCCCCTCGTCGCCGAACTTCGACGAGCGCAGCAGGTAGAACTCGATCTCGGGATGCGTGTAGAAGGTGAACCCGCGATCGGCGGCGCGCTCGAGGGTGCGCTTCAGCACGTTGCGCGGGTCGGCGACTGCCGGCTCGCCGTCGGGCGTGGTGATGTCGCAGAACATGCGACCGGTCGGGTCCACATCGCCCCGCCAGGGCAGCGTCTGGAACGTCGACGGGTCGGGGTAGGCCAGCAGGTCGGACTCGTACGTGCGGCTCAGGCCCTCGATCGCCGAGCCGTCGAACCCGATGCCCTCGGTGAACGCACCCTCGACCTCGGCCGGTGCGATCGCGACCGACTTCAGGGTGCCGACGACGTCGGTGAACCAGAGCCTGACGAACTTGACCCCCCGCTCCTCGATCGTGCGAAGAACGAAGTCGCGCTGCTTATCCATCCACACCCTCTCTCGCAGATCCCAGCGTACCGGCACCGGCCGCCGCAGGGCGGCCTCGCGGCAGCCGATCGGGCTCGGCCGATGTGCGAGGATTGCGGCATGTCAGGCGAGCCCCAGACCTCAGCATCCGACACCTCCGCCCCGACCGGCGCGGCCTCCGACGCCACGGCGGAGCTGAACCCCTACGGCGGCGCCTCCGCGACCGGCGGTCCGAAGCGGGTGCGCACCCGCCACTTCCAGAACGCGAAGCGCAACGGCATCAAGATCACCGGGCTCACGAGCTACGACCAGCTCACGGCGCACATCTTCGACGAGGCGGGCATCGACTTCCTGCTCGTCGGCGACTCGGCCGGCAACAACGTGCTCGGCTACGAGACGACGCTTCCGGTCAAGGTCGACGACCTCATCCCGCTGACGCGCGCCGTCGCCGGGGCGGTCAAGCGGGCCTTCGTGATCGCCGACATGCCGTTCGGCTCGTACGAGAACGGCCCCGAGGACGCACTGCACACCGCCGTGCGATTCATGAAGGAGACCGGGGCGCACGCCGTCAAGCTCGAGGGCGGGGAGCGCAGCGCCAAGCAGATCCGGCGCATCGTGAACGCCGGCATCCCGGTGATGGCGCACATCGGCTACACCCCGCAGAGCGAGCACGGGCTCGGCGGCCACGTCATCCAGGGGCGCGGCGAGGGCCTCGACCAGCTGCTCGCAGACGCCCGGGCCGTGCAGGATGCCGGCGCGTTCGCCGTCGTGCTCGAGATGGTGCCGGCCGAAGCGGCCCGCCAGGTCACCGAGCTCCTCGACATCCCGACCATCAGCGTCGGCGCCGGTCCGCACACCGACGGCCAGCTGCTCGTCTGGACCGACTGGGCCGGCCTCACCACCGGCCGGGTGCCGCGGTTCGTCAAGAAGTATGCGGATCTCGCCGGCGTGCTCAGTGCGGCGGCCAACGAGTGGCGCGCCGACGTCGAGTCGGGGGCGTATCCGACCGCGGAGCACTCGTTCGAGTGACCCGCTGATCAGTCGTCGGCCGCGTCCTCCTCGGCCCACTTCGCACTGTTCGCGCGAAGGATCTCGAGCGCCCGCTCGGCCTCTTCCCGCGTCTCGAAGGGGCCGACCCGGTCGACCGACTGCGAGACGAACCCCTGTTCGACCGCACCGGTCTTGAGGTTGTACCAGAACATGTGCTCGACGTCCTCGGTCATAGGCTGATCCTATGCCCAAAGACGCCGCCGGCCACCTGATCCCCGGACGACTCTCACCGGCGCGCGCCGTGCCCGCCGGCATCGCCCGGCCCGAGTACGTGGGCCGTCGTGCACCCGCCCCGAACCCGGGCGGCGACCGGTACGCACCCGACGAGGTCGAGCGCATCCGGGCCGCCGGCCGCATCGCGGCCGGCGCGATCGAGGAGGCCGCGGCGGCCATCCGCCCGGGCGTCACGACCGACGAGCTCGACCGCATCGTGCACGAGTACGTCACAGGCCACGGGGCGTACCCGTCGACCCTCGGCTACCGCGGCTATCCGAAGTCGAGCTGCACCTCGGTCAACGAGGTCATCTGCCACGGCATCCCCGACGACACCGTGCTCGTCGACGGCGATCTCGTGAACCTCGACGTCACCGCCTTCCTCGACGGCATGCACGGCGACCTCAACCACACGTTCCTCGTCGGCGACGCCGGCGAGGAGGCCGCGCTGCTCGTCGATCGCACGCGCGAGGCACTCGCACGAGGCATCCGCGCCGTCGCGCCCGGCCGTCAGGTGAACGTGATCGGGCGCGCGATCGAGGCGTATGCCAGGCGTTTCGGCTACGGCGTCGTGCGCGACTACACGGGGCACGGGGTGGGCCGGGCGTTCCATACCGGGCTCGTGATCCCCCACTTCGACGACCCGAGCGCGACGACGGTCATCGAGGAGGGCATGGTGTTCACCATCGAGCCGATGCTCACGCTCGGCACCGTCGAATGGGATGTCTGGGCCGACGATTGGACGGTCGTCACCCGCGACCGTTCCCTCACCGCCCAGTTCGAGCACACGCTCGTCGTCACCGACCGCGGCGCCGAGATCCTCACCCTCCCGTGACGCATCCGGCCTGAGCGTTCGCCGCACGGCACCGCGATAGTGTGAGCGCATGGCCACGGAACTCGCGATCGGCATCGACATCGGCGGCACGGGTATCAAGGGAGCAGTCGTCGACCTCGGCGAGGGCACCCTCGTCTCCGACCGCATCAAGGTCAAGACGCCCGAGGGCGGCCGTCCCGCCGACATCCTGACCGCGACCACCGAGCTGCTCGACCGGCTCTCGGCCGACTTCGACGAGTCGCTGCCGCTCGGCGTCTGCTTCCCGGCGATCGTCAAGCGCGGTCGCACCCTGTCGGCTGCGAACATCTCGCGCGAGTGGATCGGACTGCCTGCCGAGGAGCTCTTCGAGGAGACCTTCGGCCGCGAGATCCACTTCATCAACGACGCGGATGCCGCCGGCTACGCCGAGTCGCGCTACGGTGCGGCGGTCGACGCCGATGGGCTCGTCATCCTCACGACGCTCGGAACGGGCATCGGGTCCGCGTTCCTCTACGACGGCGTGCTGGTTCCGAACACCGAACTCGGGCACATCGAGCTCGACGGCACCGAGGCCGAGAAGCGCGCGGCGTACTCCGCGATGGAGCGCGAGTCGCTCGACTGGGCGTCGTGGGCCGCCCGCCTGCAGCGGTTCTACGCGCACATCGAGTTCATCTTCTCGCCCGACCTGTTCGTCGTCGGCGGCGGCGTGTCGAAGCACCACGAGCAGTTCCTGCCTCTGCTCGACCTGAAGACGCCGATCGTACCCGCCCGCCACCGCAACAACGCCGGCATCATCGGGGCCGCGTCGCTCGCGGCGAAATGACCGTGTGGTGCAACGCCGCCCGCGATCGCCGGCGCGATCACCGGAGTCGGCGCCACGCCTCGTGGTGCGAGCGGGCCGGCTGATACGCCGGGTTCTGTTCACCGCGAGCCTTGCGTCTCGCGGCTGGACGGCCATCTCTCTCGGGGCCACGTCGCCGTGACCCTCCAGCGGTCTACCCGGGAACGGGACGGGCAGCCCCATGGTTCCCTGTCTGACCTTGCTCCGGACGAGGTTTACCGAGCCGGCCGGGTCACCCCGGCCGCTGGTGGGCTCTTACCCCACCGTTTCACCCTTACCGCCCGCTCGCGCGGGAGGCGGTCTGCTTTCTGTGGCACTGTCTCGCGGGTCGCCCCGGGTGGGTGTTACCCACCGTCCTGCCCTGTGGAGCCCGGACGTTCCTCGGCGCACGGGGTGAACCGTGCGACGCGACCGTCTTGCCGACCCACTCGCCCCTGAAGTCTACCGTCAGAGCCCCGACTCGTCGGTGCGCACGAGGATGCGGTCGCACTCGGGGCACTGCACGACGTCGTCGGGCGCGGACCGACGCACCGACTCGAGGTCGGAGCCCGTGAGCGTCATCGTGCACCCGCCGCAGGTGCGCTGGCGCAGGAGGGCCGCGCCGACGCCGGCGCCGCGCGTGCGACGCTGCTCGTAGAAGGCGAGGAGTTCGGCGGGGACGCCCGACGCGACGACCTCCCGATCGCGCTCGGCCTGCTCGCGCTCGACGGTGATGCCGCCCGCTGCGGCATCGCGCTCGGCCTCGAGCTCGGCGACCTCGGATTCGATGGCGGCGCGCTGCAGGTCGATGCTCGAGACGACGACCTCGGCCTCCTCGACCCGCTCCATCACGACGAGCTCCTGGTCTTCGAGGTCGCCGCGCCGCTTGGCGAGGGAGGCGAGCTCCGCCTCGAGCGCCTGCACGTCCTTCACCGACGAGGTGTGCTGCAGCCGGTCCGAGTCGCGGGCGATACGGGCCTCGACGACGGCGACATCGGACTCGAGCCGGGCGAGCTCCGTCTTCGCGTCCTCGAGCGTGCCGATCGCCTCAGCACGGGTGCCGCGCACCGCCGTCTCGCGCTTGGCGAGCTCGGCGAGCTGCGCGGTCTGCGGCAGGACGCCGAGCCGGTGCGCGAGCTGCTGGATGCGGGTGTCGATCGACTGGAGCCGCAGCAGTTCCTGCTGGTCGGCGGGCGTGGCCTTCACGTGGTGCTCCTCGCGGGGGTCTGGGCTGGACTCGTCATCATTGCACGACCTGGAAGTCCCATGGGTCGGTGCGCAGCTCGCTCACGACGATCTCGAGCCCCGGCAGGGCCGCGCGCAGCTCGGCGGCGGCGACGTCCAGCCAGAGCCACTCGCTCGCCCAGTGCGAGACGTCGACGAGCGCGGGTCCGCCGCCGAGCGCGGCCTGCTCGCGCGCCTCGGAGGCGGGATGGTGGCGCAGGTCGGCGGTGACGTAGACGTCGGCCGCACGTACCGCAGGGTGCCCGAGCAGCGAATCGCCGGCCCCGCCGCAGACCGCGACCGTCTCGACCGGGTCGTCGAATCCGCCGGCAGCACGCACGCCGGTCGCGGTCGCCGGGAGGAGCTCGGCGATGCGTTGCGCGAGACGGCCGAGCGTGGTCGGCTCGGTCAGGCGACCGACCCGGCCGAGCCCCGTGTCACCGTCGTCGGATGCCTCGATCGGGCGCTGCTCGGCGAGGCCGAGCCGATCGGCAAGCACTGCGCTCGTGCCGGTCGCGACGACGTCCGCGTTCGTGTGCGCCGCGAGCAGGGCGCAGTCGGCGCGGATGAGCCGGGCGAGCAGCGCGCCCTTGTAGCGGTCCTCTGCGACCGTCGTGACGCCCCGCAGCAGCAGCGGATGGTGCGCGATCAGCAGGTCGGCGCCGGAGGCCACGGCTTCGTCGACCGTCGCGGCGACCGCGTCGACGGCCAGCAGCACCCGCCGCACGGGCGCGTCGAGAGCGCCGGAGACGAGCCCCGAGGCATCCCACGCCTCGGTGCCGGCCGCGGGCCAGAGGCGTTCTGTGACGGCGAGCACATCGGCGAGGACCAGCGACATGTGGGCCCTGCCGGGCTCGAACCGACGACATCCACGGTGTAAACGTGGCGCTCTACCAACTGAGCTAAAGGCCCTCGCGCCGCACGCGGCGCAGGCTCATCGTATCCGAGCGGCCGGGCGGCGCGGCATCCCGCCGGGTCAGGCGGCCCTTCGCAGCGAAGCGAGCGCCTCGCGGTACCGCTCGAGCGGACGCGCCTCGCCCTTCGGCGTGGCGAAACTGTCGACCACCACGCCGTCGTCGTCGATGAGGAAGGTCGCGCGTGCCGCGACGCCGTGCTCGGCGTCGAACGCGCCGTACGCCGCGGCGACCTCGCCGTGCGGCCAGAAGTCGGCGAGCAGGCGGAACCCGTAGCCCTGCGCCTCGCTCCACGCCCGGAGCGTGTGCTTGGAGTCGACCGACACGCCGATGAGCTCGACCGACTCGTCGGCGAACATCGCGAAGTTGTCGCGCAGCTCGCACAGCTCGCCCTGGCAGATGCCCGAGAAGGCCAGAGGGAAGAACACGAGCACGACCGGTCGCCGGCCGCGGAAGTCGGCGAGCCGCACGGTCTGCCCGTGCTGGTCGACGAGGTCGAAGTCGGGCGCGACGGCACCAGGGGCGAGGATCATGGACGGGGACCTCCGATCGGAACGGCCCATCATCGTACCGCCCCCGATTCCCGACGAGACTCATTAGGATGGCGGGGTGCCATGCGACCGCGAGGCGGTCAGCCTCGGCGTGCGCACGTCCACACCACGCAGGTGATCCCTGCAGAGAAGAGAGGTCGAGTGTGACTGTCAACGACCAGGATCCTTACTCGGTCGAGGCGATGGACTCGGATCCCGAGGAGACGAACGAATGGGCGGAGTCGCTCGACTCGCTCGTCGCCGAGAAGGGCCACCAGCGGGCGCGTGAGATCATGCTCAGCCTGCTGAAGCGCTCGAAGGAGCTGCACCTCGGCGTGCCGATGGTGCCCACCACCGACTACCTGAACACGATCGCGCCCGAGAACGAGCCGGAGTTCCCGGGCGACGAGGAGACCGAGCGCCGCTATCGCGCGTGGATCCGCTGGAACGCCGCCATGCTCGTGCACCGCGCGCAGCGTCCCGGCATCGGCGTCGGCGGGCACATCTCGACCTACGCGTCGAGCGCCGCCCTGTACGAGGTCGGCTTCAACCACTTCTTCCGCGGGCAGGACCACCCCGGCGGCGGCGACCAGGTCTTCTACCAGGGTCACGCCTCCCCCGGCATGTACGCACGCGCGTTCCTCGAGGGCCGTCTCTCGAGCGACCAGCTCGACGGCTTCCGCCAGGAGAAGTCGCACGCCCCGAACGGCCTCTCGAGCTACCCGCACCCGCGGCTCATGCCCGAGTTCTGGCAGTTCCCGACCGTGTCGATGGGTCTCGGCCCGATCAACGCGATCTACCAGGCGCAGCTCAACAAGTACCTCACCAACCGCGGCATCAAGGACGCCTCCGACCAGCACGTCTGGGCGTTCCTGGGCGACGGCGAGATGGACGAGGTCGAGAGCCGCGGCCAGCTCCAGGTCGCCGCGAACGAGGGCCTCGACAACCTCACGTTCGTCATCAACTGCAACCTCCAGCGGCTCGACGGCCCGGTGCGCGGCAACGGCAAGATCATCCAGGAGCTCGAGAGCTTCTTCCGCGGTGCGGGCTGGAACGTGATCAAGGTCATCTGGGGTCGCGAGTGGGACTCGCTGCTCGCGAACGACCACGAGGGCGCGCTCCGCAACCTCATGAACGTCACCCCCGACGGCGACTACCAGACGTACAAGGCCGAGTCGGGCGCCTACGTGCGGGAGAACTTCTTCGGCCGCGACCCCCGCGCCCTCGAGCTCGTGAAAGACCTGAGCGACGACGAGATCTGGGGCCTCAAGCGCGGCGGCCACGACTACCGCAAGGTGTACGCGGCGTTCAAGGCCGCGGTCGAGCACAAGGGCCAGCCCACCGTCATCCTCGCGAAGACCATCAAGGGCTACGGACTCGGTCCCGCCTTCGAGGGTCGCAACGCGACCCACCAGATGAAGAAGATGACGCTGGACAACCTGAAGACGTTCCGCGACTCGATGCGCATCCCGATCACGGACGCGCAGCTCGAGGAGAACCCCTACCTGCCGCCGTACTACAACCCGGGTGAGACCGACCCGGCGATCCAGTACCTGCACGAGCGGCGTCGCGCACTCGGCGGCTACACGCCCGAGCGCCGCGCGAAGTACACGCAGATCACGTTGCCCGACGAGTCGGCCTACGCGATCGCGAAGAAGGGCTCGGGCACGCAGGAGATCGCGACGACCATGGCGTTCGTGCGACTCCTGAAGGACCTGATCCGCTCGAAGGACTTCGGCCACCGCATCGTGCCGATCATCCCCGACGAGGCGCGCACCTTCGGCATCGACGCGTTCTTCCCGACCGCGAAGATCTACAACCCGAACGGCCAGCACTACACGTCGGTCGACCGCGAGCTGCTGCTGGCGTACAAGGAGAGCCCGCAGGGGCAGATCGTGCACGTCGGCATCAACGAGGCCGGCGCACTCGCCGCGTTCACCAACGTGGGCACGTCGTACTCGACGCAGGGCGAGCCGCTGATCCCGATCTACGTGTTCTACTCGATGTTCGGGTTCCAGCGCACGGGCGACGCGATGTGGGCCGCCGGCGACCAGATGGCGCGCGGCTTCATCATCGGCGCGACCGCCGGTCGCACGACGCTCACGGGTGAAGGCCTCCAGCACGCCGACGGTCACTCGCCGCTCCTCGCAGCGACGAACCCCGCGGTCGTCTCGTACGACCCCGCGTACGGCTACGAGATCGGGCACATCATGCGTTCGGGCCTCGAGCGCATGTACGGCGGCCAGCACGCCGACCCGAACGTCATGTACTACCTCACGGTGTACAACGAGCCGATCGTGCAGCCGGCCGAGCCCGAGGGCGTCGACGTCGACGGCATCGTCCGCGGCATCCACCGCCTCTCGGAGTCCGGTGCCGCCGGCCCGAAGGCCCAGCTGCTCGCCTCGGGTGTCGCCGTGCCGTGGATCCTCGAGGCGCAGCAGCTCCTCGCGGACGACTGGGGCGTGTCGGCGGACATCTGGAGCGTGACCAGCTGGTCCGAGCTCCGCCGTAACGGCGTCGCCGCCGACGAGCACAACTTCCTCAACCCCGACGCCGAGCGGCAGGTCCCGTACCTGACGCAGAAGCTCGGCGGGGCGCAGGGTCCGTTCGTGGCCGTCTCCGACTACGCGCACGCGGTGCCCGACCAGATCCGCGCCTACGTGCCCGGTCAGTACGCGACGCTCGGCGCAGACGACTTCGGCTTCTCCGACACGCGCGCGGCGGCCCGTCGCTTCTTCAAGATCGACGGCCCGTCGGTCGTCGTGCGCACACTCGAGCTGCTCGCCGACCGAGGCGAGGTCGACCGCTCGTTGCCGGCCCAGGCGATCGAGAAGTACCGGTTGCACGACGTGAACGCCGGTACGACCGGATCGGCCGGCGGCGAGAGCTAGCGGGCGCGAGGTGGCGACGAGGCCGAAGACGAAGGCGGAGACGCTCGCGTGGTTGCGCACCATCGCGGGTGAGCTCGCGACTGCGACGCTCAAGCGACTCGAGGACACGTTGCCGTGGTACGGCGACATGCCCCCGAGCCGCCGTTCCGCTGTCGGCCTCGTCGCCCAAGCCGGCATCTCGTCGTTCATCGCGTGGTTCGACGACCCCCGGTCGACGCCCTGGATCGCCGCCGACGTGTTCGGCGCCGCGCCGCGGGAGCTCCTGCGGTCGGTGAGCCTGCAGCAGACGCTGCAACTCATCCGGGTGACGGTCGAGGTCGTCGAGGAACGGGTGAAGGACGGCGGCGAGCCGCTCCGCGAGGCGATCCTGCTGTACTCGCGTGAGATCGCGTTCGCGGCAGCCGACGTCTACGCCCGCGCCGCCGAGGCGCGCGGCCTGTGGGACGCCCGGCTCGAGGCCCTCGTCGTCGATTCCATCCTCTCCGGCGAGTCCGACGACGAGCTTCCGAGCCGCATCGCCGCCCTCGGCTGGCACGGGCACGGCGAGGTGGCCGTGCTCGTCGGCACGGCGCCGAAGCAGCTCGACGTCGACCACGTGCGCCGCGCCGCCCGGCACATGCACGCCGACGTGCTCATCGGCGTGCAGGGCAATCGCCTCGTACTCGTGATCGGCCGGGCCGACCCCCTCTCCCCCGACGGCGAGGAGTCGATCGGCACCTCGCCCGCCCTCACGTTCATGGAGATCGCGGCGCAGCTCGAGCCGCACTTCGGTCCCGGCCATCTCGTGCTCGGGCACGCCGTGCCGAACCTCGTCGACGCGTCGAAGAGCGCGAAGGCGGCGCTCGCCGGGTTCGCGGTGGCCCGGTCGTGGCGGCACGCGCCGCGACCCGTGCACGCCGACGACCTGCTGCCCGAGCGCGCGCTCGCGGGCGACCCGCTCGCGCGTGCGACGCTCGTCCACCGCATCTACCGCCCCCTGCAGGCGCACTCGACCGAGCTGCTGACGACGCTCTGGAGCTACCTCGACAACGGCCGGTCGCTCGAGGCGACCGCCCGGGAGCTCTTCGTGCACCCCAACACGGTGAGGTACCGGCTGAAGCGCGTCTCCGACGTCATCGGCTGGGATGCCACGGGCGCACGCGAGGCGCTCATCCTCCAGTCGGCGCTCATCATCGGATCGATGAGCGACCACGAGCACGCCCCGCGACGACCATCCTGAACCGGCCCAAGCATGGCCGTGGCATCGCGACGCTGTGCAGTCGATACAACGGTTGTGCGAAGAGCTTGTGGCGTGTGCACACCACAGTTCGTCCTGTGATTGGCAGACTGGGGTGGTGATCGTCGTCGTCTGCCCTGGACAGGGCTCTCAGACCCCCGGATTCCTCACCCCCTGGCTCGCAGAACCCGGCTTCGCCGAGCGCCTCGACGCGCTCTCGGCCGCCGCGGGCATCGACCTGGCCGCGCACGGCACGGTGAGCGACGCCGACACCATCCGCGACACCGCGGTCGCGCAGCCGCTCATCGTTGCGGCCGGCCTGCTCACGCTCGACGCGTTGATCGACGACGGGCGTGCAGAGCGAATCGGCGGGATCGCCGGACACTCGGTCGGCGAGATCACGGCGGCCGCCGGGGCCGGCGTGCTGACCGGCACCGAGGCAATCGGCTTCGTTGCCGAGCGCGGCCGCGCGATGGCCGAGGCCGCTGCGCTCGAGCCGACCGGGATGAGCGCCGTGCTCGGCGGCGACGAGGCCGATCTGCTCGCGCGCCTCGCCGAGCTCGGCCTCGAACCCGCGAACTTCAACGGCGGCGGGCAGATCGTCGTCGCCGGCGCGGTCGACGCCCTCGAGCAGCTGAAGGCCGAGCCGCCGGCCGGCGCACGGGTCATTCCGCTGCAGGTCGCCGGCGCGTTCCACACCCGGTACATGCGACCCGCCGTCGAGCGCCTCGCCGAGGTCGCCGAGCGGCTCTCCCCCGCCGACCCCGCCCTGCCGATCTGGACGAACCGCGACGGCAGCACGGTCGCCTCCGGCACCGAGTTCCTCGAACTCCTCGTCGGGCAGGTCTCCTCGCCCGTGCGCTGGGACCGCTGCATGGAGTCGTTCGCCGAAGCGGGCGTCTCCGGCATCATCGAGCTCGCGCCCGCCGGCGCGCTCGTCGGTCTCGCCAAGCGCGGCCTCAAGGGCGTGCCGACGGTCGCCGTGAAGACTCCCGACGACCTCGCCGCCGCCATCGAGCTCATCGACCAGGCCGCCTGAGCCGCCGCCCCCGCGAACGGAGAAAGCCGAGCATGACGAGACCAACCCTCCAGCAGTCGCACGGACCCGCCTACACGCGCATCTACGCACTCGGTGCTGCGCGCGGCGCGAACGCGGTGCCGAACGACGACCTCGTCGGCCCGATCGACTCGTCCGACGAGTGGATCCAGCAGCGCACCGGCATCGTGACCCGCACCCGCGCCGACGCCGACGTGTCGGCGCTCGACCTCGCGACGGCCGCGGCGACCGAGGCCATCGAACGCTCGGGCGTCGCCCCCGAGCTCGTCGACCTCGTCATCATCGCGACGATCTCGAACGTGCAGCAGACCCCGTCGATGGCTGCGGTCGTCGCCGATCGGGTCGGGGCGAACCCCGCCGCCGCCTACGACACGAACGCCGCATGCGCCGGCTATGCCTACGCGGTGGCCCAGGCCGACGCCCTCATCCGCGCCGGCGCGGCGCACTACGCGCTCGTCATCGGCGCAGAGAAGCTCTCCGACGTCGTCGACCCGACCGACCGCTCCATCTCGTTCCTCCTCGGCGACGGCGCCGGCGCCGCCGTCATCGGCCCGAGCGACACGCCCGGCATCGCACGCACCATCTGGGGTTCGGACGGCTCGAAGGCGGGCGCGGTCGGCATGAACAGCACCCTCATCGAGTTCCGTGACGGCGCGGCCGAGTGGCCGACGCTCCGTCAGGAGGGCCAGACGGTCTTCCGCTGGGCGGTGTGGGACATGGCGAAGGTCGCGAAGCAGGCCCTCGACGCCGCCGGCGTCACGAGCGCCGACCTCGCCGCCTTCATCCCGCACCAGGCGAACATGCGCATCATCGACGAGTTCGCGAAGCAGCTCAAGCTGCCCGAGTCCGTGGTGATCGCCCGCGACATCGCGACGACCGGCAACACCTCGGCCGCTTCGATCCCGCTCGCAACGCACCGCCTGCTCGAAGAGCACCCCGAGCTTTCCGGAGGCCTCGCCCTCCAGATCGGCTTCGGCGCCGGACTCGTGTTCGGCGCCCAAGTGGTGGTTCTCCCCTGAACCGCCGACCCCTGTCCATCTAGACTGTCACTCGGTCAAACGAGACACCCCTCAAGGAGAAGAACCATGGCATTGTCCACCGAAGAAGTGCTTGCCGGCCTGGCCGAGCTCATCAACGACGAGACCGGCATCGCGACCGACACGGTTGAGCTGGACAAGTCGTTCACCGACGACCTCGACATCGACTCGATCTCGATGATGACGATCGTCGTCAACGCCGAGGAGAAGTTCGACGTGAAGATCCCCGACGAGGAGGTCAAGAACCTCAAGACCGTCGGCGACGCCGTCGACTTCATCGTCAAGGCCCAGGCCTAGTCGCTGCGACGAGCGGGCCGCGGCAACGTCCCGGCCCGCTCGATCCGTCCCCTTCGTCTTCCTCCCCGGAGTGTTTTCGTCATGACCAAGAACATCGTCGTCACCGGCATCGGTGCGTCGTCGCCGATCGGCGGCACCGCCCCCGACAGCTGGGCCGCGCTGCTCGCCGGCGCATCGGGCGCACGCACCCTCGAACACGACTGGGTGGCCGAGTACTCGCTGCCCGTCACCTTCGCCGCCGAAGCCCTCGTGCGGCCCGACACCGTGCTCGAGCGCCCGGTCGCGAAGAGACTCGACCCGTCGTCGCAGCTCGCACTCGTCGCCGCGCTCGAAGCGTGGGCCGACGCAGGCAGCCCCGAGGTCGACCCCGAGCGTCTCGGCGTCGACTTCGCCACCGGCATCGGCGGCGTCTGGACGCTGCTCGACGCGTGGGACACGCTGCGCGAGAAGGGCCCGCGACGGGTCCTCCCGATGACGGTGCCCATGCTCATGCCGAACTCGGCCTCCGGCAACCTCTCGCTGCACTTCGGCGCCCGCGCCTTCGCGACCACGGTCGCGAGCGCCTGCGCATCGAGCACCGAGTCGATCTTCAACGCCATCGAGCACCTCCAGGACGGCCTCGCCGACGTCGTCATCGCCGGTGGCACCGAATCGGCGATCCACCCGATCACCATCGCCTCGTTCGCCTCGATGCAGGCGCTGTCGAAGCGCAACGACGACCCGGCGACGGCATCGCGCCCGACGAGCATCGACCGCGACGGCTTCGTCATGGGCGAGGGCGCCGGCGTCCTCATCCTCGAGACCGAGGAGCACGCCAAGGCGCGCGGCGCGAAGATCTACGCGTACGTCGCCGGCGGCGGCGTCACGGCCGACTCGTACCACATCACGGCGAACGACCCCGAGGGCCGCGGTGCCGCCCGCGCGGTGAGGCTCGCACTCGAGCAGGCGGGCGCATCGCCCGACGAGGTGACCCACATCAACGCCCACGCGACGTCGACGCCCGTCGGCGACCCGAACGAGTACCAGGCGCTCAAGGCCGTGTTCGGCGCCCGGGTCGACGACATCCCCGTGTCGGCGACGAAGGCCTCGACCGGGCACCTGCTCGGCGGCACCGGAGCGCTCGAGGCGATCTTCACCGTGCTCGCACTGCGCGACCGCGTGGCCCCGCCGACGATCAACATCACCGAACAGGACCCGGAGGTCCCGTTCCGCGTCTCGGGCGCGACGCAGGAGCTGGGCAGCGGCGACCAGCTCGCGATCTCGAACTCGTTCGGGTTCGGCGGGCACAACGCCGTCGTCGCGTTCCGCTCGGCCTGATCGGCGACTCGCATCGAAGGACCCCGGCGCTGACGCGCCGGGGTCCTTCTCGTCCGCGACATCCAGACATCGAAGGACCCCGGCGCTGACGCGCCGGGGTCCTTCTCGTCATGGGGCCGTCTGCTTCGCTCGTACGTCTGCCGGGGTTCCCCGTCCGACCTCCGCGTCGCGCCGCAGCCGGCCCTCGGTCGTATCACCCCACCTGGTGCAGCCAGACGACGGGGGCGAAGTCGCTCGCGTGGCGGAAGGGCTCGAGCTCGTCGTCCCAGGCCTGCCCGAGCGCGAGCCTGAGCTCGCGATGGAGTTCCCGTGCGTCGTGCCCGCCCATCTCCATGGCGTAGCGGATGCGGTCCTCGGGCACGACGGTGTTGCCGGCCGAGTCGGTCTGCGCGAAGAAGACGCCGAGCTCTGGTGTGTGCATCCAACGAGCACCGTCGCTGCCGGGCGTCGCGTCCTCGCTCACCTCGAACCGCAGCTGCTCCCAGCCGCGCAGCGCCGAGGCCATGCGAGCGCCCGATCCGGCGTCACCCTCCCAGTAGAACTCCGCGCGCAGCGCACCGCGAAGCACGGGCTGCTCCTGCCAGTCGAAGTTCACGGGGACTCCGAGGGCGCGCCCTGCTGCCCACTCGACGTGCGGACAGAGCGCCCGCGGCGAGGAATGCACGAACAGCACACCCCGCGCGGCGCGTGCGGTCCGCGCGACCGTCTCTGCCATCTCCATCTCCGTTCTCGTGAGGTGCGTCTTCCCCTACGACCTCGGAACGGCGGGTGGCCGGTGTTCGATTGTGGGCGGCATCGGCCGCACCGCCGATTATGCCCCGGATCAGGCGGGTTGACAAGGGTTCCCCTCGGTTCGCCGTGCCTCGGCATCATGCCCCGTCGACAACACTATGCTCGGTGAGGTATTCGCTCGCGTGGAAGGGAAGCCGCCGATGGCCGTCAGAGAAGCGCTCCTCGCACTGCTGCTCACCGGACCCGCCTACGGCTTCCAGCTGCATTCGGCGCTCGCGACGCGAACCGGCGGACGCCGACGCGTCAACGTCGGGCAGAGCTACGCGACGCTCGAGCGGGCCTCGAAGGCCGGCCTGACCGAATCGGCCGGGACGACGGCGGACGGACTCCCGCTGCACCGGCTCACCGCGGCGGGAACCGCGGTCGCGCGCGGCTGGCTCGAGGGCACGGATGCCCCGGGCGCCGACCCGTGGGACGAGACGATCGATCGCGTGCTGATCGGCGCGTCACTGCCTGACGTCGATGATCGCGCGATCATCACGGGCGAGCGCGCACGATGGGCCGACCGACTCGCATCGGCCGAAGCCGACGGTGACGTCGACGAGGCAACCGGCACGACGGTGGCGGCCACCGAACTGGTGCGCCTGGCCGGGGCCGCGGATGCCGCCCGAGCACGCGCGGCGATCGACTGGCTCGATACGACGGCACGCGTATCGGCATCCGGCCGGACGCTCGCGTTCGCGCCGACGGCCGAGCGCCCGCGGCGCGGCCGTCGCCCTGCGATGACCTCGGACGCCGCCGGGGAGGCTCAACCGTCGGCCATCGCGTAGCTGTCGACGATCGCGAGGTCGAGCGGAAAGTCGACCGGGAAGTCGCCGAAGAGCAGTCGGCCCGCGTCGACGGCGCACGCCCGGACCGCGGTCGCGACCGCTTCGGCATGCTCGCTCGGCGTGTGCACGATGATCTCGTCGTGCAGGTAGTAGACGAGGTGGGGCACCTCGCCGAACACCGGCCCCGACCGCTCGGCGCGCTTGATCGAGGGCGGGAGGGCGGCGAGGCGGGTGCGAAGCGCCGCCATCCAGCAGAGCGCCCACTCTGCGGCACTCCCCTGCACCACGAAGTTGCGGGTGAACCGGCCCCAGTCGCGCGCGACGCTGCGCGCGCGGCGCTCGTCGGCCGGAGTCGCGTCGGGCTCACTCGCCCTGGCCTGGACGGCATGCCAGGACGACGCCGGGGCGGGCGACGACCGCCCGAGGTTCGTGGTGACCTGTCCGCCGCGTTCACCCGTCGCCGCCGCCCGGTCGACGAGCGCCATCGCTCGCGGGTAGGCACGCGCCAGGCGGGGCACGAGCCGTCCGCTGTCGCCCGTCGTCGCTCCGTACATCGCCCCGAGGATCGCGACCTTCGCCTGGTCGCGCGTCTCGACGACGCCGTCGTCGACGATGCCCTGATAGATGTCGCGCCCTCGCGCGGCCGCGGCCATCGCATCGTCGTGGGCCAGGCCCGCGAGCACCCGGGGCTCGAGCTGGGCCGCGTCGGCGACGACGAGCGACCAGCCCGGGTCGGCGACCACGGCGCCGCGAATGTTCTTCGGCAGTTGCAGCGCTCCACCCCCTGAGGTCGCCCAACGTCCCGTCGCCGTGCCGCCCGGTACGTAGTCGGGGCGGAATCGCCCGTCGGCGATCCATTCGTCGAGCCACGCCCAGCCGTTCGCGCTCAGGAGCCTCGCCGATCGCTTGTACGCGAGCAACGGGGCGATCGCCGGGTGGTCGTGGTCGCGAAGCTCCCATTTGGCCGTGGAGTCGACCTGGATGCCCGCGTTCCGCAGCGCACGCAACAGCTCGACCTGCGAATCGAGGTTGGCCGAGGGCTGTTCGAGCGCGGCGCGGACCTCGGCCGCCAGGATCGCCATGCGCTCGGGCTTCCAGCCGGGTTTCGGACGCGGGCCGAGCTCGGCCTCGAGAATCGCCTCGTGGACCTCCCTCCGCCACGGAAGACCGGCGGCATGCAGCTCAGCGCCGATCAGGGCACCGGCCGACTCGGCCGCGAGGAGCAGCCGCATCGCTCCGGGACGTGCACTCGCGCGCGTCAGCCGCTCCTGCCGCCGGAACTCCGCGACGACCGCGTCGAGGACGACGGTCGCCGGATTCGTGTTCGGGGATGCACCGTCGTCGAGCGCTTCCCCCAGTTCGAACAGGGCGGTCGCTCCCGCGCCCGAGTGCGAGGAGGGCGCGACCGCGCCGACCCCACCACCCGAGAGGTTCGGTGCGGCGTCAAGCCATCGCGGCCTGCCCGTCTCGGCTTCGCGAGCGGCACGCGCATCGGTCGACCCCTCGAGGATCGCACCGCAGAGCAGGAGGTCGTGGCACCGCTCGATGCGGACACCGGCGTCGAGCAGCATCGGATACCAGTGCCGAGTGTCGCTCCACACCCACCTCGGCCCGTGCTGCTCGAGCGCGGCCGCCCGTGCCGGCAGGTCGGCGACCTCGATCACTTCGGCGCTCGCCGCGGGGTCGTCGAGATCGACGAGGGCGACCCGGTCGCGCCCGTCGGCCCCGGCCGCGATCCGCACGTATCCATTCTCGTGGCCGCCGCCGACATCGGATGTCGGCGGCGCAAACGAGACTCATGGTCATGACGAACGAGGAGCGGTCTCCGTGGTCGCAGTGAGGTTCCGCTGCGGGCACGGTGCACCGGCCGACGATGCGCACGTCATCGGCCGTCCCTGCCCGCTGTGCATGCTCATCGCCGAGACCCAGCGCTCGCGTGCCGAACTCCTCAGGCGCGTGTCGCCGGCGCAACGAGCCCGCCTCGCCACCGAGACGCGTCTCGGCGCCGAGTACGAGTGGCGCTGCGATCGGGGTCACGATCGCTATCGGGGCTCGGTCGCCGACCAGCTCACGGGCACCGGCTGCACCAAGTGCCGAACGAACGCGCACGCACCGGCAGCCCTCCGGGAGGCGGGTGTGGCGTTCATGAACCCGGGGCTCCGCACTCGCACGTCGATGACCGAGCAGCGGCTGCGAGCGCTCCTCGGCGAACGCATCAGGCTGCATCACCGGGTCAACGCCGTGCGGGTCGCCCGCACGTTCTTCGGCCGCACCGAGGTCTGGCCCGACATCATCGTGCCGCAACTGCGCATCGCGGTCGAGTACGACGACCCGGGCCGCTCGCGCCGAGCGCACCTCGGGCTGAAGGAGGCCTCCGACCTCGAGAAGGACGAAGCGCTGGGCGAGGTCGGCTGGCGGGTCATCCGAGTTCGCGGCGGCGGGCTCGGCCCGCTCGGGCCCACGAGCATCGTCTGTGCACGCCTCACGGCCGAGGTCGCCGACGACGTGGTCGCGATGATGCGACGCATCCGCGGCGACGCCGCCGTCGACGCGATCCTGGTCGGCGTTCAGCGCTCGGGCTTTGATTCGGCCTGACTCCGTCTGCTAGGAATGGAGCGCCCCCCTACCGGCCGACGATTGGACCCGACGATGAGTTCCCCCAGCCTCCAGACCGAGCCCGAAGCCCTGAGCGACTACGCAGCGGTGGGAGGCGCCCCCGCGATCAGCGCGGTCGTCGACCGCTTCTACGAACTGGTGCTCGGCGACGAGAACCTCGTGCGGTACTTCGACGGCGTCGAGATGGTCCGCCTCAAGCGGCACCAGGTCGCGCTCGTCTCGACCGTCATGGGCGGTCCGGTCGTCTACGAGGGCCGCGATCTCCGCAAGGCCCACGCGAACATGGGCATCTCGGCGGGCGACTTCGCCGCTGTCGCGGGTCACCTGGTGACCGCCTTGACCGACGCCGGCGTTCCGTCGGAGATCATCGATCGCACGGTGAGCGCGGTCGCCGCGACCCAGCCCGACATCGTCGAGGTCACCTCGACGCACGAGTGACGCGTTGGACACCGCCGCTCTGAAGCACACCTGGTCGCTGGCGGAGTCGCTCGGCGACGAGGTGCCGCTCTTCTTCTACTCGCACCTGTTCTACACGCACCCCGAGCTGCGGGCCATGTTCCCGGTGTCGATGGCGACCCAGCGCGACCGACTCGTCGGCGCGCTGGGCCGCATCGTCTCGAACGTCGACCAGCTCGACGAGGTGACCGCGTTCATCCAGCAGCTCGGCCGGGATCATCGACGCTTCGAGGTGATCGCCGAGCACTACGACGCCGTCGGTCTCTCACTGCTGACGACGCTCAAGCACTTCCTCGGCGACCAGTGGACCGCTGAGCTCGCCGCGGACTGGGCCGCGGCCTACGGCCTGATCGCCACCGTCATGGTGCAGGCGGCCGAGGATTCCGAACACGACAGTCCGGCGTCCTGGCAGGGTCATGTCATCGCCGTCGAGCGAAAGAGCATGGAGCTCGCGGTCGTGCAGGTGCGCCCCGAACCCGAGCTGACCTTCGAACCCGGGCAGTCGGTCGCGGTCGAAACGGCGCATGCGCCACGACTGTGGCGCTACCTCAGCATCGCGAACGCGCCGCGGGTCGATGGAACGCTCGAGTTCCACGTGCAGCTCGTACCGGGTGGCCAGGTCTCGAGCGCGATCGTTCGCAAGCTCAAGGCCGGCGACGTGCTGCGGCTCGGGGCGCCGGTCGGGCGGGAGCTCACGCTCGAGCCCGAGGAGCACCACCGTGAACTGCTGATGGTCGCGGGAGGCACCGGGTTCGCGCCGCTCCGCGCGCACCTCGAGCGCATCGACCTCAACTGGCAGAAGACCGGCCAGGCTCCTCGCGTCCACCTGTTCCACGGAGCACGCGTGCCGTGGAACCTGTACGAGCACCGTCTGCTGCAGAGCCTCGCCGGACGCCCGTGGTTCACCTACACGCCCGTCGTCTCCGATGATCCGAGCTACCCCGGGCAGAAGGGGCTGGTCGGCGATGCCGCGGTCGCAGAGGGCGTCCGCCCCGATGCCCTCGCGATGGTCTGCGGCTCCCCCGCCATGGTCAAGCACACGCTCGCACGGCTCCGCGGCGCCGGCGTCGCGTCGGGCGATCTCCGGTTCGAGCAGTTCGCGACGCTCGAGGAGGAGCGCCCGGAAGAACGTCACGACATCCGAGATGGGCAGCCGTCCGGGTTGCCCGCCGAACGAATGGGAAGTGCCCGATGACTCCCGATCTTGAAAATGAGCCGCAATCCGATTTCGTACCGATGCCGACGGCGATCCCGTCGACGCCGGCAGCACCTGAGTCGAGTCCTGCGCAGGAGATCGATCTCGCGCGCGCCGTCGCCCGCCTGCCCAAGACGGACTCTGCCAGGTTCGCGGTCCGGCACATCGGCGCCGGTTACGATCGCGCCGAGATCGACGCGTTCCTCGTCGAACTGAACGAGGCGATCGACGTCGTCCGAGAGGCGGCGGAACGGGATCGCCGAGAGCTCGAGGAACTTCGCGCAGAGAACGCGAGACTCAGCGCTACGGCTGAGGCGAAGCTCGACGAAGAAGTCACTCTCGGAGCCGTCGACCTGCTCTCGCAGGCGCAGACGATCGCCGACCGGGCCGTTGCCGACGCCGAGCAGTACGCGCGCGAACTCGTGCTCGCGGCCCGCGAGGAGTACCGCGACGTGCTGGAGCGTGCCGCACGTGCAGAGGACGCCCATGCGGCTGCCGGAGCCACCGGGCCGGCGCCGGCGCCCTCGCCGCAGGCGGCGATGCCCGAGATCGAGTACGTGCGCACATACGCTCAGGTCGCGCAAGTTCAACTGCGTTCGGTGCTCGAGGCGCTGGCCGAGCAGGTCGACCGGCTCGGCGCCCTGCCGCAACCCGCAGGCGAACCGGCTGCACCGGCGGCCGGCGACGATGTCGCCGACGCGGACGAGGTCACCGACGAAGAACCCGACTGGCTCCCTGCTGTGCCGCCGGAACCCGCTCTGCAGCGACAGACGTACATCAAGCCCTGATCCGGCGGCCTCGCGACGACCTCGCCCCGGAGATCTGCGAACGTCGGCGTGCGCCGCTCCCCCGACGCGCGCAGATCCAATGGCATTCGTCGTCGTCGAGGCCGATGCGTTTCGCGTGCGCACGGTCTCCGAGCGCCACCGGCGCGTCAGCGAAGCGGCGGCGCGCGCCGAGGACGGATGGGTGGCAGCGTCTCATCGCTCGACTCCATCGACGGGTGGATGCTGCGGACTCGGCGTCGGCCACCGCGAATCCCTCCGTCGCGTGCTTGCAGCGAGACGGTGCTTGCGCCAAACTGAGCATGTCTCGCATACGAGACGGCCAGTGGGGGGCGGGCATTCGGAGCGCAGGGCGTCACGAGCAGGCGCGAGGTGGGATCGATGGATGACCGTCGCACGAGCACAAGCACGAGCACGAGCACGAGCACGAGCACGAGCACGAGCCTGCGGCTGAGCCGCCGCGCGTTCATCACGGCCGCCGGCGCCGTCGGAGCGGGCTTCATGCTGTACGCCGTGATGCCGGGTGGCATCCGAGTCGCGGTGGCACACGTCCCCGGCGGCGCCCTCGCACCCGCCGACGTGCCGAAGTTCCGAACACCGTTGCTCATCCCGCCGGTCATGCCTCGGGCCGGCACCGTCGCCATGCGTGGCGGCAAGAACGCGGACTCCTACGAGATCTCGGTGCGGCAGTTCACTCAGCAGGTCCTCCCCGCCGGCATGCCGGCCACCACCGTATGGGGGTACGGCGCTGTCGCCTCGACGAGCAAGAAGGGACTGCTGGTGCACCACGCTCCCTCGCTCACGATCGAGGCGAAGTGGAATCGGCCGGTTCGGGTGAAGTGGATCAACGAGCTCGTCGATGACGACAGGCGGTTCCTGCCGCACCTGCTGCCGGTCGATCCCACGTTGCACTGGGCGAACCCGCCGGGCGGTGCGACCGGACGGGACTCGCGGCCGAGGTTCGAGACGACGCCGAACGCCTACGACGGACCGGTGCCGATCGTCACGCACCTGCACGGCGCAGTCGGCGTCGGTGACGAGAGCGACGGATACCCCGAGGCGTGGTATCTGCCCGCCGCAGACGACATCCCCGCAGGCTTCGCGACGGAGGGCACGTGGTACGAGTTCTTCGCCGGCAAGGCGGGCAGCGAACACGCGGTGGCCTGGGGCACCGGCTATGCCGTCGTCGACTACCCGAACGACCAGCGCGAATCGACCCTCTGGTATCACGACCACACACTCGGAATGACCCGGCTCAACGTCTATGCAGGTCCGGCGGGGTTCTTCCTCGTACGCGGCGGGCCCGAGGGCGCAGACGCGATCCTCGACGGCCGCTTCGGGACCACCGCCGTGCTACCTGGGCCGGCACCGAAGGACGGCGACAAATTCCCGGCGAACAAGACGTACCACGAGATCCCGATCGCCGTGCAGGACCGTTCGTTCAACGAGGACGGATCCTTGTTCTACCCGGACACGCGGGCCCTCTTCGACGGCATCGTCGGCGACTACCTGCCCGCGGGCGAGTTCTCCCCGATCTGGAACCCGGAGTTCTTCGGGAACATGATCATCGCCAACGGCAACACGTGGCCGTTCCAGGTCGTCGAGCAATGTCGCTACCGGTTGCGGTTCCTCAACGGATGCCAATCGCGGTTCCTGATCCTGGACTTCTCTGCGATCCCCGGTCTCGAGGTGTGGCAGATCGGCAATGAGGGTGGATACCTCGATGGGCCGGTGAACCTATCGGCCGATCACGCGGGCCGGCTGCTCATGGGGCCTTCCGAGCGCGCGGACCTCATCGTCGACTTCACCGGCGTTCCGCTCGGGTCGTACGTCCTCGGCAACGTCGGTCCGGACGAGCCGTTCGGAGGCGGAACCCCTGGCGTGGACTTCGAGCCCTCCGACGCCGCCTCGACGGGGCAGGTCATGCAGTTCCGGGTCGTCCCGGCGGTCGCGCCCGATCCGACGACCCCGCCCCGATACCTGGTACTCCCCGCGCGAACCCCTCTGCCGGCCGAGACGTCTACCCGGTCGCTCGCGCTCATCGAGAAGTCCGCGATCGGATTCGATGCTGGCGGTCGTCCGGTCGACGGCCCGACGGAGGCGGTCCTCGGCGTCGTCGACGCCGGCGTGCCGGTCCCGCTCGATTGGGACGACGACGTCACCGAGAATCCGCAGGTCGGCGCCACCGAGGTGTGGGAGTTCGTGAACACGACCGGCGATGCGCATCCGATGCACGTGCACGAGGTCGCCTTCGAAGTGGTCGGCCGCGAGAGGCTCGTCCTGGACGAGGAGGGTGAGGTCGCCGTGCCCGTGACGCCGGCCGGCCCGATGCGTCCCCCGGAGCCGTGGGAGACCGGCGTGAAGGACTCGGTGATCTCCTATCCCGGCGAGGTCACCCGCGTGCGGCTCCGGTTCGCACGTCCTGGACAGTTCGTCTGGCACTGCCACATCGTCGAACACGAGGACAACGAGATGATGCGCCCGTATCGCGTCGGCCCCGAACAGCACGGGCAGCCGGGCGTGCAGGTCATGCAGGGCGGCGGAGTCCGACATCGCGCGGCGCCTGACGGTTCACGTCCGGTCGCCTGACGAGCCGTCCCTCAACTCACCCGCAGTTCCTCCGGCGAGACGACCAGGTCGACGAGCGCGCCGTTCCGCAGCACGGTCATCTCCATGCGCCGGCCGATCGCCGCTTCGACCATGAGCCGCTGCACGCCGGTCGGATCGAAGACGGGCGTGCGGTCGATCGAGATCACGATGTCGCCAGCCTTCGCGCCGGCGAGGGCGGCCGGACTGCCCGCGATGGTCGAAATGACCTGCATGCCGGTCGGCGATCCGATGCGGTCGCTCGCGTCGGGGCTCAACCTGACCCTCGTGCCGGCGATCCCGAGCCACGCGCGGCGCACGCGACCGGTCGTCGTGAGGGTCTCGATGATCGCGAGCGTGCTGGCGTTCATCGGCACCGCGAGTCCGAGGCCGATACCCGCGACCGCCGTGTTGACGCCGACGAGCCGACCTGAACTGTCGGCGAGCGCACCCCCGCTGCTCCCGGGATTCAGGGCGGCATCCGTCTGGATGACCTCGTCGATCACCCGCCCGGAGCGAGTCGGAAGCGAGCGCCCGAGGGCTGAGACGATGCCCGCCGTGACGCTGCCCGCAAGCCCCCTCGGATTGCCCAGCGCAACCACCAGCTGCCCGACCCGCAGTTGCGACGCGTCGCCGAGCGGCACCGGAGCCGGCGTCGGCCCGAGCGCGCGCAGCACGGCCAGATCGGAGAGCACGTCGGCACCCACGACGCGCGCGTCAGAGGTTCGCCCGTCGGCGAACGCGAGTTCGACGGTGGATGCCTCGGCCACGACATGCGCACTGGTGAGCAGGTGCCCGTCGGCGCTGATCACCGTAGCGCTGCCGGCTCCCGAACCCGCCGACGTGCGCACGCTCACCGCGGCGACCGCGGGCAGCACCTGCTCGGCCACGCGCACGACCGCGGCGGAATAGGCGTCGAGCGCCTCGCTGTCGTCCATGCGGCAAGTCTCGCCCCGCGTCGGCGCCGTTCCGCCGCTGTTCGCCGACGGCGGAGCGGACGCCGAACTCGAGACGCGATCGAACGGCCCGAAAGCGCTCGGCCCGACCTCGTTCCTCGCGAGCCGTTCGCTCGGTCAGACGTCGATCCACTCGGTTCCATCACCGGGGCGGATCCGCGCCATCGGCCGTCGCCCCGCACGCGACGAACAGCGCCCGGCTCTCCGCTCCGCGAAACGGACGTCGGCAGAACACCGACGAAGCTGATCCATTCGCTCGAGTCCTTGCCCGATCCTGCTCGAATCAGCAGAATCGGGTGCGCACCGGGCCGGCATCCTGCTTCAATTCCGGCATGCGACTCGACGACGTACGCGACCTCATCTCCAAACACGCCGGCGAGGCGACACCGATCGTCGACGGGGCGGTCATCTCCAAGATCGAGCACAGCGGACCGCCGGAACTCAGCACGACCGGCACCGTGCTCGTGCTGCTCGCGCAAGGCGCCAAGCGACTCGCCGTCGGCGACCAGGTGCACGACTACGCGGCCGGCCAGTGCCTCGTGGCATCGGTGGACCTGCCCGTGAGCGGGCACTTCGTCGACACGACGCCCGAGTCTCCAGCGCTTGGTTTCGCGCTGACGCTCCGCCCGGCGTTGATCGCCGAGTTGCTGCTCCAGGCAAACACGATGCCGCGCCCTCCCGTCGAACGCGATCGCGGCAGCACCGGGATCTCCGTCGGAGACGCTTCACCGGACCTGATCGACGCGGTCGGGCGGATGGTCCGCCTCGTCGAACGACCGGCGGACCGATCCGTGCTCGCACCGCTCATCGAACGGGAGTTGCACTGGCTCGTCCTGAGCAGCCCACACGGCGTCTCGGCCCGCGACCTGGGCCTCGCGGACAGCGGTGTGAGTCGCGTCGGCCACGCGGTGCGATGGATCCGCGAGCACTACACGGAACCGTTCCGGGTCGTGGAGCTCGCCGATCTCGCCCGAATGAGCCAGTCGGCCTTCCATCGCGCGTTCCGCGCCGTCACCGCCCTCAGCCCGATCGAATATCAGAAGCAGGTGCGATTGCAGGAGGCGCGGATCCGGCTGGTCGCCACGCCCGGCGACGTCGCCGGCGCGGCTCGCGCGGTCGGCTACACGAGTCCGTCGCAGTTCAGCCGCGACTACCGTCGCCGCTTCGGTGCCGCTCCGTCGCAGGATGCCGCGCGACTGAACGAAGCGGGAGGCGCACGATGATCCGGGGCACCTCGACCTTGACCGCCGTGCGAAGCATGGAGGGCGACCGGGTCACGACCCTCGAGCTCTTTTTCGACCTCGCCTTCGTCTTCGCGTTCACCCAGCTCAGTCGCCTCATGGCGCAGGAGCACGACCTCATCGGGGTCGTGCAGGCGATGACGATCCTTGCGCTGCTGTGGTGGTCGTGGAACTCATACGGGTGGCTCGCCAACCTCGCTCATGCCGACCAGGGCTGGGTGCGCGCCGTGATGCTCGTCGCAATGGGCTCGATGGTGATCGTGGGCGTCACGGTTCTGGAGGCCTACCACGATCTGCGCGGCGGTCTGTTCGCGCCGCTCGTCTTCGTCGGCGCATACCTCCTCGCGCGCATCACGCACATCTTCGCGTTCGCGGTGGTCTCGGCGCGGCCGCTGCGACGCCGGGCGTTCCTCACCTCGCTGCTCGCCGTTGTACCGTCAGGCGTCCTGCTCATCGCCGGCGCGATGATCGGCGGCGGGTGGCAGCTCGGCCTGTGGCTCGCCGCCGTCGTGATCGAACCCGTCGTCACCCACCGCATGAGCAGCGGCGTGGACTGGCGGGTCGGTTCGACGGTGCACTTCACCGAACGACACGGGCTGATCGTGATCCTGGCGATCGGCGAGTCGATCATCGCGATCGGAGCCGGCGTCGCCCAGGAGCCGATCGACCTTCCCATCCTGCTCGGCATCGTGTGCGCGCTCGTCGTGGCGGCCGGATTCTGGTGGGCGTACTTCTCCCGACTCGCCCACGATGCCGAGGGAGCACTCGCCCGTCGCGACGAGGGCGACCGGGCCAGGACTGCACGGGATGCCTACACCTATTTGCACCTGCTCATCGTCGCCGGCATCGTCTTCGCGGCACTCGGTATCGAGGAAGCACTCGCGCACGTCGGCTCGGCAGCACCGCTCGGGTGGTTCAACGCGGCAGCACTGGGCGGCGGCACCGCCGGCTATCTGGCGGCGACGGTGTGGTTCCGGTGGCGGACGACGGGCGAGACGAACGCGGTGCGCCTCACAGGCGCGGTCGCGTCGGTGCTGATCGTGCCACTGCTCGGTGCCCTGCCGGCGCTCGGAGCGCTGGCGATCGTCTCGCTGGTCGTCGTCGGCGCGCTCGGCTTGGAATCGATGTCTCGCGGATCCAGGCGGCACTGCGGCTCGGGCGATCGATCGACATCGGCCTGAACGGGAGCGTGCACACCGGGGCCTCGCCGATGGCTCCGATGTCGTCGGTGCGTGCGACGATCGGCGGAACGACGAGCGGTGAGAGGGCGGCATGCGGGGCGAGGCGACCGTGTTGCACGCGGATCTCGATGCCTTCTACGCCTCCGTCGAGCAGCGCGACGCTCCGGGGTTGCGCGGCCTGCCCGTCATCGTCGGCGGCGGTGTTGTGCTCGCAGCGAGTTACGAGGCGAAGGCTCGTGGGGTGCGCACCGCGATGGGTGGTCGGCAGGCGCGCGAGCTGTGCCCTGACGCCGTCGTCGTCCCGCCGCGGATGGACGCGTACTCGGCGGCGAGCCGAGCAGTGTTCGCGATCTTCCGCGACACCACCCCGTTCGTGGAGGGGCTTTCGATCGACGAGGCGTTCCTCGAGGTCGGGGGCCTCCGGCGCATCGCCGGCACGCCTGAGCAGATCGCGGTGCGATTGCGTGCGCGAGTTCGTGCGGAGGTCGGGTTGGCGATCTCGGTCGGGATCGCGCGGACCAAGTTCCTCGCCAAGGTTGCGAGTGCGGTCAGCAAGCCCGACGGACTGCTCGTGGTCGAGCCCGCGCAGGAGCAGGCGTTCCTGCTCCCACTGCCCGTCGAACGGTTGTGGGGCGTCGGTGCCGTGACCGCCGAGAAGCTGCACCGGCTCGGCATCACGACCGTCGGGCAGCTGGCCGAGCTCGAAGCCGCGACCGCGGAGCGGCTCCTGGGCAAGGCGACCGGCGCGCATCTGCACGCGCTCGCCCGCCTCCGGGACCCTCGCCCGGTCGACACCACGCGCCGCCGTGGCTCGATCGGCTCGCAGCGCGCGCTCGGCAGTCGCCCGCGGACGGCCGACGAACTGGACCTCATCCTCATCCAGATCGTCGACCGGCTCGCCCGCCGCCTCCGCGACGGCGACCGGGTGTGCCGCACTGTCGTACTGCGCCTCCGCTTCGGAGACTTCGCGAAGGCCACCCGATCGCGGACCATCCGATCCACGACCGACCGCACCGCGGTGCTCCTCGCCGTCGCGAAAGAGCTGCTGGCGGGCGCGCTCCCCGAGATCGCCGAGCGCGGCGTCACCCTGATCGGCGTCTCGCTGACGCAGCTGGTGCGCGGCGACAGCCGTCAACCCGAACTGCCGATCGACTGGGACGACGGCGGGCGCCTCGACACGGTGCTCGACGCCGTTCGCGATCGCTTCGGTGCTGAATCAGTCGCTCGAGCGGCGCAGCTCGGTCGCGATCCGGGATGGTCTCCGCCGCTGCTGCCCGAACACGAGTGACCGCTCCCGAACGCCCGCAGGTCGAGTCGCCGGACGCGATCCTGGAAGCCGCTCGCGAGTACCTCGGGGAGATGCTGCAGACCTTCGAACTCGCCCCAACTGCGGCGCCCCTGCGGCCGAACGCTCGGCGGTACGGCTCAGGACCCCAGGCTCACCTGGCGCTCCAGGGCTTCGATGACGGTTTCGGCGATATCGATGTCGTAGAGCCGCTCGATGCTCTGGAACCCGCCGGGACTCTCCGCGTTGATCTCCACCACCTGGCTGCCGATCACGTCGATGCCCACGAGGAACAGCCCATCGGCGACGAGCTTGTCGCCCATCGCCTCGGCGATGCCGAGCTCGGCCTCGCCCACCTCGAGGGGCACCGACCGACCACCGGTGCTGATGTTGGCGCGCGGGTCGTTGCCCGTGGGCACACGTCGGAAGGCGGCCGGCATGCCGTCGCGCTCGAGGATGCGGCCCTCCAGAAGGAAGATTCTGGCATCGCCGTCCTTGGCGCCGTCGATGAACTCCTGGATGATGGCGTAGCCGTCCTGCAGGACGGCCTCCGTCATCTGCGCGAGGTTGGTCTCCCCCGGGCCCTCGATCATGAACACGTTGCGGCCCTTGGCCCCGTACAACGGTTTGACGACGCAGTGGCCGACTTCATCGACGAACCGCTCGATCGCCTTCGGATCTCGTGTCACCAGCGACCGTGGCCGGACGCTCTCGGGAAATTCCTCCAGGTAGAGCTTGCTGGTCGCTCGATGGAGGGTGTTCGGGTCGTTGACGACCGTCACACCTCGGGCCGCGAGCATCTGTCCGAAGACCACACCCATCGGGCTGGCCCACGCGCGCTCCTGCAGGTCGTCGATCGACTCGTTGCGGAGGACGAGCGCATCCAGCTCGTCCATGACGATCCGCTCGGCGTCGCGCGACTTGATCCCCTCCATGAAGCTCGCGAGGGTGTCGTCGCTCTTCCACCTCGCGGCACGGGCCCTGGCCGCGAACAGTCCGTCGCTGCTGCCGAGCTCGAGGTCCCCGACGCCGACGTACCAGGTCTCGTGCCCGCCCCTGGCCGCGGCCCTGGCGAGTCGGGTGGTCGTGTACTCGTCCACCTCGGTGTCGACGTCGTTGACGACGAATGCGAGCCTCATGCCGCCACGTCTCCTTCGTAGAGGTCGGTGACCGTCGCACCCGCGCGCAGCCGCTCCAGACGCTCGTGTGCACCGGGCACGTCCAGCCAGCGTGGCCGAACCCACGGTTCGTGGAGCACCTCTCGGTCGAGGAGGTCCTGCACCAGGGGGATGTGGTCCAACGCGAGCTTGCCGATGAGCAGGACGTCCAGGCTGCGGCCTTCGGCGATGGCGTCGAGGATGCGCGTGATCCCGCGCAAATAGATCGCGTCCTTCACCGAGCCGCCCCCGACGACGACCCGGATGGCGATGGACCATGCGGTCCTGGTCGGTATGCGGTGGTCGGCCCGCAGCGACTCGAAGATGTCCAGGAAGTCGGCGCCGTCGAGCATCTTGCCGACCGCGACCACCCGAGCCGCGAGCACGCGCAGCCGCCGCGGGTCCAACCCGCCGGTCAGGTACTCGGCGAGCACGGCGAGGCCCTCCTGGGTCTCGTCGTAGCCCGGGAGGCCGATGGTCAACAGCGTCAGTGGCTGCCGGGCACCGTTCTGGTACGTGACCACGTGCGTGCCGACCTCGTGGTGCAGCAACGGCTCGACCCGGTCGGCCCGGAAGGCGGCCGTCTCCGGGATGAGCAGGCGGCCGAACGACACCATCAGTTCGGAGATGTCGTCCCGCACCTCGACGCGGACCGGGAAGTCCGGGTACACGGCGCGGTAGCGCTCGAATTCCGCACGGGCGGCGTCGGCGAACGCCCCGGCTGTGACGGTCTGGGTGCTGGGCGCCTGCGGGGGGATGGTCTCGAGCAGCTCCGCCGCTGCCGCGGCCAGCGGAGGAGCCACCGTTCCGTAGAGCTGGAGCGACCCGTAGAGGAACCGCGAGGTGTCGCGGTCCTCCAACGCGGTGATCTGCCGGGCGATCTCGTCCCGCTTCGCCCGGAAGAGCGTGTGCAGTGCCGGGTCGTCGACGTTCTCGATCTCCAGATCGTACAGGTCGCGCTGGGCCAGGTCCGGGTCGAAGTCCAACGGCCGCAGCCGCAGCGTGGGGGCCGTGCCGAAGTCGCTGCGTTCGAAGTCCGCCCATGCCTCCGCCGCGTTGAGCGGCGTGATGTTGACGAGCAGGTTCACCTGGCGCTCGATCTCGGTGAGCCGGGCGTCGATGTCGAACGCGGGCGCCAGTTGCTCGGTCGCCGATGACGTCTCACGAGCATGGTCGTCAGCAGGCGGGTCTGAATCATCAGGGCGAGGGGCCGAAGCCGCTGCGATATCGCTGCGGGCGGCACCAGCCTGCTCGACCGGCTCGACCTGCGCTGGCAGATTCTCCGGGTTCACGATGTCGGCGCTATCGTCGGGCCGATCCGAGCGCTCATTCATCGTCGTCCCCCGGGCTCTCGGCCCCAGCTGACCCAGTATCGATCCCGATGGTCTCGTCTTCGATCCGGGTCTCGGTAGGAGGAGCGACGTCACCTCTCGACGTGCGGCGGTCGTCGATCCTCCCCATCGGGTCGTCAGCCGTTCGCGACGGGGTCATCTCGGCGTCTGACATGGCGACTCCCTTCGCTCGATGATCTGACCGTAGGCGTGCCGCCGTCGCGGCGTCGAGGCCTTGCCTACTGGCCCGAGGTGCATTATGCGGCGGGGTGGCGGGTCGTTCGGGGACCTGCTTTCGAAGGTTGCGAACGCCCGCTCTCCGGGTCGGGCAGGGTTTCGACAACACGAGATCGGATCTGCGCCGATGATGAATCCTGCGCCTCGCCACCCGGCTGGTCGCAGGTGTGCGCGCTCGATCGGCTGACGCACCACTCGACGACGCCTCGCCCTACGAGACGCTCCGCGAGATCCTTCCAGGGGTCGAAGTACCCTATCGCGACCACCTCGCGGCGGTTTACTGAAGGAGCCATCGTGATCTGAAGGAGGTTCGCCTGATGATGTGGGGCTACGGGTACGGGGCATGGTGGATGTGGATCCCGGCAGTTCTGATACCGCTGCTGATTGTGGCGGGCATCGTCGTGGCCATCGTCTTCTCCGTGCGAGAAACGAGAACAAGCAGCCATCCTTCCGCCGGATGGGGTCACGCCGAGTTCGATTCGGCGCGCCGGATACTGGAGGATCGGCTTGCCAAGGGCGAAATCACACCGGATCAGTTCCGGGAACTGCTCGAGACCCTTGACGTCAGTCGCCGCAGGAGTTGACCGCTGCCATCCACTCGACGCACTACCGGCCGCGCGACTGCTTCCAACCTGGCAACGACCATGACGAGCCAACACGACCTCAGCGACACCCGGGTGACGCCGCACATCGTGCTCGAGCAGATCCGTCGGCAACACTTCGCCGTGCTCTCCACGGTCGGACGGGACGGAGCCCCTCACTCTGCTGGCGTGAGTCACGGAACAACACGCCCCGGCGAACCCTTCGCCCTGTACGCCATGACCAGACGCCACCTGCTCAAAGCGCGCGACATCGCCTCGGACCCCCGGGTATCGATGGTGATCCCGATTCAACGATCCACGCTCACGTTTCTTCCACCCGCGACCATCCAGTTGCACGGGCGCAAGAAAGCGGCGATACCCGCGTCTGCTTCGTGAAGGTCACCCCCAACCCGAAGGTGCACACGCACATGGTGGGCTACCAGATCTGGGAACTGCAGCGAAATATGGAGGCCGGCGCCGGCAATGTGACCCTGGCGCCGGAGCAGTGATCGAGCCACGGCGTCGACACGCCTGACCTGCCAGAGGTCGACCAACCGGCCCCGGGTAGCGCGACCACCGCATCATGAACCTGTCCGACCGTGTGCGTGCTCCGCGTACGGCTCCGGCGCTGCATATCGCGGGCATATCGAAATCGGGATACGCCCTGACAACAGCCGCCTGCCTTGACTGGTGGAATGGCCTACCACGAGCGCACTCGAACAGCACCACCCGGCATCTCATCCCGGGCGCCCTCGTACTCGTCGGCCGACGACGGTGCCGGTCGCGTCATCCGCGGCGCCGCCCGCAGTGATGCGCTCGACGGTGCCGCTCGCGTGGTCGCGCGAACGGGCATCTCGATCTACGGTTGCTCCCCCGACGAGGCGGCAGCCTTCCGTGAGGCGGCGCCTCGCTTCGGCGTCATTCCGACGATCATCGACGCCGCGATCGCCGAAGACAATGTCGGGTTGGCATTCGGCAACCGTTGCATCAGCGTCAGCCACAAGACTCCGGTCACGAACGCCACGCTTCGCCTGCTGAGCGATGCCGGCGTCGAGTACATCTCGACACGCAGCGCTGGACGGAACCACATCGATCTGGACGTCGCGCGGAGCCTCGGCATCACGGTCGAAGGCGTCGACTACGCTCCCGACGGCGTGGCCGACTACACCCTGATGCTGATGCTGATGGCGCTGCGGAACGCTCGCTCGATCGTCATCCGCGCCGAGGCGAATGACTTCAGGCTCAACGTCGCACGCGGCAAGGAACTCGGCGATCTGACCATCGGAGTAATCGGTACCGGTCGCATCGGCGCCGCCGTCATGCAGCGGTTGCACGGCTTCGGTTGCCGCGTGCTCGCGTACGACCGCAACCCCAAGACGCCCGCCGACCATGTGCCGCTCGACGAGCTGCTCGAACGGAGCGACCTCATCACCCTGCACACGCCGCTCGCACCGGAGACGCGACATCTGCTGGATCGCCGGCGGATCGCCCAGCTGAAACCCGGTGCGGTCATCGTCAACACCGGTCGAGGTGCGCTCATCGACACCGCAGCGCTGCTCGACGCGCTCGAGTGCGGTGCCGTCGGCGGCGCAGCGCTCGACGTGGTCGAGGAGGAGGACGGGATCTTCTACGCCGATCGTCGGCGTCGGCCGATCGAAAGCCAGCTGTTCGTGCGTCTCCAGCGGCATCCGAATGTGCTGATCACGCCGCACACGGCGTACTTCACCGAACGCGCCCTCGCCGACACGGTCGAACACACCATTCTCAACTGCATCGCATTCGGAGGAACACAGCATGGATAAGTTGAACATCGCGATCCTCTTCGGGGGCGCCTCGGAAGAGCACCCCGTCTCGGTCAAGTCGGCGCAGGAGGTCGCCCGTCACCTCGATCTCGAGCAGTACGAGCCGTTCTTCGTCGGCATCACCACGAGTGGCGAGTGGAAGCTGTGCGAGGGCCCCGCCGCCGACTGGGAGAGCGGCGACTGCCGCACGGCGTCGTTGTCGCCCGACCGCGGCGTGCACGGACTCCTGGTGCAGCAGGACGACCGAATCACCACCATCCACCTCGATGCGGTGCTGCCATTGCTGCACGGCACGCTCGGCGAGGACGGCGCAATCCAAGGCCTGCTCGAACTCTCGGGCATCCCGTACGTGGGCTGCGACATCCCGAGCTCCGCACTCTGCATGGACAAATCGCTCGCCTACCTCGTCGTACGCAGTGCCGGCATCGCGACGCCGACCTTCCGAACGCTCACGGCCGACGGGCAGATCGACCTCGACGGCCTGAGCTACCCCGTGTTCGTGAAGCCGGCCCGATCGGGGTCGTCGTTCGGCGTCAGCCGGGTCGACGACGATGCTGCACTCGCCGCCGCGGTGCACGACGCCCGGCAGTACGACTCGAAAGTGCTGATCGAGCAGGCGGTCGCCGGCAGCGAGATCGGTTGCGCGGTGCTCGAGCACGACCTCGGCCTGATCGTCGGTGAGGTCGATCAGGTCCGCCTGTCGCACGGTTTCTTCCGCATCCACCAGGAGCGCGCGCCCGAGGCGGGCTCCGAGAACTCGGCCGTCGTGGTTCCCGCCGACATTCCCGACGAGACGCGAGTGCTCATGCAGGAGAAGGCGAAGGCCATCTACCGGGCACTGGGATGCCGCGGCCTCGCGCGGGTCGACATGTTCCTGACCGACGACGGCGAGGTCGTGCTCAACGAGGTCAACACCCTGCCCGGGCTCACCTCGTACAGCCGGTACCCGCGCATGATGGCGGCCGCCGGGCTCTCGCTCGGCGCGGTCATCGATCTGCTGGTGTCGTTCGCCGTGCGTCGGGCGGCAGCGGCCCCCGGGGCACTGGAGGAAGCGGCAGGATGATCGACGACTTCGTCTTCGTGGACGAGTTCGTTCCCGGCATCCGCTGGGACGCGAAGTACGCCACCTGGGACAACTTCATCGGCAAGCCCGTCGACGGCTACTCCGCCAATCGCATCGTCGGCACGACGGCGCTGTGCACAGGCCTGGCGCTGGCTCGGGAAGCCGCAGCTGCCCGCGGCCTCGGCCTGCTGCTCTGGGACGGCTACCGGCCCCAGCGTGCCGTCGACGACTTTCTGCGCTGGGCGCAGCAACCCGAAGACGGCCGCACGAAACGCAGACACTACCCGAACATCGAGCGAGCCGAGATGTTCGAGCTCGGCTACGTGGCCACCCAGTCCGGCCACAGCCGCGGCAGCACGGTCGACCTGACGCTCTTCCACCTCTCGACCGGCGAACTCGTCGCCATGGGCGGCGATCACGACCTGATGGACTCGCTCTCTCACCATGACGCCGTCGGCATTCGCGCGACCGAGGCCGGAAACCGACGTCAGCTGCGCTCGATCATGGAGAGCAGCGGCTTCAGCTCCTACGCGACCGAGTGGTGGCACTACACGCTTCGTGACGAACCGTTTCCCGACACGTACTTCGACTTTCCGATCAGGCAGGGCGTGAACGATATCGTCTCCACGCTCTCGAGACGAGGCAAGAATCGCTGATCACGTTGCTTGACGGCAGGGGCGGGCGGGACGTGGACCCGCAACGAAGAGTCGGGCCGCGGTCCGTGCGTCCCGGTCGGAGAGCTCGGGGTGTCCGTGGAGCTGACGTCGCCACTGCATCAGGCCGGCAGTCGCCTCCTGGCCTGCATTGTCGATGCGGGCGTCGACCTGAGCAGCTCGACGAGAGCATCGCGGTGGGTCAGTTGCGGATGGTGCCCGGCGCCCGCTACCGAGATCAGCTCGACGTTCGTACGCGTTGCGAGCTGTTCGACCGCGGCGGGGGTGAGGGGGTCATCGCTTCCCGTGATGATGCGGACCGGGCCGCTGAACCGACCGAGCGCTTCCACGAGTTCGGCCCGCCACTGCGTCGATCCCGCACGACTGAGTTGCTCGGCTGCCCTTTTGGCGCTGCGTCGTCGGAGGTCGCTGACGCTGGATTCGAGCGCGGCCGCGCTCGCGTCCGATCCGGTCAGCCGGTGCGACAGCCGTGCCGGGTCGGTGTGTCGCAAGTAGGTGCGCACGAGCGGGCGCAGTCTCGCCGACGCGCGCATCGGGGTTTGCAGGAAGAATGGTGCGATCAGCGTGAGGGACTCGACCTGCGCCGGGTACCGGTCGGCCGCGACCACTGCGGCAGCAGCGCCGATGGAATGGCCGACGACGTCAGCAGGCCTCCCACCCAGCACAGCGGGAAGCCACTGTTCCCAGTCTCGGATGCCTGTTCCACCGCTGAGGCCGAGTCCGGGAAGGTCAACGACCCGCGCGCCGACGACCGACGCCACTTCGGCCCACGTGTCTGCGTTGACGGGCAAGCCGGGAAGGAGTACCCGGCTGGACCCGGGCACGCCCAGCTCGAATGTCCTCACGCCGCCGGCGTCGACGAATCGACGCCCGTCGGTCGTCACGGCGCCGAATCGATGCGCGGCCAGGTAGTCGGCCCACCGTTCGAGGGACACCCGCACATCGGGCATCGGGATCCCGTGTCGGTCGGCGAGCTCGATGGCGGGCTCTGTCGGATAGCGGTCGGCGGACATGAAGGTGAGTGTTTCGGGATCTGCCTTGGTGATCCGCTGCGGGAGCCGTCGGATGACACCGACCGGGATCCGCACCGGCGGGACTCTCGCACCGAGATGCCGGCCGACGTGCGTGAGCAGCTCCGCCAGCGGCGGGGTGTCGTCGTCGAGCACCCAGTAGGCCTTGCCCGCAGCGGACGGATCGATGGCTGCCGCCGCCATGAAGGCCGCCAGATAGTCGACCGTGACGACCGGGAGGAAGGTCGCTTCGCCGCCGGGCAGCGCGGCCGCGCTGCCGTCCCAGATCTGTTCGATCGTGCTGGCCAGTCCGATGTGCTGATCGGACTCTCCGGTCAGGCTGTCGCCGATCACGCTGGACGGATTGACGATGGTCCAGGGAAGTCCACGCTCCAGGGCTCGGGCCTGGAAGATCGCGTCCGATTCCACCTTCGACGCTTCGTAGGCGCCGAGTTCCTTGTAGGCCGCGGCGCGGTGGTCGTCCGACCAGGGGACGGTCGTGGGGTCCTGTCCGCCGACGCGGTAGCCCGAGATGTGGACGACGCGCTGCAGGTGAGGGAGGCCCTCTGCGAAGTCGAGCAACTTCTCGACGATGCCGACGTTCGCGCTGCGTGCTTCGTGGGCGGTCATCCCGAATCGGTAGGTCCCGGCGCAGTTGTGGATCTCGGTGACGAACGGGAGCGTCAATGGGCCTCCCGCGACGATCTCAGGAGCATCGAAGTCGACGATCGTCGTGCTGATGTTCCGTGTCACGCCGTGCTTCCTGAGCCATCGCTCGACACGCGCACCGGATTCTGCAGTCCGAACTGCCGCCGTGACGTTCGCACCCGCCTCGGCAAGGGTCAGGACGAGGTGCCGGCCGACCAGTCCCGAAGCTCCGAAGACCAAGGCGTGACGGGAGTTCTCATGCGGTGTCATCGCGCCCCGCCAACGGCCTGGCAGCGCTGGTCGATGAGCTCTGCCACGACGTCGGCGGCTGAGATCAGGGGCTGTGTGCTCTGCATGGCCCGAGAGACGATGACCGCCCCCTCGATCGTCGAGACGACGACCGTCGCCAGGGACCGGGCGTCCACGGCGTCGATGCCGTTGGCCTCGAGCAGCGCAGACGTCGGGGCGATCCACGATTCGAAGGCCGTGGCGCAGGCATGCCGCAGTCGCTCGCTCTCCGCGCCCATCTCCAGGGTGACGACGGAGACCGGGCATCCCAGTCGGAAGCCGCTGTCGCTGACGATGGCCGTCAGCGTCTCGATCGCGGCGCGAACGGCCTTGCCCGCACCGCCCTCGGACCCTGCCGCCTCCACGATCAGCGTCTCGAACTGCTTCTCGGCGAGTTCGACCGCTGCGACCCCCAAGCCCTCCTTCCCGTCGGGGAAGTGGAAGTAGATCGAGCCCTTGGGGGCTGCAGCATGTTCAGTCACCGCGTTCAGGCCGGTGCCGCTATAGCCGTTGGTCTGGATGAGCTCGAGCATGGATGCTGCGAGCCGTGCCTTCGTCAGGTCTCCTTTGGATGCCATGACGTAAATAATAGACCGGTCTACATATTTTCTGCAATCGCCGAGAGAAGGCCCAGGAGTGCCGGACAGGTCGAGAGTGCTGCCAGACCGGTCGAGTCCGGCCGACCACCGCACCAGACGCACCACCATGGCGCGCTCGACCGAACACTCGGCGGACAAGCGCGAATGCCAGTCCCTCCCCTCTGTTCGAGGCAAGAAACCCTGATCATGTCGATTAAGGTAGGGCGGACGGGACTTGAACCCGTGACCGATGGATTATGAGTCCACTGCTCTGACCAGCTGAGCTACCGCCCCGCGCGCCGGATCACTCCGAGGATGCGGCCGGCGCGATGTCGGTGACCGGATCGGTCACCGGCCTCCCACGATACAGACTCTCGAACGTCGAGATGGTGCGCTGGATGTCATGCGCGGCGATGAGCCGGATCGACCCCTCTTTCAGGGCGCGGAACTCGGCCTCGGGCGCCTCCAGCACTTTCCGCAGCTTCGCCGCGAGGTCTTCGGGGCTCGACGGCTCGAACAGGTAGCCGTTCTCGCCGTCGTGCACGAGGTGCGGCAGGGCCATGGCGTTCGCGGCGACGACGGGCAGCGCCGAAGCCATCGCCTCCATCGTCACGATCGACTGCAGCTCGGCGATCGAGGGCATCGCGAGCACCGTGGCGCGGTGATACGCGTCGCGCAGCTCCTCATCGGTGACCCGACCCGTGAACGTGACGCGGTCGGCGATGCCGAGTTCCACGGCGAGGTGCTGCAGGTTCTTCAGCTGGTCGCCGCCGCCGACGATCTCGACCTTCACGTCGAGCTCTGCAGGCAGCAGCTTGGCCGCGCGCAGCAGCACGTCGATCTGCTTCTCGCCCGTCACGCGGCCGACGAAGAGGATGCGGTTCTCGGTGCGCGGCTCCCAGTTCGGCGAGTACTTGTGCGCGTCGATGCCGCACGAGATCGCGTGCACGCCCTCGAGGCCGGTGTGCTCCTCCAGGAAGCGCGCGGCCTTGCGGGTCGGCGTCGTGACCGCCTCGGCCCGCCCGAACGAACGTCGTGCCGCCCGCCAGGCGAGACCCGTCGCCCACTCCTGCCATGCCTTCGGCAGCATTGTGAACTCGAGCATGTTCTCGGGCATGAAGTGATTGGTGCCGATGATGCGGATGCCGCGCTTCTCGGCCTCGATCGAGAGCCCCCGGCCGACCACGATGTGCGACTGGAAGTGCACGACGTCGGGCTTCACCTCGTCGATGACCCGGGCGCTGTTCTGCTTGATGCGCCACGGCAGCGCGAACCGAAGCCAGTCGTGCGGGTACCAGCGCCAGCTGAGCAGGCGGTGCGCCGTGAGCTCCTGCCCCTCGTGCACCTCCTTCCAGGTGCCGTGCTTGCGGCTCGCGGCCGGCGCCATGACGTGCACCTCGTGCCCGCGCTCGACGAGCCCCGCAGCCAGGCGCTCGGCGAATCGCGCCGCACCGTTGACGTCGGGAGCGAACGTGTCGGCGCCGATCAGGATCTTGAGGGGGCGGTCGGGCGTGGCGCCAGCGGGCGTACTCGCACCGGGGGTGTCAGACACGGGTCGTGGTTCCTCACAGTTCTTGGGCAGGACGGTCGGTCCCGTCGAGTACCGCGGCGCAGGCGATGAGCGCGGCGGACTGAATCCGACCATAGTCTACGCAGCGCACCCTGACGGATGCCCGGCGGCGGGTCGGAAGTTCGGGTTGCGCGCGCCTCAGAGACGCGTCTGGGGGTGGTTCTTCGCGAGGCGGAACACGCCCCACACGGCGATCGCACCGGCGAGGACGTATACGACCATCGCCCACGGCGGCGCCTGCGAGGCCTCGCCGAGCACCGCGATGCCGATGACGACCGCGACGAGCGGGTCGACGACGGTGAGACCGGCGATGACGAGGTCGGGCGGGCCCGACGCGTAGGCGTTCTGCACGAAGTACGCGCCGAGCGCCGTCGCCGACAGCAGTCCGATGATGCAGAGCACCGTCAGCCAGCCGAACCCGCCCTGCTCGATCGCGCCGAGCACGACCTTCGCGAGCGTGGCGACGAAGCCGTAGAGCACGCCGGCCATGATCACGTAGTAGATCGCCCGGATCCGCTTTCGGAACCAGATGAACGTGACGAGTGCGACCAGGAGCACCACGAGCAGGATCAGCAGGATGATGATCAGCTGCGCGTCGGTCACGGGCTTGTCGACCGCGGTGAACGCGGCGACGCCGACGAACAGGAACACGCCGCCGACGCACATGATGATGGCGATCACCGACTTGTGATTGAGCTTCACGTGATTCACACGCGAGTTCACGATCGACGTGATCACGAGCCCGATCGCGCCGAGCGGCTGCACGACGATGATGGGCGCGAACTTGAGGCTCGCGAGCTGGAAGACGATCGCGAGCCCGAGCATGAGCGTGCCGAGCACCCACGACGGACGGGCGAGCAGCAGGCCGAGCTGCCGCAGGTCGAGCCCCTTGCCGAGCGTGTCGCTCGTGTGCGACTCGACCTTCACGACGCCCCGGTGCTGGAACTGCGCACCCAGCGAGAGGAAGACGGCGCCGATCAGCGCGAGCGGGATGCCGATGAACGTCTGAGGGTCGAGCGGGATCTGCTCCGCGAGGTCGCTCAGGTCGGGGTTCACGCAACGACCCTACCTGCTCACCGCCCGATATCCTTGCCGAATGGCCGTGCTCCCCATTCGAATCTCCGGTGATCCGGTGCTGCACTCCCCCGCGAAACCCGTCGAGACGATCGACGACGAGGTACGCCGCCTGGTGGCCGACATGTTCGAGACGATGGACGCGGCGCCCGGCGTCGGCCTCGCCGCACCGCAGGTCGGCGTCGGCCTCCGCCTCTTCACGTACGGCTGGGTCGACGAGGAGGGCAACCGCTGGCGGGGCGTCGCCATCAATCCCGAACTGCTCATCTCGCCGCCCCCTCCCGGCGACCCCGACCTCGACGAGGAGTCGGAGGGGTGCCTCTCGTTCCCCGGCGAGCGGTTCGGGCTGCGACGTGCCGATCGTGCACTGCTGCGCGCCACCGATCTCGACGGCGACGAGTTCGAGATCGACGCGCACGGATGGCTCGCCCGCATCTTCCAGCACGAGTACGACCACCTCGACGGAACCCTCTACACCGACCGGCTGTCGTACCCCGACCGCAAGATCGTGGCGAAGATCACGAAGAAGCTCGGATGGGGCCGGCCGGGCGTGTCCTGGATGCCCGGGGTCGACGATCTCGAGGGCTGAACGACGCGAGGGATGCCTCGTGCGGCATGCTGGTCGCGCACGCGGGCGTCGCCCGAGGCATCCCGTCAGGTGAACGCGCGGATGCCCGCCGCGACGGCCGCGGCGACGAACACGACGATCACGAACGGCACCCTGAGCGCGTAGAGCGCGGCCGCGACGATGAGCGCGGGGACGCGCGCGTCGACGACGATCTGCTGGCCCGCGCCGAGCGTCTGCACCGCGATGAGCGCGGCGAGGAGCGCCACCGTGAGGAGGTCGGCGATGCGCGCCGGACGCTCGCGCTCGAGGAAGCCCGCGGGCACGAGGTGCCCCGACAGCTTCAGGGCCAGGGTCGCTGCCGAGGCGATGAGGATGATGTGCCACGTGGTCATGCCGCCCGCTTCCTCGAGAAGAGGTCGAACCAGCCGACGACGACGGCGACGAGGGCCGCGACGAGCACCGGGAGCCCCGGCATGAGCACGGGGGTCGCGATCGTCGCGACCACCGCGGCGCCGACGGCGACGGCGCCGGCCTGCACCCGCTTCAGGCGCGGCCAGAGCAGGCCGAGGAACGCGGCTGCGGCCGCCGCATCGAGGCCGTAGGCGCTCGTGTCGCCGAGCGCGTCGCCGATGAGCGCGCCGAGGAAGGTCGTCAGGTTCCATCCGATGAAGATGACGATCCCCGTGACCCAGAATCCGACGCGCGCGGCGCGATCGTCGGTCTGCGCCAGCGCGACCGCCGTCGACTCGTCGATCGTGATCCACGCCGCGGCGATCGTGCGCCAGAGGCTCGAACGGTGCCCGTCGTGCGGTGCGTCGACGACCGGCTTCATGCGCATGCCGTAGACGACGTTGCGGATGCCGAGCATCGCCGCCGTCGCGATCGCCGACCCTCCGGCCGCGACGCCGCCGGAGGCGAGCACGCCCACGAGCGCGAACTGCGAGCCGCCCGTGAACATGACCAGGCTGAGGAAGCACGTCTGCCAGACGTCGAGCCCCGCGGCGACCGCGAGGGCTCCGAACGAGATGCCGTACACCGCCGTCGCGATGCCGACGGCGAAGCCGTCTCGGATCGCCCCGCGTCGAGCGGCGTCGACGGCCGCGGCAGCCGAAGCCTCCGCCCGCTCGTCCACGCCGCCTCCCGAAGAGAAGAAAGGCCGCCCGGACACCGGGCGGCCTTTCGCTTGCTCCCCCACTTGGACTCGAACCAAGAACCTATCGGTTAACAGCCGATTGCTCTGCCAATTGAGCTATGGAGGATCGCTTGTTCAGCACCGTTACTCTAGCAAACCGTCGGCCAGTCTCCCAATTCGAGGATGCCTCGGACCGGATGAAAGGGACGGGCGGGTCAGTACCCGGCATCGAGGTCGATGACCCCGTCGAATTCGCCCTCCCCGAGGAACGCGCGCACGTTGTGCTCGACGCGCTCGGCGAGCAGGGCGGGGGTCGTCGCGAGCGCGTCGGCCACGTGCGGCGTGATGAGGCAGTCGGGCGCGGACCACAGCGGGTGCCCGACCGGCAACGGCTCGGGATCGGTCACGTCGAGGCCCGCCCCGCCGAGGTGGCCCGAGGCGAGCGCGGTCACGAGCGCGTCGGTGTCGATGATCGGCCCGCGGCCGACGTTGACGACGACCGCACCGGGCGCCAGCGCCGCGAGCACGTCGGCGTCGACCAGCCCGCGGGTCTCGTCGGTGAGGGCCGCCGCCACGATGAGGACACCGGCGCCGGCCGCGACCTCGACGAGCCGATCGGTCGTCACGGTTCGCGCCGCACCCTCGAGGTCGCCGGCACGACGGCGCACGACCGACACCCGTGCCCCGAAGGGCACGAGCAGCCGCAGCAGCGCCGCGGTGATGCCGCCGGCGCCGATGACGACGACGTCCGCGCCGAACAGGCTCCGGCTCGATTCGTCGCGACGCCACTCGACGGCCCGGGCTCGCCGAGGAAGGCGTCGAAGCGCCGCGAGCGTCAGGGTCAGCGCGTGTTCGGCGACCGGTCGCGAGTAGACGCCCTTGCCGCTCGTCCAGGTGCGGCCGTCGCCGCGGACGGCCGCGAGCACGTCGGCGAATCCGTCGACCCCGGCCCACGGCAGCTGCACCCACTCGACGCCCGGCGCCCGGCGCAGCACCTCGGCCAGGTCGTCGCCGCCCGACGAGGCGCTCCACACGATGCCCCGGGTGCGCTCGTCGAGCGGCCCGACGACCCCGCCCGCGCGTTCGACGGCCGCGACGAGTTCGGGGGCCGCCTCGGGCACGACGGCGATCGACGTGCCCGAGCGGCGCGCGCCCGAGGCATCCGTCATGCCAGCGGCTCGGCCAGGTCGTCGGTGATCGCGTGACCGTCGTCGAGCGCGCCGGCCAACGCCATCACGTACGGATGCCGCGGATCGTCGAACACCTCGTCGATCGTGCCGATCGCGACGAGCTCGCCACGATCGAGCACGGCGATGCGATCCGCGGTGCTGCGCAGCACCGGCAGGTCGTGGCTGATGATCACCGCCGAGAAGGTGTGGTGGTCGCTGAGATCGCCGATGAGCTGAGCCACGACGTCGCGCACGCTGAGGTCGATGCCCGCCGTCGGCTCGTCGGCGATGAGCAGCGACGGACCGAGCACGAGCGCGCGGGCGAGTGCCACCCGCTGGCGCTGTCCGCTCGACAGCTCGAACGGGTACTTCTCGAGCATGCCGAGCGGCAGGCGCACCCCGTCGAGCATCGTCGCGACGCGCGTCGCGAGGGCCCTCCGGTTGTACCGGTGATCTCGTTCGAGGATGGGGCCGCCGATGATCTCCGCGACGCTGCGATCCGAGGGCAGCGTCGAGGAGGCGTCCTGAGCGAGATAGCCGACGTGGAACCGGAACTCCGAGACCTTGCGCTTGGGCAGGCGGCGCAGGCCGTGCCCGAGCACGGTCGCCTCGCCGCCCGTGATCACCGGCCGCACCTCGGCCGAGCGCGGCTCGAGGGCGACGCCGGAGAGCACCTTCGCGAGGGTCGACTTGCCGCTGCCCGCGCTGCCGAGGAGGCCGAGCACCTCCCCCGGCGCGACCGTCAGCGAGACGCCGTGCAACGCGACGTGCGCGGGACTCGCGCCGTGCGCCGGGTACTCGATCGACAGATCGCTCAGCACGACCGGATAGCCGTGCGCGTTGCGGTGCATCAGTCTGCCTCCCGGAGCCGGCGCAGTTCCTCTCGACGTTCGGCCTGGGCACCCGGATCGGGCACGGGCAGGGAGGCGAGCAACCGCTGCGTGTAGGGATCGCGCGGAGCGCCGAGCACCTCGGCGCCCGTCCCCTCTTCGACGAGTTCCCCACGATAGAGCACCGCGATGCGATCGGCCAGCAGGTCGACGACCGCGAGGTCGTGGCTGATGAAGAGCGACGCGAAGCCGAACTCGCGCTGCAGCTCGTCGAAGAGCTCGAGCACGCGCGCCTGCACCGAGACGTCGAGCGCGCTCGTCGGCTCGTCGGCGATGAGCAGCTCGGGTTCGAGTGCGAGCGCTCGAGCGAGGCTCGCGCGCTGGCGTTGTCCGCCCGAGAGCTCGTGCGGGTAGCGGTCGCCGTAGGCGCGCGGCAGCTGCACCGCCTCGAGCAGTTCGTCGACCCGGTGACGCGCGTCGGCCGCGTTCTGCGCGCGACCGTGCACGACGAGCGGTTCGGCCACGCACTCCGCGATCGTGAGCAGCGGGTTGAAGCTCGACGCCGGGTCCTGGAAGACGAAGCCGATGCGGCTGCGGACCTGCCGGAACTCGCGTTCGCGGATGCCGTTCATCTCGTGGCCGAGCACGCTGAGCGATCCGCCGGTGACCTTCGTCAGGCCGGCGATCGCGCGACCGATCGTCGTCTTGCCGGAGCCCGACTCGCCGACGAGGCCGAGCACCTCGCCCGGGCGGATCACGAAGTCGACGCCGTTGACCGCGCGGAACCCCTGGCGGCCGAATCGGCCCGGATACGCGATCTCGAGCCCCTTCGCCTCGACGACGGGCGTCCCCTCGGCCCAGCCCTCGGGCCGGGCCGCAGCGCGGGCCGCGGTCTTCGCGGTGCCGGTGCCGACGTACGGCACCGCCGCGAGCAGGGCCTTCGTGTAGTCGTCCTGCGGATCCGCGAACAGCTGCTCGGCGGTCGCCTGCTCGACGACCTTGCCCTGGTACATCACGGCGACGCGGTCGGCGAGGTCGGCCACGACGCCCATGTTGTGGGTGATCAGCACGATGCCCATGTCGAACTCGTCACGGCAGCGACGGAGCAGGTCGAGGATCTCGGCCTGCACGGTGACGTCGAGGGCCGTCGTCGGCTCGTCGGCCACGATGAGCCCGGGGTCGAGCACGAGCGCCATCGCGATGACGATGCGCTGCTTCTGACCGCCGGAGAACTGGTGCGGGTAGTGGTCGATGCGCGTCTCGGGGTCGGGGATGCCGACCCGGCGCAGCACGTCGATCGCCTTCGCACGCGCGTCCTTCTTCGAGATCTCGGAGTGGGCGCGCAGCCCCTCGATGATCTGCCAGCCGACCGTGTACACGGGGTTCAGCGCAGTCGACGGCTCCTGGAAGACCATGGCGACATCGGCGCCGCGGATGTCGCGGAGCTTGCGCTTCGACACCGACACGATGTCGTGCTTGCCCGTGCCGGCCTTGTTCGACAGGATCACCGCGCCGCTCGCGGTCGCCGTCTCGGGCAGCAGCCCGAGGATCGTCTTCGCGGTCACGGTCTTGCCGCTGCCGGACTCCCCGACGATTGCGAGCACCTCGCCGCGCTCGACGCTCAGCGTGACATCGTCGACCGCCTTCACGGCGCCCGCGTCGGTCGAGAACGAGACGCCGAGGCGCTCGATGCTGACGACCGTGTTCGTCGTGCTCATCGCTCGACCTCGATTCCGTGCTCGTCGAAGGTGGCTTCGTCTTCGAGTCCGCGCAGGCCGCCGGGGCCGGCGACGAGCGTGCCGCCCGGTACGACCGAGGTCTCGGCGACTTCGCCGGCGGACTGGGCGACTCGCCGACGGCCGCGCAGGCGCGGGTCGGCGAGATCGTTGAGGCTCTCGCCCACGAGCGTGATGCCGAGCACGGCGAGCACGATCGCGAGGCCGGGGAACAGGGCGGTCCACCAGATGCCGCTCGTCACGTCGGCCACGGCCTTGTTGAGGTCGTAGCCCCACTCGGCCGCTGCGGTCGGCTCGATGCCGAAGCCGAGGAAGCCGAGGCCGGCGAGCGTCAGGATCGCCTCCGAGGCGTTCAGCGTGAAGATGAGCGGCAGCGTTCGGGTCGCGTTGCGCAGCACGTGCCGGAACATGATGCGCGCGTGCGGCGCACCGAGCACCTTCGCCGACTCGACGTACGACTCGGCCTTGATGCGGACCGTCTCGGCCCTGATCACCCGGAAGTACTGCGGGATGAAGACGACGGTGATCGAGAGCGCAGCGGCGAGGATGCCACCCCAGAGGCTCGACTGACCGCCCGAGATCACGATCGAGAGCGAGATCGCGAGCAGCAGCGACGGGAAGGCGTAGATCGCGTCGCACACGACGACGAGCACTCGGTCGAACCAGCCGCCGAAGTAGCCCGAGACGAGGCCGAGCAGCACGCCGATGAACAGCGAGCACACGACGGCGACGATGATGACGAACAACGCCGTCTGGGCGCCCCAGAGCACGCGCGACAGGACGTCGAAGCCGCCCGAGGTGGTGCCCAGCAGGTGCTCGGCGGATGGCGGCTGCTGCGCGCCGAACCGGCCGTCGGGCCCACGCAGTTGCGCGAAGCCGTACGGCGAGATGACCGGTGCGAGCAGGGCCGTGAGCACGAACAGGGCCGTGATCACGAGGCCGGCGACGAGCATGCCGCGCTGCAGGCCGACGCTCTGCCGCAGCTGGTGGACGACCGGCAGGCGGTCGCGCAGGCGCCGCTTCGGCACCGCGGGAATGGAAGCCGTGGTCATCTCAGTACCTCACCCTCGGGTCGATGAAGGCTGCGATGATGTCGACGATGAAGTTCGTCAGCGCGACGATCACGGCGAGCAGCACGACGATGCCCTGCACCGCGACGAAGTCGCGCGCTTTCAGGAACTCGGCGAGCATGAAGCCCAGGCCCTTCCACTCGAAGGTCGTCTCGGTGAGCACCGCGCCGCCGAGGAGGAGCGCGATCTGCAGGCCGATGACCGTGATGATCGGGATGAGCGCCGGGCGGTACGCGTGCTTGCGCACGAGCCGGTACTCGCTCACACCGCGAGAACGCGCCGCGTCGACGTAATCGGTCGACAGGGTGCCGATGACGTTCGTGCGCACGAGCCGCAGGAAGATGCCGGCCGTCAGGAGTCCGAGCGCGATCGAGGGCAGGACGGCGTGCGCGAGCACGTCGCCGAGCACGGCCGGGTCGCCGGTCATGAGGGCGTCGATCGTGTAGAACCCGGTCGGATTCGGCAGCGTCTCGATCGCGATCGTCGCACCCGTCGAGGCGCGCCCGTTCACCGGGAGCACGCCGAGCCACACCGAGAACACGAGCTTCAGCAGGAGGCCCGAGAAGAACACGGGCGTCGCATAGCAGAGGATCGCGAAGACGCGGAGCGAGGCATCCTGCCCCTTGTCGCGGAAGTAGGCGGCGATGAGGCCGCCGGGGATGCCGATCAGGAAGGCGACGATGAGCGAGTAGAACGCGAGTTCCATCGTGGCGGCGCCGTAGGTGAAGAGCACCTCGGTGACGGGGCGGTTGTTCGTGAGCGTGGTGCCGAAGTCGCCCGTGAGCAACTGGCCGAGGTACTCGAAGTACTGCACGAAGAGCGGCCGGTCGAAGCCCGCGGCGTGGATGCGCTCGGCGAGCTGGTCGGGTGGCAGCTGCCCGCCGAACTTCGCGGTGATGGGGTCGCCGGTCGTGCGCATCAGCAGGAAGACCAGCGTCACGAGGATGAACACCGTCGGAATGATGAGCAGTGCCCGGATGATGATGTAGCGGCCGAGGCTGGGACCGCCCGAGGATCTCTTGGATCGCTTCGGTGCGGACTCGGCGCCGGTGGCGGGGGCCGTCGTCGTTGAGGTCAATGTTCGCCTATCGGGGGTGGGTCTCGAAGTCGGGTGGCCCGCTCACGCATGAGCGGGCCACCCGTTTCATCGCTGAAGCGACTCTATCCGGCGGTTCAGCCCTTGGTGAGGGGCGCGAACCGGAACTTGAACGAGCCGTCGAGGATGGCCCCGTCGATGTCGGTGCCCGTCACGACGACCTGCGCACCCTGGAGGAACGGCACGGTCGACAGGTCGGCCGCGACCTTGTTCTGGATCTCCTCGATGAGCGCGGTGCGTGCTGCCGGGTCGGGCGTCACGGCCTGCTCGAGGATGAGGTCGTTGACCTCCTGGTTGGCGTAGTGGTTGCTCAGGAAGTTCTCGATGAGGAAGAACGGCGTGAGGTAGTTGTCGGCGTCCGAGTAGTCGGGGAACCAGCCGAGCTGGTAGGCCGGGTACACATCGGCGACGCGGTCCTTCGAGTACTGCACGTACTCGGTGGACTGGAGGTCGACCTTGAACAGGCCGTCCGCCTCGAGCTGGTCCTTGATGAGCGCGTACTCGTCGCCGGAGCCGGGACCGTAGTGGTCGGTGTTGTACTGCAGGTGCAGCTCGACCGGGGTCTCGACTCCCGCCGCCTCGAGCGTCGCCTTCGCCTTCTCGGCGTCGGGGCCGCCCTGGCCGTCTCCGTAGAGGTCCTTCAGCGGCTCGATCGCGCCGGCCAGGCCCTCGGGGACGTACGAGTACAGCGGGGTGTAGGTGCCCTTGTAGACCTGCTCGCTCAGCGCGTCGCGGTCGATGAGGTCGGCGAGCGCCTGACGCACCGCGAGCGCCTTGGCCGGGTCGGCCTCGGCGGTCTTCGCACCGTACGGCTGGGTGTCGAAGTTGAAGACGATGTAGCGGATCTCACCGCCGGGGCCGTCGACGACCTTGACCTTGTCGTTGCCCTTGAGGTCGTCGATGTCGGTCGCCGAGAGGCTGCGGTAGGCGACGTCGATGCCGCCCTCCTGCACGTCGAGCTTCATGTTCGACGAGTCGGCGTAGTACTTCAGGTTGATCGTGTCGGTCGCCGCCGGGTCGAGCAGGCCCTTGTAGTTCGGGTTCTTCTCGAACGAGATCAGGTTGTTGAAGTCGTAGCTCTTGATCGCGTACGGGCCGCCGAACGCGTTCGCCGCGACGATGTCGTCGTCGCTCGTCAGCGCGTCGGCCGAGAACGACTCCTCGTCGACGATGGCGCCGGGGAAGCTCGTCAGGATCTGCGGGAAGACCTGGTCGTTCTCCGCCTTGAGGTGGAACACGACGGTGGTGTCGTCGGGCGTCTCGACCGAGTCGAGGTTGTAGAGCAGGCTCGATGCGCCGTTGGGGTCGGCGATCTTGAGCTGGCGGTCGAACGAGAACTTCACGTCGGACGACGTGAGGTCGTTGCCGTTGGCCCACTTGAGCCCCGCCGGAAGGGTGACCGTGTACTCCGTGGGCGCCGTGAACTCGGCGCTCTCGGCGAGGTCGGGCACGACGTCGGTGCTCTCGTAGTCGGTGTTCAGCAGGTACGGGAACACCTGCGTCTGCACCGCGAGCGAACCGTTGTCGTACGAGCCGGCCGGGTCGAGCGCGGTGACCTTGTCGGTGGTGCCGACGGTGATCGTGCTGCCCGAGGCGCCGTCGCCGTTGTCGCCGCCGCCGGCCGAGCAGCCGGCCAACGCGAGCGTGGCGACCGAGAGCCCGGCAGCCGCGATGAGCGCGCGGCGTCCGTTCTTGGATGCGGATGTCATATCCGTCTACCTCTTCCTGTCAGGACTGAAGCGCACCGCGGCGTCCACGGCGCGTTCTCGTATCCCAGAGTTAGCACACGGACCGGTCGCGGCGCATTGGCGGGCCTCCCTCGCCCGCAATGTTTATTGATCTGCAATCTTCCGCGCAACGGATCGGCGTGATGCCACTCAGGACGCCGGATTCCGCTGTTCCACGCGCATCGGCCGATGCATCCGCGGCACTCGGCACGACTCCACTGTTCGGGAATACCGATGCATAACCATCGGAATCTCCCATGCGTTGAAACGGTCGAATCCCTGTCGCGCGGGATCTCGTCGGTGAAAGGATCCGGGGAATCACCTAGCCGGCGGCTATGTGCCGCCTCCACACGTGATGCATGCGGGCTGCATCGTCCCGCGAGAGACACGATCTGGGAGGTTCACGTGTCACGACACCAACACCGACGCAGAATTGGGATCCGACGGGGCGGACTCGCCGTGGCCGCGGCCTTGGGCGTCATCACGCTCGCGACCGTCTCGAGCGGGGCCGCGATGGCGGCGCCGCCCGACTCGTTCGACCCAGCGGTGCTCGACCCCGTCGACCCGCAGCACTGGGAGAACATGGACGACATGACCTGGGACGACTACGTCGGCGTCCCCGGCACCGACTGGGCGAGCGACACCGAGGGGTCGGAGCGGCAGTTCAACGGCGCGATCGTGCTGCTCGACTTCGAGAACCAGCCGTTCCTCGTCACCCAGCCCGAGGGTTCGCACCCCTTCGGCGACCCGTCGGGGCTCGCGAACGGTCTCGACCGCGAGGACGTGCCGCAGTTCTACCTCGACCTGTTGAACACGCCCAATGAGCTCAACCACGGCCGCACCATCAACGACTACTGGATGGAGCAGTCGGGTGGTCGGCTCAGCGTGCAGATGGAGGCGTTCGGTCCGTACCAGCTCCCCGGCAACATCGAGGAGTACGGCCTGAACGACTCGTTCAACAAGCCGAATGCGGCGTACTGCCCGCAGGGCGAGTCGTGCGACAAGGTGCTGCGCACCGACGCGCTCGCGCTCTGGGGTGCCGACCTCGGCGTGCCGGACCCGCTCAAGGAGTTCGACCAGGTGTTCTACATCACGGCCGGGCACGACGAGTCGTCGACGTGGGAGGAGTTCGGGCAGATGCTGTTCGAGTCGCCCGAGGACGTCACCGACGACTTCGGCCCGCCGCGCGACGAGAACGGCCAGGCGCTCGACCAGAACGGGCAGCCGATGGCCAACTGGGCGAAGACCCGCTACATCCCGTGGACGTCGTGGCAGGCCGCGATCAACCACTGGCCGAACGCGAACTTCCCGTCCAACGGCCGCGCCGGCAACTCGACGCAGGCCGAGTCCTCGGGCATGGGCACCTTCGCGCACGAGTTCTCGCACATCCTCGGGATCTCCGACAACTACGGCAACCCGTACGGCACCGAGGCCGACGACGGCGGTCCGCTCCGTGACACGAGCGGCCCGTTCGACGTGCTCGCGCGCGGCTCGTTCAACGGTCCCGGCGGCACGCACGAGCGCTGGAGCGTTCCGTCGGTCGCCGGCGGCTCGCAGCCCGCGGGCGTCGCGCTGCGCAACCGCATCAAGCTCGGGATCATCGACCCGTCGAACTACCTGAACCTGCAGGAGTCCGAACTCGACGCGCTCGGTTCGGTGGTCACCGAGGTCACCTCGCGCGCGGTCATGCGGCCGGGCGAGCTCACCGGCATCAACCTCGTGTTCGACAAGCCCGACGCTGCGGCGGCCGACAACTCGACCGGCACGTGCACCCGACGGGCGCAGTTCGACTGCGACGGCGGCTCGTTCGACAACTACACCGTCGAGGTCATCGACCGGATGGGCACGGACTCGTTCCAGCCCGACCACGGCGTGATGATCGCGAAGACGAAGAACCAGGACCGCAACCCGTTCATCTGGACGGTCGACGCGAACCCGCAGAACATCGACACGGTCGACTACGTCCGCCCGGACGGCACGCCGATCATGATCACGCGTGGCGACCAGCGTCAGCTGAACGATGCGCTGTTCCATGCCGGCAACGACTCGGGCTCGGAGTACGAGTACGTCGACGAGGCCAACGGGCTGCACTTCTACATCCTGAACATGGAGCGCGACGACGACGGCATCCTGTCGTACGACGTGGCGGTGCGCTCGACGGTGAGCGCGGGCCCCCAGGCCCGCGGCGTCGATCTCGGAAAGGCGATCGTGAAGGGCGACCTCGCGTCCATGCACGGTCAGGCGCAGGCCAAGGGCGTCTCGATCGCGCAGTGCCAGGTGCCGCTGACCAACACGGGTGACGCCGTCGCCGACGCGAAGGCGAACAGCGACATCTACCGTCTCACGACGTCGATCGACGGCCGCGGCTGGTCGGTGAACACTCCGAGCAGCATCGTCTCCGCCGCCGCCGGCGAGACGATCACCGTTCCGGTCTACGCCTCCCGGGGTGCGGACGCCGCCCGTGACGCCACCGTGACGGTCACCGCGACGTCCGAGAACGACCCCTCGGTGACCGAGACGATCACCTGCGAACTCGACGCACCGGGCAACGCCCGCTGAGTCGAGCGCATCGATCGGCGGCCCGCGGAACCGGAACCCCTCGGTTCCGGTTCCGCGGGCGCACCGTCGGGGATCGTCCTCGACCGACCACGACCACGCCCGCCCGACCGCGGGCCGCAGGAGGCGACATGGCATTCCGACCGATCCCCCGCGCGACGCTGTGCGCCGCGCTCGCCCTGTCCGCCGCCGCGCTCGCCGGGTGCGCCTCCCCCGGTGACGCGGCCGGAGGCGAGGTCCAGCTCGTCGTTCGCGACGGCAGCCTTCGGGAACTCGGCGCCGTCTGCTCGGGCGCGAGGCCCTACCTCGGGTTCCACAAGGGCGCCGAGCTCGCACTCATCGACGTCGACGGCCGGGAGTCCTACCACGCGGTGCTCGGCGACGGCGAGGCGGTGAAGGTCGACGACATCGACTACGGCACCGCCCCGCGAATCCCGACCTTCTGCCGCTTCGTGCTCGATGCCGCGACTCTCGAGAGCGGCACGTACAGCGTGAGCATCGACGGCGACGTCGTCGCCGAGCACGTCGTGGACGGACCTGCGACCATGATCTTCGTGCCGGCCCTCGCGTCGGTCGACCCGTCCTCCGAAGGAGCAGAATGACGCCGCCCCGATCAGCCGCAGTGTTCACCGTCGTCGCCGCGCTCGTGCTCATGATGACCGCCTGCGCGTCAGGGCCAAGGGGCGGCGCCGACCGGCTCCCCGGGCAGCTCCCCGCCGACGCGTCGTTCGCTGCGGTCGACGGCGCCCCCGACGCGCCCGCGCTCGACGGCCGACTCGTCGACGACACCCGCGTCGACCTCGAGGCGCTCGCGGCCGGTCGACCGCTCATCGTGCAGTTCATGGCGAGTTGGTGCACGAGTTGCGCCGAGCAGCAGTCGGTGATCTCCACGATCGCCGACGAGTACGGCGACGCCATCGCGATCGTGCAGGTCTCGGGCGACCGCGACGTCGCGGAGCTCACGAGCTACCTCGATGAGCAGCAAGTCGACCAGCCCGTGATCGTCGACCCCGATCTCCAGATCTGGCGCTCCTTCGCCGTCACCGAACCGCCCATGACCGCGTTGATCGACGCGGAGGGCCACCTCGCCAAGCTCTGGCCCACGGGCGCCGACGCCGACACGATCCGCGAGCAGCTCGACGCGATCGTGCTCACCGCGGGCTGAGCGCTACTCGGCGCGAAGGGCCCGCCGCTCCTGCTCGAGCTCGACGAGCGCGCGCTGCAGTGCCGAGTACGTCGCCTGATCGGCCCGGTCGAGCCGCTGCAGGCGGCCGAGCAGCTCCGATTTCTGCCGTAGCAGCTCGCGGTCGACGAGCGCGCTGACGACGCCTTGCACATACGCCTCGAGCTCGGCGTCGCTGCGCTGCGGCACGGGCAGTACCGCGAGCTGCTGCACGACGCCGGCGAACGGCTGCGGCACCTCGGCGATGACCCGGTCGACGCGCACGACGGGGTCGGTGGAGCCGAGCACCGAGGCGATGCCGTCGCGCACGACGGCGAGCGTCGCGTCGCCGAAACGCGAGTCGACGGCATGGCGCAGCAGGTCGTCGCCCACGCGTTCGGGGAACTGCAGCATCACCTGCAGGGCGTCGCGCTCGAGCCTCGTCGACGGGTCGCGCGGCAGCGCGGTGATCGAGAACGGCCGGTCGTCGCCGTCGGTCGCGGCCACCCGGGGTGTGGATGCCTCGGCCCGCGCGGTCGCGCCGCGATCGCGGCCCGCAGCCGCGCGCACGGCGCGCGTCACCTCGCCGAGCTCCATGCCGAGCATGCGGGCGAGCTCTCGGGTGTAGCCGGGGCGGATCGACGCATCGCGGATGTCGGCGACGACCGGGGCCGCTGCGCGGAGCGCGCCGACCCGGCCCTCGACGGTCTCGAGATCGAAGCGGGCGAGCGTGTGCCGGATCACGAAGTCGAACATCGGGGTGCGCGACTCGACCAGGGCGCGCACGGCGGCGTCGCCGCGGGCGAGGCGCAGGTCGCACGGGTCGAGCCCGTCGGGGGCGACCGCGACGAAGGTCTGGGCGGCGAACCGCTGCTCTTCGGCGAACGCGCGCATGGCCGCCTTCTGCCCAGCCTCGTCGCCGTCGAACGTGAAGACGACCTCGCCGACGCCAGAGTCGTCGAGCACGCGCCGCAGCACCTTGATGTGATCGACGCCGAACGACGTGCCGCACGTCGCGATCGCGGTCGTCACCCCGGCCAGGTGGCAGGCCATCACGTCGGTGTACCCCTCGACGACGACCACCCGTTGCGACCGGGAGATCTCCCGCTTGGCGAGGTCGAGTCCGTACAGCACCTGCGCCTTGTGGTAGACCGCGGTCTCGGGGGTGTTGAGGTACTTGGGGCCCTTGTCGTCGTCGAGCAGGCGCCGCGCACCGAAGCCGACGGTCTGCCCGGTGACGTCGCGGATGGGCCAGACGAGCCGGCCGCGGAACCGGTCGTAGACGCCGCGGTCGCCCTGCGACACGAGTCCGGCCGCCGCGAGCTCCTCGGTCGAGTACCCGCGACCGCGCAGGTGGTTCGTGAGCGAGTCCCAGCTCTTCGGCGCGAACCCGACGCCGAACCGTCGGGCCGCCTCGGCGTCGAAGCCGCGCTCGCCGAGGAACCGCCGCCCGATGTCGGCCGCCGGCTCCACCAGCTGCTCGACGAAGAACTCGGCGGCCGCCTGGTTCGCGGCGAGCAGTCGCGCCCGGTTGCCGTGGTCGGCGGCGGGCCCGCCGTCTTCGTAGTGCAGTTCGAAGCCGATGCGACCGGCGAGGCGTTCGACCGCCTCGGTGAACGACACGTGATCGATCTTCTGGAGGAAGCTGTAGACGTCGCCCGACTCGCCGCAGCCGAAGCAGTGGTAGTAACCGACGCCGGGCCGCACGTTGAAGCTCGGGCTGCGCTCGTCGTGGAACGGGCAGAGGCCCTTCAGCGAACCGACGCCGGCCGACTTGAGGCTCACGTGCTCGCCGATGATGTCGGCGATGTTCGTGCGGGCCTTCACCTCTTCGACATCGCTCTGTCGAATCCGGCCCGCCATGCTCACATCCTATTCGTCCTCGGTCGTCGTGGTTCCGTCGTCGTGCGCAATCAGTGCCGCACGAGCCGTTCGTGCCAGCTCAGCGCCGACTGGTCGGTCAGGCTCGCGACCTGGTCGACGACGACGCGCCTGCGCGCCTGGTCGTCGTCGGCGGCGGCCCAGTCTTCGGCGAAGCCGGCGTCGAGATGCCGGTCACCCGTCGCGTAGAGCACGTCGGCGAGCGACGCGAGCACCTCGCGCTGCTGCACGTAGATCGGCTGCCGGGTGTTGCGCGACATCACGAACGCCGCGACGATGCCCTTCAGCACGGCGATCTCGGCCTGGATCTCGCGCGGCACGACGACGTCGGCGTCGAAGCGGATGAGGCTCGCGAGCGGGAACGCGGAGCGCGTCGCCGCCGTCGCGGCGTGCGCGAAGCGGCCGATGAGCTGGCTCGTGAGGTTCTTGAGCCGTGACTGGTCGCGCCTGCTGCCCGACCACTCGTCGAGCCAGACGTCGAGCGAGTCGAGCCGGTCGAACGCGGCGATGAGCTCGTCGTGCGGGATCGCCCCGCCGATCCACTCGTACATCGACGAGACGAGCTCGTCGTGGTCGACCCGGGCGCCGAGCGCTTCGACGTCGATGTACCCGTTGACGATGGCGTCCTCGAAGTCGTGCACGGAGTAGGCGATGTCGTCGGAGAGGTCCATCACCTGCGCCTCGATGCAGAGGCGCCGCTCGGGCGCCCCGGCGCGCAGCCACTCGAACACGGCGACGTCGTCGTGGTAGAACCCGAACTTCTGCCGCCCCGACGGGTCGGCGACGCCCGACGCCTCCGGCCACGGGTACTTGCAGCTCGCGTCGAGACTCGCCCGGGTGAGGTTGAGGCCGTAGCTTCGGCCGTCGGCGCCGAACACCTTCGGCTCGAGCCGGGTGAGCAGCCGCAGCGTCTGCGCGTTGCCCTCGAACCCGCCGATGTCGGCGGCCCAGGTGTTGAGCGCCTTCTCGCCGTTGTGCCCGAACGGAGGGTGGCCGAGGTCGTGCGCGAGGCACGCCGTGTCGACGACGTCGGGGTCGAGGCCGAGGTTGTCGGCGAGTTCGCGGCCGATCTGGGCCACCTCGAGCGAGTGGGTCAGCCGGTTGCGTGCGAAGTCGATGCCGGCCGTCGGACTCAGCACCTGGGTCTTCGCGGCGAGGCGGCGCAGGGCGCTCGAATGCAGCAGGCGCGCCCGGTCGCGCGCGAAGTCGCTGCGCCGGGAGTAGTGCTCCTCGGGCAGCATCCGCTCGCTGTCGGCGGCCTCGTAGCCGCCGAAGAGTCGCGCCGCCATCTCAGCCGCCGCTCGTGTCGAGCTCGGCGTCGACGAGGGTCACCCGATCGTGGCCCTCGAGCTCCTGCGAGGCGAGCCAGCCGTCGGGCAACGACGGGTTCTTCGGCGTGCCGGCCCGACCGCGCGGGCCCTCGGCGCCCTCGCCCGGGTACGGCATCGTCCAGTCGAGCGTGCCGAGCAGGTCGTCGAGCATCGCGAGCGACTCGACGGTCGCGAGGCGGGCGCGCAGGTCGCCGCCGACCGGGTACCCCTTGAAGTACCAGGCGACGTGCTTGCGGATGTCGCGGCAGCCGCGTTCTTCGCTGTCGAAGAAGTCGGTCAGCAGCTCGGCGTGCCGCCGGAACGTCTGCGCGACCTGCCCGAGCGACGGCCGGAAGAGCGCGTCGTCGCCGTCGGCGAGCTCGCCGCGGAAGCCCGCCGCGAGATCGCCGAAGAGCCACGGGCGACCGAGGCATCCGCGCCCCACCACGACGCCGTCGCACCCGGTCTCGTCGACCATGCGCAGGGCGTCGCCCGCCGACCAGATGTCGCCGTTGCCGAGCACGGGCACGCTCGTGACCGTCTCTTTGAGCTTCGTGATCGCCGACCAGTCGGCCTGGCCCGAGTAGAACTCGGCCGCGGTGCGCGCGTGCAGGGCGACGGCCGCGACGCCGGCGCCCTCGGCGATGCGGCCGGCCTCGAGGTAGGTCAGGTGGTCGGAGTCGATGCCCTTGCGCATCTTCACTGTGAGCGGGGTGTCGCCCGCCGCTTTCACCGCGCCTTCGACGATGTCGCGGAAGAGCCCGCTCTTCCACGGCAGGGCGGCACCGCCGCCCTTGCGGGTCACCTTCGGCACGGGGCACCCGAAGTTGAGGTCGATGTGGTCGGCCCGGTCTTCGGCGACGAGCATGGTGACCGCCTCGGCGACCGTCTTGGGATCGACGCCGTACAGCTGGATCGACCGCGGCGTCTCGGACTCGTGGTGCGTGATGAGCCGCATCGACTCGGGCGTGCGCTCGACGAGCGCGCGCGACGTGATCATCTCGGAGACGTAGAGGCCGGCGCCGAACTCGCGGCAGAGCCGCCGGAACGCGGTGTTCGTGATGCCGGCCATCGGCGCGAGCACGACGGGCACGTCGAGCTCGAGGTCGCCGATCGTGAGCGGACCGCGGGTGAGGGTGGTGGAAGACATCACCGACGATTCTCCCAGAGTTCTGCGCCGCCTCGCCCGCCGCGCCCGTGCGAGCCTAGGATTTCGAACAGACGAGCCACTGGGGAGGACGAGATGGCGGAACTCACGGGCGCCGAACGGGTGCGTGCCGACGCCGAGGCGCGCGGCCTCGAGGTCGAGATCATCGAGCGGCCCGCCGCGCGCAGCCTCGAGGAGGCGGCGGAGCTCATGGGCATCTCCCCCGGCGACATCGTGAAGTCGCTCGTCGTCAAGCGCAGCGACGGCAGCTTTCTGTTCGCGCTCGTGCCCGGCGGCCGCAAGATCAGCTGGCCGAAGCTGCGCGCCCTCGTCGGCGTCAACAAGCTGCAGCTGCCCGACGCGTCGCTCGCGCTCGCCGCGACGGGCTACGAGCGCGGCACCATCACCCCCCTCGGCTCGACCACCCCGTGGCCCGTGTACGTCGACGAGTCGGTCGCGGGCCGCCGCGTGTCGATGGGCGCCGGCGAGCACGGGCGGAGCCTCTTCGTCGATGCCGACGCCCTCATCGCCGCGTTCGATGCGACGGTCGCCGACCTCAGCGACCCCGAGTAACCGCCGTCGGCCATCGGCGGTGGCCGAACGGCGCGCACCGCGGTGGTCGAGGGGCGACGTGTGCCGAGCCCCGCCCGCGGGAATACCCCCTCCATCCGATGCGTTCGCATCCATCGTGAGTACTCCCATCAAGATCGACATCTGGTCCGACATCGCCTGCCCCTGGTGCTACATCGGCAAGCGCCACCTCGAAGCCGGCCTCGCCTCGCTCGGCGACGACGCGCCCGACGTCGAGATCGAGTACCACTCGTTCGAGCTCGCCCCCGACACGCCCGTCGACTTCGAAGGCAGCGAGGTCGACTTCCTCGCGAAGCACAAGGGCCTGCCGACCGAGCGCGTGCAGCAGATGCTGCAGCACGTCACCGGCGTCGCCGCGAACGCCGGCCTCGACTACGATTTCGACGCGCTCAAGCACACCAAGACGCTGAAGGCCCACGAGCTGCTGCACTTCGCGAAGTCGCAGGGTCGCCAGCTCGAGCTCTCCGAGATCCTCTTCAAGGCCTACTTCACCGACGGCCGCCACGTCGGCCGCGTCGACGAGCTCGTCGAGCTGGCCGCAGAAGCGGGTCTCGACGCCGACGCCGCGCGCGCGGCCCTCGAGTCGGGCCGCTACGCCGCCGACGTGCAGGCCGACATCGCCCAGGCGGGCGCCTACGGCATCAACGGCGTGCCGTTCTTCGTCTTCGAGGGCAAGTACGGCGTCTCGGGCGCACAGCCCTCCGAGGTCTTCGGCCAGGTGCTCACCCAGGTCGCGGGCGAGCGCGACGGCGCCGCCGCGTGAGCGTCGAGATCGAGGCGGATGCCACGGGAGCGGCGCCGCTCGCAGCGCCGGCGCAGGTCTTCCCGTCGGAGTCGCCTTCGGCCGAGGCATCCTCGCCCTTCACCATGGTGACCGGCGCCGCCGGGGCCATGGTCTGCGAGGGCGACGTCTGCTACGTTCCGGGGCTCTCCGCCGAGTAGTCCGAGTCGCTCGGCGCTCGTTACAGTGGTCGGATGCCGGACTCCCCCGCCGTACCGCGACGCATCCTCGTGGCCGGGGCGAGCGGCGCGGGCAAGTCGACGCTCGCACGACGCATCGCCGAGGCATCCGGTCTGCCCTACCAGGAGATCGATGCGCTGTTCCACGGTCCAGACTGGACCGCGCGGCCGAGCTTCGCCGATGACGTCGACAGGTTCACGGCTCAAGCAGCGTGGGTGACCGAGTGGCAGTACGGGCCCGTGCGCGAGCTGCTCGCCGACCGGGCGCAGGTGCTCGTCTTCCTCGACTATGCGCGTCCGCTCGTGATGCGACGGGTCATCGTGCGCACGGTGCGTCGCCGGCTGCGCCGCGAGGAGCTCTGGAACGGCAACACCGAGGGACCCTTGCGCACGTTCTTCACCGACCCCGAGCACATCGTGCGCTGGGCGTGGTCGACGCACGCCACTCGGGGCGCCCTCGTCGACGAGGCCGCAGCGCGGCGACCGCACCTCGAAGTGGTGCGCCTCCAGCGCCCGCGCGATGCCGAGGCATGGCTGGAGAAGACCTTCCGTTCTGCGCAGTAGCGATATATCGTTGAGTATCGTTCGCATGTCGCGGGAGGTCATCATGAATGGGAATCGTTCGACCGGCGGATTCGGCGGCCAGGGGTTCGGCGGAGCCGGAAACCCGGGCGCGGCGCTCTGGGAGGCGATGGAGCAGCTGCGCTCCTCGTTCGAACAGCGCCCCGGAATGAAGCGGATGTCGCGCGGCGACGTTCGCGCGGCCGTGCTGGCGCTCCTCTCCGAGCAGCCGATGCACGGCTACCAGATCATGCAGGAGATCGAGGAGCGCAGCGGCGGCTCGTGGAAGCCGAGCGCCGGTTCCGTGTACCCGACGTTGCAGCTCCTCGCCGACGAGGGCCTGATCACCGCCTCCGAGCTGCAGGGGCGCAAGACCTACTCGCTCACGGAAGCCGGCCGTGCCGAGGCGGCGGCCGCCGCCGACCGCCCGGCACCGTGGGAGTCGCCCACCGTCCACGGGGGCGCCCACCGGGCCCTCTCGAAGGCGGGTGTCGAACTCGCCGCCGCCGCCGCGCAGGTCGGCCGGAGCGGGTCGCCCGAGCAGATCCAACAGGCGGTGACGGCGCTCGACGAGACGCGGCGCCGCCTCTACGCGATCCTGGCCGAGGGCTGATCGGGTGCCGGCCGGGATGCCGTGTCCTCCGCAACGCGAGAGGATGACGGCATGACCGACGGTGCCCACCGCGCCCGCTCCCGCCGCATCCTCGGGTTCGCCGCGCGCCAGCTCGTGCAGCTCTGGTGGTACGAGCTCGTGCTGCCCAAGATCGGCCTCTCGAGCGTCGCCGATCGCACGCGCGAGCGGCGGATGCGCCGGCTGGCCGAACGGTTCCGCACGCTCGCCGTCGAACTCGGCGGACTCATGATCAAGGTCGGGCAGTTCCTCTCCTCGCGGCTCGACGTGCTGCCGCCCGAGATCACCTCCGAGCTCGAGGGCCTGCAGGACGAGGTGCCGCCCGTGCCGTTCCCGGCGATCCGCGAGCTCGCCGAGGCCGAGCTCGGGTCGCCGCTCGACCGCGTCTACGCATGGTTCGACGAGGCGCCCGTCGCGGCGGCCTCCCTCGGACAGGCGCACCGGGCGCGGCTCTCCCCCGTCGACGCTGAAGAGACCGGGCTCGACGAGGTCGTCGTGAAGGTGCAGCGTCCCGGCATCGAGCAGATCGTCGGCGTCGACCTCGCCGCGCTGCGTCGCATCGCGGGCTGGCTCCGGCGCGTACGCGTCGTCTCCGAGCACGTCGATGCGCCTGCGCTCGTCGAGGAGTTCGCGCAGACGAGCCTCGAGGAGATCGACTACCTGCACGAGGCGCAGAACGCCGAGCGCTTCGCCGAGTCGTTCGCGGGCGACCCGCGGGTCGACGCGCCCGCCGTGGTGTGGGAGCGAACCACCCGGCGCGTGCTGACCCTCGAAGATGTCACCGCGATCAAGATCAACGACGTCGAGGCGCTGCGCGCCGCCGGGATCCCTCCTGCCGAGGTGGCCCGCGTGTTCGCGGAGGTGATGTTCGACCAGGTGTTCACCCACGCCTTCGTGCACGCCGACCCGCACCCCGGCAACATCTTCGTCACTCCGCTCGCCGACGGCGACGACGGCGCGCGCGAACTCGGGGAGCGAGGCATCCCGTGGCGTCTCACCTTCGTCGACTTCGGCATGATGGCCGAGGTGCCCGCCGAGCTGCGAGCCGGGCTGCGGATGCTCGTGATCGCGGTCGCCGGACGCGACGGTCGCGCGATGATCGAGGCCGCGCACGAGATCGGAGTGCTCATGCCCTCGGCCGACACGGCCGAGCTGGAGCGGGCGCTCACGCAGCTCTTCGAGCGCTTCGGCGGTATGGGCTTCGCACAGCTCAAGCAGGTCGATCCGCGCGAGTTCCGCGACTTCGGCGTCGAGTTCGGCGACGTCGTGCGCTCGCTCCCGCTGCAGCTGCCCGAGCACCTGCTGCTGCTGATCCGCGCGATGGCACTCACCTCGGGCATGTGCAGCGGGCTCGACCCCGAGTTCAACGTCTGGGACGCGGTCGAGCCGTACGCGTCGCAGTTGCTGCAGGAGGAGGGCGGCAACCTCGTCGAGGACCTCACCGGGCAGGCACTCTCGAGCGCCCGCCTGCTCTGGGGGATGCCGCAGCGCGTCGACGCCCTCATCACGAAGGCCGACCAGGGCCGCATGTCGTTCGACACCTCGCGCCTCGAGCGACGGCTCGACCGGGTCGAGGGCGTCGCCCGCCGAGTCGTGTCGGCCGTGCTGTTCGCCGCGCTGCTCATCGGCGGGGCGCTGCTCACGGCGTCGAACCCCGCCCTCGGCACGACGCTCGTCGCGCTGTCGGTGCTGCCGCTGCTGCACGCCCTGTTCGCGGGTGTCGTCGGGCGGATCCGGCGGCGATAGCGGTCAGCCGCTGACCGTCGGCGCGTCGACCGCCCCGCCGAACCGGCGGTTGCGCCGCGCGTAGATCTCGATCGCATCCCACAGCTGGGTGCGCGAGAAGTCGGGCCACAGCGTGTCGAGGAACACCATCTCGGCGTACGCCGACTGCCAGAGCAGGAAGTTCGAGGTGCGCTGCTCCCCCGACGATCGCACGAACAGGTCGACGTCGGGCATGTCGGGCTGGTAGAGCCGCTTCGCGATCTGCTTCTCGCTCACCGCCGACGGCCGCAGCCGACCGGCAGCGACGTCATCGGCGATCCGCCGCACCGCGTCGGTGATCTCGTTGCGACCGCCGTAGTTCACGCACATGGTCAGCGTCAGCACGTCGTTGCCGGCCGTGAGCCGCTCGGCGAACTGCAGTTCCTCGATGACCGACTTCCACAGCCGCGGCTTGCGCCCGGCCCAGCGGATGCGCACCCCCCACTCGTTGAGCTGGTCGCGACGGCGGTGCAGCACGTCTCGGTTGTAGCCCATGAGGAAGCGCACCTCGTCGGGCGACCGCTTCCAGTTCTCGGTCGAGAACGCGTACACCGACAGGTGCTTCACACCCGCCTGGATCGCCCCCGCAACGACGTCGAGGAGCGCGGCCTCGCCGGCCTTGTGACCCTCGATGCGGGTGAGGCCGCGCTGGTTCGCCCAGCGCCCGTTGCCGTCCATGACGATTGCGACGTGGCCGGGCACCGCCCCCTTCGGGAACGCCGGCGGGTGGATGCCCGTCCAGTCGATCGGCCGGTAGGGCACGGCGTCGCGGTGGGTGTACGGCTTGGGACTCACGTGGTGGCCATTCCTGGTTCGGCGGGTCGGGTGGGGCGGTCGTGCGGTTCGGTCGCGTCGTGCGGGGCGACGCGAGGTGCCGGCGCGGATGCCTCGCGGCTGACGTGCGGCAACGAGCGGAGACCCCGCTCGAGATGCCACTGCGTGTACGCGGCGACGATGCCCGACGCCTGGTTGCGGTCGCGCTCGGGTGCGGCCTCGGCCACCGTCCAGTCGCCCGACAGCAGCGCCCCGAGCAGTTCGACCGTCGAGCGCGCGATGCGCGGCGTGCCGGGCGGGGCGCACTCGTCGTCGCAGACGACGCCGCCGAGCTGCACCACGACGGCGGTGTGCTCGCCGGGCCGCCCGCAGCGCGAGCAGTCGCCGAAGCTCGGCGCCCAGCCGGCGAGGGCGAGCGCGCGCAGCAGGTACGAGTCGAGGGTGAGCGCGGGGCCGTGCTCGCGCCGCGCGAGCGAGCGGAGTGCGCCGACCAGCAGCAAGTACTGCTGCAGCGAGCCCTCGGCCTCGGTGAGCTTGTCGGCCGTTTCGACCATTGCGTTCGCCGCGGTGTACGCCGCATAGTCCTGCGAGATGTCGGCCCCGTACGAGCCGAGCGACTCGGCCTGCGTCACGACGTCGAGGCTGCGACCCTCGTAGAGCTGCAGGTCGGCCACCATGAACGGCTCGAGCCTCGCGCCGAACTTCGAGCCGGTGCGGCGCACCCCCTTCGCGACGGCGCGCACCTTGCCGTGCTGCCGGGTCAGCAGGGTGACGATGCGGTCGGCCTCGCCCAGCTTGTGGGTGCGCAGCACGACGGCTTCATCTCGGTACACGGGCACACGTCGATTCTCCCATCACTGCGGGGCGCGGCATCCGTGATTCACTGTGATCGTGGAAACCGCCCAGTTCACCATTCCCCTGTGGCTCGACCTCACCGCGGTCGGGCTCGGCGGCGTGCAGGGGGCCCTGTTCGCCTCCGGCTTCCGCGGCGAACGACGCCTCGACCTGCTCGGCGTCGCGATCGTCGGCATCGTCATGGGCTTCGGCGGCGGAGCCATCAGGGACCTGCTGCTGAACGTGCCGATCGGCGCCCTCCAGAACAACTGGTACCTGGTGACCGCGGTGGCGGCGTCCCTCGTCGGCATGCTGCTCGCGGCCCCGTTGCAACGACTCAACGGCGTCATCGTCGGGCTCGACGCGATCGTGATCGGCATGTTCGGCGCGTTCGGCACGTCGAAGGCGCTCGGGCTCGGCCTGCCGCTGCTTCCCGCCGTGTTCGTGGGCGTCGCCGCCGCGGTCGGCGGCGGCATCCTGCGCGACATGCTCATGAGCCTGCCGGTGGCGATCATGCACGTCGGCTCGCTGTACGCGGTCGCCGCGGCTGCGGGATGCCTCGTGCTCGCGGTGCTCGACGTGTTCGGAGTACCGCTCTTCATCGGCGGCATCGTCTGCGTGGTCGTCACGAGCGTGATCCGTTGGCTCGCAGTGGTCTTCGACCTCTCGCTGCCCGAGCAGCGGATGCTCTACCGCCGCAAGGTCGCGACCGAGACGGGCGTGATGCCCGTCATCCACCGCTGACCGCGAGCACCGCACCCGGGCACGCCCCGGGGGTCGTTCTCGGCCGGAACCGGATGCCTCGAGGCATCCGGGCGGCGGAGAACGACCCCCGGAACGACTGGCACGGACCTCAGACGGCGGCGAGCTCGGGCTCGGGCTCGACCACGGTCGTGCGCAGCGCGCGGTTCACGGCCGAGACGACCGCCTTGAGCGATGCGGTCGAGATGTCGGCGTCGATGCCGACGCCCCACAGCACGCGCCCGGCGACCTCGAGCTCGACGTAGGCGGCCGCCTGCGCGTCGCCGCCGGCCGAGAGCGTGTGCTCGACGTAGTCGCGCAGCTTCACATCGACGCCTTCGGCGCCCAGCACGTTGAGGAACGCCGAGATCGGGCCGTTGCCGCTCGCGTCGGCGTCGACTCGCTCGTCGCCGTCGCGAAGGCCGACCCGCACGTTCACGACGCCCTCGAGGGCGCTCTCGGTGCGGAGGCCCAGCAGCTCGAACCGGCCCCACTTCTCGTCGGGACGGTCGGCCGGCGCCGGCAGGTACTCGTCGTTGAAGATGCGCCAGATGTCGTCGCTCGACACCTCGCCGCCCTCGGCATCGGTCTTCGCCTGGACGACGCCCGAGAACTCGATCTGCAGTCGGCGCGGCAGGTCGAGCGCGTGGTCGGTCTTCAGCAGGTAGGCGACGCCGCCCTTGCCCGACTGCGAGTTGACCCGGATGACGGCCTCATAGCTGCGCCCCAGGTCTTTCGGGTCGACCGGCAGGTACGGCACGGCCCATTCGAGGTCGTCGACGGCGACGCCCGTCTCAGCCGCCTTCGCCTCCATCGACTCGAAGCCCTTCTTGATCGCGTCCTGGTGCGATCCCGAGAACGCGGTGTAGACGAGATCGCCCGCCCACGGGCTGCGCTCGTGCACGCGCAGCTGGTTGCAGTACTCGGCGGTGCGCTTGATGTGGTCGAGGTCGCTGAAGTCGATCTGCGGGTCGATGCCCTGCGTGAACAGGTTGATGCCGAGTGCGACGAGGTCGACGTTGCCGGTGCGCTCGCCGTTGCCGAACAGGCACCCCTCGATGCGGTCGGCGCCCGCCATGTAGCCGAGCTCGGCCGCGGCGATCGCGGTGCCGCGGTCGTTGTGCGGGTGCAGCGACAGGATCACGTTCTCGCGGTGGGCGAGGTGCCGGCTCATCCACTCGATCGAGTCGGCGTACACGTTCGGCGTGGCCATCTCGACCGTGGCGGGCAGGTTGATGATGACCTTGCGGTCGGGGGTGGGCTCGAAGACCTCGAGCACCTGGTTGCACACGTCGACCGCGAACTCCAGCTCGGTACCCGTGTAGCTCTCGGGCGAGTACTCGTAGTAGACGGCCGTGCCGGGAATCGTGCGCTCCATCTCACGGCACTTGCGCGCGCCGTGCAGGGCGATGTCGATGATGCCCTGCTGGTCGGTGCGGAAGACGACCTCGCGCTGCAGGATGCTCGTCGAGTTGTAGAGGTGCACGATCGCCTGCTTCGCACCCGCGATCGCCTCGTAGGTGCGCTCGATCAGGTGGTCGCGCGCCTGCGTCAGCACCTGGATGGTGACGTCGTCGGGGATCGCGCCGTCGTCGATGAGCTGGCGCACGAAGTCGAAGTCGGTCTGGCTCGCGCTCGGGAAGCCGACCTCGATCTCCTTGTAGCCCATGCTCACGAGCAGCTCGAACATGATGCGCTTGCGCTCGGGGCTCATCGGGTCGATGAGCGCCTGGTTGCCGTCGCGCAGGTCGACGGCGCACCAACGGGGTGCGACCTCGATGCGCTTCGACGGCCACGTGCGGTCGGGCAGCTCGACGGAGATCTGCTCGTGGAAGGGGCGGTACCGATGGACGGGCATCGCCGAGGGCTTCTGGTTGTTCTGCATGGGGTGCTCTTCTCGCTTTTCGGATCGAATCAGCCGACGACGAACTCCGCAGCGAGGGAGGCCTGGGAACTAGGACTCGCTGCGGCAGCTAAGGAGAAGCAGGCCGTGAAGCACGCGACAAGGCTAACACCCGCGCGCCGGGCGCGCACGCGTGTGACGTCGCGCGAGCCCCGGCGGGCGTCGCCGGGCGGCGCGGCGAAGCGGGCGGATGCCTCCCCCGAGGCATCCGCCCGCCCTTCCCACCTCCTCGCGACGCCCCTATTCGACCGCGAGGGCTGCGACCGGCGACACGCGCATCGCGCGACGCGCCGGAGCGATGGACGCGGCGAGCGTGAGCACGCCCGCTGCGACGATGAGCGCGCCGATCATGACCCACGGGATGCCGGGGAAGACGAACACCGGCTGACCCTGCGCGCCGCCGAGCAGCGCCTGGGCGCCCGCCCAGCCGTACCCGAAGCCGAGCACGAGGCCCGTGAGCGTCGCAGCGACGGTGAGGGCCGCACTCTCGACGACGATCATGCGTCGCAGCTGCCGCCGGTCGAAGCCGAGCGCGCGCAGCAGGCCGAGCTCCCTGGAGCGCTGCAGCACGCTGAGCGACAGGGTGTTGACCATGCCGATCGCCGCGATGAGCGCGCTGAAGCCGATGAGCACCGTGAAGACCGCGATCGTCGCGTTCAGCATCGGCTCGATGCCGGCGAACACCTCGGGCTGCGCCTTCTGGGCGGCGAGGATCATCGCGCGGTACGACTCCATCGTGACCGAGAACGTCGTGATGAGCGTGACGCCGATGACGAGGCCGATCGTCATGCGCGAGCTGCGCTCGGGGTTGCGCACCGCGTTCTCGGCGGCGAGGCGTGCGGCGGGCGAGCGACCGAACAGACGCCCGACGAGCCGCAGCACGGGCGGCATGACGACGTCGGCGCCGAGCACGACGCCCGTGAACGACACGGCGCCGCCGACCATGCCGATGAGCACACCCTCCGGCCGGGTGAGCCCCACGACGACGCCCACCGCGAGCAGGGCCACCCCCACGACGACGAGCACCGCCGCCGTGATGTTGCGGCCGCGGCGACGGCCGACGGCCTCCTGGCTCTGCGGGTTCGCGTTGCCGATCGCCTCGGCCGGGCGCACCTTGAGCACCCGCCGCGACCCGACCCACGACGCCACCCAGGTCGTGAGGGCGACGGCGATCGCCGGCAGCACGACCGAGACGTTGAGGTAGTCGTACTCGGTCTGGGGCAGCATCCCGCTCGCGACCGCGGAACGGGCGAGGCCGTACGCCGATGCCGTGCCGAGCAGGATGCCGATCGCCGCACCCGCGAAGCCGATGACGAGCCCTTCCTTCGCGATCTGGGCGCGCTGGGCGCGTGCGCTCGAGCCGATGAGACGAAGGAGCGCGATCACGCGAGTGCGTCCCGCGACGACCGTCGCGACCGTGTTCGTGGTGACGATCGCGCTCACGTACACGGCGATGACGATGAACACCGTCGCGAGCACGCTGAGCATGAGTGCGACGGTGTCGCTCTCGCCCGTGACGTCGTCCGCCCGGATCGCCGCGGCCAGGAGGCCGGTCACCTGCAGGAGCAGCACGCCGAACGTGCCGGCGATCGTCGCGACCACGAGCGTCGGCCACTGGTCCCGGAATCGCGTGCGCATCAGGAGGCCAGTTCCATCGAGAGCATGAATGCCGAGATCTCCTCGGGCGTCGACCGGCCGGAATCGCGTACGATACGGCCGTCGGCGAGGAAGAGGATGCGGTCGGCGTGGCTCGCGGCGACCGGGTCGTGCGTCACCATCGCGATGGACTGGCCGTAGGTCGCACTCGCCGCCGCGAGGAGCCCGAGCACCTCGCGGCCGGTGCGCGAGTCGAGGTTGCCCGTGGGTTCGTCGGCGAAGACGAGATCGGGGCGCGTCGCGAGCGCCCTGGCGATCGCCACGCGCTGCTGCTGGCCGCCGGAGAGCTCGTGCGGGCGGTGCGTCAGCCGATCACCGAGGCCGAGGGTGGCGAAGAGCTCGTCGGTCCACTCCTGCTCGTCCTTCGTCGGGCGCCGGCCGTCGAGCTCGAACGGCAGCAGCACGTTGCCGCGGACGTCGAGCGTCGGCACGAGGTTGAACGACTGGAACACGAACCCGATGCGGCGACGGCGCAGCACCGTCAGGGCCGAGTCGCCGAGCTCGGTGATGTCGGTGTCGCCGAGCCAGACGCGCCCCGCGCTCGGCGAGTCGAGGCCGGCCATGATGTGCATGAGGGTCGACTTGCCGGAGCCGCTCGGCCCCATGATCGCGGTGAACTCGCCGCGACGGAGACCGAGCGAGACGTCGTCGAGGGCGGTGACGGTGCCGGCGCCCTGCCCGTAGCGCTTGACGAGGCCGGCGACGCGGGCGATGAGACCGAGGTCGGAGGGTTGGATCTGCATGTCTTCGACGCTACGGATGCCCGGGGGCTGCCTCGTCCGGCTGCAGTCGCGCCCGCGTCATCCTCGAGGATGACGTTGGCGTCAGCCCGCAGCGGGTTCGGTGAGGTCGTGCTCGTACGCGAACACCACGAGCTGCACCCGATCGCGCAGGCCGAGCTTCGCGAGGATGCGGCTGACGTGCGTCTTCACCGTCGCCTCCGACAGGAATTCGCCCGCCGCGATCTCGCTGTTCGAGAGTCCCCGCGCAGCGAGTGCGAAGATCTCGCGCTCGCGGGGCGTCAGGTCGCCCCACGCCGGCGGTGCGGGACGCAGCCCCGAGCCTGCCCCCACATGCGCGAACAGCGCCCGGGTCGCCGACGCGGCGATGACCTGGTTGCCCTGGTGCACGGTGCGGATCGCCGCCAGCAAGAACTCGGGGTCGGCGTCCTTCAGCACGAAGCCGCTCGCGCCGGCGCGGATCGCCCGTGCGGCGTTCTCGTCGAGGTCGAAGGTGGTGAGCACGAGGATGCGCGGGGCCGTGCGCCCCTCGCGATCCGCGTCGGCGAGGATGCGCTCGGTGGCGGCGATGCCGTCGGCGAGCGGCATCCGCACGTCCATGAGCACGACGTCGGGCCGTACCGATGCCGCGAGGGCGACCGCTGCGACACCGTCGCCCGCCTCGCCCGCGACCTCGAGGTCGGGCTGGGACTCGACGAGCATGCGCACGCCGGCACGGAAGAGGGCCTGGTCGTCGACGAGGGCGACGCGGATGCTCATGCGGTCCTTCCGGTTCGGGCGGGGATGCGGGCGGTGAGACGGAAGAGTCCGTCGTCGCCGGCCACCGCCTGCAGGGTACCGCCGGCGAGCTGCGCGCGTTCGCGCATCCCGGGGATGCCGTGGCGGAACGCATGCGAGTCGGGCGGCGGCACGTCGGCCCGGCGGGCGTTCACGAGTTCGACGGTCACCCCCGCGTCGTCCCACCGGAGCGCGAGCTGCACCGGCTGTGCTGGGTCGCCGTGCCGGAGCGCGTTCGTGAGGCCCTCCTGCACGATGCGGTAGACGGCGATCTGCTGCCCCGTGCCGAGCTCGGGGCGGACCCCGTGCTCGTCGAGGCGGATGTCGAGCCCGGCCGCGCGGACCTGGTCGAGCAGGACGCCGAGATCGTCGAGCACGGGTTGCGGCGACTCGGTCTCGTGATGGCGGAGTTCGGCGAGCAGGAGGCGCACGTCGCCGAGCGCGCCCCGCGCCACCCCGGCGATCGTGCCGAGCGCATCGACCGCCGACTCGGGCTTCGTGCGGGCGGCGAACCGCGCACCGTCGGCCTGCGCGATCACGACCGCGAGCGAGTGGGCGACGACGTCGTGCATGTCGCGGGCGATGCGGTTGCGCTCCTGCTCGACGACCCAGCGGTACTCGGCGAGCTCGCGCTCGCGGTTCGCCACCTCTTCTCGACGCCGCACTTCGCGCGTGTCGCGGACGGCCCGCACGAGGAGGCCGGCGGTCCACGCGAGCACGAGGACCGCGATCGACGCGACGAAGAGCACGCCGGTCAGGATCACCGTGCCGATCGTGTCCTGCGGCGCCGCGAACGTCGCCCCGTCGATGAGCGGCTTCACCCACGCGAGATAGGCGGTCGCGAGCACCGCACCGACCCCGGCCGAGCCGAGCCCGAGCCACTTCACGACGCGCCCGCCGTGCGCCGCGGTCGAGTACAGCACGCCGAGGACCGCCGCGTCGTAGAGCTGCAGGTCGCGCAGCAGCAGCATCTGGGCGAGCGCCGCGACCCACGCGATCGCGAGCGACCAGCCCGGGTCGTAGCGGCGCACCGCGAGCGCCCCGGCGAACACCACGAGGATCAGGACGTCCGAGACGCCGCCGAGCAGCGCGAACGGCAGGCACACGAGCGCGAACACGCCGGCGAGCACGATGTCGGTCGTGAGCTTCGCACGGCTGATCCTGGTGGGCACCGATCCACCGTACGCGCTCGACTGCGCCGAGAGGGGCTCAGCGGCGCGGAATCATCCTCGAGTGGTACGAGAGATGGCGCCCCGATCGCACGCCCTCCGAGGCATCCCCGCCCCGTCGCATGCTCGACTCAGAAGCCGAGGCGGCCGAGCTGCTTCGGATCGCGCTGCCAGTCCTTCGCGACCTTCACGTGGAGGGCGAGGTAGACCTTGCGCCCGAGCAGCTGCTCGATCTGCCCGCGCGCGGCCGCACCGACCTCCTTGAGCCGGGCGCCGCCCTTGCCGATGATGATGCCCTTCTGGCTGTCGCGCTCGACGAAGAGGTTCGCGTACACCTCGACGAGATCCTTGTCGTCCCGCTCGATCATGTCGTCGACCGTCACCGCGATCGAATGCGGCAGCTCGTCGGACACGCCCTCGAGCGCGGCCTCTCGCACGAACTCGGCGATGCGGTCGGTGATGTCCTCATCGGTGAGCGCCTCGGCCGGGTAGAGCGGCTGGTCGGACTCGGGCATGAGGGCGAGCAACTCGGCCACGAGCACGTCGAGCTGTTCGCCTCGCGGGGCAGAGACCGGGATGATCGCGGCCCAGTCGCGCAGCTCGGACACGGCGAGCAGCTGCTCGGCGACCTTGGCCTTCGACGTGGCGTCGGTCTTCGTCACGATTGCGACCTTCTTCGCGCGCGGGTACTGGTCGAGCTGTTCGTTGATGAATCGGTCGCCCGGGCCGATCGCCTCGTTCGCGGGCACGCAGAACGCGATCACGTCGACATCGCCGAGCGTCGACTGCACGAGGGTGTTGAGCCGCTCGCCGAGGAGGGTGCGCGGCCGGTGCAGACCCGGCGTGTCCACCAGGATGAGCTGGCCGTGCTCCCGATGCACGATGCCCCGGATCGCGCGTCGGGTCGTCTGCGGCTTGGAGCTCGTGATCGCGACCTTCTCGCCGACGAGCGCGTTCGTGAGCGTCGACTTGCCGACGTTCGGCCGGCCGACGAACGACACGAATCCGGCACGGTACTCAGTCACGATGGTTCCTCTCCACGGTCTCGCCCCCGTCGAATGCGGCGTGGGCGTCGATGAGGGCCTGGTCGGCCTCGACGAGGATCGTCGAGATGCGCTTGCGCCGCCCCTCGGTGCGCTCGGCCTCGAGGATGAGGCCCGAGACGCCGGCTCGTTCGCCGGGCTGCGGCAGCCGGCCGAGTTCTTTCGCGAGCAGCCCGCCCGCCGAGTCGACGTCCTCGTCCTCGAGGTCGAGGCCGAACAGCTCGCCGAGCTCGTCGATCGGGAGCCGGGCGTTCACCCGGTACCGGCCGTTCCCGAGGGGCTCGACCTGCGCCGCCTCACGGTCGTACTCGTCGGAGATGTCGCCCACGAGCTCCTCGATGAGGTCTTCGAGGGTCACGAGACCGGCGATGCCGCCGTACTCGTCGACGACCATCGCGAGGTGGGTCGACTCGAGCTGCATCTGCCTGAGCAGCGCGTCGGCCTTCATCGAGTCGGGCACGAAGGTCGCCGGCCGCCCGAGCTCGCCGACGGTGACCTCCTCGGCGTCGAGCGGACGCTCGAACCCGAGTCTCGCGAGATCGCGCAAATAGAGGATGCCCGTGACGTCGTCGGCGTCGCGCGCGATCACCGGGATGCGCGAGTACCCCGCCTTGAGGAAGAGCGCCATCGCGTGCGGCAGGTGCGCCGTCGCGTCGATCGTCACCATGTCGGTGCGGGGCACCATGACCTCGCGCACGACGGTGTCGTTGAACTCGAAGATCGAGTGGATGAGCTCGCGATCGCCCTCCTCGAGGACGTCGAGCTCGGCGGCCTCGTCGACCATGCTGAGCAGCTGCTCCTCGCTCGACACCCCCGCGAACCGCAGGCGCCCGGGCGTCACCCGGTTGCCGAGCGACACGAGCGCCCCCGCGAGCGGTCCGATGAGCACCCGCAGGAAGTGCACGAGCGGGGCCGTGAGCCGCAGCACCATGGGTGCGTGCGCGCGTCCGACGCTGCGCGGGCTCGCGCCGACGAGCACGAACGACGCGGCCGTCATGATGAAGGCGGCGCACAGCAGCACGAGCCAGATGTCCTCGATGAAGTAGGTGAACGCGAGCGTCACGAGCACCGCCGCGGTCGTCTCCGCGACGATGCGCACGAAGTTGACGGCGTTGACGTGCGCCCCCGTGTCGTCGGCGATCGCCAGCAGTGAGCGCCGGGCGCGCGACCCGATCGCGAGGTCGGTGAGGTCGGCCCGGCTCGAGACGCCGACGGCCGCGTCGACTGCGGCCATCAGCCCGCCGAAGGCGACGAGCACGAACGCCGCGGCGAGGAAGAGCCAGGGCAGCATGGTCAGCGGCGGCGCTCCTGCATCGAGAAGCCGACGAGGATGTCGCGCTGGATGCCGAACATCTCCTTCTCCTCGTCGGGCTCGGCGTGGTCGAAGCCGAGCAGATGCAGGATGCCGTGCGTCGTCAGCAGCAGGAGCTCGTCGAGCAGCGAGTGACCGGCGGTGCGAGCCTGCGACTCGGCCACCTGCGGGCACAGCACGACGTCGCCGAGGAGCCCGGGCGGAGTCGGCGCCTCCTCCGTGCCCGGGCGGAGCTCGTCCATCGGGAAGCTCAGCACGTCGGTCGGGCCGGGCTCGTCCATCCACTGGACGTGGAGCTGCTCCATCGCGCCCTCGTCGACGAGCACGATCGCGAGCTCGGCGTCCTGATGGACGTGCATGGCGTCGAGCGCGTAGACCGCGAGCCGCTGGATCGCGGCCTCATCGACCTCGATCGCGGATTCGTTGTTGATCTCGATGCTCAAGACGTGCCCTTTCTCGGCAGGTGGTCGCGGGGACCGGCGTGACCGCGCCGTTCGGCGCGATTCGCGAACTCGCGGGCCTCGGCGCGCTCGAAGCGCTGCGCCTGCTGCCGCTGGTCGAACTCGGTGTACGCGTCGACGATGCGTCCGACGAGGGTGTGGCGCACGACGTCGTCGCTCGTGAGGCGCGCGAAGTGGATGTCGTCGATGCGATCGAGGATGCGCGTGACGAGGCGCAGTCCGCTCGCGCCGCCGGGGAGGTCGATCTGCGTCACGTCGCCGGTGACGACCATCTTCGATCCGAACCCCAGTCGGGTGAGGAACATCTTCATCTGCTCGGGCGTCGTGTTCTGCGCCTCGTCGAGCACGACGAACGAGTCGTTCAGGGTGCGTCCGCGCATGTACGCCAGCGGGGCGACCTCGACCGTGCCCGAGGCGAGCAGCTTCGGCACGAGCTCGGGGTCCATCATCTCGTTGAGGGCGTCGTAGAGCGGCCGCAGGTAGGGGTCGATCTTGTCGGTGAGCGTTCCGGGCAGGAACCCGAGCCGCTCCCCCGCCTCGACCGCGGGGCGCGTGAGGATGATGCGATTGACCTCTTTGCGCTGCAGCGCCTGCACCGCCTTCGCCATGGCCAGGTACGTCTTGCCGGTGCCTGCGGGGCCGATGCCGAAGACGATCGTGTTCTCGTCGATCGCGTCGACGTAGGCGCGCTGGCCCTCGGTCTTCGGCCGGATGGTCTTGCCCCGGCTGGAGACGATCACCTGGCCGAGCAGGTCGGAGGGCTTCGCGTCGGGGTCGGCGTCGAGCATGCGGGCTGAGCTCCTCACTTCGGTCGGGGTCGGGTCCTGGTCGCGGCGCACCAGTTCGAGCAGCTCCTCGATCAGCCGGCGTACCCGGCGACGTTCATCGGCAGCGCCGCGGATCGCGATCTCGTTGCCGCGGACGTGCACCTCGACGCCCGGGTATTCGCGCTGGACGGAGGTCAGCAGTCGGTCCTGGGGCCCCAGCAGGCGCACCATCTGCACCCCGTCGATGCGCAGGCGCTCTTCGTCGACGCCGGTCGCCGCCCCCTCCGGCCCGGTCGGCACCGCGGACTCCGTCGACTCAGGCTCCGGCAAGCGTGCCCTCCTCGAGCCCGCCCGCGAGGACGTGCGCGTGCACGTGGAACACGGTCTGGCCGGCCGAGGCACCGGTGTTGAACACCAGGCGGAACTCGCCGTCGGCGAGGTCGCCCGCGACGTCGCGAGCCACGCCGACGAGCTCGGCCAGCAGCTCGGGGTCGCCCGCGGCGAGTTCGACCACGTCGCGGTAGTCGCCCGCCTTCGTCGTGACGATCACGTGCACCGGCGCCTGCGGTGCGATGTCGTGGAACGCGATGACGCGCTCGGACTCGGCGACGATGCGCGCCGGGATCTCGCGCGCGACGATGCGTTCGAAGACGGTCGGTTCAGCGCGCGAGTCGGTCATTCCACCATCGTAGCGAGGGATCGCTCACCACCGCCCGAGCCGGACGCTCAGCACGGCGATCGCCGCGGGACCGGCGGTCGAGGTGCGGAGCACCGATGCGCCGAGGCGCACCGTCTCGGCGCCGGCGGCGACGAGGCGGTCGAGCTCGTCGGGCGCGATGCCGCCCTCGGGCCCGACCACGAGCGCGAGGTCGCGGCCGTCGGGCTCGAGCTCGGTGAGCGCCATACGTGCGGTCGGCTCGAGCACGAGCACGCGGGTTCCGGCCAGCCGCGCGGCCAGCCCGGCCGTCGTCGTGACCTCGGTGACCTCGGGCTGCCAGGCGCGGATCGACTGCTTGACGGCCTCGCGCACGATGGTGGCCCAGCGGCGCCTGCCCTTCTCGGCCTTCGGGCCCTCCCACCGCGACACCGAACGGGCGGCGGCCCACGGCACGACGGCGTCGACGCCGAGCTCGGTCGACGCCTGCACGGCCATCTCATCGCGGTCGCCCTTCGCGAGGGCCTGCACGAGCGTGATCGCCGGGGAGGGACGCTCCTCGACGGCGACCTCGTCGGCGACGAGCACGAGCTCGCGGGGCTCGGTCGCGACGACCGAGCCACGGACGATCACCCCGCGCCCGTCGCCGATCGCGATGCGCTCGCCCGTGCGGATGCGCGCGACGGTGACGGCGTGCCGCGCCTCGTCGCCCGTGAGCCGCACCTCCGCGCCCGGGGCGAGCGCGCCGAGGTCGAGGGACTCGTCGAGGTACAGGCTGCTCATCTGCGGACTCCGCTCAGCCGAGGAACCGGTCGCGGAGCCGGGCGAACAGCCCCTGCTGGAAGTGGCTGAGCTCGGGCTCGGGCGACCGCTTCGACGCCGCGAACTGCGAGATCAGATCGCGCTCCTTCGACGACAGCTTCGTCGGCGTGACGACCTGCACGCCGATCTTGAGGTCGCCGCGGCCGTTGCCGCGGAGCTTGGTGACCCCGCGGTCCTTCACGGTCAGGATCTCGCCGCTCTGCGTGCCGGCCTTCACCTCGAGCTCGACGTCGCCGTCGAGACCGGGGATCGTCGCGTCCGTTCCGAGGATGGCGTCGGTCATCGCGACCTCGAGGGTCGCGAGCAGGTCGTCGCCGTTGCGGCTGAACACCTCGTGGTTCTTGACCTTGATCTCGAGGTAGAGGTCGCCGTTCGGTCCACCGGCGGGGCCGGCCTCGCCGGAGCCCGGCATCTGCAGGCGAACACCCGTGTCGACGCCCGCAGGGATGTCGACCGGCACCGTACGACGTGCGCGCACGCGCCCCTGGCCCTGGCAGGTGATGCAGGGCGTGGCGATGATCGTGCCGTAGCCGCGGCAGGTGCCGCACGGGCTCGAGGTCATCACGTTGCCGAGGAGCGAGCGCACCTGGCGCTGGATCTGGCCGCTGCCGTGGCAGATGTCGCACGTGACGGGCGAGGTGCCCGGCTGGCAGCACGACCCCTGGCAGGTCTCGCAGCGCACGGCCGTGTCGACCTCGATGTCGCGATGGGTGCCGAAGATCACCTCGTCGAGGCCGACCTCGACGCGGATCAGGGCGTCCTGGCCGCGCTCACGCCGCGACCGCGGGCCACGGCTCTGCTGGCCGGCACCGAAGAACGTCTCGAAGATGTCGCCGAAGCCGCCGAAGTTCTGGCCGCCGAAGCCGCCCTGGCCGCCGCCGAGGTCGTACTGCTGGCGCTGCTTGGGGTCGCTCAGCACGTCGTACGCGTGGGTCACCTCTTTGAAGCGCTCGGATGCCTCGGCGCCCGGGTTCACGTCGGGGTGGAGTTCTCGCGCGAGGCGGCGGTACGCCTTCTTGATCTCGTCGGGGGTGGCGTCGCGGGAGACGCCGAGGACCTCGTAGTGGTCGGCCACGGAGGGCTTGTCCTTTCGGTTGCGCCGGTCGGTTCGGACGGCGGCTGGTCAGTTCTCGCCGAGCGTGCGGGAGAGGTATCGGGCGACGGCGCGGACGGCCGCCATGCTGTTGGAATAGTCCATTCGGGTCGGCCCGACGACGCCGAGGCGCGAGATGTCGCGCCCGGGGATCTCGAACGCACTCGACACGATCGACGTCTCGCCGAGGCCGAACGAGGCGTTCTCTCGGCCGATGCGAACGGCGACGGCGTGCTCGTCGGTCGCCATCTCGCCGAAGAGCCTGAGCAGCACGACCTGTTCCTCGATCGCCTCGATCACCCCGAGGATCGACCCGGCGAAGTCCTGTTCGGTGCGCACGAGGTTCGCGGCACCCGCGACGACCAGCCGGTCGCTGCGCTGCTGGCGCGCCTGGTCGGCGAGCGTCGCGGCGAGCGTGTGCAGCACCGCGGCGTGGCGCCGGTCGACGACGTCGAGCTCGCCCGACAGCAGCTCCGAGGCATCCGTCATCGTGGTGCCCGCGACGAGCTCGTTGAGGCGGTGCCGGAGCGACGCGAGCGTCTCGTCGTCGACCGGTTCGGCGAGCTCGGCGAGCCGCTGCTCGACCTGGCCGGAGTCGGCGATGAGGATGCAGAGCACGCGGGAGGGTGCGAGCGCGACGAGCTCGACGTGACGCACCCGTGCACTCGAGAAGCTCGGGTACTGCACGACCGCGAGCTGCTTCGTGAGCTGGGAGATGAGGCGAACGGTGCGGGCGAGCAGTTCGTCGAGGTCGCTCGACTCGCCGAGGAAGGTCTCGATCGCCTGTCGCTGCGCCGAGCTCAGCGGACGCACGTCGGTGAGCTGGTCGACGAAGACGCGATAGCCCTTGTCGGTCGGAATGCGGCCCGACGACGTGTGCGGCGCCGCGATCAGCTCCTCCTCTTCGAGGAGTGCCATGTCGTTGCGGATGGTCGCGGCCGAGACGCCGAAGGCGTGGCGTTCGACGATCGTCTTCGAGCCGACGGGTTCGCGCGAGGCGACATAGTCCTGCACGATCGCGCGGAGCACCGCGAGACTGCGTTCGGAGACCATGGCCCTCGCTTCCTCTGCACGGCTTGGCACTCGATCGATCGGAGTGCCAATCATATCGCGACATCCCGTGACCCGGCCGTTGCCGCGGTCCCACCGGGGCGCTACCGTATGGATGTTCCGCGCGCCGCCCCCGTTCCCGCGGCCCGCGCCTCCACCCGACCGTTCCCGCCCCCGAAAGGCATGCCCATGAGCGACTCCGCACCGCCGCCCCCCGCCCCCGAGCCGCAGCCGGCCGCCCCCCTCGCCCACGACCAGGACGTGCTCTGGGGCTCGCTCGCCCAGCTCGGCGGCATCGTCGGCCCGCTGCCCTCGCTCATCATCTGGCTCGTGTTCAAGGACCGCGGCCCGTTCACGAACGTCGAGGCGAAGGAGGGCCTCAACTTCCAGATCACGGCGATCATCGCGTACGTCGCGATCGTGATCGTGAACATGGTGCTGGCCCTCGTGACCTTCGGGTTCTGGGGGTACGTCGGGTGGCTCCTGCCGACCGCGCTCTGGGTGACCGTCGTCGTGTTCTCGATCCTCGCGTACCTCAAGGCGAAGGACGGCGTGCACTACCGGTACCCCTTCGCCATCCGCCTCATCAAGTAGCCGGTTCGACGACGCATTGCCGAGCGCGCCGCGGGAACTCTTCCGCGGCGCGCTCGTCTGTGCCAGCATGACAGCGACCCGCCGCCGCCCGGCGGCCCGATCAAGGAGAGACCATGTCCGAGGGCACCCCGCCACCTCCCCCGCCCGTGAACCCCTACGAGCAGAACCAGCCGCTCAGCCCGTCCGACGAGAAGCTCTGGGCGACGCTGATCCAGATCGGCGGCATCATCTTCGGCGTCCTGCCGTCGCTGATCGGCTACCTCATCCTGAAGGACAAGGGCCCGTTCGTCCGCGGCCACGCGGCGACGGCGCTGAACTTCCAGATCACGCTGCTCATCGCCTATGTCGTCGGCTGGATCACCGCGTTCATCCTGATCGGATTCATCATCCTCGCCGCGGCGTGGATCTGCTCGATCGTCTTCGGCATCATCGCCGCGATCGCGGCGAACAAGGGCGAGCCGTACGTCTACCCGATCGCGATCAAGTTCGTCAACTGAGCTCGTCCGCACCGGTTCTCGATCCGCGCCCCGCGTCGTCGGGCGCTACTCGACCACCGGAGCGTCGAGCAGCCGCCGCACCACCGCGTCGGCGAGGAGCCGCCCCTTCCGCGTGAGCGTCAGCACGCCGGAGAGGGCGGCTCTCGCGTCGACGAGGCCGTCTGCGATGAGCCCGGCGACCGCATGACGGCCGCCGGTGTGCAGCGAGGCGAGCTCGAGCCCCTCCCGGATCCGCGTCGCGAGCAGCACGCGCTCGGTCTCGCGCGTCGGTCCGTCGAGCACTTCGCGGCCCACGGCGGGCGAGATGCCCTTCGCGAGGCGTTCGGCGTACGCCGAGGGATGCTTCGCGTTCCACCAGCGCACGCCGCCGACGTGGCTGTGCGCGCCCGGGCCGACGCCCCACCAGTCGTCGCCCCGCCAGTACCCGAGGTTGTGGCGCGACCGGTGCCGGGTGCCGCGCGCCCAGTTGCTGACCTCGTACCAGTCGTAGCCGGCCGCGGCGAGCGACTCGTCGGCGAGCTCGTACATGTCGGCCTCGAGGTCGTCCGACGGCGTCGCGAGCTCACCGCGGCGGATCTGCCGGGCGAGCTTCGTGCCGTCCTCCACGATGAGCGCGTACGCGCTCAGGTGGTCGGGGCGCTGCGCGATGGCGTGCTCGAGGCTGCGCCGCCAGTCGTCGAGCGACTCCCCCGGCGTGCCGTAGATGAGGTCGAGGCTGACGTCGAGCCCTGCGTCGCGGGCCCACTCGACGACCTGCGGCACCCGCTCGGGGTCGTGCGTGCGGTCGAGCGCCGCCAGCACGTGCGGAACCGCCGACTGCATGCCGAACGACACGCGCGTGAACCCGCCGGCCGCGAGCTCGTCGAGCTCTCGCCGTCCGACCGAGTCGGGATTCGCCTCGGTCGTGACCTCGGCGCCGGGCGCGAGGCCGAACTCGTCGCGCACGGCGCCGAGCATCTCGACGAGGTCGGCGGCGGGCAGGAGGGTGGGCGTGCCGCCGCCGAAGAACACGGTCTCGACCGGGCGGGAGGGGACTTCGGATGCCTCGAGCACGCGCCGCGACATCCTGATCTCGTCGATCGCCTGGCCCGCGTAGTCGGCCTGCCGGGCGCCGCGCAGCTCGTCGGACGTGTACGTGTTGAAGTCGCAGTACCCGCACCGCACCCGGCAGAACGGCACGTGCACGTAGACGCCGAACGCGCGGTCCGCGGCGCCCGCGGCCGCCTGGGCCGGCAGCAGGCCGTCGGCCGGAGCCGGTTCGCCGAGCGGCAGCGCCGAGCCCACGCCTACACGCCGCCGGCGGGGTGGAGCGCCCGCAGCTCCCTGCGGGTGAGCTCGCGACGACGACGACGGGTGGACGGCGAGAGCACGGCGCGCACGCCGCCCGCGGTCGCGAGGATCGAGCGGATGGTGAGCCACACCGTGTCGTCGTCGCGGTGCTCGAGGATGAACGACTCCTCGCCGGTCTCGGCGCCGTGCGCCGTCGTTCCGTAGGCGAAGCCGATCCGGTTCGGTTCGTCGATCACGTAGACGACGAGCACGGGGGTCTTCGCCGTGCCGAACCGCCGCTTGTGCTCGAGCGTCGCGGTCATGCCCGCGGCGATGTACGGGGTGCCGTCGGCGCCGAACCGGTCCTCCGTGCGGGGCGCGGGCTGGTCGGCGAGCGGGGCGCCGGTCGGGTCGAACACGATGCCGGGGTACTGGGCCCCGGTGCCGGCCGACACGTCGGCGATCGTGAACCCGGCTCCCCGTTGGATGCCCCACGTCATGAGCGCCTCGGCCGAGCGGTCGAACCGCTCCTGGCCCGAGCCGAGCCGTACCGCGTCCTCGGCGGGCCGGAGGCCCACCGGCGGGTAGCGGAGGAAATCGGGGTCGAGCGTGGCGCCGATCGCCCCGTAGGTGACCGACTGGTCGGTGAACGTGCTTCTGCGAGTCATCCGTGTTCCTTCGCGCGCGGCGGGCCGCGCGCTACTTCTTGGCGTCCTTCTTGGTCTCCGTGTCGCCCGACAGCGCCGCGATGAAGGCCTCCTGCGGGACCTCGACCCGGCCCACCATCTTCATGCGCTTCTTGCCCTCCTTCTGCTTCTCGAGGAGCTTGCGCTTGCGGGTGATGTCACCGCCGTAGCACTTGGCGAGCACGTCCTTGCGCATCGCACGGATCGACTCTCGCGCGATGATGCGCGCACCGATCGCGGCCTGGATCGGCACCTCGAACTGCTGGCGGGGAATGAGCTCGCGCAGCCGACCGGTCATGAGCACGCCGTAGGCGTAGGCCTTGTCGCGGTGCACGATCGCGCTGAAGGCGTCGACCTGCTCGCCCTGCAGCAGGATGTCGACCTTCACGAGGTCGGCCGCCTGGTCGCCGACCGGCTCGTAGTCGAGGCTCGCGTACCCGGCCGTCTTCGACTTCAGCTGGTCGAAGAAGTCGAAGACGATCTCACCGAGCGGGATGTTGTACCGGATCTCGACGCGGTCCTCGCCGAGGTACTCCATGCCGAGCAGGCTGCCGCGGCGCGACTGGCAGAGCTCCATGATCGTGCCGACGTAGTCCTTCGGGGCGAGGATCGCGGCCTTCACCATGGGCTCGCGCACCTCGGCGATCTTCGCGCCCGTCGGGAACTCGCTCGGATTCGTGACGGTGACGGTCTTCTTGTCCTCGGTCGTGACCTCGTAGACCACGCTCGGCGCCGTCGCGATGATGTCGAGCCCGAACTCGCGGCGCAGCCGCTCGGTCACGATCTCGAGGTGGAGGAGGCCGAGGAAGCCGGCGCGGAACCCGAAGCCGAGCGCGACCGACGTCTCGGGCTCGTACACGAGCGCCGCATCGGAGAGCTTCAGCTTGTCGAGCGCCTCACGCAGCTCGGGATAGTCGCTGCCGTCGATCGGGTAGAGACCCGAGAACACCATCGGGAGCGGCTCGGTGTAGCCGGCGAGCGCCTCGGCGGCGGGCTTCACCGCCGTCGTGACCGTGTCGCCGACCTTCGACTGGCGTACGTCCTTCACGCCGGTGATGAGGTAGCCGACCTCGCCGACGCCGAGGCCCTTGGTGGGCGTGGGCTCGGGCGCGGAGACGCCGATCTCGAGGATCTCGTGCGTCGCGCGGGTCGACATCATCTGGATGCGCTCGCGCGGGTTCAGCTGGCCGTCGACCATGCGCACGTAGGTGACGACGCCGCGGTAGCTGTCGTAGACCGAGTCGAAGATCATCGCACGGGGTGCTGCGTCGGCGTTGCCGACCGGCGCGGGGATGCGCTCGACGACCCGGTCGAGCAGCTCCTCGACGCCGACGCCCGTCTTTCCGGAGACCTTCAGCACGTCGTCGGGCGAGCCGCCGATGAGGTCGGCGAGCTCGCGCGCGTACTTCTCGGGCTCGGCCGCCGGAAGGTCGATCTTGTTGAGCACTGGGATGATCTCGAGGTCGTTCTCGAGCGCGAGGTAGAGGTTCGCGAGGGTCTGCGCCTCGATGCCCTGGGCGGCGTCGACGAGCAGGATCGCCCCCTCGCACGCGGCGAGCGAGCGCGAGACCTCGTACGAGAAGTCGACGTGGCCGGGGGTGTCGATCATGTTGAGCGCGTACGCACGGCTCTCGCCCGAGGCATCCTCGACCTGCCACGGCATGCGCACCGCCTGGCTCTTGATCGTGATGCCCCGCTCGCGCTCGATGTCCATGCGATCGAGGTACTGCGCCCGCATGTCGCGATCGGACACGATGCCCGTGATCTGCAGCATGCGGTCGGCAAGCGTCGACTTGCCGTGGTCGATGTGCGCGATGATGCAGAAGTTTCGGATCAACGCGGGGTCGGTGGCGGCGGGCACCGGCGGGTTCACAGCTCTCGGAGACATCCTGTCGATTCTCCCATGATTCGGCTTCCGACTTTCGACGGATGCCTCGCGGCGGGCGCCGCGGCTACGCTCGCAGCATGAGCGCGACCCTGCCGAACCCGTCGCGCGGGGCCGAATCGGCGCTGCGCCCGGTGTTCATCGCGCTTCGGCTCGGGCTGCACCTGCTCGTCGTCGGGCTCACGCTCTTCGTCATCGTGCGGGCGCTCATCTCCGACGACACCGACGAGGTGCCGATCACGGTGCTCGCGATCGCGTTCCTCGCCTGCTACGGCGCGGGGGTCGCGACGGCGCACCGGCACCTGCCGACGTGGGCGCGCGTCGTCTGGCTCGTGATGCTCCTCGCGCTCTGGGTCGCGATGTCGGCGCTCACCCCCGACGCCGCCTTCCTCGCCTTCCCGCTGTTCTTCCTCGAGCTGCACGTGCTCGCCGCGCCGATCGCTGTGCCGCTCGTCGTCGTCACCTTCGGCCTCTCGGTCTGGGGCACGGCGAGCCACCTCGGCTACGAGGTCGGCTCGATCCTCGGACCGCTGATCAGCGCGGGCGTCGCGATCGTGATCGGCCTCGGCTACCGCGCGATGGCGCAGGAGACGAGGGAGCGCCAGGCGCTCATCCTCGACCTGATCGCGACGCGCGAGGAACTCGCGGCCGCGAGCCACGAGGCCGGCACGCTCGCCGAGCGCGAGCGGCTCGCCCGCGAGATCCACGACACCCTCGCGCAGGGACTCTCGAGCATCCAGATGCTGCTGCATGCGGCCGAGCGGGACGTCTCGGACGAGAGCGTGCGTCAGAAGCTCGTGCTCGCCCGCGAGACCGCGGCCGAGAATCTCGGCGAGGCGCGCCGGTTCATCCGCGAGCTCACCCCGCCGTCGCTCGACGAGCAGACGCTGCCCGCCGCGCTCCGCCGGCTCGCCGAGGCCGTCGACGACCAGGCTCACCAGTCGGGCGCCGACACACGCGTCGAGTTCGCGACGAGCGGCGACCCGGTCGTGCTGCCGATGGCGGTCGACGCGGCGCTGCTGCGGATCGCCCAGGGCTCGCTCGCGAACGTCGTGAAGCACGCCGACGCCCGCACGTGCTCGCTCACGCTGACCTACCTCGGCGACGAGGTCGCGCTCGACATCGTCGACGACGGCATCGGCTTCGACGTCGAGGCCGTCGCCCGACGCGCCGCGGCAGCCGCCGCGGACGGCACGACGGCCGCTGCCGGCGAGTACGGCCTCCGTTCGATCCGGCGGCGCGCCGAAGAGCTCGGCGGCCGATCCGACGTCGAATCCGCGCCCGGCGAGGGCACGGCGCTGTCGATCCGCATCCCGGTGGTGCCAGCATGATCCGGCTGCTGCTCGCCGACGACCACCCGGTGGTGCGGGCGGGCATCCGCGCGATGCTCGAACGCGAGGTCGATCTCGAGGTCGTCGGCGAGGCGTCCTCGGCCGAGGACGCGGTGCGTCTCGGCCGGAAGGGCGTCGACCTCGTCCTCATGGACCTCCAGTTCCCCGGCGCGATGCAGGGTGCGGAGGCGACCCGCCGGCTGCGCGCCGAGCCCGACGGACCGAGGGTGCTCGTGCTCACCAACTACGACACCGACGCCGACATCCTCGGGGCGATCGAAGCCGGCGCGAGCGGCTACCTCCTGAAGGACGCACCGCCCGAGACGCTCATCGCGGCCGTGCGCGCCGCCGCAGAGGGCGATCGGGCGCTCGCACCGGAGCTCGCCGCGAAGCTCGACGCCTCCCGCGCCACGGGCGAGCGCCTGACGGTGCGCGAGGCCGAGGTGCTCGCGCTCGTCGCCGAGGGTCGCACCAACCGCGAGATCGGCAAGTCGCTCTTCCTCAGCGAGGCGACCGTCAAGTCGCACCTCGTGCACATCTTCACGAAGCTCGGCGTCGGCTCGCGCACCGCGGCCGTCGCCCGGGCTCGTGAGATCGGGGCGATCAGGGCGGGGTGAGCATGGTCGGCGCCCGCATCGTGCTCGTGCACGGCATCCGAACCTCGGCCACGATGTGGCGGCGGCAGGTCGCCGCGCTCACGGTGCACGGCGTCGACGTCGTCGCGGTCGACCTGCCCGGGCACGGGTCGCGCATGGCCGAGGAGTTCTCGATCGACGCCGCGATGGCGGTGATCGAGGAGGCGCTGAACCCGCCGCCGACCGATGGGACGGCTCCGGATGCCGCGCCGCCGCGTCTGCTCGTCGGCCTCAGCCTCGGCGGCTACTTGTCGATCGAGTTCGCGGCGAGGCATCCGGATCGTCTCGACGGCCTCGTCGCGGCCGCGTGCGGGACCGTGCCTCGCGGGCCAGGTCTCGCCGCCTACCGGTCGATCGCCGCGGCCATCGCCCGTCTGCCCGATCGCGGACGATGGCTGAACGACGCGACCGCCGCCCTCTTCCTCGCGCCCGACGCGCTCGCCGATGTGGTCGCAGGCGGCGTCGCACTCGACGTGATGGCCCCCGCGCTCGCGGCCGTCGGGCACCTCGATCCGGTGGCGGCGCTCGACGCCGTCCGGGTGCCGATCTGGTTCGTGAACGGACGCTACGACCACTTCCGGCTGCAGGAACGGCGGCTGCTGCGCGCGGCGCACGACGCTCGGCTCGTCGTCGTGCCCGGGGCGACCCACCTCGTGAGCCTGACCGCGGCCGACGGCTTCACCGCGGTCGTGCTCGGCGCCGTCGCCGAGCTCGAACGGCGCGCCACCGCCCGGCACCGCTGACCCGTTCGACCCGAAATGCTTGCCCTCCGCAGGCAACCGACGTAGCGTGTCGTCGGCGCATCGTTCGCATGGATAACCGATGCGCTGCAGATTCAGTGTCGAACCATGCATCGGTCAGGCAACGCCGGCCGGTGCGTCGATACGCATCAGCTGGCGGGGCCGAAAGGTGGTCCCAACGATGGTTCCCTCCCAGCTCTACCGTGCGACCGTCGTCGACACGCCCGTCAGCCCGTTCGAGGGCGGCGAGGCGCGCTACGACGCCGACAGTGCGATCGTCGTCGAAGGCGGCGTCATCCGCTTCCGCGGCGCATTCGACGAGGCATCCCGGCGGCACCCCGACGCGACGGTCGTCGACCTGCGCGACGGCGTGCTGCTTCCCGGGCTCGTCGACACGCACGTCCACTTCCCGCAGCTGCGTTCCATGGCGGGGCTCGGCCTGCCGTTGCTCGACTGGCTCGACCGGTACACCCTGCCCGAGGAGACGCGGTTCGTCGACGACGCGTACGCGCGCGAGGTCGCCCCGCAGTTCCTCAACGCGCTCGCGGCGGCCGGCACGACGAGTGCGCTCGTGTTCGGATCGCACTTCGCCGGCGCCATGCGCGAGTTCTTCGGCGCGGCGTCGTCGTCGGGCCTGCGCATCACGAGCGGGCTCGTCGTCGGCGACCGGATGCTGCTCGACGGGCTCTACACGACGCCCGAGCGAGCGCGTGAGGAAGCGGCCGCCCTCGTCGAGGCATGGCACGGCCGCGGCCGCCTGCGCTATGCAGTCACGCCGCGGTTCTCATTGTCGGCGTCCGACGACCTGCTCGCCGCGTGCAGCGACACGTTCGCCTCGCGCGACGACCTCTGGTTCACCTCGCACCTCAACGAGAACGCCGCCGAGGTCGACACGGTCGCGAGCCTCTTCCCCGACCGCCGCGACTACCTCGACACGTACGATCACCACGGGCTCGTGAACCGCCGTTCGGTCTTCGCGCACAGCGTGCACACGACGGTGCCCGAACTCGCCAGGATGGCGGAGGCGGGCGCCTCGGTCGCGCACTGCCCGACGTCGAACTCGGCGCTCGGCAGCGGGCTGTTCCCGTTGCGTCGCCATCTCGACGCCGGCGTGCGCGTCGCGCTCGGCACCGATGTCGGGGCCGGCAACGGGTTCAGCCTGTTCAAGGACGGCATCCAGGCGTACTTCATGCAGATGCTGCTCGGCCCCGACGGCGTGCAGCTCGAGCCCGCGCATCTCCTCTACCTCGCGACGCTCGCCGGAGCCGAGGCGCTCGGGCTCGAAGGTGTCGGCCATCTCGGCGTCGGCATGCAGTTCGACGCGATCCACGTGCGCCCGGCGCCGGGCTCGGCGTACGACATCGTGCTGTCGCGCTCGGAGTCGGCGGGCGACGTGCTCGCCCGCACGTTCGCGCTGGCGACCACCCATGATGTCGCTGCGACATGGGTCGGCGGCGACCTCGTGCACGCGCGCTCGTCGGTCCTCGGCGACGAGGGCGCCTCGGCCCTGACCGACCCGGTTCCGCTGCACGGGTGATGCCGGCGGTCGGATCGTCCTGCGACCCGCCCGGCAGTCCCGCTTTGGTGGGCCGCCGGGCGAACTGGTAGTGTTGTGTGTTGGCTTCCGTGTGGGTCCCACCCCGCACGAGACGCCGTGGCGGCCCCTCTACCGTTCACGGCACCTCCCGTACCCGCACGAACGAAAGAATCACACGTGGCAAACATCAAGTCGCAGATCAAGCGCATCCGCACCAACCGCAAGGCCGAAGAGCGCAACAAGGCCGTCAAGAGCGAGCTCAAGACCGTCGTGCGCGCCGCCCGCGAGGCCATCGCCTCGGGCGACAAGGACAAGGCCACCGCCGCCGTGCGCGTCGCCTCGCGCAAGCTCGACAAGGCCGTGTCGAAGGGCGTCATCCACCAGAACCAGGCCGCGAACCGCAAGTCGGCGATCGCCAAGCAGGCCGCCGCGCTCTGATTCTCAGCAGTTTCGCATGAAGGCCCCGCTTCGGCGGGGCCTTCGTCGTCTCCGGGACGGCTCGTGGCCGGCCGTGCTCACCTCATCGCCGCACTCCTTCGAAGGCCAGCCATGCGGCCCGACACCTCGACGCCCGACACTCGACGCTCGAACTCGAGTGCACTTCACGCCTCGAGTCGGGCGACGACGGCGCCCCCCGATACGCGAGGCCTCAGGCTGCTTCGGTGCGGGCTCGGAGCGACTAGCGGCGACCGCGGGCGGCGATGACGCCGACGAGGCGCTCGAGTGCGAACACGGGGTCGCGTTCGGCGCCCTTGACCGCTGCGTCGGTCGCGGCGAGGGTCTCGATCGCGACACCGAGGCCCTCATCGGTCCAGCCGACGAGGTCGCGACGCGCTCGGTCGACCTGCCACGGCGCCATGCCGAGGGATGACGCGAGCTGAGCGCCGCCGCCGCGCGAACCGGACACCTTCGCCATCGTGCGCAGCTTCATCGCGAACGCCGCGACCATCGGCACCGGGTCGGCGCCGCTGTCGAGCGCGTGCCGGAGCGCGATCAACGCCTCACCGTGGCGCCCGGCGATCGCGGCATCGGCGACGGCGAACGCGTTCGTCTCGACCCGACCGCCGTAGTAGCGGGCGACGACCGCCTCGGAGATGTCGCCGGGAGCGTCGGCGATGAGCTGCCGGCACGCGGCCGAGAGCTCGCGGAGGTCGTCACTGAACGCCCCGACGAGAGCCCGAAGGGCGCCCGGCGCGATCTTGCGGCCGGCCGCTCGGAACTCCGCCGCCGCGAAGTCCTGCTTCTCGGAGTCCTTCTTCAGCTCGGCGCAGACGATCTCGATGCCGCCGCCGGTGCCCGCCCGGATCGCGTCGAGCAGCTTCTTGCCGCGCACCCCGCTTCGATGGCGCAGAACGAGCGTCGTCGAGTCGGCCGGCTGCTCGAGGTAGGCGAGCGCATCGAGCAGGAAGTCGTCGCTCGCCTTCTCGACCGCACTCACCCGGATCAGTCGAGGTTCGCCGAAGAGCGACGGGCTCGCGAGCGTGAGCAGCTCGCCCCGCCGATACCCGTCGGCCTCGAGGTCGCTGACCTCGAGCGCGGGGTCTTCGGCCCGCAGGAAGTCGCGGAGCAGGCCGATCGCGCGTTCGGCGAGCACGTCTTCGGCACCGGTCACGAGCACGATCGGCGCAGGTCGAACGGCGTGCCAGGCGAGTTGCGGGATCGCGACCTTCGAACGCGCCGAAGCGCCACCGCGTGCTGCCACCCGTGCCTCCGTTCCGCGCTCCAGTCTACGGGCGGCCACCGACCCCACCCGCCCGTTCGCTCCAGACCGCGAAGCCGCCGGCGGTCGCGTCGACTGCGATCGATCCCATCTCGTCGGTGCGCAGCGCCGTCGTGCCGGCCAGCTCGAGCAGGTCGAGCGCCCGCTCGGTCGGGTGCCCGTAGCCGTTGTCGGCGCCGACCCCGACGAGCCCGATCGCCGCGTGCAGGCGTTCGTAGAGGCGGTCGCTCTGGTCGGACGACCCGTGGTGGGCGACCTTGACGAGGTCGACGTCGCCGATCGTGGCCGACCGCAGCATGCGATCCTGCGACTCCTCGCCGAGATCGCCGAGGAAGACGCCCCGATAGCCGGGCGAGACGAGGTCGAGCACGACGCTCGCGTCGTTGCCGGGTTGCGCCTCGGGCTGCGGCCACAGCACCCGCCAGCTCGACACGCCGAGCGTGCCGTGCACGCCGGCGGTGACCTCGACGGCCCGCGCTCCCGACACGACGAGCGGCTCGAGGACTCGTGACGAGCGATCGCCGTCGAGCGGGCCGTGCAGCACGGTGCCCGCGCGGCCGAGGATCGCCGGCGTTCCGCCCACGTGGTCGGCGTCCCAGTGGGTCAGTACGACGAGGTCGAGACGATCGACGCCGAACAGCTCGAGGCACCTGGTGAGCGCGGCCGCGTCGGGCCCGGTGTCGATGAGGGCGACGGACGTGCTCGAACGCACGAGCACGGCATCTCCCTGCCCGACGTCGCAGGCCGCGACATCCCATTGCGCGGGTCTCGTCGCGCGGGCGACGAACGGGGCACCGCCCGCCAGGCCGACCGTGATCGCGACGGTCACGACCAGCAGGCTCGCGATCGACACGCGACCGCGTCGCGACAACGGCGGCCCCATCACGAGCCGCAACGCGAGTACGGTGCACACCGCGAGGAGCACGGCGCCCGCGGCATCGGGGAGCCAGGCCAGCCTCCCGCCGGGCAGGGACGCGCCCGTGTGGGCGACGACCGCGATCCATTGCGCCGGCCACCACGCGAGCTGCATCGCCGCGAACCCCACCGAGGGCAGCACCGGCAGCAGCAGGCAGCCGATCAGTCCTGCGATGGTGCCGACGGGCGCCGCCGGTGCCGCCAGCAGGTTCGCGGGAACGCCGTAGACCGCGATCGCCGGGTCGAGCAGCACGAGCACGGGCTGGCAGGCGAGCTGCGCGGCGAGCGGCACGCCCAGCACGAATGCGAGCGGCGTCGGCATCACCCGAGCGAGCGCCGTCGAGAGCGGCGCCGCGAGCAACAGCAGGCCGGCCGTCGCGCAGACCGACAGCGCGAATCCGTAGTCGCGCGCGTACCACGGATCGACGACCAGCAGCACGACGACGGCCAGCGCGAGGGCCGCCACTCCCCCGCCGGGACGGCCGACGGCCAGCGCCGCCAGCACGACGACGGCCATGACCGCGGCACGCACGACGCTCGACTCGGGGGTCACGAGCACGACGAACGCCGCGAGGGCGACGAGCGCAACGAGCACCCGGATGCCACGGCGCAGGCCCGCCGCGGCGGCCACCGCGAACGCTGCCGCGGTGATGATGGCGCAGTTCGCGCCCGAGACGGCGGTCAGGTGACTGAGCGAACTCGCCTTCATGTCGTCGTCGAGTTCGGCGCCGACCGCGCTCGTGTCGCCGATCGCAAGTCCGGGCACGAGCGAACCGCCGTCGCCGTCGAGACGGGACGCGGCATCGGCGAACCGGGTGCGCAGCTCGCCGCTCCACGCGAGCCACGGCGGCGGCGGCTCGACGACGACGTCGCCGTCGGCATGCAGGTCGAACGCCGCGCGCTCCGCGCCGGGTGATGCGGTCGCCCGGCCGGTGAAGGCGAGCCGTGCACCGAGCTGGAGCTCGGCGGGCACGGCTTCGACGACACCGCTCACCGGGATCGCTCGGGTCGCCCGGCCGTCGACCGCGACCAGCCGGCCCTCGAAACGCAGTGAGGCCGTCGCCCGCGGACGGGGCGCGTCCCCGGTCGCGGTCGGCCCGGCGATGCCGGCCGCTGCGCCGCCACGCCCATCGACCGCCGAATGGGACGCCGCGGCCGGAGTCGCGGCACCCCCGTCGGTGGCAGGGCCCCACATCGTCATGAGCCGACGCGGCGCCGCGGTCAATTCGACGACCACCGCGATGCCCTCGCGCTCCGCCGCCGCCGTCGCGAGCGGCGACGAACTCCGCGCTCCGAGGGCGCCCGACGCGCTCGTCGCCACGAGCGCGGCGACCGCCGCGCAGACGAGCGCGGTCGCGGCGATCGGCCGCCGCGTGCGGAGCGCGACGACGAGCGCGAGGACCGCCGCCATCCAGGTCGCACCAGCCACGACCCCCGCATCGAGCCCGATGTCCGGGGAGAGCACCGCCAGCCAGGCGCCGGCCCACGCCGTGCAGGCCGGGGCGGCGAGCCGCAGACCGGGCATGGTCAGAGCGCCACGAGGTCGACGAGCCCCGAGTACACCGCATCGCCGATGCCCGCGACGTCGAGCAGCTGGTCGGTGCTCGTGAACGGTCCGTTCGCCTCGCGCCAGTCGATGATGCGCTGCGCCAGTGCCGGACCGATGCGCGGCAGCGTGTCGAGCTCGGCGACGTCGGCGGTGTTGAGGTGCACCTTGCCGTCGCCCGCGCCGCCCGACCCCGTGCCCCCGGCGGCAGCACCGTCGCCGGCGGCACCGGCGGCCGGCACCTCGCCGACCTTCGGCACCATCAGCTGCTCGCCGTCGGCGACCGCCCGAGCCAGGTTCACCCCGGCCGGGTCGGCCTCGGCCGTGAGGCCGCCGGCGGCGGCGATCGCGTCGACGACGCGCGCGCCCTCGTCGAGCTGCACGATCCCAGGACTCGCGACCGCGCCGAGCACGTGCACGAGCACGACGGGCGGTGCAGCGGTCGCGACCGTCGCGGCCGCATCACCGAAGGCACCAGCACCCGACGCACCGTTGCCCGCGAACCCGACCTCGCCCTGTTCGCCGCCGCCCGATGCCGCGAACGACATCACCGCGGCGACGACGACCGCCGCGATGAACAGCGCGACAGCGGCGCCCACGCCGAGGCGCACGCGCGGCGACGCACGCCGCGCGGACGGGTCGAGCACGGCCGACGGGTCCGGCGAGGAGTTGGGCGGCATGCCCGCACGCTATGCGCCGAGGACCGAGGACGAGCGACGATCAGCCGCCGACGTGCGAATTCGGCCGACGATCGCGCCTGTCGAGGACGAGTCGACGGCGAGCCGCGGACGAGCCCGACGAGGCGGCGTCGAACAGACGGGTCGAGCGACGCCGATCCGGGCGAGACCCCTACGCCGCGACGGCCTCGCGAGGCCACTCGCGGCCGAACCGCGCGAGGTGGTGCCACACGTACTTCACGAGCTGCGGCTCGATTCCGCCCGCGACGCGCGCACGACCGACGACCGCCGGCGTGAGCATGCCGTCGACCGCGATGCGCCGGGCGACCTCGACGGCCTCCTCGCCGCGATACTCCGGGTTGGCTTCGACGGTCTCGAGTCCGAGTCGGTAGCCGGGGTGGCGTTCGATGACGAGGCCGGCGTCCTCGGCGACGCGAAGGGTCGCCTCGTCATCGAAGCTCGGGTCGAGCACGATCGCCTCGACGTCGTCGGGCACCGAGACGCCCCCGTGCACCTGCGCCTCGATGTAGCGGTTGAGCAGTTCATCGACGACGTCGGCGTGGTAGTCGTCGAGCAGCCCCATCCGATCGGCGACCCCGAACAGCGCGGGCTCGAACGCGCTGTCGGGATACGTGAACGTCGCACGCCGCAGGGCCTCCGGCCGGAGGCGCAGGTAGGCCGAGCCGAATCGCGGCGCCGCGCCGTACGCGTCGCCGTCGAGGTTCAGCGCGCCGTAGGCCGGGCGGAGTGCCCCGTCGTGCGCGTCGTACGCGCCGGAGAACAGGCGGCTCTCCCAGTTCCAGCGGTCGCCGCCCGGAACGGCCGTCAGCCCGCCGTTGCTCGTGCCGGTGACGAACTGCGAGGCGTAGCGTCCCTCCTCCAGGATGCGCCGCAGCACGGGCTTGCCGTGAAGGTCGGAATCGGGGTGGAAGTGCAGGACGAGCCGGGCGTCGGTCGGCACCGCGCGGCCGGGCTTCGAGCGAGCGGCGACGGCGGTGAGGGCGGCGTGCCAGGGTTCGGGTCGATGGTCCATCCGTCGATTCTGGCAGGCGGTCCCGCCGCCGGGCGTCGTATGACGCCGATGCCGACAGCCCGCCCGAACCTGGCACGGCCACCGCCCGGACGGGCTGTCGAACGGTGCGATCGACGCGGTCGGCGCTACCCCCGCGTCGCGATGTTGACGAGCTTCGGCGCGCGCACGATGACGTTCACGATCTCGCGCTCCCCGATCGTGCGCACCACGGCCGCGGAGCCGCGTGCGAGCTGTTCGAGCTCCTCCGCCGAGATCTTCGGCGACACCTCGAGCCGGTCGCGCACCTTGCCGTCGACCTGCACGATCGCGGTCACCTGGTCTTCGACCAGCAGCGCCGGGTCGGCCTTGCGCCACGGCACGAGGGCGACCGTCGGCTCGTAGCCGAGTCGCTGCCACATGTCCTCCGCCGTGTAGGGCGCGAACAGGTCGAGCACGATCGCCGTCACCTCGGCCGCCTCGCGCACGGCCGCGTCGCCAGCGCCGGGACCGGAGTCGATCGCCTTCCGCGTGGCGTTCACGAGCTCCATGAGCCTCGCCACGATGACGTTGAACTTGTACGACTCGGCCAGCCCCGCAGCATCCGCGAGCAGTCGGTGCGTGACCCGGCGCAGCGCCCGGTCGCCGGTCGACCAATCGACGCCGGGCGCCGAGGTCACCTCGCCGGCGATGCGCCACGCGCGCGCCAGGAACTTCGCGGAACCCACCGGCGAGACATCCGCCCAGTCGATGTCGTCCTCCGGCGGACCGGCGAACGCGAGCGTGACCCGAAGCGCGTCGGTGCCGTGCGCCGAGAGCTCGGAGGCGAACTCGACGAGATTGCCCTTCGACTTCGACATCTTCGAGCCGTCCATGAGGACCATGCCCTGGTTCAGGAGCGAGGTGAACGGCTCGGTGAAGCTCAGGTAGCCGAGGTCGAACAGCACCTTCGTGATGAAGCGCGAGTACAGCAGGTGCAGGATCGCGTGCTCGACCCCGCCGACGTACTGGTCGACCGGCGCCCACTTCTCGGCCTGCGCCGGGTCGAACGCCTGCGTGTCGTCGTTCGCGTTCAGGTACCGCAGGTAGTACCAGGAGCTGTCGACGAAGGTGTCCATGGTGTCGGAGTCGCGCTTGGCCGGGCCGCCGCAGTTCGGGCACGCCACGTTCACCCAGTCCTCGGCTGCGCCGAGCGGGCTCGAGCCCTTCGGCTTCAGGTCGAGGCCGGCGGCCTCGGGCAGCCGCACGGGCAGCTCCGACTCGGGTACCGGCACCTCGCCGCACTCGGCGCAGTGGATGATCGGGATCGGGGTGCCCCAGAAGCGCTGGCGCGAGATCAGCCAGTCGCGCAACCGGAAGTTCTTGGCCGCGCGACCGGTGCCGCGTTCGTCGAGGATCTCGATCGCGCGACGGATCGCGTTCGACTTCGAGAGGCCGTCGAGCGGGCCCGAGTTGATGAGGCGGCCCTCGCCGGTGAGCGCGGTGCCGGTACCCGCGGGATCGAGCGGCGGCAGGTCGTCGGGCAGGTACGGGTCGCCGTGCTCGTCGAGCGGGATGACCGGGATGACGCCCGTCACCGGGGCATTGGTGTCGACCACGACGCGCACCGGCAGCCCGAAGGTGCGCGCGAAGTCGAGGTCGCGCTGGTCGTGCGCGGGCACGGCCATGATCGCGCCGTGGCCGTAGTCGGCCAGCACGTAGTCGCTCGCCCAGATCGGCAGGCGCTCGCCGTTCAGCGGGTTGACCGCGTAGCGCTCGAGGAAGACGCCCGTCTTCGGACGGTCGGTCGCGAGGCGCTCGATGTCGCTCTCGGCGCGCACCGAGTCGAGGTAGTCGTCGAAGCGCTGCTTCACCTCGGCCGACGCGCCCTCGGCGAGCTCGGCCGCGAGCGGCGAGTCGACGGCGACGACCATGAACGTGGCGCCGTACAGGGTGTCTGGACGGGTCGTGAACACGGGCACGCGCTCGGCGCGCCCTTCGATCTCGAACTCGACGTCGGCGCCGGCCGAGCGCCCGATCCAGTTCCGCTGCATCGAGACGACCTTCGACGGCCAGGTGCCCTCGAGCTGGTTGAGGTCGTCGAGCAGGCGGTCGGCGTAGTCGGTGACGCGGAAGTACCACTGGGTCAGGGCCTTCTTCGTGACGACCGCACCGCAGCGCTCGCAGTGGCCGTCGACGACCTGCTCGTTCGCGAGCACCGTCTGGTCGTTCGGGCACCAGTTGACCTGGCCCGCCTTGCGATAGGCGATGCCCTTCTCGTAGAGCTTCAGGAACAGCCACTGGTTCCACTTGTAGTACTCGGGGTCGCTCGTGTGCAGCTCTCGCGACCAGTCGAAGCTCGGCGCGTACTGGCGGAACGAGGCCTTCTGCTGGGCGATGTTCGCGTAGGTCCACTCGCGAGGGTCGGCTCCGCGCTTGATGGCCGCGTTCTCGGCCGGCAGGCCGAACGAGTCCCAGCCGATCGGGTGCAGCACGTCGAAGCCCTGGTGGCGCCAGTAGCGCGCGGCGATGTCACCGAACCCGAACGCCTCGGCGTGGCCCATGTGCAGGTCGCCCGACGGGTACGGGAACATGTCGAGCACGTACTTGCGCGGCCGCGTGTCGCCTGCCGCCCCGGCGCGGAAGGGCTCGAGCTCGTCCCACACGGGAAGCCACTTCGCCTGGATCGCGGCGAAGTCGTACGCGCCGGGCTCGGCGTTCGCGGGGTCGTGATCGTGTGCCACGTGACTCTCAATCGTGTGTCGCTCGGCGGGCGCGGCCCGCAGGTCTCGGGCGCGCCGGATCGCGGCGCACTCGGGTATCAAGACTAGTCAATCCAGGCGGGTGGATGCCTCGCCGAGGGCTGCGAGCAGGGCCCGAGCCTTGATGCGCGTCTCCTCGATCTCCTCCTCGGCGACCGACAGCGCCGTGATGCCGCCGCCCGTGCCGATCGACGCCCCGCTCGGGGCGATGACGATCGACCGGATGACCATCGCGAGGTCGGCGCCGCCGTCGACGCCGAGGTAGCCGAAGGCGCCCGAGTAGACGCCGCGCGGCCCCTGCTCGAGCTCGTGCAGGATCGTCATGGCGCTGCGCTTGGGCGCGCCGGTCATCGACCCTGCGGGGAACGCGGCGCGCACGACGTCGAGCGCGTCCACTGGCGGCACGATTCGCGCACGCACGGTCGAGACGAGCTGGTGCACGTGCCGGTACTCCTCGACCTCGAGCAGCCCCTCGACGCTCACGCTGCCGAGCTCGGCGATGCGGCCGAGGTCGTTGCGCATGAGGTCGACGATCATGAGGTTCTCGGCGCGCTCCTTGTCGCTCGCGAGGAGCTCGTCGCGGAGCGCGGCATCCCGCACCGGATCGGCGTCGCGCGGCCGGGTGCCCTTCATCGGCTTCGTCGACACGAGCCCGGACGGCTCGATGTGCAGGAACTGCTCGGGCGACGCGCTGAGCAGGGCGAACTCGCCGAACCGGAGGTAGCCGCCGTGATGGCTCGGGCTCGTCGCGCGCAGTGCGAGGTAGGTCTCGGCCGGATCGGGGTGCACGTCGAGGTCGACCCGGTTCGTGAGGCACAGCTGATAGGCGTCGCCGCGCACGATCGCCGCCTGGCACTCGTCGATGAGCCGACCGTAGGCCGCCGCGTCGTGCCGCCAGCGGGCGATGGGCGCAGCGGCAGGATGGCTCGCGCCGCCGCCCGCCCCGGGGCCGGCACCGCTGGCGGGCCCGGCCGCCGGCTCCGCCGGCATCCGTTCGAGCGCCGACGCCCACTCGTCGGCCCACGCGTCGGCGTCGGGTGATTCGATCCAGAGCAGGCGCACCTCGCGCAGGGCGTGGTCGAACAGGGTCACCCGGTCGAGGAAGAGGAACGCCGCGTCGGGGGTCTCGGCCGGCGCGGTCGGAACGCCCTCGAGGTCGGCTCCGAGCTCGTAGCCGAACCATCCGAACCAGCCGAGCGGACCGGGGGCCTGAGCCCCCGGTGCGAGCGCGACGGGCGGCTGGGCGAGCGCATCGGCGAGCAGCTCGAAGACGCGCCCGCGCCGCACGACGCCGGCATCACCGGGCGAGGCCGGGCGGGCGATCGTGACGGTGCCGGCCGAGAGGTCCACGGTGACGACGTCGCTCCCGGCATGGGCGGCACCGAGCACGCTCACTCCGCTCGACCCCTCGTCGCCCCCGTCGAGCCAGACCACGTGGTCGAGCTGCGCGAAGCGGTCGGCGAAGACCGCGCGTGGCGTGCGCCACTCCGGCAATGCGCGCGAACGCAGGCGAGGAGGCATCCACACAGCCTACGGCGCGACGCGCGTCGCCGGCTCGCGGCCGGCCTCTCCGACGAGACGGCCGCCGTCGATCGTGACGATGCGGTCCACGAGCGACGGGTCGACCGGCGTATGCGAGATGAGGACGACGGTGCGGTCGGCACCGGCCGCACCGAGGAGCTCGCGGAGCAGCGAGTCGGCTCGCTCGCGATCGACGTTCGCGGTCGGCTCGTCGAGCACGAGCACGGGGAACCCCGCGAGCATCGCTCGCGCGAGGGCGAGGCGCTGCGCCTGGCCGCCCGACACGAGCGCGCCGCGCTCGCCGACCTTCGCTCCGAGGCCGCCTCGTTCGGCGAGCCAGTCGCCGAGGCCGACCCGTGCGAGCACGTCGACGAGTTCGTCGTCGCTCGCGGTGTCGCGGGCGAAGAGCAGGTTCTGGCGAACGTCCTCGTCGAAGAGCCACGGCGACTGCTCGACGAGCCCGACGAGGCGGCGGACCTCGGACGGGTCGAGCCGCGCCGTGTCCACCCCGTCGATCAGGTACGAGCCGTCAGCGACGTCGAGGAACCGCACGAGCACGTGCGCGAGGGTCGTCTTGCCCGACCCGGAGGGTCCGCGCACGAGCACCCGCTCCCCCGGTGCGAGCTCGAGAGCGATGCCCGACAGCGCGGCACCCCGCGAGCCGGGCCATGCGGCGCCCACGGCTCGGAGCGTCAGGCGGGGCGGCCCGTCGGTCGCCGGCACGACGTCGGGCTCGAGCGGCGCGGCCGGGAGCTCGGCGGGGACCTCGTCGGGGACGGCGCTCGCGACCCGCTCGGCGCTCACCCGGGCGAGGCGCCACGCGGTCACCGCCGGCGGCAGGGCCGCGGCGATCTCGGCGATCGCGAGCGGCACGAGGCACAGCACCGCGAAGGTCGGGCCGTCGATGCGCCCCGCGGCGAGCAGCGACTGACCCGCCGTGAGGCTCGCCGCCACCGCGAAGCCGCCGATCGCCGCCATGAGCGCCGCAGCGGCGCCGGCGGCCGAGGCGTTCGCGCGCGTGTGCCGTGCGAGGCGCTCGCCGAGTCGCTCGATGCGCCGACGGCTCGCGGCGGCCGCATCGAAGGCGACGAGCATGTCGAGCGACTGCACGTGTTCGACCACTGCGGCCTGCAGCTCGCCGCGAAGGGGCGCCAGTCGCCGCTCGGCCCGGGCTGCGACCGCGCGCTGGACGAGCACCGTCGCACCGAGGCCGGCCACGAGGCATCCGGCGATCGCGAGCGCCGAGCCCGGCGAGACCAACGAGACGCCGACGACCGCCGCGACGAGGACGACCGATGCGCTCGCGACGGGCTGCACCGCGCGAAGCGGCACGTTCTGCAGTTCGTCGACGTCGCCGGTGAATCGCGCGAGGAGCTCCCCGCGTCGAAGGTCCGCGATGCCGTCGGGCGCGACCGGCAGCATGCGCTCGAAGACGCCGGTCCGGATCTCGGCGAGCTGGCGGAACGCCGCATCGTGTCCGGTCAGCCGCTCGAGATAACGGAACACCGCGCGGCCGAGCGCGAACGCGCGCACGCCCACGATCGCGAGCGACAGGTACAGCACCGGCGGCTGCTCGGCCGCGCGGGCGATGAGCCAGGCGGAACATGCGATGAGGGCCACGACCGATCCGCCGGACGCTGCGCCGAACAGCACCGACGGGAGCAGCCGGCGAAGCGGCGGGATGCTCGTGCGGAGCACGGATCGGGTGCGATCAGACATGGGCGGCCTCCGTGGAGACGACGACGTCGGCCACCGCCATGAGCTCGGGCCGATGCGTGGCGACGAGCACGATGCGCCCGGTCGCGGCGAGCCCCCGGAGCTCGGCGGCGAGCTCGGCCTCGCGGCTCGCATCCTGAGCGGACGTGGGCTCATCCAGGAGCAGCAACGGCAGGTCGCGGGCGAGCAGGCGGTGCACCGCCCGGGCGATGGCGACCCGCTGCGCCTGGCCGCCCGACAGTCCGCTGCCGCCCGGGCCGAGTCGGCGATCTGCGGGCACGTCGACGCCCGCGACCCGCAGCGCCGTGTCGAGGAACGCCGGATCGGCCGACTCGTCGCCGAGTCGCACGTTCATCTCGACGGTGCCGGCGACGAGTGTCGGCGTCTGGCCCGCCCAGGCGATGCGGTCGAACCCGTGCCCGTCGAGCTCGCGGCCCTCCAGCTCGATGACGCCCTCGTGCGGCACGAAGCCGAGCAGTGCCGCGAACAGGGTCGACTTGCCGCTGCCGCTCTCGCCGACGACGGCGGCGAGTCGTCCCGTCGGCACCGCGAACGAGCGGCCGTCGATCACGACGCGCTCGTCGCGCCGCACCGTGACCCCGGCGAGGGCCAGGCCCTCGCCGGCGGTGGAACGGCCGCGGGCTCCCGATCCGGGAGCGTGCTGGATCGGGGATGCCTCGTCGCCGGCGCCCTCGGCCGCCTCGAGGAGCTCGAACGCGTCGGCGGCCGCGGTGACCCCCGCCGCCGAGGCGTGGAACGCGGCGCCGACGTTGCGCAGCGGAAGGAAGACCTCGGGTGCGAGCACGAGCACGAAGATGCCGGCGGCGAGCGCCATGTCGCCCGAGACGAGCCGCAGCCCGATCGACACCGCGACGAGGGCGACCGAGAGGCTCGCGGCGAGCTCGAGCGTGAACCCCGAGAGGAAGGTCACGCGCAGGACCTTCATCGTGTGCTTCCGGTAGTCGTCGGTCACCGCGCGGATGCGCCCCACCTGCCGCTTTGCGCGCCCGTAGAGCAGCAGCGTCGAGAGGCCGCCGACGACTTCGAGGAAGCCCCGTGACAGCGTCGACAGGCTGTCCCACTGGCGTTGCTGCACACGCTCGGTCGCCATGCCGATGAGCGCCATGAACACGGGGGTGAGCGGCAGCACGATGACGAGCACGAGCCCCGACAGCGGGTCGGCGATCCACGCCGCGGCGATGCACGCCGGGGTCGCGACCACGGTGAGGACGAGTTGCGGGAGGTAGCGGCCGAAGTAGTCGTCGAGCGCGTCGACGCCAGGGCCCAACAGCGTCGCGATCCGTGCCGTGGGGAATCCGGCGATGCCCGCGGGGCGCCGCTCGAGGGCGGCCAGCAGGTCGGACCGGAGTTCGCCCTTCACGCGCATCGCACCGCTCGAGCCGACCACCTCCCATCCCCACGCGCCCAGGGCGCGCACCGTCGCACCGCAGACGAGCAGTGCGAGGAGGAGGCGCACCTCGTCGATCGGCATTCCGTCGATGAGCCCGGAGACGAGCCCGGCGATCGCCCAGGCGATCGCGATGATCGCGGCGGCCTGCACGACGGCGAGCGCCCCGCCCGCGACGAGGAAGCCGCGGGCGGCGCGCGAGCGCCTGACGAGCCTGGGGTCGAGTGGTTTCACGCCTGCATCGTCCTCGTCAGTGGGCGGCCGCCTCGACGTGCGCGCGGCTCACCCGCTTGCGGAAGATCCAGTACGTCCACGCCTGGTAGGCGAGCACGAGCGGCAGGAAGATCAGCGCCACCCAGCTCATGACCGTGAGCGTGTACGGCGTCGACGAGGCGTTCTCGATCGTCAGGCTGTTCGCCGGATCGTTCGACGCGGGCATCACGTCGGGGAAGAGCGACGCGAACAGCGCGAGCACTGCGGCGGCGACGGTGATCGCGAGCAGCGCGAACGCGACTCCTTCGGCACCTCGCAGGTTCGCGATCCAGCCGCCGACGAGCGCGACGGCCGCGATCCCCGCCAGGATCCAGAACCAGGGAGTGCCGAACGCGAGCCCGGTCCACAGCAGGAAGGCGGCCGCGACGACGATCGTGACGACGCCCGCGCGCGTGGCGAGCCTGCGCGCACGCGCGCGCAGGTCGCCCTCGGTCTTGAGCGAGGCGAACACCACCCCGTGCGTGAAGAACAGGAGGAGCGTCGTGAGCCCGCCGAGCAGGGCGTACGGGTTCAGCAGGTCGAACAGCGTGCCCGTGTAGTTGTGGTCGGCATCGAGCGGCACGCCCTGCACGATGTTCGCGAAGGCCACACCCCAGAGCAGCGCCGGCACCGCGGAGCCGACGACGATCATGCCGTCGAACCAGGCCTTCCACTTCGACTCGGGGCGCTGGTGGCGGTACTCGAACGAGACGCCGCGGGCAATGAGCGCGAGCAGGATGAGCAGGAGCGCCAGGTAGAACCCCGAGAACAGGGTCGCGTACCACTCGGGGAAGGCGGCGAACAGGGATGCCCCGGCGACGATGACCCACGTCTCGTTGAGGTCCCAGACCGGGCCGATGGTGTTGATGAGCACCCGTCGGTCGGTGTCGTCCCTGCCGAGGAACGGCAGCGACATGCCGATGCCGAAGTCGAAGCCGTCGAGCACGAAGTAGCCGACGAAGAGGAAGGCCACGATCCAGAACCAGAGCGTTGAGAGATCCATGTCCGTCTCCTCAGTAGACCGTTGCGGCGGGCTCGACGCGGCCCGATTCGGGGTCGGGCTCGCCGATCTCGGGCGGCCCCTGCTTGATGGCGCGGATCACGAGCCGCACCTCGACGACCGCGAGCGCGCCGTAGATGAGCGTGAACGCGACGAGCGAGATGAGGACGTCGAGCCCGGTGACGTTCGGCGAGACCGCCGACTCGGTCGGCAGCAGGCTGAACACGATCCAGGGTTGGCGACCCATCTCGGTGAAGATCCAGCCGACGATCATCGCGGCGAGCGAGAGCGGGAAGCTCCAGATCGCGATCTTCCAGACCCACTTCTGCCGAGGCATCCGGCCCTTGCGGGTGAGCCACAGGCCGACGACCGCGACGAGCACGTGCAGCATGCCGAGGCCGATCATCCATCGGAACGCCCAGTACGTGACCCAGATGATCGGCGCGTAGTCGCCGGGGCCGTAGAGGGCTTGGTAGTCGGCCTGCAGATCGTTGATGCCTTCGACGCAACCGTCGAACGTGTGCGTCGACAGCAGAGAGAGCAGGTAGGGCACCCGGATCGAGAAGAGCTCGGTCGTGCCGTCGGGGGTGCCGAGCGTGAACAGCGAGAACGACGCGTCGGCCCCGCAGACCGTGTCGTAGGTGGCTTCGGCGGCCGCCATCTTCATCGGCTGGGTCGCGACCATCGCGAGGCTCAGCTGGTCGCCGAAGAGGGTCGTCAGGATCCCCGAGCCGACCATGAGCCACAGGCCGAACTTCAGGGCCGGGCGCATCGAGTCGAGGTGCTGGTTGCGCGCGAGGTGCCACGCGCTCGCGCTGATGATGAGGCCGGCCGCGACCATGAAGCTCGCGGCGATCGTGTGCGGGAACGCGGCGAGGGCGACGGGGTTCGTCAGGAGCGCCCAGATGTCGACGAGTTCCGCGCGACCCTTCTCGGCGTTCATCTCGTACCCGACCGGGTTCTGCATGAAGGCGTTCGCGGCGATGATGAAGTAGGCCGAGACGATCGTGCCGACCGCGGTGCACCAGATGGTGGCGAGGTGGATGCCGCGGGGCAGTTTGTCCCAGCCGAAGATCCAGAGGCCGATGAACGTCGCCTCGAAGAAGAACGCGAGCAGGCCCTCGAGGGCGAGCGGTGCGCCGAAGACGTCGCCGACGAACCGCGAGTACTCCGACCAGTTCATGCCGAACTGGAACTCCTGCACGATGCCCGTCACGACGCCCATGGCGAAGTTGATGAGGAAGATCGACCCGAAGAACCGGGTCACCTGCAGGTACTGGGTCTTGCCCGTGCGGTACCACGCGGTCTGGAAGATCGCGACCGTCGTCGCGAGACCGATCGTGATCGGTACGAACAGGAAGTGATAGACGGTGGTCAACCCGAACTGCCATCGGGCGAGCAGCAACGGATCGAGCAGCTCGTTCACGGATACCCCTTTCGCGGAGTCCGAACATCTCGGTGAGATTCTTCTACAAAGCGTAAAACTTTGCTTCTACACAGCGTAGAACAATCCCGCCGACGGCGGTACTCTGGATGCATGGCGAGTCTCGGAGATCTCGAGCGCTCCGTGATGGAGGTGCTCTGGTCGAGCGACGTCGCGCTCACGGCGAATGAGCTGCGCGACGCGCTGGCCGTGCGCGGCGGCGATTCCGGCCGCACGGTGGCGACCACGACCGTGCTGACGGTGCTCTCGCGGCTCGAGCGCAAGGGCTTCGTGAGCCGCACGCGCGAGCGCCGTCCGCACCACTACCAGGCGCTGCTCTCCCGAGAAGAGCACACGGCGGAGCTCATGCACGAGGTGCTCGACCGCGCGAGCGACCGTGACGCCGCCCTCGCCCGCTTCGTCGGCACGGTGAGCGACGGCGAGGCCGCGACGCTCCGCCGGCTCCTCGACGAGCTCGCGCACCACTGACGATGCTCGCCGTCGCCGCGGTGCTCGGCGTGCTCGCCTTCGCGCTGGCCTGGCCGATCCCGGTCGCGCTCTCGCGCGCCGCCTGGCCGTCGCGATCGCCGGCTGCCGCCCTCGTGCTCTGGCAGTCGATCGCGATCGCCGGCGGACTCTCGATGATCGGCTGCCTCCTCGTCTACGGCGCGGCGCCCGCCGGCTCGCTCGTCGGCGCCTGGAACGCCCTCGTACCCGTGCTCCTCACCGGCCCGATCCCGCCGGAGTTCGACGTGCTCGAGCTCGCCGCCATCACGCTCGCCGCCGGTCTCGCCCTGCACCTCGCGCTGAACCTCGCCCTCACCGCTGTTCGCGCCGAACGCGAGCGACGGCGCCAGCACCAGCTCATCGCCCTGCTCGGCGACCCGATGCCGGGCCAACCCAGCACCCGCGTGCTCGCGCACCCGACCCCGCTCGCCTACTGCGTGCCCGGCATCCGCACGGCGACCGTGCTGACCGACGGTCTCGTCGACGCGCTGAGCCCGGCCGAGCTCGCCGCGGTGATCGCTCACGAGCGCGCCCACCTCGACCAGCTCCATCACCTCGTGCTGCTCGCCTTCCGCGCCTGGCACAGCGCACTGCCGTGGTTCCCGATCGCGAACCGCTCGGAGCGCGCCGTGATCCTCCTCGCGGAGATGCTCGCCGATGACCGGGCACGCCGCGTCGCCGGCGACGACGCGCTGCGCGGCGCCATGCTCGTCGTCGGCGCCGACGCGGGCCCGGCCGGGCTCGGCGACGACGGCGTCATCGCCGACGCCGACATGCTCGAGGCGCGTCTCGCGAGGCTCGACGGCACGACCCCGGCCCGCGACGGTCGCGGCGGCCCCGCACCCCGTCGTGCAGTGCCCGCACCCTCACGGCCGCTCGTGGTCGCGGCCTCGATCGCGCTCGTCGCGATCCCCCTACTGGCGTACGCCCTCGTCCTGACGAATACGACGCCGGTCTGACGCGCGCGCACGCCGCGATCGATACGCTCGAACGATGAACGAGATCCTCGACTGGATCCTGAACACCGTGCAATCGGTCGACCCCGTCGTCAGGACGCTCCTCGCGGGAGTCGGGATCATGCTCGAGACGAGCGTGCTGATCGGCCTGGTGGTGCCCGGCGACACCATCGTGCTCGTCGCCGCGACGGGGGTCGAGGACCTCGCGCAGTACTTCGCGCTCGCGTTCGCCGTGATCATCGGCGCACTCATCGGCGAGAGCATCGGCTTCGGCATCGGCCACTGGTTCGGCCCGCACCTGCTGCACTCGCGCCTCGGCCGGCGCATCGGCGAGGACCACTGGCATCGCGCACAGCGCTACCTCGACCGTCGAGGCGGGCCGGCGATCTTCATCTCGCGGTTCCTGCCGATCCTGCACTCGCTCATCCCGCTGACCGTGGGCATGAGCACGATGCGCTACCGCCGCTTCATCGCATGGACGCTTCCGGCGTGCGTCCTGTGGGCGTTCGCCTATGTCACCGTCGGATGGCTCGCCGCCGGCAGCTACCGGGAACTGAGCCGCCAGCTGCACTGGGCGGGCTACCTCTTCGTCGGCGTCATCGTCGTCTTCCTGGCGCTCGTGTGGCTCGCGAAGAAGCTCATCGTCCGCTCGGAGGCGAAGCACATGGAGGCGGCGGAGGCGTCCGACGACTCCGGGGCACTCGACACCGCGCCGGTGGCTCCGACCGCGTTCGCCCCTGACCGCCGGACGCACGACGACCGTGCCGACGGCGAGGGGCCGGATGCCTCGACACCCGGCCCCTCGCGTCTCGGCTCCGACCGCTGACGGCGGTCGCAGCCGCCGGTACTCAGAAGAGCGACTGCTCGGCGAGCCAGTCGCTCGCGATCTGCTCGGCCGACTCCTGGTCGTCGACGCTCTTCGCGTTGAGGGCGACGAGCTCGTCGGCAGTCAGTGCCGCGCTCACCGTGTTGATGACCTCGGCGGCCTTGTCGTCGACCTTCTCGCTGACGACGGGCACGACGTTCGACGCGAGGAACAGGCCCTCGGGGTCTTCGAGGGTCACGAGATCGCTCGTCGCGATCGCGGGGTTCGCACTGAAGATGTTGACGAGCTGCACGTCGCCGTCCTGCAGGGCCTTCAGCGTCAGCGGCCCGCCCGAGTCCTCGATCGGCGTGAACGCGACGTCGACGCCGTAGACCGACTTCAGCCCCTCCGGCCCGTACGGCCGGGTCGCGAGCTCCGAGTTGCCGCCGAGCGTCAGCGGCGTGGTCACCTTCGCGAGGTCGGCGAGGCTCGTGACGTCGTTCTGCTCGGAGAACTCCTTGGTCACGTTGTACGAGTCCTGGTCGGTCGCGGGCGACTGGTCGAGGACGCGCAGCCCTTCGGGCAGCGAGGTCTCGAGCTCGGCGTACACGTCGTCGGCCGTCGTCGCCGTGGTGTCGGGGACGTAGTACTGGAGCAGGTTGCCCGTGTACTCGGGGAAGACGTCGATGCTCCCGCTCTCGATCTCGGGCATGTAGACCTCGCGCTGGCCGATGCGCGGCTGCAGCTCGACGGTGAACCCGTTGGCTTCGAGCGCCTGAGCGTAGAGCTCGGCGATGATCTCGTTCGAGTAGTAGTCCTGCGACCCGACGACGAGCGTCTCGCCGCCGCCGTCGGTCTCGCCCGATCCGCTGTCGAGCGGATCGCTCGATGCACACCCTGCCAGGGCCACTGTCGCCCCGACCGCGACCGCCGCGAGTGCGACGAGCCGGCCTTTTCCTGCTGTGATCATGACTGGTTCCCTTCCTGGATGGGTTGCCCCACGGTCGCTCGCGACCGGGTCGGTCGTGAGCGAGGTTCGCGCGTGCGGGCGGCCCGCACGCCGGCGGGTACGACGACCCGCTGGATGATGGCGAAGCACCCGTCGACGACGAGTGCGAGGAGGATGACGAGGATCGAGCCGCCGAGCATCTCGGCGTAGTCGCGCGTCTTGAGACCCTCGAAGATGAAGCGGCCGAGCCCGAAGTTCGCGATGTATGCGGCGAGCGTCGCCGTCGCGACGATCTGCAGCGTGGCCGATCGGACGCCGCCGACGATGATCGGCATGCCGAGCGGCACCTCGACCTTGCTCACGACCTGGCGCTCGCGCATGCCCATCGCGCGTGCGGCATCGACGGTTCGGCGATCGACGCTCTCGAAACCCGAGTAGGCCCCGGCGAGCAATGGCGGCAGCGCCAGCACGACGAGCGCGATGATCGGAGCGGAGAGCCCGATGCCGAGCCACAGCCCGACGAGCGTCAGCAGACCGAGCGTCGGCAACGCGCGCAGGCCGCCGGAGACCATCACGGCGAGTTCGCGGCCGCGACCGGTGTGCCCCACGAGCCCGCCGAGCGGAAGCGCGATGAGTGCCGCGATGACGAGCACGATCGCCGAGATCACGAGGTGCTGCGCGATCCGCTCGGGAATGCTCCCGGGGCCCGTCCAGTGGGCGGGGTCGAGGATCCAGGCAACCGCTTCGAGCAGGAGGTTCACGAGGCGTCCACCTGCTCGACCCGCTCGAGGCTGCGGCGTCGTTGCGCCCGGCTCGGCCGCCACCAGGGCATGACCAGGCGCCCGATGGCCACACTCGCCCAGTCGAGCCCGATGGCGAGAGCCATCGTGACGACGATGCCGGTGATGATCTCGGCCTGGATCCCGCGTTGCAGACCGTCGGTGAACAGACTGCCGAGGCTCTGCACGCCGGTGACGGCGCCGATCGTCGCGAGGCTCACCGTGCTCACGATGACGACCCGGATGCCGGAGAGCAGCACGGGACCCGCGAGCGGGAGTTCGACGCCCCAGAACCGGCTGAACGACGCGTACCCGATCGCGGTGGCGGACTGGCGGACGTCTGGCTCGACGGCATCGAAGGCGTCGGCCGCGGTGCGAACGATCACGGCGATGCCGTAGAGGGTCAGCGCGACGACGAGGTTGATCGGCGAGGTCGTGCGCTGCCCGGTGAAGATCGGCAGCGCGATGAGCAGCGCGAGCGACGGGATCGCGTACAGCAGGCCGCACAGCGACAGCAGCACGCCGCGCGACCACCGGTACCGGTGCGCGACCCAGCCGATCGGAACGGAGATCACGAAGCTCAGTATGATCGCGGGCACCGACAATGCCAGGTGCACGAGGGTGAGCTCGCCGACCAGGTCGAGGTTCGACCAGAGCCACTTCACGAGGCGAGCACTCCCGCCGCACGCCCGTCGTCGTCGACGACCACGCGCCGACCGTCGACCTCGGTCACGTGCAGCACGCGCTTGCCCCGGTTCGCCCCGACGAAGTCGGCGACGAAGTCGTCGGCCGGGTTCGCGAGGATCTCCGCGGGTGACGCGGCCTGCGAGATGTGTCCGCCCTGCTGCATGATCACGACCTGGTCGCCGAGGAGGAAGGCCTCGTCGATGTCGTGGGTGACGAACACGACCGTCTTGCCCAGTTCGCCCTGCAGGCGGAGCAGTTCCTGCTGCAGCTCCGAACGGACGATCGGGTCGACCGCTCCGAACGGTTCGTCCATGAGGAGGATGTTCGGGTCGACCGCGAGCCCGCGGGCGACGCCGACGCGCTGCTGCTGACCGCCCGAGAGCTGGCTCGGGTACTTGTCGGCGAGCGAACGGTCGAGGCCGACGGTGTCGAGCAGTTCGAGCGCCCGCGCGTGCGCCTCGCGCTTGCGGACGCCGCGGAGGAGCGGCACGGTCGCCACGTTGTCGATCACCTTGCGATGCGGCAGCAGCCCGGAGTTCTGCATGACGTAGCCGATGCCGCGTCGCAGCACGACCGGATCGACGGTCGCGACATCCGTGCCGTCGATGAGCACCTGGCCGCCGGTCGGGTCGACCATGCGGTTGATCATGCGCAGGAGCGTGGTCTTGCCCGACCCCGACGAGCCGACCAGCACCGTCGTCTTGCGCGGCGGAATGACGATGTCGACGTCCGAGACGGCGAGCGTGCCGTCGGGGAAGCGCTTGGACACGCCGCGGAACTCGATCATGCTGGCTCAATCCCGTCGTCGGCGTTCGCTGCCATGTGCAGCTTCAAGCCAAACACCGATCGCGCCCGGAGCGCAACGGGGCGCCCCGCGAGTCGTCAGGCGGCTGTGGACGCGGAGAGGGCCCGTCCGAGGTGCTCGGCGAGGTAGTCGTGCACGAGACGCTTCGCCTCGGCGAGGTACCGCTCGTCGCCGTCGACCGATCGCTCGTACGCACGGCTGATGAGGGCGTCGCCGATCTCCATCGCCACCCCGAGGCGGAACCGCAGCTCCGCCTGGTCGCCCTCGCCGCCGAACTCGGCCTCGATGAGCCGGGCCATGCGGTGCGCGAACTCGGGCTCGACATCGCCTTCGGCGAGCTCGCGCTGCGCGGCGTGCACGACGCTGAACCCGGGCTCGCCGGCGTACATCTTGGCGCTGACGTCGAGCGCGACGTCGACGACCGTCCACCACGACTCGAGCGTCGTGCGCGCCATCTCGTCGGCGACCCGCTCGCGGAACCGGTGCACCGAGCGCTCGCGCAGCGCGTAGAGCACGGCGACGCGGTCGGGGAAGTAGCGGTACACCGTGCCGATCGAGGCGCCTGCGCGCTCGGCGACCATCTGGGTCGTCAGGCGCTCGAACCCCGATTCGTCGACGATCTCGGCGGCAGCATCGAGCAGCGCGTCGAGGCGCTGGCTGGACCGACGCTGCGTCGGCTCGGTGCGGACCGAGCGCCTCCGGCTCGGATCGGCCCCGAGGATCAGGTCGATGTTCGGCACGGAACCTCCTCAGTTGCTCGCACCACTCTACCGGGCGTCGAACGCCCGGGCGTGCACCCGCCGTTTCGCGACGTGTCCCCCGTGCATGACAGACTGAGTGGATGCCGGCGAGCTCCCCCACCCCGCACGGTTCTCGAGAGCGCCAGGTCCGGCATCGCGCCGCGCGCATCGAGGACTGGTTCCACGACGTGCGCTCCCGCGGCGCCCGTCGTCGCGGGCATGTGCCGACCGTCGTGCCGTACACGGGATACGGCTCGACCGAATGGGTGCGCGTGTTCTGCCGCGTGCTGCTGTCGAAGCCGGTGGCCGCCGACGAACGCTCGAAGCGCCGCCGCAAGCGCGGCGAACAGGGCATCCGGGGCTGGCGCAGCTTCACGAGCGTGCCGGTCGGCGACGTTCCGGTCGTCATCGACGTCGGCGGCCAGCGCATCGAGGTGCTCGCCGACCGCGGCGGCGTCGTCGACACGACCGTGCCGGCGTCGCTCGCGCCCGGCTGGCACCGCGCCACCCTCAGCACCGAGGGCGCCGAGCCCGTCGAGGCGCCGATCCGCATCGTCGGTCCCGACGTCGACTTCGGTATCATCTCCGATGTCGACGACACCGTCATGGTGACGGCGCTCCCCCGCCCGCTCGTCGCCGCTTGGAACACGTTCGTGCTCGACGAGCACGCACGCATCCCTACGCCCGGCATGGCCGTCCTGTTCGAGCGGCTCGCCCGCTCGCACCCCGGCTCCCCCGTCATCTACCTGTCGACGGGCGCGTGGAACGTCGCACCCACCCTCACGCGCTTCCTCTCGCGCAACCTGTTCCCCGCCGGCCCGCTGCTCCTGACCGACTGGGGCCCGACTCACGATCGCTGGTTCCGCAGCGGCCGCGAGCACAAGGCCGAGAATCTCCGTCGCCTCGCCGAGGAGTTCCCGAACGTGCGCTGGCTGCTCATCGGCGACGACGGCCAGCACGACGAGGAGCTCTACGCCCGCTTCGCCGCCGAGCATCCCGATCGCGTCGCCGCGATCGCGATCCGCCGGCTCTCGACCGGTGAGGCCGTGCTCGCCGGCGGACGCACCAAGGCCGAGGAGCACGGCACCGACGTGCCCTGGGTCTCGGCGAGCGACGGCTCGACGATCGCCGATCGGCTCGCCGAGGTCGGCGTCGTCTGAGCGCTCCGCTCGTCGCGCACACCTGGTCGGAGCGCTAGCGGGCGACCGCCCGGTCGCGAGACCGCCGGAACGACGCGAGTCCGCGGTTGACCTGCCGCGCCCACAAGGGCCCGCGGTAGATGAAGGCCGAGTACCCCTGCACGAGCGTCGCACCTGCGTCGAGCCGGTCCTGCACATCGGCGGCCGTCTCGACGCCGCCGACCGAGATCACGCACAGGTCGTCGGGCACGCTGCGGCGCACGACGCGCAGCACCTCGAGCGAGCGGGCGGCGAGCGGGGCACCCGACAGACCGCCGGCACCGATGGCTTCGATCGCGGATGCCTCGGTCGTGAGCCCCTCGCGGGAGATCGTCGTGTTCGTGGCGATGATGCCGTCGAGGCCGAGCCGCACGACGAGCTCGCAGATGCGCTCCACCTCCGAGTCGGCGAGGTCGGGCGCGATCTTCACGAGGAGCGGGGTGGTTCCCGCGGCCTCGCGCACGGTCTCGAGGAGCGGTGCGAGGGCGTCGAGCTCCTGCAGCCCACGGAGGCCGGGTGTGTTCGGAGAGCTCACGTTGACCACGAGGTAGTCGGCGTACGGGGCGAGCAGCTTCGCGCTGCGCACGTAGTCGCCCACGGCGTCCTCGACGGCGGTCACCCGGCTCTTGCCGATGTTGACACCGAGCACGGGCCGGTGCGAGCGGCGCGACAGCCGCGAGAGGCGACCGGCCGCAGCATCCGCCCCGCCGTTGTTGAACCCCATGCGGTTGATGAGCGCCCGGTCCTTCACCAGCCGGAAGAGGCGCGGCCGCTCGTTGCCCGGTTGCGCGATCGCCGTGATCGTGCCGACCTCGACATGCCCGAAGCCGAGCTGGCCGAGACCGATGACCGCGCGAGCGTCCTTGTCGAAACCCGCGGCCACGCCGAACGGCGACTGGAATCGGAGCCCGAGCGTCTCGACCGCGAGTGACGGGTCGGGGGCGGTGAACCGCTCGACGAGGCGTCCGAGGCCGAGCGTCGGCAGGCCCCGGATCACGCTGAACGCGAGGTGGTGCGCGTCTTCGGGGTCGAGCTTCGTGAGGAAGAGGGAGAAGAGGAGTCGATACATGCCGGATTCAGGGTACCCGTCGCGAGGCACGGCGACGTCACTCGACCGGCCGGGCGGGCAACCGGCCGTGCTCCTCGCGCAACTGCTCGATCGCCGCCTCGAAGTCGTCGAGCGACTCGAACGCCTGGTAGACGCTCGCGAAGCGCAGGTACGCCACCTCGTCGAGCTCGCGGAGCGGCGGAAGGATGGCGAGGCCGATGTCGTTCGCCTCGATCTGCGACGCACCGGTCGAACGGATCGTCTCCTCGACCTTCTGCGCGAGCACCGCGAGGTCGGAATCGGTCACCGGGCGACCCTGGCACGCCTTCTTGACGCCGAGCACGACCTTCTCGCGGCTGAACGGCTCGACGACACCCGAGCGCTTCATGACGACGAGGCTCGCCGTCTCGGTCGTCGAGAACCGACGCCCGCACTCGGGGCACTGCCTGCGGCGGCGGATCGACAGTCCGTCGTCGCTCGTGCGGGAGTCGATGACGCGCGAATCGGGGTGGCGGCAGAAGGGACAGTACATGGTGACCCCAGCCTAGCGGCGCGCGGGCGCCTCACTCCGCGTCGAAGCGCGCCGCCACGGCCTCGCCGTGAGCAGGCAGGTCCTCCTCGGTCGAGAGGGCGGCGATCACCGGGGCGACCTCGCGCAGCGCGGCCTCGTCGTAGCGCACGACCTGCTGCGGACGCAGGAAGGTCGCGGCCGACAATCCCGCCGCGAAACGGGCCTGACCGCCGGTCGGCAGCACGTGGTTGGATCCGGCTGCGTAGTCGCCGAGGCTCACCGGCGAGTAGGGGCCGATGAAGATCGCACCCGCGTTCTCGATGCAGGCGAGCACGGCGTCGGCGTCGCGGACCTGGATCTCGAGGTGCTCGGGCCCGAAGGCGTTCGCGAACGCCGCCGCCTGCTCGAGGTCGTCGACGAGGACGAGCGCCGACTGCGCGCCGGTGAGCGACTGGTGCACACGGTCGCCGTGCTTCGTCGCGGCCGATCGCGCCGCGAGCCGGTCGAGCACCCGCTCGGCGAACGCGGGCGAATCGGTCACGAGCACCGCAGCGGCGAGCTCGTCGTGCTCCGCCTGGCTGATGAGGTCGGCGGCCACGAAATCGGCGTCAGCCGCATCATCGGCGATGACGAGGATGTCGGTCGGTCCCGCTTCCGCGTCGATGCCGGTGACCCCGTGGACGACCCGTTTGGCCGCCGCGACGTAGACGTTGCCGGGCCCGGTGACGAGCTGCACCGGCTCGAGCCCGAGGGCGGGCACGCCGTACGCGAAGGCACCGATCGCGCCGGCGCCGCCCATCGCGTAGACCTCGGTGATGCCGAGCAGGGCGGCGACGCCCGCGATCGTCGGGTGCACGCGCCCGCCGAACTCCGCCTGCGGCGGCGAGGCGAGCGCGATCGATGCGACGCCGGCCGCCTGTGCGGGCACGACGTTCATGACGACGCTCGAAGGGTAGACGGCCTTGCCGCCCGGCACGTACAGGCCGACCCTGCCGACCGGTTGCCAGCGCTGCTCGATGACGGCGCCCGCACCGAGCTCGGTGCGCCGGGCGCCGGGCACCTGGGCGGAGCTCGCGGCGCGCACCCGCTCGATCGTGCGTTCGGCCGCGGCCCGGATCTCGGGCGCGAGGCCGTCGCGCGCAGCTGCGAGCTCGTCGGCGGGCACTCGCACGTACGGCGGAGTCACCCGGTCGAAGCGCTCGGCCTGCTCCAGGAGCGCCGACTCGCCATGCGCTCGGACGGCCTCGATGAGGGCGCGCGCGGGCTCGAGCGCGGCCGACACGTCGGTCGCCGCCCGGGGCACGAGCGCGAGCAGTTCGCTCGTCGATGGGCGGGTCGCGCGGAGGTCGATCGTTCGCAGCATGGTGGCTCAAGCCTACCGAGCGGCGCCCGCCGCCCGGCGGGCCGGCGTCACACGAGGCAGTTCGGGCCGAGCAGGCTCTTGAGCTCGCCGTAGAAGTCGGCGCTCACGTTCACCGGGTACGGCAGCTCGAAGACGCGTGCGGACCGCCCGCGCACGAGCTTCAGCCGCACCTCGGTATCGCCTCGATGCCGGCTCAGCACCTCGCCGAGGGCGGTGATCGTCTCGGTCGTCGCCCGCTGGTCGGGCAGCGAGATCATGACCGGGCCGCTCTCTTCGCCCTGGCCGAGGTCGGGCGTGAAGACGCTGAAGGCGTGCAGGTTCATGCCGTCGTCGCGCATGCTGACCCGGCCCCGCACCACGGCGATCGTGTCGGCCTGCAGGCCCGGTGCGAACTCCTGGTAGGCCTTGCCCATGAACATGACGGTGATCTCGCCCGAGAAGTCCTCGACCTGGATCATGCCGTACTGGTTGCCCGAGGCCTTGGCGATACGGTGCTGCACGCTCGTGACGAGGCCCGCGACGGTGACCGTGTCGCCGTCCTGCGTGGAGTCGGATCCCATGAGGTCGGTGATCGTCGTCGAGGCGTGCTTGGCGAGCGGCACCTCGAGGCCGGCCAGCGGATGGTCGGACACGTAGAGCCCGAGCATCTCGCGCTCGAAGGCGAGCTTGTCCTTCTTCGTCCATTCGGGCCGGTCGGGGACCAGCGAGGGCGCGGCCTCCTTCTCGTGCTCGTCGAAGAGGCTGTCGAAGTCGAACCCGACGTCGCCGTTCTCCTCGGCGCGCTTCTCCTTCACGGCCGACTCGACGGCGCCCTCGTGGATCTCGACGAGCGAGCGACGCGTGTGGCCGAGCGAATCGAAGGCCCCCGCCTTCACGAGCGACTCGACCGTGCGCTTGTTCGCGACGGGGATCGGCACCTTCTTCAGGAAGTCGTGGAACGACTCGAACCGCCCCTCCTTCTCACGGGCGCCGCGGATCGCGTCGACGACGTTGAAGCCGACGTTCCGCACCGCACCGAGGCCGAAGCGGATGTCGTCGCCGACGGCGGCGAAGAATCCGATCGATTCGTTCACGTCGGGCGGGAGCACCTTGATGCCCATGCGGCGGCACTCGTTGAGGTAGAGGGCGAGCTTGTCGCGGGCGTCGCCGACGCTCGTGAGGAGGGCCGCCATGTACTCGGCCGGGAAGTGGGCCTTGAGGTACGCCGTCCAGTAGCTGAGCACGCCGTACGCCGCCGAGTGGGCCTTGTTGAACGCGTAGTCGGAGAACGGCAGCAGGATCTCCCACAGCTTGCCGATCGCCTCATCGGAGTACCCGTTCGACTTCATGCCCGCCGAGAAGCCCTCGTACTGCTTGTCGAGCTCGGACTTCTTCTTCTTGCCCATCGCGCGCCGAAGGATGTCGGCCTGGCCGAGCGAGAACCCGGCGACCCGCTGGGCGATCGCCATCACCTGCTCCTGGTAGATGATGAGGCCGTAGCTCGTGTCGAGGATGTCCTTCAGCGACTCGGCGAACTCGGGGTGGATCGGCGTGATCTCCTGCAGGCCGTTCTTGCGCAGCGCGTAGTTCGTGTGCGAGTTCGCTCCCATGGGGCCCGGGCGGTAGAGCGCGATGACGGCGGAGATGTCCTCGAAGTTGTCGGGCTTCATGAGGCGCAGGAGCGAGCGCATCGGCCCGCCGTCGAGCTGGAACACCCCGAGCGTGTCGCCCCGCGAGAGGAGGGCGTAGGCCTCAGGGTCGTCGAGGGCGAGGTCTTCGAGCACCGGTCGGAAGCCGCGGTTCGCCTCGATGTTGTCGAGCGCGTCGTCGATGATCGTGAGGTTGCGCAGCCCCAGGAAGTCCATCTTGATGAGGCCGAGCGACTCGCACGCCGGGTAGTCGAACTGCGTGACGATCTGCCCGTCCTGCTCGCGCTTCATGATCGGGATGATGTCGATGAGCGGGTCGCTCGACATGATCACGCCGGCCGCGTGCACGCCCCACTGGCGCTTCAGGTTCTCGATGCCGAGCGCCGTCTCGAAGACGGTCTTGGCCTCGGGGTCGGTCTCGACGATCGCGCGGATGTCGCCCGCCTCTTTGTAGCGCGGGTGGTTCTTGTCGAAGATGCCGGTGAGCGGAATGTCCTTGCCCATGACCGCGGGCGGCATCGCCTTCGTGAGCTTCTCGCCCATCGAGAACGGGAAGCCGAGCACGCGCCCCGAGTCCTTCAGCGCCTGCTTCGCCTTGATCGTGCCGTACGTGACGATCTGCGCGACCCGCTCTTCGCCGTACTTCTCGGTCACGTACTTGATGACCTCGCCGCGACGACGCTCGTCGAAGTCGACGTCGAAGTCGGGCATCGAGACGCGGTCGGGGTTCAGGAAGCGCTCGAAGATGAGACCGTGCTGCAGCGGGTCGAGGTCGGTGATCTTCATCGCGTAGGCCGCCATCGAACCTGCGCCCGACCCTCGGCCCGGTCCGACCCGGATGCCGTGCTCCTTCGACCAGTTGATGAAGTCGGCGACGACGAGGAAGTAGCCCGGGAAACCCATCTGGCTGATCACGCCGACCTCGTAGTCGGCCTGCTTGCGCACGTCGGCCGGGATGCCGTTCGGGTACCGGAGGTGGAGGCCCTTCTCGACCTCCTTCACGAACCAGCTCTCTTCGTTCTCGCCCTCGGGCACCGGGAATCGCGGCATGTAGTTCGCGCTCGTGTTGAACTGCACGTCGCAGCGCTCGGCGATCGCGAGCGTGTTGTCGCACGCCTCGGGGTGGTCGCGGAAGATCTGTCGCATCTCGGCCGCGGTCTTCAGGTAGAAGTCGTCGGCGTCGAACTTGAACCGGTTGGGGTCGTCGAGCGTCGAGCCCGACTGCACGCACAGCAGCGCCGCGTGGCTCTTGGCGTCGTGCGCATGCGTGTAATGGAGGTCGTTCGTCGCGACGAGCGGCAGGCCCAGGTCTTTCGCGAGGCGCAGCAGGTCGGTCATGATGCGCTTCTCGATGCCGAGGCCGTGGTCCATGATCTCGCAGAAGAAGTTGTCGGCCCCGAAGATGTCGCGGAACTCGGCCGCCGCCTTGACCGCCTCGTCGTACTGTCCGAGCCTGAGGCGCGTCTGCACCTCGCCGGAGGGGCAGCCGGTCGTCGCGATGAGCCCCTTCGAGTAGGTCTGCAGGAGCTCGCGGTCCATGCGCGGCTTGAAGTAGTACCCCTCGATCGACGCGCGGCTCGAGAGGCGGAAGAGGTTGTGCATGCCCTCGGTCGTCTCCGACAGGAGGGTCATGTGCGTGTAGGCGCCCGAGCCGGAGACGTCGTCGCCGCCGCCGTTGCCCCAACGGATGCGGGTCTTGTCGCTGCGATGGGTGCCGGGCGTCAGGTACGCCTCGGTGCCGATGATCGGCTTGATGCCGGCGTCGGTCGCCTGCTTCCAGAAGTCGTAGGCGCCGAACACGTTGCCGTGGTCGGTGACCGCCACCGCCGGCATCTCGTACCCCTGGGCCGCCTTGATCAGCTCACCCACTCGAGCTGCGCCGTCGAGCATCGAGTACTCGGAATGCACGTGCAGATGGACGAATGAATCGGCGGCCACGGGGCTCCTCATCGGGGTGGATCTGGGTCGGTGCTTCGAGTGTACGGCGACCCGGTGACGCTCGTCGGCGTGTCGTTCGCGGGTCGGAGGTCAGTCGCCGCGGAGCACGTCGAGCGCGTGCGCGAGGTCGGCCGGGTAGGCGGAGGAAAACGTCGTCCACTCCCCCGTGCCCGGGTGCGTGAGCGAGAGCTCGTGCGCGTGCAGCCACTGCCGCGTGAGTCCGAGACGTGCCGAGAGCGTCGGGTCGGCACCGTACATCGCGTCGCCCGCGCAGGGGTGGCGCTGCGCCGCCATGTGCACGCGGATCTGGTGCGTTCGGCCGGTCTCGAGGTGCACCTCGAGGAGCGACGCGTACGGGAACGCCTCGATCGTCTCGTAGTGCGTGACGGCGTGCTTGCCGTCGGCGGTCACGGCGAACTTCCACTCCGACCGCGGGTGGCGCCCGACCGGCGCGTCGATCGTGCCGGCGAGCGGGTCGGGGTGCCCCTGCACGACCGTGTGGTAGATCTTCTCGACCTCGCGGTCGTGGAACTGCCGCTTGAGCTCCGTGTAGGCACGCTCGGACTTCGCCACCACCATGAGGCCGCTCGTCCCGGCATCGAGGCGGTGCACCACACCCTGTCGTTCGGGCGCGCCCGACGTCGAGATGCGGAACCCGGCCGCGGCCAGCGCGCCGACGACCGTCGGGCCGTTCCAGCCGAGCGAGGGGTGCGCGGCGACGCCCGCCGGCTTGTCGACGACGACGAGATCGTCGTCGTCGTGCACGATGCCGAGCTCGGGAACCGCGATCGGTTCGACGGCGAGGGTGCGCGGCGGCTCCCACCTCACCTCGAGCCAGCTGCCGGCGCGCAGGCGATCGGACTTGCCGACGACGACGCCGTCGAGGAGCACGCCGCCGGACTCCGCGATCTCCGCCGCCAGCGTGCGGGAGAAGCCGAGCAGCTTCGCGAGGCCGGCGTCGACCCTCGTGGCGTCGAGCCCGTCGGGCACGGGCAGCGAGCGATGTTCCATCAGGCCTCGGCGACGGCGGCCGCACGCGGCCCGTCGGCGTCGCCCGCGGCCGTCGTCTCGCCCGACGGAGCGTCGCCGTCGAGCGCGGTCGTTGCGGAGGCATCAGCCCGGTCGGTCTTCGGCGCGCGCGTCTCGCGCGTGCCGTCGAGCCCGACACCGCGGATGGTGAGGATCATGAACAGCACCATGCTCGACACGATCGCCATGTCGGCGACGTTGTAGATCGCCGGCAGCAGCCATGGCGTCGAGATGAAGTCGATCACGTGCCCGAGCCCGAAGCTCGGCTCTCGGAAGAGCCGGTCGGTCAGGTTGCCGAGCACCCCGCCGAGCAGGAGCCCGAACACGAGCGCCCACGCGACGGAGCGGATACGGCGGGAGAACCAGATGATGAACGTGATGACGGTCGCGGCGAGGATCGTGAAGATCCAGGTCATGCCGCTCGCGAGCGAGAACGCCGCGCCGGGGTTCCGCACGAACTGCCACTGGAGCACGGAGCCCAGCACCGGCACGACCTCGCCTTCGGTGAGGTTCGAGACGACGAGGAACTTGCTCAGCTGGTCGAGGCCGTACGCCGCGAGTGCGGCGCCGGCCAGGACCAGCAGGGCGGTGGTGGTGCCGACCTTCGCGGCCCGCTCAGCCGCCAAAGCCCTGGAAGGTCGGAGCAGGCTGCTCGGCGGGGGCCGAGAAGCCCTGGTTGCCCGACACCTGCACCGGGGCGGCGGTGTCGAGCTCGCGCAGCTGACCCTCGATGTAGCTCTTCAGCTTGGCGCGGTAGTCGCGTTCGAACGTGCGCAGCTCGTCGACGCGCTTCTCGAGCGCCACGCGCTCCTGGTCGAGGATGCCCATCTGCTGACGCTGCTTGGCTTCGGCCTCGGCGACGACGCGCGCCGCGGTCGCGTGACCCTCGGCGATGAGCGCATCACGCTTCTCGATGCCCTCGCGCACGTGCTCCTCGTGGAGGCGGCGGGCGAGCTGGAGCAGGTTCGTCGTCGACGTCTGCTCGTCGAGCTCGGACTGCGGCGCTGCCGGCTGCGTCGGCACGGCGACCGTGGGCGGCGGTGCGGCGGGCTCCGTGTAGACGGCGGCGGGCGCGGGAGCGGCCGGGGCCGGGGCACTCGCGGCCTCGGCGGCGCGAGCCTCGGCGGCGGCGACGCGCTGGCGAAGCTCGTCGTTCTCCTGGTTCAGCCGGCGCAGCTCGACGACCACCTCATCGAGGAAGTCGTCGACCTCGTCCTGGTCGTAGCCCTCCCGGAACTTCGTCGCCTGGAAGCGCTTGTTGACCACATCTTCCGGAGTTAGCGCCATGGCTTCCCACCCTCAAATCTGTCGAACGGTTCGATCACGTTCTGCTAACGGTAGCAAACACCGACTGCGAGTCGTGAGCCGCGTTCGACTTCACCGGTCACGCTCGCAGGAGATGCTCAGCCGACGGCGGACGCCGCGGCCAGCCACGACACGACGGTCATGGCGACGATGACGACCAGCATGGCCAGGCTCCACCCGAGATCGAGTGCGACCTGGCCGATGCGGATCGGCGGGATGACCCGGCGGAAGAACCTGACCGGCGGATCGGTGACGGAATACACGGCCTCAACCACCACGAGCCAGAACCCGCGTGGCCGCCAGGAGCGGTTGAACGTCCGCACGAGATCGAGCACGAACCGCCCCCACATCACGAAGAAGTAGATGAGCAGCAGTGCGTAGAGGACGTTCCAGACGATCGAGAGCGCGCCCACCGACGGCTACGCGTGCGTGAAGAACGACGCGTCGACGTCGCCCTCGGCGTCGCCGCTCTCGCCCGAGACGACGACGTGCGACGGCGACAGCAGGAACACCTTGCTCGTGACGCGCTCGATCTTGCCGTAGAGACCCTGCGAGAGGCCGCTGGCGAAGTCGATGAGCCGACGGGCGTCGCCGTCGGACATCTGCGAGAGGTTGATGATCACGGGGACTCCCTCGCGGAAGGACTCGGCGATCACCTGCGCGTCACGGTACTGGCGCGGGTGCACGGTCAGGATCTCGTTCATCTCCACCTGCGGGGTGCTCGGCTGTACGTGGTGCTTACGGAGCGGCGTGACTGCAGCCCCGATCTTCGGCGCCGGTGCGGGCGCCGCGTGGACGACCGGGGCGGGAGCCGCCGCTGCGGGGCCCGGCGAGGCGGCGGCGTGCGGCGCCTCCTCCTCGAGCTCCTCATCGGCGAGTCCGAGGTAGACCATGGTCTTCTTGAGCGGGTTCGACATCGATGCCTCCGTCTGTGTTCCGTCTCTTCGAGGCTAACCGGCGGTCGGCCGGTTCCCGGTGATTGCCGTTCCGATCCGGAGGTGTGTCGCACCCTCCAAGATCGCGTCGCGGAAATCGTGGCTCATCCCCATGGACAGGTCGGTCGCGTCGGGCGCGAGGCGCACGACGCGCTCGGAGAGCTCGCGGACGCGGGCGAAGGCGGGCCGTGCCGGCTCGTCGAGCGGCGCCACCGCCATCAACCCGCGCAGCACGAGGCCGGGGGTCTCGAGCACGTGCTCGACGAGCGCCTCGAGCTCCGCCGGGGCGACGCCGCCGCGGCCCGGATCATCCGTGAGGTTCACCTGCACGAAGCAGTCGACGGAGGTCTCGTCGGAGCGCAGCACGTCGACGAGCGCACGCCGGTCGATCGAGTGTATGGCCGACGCGTAGGTGCGGACCTGCCGTGCCTTCTTGCTCTGCAGCTGGCCGATGAAGTGCCAGTGCAGGCCGAGCTCCGCGAGCTCGGCGGCCTTCGCCTGGGCCTCCTGGTGGCGGTTCTCCCCCACGTCGCGCACGCCGAGGGTCGCGAGATCGCGCACGAGCGAGGCGGGCTGGAACTTCGTGACCACGATGGTCGTGATCTCGGATGCCTCGCGGCCGGCGTCGGCCGCGGCGTCCGAGATCGCCGCCTGCACGGCGGCGAGCCGGAAACCGAGCCCGCTCACGAGGCTCGCCCCCGGCCCGTCCGTGCCGCGCGCACTCGAGAAGCTCCGCTCACTTCAGGAAGTCGGGGATGTCGAGGTCGTCGTCTCCGTCGTCGAATGCCGGGTCGGTCACGATCTGGTCGGCGGTCGACGTCGACGCCTCGCCCCAATTGGCGGTCTCCACGAGTTCGTCGATGTCGATCTCCGCGATGACGTCGGCCGCTTCATCGCTCAGCGACTCGCCGAGGGCCGCCCCGCCGGCCGCGACCGGCACGCCGACCGCCGCGGCCGCCGCCGGCACGAAGTTCGAGCGGCGCGCCTCGACGGGCTTGGCATTGGGCTCACCGCCGTCGAAGCCGGCGGCGATGACGGTCACGCGCACCTCGTCGCCGAGGGTGTCGTCGATGACGGCGCCGAAGATGATGTTCGCCTCGGGGTGCACGGCCTCCTGCACGAGGCGGGCGGCGTCGTTGATCTCGAAGATGCCGAGGTTCGAGCCGCCCTGGATCGAGAGCAGCACACCGTGCGCCCCGTCGATCGACGCCTCGAGCAGCGGACTCGCGACCGCGAGTTCGGCGGCCTTGATCGCGCGGTCGGCGCCTCTCGACGAGCCGATGCCCATGAGGGCCGAGCCGGCCCCCTGCATGACCGACTTGACGTCGGCGAAGTCGAGGTTGATGAGGCCGGGCGTCGTGATCAGGTCGGTGATGCCCTGCACACCGGCGAGGAGCACCTGGTCGGCGGTCGAGAACGCCTCGAGCATCGAGATGCCCCGGTCGCTGATCTCGAGCAGACGGTCGTTCGGCACCACGATGAGGGTGTCGACCTCTTCCTTCAGGCGCGCGACGCCCTGCTCGGCCTGCGTCTGGCGCCGCTTGCCTTCGAAGCCGAAGGGCTTCGTGACGACACCGATGGTGAGCGCGCCGATCGACTTGGCGATGCGCGCGACGACCGGGGCACCCCCCGTGCCGGTGCCGCCGCCCTCGCCCGCGGTGACGAAGACCATGTCGGCGCCCGCGAGCGCCTCCTCGATCTCCTCCGCGTGGTCCTCGGCGGCGCGACGGCCGACCTCGGGGTCGGCGCCGGCGCCGAGACCCCGCGTCAGGTCGCGGCCGACGTCGAGCTTGACGTCGGCGTCGCTCATGAGCAGCGCCTGTGCGTCGGTGTTGATCGCGATGAATTCGACTCCGCGCAGGCCGAGTTCGATCATGCGGTTGACGGCGTTGACGCCGCCGCCGCCGATACCGACCACCTTGATAACGGCGAGGTAGTTCTGGTTTGTCGACATGTCCGGCCTTCCGTGCGAACTCTGAACCCTGAACCTCTAGTCGAAGGTTAAAGTTTTGCTGAGTATGCAATTCCTGAGACGACGGTAGGTCGCCGCGCGGGCGCGTCGAGCAAGGCGAGCCCGGCGTGTCGCGATCCGACCGTCGAGATGGTCGCCCGGGCCCCTCGCGAACCCTCCGGCGCCCCGCGTCAACCCGTGATCGGAGCCTCCGGCGACGAGACGTCGTAGCCGGGCACCGTGTCGGGCGGCGCCGCCTTCATGAGCGTCGCGAGCACGTCGGCCTTGAGACCGGAGTCGTTCGCGCCGCCCCAGACGACCGGCACCCCGCCCGCGAGCTCGAGCCGCACGTCGTCGGGAGTTTCCGCCGAGGCGCCGACGAGCTGGCTGCGCACCTCGGCGGGGAGGCTCCGCACGACCGCGGCGACGGCCTTGAAGCCCTCGGAGCCGACGCCCCCGTCGACCTCGATGAGCGGCTGCCCGTCGGGACGCTCGGCCGGCCGGTCGATGACGACCCCGGCCGCGTCCACGAGCTCGAGACCGCCGCCCTTCGCCTCGATGACGCCGACCGGCGTGCGCTCGACGATCCGCACCACGAGCGTGCCGGGAGGGATCGTCTCGACCGAATACGTCTCGATGAGCCGGAAGTCCGCGAGTGCCGCATGCACCTGTTCGCCCGTGATGAGGGTCAGCGGGGTGCCGAGCTGGCCGTCGAACGCGGCCGCGATCGAGTCGGCGGGGATGCGCGAGGCTCCTTCGACGCGCACCTCGCGCAACGCCATGAGCGGCGAGTACGCGCCCGCGACGATGCCGACGGTCACGGCCGCGACCGCTCCGCCCGCGATCCACCAGGTGAGCCGACGACGGCGCGACCGCTTCGTGAACCGGCGCACCTCCTGCTTCTCGTAACGCCGGCGTTCGCGCTCGGCGGCCGCGAGTGCGCGCCTGGCCGACTTCGCATCGGCCGGCCGATCGCCGGTATGGTCCGCCGTCGCGGCAGCCGGCCCGGGTTCGACCTCGGGCGCCGCGGCGCCCGGTGCTCGGACGGCACCGCCCACGGGAATCGTCACGGAAGGTTCGACCACGACGATCGGCTCGGTCGTGACGCGGTCGGCTGCGTCCCTCCCGCCGTAGCGGAGCGACGGACCGGCCGCGCCGGCGGGCGCGGGCGCTCGTACGGCGCCGAGCGGATCGGCTCCCGCCGCGGGGGCGTCCGCACCGCCCCGCGGCTCGGGCGCCGGCGTTCGCCTCGGGCGCCGCGGCGTGCGTCCGTCGAAGCCCTGCGGCCGCTTCACGCGCGGCCCGCCGTCACCCGCGCTCCCGCTCGAGCGATCCGAGCAGCTGCGGCACGATTCGGTAGACGTCACCGCAGCCGAGGGTGATGACGAAGTCGCCGTCGCGGGCGATCTTCGCCGTGTGGTCGGCGGCCGCCTGCCAGTCGGCGATGAACGCGACCTTCTCGGGATCGGCGAACCGCTCGCTCACGAGTGCGCCAGTCACCCCGGGCACCGGATCCTCGCGGGCACCGTACACGTCGAGCACGACGGTCTCGTCGGCGAACTCCTCGAGCACCTCGGCGAACTCCTTCGCGAAGGCCTGGGTGCGGCTGTAGGTGTGCGGCTGGTGCACGGCGATGATGCGTCCGTCGCCGACGACGGTGCGCGCCGCGGCCAGTGCCGCCGCGACCTCCGTCGGGTGGTGCGCGTAGTCGTCGTAGACGCTCACGCCGCCCACGGTGCCGTGGAGTTCGAAGCGGCGACCGGTGCCGGTGAAGCGGGAGATGCCCTCGAGCGCGGCGGCCGGCTCGAAGCCCAGCCCGACGAGCACGGCGAACGCGCCTGCGGCGTTGATCGCGTTGTGCTTGCCCGGGATGCGCAGCCTCGCCGCGTAGTCGACACCGTCATAGGCGATGACGAAGGCCACCGGGCCGTCGGTCTCGATCGAGTGCACCCGCACCGAGGCATCCGCCGCCTCGCCGAACGTGACGACGTTCGCGTGGCCGAGCCGCTCGTGCACGCGCTGCGCACCGGCGTCGTCGGAGGAGATCACGACGAGCTCCGAGGCGCGGTCGGCGAAGTCGACGAACGCCTGCTCGAACGCCTCGCGCGAGCCGTAGTGGTCGAGGTGGTCGGGATCGACGTTCGTGATGAGCGCGACGGCGGTGTCGTAGAGGAGGAACGAGCCGTCGGACTCGTCGGCCTCGACGACGAAGAGCTCGCCCTCGCCTGCGGACGACGAGACGCCCAGCCCGTCGATGACGCCGCCGTTCACGAAGCTCGGATCGGCCCCGAGCGCGAGGAGGCCGGTGACGATCATGCCGGTCGACGTGGTCTTGCCGTGGGCGCCGGCGACCGACACGAGGCGCTGGCCCGAGATCAGCCAGGCGAGCGCCTGCGAGCGGTGCAGCACGGGCAGCCCGCGCTCGAGGGCCAGCTGGTACTCGGGGTTGTCCTGCCAGAGCGCGCCGGTCACGACGACCGCCTCGGCGTCGCCGAGGTTCACGGCGTCGTGCCCGATCGCGATCTCGGCACCGAGCTCGCGGAGCGCGGCGATGTTCGCCGAGTCGCGCACGTCAGAGCCGGTCACCCGATGGCCGGCACCGATGAACAGGCGCGCGATGCCGCTCATGCCGGACCCCCCGATGCCGACGAAGTGCACGGCGCCGAGCTCGGCGGGGATCTGGATCGAGAGATCGGGCTTGATGGTCACGTTCGGGCGCTCTTCCTCGGTGCGGTCGGGGTCGTCGGTGCGCCGGCGGGCGCGTTCGGGGCGGGTGGTTCCGCTGCTTCCACGTTACGCGTCTCAGGCGCGGCCCGCGGCTCCCCCGCCGAGCGCGCGGTCGACGAGGGCGACCATGCGGTCGGTGCCGTCGGCGACGCCCGCCGTCGCCGCGGCCGATGCCATCGCGGCGACGCGTTCGCGGTCGGCGAGCAGCGGCACGAGCTCGGCGGCCACCCACTCGGGAAGGAACCGGGCGTCGTCGACGAGGATTCCGCCACCGGCCGCGACGACGCCCGCGGCGTTGAACCGCTGCTCGCCGTTGCCGACGGGGTACGGCACGTACACGGCGGGGATGCCGAGGGCCGAGAGCTCGCTCACGGTCGCCGCGCCCGCTCGGGATACCGCGAGGTCGGCGAGGGCGAGGGCGAGGTCCATGCGGTCGGCGTACTCGACCATCCGGTAGCCGGCGACACCGGGATCGTCGACCTCGGAAGTCGCGCCCGTGATGTGCAGCACCTGCCAGCCGGCACCGGTGATCGCCTCGGCACTGTCGACCATCGTGCGATTGATGCGACGTGCGCCGAGCGAACCACCGGTCGCGAGGAGCACGGGCTTCGACGCATCGAGTCCGAAGAACCCCGCGGCCTCGCCTCGGAGCGCAGCGCGATCGAGCGTCTCGATCTCGCGGCGGAGCGGCATGCCGACGACCTCGGCGCCGGGCAGCGGCGTGCCCTCGAACGCGACGCCGACGGCATCCGCGCGACGGGCGCCGAGCCGGTTCGCGAGGCCCGGCTTCGCGTTCGCCTCGTGCACCGCGACCGGGACGCCGGCACGTCGCGCAGCGATGTAGGCGGGAGTCGAGACGTACCCGCCGAAGCCGACGACGACGTCGACACCACGACCGGCGATGATGCCCGAGACATCCGAGATCGAACGACGGAACCGCGCCGGGAACGCGGCGGCGGCACGGTTCGGCCGCCGCGGGAAGGGGACCTTCGCGATCGTGAGCAACTCGTAGCCGCGAGCCGGCACGAGCCTCGCCTCGAGCCCCTCGGCCGTGCCGAGCACGAGCACCTCGGCGTCGGGATCGCGCTCGCGCAGGCGATCGGCGACGGCGAGCAGGGGGTTCACGTGGCCGGCGGTTCCGCCGCCGGCGAGCAGGTAGACGGTCATCGCGCGGCTCGCTCCGCCGCACGGGCCCTTCGCGCCGCCGAACGGGCGGCGAGGCGGGCGGATGCCTCGGGCGTCCGCGCGACCGACAGGACGACGCCGATCGCGACGAGGGTCGTGAGCAGGGCGGTGCCTCCCGCGGAGACGAGCGGCAGCGGGACACCGAGGACGGGGAAGACTCCGAGCACGACACCGATATTGACACAGGCCTGGCCGATCACCCACACCATGACCGCCGCCGTGGCCGCCCGGCCGAACGGCGTGCCCGCGCCGCGGAACACCCGCGCGAAGGCGATCGCGAGCAGTACGAACAGGCCGATCACGACGATCGCGCCGATGAGGCCGAGCTCCTCGCCGATGATCGCGAAGATGAAGTCGTTGTCGGCTGCCGGCAGCCACGACCACTTCGCCGCAGAGTTCCCGAGGCCGACGCCGAAGATGCCGCCGTTCGCGAGGGCGAAGGTACCGTGCTGGATCTGCCAGCAGTCGTTGACCGCGTCGCCCGTGCCGCCGGCCTCGCAGTTCGCGTCGAGGAACGAGGTGATGCGGCGCATGCGGCTCTCGCTCGAGAACGCGACGATCACGAACCCGACGACGGCGATGATGATCGGCGGCAGGAGCAACCGGAGCCGCACCCCGATGAGGAAGAGCGCGCCGAGCAGCATCGCGCCCATGATCATGACGGTGCCGAGGTCGCCGCCGAGGAGCACGAGCCCGATCGCACCGCCGCCGACGAGCAGGATCGGCAGGATACCGTGCGTGAAGTCGTCGAGCCGGTCCTGCTTCTTCGTGACCATGAGCCCGAGCCAGATGACCAGGGCGACCTTGATGAACTCCGACGGCTGGAACTGCACGGGGCCGATCGCGAGCCAGTTCGTGTTGCCGCCGACCTCGATGCCCATCGGGGTCGCCACGACGAGCAGCTGCGGGATGCAGGTGACGATGAGCGCCGGCCAGGCGACGCGCATCCAGAATCGCTCTGGCAGCCGGCTCGCGATGAGCATGGCTGGGATGCCGATGACGGCGAACACGCCCTGTCGCACCGCCTGGTCGAGGAGGCCGCCGTCTTCGAGGTACGACTCGACGAGCGAGGAGGAGAGCACCATGACGAGGCCGAGCACGACGAGGAAGAGGGTCGTGCCGAGCAGCAGGAAGTAGTCGGCCGACTCGGCGCGGAACAACCGCCCCAGGCGGATCCGCGCCGCCGAGACGCCCTGCTGGGCGGGCTCAGCCTTCTGCGGGCGGCTCGTGCGGGGCGGAGTCGCCATCCGCCTCACCTCCCAGCATCGCTCTGACCGCTTCGTGGAACCGCCGGCCGCGATCGCCGTAGTCGGCGAACTGGTCCATGGACGCCGCCGCGGGCGCGAGGAGCACGGTGTCCCCGTCCTCGGCGACCCCCGCAGCCAGTGCGACCGCATCGGGCATCACCTGCTCAGTGTCGTCGGCGACGACCTCGAAGAGCGGCAGTTGCGGCGCGTGTCGCCGGAACGCATCGACGAGCTCGGCGCGATCGCGACCGATGACGACCGCGGCGCGCAGCCGGCCGACGTGCGCTGCGACGAGCGAGTCGGCGTCGACGCCCTTGAGCAGGCCGCCCACGATCCAGACGACCCGGCCGAAGGCCTTCAGGGATGCCTCGGCGGCATGCGGATTCGTCGCCTTCGAGTCGTCGATCCAGCGGATGCCACCGGCGACGGCGACGGTCTCGATGCGGTGGGCGTCGAGCCGGAACTCGGCGAGTGCGTCGTGGATCACACCGACCGGGACCCCGTGGGAACGCGCGAGCGCGGAGGCGGCGAGGATGTTGGCGACGACGTGCGGCGCGGCCAGCCCGCGCGGCTCGAGCTCGTCGAGGGTCGTGATCTCGAGGGCGGCCGTACGCCGGTCGTCGAGGAACGCCCGATCGCACAGGATCCCGTCGACGACGCCGAAGTCGCTCGGTCCGGGCACGTCGAGCCCGAAGCCGATGGCGCGGGCGCCCTCCTCGACCTCGGCGTCCTCGACCATGCGCAGGGTCGCCTCGTCGGCGCGGTTGTAGACGCACGCGACCTTCGTGTTCTCGTAGACCTTCGCCTTCGCAGCGCGGTAGGCCTCGAACGAGCCGTGCCAGTCGAGGTGGTCGTCGGCGAGGTTGAGCACGACGCTCGCCCACGGGTGCACGGCACCGGGACCCGTGGTCGGCAACGTGTGCAGCTGGTAGCTCGACAGCTCGACGACGAGCACGTCGAAGCCCGCCGGGTCGCGCACGGCGTCGAGCACGGGCACACCGATGTTGCCGCACGGCGCCGCGCGCAGGCCGTTCGCCGCGAGGAACGTCGCAGTCATCTGGACGGTCGTGGTCTTGCCGTTGGTGCCGGTCACGAGGATCCACTCGGCCGCGTTCACCTTGTCGCGCACCCGCCAGGCCAGCTCGATGTCGCCCCATACCGCCACGCCCTCGCTCCCCGCCCATCCGAGGACGACATGGTCGGGATGGAATCCCGGTGAGGCGACCACGACGTCGGGGGCGAACGCGACGAGCTCGTCGGGCACCGCGTCGAGCGGGTGCCGCACGAGCCGCGCGCCGATGACGTCGAGGATCCGCGCGCGGTCGTCGTCGACGTCGGGGGCGAGGACGAGCACCTCGGCGCCGAGCTCCGTCAGTGTGTCGGCGACGGCGAAACCCGTCACGCCGACGCCGAGCACGGCGACACGGAGACCACGCCAGTCGGCGTTCCAGCTCGTCAGCGTGTCGAGGCGGTTCGCGGCGCGGCCCGGGTCATCCGCCGTCAACGCTGCAGCCACTCGAAGTAGAACGCGCCGACGCCGGCGGCCACGAAGAGTCCGGCGATGATCCAGAAGCGCACGACGATCGTGACCTCGGCCCAGCCCTTGAGCTCGAAGTGGTGATGGATCGGACTCATCAGGAAGATGCGCTTGCCGTGGGTGAGCTTGAAGTACGCCCGCTGCACGATCACCGAGCCCGTCTCGATGACGAAGAGGCCGCCGATGATGACGACGAGGAGCTCGGTGTGGCTGACGATCGCGAGCGCGGCGAGGGCACCGCCCAAGGCCAGCGAGCCGGTGTCGCCCATGTAGATCTTGGCGGGGTTCGTGTTCCACCAGAGGAAGCCGATGAGGCCGCCGACGATCGCGGTGGCGACGATGGCGATGTCGAGCGGATCGCGCACGTCGTAGCAGCGGTACCGGTCGTCTTCGTTCAGTCCGACGGCCGCGCACGACTGGTTGAACTGCCAGAAGCCGATGATGACGAACGAGCCGATCGCGAGGATCGAGGCGCCGCCTGCGAGGCCGTCGAGACCGTCGGTCACATTGACGCCGTTCGAGGCGCCGACGGTGATGAGGCAGCTCCAGATGACGTAGAGGAGGATGCCGATCACGGTGGGGAACACCATGAAGTCGAGCGGCAGATCGCGGATGAACGAGATCTTCGTGCTCGCGGGCGTCACGCCCATGTGGTTCGGGAACTGCAGGGCGAGCAGCGCCACGACCGTCGCGACGACCACCTGGCCACCGACCTTCGCCCAGCCGCCGAGGCCGAGCGACTGCTTCTTGCGCGTCTTCAGGAAGTCGTCGACGAATCCGACGACGCCGAGGCCCACCATCATGAGCAGCACGAGCAGGCCCGATGCGGTCGCGCCCTCACCCGTGAGCAGCGTCGCCGAAAAATAGCCGAACAGCGTGCCGAGAATGAAGATGATGCCGCCCATCGTGGGCGTGCCGCGCTTGACGTGGTGGCTCTGCGGCCCGTCGTCGCGGATGAACTGCCCCCAGCCGAGGCGGGTGAACAGCCGGATGAACAGCGGCGTCAGGAACAGCGTGAAGGCGAGCGACAACGCCCCGGCGGTCAGCAGTGCTCTCACGCGCCCCGACCTCCCCGTCGGTCGCCGAGCAGGCCGTCGGGCCGGCCAGTCCCGCTGCGGTAGTGAACTGCGCTCACGCGAACCATTCTCCCAGTCGGTCGCCGAGCAGGCAGTTCGCCTGCCCAGCCTCGCCGTGATGATGAACTGCGCTCACGCGAACCATTCTCCCAGTCGGTCGCCGAGCAGGCGGAGACCCGCCGAGTTCGACGATTTCACCAATATCGTGTCACCGGGCTGCGTGCTCGCGGTGACGAGCTCGAACGCTTCGTCGGCGGTCTCGACGAACGCCGACTCACCGTCCCACGAGCCCTCGTTGATCGCCGAGATGTGCAGGCGACGCGCGCCTTGCCCGACGACGACGAGCTGCGAGATGCCGAGCCTCACGGCGAGCAGGCCGATGCGGTCGTGCTCCTCGCCCGAGAACTCGCCGAGTTCGCTCATCTCGCCGAGCACCGCGATCGTGCGGGTACCGGGCGTCTTCACCTGGGCGAGTGTCTTGAGCGCGGCCGACATCGAGTCGGGGCTCGCGTTGTAGGCGTCGTTGATGACGGTGATGTCATCGCGGCCGCCCATGAGCTGCATGCGCCAGCGCTCGGCGAGGGTGACCTGCTCGAGGGCGGTCACGATGTCGGCGAGGCCGACGCCGAGCTGCAGGGATGCCGCAACCGCCGCCAGGGCGTTCATGACGTGGTGCTCGCCGAGCACGCCGAAGTGGACGCGGGCCTCGTCGCCACCCGGTACCGTCACCGTGAAGTCGGTGCCGCGCGCGTGCACGCGCAGGTCGGTGGCGCGCACGTCGGCGGCGTCGCCGAGTCCGAACCAGACGACGCGTGCAGCGGTCAGGCCGGCCATCGGGACGACGCGGGGGTCATCGGCGTTGAGCACGGCCACGTCGGTTTCGAGGAGGTCGGTGACCATCTCGGACTTCGCCCGCACCGTCTGCTCGATTCCGCCGAACTCGCCGGCGTGGGCGAGCCCGACCTTGAGCACGATGCCGACGTCGGGCCGCGCCATCTTCACGAGGCGCGCGATCTCGCCGACGCCGGAGGCCCCCATCTCGGCGACGAGGAACTCGGTCTCGTCGGTGAGCTCGAGCATCGTGACGGGTGCGCCGACCTCGTTGTTGTAGGACGCCCGGGCCGCGACGGTCGGTCCGATGCGCTCGAGCACCGCCCGGAGCAGGTTCTTCGTCGTCGTCTTGCCGTTCGACCCGGTGACCCCGACGATGCGGAGCCGTCCGAGCGCACGGACGCGGCGCACGACCTCGGTCGCGAGTGCGCCGAGCGCGTCGACCGAGTCGGCGACGATGACCTGCGGCACGGCGAGGTCGAGCGCGTGTTCGACGATGAGGAGCGCCGCGCCCTGTTCGGCGGCAGCGGGTGCGAAGCGGTGCCCGTCGTCGAACTCGCCTCGCTTGGCGACGAAGAGGTCGCCCGCTCCGATCTCGCGCGAGTCGGTGGTGACCGCGCCTGCGACCACCGTCAGCGGGGTCGCCTCAGTGCCGTCGAGCCGGAGTACACCGCCGGTCGCCTCGGCGACCTCGGCCAGCGTCAGGGCGATCACGACAGCCACCCCGCGTCGCGCAGGGCCTGCTTCGAGTCTTCACGTGCGGAGTACGGGATCTTGACGCCTTTCACCTCGTGGTAGTCCTCGTGTCCGGGACCCGCGTATAGGATGGCGTCGCCATCCTGCGCGAGCGCGAGCGCAGCGCGGAATGCCGCGCGGGGGTCGGGGATCTCGTGGATCTCGCGATCGGGCACCGCCTCGCGCGCACCGGCGATGAGCGCGGCCCTGATGGCCGCCGGATCCTCGTTGCGCGGGTGGAAGTCGGTGATCACGACGACGTCGGAGCCGCGGGCGGCGATCGCGCCCATCTCGGCGCGCTTCGTCGTGTCTCGGTCGCCATCGGCGCCGAACAGCATGATGACCCGGCCCTCGGTGATGCGACGGATCGCGCCGAGCGTCTGCAGGAACGCATCGGGGCTGTGGCCGTAGTCGATGTAGACGACGGGGCCGCGGTCGCCCGAGATGCGCTCAGCGCGGCCGGGGATGTAGGCGTCGATGCCGCCGTCCCGCTCGAGCACCGCGGCGATGCGGTCGAGGTCGTATCCGGCCTCGGTGAGCATGACGATCGCGAGTGCCGCGTTGGCCGCCATGTACCAGCCGAGCAGGGGCACCTTCGTCTCGATGCGGCGACCGTCGGGCCCTTCGAGGGCGAACACGGTGAACGCGGCCTGCTCGTCGAGCACGGTGACGCGCCAGTCGGCCGCGCGATCGGAGGTGGTCGTGAGCGTCGTGACGGGGATGCGCGACTCGGCCACGAGCCGGTCGCCCCACGCCGAGTCGACGGTGACGACGCCGCGGCGGGCGCGTTCGGGCTGGAACAGCTCGCGCTTCGCCTCGAAGTACTGGTCGAGGTCGGCGTAGTCGTCGAGGTGGTCGTGGCTGAGGTTGGTGAACCCCGCCACGTCGAAGACCAGCCCGTCGACGCGATGGCGGCTGAGCGCCTGCGCCGACACCTCGATCGCGACCGCTCGTACGTCGACCTCGCGCATGCGGGCGAGGAGTGCGTGCAGTTCGCTCGCCTCGGGCGTCGTCAGGGAGCTCGTGACGGCCTCGTCGCCGATGCGGCGCTCGGCCGTCGAGGTCAGGCCGGCCGTGACACCGAGCTGTCGGAGGATGCCGTAGAGCAGGTAGACGACGCTCGTCTTGCCGTTGGTGCCGGTCACGGCGAACGTCGAGGCGGGGTTCTCCTCGGTGCGGTGGATCCAGGCGGCGACCGAGCCGAGCGCCGAGCGCGCGTCGGCCGTCACGAGCACCGGCAGGCCGGCGCCCTCGGCGATGGACGCGCCGGTCTCGTCGGTGAGCAGCGCGACGGCTCCGGACTCACGCGCGGCGCCGGCGAACTGGGCGCCATGCGCGTTGCGCCCGGGCACGCCGACGTAGAGGTCGCCGGCGCGCACCGAGCCCGACGCGAGGCCGACGCCGGAGACCTCGAGGTCGCCGAGCTCGCCGCGCACCTCGAACCCGAACTCCTCGGCGAGGCCGCGGAGCGATCGAGGGCTCGGGTGCTGCGGCCGGAGGGCCGTTGGAGGCGATCCGGTCACGAACCCAACTTTCTCACCAGGTGGCTGGCAGATCGGGCGCCGGAGCGCCGGATGGAACGGTCCGATACTTCTTCAGCACCTGGCTCATCACCTTCTGGAAGACGGGCGCGGATGCGGCGGACGAGTTCATCTTAACGGGATTGTTGATGCTGACCGAAACCACGAACTCGGGATCGTCGGCCGGGGCGAAGCCCGAGACCGAGACCAGGTAGCCCGACCGGTAGCCGCCGTTGCCGTCGGCGAACTGGGCCGTACCGGTCTTCGCCGCCACCCGGTAGCCGGGAATGTTCCAGGTGTCGGCGAGCCATCCCTCGGCGTAGACCCGCTCGAGCATCTGCGAGGTCTCGTCGGCCGCCTTCTCCGAGATGACCCGCTCGCCCTTCGAGGGCGGCGCCGTCGTCTCGCCGTCGGGCGTCGTGCAGCCGTCGACGAGCTGCACGGGCATGCGCACCCCGCCGTTCGCGATCGTCTGGTAGGCGCTCGCGATCTGCACGGCCGTCGTCGTGAGGCCCTGGCCGAACATGGTCGCGTACTTCGTCTGGTTGTCCCACTCGTCGGGGTCGCCGTGCAGGTCGCCCGTCTCCTCGTTCGGGAAGCCGACCTCGGTCTGCTCGCCCAGGTGGAACTTCTTCATGTCGTCGTAGCGCTGACGGTCGGTGAGGCGCTCTCCGAACTTCGACATGCCCGTGTTCGACGACTCGATGAGCACACCGGTGAGGGTCAGCCGTTCGTCCTCGTGGAACGCACTGTCGTTGATGTCGGCGCCGTTCGACGGGTAGTACTTGTAGGGCGCGACGATCTGGTCGAGCGGCGTGGCCTTGCCCGCGTCGAGCACCGAGGCGGCGGTGATCGCCTTGAAGGTCGAACCCGGCTCGAACGGCGCCGTGAAGGTGCGCGACCCCCGGTCGTCGGCGTCGGTCGCGGACGGGTCGTTCGGGTCGACCGTCGGCACGTCGGCGACCGCGAGCAGTCGCCCGGTCTTCACCTCCATGACCGTGGCCGTCGCCCAGTCGGCACCCGTCGCGCGTCGCTGCTCCTCGAGCACGCGCTGGACGAAGAACTGGAGGTCTGCGTCGATCGTGAGCTTCAGGGTGCCGCCGTCCTTCGCCTGCTTCTGCACGATCTCGGTGCCCGGGATGGGAACCCAGTCGGATGCGCTGTGCAGGTAGCTCACCTCGCCGTCGGTGCCCGCGAGGCACTGGTCCTGCGCGAGCTCGAGCCCGGCGAGCGGCGTGCCGTCGTCGGCCTGCACGAAGCCGAGCAGGTTGCCGCCGACCGCGCCGTTCGGGTACGTGCGGCTCGGGTGCTCCTTCGGATAGACCCAGGCGATCTCGAGCGCCTTCACCGCGTCGTATGTCGCCGTGTCGACCTGCTTCGCGATGAAGGCGAAATCCGAGTCGGGGTTCTCCGCGAGCTTGGAGGTGATGATCCCCACGACCTGGTCCGTCGTCAGGCCGACCACGGGCGCGAGTTCGGCCGCAGCCGGCGTGAGACCGGCGACCAGTTCCTCCGTCGTGAGGTCGACCTCCTTCGTCGTGTCGCCCGACTCCGACGCCACGCGCTCGACGACGGCCAGCTTCGCCTGCTTCGGGGAGACCACGATGTCGTAGCGCATGACACTGTCCGCCAGGACCGTTCCGTTCGCGTCGACGATGTCGCCGCGCGCACCCCAGACCTTCACGGGCGTCGAACGGGCATCCTGCGACTGCGCGTTGAGTGCGGACGCCCGCACGACCTGGATGTCGACGAGCTTCACGACGAAGACGCCGACGAGGACCACCAGCAGTACGGCCGAGACGATGATCCTCCGCATCGGGTGCCGGGTCGTTCGCTTCATCCGGTGGTTCCTCGGCCCTTCTGGTGGTGCACGGTCGTACGGTTTCCGGCTAGTGGGTCGCCGGCGTCGGCAGCCCGTCGCTCACGGGCGGTGCTGCGGGATCCTCGGGCGTCTGCGCCCCTCCAGAGCCCGCGGCCCCCGCCGCGCCCGCGGCGGCCCGCTCGCCGCCCCCCTTCGCCTGCTTCTTCGGAGTCTCCCCCGCAGGCTCCTCGGTGACGAGCGGCACGCCGTCGATGAGCGCATTCGGGACGAGCGGCCCGGATGCCTCGGCGCCGGCGCGCGCCGGCGTCGGATCGCCGCTCACCGAACCGTCGGAGAGCTTCAGGAGCACCGGGCTCGCGTTCGGCACCATGCCGAGCGCTTCGGCGTTCGCGGCGAGATACTGCGGCGACTCCACCCGGTCGAGGTCCTCGCGGAGCTGCTGCTCCTGTCGATCGAGCTTCGTCTGCTGCATCTGGGCGTGGTCGATGTCGTAGGCGCCCTGGGTGATCGCGATCGACAGCAGCAGCTGGGCGACGACGATCGCCGCGACACCCGCGACCGCGATGATCGCGTAGGCGAGCGTCGGCTTCGCACGGCGGCCCGGCTCGGGTGCGGGGCGAAGCCACCGCCCTCGCTCGGGCGCACGCCGGGGCGCCGGCTTGGATTCGGCGGGCAGGACGTTGGCCGGCAGCGCACTCATGACGGCCTCCTCACTCGTTCTGCGGCACGCAAGCGCACCGGCTTGGCACGCGGGTTCTCCGCCTGCTCGGCTTCGGAGGCGAGCTCTGCGCCACGGACGAGGAGCTTGAACTGCGGCCGGTGCTCAGGCAGCTCCATCGGGAGACCGGCAGGGGCGGTCGAGCTCGACGCCGCCTGCAGCACGCGCTTCACGATGCGGTCCTCGAGCGACTGGTACGCGAGCACGACGATGCGACCGCCGACCGCGACGGTGTCGAGTGCAGCGGGCATCGCCCGCTCGAGGACCGAGAGCTCTTCGTTCACCTCGATGCGCAGCGCCTGGAACACCCGTTTCGCCGGGTGCCCCTGCCGCTGGACGGCGACGGGTGTCGCCGCCTGGAGCACGGCGACGAGTTCGGCCGATCGCGTGATCGGCGCCTCGGCACGCGCCCGCACGATCGCGCGGGCGTAGCGGGCGGCGAGCTTCTCCTCGCCGTAGTCGAGGAAGATGCGTCGCAGCTCCTCCTCACTCGACTCGGCGATGACATCGGCTGCCGTACGACCCTTCGTCGAGTCCATACGCATGTCGAGCGGGGCGTCCTTCGAGTAGGCGAACCCGCGCTCGGCACGATCGAGCTGGAGCGAGGAGACACCCAGGTCGAAGAGCACGCCGTGCACCTCGCTGAAGCCCTCCGAACGCACCGCGCGTGCGATGCCGTCGTACACGGTGTGCACGAACCGCGCCCGGTCGCCGTACTTCGCAAGCCGCTCGCGGGCGATGCCGAGTGCGTCGGTGTCGCGGTCGAGCCCGATCACCGTGAGCTTCGGGAAGCGCTCGAGGAATGCGGCGGTGTGCCCGCCCATGCCGAGCGTGGCGTCGACCATGACCGCGCCGTCGGCCTCGAGGGCCGGCGCGAGCAGCTCGAGCGTGCGCTCGAGCATGACCGGGGTGTGGATTCGTTCGATGTCCATGATTCCGCCTCTGCTTCCGGGCCTCGCGCCCTGATCCCCATCCGTTCGTCCTGATGCGGGGAAGTGCACCAGGCCCGGCCGGCTGGGAGTCGGGACCCGAGGATTCAGAAGAGTCCGGGGATCACCTCCTCCGCCGTCTCTGCGAAGGCCGCCTCCTGCTCGGCGAGGTAGCTCTGCCACGCCGCCTGGTCCCAGATCTCCACCCGACTGCCGGCGCCGATGACCGTGAGGTCTCGGTCGAGCCCCGCGTAGCCGCGGAGGTTGGCGGGGATGGTGACCCGGTTCTGCTTGTCGGGGGTCTCCGCGGAGGCACCCGAGAGGAAGACGCGCATGTAGTCGCGTGCCTGCTTGCTCGTCACGGGGGCTTGGCGGATCTTGTCGCTCATGCTCTCGAACTCGCGGGCGCTGAACACGTAGATGCAGCGCTCCTGCCCGCGCGTGAGCACGAGCCCGTTCGACAGCTCCTCCCGGAACTTGGCCGGAAGAATGACGCGCCCCTTCTCATCGAGCTTCGGCTCGTAGGTCCCGAGGAACATGCGCCACCCCCTTTCCTCCGGCCAGGATCCAGGTGACCCCACTTTACTCCACCTTCATCCACCAATCAACGACAAACGCTCGAATTTCGCGCGCGTCGCACAGAAGTCCCGCGGAAACACGGGGATACAGCCGGGTGGAGCGGAGTGGAGGAAATCGCACTGGAATGGCGCGAACGGGCGCGTCGCGGGCCGTGGGCGTCGTCGGCGGGCCCGCTCCCGGGGGCGCGAACCGGTCCGGAGACACGAAAAACGGGCCGATCAGGAGATCGGCCCGTTCAGGTGGTCGGAAGTGGAGGGACTAGTCGCGGCCCTCCTGGCGGCGGTCCCAGCGATCGTTCATGCGATCCATGAAGCCCGCCCCGGAGCGCGGCTTCGCACTGCTCGACGGAGACTCGGTCGGAGCTGCAGTCGCCGCACCGCGCTTGCCTGGCGTGATCGCGACGAGGACGCCCGCGAACATCAGTGCGAATCCGACGATGCCGATGATCAGGATCTGCGACGCGACGCCGCCGATCAGTGCACCGACGCCGGCGACCGCGAGGAGGACGCCCAGCACGATCGCACGGTAATTCGGGCGCCGACCGCGCACACCGCCGACGGCATGCACGAAGTCGGCATCGTTGCGGTAGAGGTTCCGCTCCATCTCCTCGAGAAGACGTTGCTCCTGCTCTGAAAGCGGCATCTCATTCCCCTCAGGCTCGGGATCGACGCATCCGAGTCCATTCTAGCCCCGCGTCGCCTCGGTAGGCTAGGCGGGTGGCTCACAGTTCCCGGCTGGTCGATCTGGTTCACGAACGCATCGAGGACTTCCTCGCCGAACGTACCTCAATTCTCCGTTCGATCAGTCCCGACCTCGACCCGCTCGACCTCTTCTCACGGCGATTTCTCAGCGGTGGCAAGCGCTTCCGCGCCCTGTTCTGCTACTGGGGGTGGGAGGCCGTGCACGGGCGCGGATTCGATCCGTTCGACGCCGACGACGAGGTCGATCTCGCACCGGTGGTCTCCGCGGCCGCCGCCCTCGAGCTGTTCCACGCTGCGGCGCTCGTGCACGACGACATCATCGACAAGTCCGACACCCGTCGCGGCGCCCCCTCGGCGCATCGCCTCTTCGAGACGCTGCACGCCGAGTCGGGCTGGGCGGGCGAGGCCGACGCGTTCGGCATCGACGCCGCGATCCTGCTCGGCGACCTGCTGCTCGGCTGGAGCGACGAACTCCTCGACGCGGGGCTCGACGCCCTGCCCGATCGTGCGGCCGCCCGAGCAGCGCGCACCGAGTTCATGCGGATGCGCACGGAGGTGACGGCCGGCCAGTACCTCGACATCCTCGAGGAGCGCGCCTGGGTGGCGCAGCCCGACGACGAGCAGCGGCTGCGTGCCGAGCGCATCATCGTGTACAAGTCGGCGAAGTACAGCATCGAGGCCCCGCTCGTCATCGGCGGGGCGATCGCCGGGGCCGATGGCGCCCAGTCGGCCGCGCTCCGCGAGTTCGGCCTGCCGCTCGGCATCGCCTACCAGTTGCGCGACGACCTGCTCGGCGTCTACGGCGACCCCGAGGTCACCGGCAAGCCGAGTGGCGACGACCTGCGCGAGGGCAAGCGGACCATGCTCGTCGCGATCGCGCGGGAGCGACTCTCGGCCGGACAGCGCCGGCTGCTCGACGAACTCCTCGGCGACCCCGATCTCGACGCCGACCAGATCCGCATGCTCCAGCGGACGATCGCGGAATGCGGGGCCGTCGACGAGCTCGAGTCGATGATCTCGGATCACGCCGCGCGAGCGGTCGCCGCGCTCGAACAGGCCCCGCTCAGCCAGGCTGCGCGTTCGGAGCTCGGCGCACTCGTGCGGACGGTGACCCGGCGATCGAGCTGACGCGCCTCAGAGGAGCGCCTGGGCGATCCGACGCACCTCCGCCTTCCGGCCGGCGCGCAGCGCGTCGATCGGGGTCGTTCCCAGGCTGTCCTCCTCCGCGAGCAACCACTCGAGCGCCTCGGCGTCACTGAACCCGACGTCGGAGAGCAGCACGGCCGTGCCGTGGATCTCGGGCAGGGGTGCATCGTCGCGCAGGAAGACCGACGGCACCTTGAGCACGCCGTCGCGACGGGCGGCCAAGAGGTGCCGGTCATCGATGAGGCGCCGGATGCGCGACGGGCTCTGCCCGAGGAGTTCGACGAGTTCGGGAACGGTCAGCCAGGTGGTCTCGGCGGCATCGGTCACGAAGCAAGACTGCCATGACGGGGGGCGAACGCGGAAGCCGGAACCGCGCACCGAGTCCGGGAACGCAGGCGGCAGCCGCGAGTCGGCGGACGCGCGGCGAGCTTCCGCACCACCGGAAACGCAGCACGAGCCCCGGCCCTCGAGCCGAGTTCTCGGACGCGCGGCGAGGTGTTTGACTCGCCTCTGCCCCTGTGCGACCGTGACGGGAGTCGGGTGCACCAGGCCGGCGAAGGGGGAACCATGGCGTACGACGTCGACGACGCCGCCGGACGCGACGACCGGCCGTCCGGTCGCGGGCGATCACGAGGCATCCGGGGGCTGCTCACCGTTCCGCTCGCCGTCGCGAGCGCCGTCGCGGTCACCCTCGGCATCGCCCAGCCCGCCGACGCGGCGCCGCAGCCCGTCAAGCGGTCGCCCAAGGCGAAGGCGCCTGCTGCGGGCGCGACACGAGCGCCCGTCGTCGCGACAGCGGAGGTGCCGCGAGAGATCGTGGTTGCCGCCGGCGACACCGTCAGCGGCATCGCGGAGCGCTACGGACTCTCGACCGCGGAGGTACTCGCGCACAACGGGCTCGGCTGGTCGAGCCTCATCTTCCCCGGACAACGACTGGCGCTGCCCGGCGGCCGGGCCTCGACGACTCCGAGCAGCCGCGAGGGGATCGCCAAGCACACCGTGGCGGCGGGCGACACCATGAGCGGCATCGCCTCGCGATACGGCGTCGGCCTCGAAGAGCTGCTCCGCGTGAACGGACTCGGCCGCCAGTCGCTCATCTTCCCCGGTGAGCAGGTCGTGCTGCCGCCGGGAGCGGCGCCGTCGCCCGGGCCGGAACCGGACGCGGCGGCGGGGACCGAGCCCGTGCCACCCGAGGAGGGCGAGGCGATGCCGTCCGCCGACGTGCACGTCGTCGTCGACGGCGACACCGTGTGGGACATCGCCGCCCGCGAGCACGTCGGCGTCGACGCGCTCGTCGAGGCGAACGGCCTCGACGAGCGGGCGACCATCCGCCTCGGCCAGCGCCTGGTGATCCCCCGCCCCGTCCCGGTGACGACGGTCGCGTCGGTCAGCGTCGTGCTCACCGACGAGATGCGCGCGAACGCCCAGCTCATCGTCGACGTCGGCCGCGAGCTCGGCGTGCCGGACCGCGCCATCGTCATCGCCCTCGCGGCGGCGGCGCAGGAGTCCGGCCTGAAGAACGTCCGCCACGGCGACCGCGACTCCCAAGGGCTCTTCCAACAGCGGCCGAGCCAGGGTTGGGGCACCTCCGAGCAGGTGCTCGACGCCCATCGTGCGGCCGCCGCCTTCTACGGCGGACCGACCGGGCCCAACGTGGGGCGCGCGCCCGGTCTCCTCGACATTCCCGGATGGGAATCGATGCCGCTCGCCGAGGCCGCACAGGCGGTGCAGCACAGTGCGCATCCCGATCACTATGCGAAGTGGGAGGCGCAGGCTCGCGCCTGGGTGGACGAACTCGGCTGAGCCGGCCGTCACCTGCGCAGGGCGCCTGAGGATCACGATGGGATTGCGATCGGCGCGTCGGCGGCGTTTGTTCGGCCTGCGGCATATGCCCTTTCGTAGACTCGAACGGTGAGCACAGCGCCCGCGGACCCGATGATCGACCGTCTGATCGACGGCCGCTATCAGGTGCGCTCGCGCATCGCCCGCGGCGGCATGGCGACCGTCTACCTGGCGACCGATCTCCGACTCGAGCGACGCGTCGCGATCAAGATCATGCACGGGCACCTGGCCGACGACAACACGTTCAAGACGCGTTTCGTGCAGGAGGCGCGTTCGGCGGCTCGGCTCGCCCACCCCAACGTCGTGAACGTCTTCGACCAGGGCCAGGACGCCGACATGGCGTACCTCGTCATGGAGTACCTGCCCGGCATCACGCTGCGCGACCTGCTCAAGGACTACAAGAAGCTCACCCCCGAGCAGACCGTCGACATCATGGACGCGGTGCTGTCGGGTCTCGCCGCCGCGCACAAGGCGGGCATCGTGCACCGCGACCTCAAGCCCGAGAACGTGCTGCTCGCCGACGACGGCCGCATCAAGCTCGGCGACTTCGGCCTCGCGCGCGCCGCGAGCGCGAACACGGCGACCGGTCAGGCCCTGCTCGGCACCATCGCCTACCTCTCCCCCGAACTCGTCACCCGCGGCGTCGCCGACGCCCGCAGCGACATCTACGCGGTCGGCATCATGATGTACGAGATGCTCACCGGCGAGCAGCCGTACGTCGGCGAGGCGCCGATGCAGATCGCCTACCAGCACGCGAATGACGAGGTGCCCGCGCCGAGCTCGCGCAACCCCGCCGTTCCGGCATCGCTCGACGAGCTCGTGCTCTGGGCGACCCGTCGCGACCCCGAGGAGCGCCCACGCGACGCACGCGAGCTGCTCGACCGGCTGCGCGAGGCCGAACCCGAGCTGCGCGCATCGCACCTGCCGATCACGACGCAGGCGACGATGGTGCTGCCGTCGGGCATGGCCGCTGCCGCGGTACCGACCGCGGAGACCAGCGTGCTCGGCGCGGCACCGGTCGTCACGGCGGTGCCGCCGTCCGACGACGAGCCCGACGACGACGCCTCGGTGCTCGCCGCGAGCGCCGCCCACCGCAAGCGCCGCGGGTACTGGATCCTCGCCCTCGTGCTGCTGCTCGCCGGACTCGCGGGCGGCACCGGCTGGTATTTCGGCGCGGGCCCCGGCGCGTACGCGAGCGTGCCGACGGTGAGCACGAAGATGTCGCCCGAGGAGGCCACGGCAGCCCTCGAGGATGCCGGCTTCATCGTCGATCCGGCGACGCGCACCGACCCCGAGATCCCGAAGGGGCAGGTCGCCGGCACCGACCCCGCTGGCGGCGAGAGCGCCCGCCGAGGTTCGACGGTCACGCTCTACGTGTCCGAGGGGCCGCAGATGCTCGACGTGCCCGATGTGGTGGGTGTCCCCCTCGATGAGGCGCGGTCCCAGCTCGCCGCGTTCACGCTGCTCGACCCGGTGAAGCAGTTCTCCGCCGAGATCGAGAACGGCTCCGTCATCGCCGCGCTGGATGCCGAAGGGGCACCGCTTCCGTCGCCGTACCCCGAGCGCGGCGACGTCACCCTCGTCGTGTCGGTCGGCGCCGTGCCGCCCGTCGAGGGCACCCCCGCCGCGGAGGCGGAGGCGAAGCTCAAGGACGCCGGGCTCGTGGTGAAGTACAAGGAGCCGGTCTTCTCCGACACGGTCGCGAAGGACAGCGTCGTCACCGCCGACTGGCTCGACGACCCCATGCGCCCCGGTTCGACCGTCGAGCTCACCGTCTCGAAGGGCCAGGACCTCGTCGCTGTGCCCGACATCGTCGGAAAGAACTGGACCGAGGCGAAGCAGCTGCTGACCGACGCCGGATTCGCGCTCGACTACAACGTGCTCGCCGACATCGCTCCCGATGCCTTCGTCGTCTCCAAGGTGACGCCCGAAGCGGGCCAGAACGCGAAACGCGGCTCGACCGTCACGGTGAACTTCCAGGGCTTCTGAGCCCGGCGGCCCCGCCGGCCGCGCAAGTGCCGCGGCATCCGCGACGCCTCGACCGCGCGTAGCCCCGCGCACCGCGACCGCGAGATGCCGGATCTCCGCGCCGGGATGGACGAGAACGGCGCACGCCCCGTGGGGCGTGCGCCGTTCTGCTGCGACCGCTCAGCGCGACGCGAGCTCCTCGGCCACGAGGAACGCGAGCTCGAGCGACTGCATGTGGTTGAGCCGCGGGTCGCAGAGCGACTCGTAGCGGGTCGCGAGGGTCGCCTCGTCGATGTGCTCCGAACCGCCGAGGCACTCGGTGACATCGTCGCCGGTGAGCTCGACGTGGATGCCGCCGGGGTGCGTGCCAGCGGCACGGTGCGCCTCGAAGAAGCCCTTCACCTCGTCGACCACGTCGTCGAAACGGCGGGTCTTGTAACCGGTGGGCGTCGTGATGCCGTTGCCGTGCATCGGGTCGGTGACCCACAGCGGGTTCGCGTCGCTCGCCTTGATCGCCTCGAGCAGTGGCGGCAGTGCCTCGCGGATCTTGCCGGCGCCCATGCGCGTGATGAAGGTGAGCCGGCCCGGCTCGCGGTTCGGGTCGAGCTTCTCGACAAGCTCGAGCATCGTCTCGGGCGTCGTCGTCGGACCGAGCTTCACGCCGATCGGGTTGCGCACGCGCGAGAGGAAGTCGACGTGGGCGCCGTCGAGCTCACGGGTGCGCTCGCCGATCCAGATGAAGTGCCCGCTCGTGACGTACGGGGTGCCCGTGCGCGAGTCGATGCGGGTCATCGGGCGCTCGTAGTCCATGAGCAGGCCCTCGTGGCCCGTGTAGAACTCGGTGTGCTTGAGCGCCTCGAAGTCGGCGCCGCAGGCGTCCATGAACTTCACGGCGCGATCGATCTCGCGGGCCATCGATTCGTACCGCGAGTTCGCCGGGTTCTGCGCGAAGCCCTGGTTCCACGAGTGCACCTGGCGCAGGTCGGCGAAACCGCCCTGCGTGAACGCGCGGATGAGGTTCAGCGTCGACGCCGCCGTGTGGTAGCCGCGGATGAGTCGGTTCGGATCGGCCGTGCGCGACTCTGGCGTGAAGTCGTAGCCGTTGACGACGTCACCCCGGTAGGCGGGCAGCGTGACGTCGCCGCGGGTCTCGGTGTCGCTCGAGCGGGGCTTCGCGAACTGGCCCGCCATGCGACCCATCTTGACGACGGGCATCGAGGCGCCGTAGGTGAGCACCACGGCCATCTGCAGCACGGTCTTCACCCGGTTGCGGATCTGGTCGGCGGTCGCGCCCGCGAAGGTCTCGGCGCAGTCGCCGCCCTGCAGCAGGAACGCCTCGCCGCGCGACGCGGCCGCGAGCCGTTCGCGCATCGTGTCGACCTCGCCCGCGAAGACCAGCGGCGGCAGCGTGGCGAGCTCGGCCGAGGCGGCGCGGGCGGCCTCCGCGTCGGGCCAGGTGGGCTGCTGCTTGATCGGCAGGTCGCGCCAATAGTCGAGCCCCGCGATCACGGAGGGATCTGCGTTGACGATGGGCTCGACGAGCTGTACCACTGGGCTGTCCTGGAGGGTGCGGGCGCCACGGCGCCGGAAAGCGGAACGGCGACGCACGTCGCGCCGCCGCCCTCCGAGCCTACCGCGATTGCGAGGCCCGCTGCTCCTTCACGCTGGAGGCGTACACGTCGACGTACTCCTGCCCGCTCAGGCCGCGCAGGGCGTACACGAGCTCGTCCGTCACGGAACGCAACACGAAGCGATCGCCCTCCAGACCCTCGAACCGGGAGAAGTCGATCGGCTCGCCGACGATGATGCCGATCCGGCGCACGCGCGGCAGTCGGGTGCCGATCGGCATGACGTGCTCGGTGCCGATCATCGCGACCGGGACGACCGGTGCGCCCGACTCGAGGACCATGCGGGCGACGCCCGTGCGCCCCCGGTAGAGCTTGCCGTCGGGGCTGCGAGTGCCCTCGGGGTAGATGCCGAGGATGCTGCCCTCTGCCAGTACCCGGAGGCCGGTGTTCAGGGATGCCTCGGACGCCTTGCCGCCCGAACGGTCGATCGGCAGCTGCCCCGCGGCCTGGAAGAACATGCGCGTCGCCCAGCCCTTGAGCCCCTTGCCGGTGAAGTACTCGCTCTTCGCGAGGAACACGACGGGGCGGTCGACGACGAGCGGCAGGAAGATCGAGTCGATGAACGAGAGGTGGTTCGAGGCGAGCACCACGGCACCCTCCTTCGGCACGTTCTCGAGCCCGACGACCCACGGCCGGAAGATCGAGAGCAGGATCGGCCCGACCACGAGGTGCTTCATGATCCAGTAGAACACCGCGCGGCTCCCTTCCCGTGAGACATCGACTCAGCTTAACGCCGGGTGGCTCAGGAGTGTTCGGCGACCCACACGCGGGCGAGGTCGGCAGCGCCGACGACGCCGGCGTCGTTCACGAGCTCGGCGATGACGAAGTCGGGCTCGGGGTGGTAGCCGCGAGCGGGCAGGTGCTCGAGATACGCCTCGCGGATGGGCTCGAGCAGCAGCTCGCCGGCGACCGCGACGCCTCCGCCGAACACGAATCGCTGCGGATCGAGCACCGCGGAGAGACTCGCGGACGCCGCTCCGAGCCAGTGGCCGAGCTGGCGGAGGGCGGCGATGGCGCCCGGGTCGCCCGCTTCGATGAGCCCGCCGACGATCGTGCCGTCGAGTGCGCCGTGCTCGGCGCGCGCCCGTGCCAGCGACTGGCCGATACCGCCCGCGTCGGCGATCTCGCCCGCCATGCGCAGGAGGGCCCGCCCCGAACCGTACTGCTCGATGCAGCCGCGCTGGCCGCACCCGCACGCGAGGCCGTCGGGCACGACCCGGAGGTGACCGAGCTCGGCGCCCGCGCCGAACCCGCCTCGGAAGAGGCGGTCGTTCGCGACGATCGCGCCGCCGACGCCCGTACCGATCGTGAGCATCACCATGTCGCTCACGAGCCGGCCGGCGCCGAAGCGGAACTCAGCCCACCCGGCGGCGTTCGCGTCGTTGTCGACGACGACGGTGCCGCCGACCTGCGCCTCGAGCTTCTCGCGCAACGGCTCGTTGCGCCAGTCGATGTTCGGGGCGTAGTAGAGGGTCGACTGCGCCGCGTCGACGAAGCCCGCCGCGGCGACGCCGACGGCCTCGATGTCGTCGGAGCCGCGGAGGCCGGCGATCATCTCGACGACGGCACGTTCGAGCGCCGGCGCGTCACCGGCGGGGGTCGGCACCCGATCGCTGCGCACGATCGCGCCGAGCTCGTCGACGACTGCGCCGGCGATCTTCGTTCCACCGATGTCGATACCGATCGCGTGCACGCTGACGCCGCCTTTCAGAGGGGGACGGGGCTGGGGTCGCGCCGGAACGGGGCCGCGCGCGCAACGACTAGAGTGTAGTAGACCCCAAAGCCGAGGTCGCGCAGGTACCCGAGCCGGGCGCGATCCACTCGGTACCGAAGGAGCTACCGTGATCGAATTCTCCACGCCCGCCGTGGTCGCGCCCGACCCTACGGCGAACACCACCGACCTGCTCGTCGACCGCCTCGCGGCGACGCCCGATTCGGTGCTGTTCTCCCGGCCCACCGCCGACGGCGGCTGGAGCCCGGTGACGACGCGCGAGTTCTACGACCAGGTCATCGCACTCGCCAAGGGCTTCGTGGCCGCCGGCATCGAGCCCGGCGACAAGATCGGCCTCATGTGCAAGACGCGCTACGAGTGGACGCTCATCGACTTCGCCGTCTGGTTCGCCGGCGCGGTGCTGGTTCCCGTCTACGAGACGAGCTCTCCCGCGCAGGTCCGCTGGAACCTGAGCGACTCGGGCGCGATCGCCGTCATCCTCGAGACGCCCGACCACTTCGCCCGCTTCGACGAGGTGCACCCCGACCTGCCGCTCATCCGCAAGAACTGGCAGATCGACCTCGGCGACCTCGACAAGATCGCCGCGGGCGGAACCGAGGTTCCCGACGATGAGATCGAGCGCCGCCGCAAGCTCGCGAACGGCGACGACATCGCGACCCTCATCTACACGTCGGGCTCGACCGGCAAGCCCAAGGGCTGCGTGCTCACCCACTCGAACTTCGTCGAACTCTCGCGCAACTCGGCCGTCGCACTCGATGAGGTCGTGCTCGACCCGAACGGCGCGTCGACGCTACTGTTCATCACGCTCGCGCACGTGTTCGCGCGCTTCATCGCGGTGCTGTGCGTGCACGCGGGCGTGCGCGTCGGCCACCAGCCCGACACGCGACAGCTCCTCCCCTCGCTCGGCAGCTTCAAGCCGACCTTCCTCCTCGCCGTGCCACGCGTGTTCGAGAAGGTCTACAACGTCTCCGAGCAGAAGGCCGAGGCCGGCGGCAAGGGCAAGATCTTCCGCACGGCCGCCGACGTCGCGGTCGCCTACTCGACGGCGAAGGAACAGGGCTCGGTGCCGCTCGGCCTGAAGCTCAAGTTCAAGCTGTTCGACGCGCTCGTGTTCTCCAAGCTGCGCGCGGCGATGGGCGGCAACGTCAAGTACGCCGTGTCGGGCTCCGCGCCGCTCGGCCCCCGACTCGGCCACTTCTACCACGCGCTCGGCATCACGATCCTCGAGGGCTACGGCCTCACCGAGACCACGGCGCCCGCGACCGTCAACCTCCCCACGAAGTCGAAGATCGGCACCGTCGGGCCGGCGCTGCCCGGCATCTCGGTGCGCCTCGCCGACGACGGCGAGATCCAGGTCAAGGGCGTGGACGTCTTCAAGGAGTACTGGAAGAACCCCGAGGCGACCGCGGAGGCGTTCGAGGACGGCTGGTTCAAGACGGGTGACATCGGCGCGTTCGACACCGAGGGATTCCTCACCATCACGGGCCGCAAGAAGGAGATCATCGTCACCGCAGGCGGCAAGAACGTGGCCCCGGCCGGCCTCGAGGATCCGATCCGTGCGAACCCGCTCGTGGGCCAGGTCGTCGTCGTCGGCGACAAGAAGCCGTTCATCGCCGCCCTCGTCACGCTCGACCCCGAGATGCTGCCCGTCTGGCTCAACAACAACGGCGAGGACGCCGGCATGTCGCTCGAGGAGGCCTCGACGAACCCGGCCGTGCTCGCCGAGGTGCAGCGCGCGATCGACGCCGCGAACGAGAACGTCTCGCGCGCCGAGTCGATCCGCAAGTTCACGATCCTCACCACCGAGCTGACCGAGGAGAGCGGGCACCTGACGCCGAAGCTCAGCATCAAGCGCAACATCATCCTCGAGGACTTCGCCCCGCACATCGAGGCGATGTACTCGGGCGCACCCGCGACCGAGGGCCACTCGATCGTCAGCTGACGCGACCTACGACGAAGCGCCCCGCGGAACCTCCGCGGGGCGCTTCGTCGTGTTCGGGCCGACCGGCACGAGGCCCCACGACGGATGCCTCGGCGCGACGTCGATCGTCAGAACCAGTCGGACTCGCGGATCTCCTTCATCGCCGCGCGACGCTCGTCGTTCTCGAGCCGGTCGAGGTAGAGCAGTCCGTCGAGGTGATCGGTCTCGTGCTGCAGCGCCTGCGCCATGAGACCGGTGCCCTCGAGCACGAGCTCGTTGCCGTCGAGGTCGATGCCGCGCACCTTCGCGTAGGGGTGGCGAGGCGTCTTGTGCCAGAGTCCGGGCACCGAGAGGCATCCCTCGTCGATGAGCTCCTTCTCACCCGACACCTCGACGATCTCGGGATTCAGGATGTACCCGACCTCGCCGTCGACGTTGTAGCTGAAGGCGCGCAGGTTCACGCCGATCTGGGATGCCGCGACGCCGGCCCGCCCGGGCAGCTTCACGCTGTCGACGAGGTCGGCGACGAGCGCGCGCACGCGATCGTCGACCTGTTCGACGGGGGCTGAGACGGTCTTGAGGACGGGGTCGCCGAACAGGCGGATGGGACGCTCTGGCAATGTTCTCCGATCAGTGCCCGCGGTCGGCGGGCAGGCCTTCCACCACGAGGGCGGCGAGTTCGCGCGCCGCATCGCGGGTGACGGGGCGCAACTGGTGCCAGTTCACGACCGAGCCGGCCGCGAGCTGGGGGTCGTACGGAATGCGCACGATCTCGCGCACACGCGACTGGAAATGAGCCTCGATCTCGTCGACCTTGACGAGGTGGGTGCCCTGCGTGGCGAGGTTGATCGCGACGACCGCGTTGCGGACGAGTTCGCCGTAGCCGTTCGCCTCGAGCCAGGTGAGCGTCTCGGAGGCGAGCCGCGCCTCGTCGACGCTGCCGCCGGAGACGATGACGATCGAGTCGGCGCGCTGCAGCGTCGCCCGCATCACCGAGTGCACGATGCCCGTGCCGCAGTCGGTCAGGACGATCGAGTAGTACCGGGCTGCGAGCCCGGCGACCACGTTGTAGTCGTTGTCGTCGAACGCCTCGGAGAGGGTCGGATCGGTGTCCGATGCGAGGATGTCGAGACGGGTCTCGTCGCGCGAGACGAATCTCGAGAAGTCGGTGTACCCACCGATCGACGAGGCCTTCGCGACCACGTCGCGCACCGTCTCGCGGGTCTGGCGGTCGACCCGCTCGGCGAGCGTGCCGCGGTCGGGGTTCGCGTCGATCGCGATGACGCGGTCGTCACGGGCGTCGGCGAGGGCCATGCCGAGGAGCGCGGTGATGGTCGTCTTGCCGACACCGCCCTTGCGGGTGAGCACGGGCACGAACCGCGCGCCGCCCTCGAAGCGCTTCTGGATGCGCTGGTTCATCGCCTTGTGCGCGCGGACCTTGGCGGAGTCGCCGAGATTCACGAGGTGCAGGGATGCCTCGTACAGGAACCGATTGAGTCCGCCTTCGGGCGCGGGCCGGGTGGTGCGGTTCACGTCGATCAGGCGATCGGGTGTCAGCGAGTCGGGCGTCTCGGGAACCTCGGTCGGCGCGCCCGGCTCGGGACTCTCGGCCATCGCGACGTCGCCACTCGCGGGCGCGATGCGGTCGAGCTCGGTGTCTCGCGCGCGCTTCGTCGCATCGGCGGCGAGCAGCGCGCTGTACGGCGACGCCTCGCGGTGCACGGCGCCTCGCCCGGCCGGGAGGCCGGTCGCGAGGATCGGGACGGACCGGGTGCCGGTGTCGGCCGACGCGATGGCGCCAGGATTCACCGACACGTCGTCGATCGCCACCGCGACCTCGTCTTCGGGCACCTCGTGCACCGGCGCCGGCGGCAGGTCGACCCTCAGGTCGAGATCGGGGCGCGCGGCGTGCGCACCGGTCGACCCCGACACCGGGATGCGGTCGACGGGGCCGGTGCGTACACCGACGCCACGTCGGCCAACCGGACCCGGATCATGCGTCTCGTCAGCCACCGATACCCCTCCTCATCAGTGCCAATCCACGCCAAGCCTAGCGTGCGCGCACGACGACGAGCAGATCACCCGCCTCCACCTGCTGGGTCTTGGGCACGGCGACGCGCTCCACGACGCCCGCGATCGGCGAGGTGATGGCCGCCTCCATCTTCATGGCCTCGATCGACGCGACGCTCTGACCCGCGGCGATCTCGGCGCCCGGCTCCACCTGAAGCGTCACCACGCCGGAGAACGGCGCGGCGATCTGACCCGGCTGCGAGGCATCCGCCTTCTCGGCCGTTCGCGTCTCGACGGTGATGCTGCGGTCGCGGACGAACACGGGGCGGAGCTGGCCGTTGAGGATCGTCATGACGGTGCGCATGCCCTTGTCGTCGGCCTCGCCGATCGCTTCGAGCCCCGCGTAGAGCCGGACGCCCTTCGCGATCTCGACCACGTGCTCGGAGCCGGCACGCAGGCCGTACAGGTAGTCGGCGGTGTCGACGACCGAGAGGTCGCCGAAGAGCTCGCGGATCTGCTCGAACTGGCGGGTCGGCGCCGGGAAGAGCAGGGCGTTCAGGGTCGCGCGACGCGTGGTGCTGTCGGCTTCGAGCGCGGCGCGCTGGTCGGCCGTGAGCTCGGTCACGCCGATGCGGATGTCGCGCCCGGCGAGCACCTTCGTGCGGAACGGCTCGGGCCAGCCGCCGGGCAGGTCGCCGAGTTCGCCCGCCATGAAGCCGATGACCGAGTCGGGCACGTCGTACTTGTCGGGATTCACGGCGAAGTCGGCGGGGTCGGCCTTGACCGCGGCGAGGTGCAGCGCGAGATCGCCGACCACCTTCGACGAGGGAGTGACCTTCGGCACCCGGCCGAGGATCTTGTCGGCGGCCGCGTACATGTCCTCGATGAGCTCGAAGTCATCGGCGAGGCCGAGGGCGATCGCCTGCTGGCGGAGGTTCGACAGCTGGCCGCCCGGGATCTCGTGGTGGTAGACGCGGCCGGTGGGGCCGGGCAGGCCCGACTCGAACGGCTTGTACAGGCGGCGGACCGCCTCCCAGTACGGCTCGAGGTCGCTCACGGCGTCGAGCGAGATGCCCGTGTCGCGCTCGGTGTGCGCGAGTGCCGCGACGAGCGACGAGGCGGAGGGCTGGCTCGTGGTGCCCGCCATCGGCGCGCTGGCCACGTCGACCGCGTCGACGCCGGCGGCGCTTGCGGCGAGGAGCGTCGCGAGCTGGCCGCCGGCGGTGTCGTGCGTGTGCAGGTGCACGGGGACGTCGAAGCGCTCGCGCAGGGCGCTGACGAGCTTCGCCGCGGCCGACGGACGGAGCAGTCCCGCCATGTCCTTGATCGCGAGCACGTGCGCACCCGCGCCGACGATGTCGTCGGCGAGCCGGAGGTAGTAGTCGAGCGTGTAGAGGTCTTCGCTCGGGTCGAGCAGGTCGCCCGTGTAGCAGAGCGCGACCTCGGCGAGGCTGTGACCCGTCTCGAGGACGGCGTCGATCGCCGGCCGCATCTGCGAGACGTCGTTCAGCGCATCGAAGATGCGGAAGATGTCGACACCGGTCGCGGCGGCCTCGCGCACGAACGCGTCGGTGACCTCGGTCGGGTACGGGGTGTAGCCGACCGTGTTGCGACCGCGGAGCAGCATCTGGATGTTGATGTTCGGCAGCGCCTCCCGCAGGGCGGCGAGGCGCTCCCACGGGTCCTCGCCGAGGAAGCGGAGGGCGACGTCGTAGGTCGCGCCGCCCCAGGCCTCGACCGACAGGAGCTCGGGGGTGAGCCGGGCGACGTACGGCGCGACCGCGACGAGGTCCTTCGTGCGAACCCGCGTCGCGAGCAGCGACTGGTGGGCGTCGCGGAAGGTGGTCTCGGTGACCGCGAGCGGCGTCTGCGCGCGGAGCGCGGCCGCGAAGCCCGCCGGCCCCAGCTCGAGCAGCCGCTGGCGCGAGCCGTCGGGTGCGGGCTGCGAGAGGTCGATCTCGGGGAGCTTCTCGACCGGGCTCACGCTGATCGGCGCGGGGCCGTTCGGCTGGTTGACCGTGACGTCGGCGAGCCAGTTGAGGATCTTCGTGCCGCGGTCCTTCGAGACGCGCCCGCGCAGCAGCTGGGGGCGCTCGTCGATGAACGACGTGCTGAGGTCGCCGGCCACGAACGCCGGGTCTTCGAGCACCGCCTGGAGGAACGGGATGTTCGTGGAGACGCCGCGGATGCGGAACTCGGCCAGTGCACGCTTCGCACGCGCGACGGCGGCGGTGTAGTCGCGGCCTCGGCAGGTGAGCTTGGCGAGCATCGAGTCGAAGTGCGGGCTGATCTGTGCGCCCGGGTTGATGGTGCCGCCGTCGAGGCGGATGCCGGCGCCGCCGGGCGAGCGGTAGGTGGTGATCTTCCCGGTGTCGGGGCGGAAGCCGGCCGTCGGGTCTTCCGTGGTGATGCGGCACTGGAGCGCGGCGCCGCGGAGCCTGATCGCTCCCTGCTCGAGGCCCAGCTCGGCGAGGGTCTCCCCCGCCGCGATGCGCATCTGCGAGACGACGAGGTCGACGTCGGTGACCTCCTCGGTCACGGTGTGCTCGACCTGGATGCGCGGGTTCATCTCGATGAAGACGTGCTGCCCGGCCCGCTCGCCCGCGGTGTCGAGCAGGAACTCGACGGTGCCGGCGTTGACATAGCCGATCGACCTCGCGAACGCGATCGCGTCGCGGTAGAGCGACTGGCGGACGTCGTCGGAGAGATTCGGCGCGGGGGCGATCTCGATGACCTTCTGGTGGCGGCGCTGCACCGAGCAGTCGCGCTCGAAGAGGTGCACCGTCTCGCCCGTCGAGTCTGCGAGCACCTGCACCTCGATGTGACGGGGACGAAGCACGGCCTGCTCGAGGAACATGGTGGGGTCGCCGAAGGCGCTGTCGGCCTCGCGCATCGCCTCTTCGAGCGCGGCGCGCAGGTCGTCTTTCGAGTCGACCCGGCGCATACCGCGACCGCCACCGCCCGCGACGGCCTTCGCGAAGATGGGGAAGCCGATCTCGTCGGCCTGGCCGACGAGCGTCTCGATGTCGCGCGAGGGCGGCGTCGACTTCAACACCGGGACGCCGGCGGCGATCGCGTGCTCCTTCGCCGTGACCTTGTTGCCGGCCATCTCGAGCACGTGCTTCGGCGGGCCGATGAAGGCGATGCCGGCCTCGGCCGCGGCCTGGGCGAGCTCGGGGTTCTCGGACAGGAAGCCGTAGCCCGGGTAGATCGCGTCGGCGCCCGACTCCCTCGCGACGCGGATGATCTCCGACACGTCGAGGTAGGCGCGAACCGGGTGCCCGGGTTCGCCGATCTGGTACGCCTCGTCGGCCTTCAGCCGGTGCAGCGAGTTGCGGTCTTCGAACGGATACACCGCGACCGTCTTCGCACCGAGTTCGACGGCGGCGCGGAACGCACGGATGGCGATCTCACCGCGATTGGCAACCAGGATCTTCGTGAACATGCAAGCCTTTCCGAACGGAATCCGCACAGCGAACGTTTAGGTATCGCCCGAGCACTAAAGGTAACGTATCTGTTCGTGCACGTTCTCTCCGTCAGCTCCCTGAAAGGCGGCGTCGGCAAGACCACTGTCACGCTCGGACTGGCGTCGGCGGCCTTCGCTCGCGGCGTCCGTACCCTCGTCGTCGACCTCGATCCCCAGTCCGATGTTTCGACCGGCATGGACATCCAAGTCGCCGGTCACCTGAACGTCGCCGACGTGCTCGCGTCTCCGAAGGAGAAGATCGTCCGCTCGGCGATCGCGCCGAGCGGCTGGGCGCGTCAGAACCCCCAATCGACCATCGACGTCATGATCGGCAGCCCGTCTGCGATCAACTTCGACGGGCCGCACCCGTCGATCCGCGACATCTGGAAGCTCGAGGAGGCGCTCGCCAACGTCGAGGCCGACTACGAGCTCGTGCTCATCGACTGCGCCCCCTCGCTCAACGCCCTCACCCGCACCGCCTGGGCCGCGAGCGACCGCGTCGCCGTCGTCACCGAGCCCGGCCTCTTCTCGGTCGCGGCCGCCGACCGTGCGCTGCGCGCCATCGAGGAGATCCGCCGCGGTCTCTCCCCCCGGCTGCAGCCGCTCGGCATCATCGTCAACCGCGCTCGCGTGCAGTCGCTCGAGCACCAGTTCCGCATCAAGGAGCTGCGGGACATGTTCGGCCCGCTCGTGCTGAGCCCGCAGCTGCCCGAGCGCACCTCGCTGCAGCAGGCGCAGGGCGCCGCGAAGCCGCTGCACATGTGGCCGGGCGAAAGCGCGGAGGAGATGTCGGCGAACTTCGACCAGCTGCTCGACCGAGTGCTGCGCACGGCCCGGATCGCCGACGACGCCGACGATCAGCTCGCCGTCGAGTCGCACGCGATCTGACCGCTCGACGACTTGTCGCGGCACCCGCCGAGCGGGCCCCGAGTATGACGCCGTGTGACATCGCCCGGCCGGGCGATGGCCTCAGGAGATCTTGCGCGACTTCGCGCCGCGGCGCGCCGCGAGCTCGTCCATCGGATCGGACGGCTGCGTGTCGAGCTCGACGAGCGTCGACTCGACCTCGCGGAGCACCTTGCCGACGGCGATGCCGAAGACGCCCTGTCCGCGGTTCACGAGATCGATGACCTCGTCGTCGGAGGTGCAGAGGTAGACGCTCGCGCCGTCGCTCATGAGCGTCGTCTGCGCGAGGTCTTCGACGCCGGCCTCGCGCAACTGCGTGACCGCGGTTCGGATCTGCTGCAGCGAGATGCCCGTGTCGAGCAGGCGCTTCACGAGCTTCAGGACGAGGATGTCGCGGAAGCCGTAGAGCCGCTGCGAGCCGGAACCCGCCGCCCCTCGTACGGTCGGCTCGACGAGCTGCGTGCGCGCCCAGTAGTCGAGCTGGCGGTAGCTGATTCCGGCGGCCCGGGCGGCGATCGCACCGCGATAACCGGTGCCGTCCTCGTACTCGGGCATCCCGTCGGTGAACAGCAGGCCGAGGTCGTAACGCGAGCGCACGGTCTCACTCATCGATTCGCCCCTCACTTCTGCTCCGCCACCTCGGCGACGCGAGTTCCACGCTACCGAGGCGAGGGGTCCGCGCCAAACATATCGGGCCGATCGTCACGGCGTGTCGCGCGATCATCTGGACAGGCGTTCGAGCGACGCCCGCAGGATGCTCGAATGAACCGTCTCGAGCGCGGTCGCGAGTTCGCGCCCCCGCTCGCCGGCGCGGGCCTTGCCCGCGGCGTCGGCCCGGCGGGACGGCGCGAGCGCACGCTCGACGAGCGCCGCCTCGCGCTCGGCCGCGGCACGCACGCCGCGCAGGTGACGGGGCTCGATTCCGACCTCGCGCAGCGCGACGAGGGCGCGCAGCACACCGAGCGAATCCTCGGCGTAGTGCTCTGCCGCCGGAAGCACCGACGCCGAGACCGCGTCGTCGAGGAGCGCCGCACTCGCACCGGCCGCGGTGATCAGCTCGGCCCGGTTCATGCGCTTCGCGGCGAGGAATCCGGAAGCGCTCGCGGCACCGGGGAGTGCCGGCGTCTCACCGGCGTCGATCGCCTCGAGGTGCGCGCGAATGACCTTGAGCGGGAGATAGTGGTCGCGCTGCATGGACAGCACGACGGTGATGCGCTCGACGTCGGCGGACGAGAACTTGCGGTACCCGGCCGCCGTTCGCGCCGGTGACACGAGGCGCTGCTCTTCGAGGAACCGCAGCTTCGACGGCGTCAGCTCGGGGAACTCGGGCTGGAGTCGCGCGAGCACCTGGCCGATGCCGAGCAGTGGCGCCTGGTCGCTCGCGTGCCTCGACGCCGCGGTGCCGGCCACTACTCGCTCGCGACCGGAGCCAGGTCGCGCCGGGAGGCGTAGAAGGTGAGGCGGAACTTGCCGATCTGCACCTCGGCGCCGTCGGACAGCAGCGCCGTCTCGATGCGCACGCCGTCGAAGTAGGTGCCGTTCAGCGAACTCAGGTCCTTGACTTCGAACGCGGTGCGATGCCGCACGAACTCGGCGTGCTTGCGCGACACCGTGACGTCGTCGAGGAAGATGTCGGCGTCGGGATGACGCCCCACGACCGTGACATCGGTGTCGAGCAGGAACCTCGCACCCGTGTTCGGGCCGCGCCGCACGACGAGCAGCGCCGAGCCCGACGGCAGCGCCGCAATGGCCTCGTGCTCCTCAGCCGAGATGTCGGCGTCGACCGCGCCGAGCTGGGCCGCCGCTTCACGGCTGAACCCCATCGTCGAGTCGACGGCGTTGTCGGCCACCGGCTGCGACGAGGTGTGCGCATGCTCGAACTCGGCCTCGCCCGCCCCGTCGGCCTGTGTGTTGTCGGTATCCGCCACGGCTAACCTCCCTCTTCCAGCGTATCGGATCGCGAGTCGCCTGCCACCCGTGGAATACGGATGACCCGTGCGGTCTCGATCGCGTAGATGACACCCGCCCACCAGTAGAGGAACGCGCCCCACAGGGTGATCGCCCAGCCGACGGGTTCGCTGACCGGGGCGACGGCGGGGAATGCCGCCCCGAGCATGATCACCGGCAGGCCGAAGAACAGGGCGAACGTCGCGACCTTGCCGAGCTGGTGCACCGGCAGCGGTCCGAAGCCGTGGTTCGCGAGCACCACCCCGAGCACCAGCAGGAAGACGTCACGGGCCACGATCACCACGACGATCCACCAGGGCACGAGCTGCTGGGCTGCGAGCCCGATGAGCGCGGCGAAGATGTAGAGGCGGTCGGCGGCCGGATCGAGCAGCTGTCCGAGCCGGGTCACCTGGTCGAGGCGCCGGGCGAGATACCCGTCGGCCAGATCGGTGAGGCTCGCGACGACGAGCACCACGAGCGCGAGGACGTTGTCGCCGATGACCAGGCATACCAGGAAGACGGGCACGAGGGCCAGCCTGAGCATGCTCAGGATGTTCGGGATCGTCCAGATCTCCGAACCGACGGCTCCCCCGCGCTCCCCAGCCACGCACCGATCCTATCGGGCGCCGGATGTCCCGCTTCAGAGCCGCGCGGCGAGGTCGGGCCACGCTTCGGCGAATCGAGGGTGGAGCGGCCGGCTCGCGACCGCGTCGATGGGCACCCACCGGAGCTCGATGCTCTCGGGGTCGCTCACGACCGGTTCGAAGCGCACGAGCGCGTCGGCGACGACGGTCGTGTACGACCAGAATCCGAGGTCGAGGATGCTCGTGAAGCGCACCGAGAGCGCCTCGGGCGGTACGCCGGCCTCCTCGCCGGCCTCGCGGATCGCGGCGTCGACGGCTGCCTCGTCCGCGTGCAGCGCGCCGCCGGGGATGCCCCAGGTTCCGCCGAAGTGGCTCCACTCCGCCCGGTGCTGGAGCAGCACCTCGCCCGCGGGACTCACGGCGAGCAGTCCGGCCGCGCCGTATCGCCCCCAGTAGCGGACGCCACCCGGCCCCTCGACCCACGCGTCTCCGCTCGAACCCGTCACCCCTCCAGCATGACGCATGCCGGCGGGTCTGCGAGGCGCGGCGGCCGTAGGCTGGAGCGATGGACGACCAGCGACCGGTGCGCATCGACGCATGGTTGTGGGCGGTGCGCCAGTACAAGACCCGCTCGGCGGCGACGGCCGCATGCCGTGCCGGGCATGTGCGCGTCAACGGCGAGCGGGTGAAGGCCGCCCAGGCCGTACGCCCCGGCGACGAGGTGCGGGTGCGCATCGCGGGATTCGACCGGCAGCTGATCGTGCGCCGCACGATCGCGAAGCGCGTCTCCGCACCGCTCGCCGCCGAGGCGGCCGAGGACCGCACCCCGCCGCCTCCCCCGCGGGCGGAGCTCCCGGCGACGATCGTGCGCGACCGCGGCGCGGGCCGACCGACCAAACGCGAGCGGCGCGACCTCGATCGACTGCGCGGGCGATGACCGGCCGCCGACGCCTCGGAGCGCGAACGGCCGGTGCCGCTGCCGCACGAGCGCGGGTCCGGGCGTAGCCTGTCGCTCGTGCACAAGGAACTCACCCACGAACCCGACGCGCGTCGCTATGTCCTGCGGGTCGACGGCACGATCGCGAGCGTGCTCGACTACCGGGTGCTCGGCGACGCCGTGGCCTTCACGCGGACGTTCACGAATCCGGCGTACCGCGGCTCGGGCCTGGCCTCCGAGGTCGTCGCGTTCGCGGTCGACGACGTCGAGGCGGGCTCGAACCGGCACATCGTGCCCAGCTGCTGGTACGTCTCGGAGTGGTTCGACCGGCATCCCGACCGGCGCGGCCTGCTCGATCCGCGGCTCGGCTGATGGTCGCGGGCTACAGCGCCGCACAGGTCCGCGCCGCAGAGGCGCCGCACCTCGCACGAGGCGAGCCGCTCATGCTCCGCGCGGCCGCGGCGCTCGCCGGGGTCCTGCGCGCTCGACTCGCCGGCCGGGCCGAGCGCTCGCCGCTCGTGCTCGTGCTCGCGGGATCGGGCGACAACGGCGGCGATGCCGTCTACGCGGCCGCCGAGCTCGCCGCAGAGGGAGTCGCGGTCGAGATCGTCCCCACCGGGTCGCGCATGCACGACGCGGCACGATCCGCAGCCGTCACGGCGGGCGCCCGGGTGCTCGACGGCGCCGACGCGTCGATCGTCGCCGCACGTGCCGGCGAGGCATCCCTGATCGTCGACGGGGTACTGGGGACCGGGACGAGCGCCGACCCCGCGCTGCGCGGGCGGGCCCGCGAGCTCGTCGCCGCCATCCTGCCCGTGCTCGCCCGGGTGCCCGGCCCCGAGGTCGTCGCCGTCGACCTGCCGAGCGGCATCGACCCCGACGACGGCAGCGTGCCCGACCCGACCGTGCTGCCGGCGACCGTCACGGTCACGTTCGGCGCGGCGAAGGCGGGGCTGCTCATCGAGCCCGGCGCCGACCTCGCCGGCGAGCTGCACGTCGTCGACCTCGGGCTCGGTCCCGAACTCGCGGCCTTCACCCCGCTCGTCGAGCGCGGCTGAGCCGGGTCACGGCACGCGCGACTGCGGACTCAGTACCAGTTGACGGCCTGCGAGTGCGACCAGGCGCTGCACGGCGAGCCGTACGACCGCGAGATGTAGTCGAGGCCCCAGGCGATCTGCGTCGCCGCGTTCGTCTGCCAGTCGGCGCCCATCGTGGCCATCTTGCTGCCCGGCAGCGCCTGCGGGATGCCGGTGGCACCGCTCGAGCCGTTCATGGCCGTGTACGACCAGCCCGACTCCTTCTGCCACAACTGGTCGAGGCACTGGAACTCGCCGTCGCCCCAGCCATACGTGCTCGACGCCATCGAGCGGGCCGTCGCGCGGGCGCCGTCCGGCGTGTTTGCACGGGCGAGCGCCTCGGCGGCGGCCTTCGCCTTCTCGGCCTGCACGCGGTCGTACTCGGCTGCGGCCGCGGTCGCCTTCGCGACCTCGTCACGCGTTTCGGCGGTGAGGTCGGCGAGCTCGTCCACCGGCAGCAGTTCGTAGTCGCCGAGCGAGGCGACCGAGGCGGCGAGCTCCGACGTGTCGGTCTTGCCGTCGACGGCGGCGAGCGTCGCGCTCGCCGTCGAGAGGGTGTCCTCGGCGGTCGCGCGGGTGCGGGCGGCGGCGATGGCGCTGTAGGCGCCGAGCTGGTCGCGGTGCACGCCGGTCGCCTCGGTCAGGGCGGTCGTCGCATCGATCCGCTCCTGGGCGCTCACGGCGGCCTGCACGGTGAAGCCGGTGCCGACGACGAGCGCGACGCCGAACACCGCGCCGACGGCCATGAGGCGACGCCGGGAGCCGCGGTGACGACGGGCGGCACGGCGCGGGCGGTCGAGGGTGGGGTCTGCGGATTCGGTTTCGGGGCTGGGGGAAGTCTGGTTGCGCATAAGTATCTGAGCTGCTCGGATTCGGCTTTCGTTCGTGGGGGTGGCCCCGAGCACGGGCACAAGTCAGACACCCTGCCTGCCGATTCTGGACGGATCCTCAGTTCTGCCTGTGCGCTTCATGGGTGCACCCGCGAAACGCGCGATACTCGGAGGATGCTCCCAGCCGACGACGCCGAGTTCCCCACCCCCGCCGCGGAGGATCGCTGCCCCTGCCTCAGCGGACTCCCGTTCGGCGAGTGCTGCGGACGTCTCATCGACGGCGAGGCTCATGCGCCGACCGCCGAACAGCTCATGCGCTCGCGCTACACGGCCTTCGTGATCGGCGCCGCGGCCTACCTGCTCGAGACCTGGCATCCCACGACTCGACCGGCCGCGCTCGAGCTCGACCCGTCGATCCGGTGGCTCCGACTCGAGATCGAGCGCGCCGAGCACGGCGGCCCGTTCGACCGGGAAGGACTCGTCGAGTTCACCGCCCACTACCGCCACCACGGTGAGCGCGGCAGCCAGCACGAGACGAGCCGTTTCGCCCGCCTCGACGGCCGCTGGACCTACCTCGACTCGGTCGTCTGAGCGTCGGCCGCAGCCGGGCGGCAGCCGACGGCGCTGCGGCGGGCGGCGCTCCGCTGCGGGCGAACGCGGCCGGGAATCAAAGCGAATCCAGAGCTTCGCCACCTAGCGTGGTGCTCGTGACTCCGCTCGACGGCACTCGTCCCACGAGGCATCCAGACGCCCCCGCCATGCTCACGCCCCGTGCCCAGCGCACGCTCGAGACCATCGACGGCCAGACCCTCGACGAGATGCGGGCGCTCCGCGACGAGACCGAGCGGTTCATGCTGCGCTACAAGTTCGGCATGGACGAGGTCATCACGAAGCTCTCGATCCTGCGCGAGGAGTTCAACCAGACGCACGACTACAACCCCATCGAGCACATCTCGAGCCGGTTGAAGAGCCTCGACAGCGTCATCGAGAAGATGGCGCGCAAGGGCATCGAGCCGAACTTCGACACGATCCGCGAGACGATCACCGACATCGCGGGCGTCCGCGTCACCTGCAGCTTCGTGTCCGACGCGTACCGCATCTTCGAGCTGCTCACCGCGCAGCGCGACATCCGGGTGATCAAGGTGAAGGACTACATCAAGGAGCCGAAGCCGAACGGCTATCAGAGCCTGCACGTCATCGTCGAGGTGCCCGTGTTCCTCTCGACGGGACCGCACCCCGTCGCGGTCGAGGTGCAGATCCGCACGATCGCGATGGACTTCTGGGCGAGCCTCGAGCACAAGATCTACTACAAGTACGACCGCCAGGTCCCGCAGGAGCTGCTCGACGGGCTGACCGACGCGGCCCACACCGCTTCCGAGCTCGACGCTCGCATGGAGCGCCTGCACCGCGAGGTGCACGGAGTGCCGCGGTTGCCGCACGTGCCCCGCGACATCGCGGTCTGATCCGCGGAGCCGCGCAGCTCAGGACTCGAACGCCACCCGGAGCTCGTCGCTCACGCGCAACGAACGGTCGCCCGGCACCCGCGCGACCCAGCCCGCCGAGAGCAGGACCTCGAGCACGTGCGCCCCGAGCGCGCCGGCGAGGTGCGGTCGTCGCTCGGTCCAGTCGAGGCAGCCCCGCACCGGCGGCCGACGGCCGGGGGCGGGCGCCGCCTCGAGCCGCAGTCGGCGCGCGACGGGGCCGTCGGTCGCGAGGATCATGCCCGATCCCCCGGCCTCGAGCGGCGTGATCGCCTCCTCGGCGACGAGCGCGTCCGCGATGCCGAGGGCGATCCGGCCGGCCAGGTGGTCGTAGCACGTCCGGGCCTCGGCGAGCCGTCGTGCGGTCGCGGACTGGCCGTACGAGGTGACCGGTCGCCGCGGCGCCAGCCGCTGCAACGACTCGATGGCGTCGGCGACATCGGCCCCAGCGAGCTCGAAGTAGCGATGCCGACCGAGCGCGCGCGCCCGCACGAGGCCGCCCTCGACGAGCCGGGCGAGATGCGCGCTCGCCGTGGGCGCCGACACGCGTGCGATCGCCGCGAGCTCGCCTGCGGGCAGCGCGCGCCCGTCGAGCAGGGCGACGAGCATGGCGGCCCGGGCCGGTTCGCCCATCAACCGGGCCGGGCTCGCGAGGTCGGCGTCGCCATCCATGTCCCCACGATACGACGAGGATGCTTCGCCCGACGACGAACGATCGCCGTCGTAGCGTCGGAGCATGCCAGTCATCCATGACCGATCCGACGTCGCCCGCATCCTCGACGACCCCGCCTGGCTCGTGCCGGAGCCGGGGCCGGGCGACTCCGCCTTCGCCCGGCTGCGCGTCGAGGCGTCCCGTTTCGCGAACGGCCGCACGCACGACGAACGACGCGCCCTGATCGACGTCCGCCTGGCGGCGATCGATCCCGAGCGACTCGCCCGAGCCGCCGCGGCGTCCGCCCGTGCCGCGCGCGCGGCCGGCGTCGACCGCGCCGAGGTCGCCCGTCGCGCCCCGGTCGAGACGCTCGCCGCCGCGCTCGGGCACACCGACCCAGCTTCGCTGCCCGACGCGGCGGCGATCGTCGCGGCGCCCTACGCGACCGGGGTCGTCGACAATGCGGCCGCCGTGGACGCCGCGGCCGAGCGACTGCTCGGCGCAGCAGCGCCGGGACGACATCGGGTGCTCGACGCGCAGTTGCTCGTCCAGGCGCACGCCGCGACCGGCGGGCTCATCGCCGCGGCACTGCGCCGCGCCGATGCGGTGCCGGCCGTTCCGACCGGGCACGTCGTCGCAGCGGTGCTCCGCGACGAGCCGCCCGTCCCCGCCACCCGCCGCCTCGCGCCGGCGGGCCATGGCTCGGCCGAGCATCTCGTCGAGCTCCGGTTCGGCGGCCCCGATCGCGAGGCCACCGCGGGTGCACCGCCGCGAACGCTGGCCTTCGGCGCCGGTCCGCGGCGCTGCCCCGCGCGGGATCACGCCGTGGCCGCGGCCGCGGCGGTCGTCGACGTTCTCCGGGAGCAGGAGTGCTGAGCCCCGCACGATTCCGCGAGCTGCACTGCCCGGGTGATCCGTTGCTGCTGCCGAACGCGTGGGACCTCGCGTCGGCCCTCACGCTCGCCGCGCACGGCGCCGAGGTGGTCGGGACGACGAGCCTCGGCGTGGCGGTCGCCGCCGGCGAGCCCGATGGCGCGGGTGCGACCCTTGCACCCACGATCGAACTCGCGCACCGCATCACGGCCGCCGGCATCGCCGTCACCGTCGACCTCGAAGCGGGGTTCTCCGACGATCCCGTCGCCGTCGGCGACGTCGTCGCGGAACTCGCCCGGGCGGGCATCGTGGGCGTCAACCTCGAGGACTCGACGGCCCAGGGACTGACCGAGCCCGTGGCGTTCGCACGCAAACTGACCGCCGTCGCCGCTGCGGCGCCCGAGCTGTACTTGAACGCGCGGACCGACGCGTTCTGGGTCGGCGCGCTCGACGGCATCGGAGCGCGGACGTCGGCATCGCTCGAACGGGCCCGTCGCTACCTCGACGCGGGAGCGACCGGCGTCTTCGTGCCGGGAACCCTCGACGACGGCACGATCGCGACGCTCGCATCCGGGATCACCGCGCCCCTCAACGTGCTCGCACAACCCGGGCGCGCGATCGGCGACCTCGCCGCCCTCGGGGTCGCCCGCATCAGCACCGGATCACTGCTGTTCCGAGCATCGCTCGCCGCGATCACGGCAGTGCTCGACGACGTCCGCCTCGGCGCTCCACCCGGAACGACCGCGCGGTCGATCCCCGACTACTCGGCCGCGGTCGCACTCGGCGTACGCCGGCCGTCACCCGGATGACTCGTCGTCGACCTTCTTCGCCCGGCTCGGCTGCACGCGAGTCGGCTCGCCCGGCATCTTGGGGAAGTCGGGCGGGAAGGGCAGCTCGCCGAGCCCGTCGTCGAGGTCGCGCCGCCACCATTCGAGCAGCGTGTCGATGCGACCCGGCCCATCGTGCATGCCCGCCCAGGGATCGCCCCGCTCCGCGAGACGCCGCGGCACCGTGCGGATCGTGTGCTCGGCGGGGTCCGTGCGCTCGAGCTCGGTCCACTCGAGGGGGCACGACACCGGGGCATGCGGCAGCGGGCGCGGGCTGTACGCGCCCGCCATCGTGCGGTCGCGGTTGGCCTGGTTGTAGTCGATGAAGATGCGGTCGCCGCGCTCCTCCTTCCACCAGTTCGTCGTGACCCGTTCGGGCAGGCGCCGTTCGAGCTCTCGGCCGAGTGCGATCACCGCGTGCCGCACGTCGAGGAACTCGTGCTCGGGTTCGATGGGTGCGAAGACGTGGATGCCTCGGCTGCCCGAGCTCTTCACGAACGCCGTCAGTCCGACCTCGCCGAGCAGGTCTCGGAGCGCCACGGCGACCGGCACCGCTTCGGCGAAGCCGGTGCCGGGTTGCGGATCGAGATCGATGCGCAACTGGTCGGGGAAGTCGCTGCGCTCAGCGCGAGACGCCCACGGGTGGAAGACGACGGTGTTCATCTGTGCCGCCCAGACGGCGGCGGCGGGCTCGTCGAGCACGAGCTGCGGGTGCTTGCGGCCGCTCGGGTAGGTGACCGTCACGGCGCGCACCCAGTCGGGAGCGCCCTTCGGCGGGTTCTTCGAGAAGAACTGCTCGCCGTCGACACCGCCCGGGAACCGCTGGAGCGAGACCGGACGGTCGCCGTTCGCCGCGATGAACGCGTCGCCGACCGCCACAAGGTATTCGGCGAGCTCGCGTTTCGTGATGCCGGCCTCGGGCCAGATCAGCCGCGTGGGACTGGAGACCCGCACGGAGCGTTCGCCGTGGGGCCCGGGAACAGTGAGCTCGATCGCATCGCCGGCCATGGCTGCGACGCTACCGGTTCGCACCGACGGAGCGCAGCCCCGGTGCGGGCATCAGGCGGGAATCGACTCGTACCTGCGTGCAGCGCGCGCCCTCGCCTTCGCCGCCTCGACGTCGCGATTCTTCGGCGGGGCGTTGGTGACGAGCTCGTCGAGCAGGTGCCTCGTGATGTGCGCGATCTCGGCCACGGCGCGGTCGAACGCCTCGGCATTCGCCTTCGACGGCTTCGTCGACCCGCTGACCTTCCGCACGAATTGCAGCGCGGCGGCATGCACCTCGTCGTCGGTGGCGACCGGCTCGAAGTTGTGGAGGGGATGGATGTTCCTGCACATGCGGTGCAGCCTACGCCTCAACGCCGAGGAACGCTCGGGTTCACCTCGTACGCGACCGGCTGCAGCAGAAAGAGACGTACGACTCGGCCCGATTCGCGCTCGTACGCCCGGTAGCCCGGCCACTGCGCCTCGATGCGCGCCCATGCCGCGTCGCGCCCCTCGTCGTCGATGCGGCTCGCGCGCACCGGCATCCGTCGCCCCCGCACGGTGATCGACGCCTCCGGGTGCGCGACGAGGTTGTAGGTCCACGCCGGGTGGCGATCGCGCGCGAAGCTCGTGCCCGCCACGATCGCCCGGCCATGGCCGTCGGGCGTGTACATGAGCGCCGTGTCGCGCGGTTCGCCCGATCGGGCGCCCGTGGTGTGCAGGACGAGCGACGGCACGAGGAGTGCGCTCAACTGCACTCGCCCGCCGCTCACCCAGCCGATCAGGCGCTCGATCGGCGGGAGGACCCGCGGGGCCGCCCAGCGGAACAACCGGGTGCGCGTGAGCGGAGAGACGACGGAGCGGACGAGGTGGACGACGGTGGGCATGCGCCCCATTCTGCATGGCCCGCGATCGGCTCGTCGAGGACGGGGTACGGCTCCTGCGGCGTCGAGACGGTCCGGATGGCAGAGCCCGCTGGGCGGCAGAGGTCAACCCCCTTGCTGCGGGCAGCTCACGACCTAGCGTGGAAGAGACGAGAGATCGGAGCAGTCATGACCGACCCGATGCGCCCCCGCGAACCCGCCGAGGGCGAGTACACCGACTCCGAACTGCCGGAGGACGCCACACGCGCGGCTCCGCTGCGGGACCACGACGCGGAGGCCGTGAGCGCCGAGCACGACACCGAGGCGATCGAGATCGACGCCGATGAGCACGAGGGCGATGTCGAGATCGACGAGGAGAGCGACGACGTCGAGATCGTCGCACCCGACGCCATCGTCCCGCCCGGGCGCGAGTTCCCGATCTGAGCCGCGACCGAGCCGGCTCGCCCGCCCGAAGCAGCTTCAGCTCCGCGGGCGGGACTCGACGACCTTGTGGTCGGCGACGATGTAGGCGCCCGCGATCAGGATGACCTGGCTCGAGAGATTCAGCCAGATCAGCAGGGCGATGAGGGCGGTGAACGACGCGAGCAGGGGGTTCACCATCGCTCCCCCCACGAAGAGCCCAGAGAGCACTTGGAGCCCGGTCAGGCCCAGTCCGCCCAGGAGCGCACCACGCCAGAGCGAGCGGGCTCGGACCCGGATGCCGGAGAGCAATCGGAAGAGGGCGGCGATCGCCGCGGTGTCGATCGCGAAGGCCAGCAGCACCGAGACGGTGCGCGTGAGTCCGTCGAACCATCCCGACCGCGTCGAGACCCCCAGCCAGTCGAACACCGTGCCCAGGGCTGCGGTGCTGGCCACCATGATGACCGCCGCGACGACGAACGCGGCACCGAATCCGATCGCGAACACGAAGTCGCGGAACATCAGCCAGCCGAAGAACCGCGGATCGTCGGGCTGCTCGGCGAGATCACGGAAGGCGACGCGCAGCGAGCCGATCGCCCCGATCGCCGCGCCGACGAGTCCGACGAGCGCCAGCACTCCCGCGACGCTCAGCGTCACGGGCTGGACGAGCTGCTCGGGCGTGATCACGCCGTCCTCGCCGACGAGCCCGGGGATCACGGCGTCGATCGCCCTCATCAAGGCGTCGATCGCCTCGGGCCTTCCGGCCAGCCACACCCCGGCGACGGCGAAGCCGAGGAAGGCGCCCGCGAACACGGAGAACAGCGCACGATACGTCACGCTGTCGGCGAGCATCGGGCCGTGGCGGGAGAAGTAGTGGACGATCGCCTGCACGAGTGTGAACCGGAGCGCCCACTCCCACACGCGTTGACCCCGGCGGACCAGCGCCTGCCAGAACGAGTCCCCCTGCCGTGCCTCCACCGTGTCAGGCTATCGAGTGCGGCGGAACACGAACCACCCCCTTGTTGTTGAGGCATTCGGGCGGGTATGACGCCTCGCCCATCGAGAGACCAGGAGAGACACACCATGAGCACACGAACCGAGACCGCGATCCTCGCCGGCGGCTGCTTCTGGGGCGTGCAGGATCTCATCCGCAAGCGTCCCGGGGTGCTCGCGACCCGGGTCGGCTACACGGGCGGCGACGTGCCGAACGCGACGTATCGCAATCACGGCAGCCACGCCGAGGCGATCGAGATCGTCTTCGATCCCGAGCAGCTGGCTTACCGCGACCTGCTCGAGTTCTTCTTCCAGATCCACGATCCGTCGACGAAGAACCGCCAGGGCAATGACATCGGTACGAGCTACCGCTCGGCGATCTTCCCGACGACGCCCGAGCAGGAGCGCGTCGCTCGCGACACGATCGCCGACGTGGACGCCTCGGGGCTGTGGCCTGGACCCGCGACCACCGAGGTCTCCCCCGCCGGGCCGTTCTGGGAGGCTGAGCCCGAGCACCAGGACTACCTCGAGCGCTACCCGAACGGCTACACGTGCCACTTCGTGCGCCCGGGCTGGAAGCTGCCGAAGCGCGACGCCGAGGCACCCCGCGCCGGATCGATCGCGTAGCAGCGGGTCGCGCGCGGCCGAATGGCGGAAGGACCGTGGCGGACGAACGTCCGCCACGGTCCTTCCGCGTTCGAGTGGGGGTCGGCTCAGTACCAGCCGGCCGACTCCGACTGATCCCAGGCGCCGCACGGGGTGCCGTACCGGTCGGCGATGTAGCCGAGGCCCCAGGCGATCTGGGTCGCGGGGTTCGTCTCCCAGTCGGCACCGGCCGAGCCCATCTTCGAGCCGGGCAGCGCCTGCGGGATGCCGTAGGCCCCCGAGGGGTTCGAGGCGTAGACGTTCCAGCCCGACTCGCGGTCCCAGAGGGCCACGAGGCATCCGAACTGATCGTCGCCCCAGCCGCGGGCCGCGAGCATGTCGCGCGCGATCGCCTGGGCGCCGCTCGGGTTCGCCGGGCCGGAGGGCCGCGAACCGCCCGACGACTCCGCCTCGGCCGCGGCGGCCTCTTCCGCGGCGGCCTTCTCGGCAGCGGCACGGGCAGCGGCCTCGGCTGCGGCCTTCTTCTCGGCCGCGATCTTGTCGGCCTTCGCGATGGCCTGCTTGACCTCGGCCGCGTGGGCCGCGGTCGCGTCGGCGAGTTCGAACACGCGCTCGGGCGCGAGCAGGCGGTAGTCGTCGAGTGCCGCGACCGACGAGGCGAGCTCGGCGGCGTCGGCCTTGCCCTTCGCGGCGGAGATGGTGTCCTTCGCCCCGCTCAGGGTGTCCGTCGCCGTCTTGACGGCGCGCGCCTCGAGGATGTTCGAGTGCGAGCCGAGCTGCTCGACCTTGAGGTCGGTGGCCGCGCTGAGTTCGGCCGTCGCGGCGACGCGCTCGTTCTGGGCGGCGACGGCCGACTGCAGCATGAATCCCGAACCGACGAGGGCGCCGACGGCGACGACGGCGCCGGCGGCGATGACCGGACCACGGCGCCAGCCGGGGCGGGCACGCCGCGCTCGGCGGCTCAGACCGGGTTCGTTCTCGGGGGAATTGTCAGGGGTGTTCAGGGAGGAAGGCTGGTTCTGCATGACTTTCACGTGGGCGGCCTGCTCGCGCGAGAGCGCGGGCCCGGCCTTCGATCGACGTTCCTCGGACGCGGGGGCGCCCGGGCGAAGTGGCCAGTCTGCCGAGGGGTTCTGGACGGAACCTCACTTCTTCCTGTGAAAGTCATCCGAAACCGAGTCGAACTCAGTATTTATGGGATGCCTCATCACCGTGCCGATTCGATCCCCGACGGAGATCACGCTCGCGCCGGACCGTCGGCGCCTGAAGCGCTCAGTCGACTCCGTCGAGCTCCTCCTCGCCCGATTCGGGGCCGAGTCGGCGCGGGCCCGCACCGTCGTCACCGAGCGCATCGTCGGGATTGAGCAGGCCGCACGCCTTCATCGAGAGGCACCCGCAGCCGATGCATCCGGTGAGCTCGCGCTCGAGCCGTTCGATGCCGAGTCGACGCACCTCGAGTTGCCGCTTCCAGCGGCGCGAGGCACGCTGCCAGTCGTCGTGACTCGGCGTGGTGTCGAGCGGCACGTGCTCGAAGGCCGTCTGCACGTCGCCGAGCGGGATCCCGAGGCGCTTGGCGACGACGATGAGCGAGACTCGGCGCAGCATGTGCCGGGCATACCTGCGCTGGTTGCCGCCGGTACGGTGCGATGCGATGAGGCCGAGCTCCTCGTAGAACCGCAGCGCCGACGGGGCGACGCCCGTTCGGCGGCTCATCTCCCCGACGGTGAGCAGCTCATCGGGCGCGTGCTTCGCCATGGGATTCTCCTCCGATTGGACTTCAAGGGTACTTGAAGTTTTAGGCTTGACCCATGCGTTCCATCTGCGGGGTGATCGCGTGACCTACGTGATCGCCCTTCCCTGCGTCGACGTCAAGGACAAGGCGTGCATCGACGAGTGCCCCGTCGACTGCATCTACGAGGGCGAACGATCCCTCTACATCCACCCCGACGAGTGCGTCGACTGCGGCGCCTGCGAGCCCGTCTGCCCGGTCGAGGCGATCTACTACGAAGACGACCTGCCCGACGAGTGGTCCGACTACTACAAGGCCAACGTCGAGTTCTTCGAGATCGCCCCCGACGGCGCCTCCGCGCTCGGATCGCCGGGCGGCGCCGCCAAGACCGGCGTCCTGCCGTACGACCACCCGGTCGTCGCCGCGCTGGCGCCGCAGGGCGGCCACGAGTGAACGCGGCGCGCCACACCGCCCTCACCGACGAACCGACGCCCTCCGAGGTCACTGCCGAGGCCTTCAAGGCGGCGTTCCGCGTGCACCCCGCCGGCGTCGCGCTCGTCTCGGCGGCGACCGCGACCGGCCCGGTCGGACTCACCGCGTCGAGCGTCGCCTCCGTGGCCGCCGATCCGCCCGTGCTGTCGTTCTCGGTGACCCGGGCGACCGGTTCGGCGGGAGCACTGCTCGGCGCCGACTCCTTCGTCGTGCACCTGCTCGCCGACCACCAGGTCGACCTCGCGCGGGCCTTCGCCAGATCGGGGGCGCCCCGATTCACGCCGGAGCAGGGTTGGAGCCGGCTCCCGACCGGCGAGCCCGTCCTGCCGGAGGCGCGAGCGGCGCTGCGCTGCCGAGCGCTGCAGCTCGTGCCCGTGGGAAGCTCGACCCTGGTGCTCGCCGAGGTGCTCGAGGTGCACGGGGGCTCCGACGCTCCCCCGCTCGTGTACCACGATCGACGGTTCCACCGCCTCGACCACGAGGCATCCGAACTCTGAACCAGGCCGCCGGCGACCGCAGGCGGCGACACCGAAGAAGGAGACACGCAATGTCGACGTACACCCTGCCCGACCTGCCGTACGACTACGCGGCCCTCGCGCCCCACATCTCGGCGACGATCATGGAGCTGCACCACTCGAAGCACCACCAGGCCTACGTGACGGGCGCCAACACCGCCCTCGAGCAGCTCGCGGAGGCGCGCGCGAAGGGGGAGCTCGCGAACGTCAACAAGCTCGAGAAGGACCTCGCGTTCAACCTCGGCGGCCACATCAACCACAGCGTGTTCTGGCAGAACATGTCGCCCGACGGCGGCGGCTCCCCCGAGGGCGAACTGTCGGCGGCGATCGACGACGCGTTCGGCTCGTTCGACGCGTTCCGCGCGCACTTCACGGCGACGGCGCTCGGCGTGCAGGGCTCGGGCTGGTCGGTGCTCGCCTGGGACTCGGTCGGCGCGCGCCCCGTCGTGTTCCAGCTCTTCGACCAGCAGGGCAACGCCCCGCTCGGCGTCACCCCGCTGCTGCAGCTCGACGTGTGGGAGCACGCCTATTACCTCGACTACAAGAACGTCCGCGCCGACTACGTGAAGGCCTTCTGGGAGATCGTGAACTGGGCCGACGTCGCGGCCCGCTTCGACCGCGCCCGCTCGGCGACGAGCGGCCTGATCGTGCCGGGTGCCGCCTGAGCACGCCCGCACCGCGTCCGCCGAGGCGCCGGCGACGCCGGCGCCTCTCGGCGGCGCTGCTCGCCGTGCAGCTGCGCCGGTGGGGGCTCGTCGGCATCATCGTGCTCGTCGCGATCGGCACCCTGATCGCCGCACTGCAGGGCCGCTGACGCCCGACCTCGGTGACCGTCGCGGCCGACCGCGGCTCAGGCCGGCCGTGGCGGCCCGAGCCGCGGCGCGCGGTCGCGGGTGTCGCCGCCGCCGACCCGGTTGCTGCGCTCGGTGAGCGAGACGAGCGCGAGGTGGCGGTCTGCCGTCCAGCAGATGAGGCGGCCCTTCTGGTCCTTGTTGCGTCCGAGCACCCCGGCATCGGCGAGTTCCGCCAGGGCGCGCTGGGCGGCGGCCTTCGAGACGCCGTGACGGGTCGCGACGTGGTCGATCGTCTGCACCGGCTCGGCGGCGAGATCGCCGAGCACCTTCAGCACGACCGCGTCGCTGCGCGGGACGGCCGGCGAGGCGCCGCGCGCTCGGCGGCTCTCGACGAGCTGCCGGGTCAGTTCCTCGTCGAGGCGGTCGAGCTCGTCGGCGAGGCGGACGGCGTTTCCGGCGGCGAGCTCGGCCGCGTGTGCGAAGCCGATGATCCAGTCGTCGAGCGCGGGCGGGTCGGCGCGGAAGGCGGTGAGCCCCGCGAGATAGGCGTTCGTGTCGCCGGCGAACACGGTGCTGATCGGCACGAGCACGTTGCGCACCGCGTCGGCCCGCCGCAGCACCGTGTGGATGATGGCGCGACCGGTGCGGCCGTTGCCGTCGATGAACGGGTGGATCGTCTCGAACTGCGCGTGGGCGATCGCCGCACGCACGACCGGGTTCCCGTCGGTCGCCGTGACGAACCGGGCGAGATCGTCGACGAGGCGGGGCACCTCGGACTCGGGCGGCGGCACGAAGTCGGCGCGGAGCGGGCTCCACCCTGTGCCGCCCACCCAGTTCTGCTCGGTGCGAAGGCCGGGCGCGAGCGTCGGCTCGATCAGGTGCTGCAGCCGTTCGAGGTCGGCGGCGGTGACGGCCCGCTCGCGATCGGCGAGCTCGTCGATCGCGCGCTCGGTCGCGCGCACGTTCGCCACGACGTCGAGCGCGACCTTCGGCCCCGCCTCGAGCAGCTCGGCGATCGCGAGCCGCTTCGGCGTGATGCGGTTGCCCTCGATCCACGACGACGAGATGCTCTCGGAACGGATGAGCAGGTGGTTGAGGTACCTGCCTCGCGCGCCGATCCGTTCGTCGGCGCGCGCGAGCACGGCGAGCGCGTCTTCGGCGGCCCGGCGGGCGGCGCCGCCCGGCTCGGGCAGGCCCTCACCGAGCTCGTCGGGCACGTAGGCGAGGAATCGGCCCGGCTCGCGGTCCCGCCGGCTGAGGTGCCCGGCGTCGCTCGGGTGCCAGGTGCGTTCGACGAATCGGCTCATGGTGCCCTCCATCCGTCGACGATCGATCAGTAAATCAACTTTAGGTCATCTAAAGTTGAAATACTACGTCGGGTGCCTCGGCTGTCCGCCGACCCAGCCGGATCGTCCGCGGCATCTGCACCGCCGGAACCACGCCGCCTAGGCGTCGGCCGCCGCGAGCTGCCCGCAGGCGCCGTCGATCTCCTTGCCGCGGGTGTCGCGGATGGTCGTCGGGATGCCGGCCGCCTCGAGCCGGCGCACGAACTCCTGCTGCACGTCCGTGTCGGAGGCCGTCCAGATGGAGCCCGGCGTCGGGTTCAGCGGAATCGGGTTGACGTGCACCCAGCCGCGACCGCGCTCGTTGAGCTTCTCCGCGAGCAGATCGGCGCGCCAGCCGTGGTCGTTCATGTCCTTGATGAGGGCGTACTCGATCGAGACGCGACGACCGGTCTTGTCGAAGTAGGCACGGGCGGCGTCGAGCGCCTCGTCGACCTTCCAGCGCGAGTTCACGGGGATGAGCTCGTCGCGCAACTGGTCGTCGGGGGCGTGCAGGCTGAGCGCGAACGTCACGGGGAGGTCTTCGTCGGCGAGCTTCCTGATGGCCGGCACGAGACCGACGGTCGAGACCGTCACGCCTCGTGCCGACATGCCGAGCCCCTCGGGCGCGGGCGCGAGCATCGTGCGCACCGCCGACATGAGCCGGGCGTAGTTCGCGAGCGGCTCCCCCATGCCCATGAACACGATGTTCGAGACGCGATCGGGCGTGTGGTCGCCCTTCTTGCGACCGCCGAGCTCTCCGCGTGCGAGGGCGGCGTTCGCCAGCACGACCTGCTCGACGATCTCGGCCGCCGACATGTTGCGCGTCAGGCCGGCCTGCCCGGTCGCGCAGAACGGGCAGTTCATGCCGCAACCGGCCTGGCTCGAGACGCACAGCGTGATTCGGCCCGGGTAGCGCATGAGCACGGACTCCACGAGGGCGCCGTCGTGCAGCTTCCACAGGAACTTGATCGTGTCGCCGTTGTCGGTCGTGAACCGGCGGACCTCGGTGAGGAGCTTCGGCAGCACCGTCGTGACGAGCTCGTCGCGCGAGGCCGCGGGCAGGTCGCTCATCTCGGCCGGGTCGTTCGTGTGGTGCACGAAGTAGTGCGTGGCGAGCTGCGCGGCGCGATAGCCCGGGAAGCCGAGCTCGGCGACGTGCGCTTTGCGGTCGGCCGGCGCGATGTCGGCGAGGTGCACGGGCGGCTTGCCGCGCTTGGGCGAGGCGAACTGCAGCATCGGCCGCCCGTCGGGGCCCTTCTTCTGCTCCCAGCCTTCGGTGGCCGGGCGCACCTGGCGAGGTTTCGTGGGGCGCACCGCAGCGGCGGCGGTCTGGTCGGTCGAGTTCGTCACCTCTCAAGGGTACGCGGCCCGGTCGGGCGAACGCTGGATGCCTCGTGGGATGCGCCGTCGGTATCGCCTCCCGATCATCGTCCCGCGCGTCAGGCGAGGTGCCCCGTGTCGTTGAAGGAGAGCACGCGAGGCTCGCGGTCGGACTGCCACTGCAGCACGGTCAGCGAGGCGTTCGAGACGGGGAGGCTGATCCATCGCCAGGCCGGGGCATCGAGCACGGACCGCACGAACCAGCCCACGACGAAGGCGTGGGTGATCGCGACCACGGTGCGATCCTGGTCGCCGATCGCGCTCAATGACCGGACGGCGGCGTCGAGACGACGCCCGTCGGGGTCGTGCTCGTCGGCGGGCACGTCGCGCAGGAGACGGTGGTGCCGCTCGGGCACCGCCGAGAGGTCCTCGGGAACGGCGGTGCGATCCTCGACGTCGTCGCTCGCTCGGCTCGCCCAGCCGGCGTGCGCCGTCGCGACGATCGCGGCCGTGGCGGCGGCACGACGGCGCGAGCTGTGGAGCAGGACGTCGTCGTGGACATCGACTCGCATCGCCGAGAGCCGACGGGCGAGTGCGGCGGCCTGAAGCTCGCCGCGGGGCGACAGGCCCGGATCCGCACGCTCGTCATCGACGGCGGCCTCGGCGTGGCGGATCAGGTACAGGGTCGTCGTCGGCATGCCCCCACGATTCCACACCGCCGCGGTGGGGACTCCGGCCGCTCCGGTCTCGACACGACGAGGACTCGCGCAGGGTCGACGGTGTCAGTCCGCCTCGCGGCGCGCGAGCGCGACCTTGCAGCGATGATCGGTGACGAACGGCTGGAGACCCTTGAGGGCGAGCGGACCACCGGTCTGGCGGAGCACGTCGCCGACGAGGCGAGCGTGCACCGAGCAGACGAGCGCCATGTCGTCGTCGATGAGATCGTGGTAGCGGCACGGCGCGAGTTCGAAGGAGAGCTCGGCCTCGTCGACCGCGGGCTCGAGCCCCGCGTCGTCGAGGTGCTCGTAGAGCACGTCGAGTTGCATGCGGGCGTCCTCGTCGAGGTCGCCGTCGATCACGCCCGTCGTGGCGCGCAGGAGGGCACCTCGCCGCCGCGCCCCCGCGATGCGCTCCCCCGCGACCGCGCTCGTCGCGGCATCCTGCACCGGATGGAAGCCGATCGGCGGTCGCCCGCGCGACTGCGTCGGCACGGCCACGCCGCGGATGAGGCCCTCGCGCTCGAGGACCTGCAGGTGATCGCGCACCGTGTTCGTCGGGATCCCGCTCTCCTCGGCGAGCTCGCTCGCACGGCGGCCGGGTTCGCGCTGGATGGCTCGGAGCAGGCGGATGCGGCTCGGCTGCGTGAGACCGCGGAAGTCTCCGACTCGACGTGGCACCCAGCAATTCTACGTCGTGTCGAATTAAACCGGTGGAACGGCGAGCGCACGCCGCGGCACGGTTCGAGACTCGGAGGGACGCGTTCTGTCGAATCTGGAAGGTACGTCATGCAGCTCTCTGCCGAGTCCGAAGCCATCGTCCGCGCGACCGCCGGCGTGGTCGCCGAGCACGCCGAGGAGATCACCAGGGTGTTCTATCCGGCCATGTTCGCCGCGCACCCCGAACTCCTGAGCGTCTTCAATCGCGCGAACCAGGCGATCGGCGAGCAGCCCAAGGCGCTCGCCGCCTCGGTCGTCGCGTTCGCCGTGCAGCTCATCGATCCCGACGCTCCCGATTTCACCCCGGTGATGCGGCGCATCGCGCACAAGCACGTCTCGCTGGGCATCACGGCCCGTCAGTACACGATCGTGGGCAAGCACCTGCTCGATGCGGTCGGTGCCGTGCTCGGCGACGCGGTCACCCCCGATGTGCGCGCGGCATGGGACGAGGTGTACTGGCTGTTCGGCTGCTCACTGATCGCGGAGGAGGCGAAGCTGTACGCGCTCGGGGGAACCGACCCCGAACACCCGTGGCGGAGCTACCGAGTGGTCGAGCGCTTCGAGGAGTCCGACGAGGTCTTCTCGCTCGTACTGGCACCCGTCGAGGGCGTCGTGCCCGGTCATCGCACCGGGCAGTACGTCGCGATCGCCGTCGACCTGCCCGACGGCTCGCGACAGCCGCGGCAGTACACGATCTCGTCCGGCCCTCGCGGGGACTCGCTGCGGGTCACCATCAAGAGGGTGCTCGGGGTGGACGGCGCGCCCGACGGACAGGTCTCGGGCTGGCTGCACGAGCACGCACGACCCGGCACGATCCTCGATGTCTCGCAGCCGGCGGGCGATGTGGTGCTCGACGACTCGGACGCCCCGCTCGTGCTCGTCTCGGCGGGCATCGGCATCACGCCGATCGCGGCGATCCTCGAGGACCTGTCGCGCACGCAGCCGCACCGCACGGTGCGCCTGTTCCACGCCGATCGCGCGCACGACACGCATGCGCTGTATCCGTCCCTCCGCCGACAGGTGCTCGCCATGGACGACGCCCGCGCTCAGAACTGGTACGAGCGCGACGCCGCCGACGCCCCGACGCTGCACCCGGCCCTGCCGGGCCTGATGGACCTCGGCGACGTCGAGCTGCCCGACGGATCGACCGCGTTCATGTGCGGGCCGCTTCCGTTCATGCGCGCGATGCGCGAGACGCTCATGGCCCGCGGCATCCCGAGCGAGCAGATCCAGTACGAGGTGTTCGGCCCCGACCTGTGGGCGCAGAACCCGGCCGCCGTCCCGGTCTGATCCCGCACCGGGCGGCCTCGCACGAACGGGCCGCCCGGTGCAGACTGGGTGCATGGCCGTCGTCACCGCCGTACTCGGCGACATCACGGAACAGCACGTCGACGCGATCGTCAACGCGGCGAACAACGCGATGCGCGGTGGCGGCGGCGTCGACGGCGCGATCCACCGCGCCGGCGGCCCGGCGATCCTCGACGACTGCATCGCACGTTTCCCGTACGGCCTTGCGACCGGCGACGCGGGGTGGACGACCGCCGGGGTGCTCCCGGCGACCTGGGTCGTGCACACCGTCGGCCCCGACCACCGCTCCGGCGAGCGCGATCGTTCGCTCCTCAAGTCGTGCTACCGGCGCTCGCTCTCCGTCGCCGACGAGCTCGGCGTCCGCTCGATCGCGTTCCCGCTGGTCAGCGCCGGCGTCTACGGCTGGCCGCTCGACGATGCGATCGCGGTCGCGGTCGAGACGATCGAGGCGGCGGAGACCCGCGTCGACGAGGCGCGGCTCGTCACCCGCGATCCCGGGACGTTCGAACGGATCCGTGCGGCCCTCGCCGAACGCGGTTGACGGTCAGCCGCTCGTGAGGACGACGAGCTGCCTGGTCGTCCTCGTCATCGCGACGTAGCGGTCGACCGCGCCCTCGACGCCGTCACCGTCGCCGAAGCGATCGGGGTCGACGAGGACGACGAGGTCGAACTCGAGTCCCTTCGAAAGCTCGGGCGTGAGTGAGCGCACACGCGAAGTTCCGACGAAATCGGGCGCCCCGATCACCCACGCCGTGCCCTCGGGCTGCCCGGCGAGCCCGCGTTCGAGCACCGCGCCGAGTTCGCCGATCGAGCCGTACGCGACCGGCACGCCGCTGCGCCGGATCGACGTCGGCACGTTCGCATCCGGCAATGCGGCTCGGATGACCGGCTCCGCGACCGCCATCACCTCCTCCGGCGTGCGGTAGTTGATGCCGAGCGAGGCGAGCCGCGTGTTCGTGAGACCGAGGCGGGCGAGCCGATCGCTCCAGGTCTCGGTGAACCCGTGCCGGGCCTGCGCCCTGTCACCCACGATCGTGAGGCTGCGCGACGGACAACGGGCGAGCACCATCTGCCATTCGGCGTCGGTGAGCTCCTGCGCCTCGTCGACGACGATGTGCGCGAACGGCCCCGCGAGCAGTTCGGGATCGGTGCGCGGCCGGCTGTCGACATCGTCGGCGAGCGTGTTCGCGACGTCCTGGCCGCGCAGCATCGACATGATCAGCATCTCGGAGTCGTCGGCCGCGATGAGCTCGTCGCGCACTCGTTCGCGCTGCTCGAGCTCGGCGGCCGCCGCGAGCCGCTGCCTTCTCCGGCGACGGGTCGCCTCGGGATCGCCGATGCGACGGCGGGCAGCATCGAGCAGCGGCAGGTCGGCCGCGGTCCATGCCCGGGGCTCGTCACGCTGCAGGCGCGCCACCTGCGTCGGCGTGAGCCACGGTGCGCAGCGCTCGAGATAGGCGGGCACCGCCCAGAGGTCGGCGACGACGCCGGCCGGGTCGAGCAGCGGCCAGGCGCGGTTGAACACGCGCACGAGCTCCTCGTCCTGCTCGACCGCCCGCCGGACGAGGGCCGCCGGCACCTCGTCGTCGCCGATCTGGTCGACGAGGATCTCGACGAGCGCCTCCCACACCTCGGCCCGGCCGTCGTTGTGCGGCGTGCCGGCCTCGGGAGCGTGGAACGCCTCCGACCAGTCGGCGGCGGTCAGGATCGGTTCCGCCCACGGGGTCTCGACGACGAGCTCGTCGGCGGGCGGTCGCTCGTAGGCCCTGACGGCCGACTCGATCGCACCGACGAGTTCACCCGTCGCCTTCAGGCGCGCCGTCTCGGGGTCGCGCTCGGGTACCGCGCCCGCGCCCTCGTCGACGAGGTCCCGCAGCGTCGCCATCTGCACGCCCTCCTCGCCGAGGCTCGGCAGCACATCGTCGACGTACGACATGTATGCGTGACTCGGGCCGACGAACAGCACCCCGCCGCGCCGGGCGTCGAGCCGCGGGTCGGAGTAGAGAAGGTAGGCGGCACGGTGCAGCGCGACGACGGTCTTGCCGGTCCCGGGCCCCCCGTCGACGACGAGCGCACCGCGCGACCCCGCGCGGATGATCGCGTCCTGGTCGGCCTGGATGGTGCCGAGGACGTCGCGCATGCGGGGCGAACGGCTCGCTCCGAGGCTCGCGATGAACGCGGACTGGTCGTCGGGCGCGAGCCCGCCCGCGTGCTCGCCGGGCGTGAACACCTCGTCCCAGTAGTCGGTGATGCGGCCTCGGGTCCAGCGGTATCGCCGTCGGCTCGAGAGCCCCATCGGGTCGCCGTGCGTCGCCCCGAAGAACGGTTCGGCGGCGGGGGCCCGCCAGTCGATGAGCAGCGGTTCGCCGTCGTCGGCGCTCAGCCCCGCTCGTCCGACGTAGACGGGCTCGCGGCCGTCTGTTCCGACCATTCGGCCGAGGCACAGGTCGAGACCGAAGCGCCGCAGCAGTCGCAGCCGGCCGCTCAGGCGATGGATCTCGAGGTCCCGATCGAGTCCGGCCTGCCCGCCCCGGGCGGGTGCGGCGCGCAGTTCGGCGAGCCGGGACTCGGCCTCTGCGACCTGCGCGTCGAGGCGCTCGGCGATGCGCGCGAAGTGCCGCACGTCGACGGCGATCGATTCGGGCGCCGCCTTGGCGGCGAGGCGGTCGGGCAGGGCGAAGACGTCGGTGGACGAGAGGGTCAAATGCGCGCTCCAGATCGGCGGAAAGCGTCCATCATGACCCCGACGGGGGCCCTTGCCGCAAGCCCCCCTCCCCCGGATAGACTGGACGTGGCGGGACGGGGTCCCGCCATTCGCATGCCGGCGAGGCCCGGGCCTGCGGCCCTCGGCGAGTATCGCACCGACGCCACCCGCTCCCGATGCATCCGCCGCGCACCCGTGCCGACATCGGCGCACATCGCCGAGGCCGCCGAGACCTGCGCCCGCGATTCACGCAGTTCACGTGATGCCGCACGGCGAGCGCGCGCCCTTTGATGGACTCGCACCCCTCGACGAGGCGGTGCGACCGACGAAGGGAGCCGGCACGTGTCGGAACAGACCACTGAGGACCTCGACCTCACCGAGGAAGAACTGGGGCCGATCGACTACATCGTCGTCGAGTTCCCGGCGGGGGCGACCCGATTGACGGGCGAGGCCGCCGCCGAGCTCGCAGCGCTCGTCGCGTCCGAGACGATCCGGGTGCTCGACCTCGTCGTCGTGCACAAGCGCGAGGACGGATCGATCGACGTCGACGAATTCGAGGACTTCGAGGACCTCGGCCCGCTCGGCGTCATCGAGGCGTCGCTCGCCGACGTGCTCGCCGAGGCCGACCTCATCGACATCTCGGCGGCGATGGAGCCCGGCAGCGCCGCGGCCGTGCTCGTCTGGGAGAACACGTGGGCCGCCCCGTTCGCGGTGGCCCTGCGCAAGACTGGCGGCCAGCTCATCGCGTCGGGCCGCATCCCCACGCAGGCGCTGATCGCCTCGATGGCGAAAGAAGGAGAGTAGAAGATGCCCATCGGAATCGGACGCGTCGGACGCGTCGGCATGATCGGTCGCCCCGTCGCGCGCACCGCGGCAGTGGTCGGCACGGCGAAGGTCGTCTCGAACGGCATCGACCGGCGACAGGACCGACGACAGGACCGCCGCGAAGATCGGCGCGACCGCCGCTTCTGAGCGGCGCGAGACGAGCGGATGCCTCGGTGGGATGTCGATCCCGCCGAGGCATCCTCATGTCAGCGGTCGACCCAGCCGTCGTCACGCGGATCTCGAGGCAGCGCCGTGCAGGCCTCACAGCGGTCGCCGGAGACGACGAAGCCCCGGTGAGAATTCATTCTCACCGGGGCATTTGCGTCGGGCTGACAGGATTTGAACCTGCGACCCCTTGGAGGATTCAAGCCCGTCTCGGGTTGCCTCCGGATGCCTCGAAAACTCGCGGATTCCCTTGTGATGACTGGGGAACCGGGCGGTTCGACAATTCCGAGTGTACGCGGACGACGCTGGACGTTCACGGTCGATTTCGATGGCAAAGCGGTGGGCGAGCCTGCTTCAGTCGACTCCGGCGTCGTCAGCTTCGTCCAAGGTGGCGAGCCACCAAGACTTCAGCAGACCCCCACTTCTTCGCCGGAGGTTCGGCGTCGCACCGGTGGCATCCGAAATAGCCTGAACCTGTGGACATCGATGAGGACGAGCTCAAACGCATTTCTGCCCTCCTTGGGGCGCATGTGTCGAGACCTGGCCCGCAGGAACAAGTTCGGGCCATCCGCACACGGCTGGAATCAGTGGGCGAGCTTCTTGAGAGTGTGACAATTATCCCCGGCGGACGGGCGTCCGCCGTTGATCGTTGTTTCCAGGAGACTTTCCTCCCCTCAGACCTCGTTCGGACTCAACTCCGACTGTCACAGCACTACATCCAGTCCGCTTGCAACGGCCAAGCCCCGACTCTTACTTCATTCGTTGTGCTGAGAGTCGCGATCGAGTGCATGGCGACAGCGCAATGGCTCATCGCGGCCAATTCTCACCGAGTCAGGGTTGAGCGATTCCTAAAGCGGATGTGGTGGGACACCCAAAGCGCGGTCGACATGGCGGTTGTTGCCGACGCAATTCCCGATCTAAATGCGGTGTATGACCTTGAGGAGACGATCCACGAGATCGCTGAGCCAATCAAGGGACTAGATCCGAACAAAGTGACGACTTCGAAGCGAGTGGCGCTGAGCAGCATCGTTCGCGAGGCAAGCCAAGCTGTGCGCCCGGGCTATCCGACTTTGATGCAGTCGTGCTGGATGGCGTGCGCAGGCGTGTCGCACGGGAACGTCCCGATGTCAGCGGGCGTCGGTGTAGCACCGCATTCGGTGCGGACTCCTTCGGAGCACGCGATCAGTTGGAGCGTCTACGCCAACTTCCTTGAGATCGCTGTCACTGATCTGCAAACCACCGTCGAGCTTTTCAGGCGGTTCGCGATGGAGGAGCATCAGAACCTGCGCCAGACAGGTTGACGGCCAACGACCATGAGGAGGTCACTGCCGTCCGAAGGAGTTGACTGAGCGCCGTGGAACAGATTCTTTAGCTCGGCTCATTGGCAGAATTCATGGTTTCATCGCGCTCGCTGCGCCGGTCGGCACCCGGCTGCTGGCAACTCAAGGGACGAGAAGAAGGCTAGCGACCGTGCCGCACACTACGCCAAGGCCGTCCAGGCGTCCCTGCTATCGTGTCGCTGTCCGCTCGTCCTGGTCTGGGTCGGGGTGCTGGTTCGAACCCAGCGACGCGACGCCTGTGACAGTCCTGCTTTGCATGATCGCTCTGCTCTTCACCAACCTGTTCGCCATCAGTAAGCGTCTGAAGAAGAAGCCATCGATCAAATGGAAGGGGAAGCTTATGAACCTGAGTTCTTCAGTTCTCGCGGTGGCGTCGTTTAGGGAATTGGTCCCGCTCCAGACCAGGTCGAGCGGCTTGCATGCTGGAGATGCTTGACCGATCCCGGCGTCCGTCGCCATCTGGGATCCTTCAGCGGGCCGAGCTGCGATCCGCCTCGGTATGCCAGTCTCGTGTTGTGTCCAAACTCGATGAGGTGGTCGATGTCGCTCTGACTGATGAGGAGCGGTTCCTTCTTGACCGCGGACTTGTCGAGTGGGGTGGGCCGGCGCGTTGCACCGAGTCGCTGGCCATCGCGATCGGGTTCGACAGCGTCGCTGACCTGCTCGCGGAGGGCTATCGAATCGCGGACGACATATCCAAGGGAAAGTCGCTCACACGCCGCGACTGGACCCGGGCCCTCTTGGCTACCGAAGTGGTGTTCGCCAGCGATGTGCTCGGCTCGGGACATGATTGGGAAGCCACCACCGGCCTCGACGACGCTTCTACGATGCGCGTGCTTCGAAACGTTCAGCTGCGCCTGGCCGGGGTGATCCTCCGACCGTCAAGGTAGGCGTAGGTACTCCCGACTCACGATCCTGCGGACGAGCGCAAGCCAATCGACAATGCAGACTCGAGTGGTGGGCGTGTTACAGCAGCTCCAGATAACCGGCCACCCGAGACTCCCGCATGACCCGCCCGCGAGTATGTCCCGGTGCCCAAAACGCTTCACCTGTGAGCGAGCATTGTGAGTAGTGCTTTGGGGCCTCAGGCGGGGGCACTGGTGGCTCCTCATCGCGGGTACTTAGCCACGTCGGACGCCTGACGCCTCCGGAGATCAACTCGATGCGATCGCCTTCAGCGCCGGTGACGCCAGGGGTCGCGCTCGGATGAATCCCGGAGTGCATAGTTCAACTGGGCGACCGCGCGCACAGCAGGCGCCCACCTGCCGTTCCGCCGTAGGGCGCCCGATCGGACCAGGCTGCTCAGAGTAGAGAGGACATTCGTAACCGCGCGAGGCGATCCGCAAACCCGTCGGACGCACTCGATGATGTCGTGGCCCTCGTCGATGGTCGAGATGGTCTCAAGCGTCTGCACGACAGTGCGCTCAACAACTCGGACCTGAAACGCCTCCGGCTTCCGGGCCCGTCTGTCGTCGTAGGCCGCCTTACGGCATCCGGGCCCGCAATAGATGCGTGGACGCCCGGTGGTAGCCGGCCGCGGCAGCGCCGCTGCGCATCGTGCGCATCGGCTTGGCGGGATCCGCCGGATGGTGGTTCTCTGTCGGTTGCTCACACTCCGAGGTGCGCCAAGCTATCCCGTTTCGTCACCGACGAAACAGCGAAGTCCTCGATCTGCAAGAGGCGTGGCATCTCGGAGGGATGGTCGCAGTCGGTTCGAGGCGGGCTCGGTCCTGACACGGGAGAACGAGGCTCGCGCGGGCCGAACATGAATACGGGAGCTGCGGATGTGTAGGTCTGTGCGCGAGGGAGCGGGTGCGCACCTACTTCACGTGGATAGGCCTCCGGCAACCAGCATGAAGGACGCATCGCGCCGCCAGGCGCAGCAGGATCGAAGGCGTGCGCTCCCGAAGGGGCCAAGACGGGGCCCACGGTGCCGCGTCCGACGCGGCACCTTGGCTTGCCAGCTTGTCGAGCTACCCCAGGACGTCGCGATGCCGCACCGGGTGCGGCACCACAGCGCAGCCTGGTGGCACGTGCCGCTCGAAAGCCGCTTTCCCGATCACCATCAGGGTCGGGCACGCTGAAACTCGGTGGACTGCGAACGGCGCCGTGGCCCCGAGCACCTCGAAACGAAGAATCCCCGATCACAGGGTGGTGCCACCGTGGCCCCACCGTGGGACCTCGTCCGAACACCGGCAACTACTTCGACTCGTGTGATCAGCCGGGTCTGCGTGTGCGTGCCTCCGCCACTGATCCCTGGAACGGCTGCTTAGTCTCCATCCCATCTGAACGCCCTCTCCAGTAGCTCGGCCGTCGCTGGGTTCACGAGCTCCCGACGCTGGATGTAGTGCTGCACCGTGATCTTCGTGTCGGTGTGGCCGAGCAGCTCGGCGGCGAGCTCGACACTCGCGTTGTCGCTGACAGCCGTCGCCACCGTGCGGCGGAAGAGGTGCGGCGTCACTCCCCCGATGCCGGCCCGCTCGAGTACCTGGCGCAACTGGCGACGCACGTTGGCCGTGCTCAGCGGCGTGCCTTCGCGCGAGTGGAACACCAGCGAGTCAGGATCCAGGTCGCAGGCTCCCGCGAGCCGACGACGCACGGCTGCGGCGGTGAACGATGGAATCGCGACGATCCGTCGTGACTTCGCCGTCTTGGGATGGTCCTGTCGGAACGTCGATTCGCCGTTGCGGCTGATGATCGTCCCGCCAATCCGGATGGTGGGCGTCGGACCGGTGACATCCACGTCGCGGCGACGGATGGCGAGCACCTCGCCGATGCGGGCGGATGTGCCAAGCATCACCTCGACGATCGCGCCAAGCTGCCCGTCTGGGCGCGGACCCGAAACGTGGTCGATGCCGGACTCCCAGCGCGCGATCACGGCGCGGATCGCGTTCACCTCCAGGCTGGTCAACGCATCCGGCATCCGCACCTCGCGGTGGATCCGCGACACATGATGCATCGGGTTGGCCGTCAGCACCTCGTGCCGCACCGCGAGTTCGAGCGCGAGCCGCAGCACGACACGGGATTGTTTCGCACGGTTGTACGAGATCCTCGCCTGCTCCTTGATGAACCGGTCGCAGCGAGCGACGCCGATCTCGCGGAGGGTGAGGTGCTCGAACACGGGCAACACGAGGGTGCGCATGTTCCGCTCGTACAGCATCCGGGTCGTCCGCGAGATCCGGCCCTCGAGATCGATGTCCTGCAGCCAGTACGCCACAAGGTCGCCGAAGGGGCTGTCGGGCGTCAAGTGGCCGTGCCCCGAGGCCAGGTGCACTTCCGAACGCCCGACCAACTTCGCCTTCAGCGCGCTTTCCGCCGCCTTCGCGCTGTCGCCGGTGGCCTGGACTATCCGCGTGCGCCCATCCCAGTCTCTGAACCGTGTGCGCGCCTCGAATCTGCCGGATCGCGTCGCCCGGGTCGTGATGTCTCCGAACGTGCCGATCGACAGTCGTGGCCGGCCCATCTCAGCTCACCACCGTTCGCTGCGTCGGCGCGGCTATGCGGACTCGCGCTGCTCGGCGACCCACGCCCGCACATCTGCGACAGCGAACTTCAGGTGCTTGCCGAAGCGGTACGCCACCGGGCCCTTCCCATGGGTCCGCCAGTCGTAGACGGTCGAGACCGGCACGCCGAGGTAGGCCGCCAACTCGGTGATGTCCATCAAACGGTCGAGCCCCCAGCCGTCGACAGAAACAGAAGCGGGAGCTGAAGCGGCAACGATCTGCGATTCGTTCATGGTGTCCATGTGCCGTAGGTGCGCCCGCGGCGCCGCAGCGACCAACGTCGACCGGGAACATCCGCCCCCTGCCGTACGGCAGTCGGGGCTGATCGTGCTCAGCGGTGCGAAAACGATGGGTTTTCGATGGGAGGATCAAATCTCTTAACCTCAAAAGTCCCGGAAACCCTTAGGTTTCCGGGACTTTCTGGTCGGGCTGACAGGATTTGAACCTGCGACCCCTTGACCCCCAGTCAAGTGCGCTACCAAGCTGCGCCACAGCCCGATGCTCCGGCATCTCGCCGAGGCAACTTGACCATCATAGCGGTATCCGGAGGGGTGCTCGTGCACGCGCGCACGTCGACACCTGCACCCCCGCTCGCGGCCTATCCCCCGACACACGCCTGTGGCACGATCGAGCCATGTCGACGACCGACCCCGTGGGGCGACTCCGCTACGAGCACGGCACGGTCGCTGCGCGCGACTCCTACCGCGAGGCAGGGCGCGAGGCGCGGCAGCATGCGAAGCGCTCGAGGCACGCGCGCTACGAACCACCCGAGCATCGCGACCCGCTCGGCATCATCGAGCGCCAGAACGCCGACCGGCTGCAGGCGCTCGTGCCGCTCCGCATGGCGCGCATGGCCGAGAGCCCATTCGCGTTCTTCCGCGGCACGGCCGCGCTGCAGGCGGCCGACCTGGCGAGCTCGATCGACACGGGCTTCTTCGTCGTCGCCTGCGGCGATGCGCACATCAGCAACTTCGGCGTCTTCGCCGCGCCCGACCGCAGCCTCGTGTTCGACCTGAACGACTTCGACGAGGCATCGCTCGCCCCGTGGGAGTGGGACCTCAAGCGCCTGGCCACGAGCGTCGTGATCGGCGCCCGGTCGAACGGGTTCGACGACGACACCGGCCGCGAGGCGGCGGCTCACGCGGTCGCGGCCTACCGGCGAAGCATCCACCGCATGACCGACCTCTCCCCCGTCGAGCGGTTCTACCTCCGCGACCTCGGCAACCCCGCCGGCGGCAGGCACGCCAGTTCGCGCCTCGCGATCCGGCGCGTCGTGAAGGACGCGTCCAAGCGCACGTCCGAGCGGGTCGCGGCCAAGATCATGGATCGGGATGCCTCGGGGGCGCCGTTCATCCGCGAGCAGCCGCCCACGCTGACCCACGTGCCCGCCGAGATCGAGGCGCGCCTGGGCGGCATCGTCGAGGACTACCTGCGCACCGTTCCGCCCGACGTCGCGATGCTCATGTCCCAGTACACGGCGACGGATGTCGCTCGCCGAGTCGTCGGCGTGGGCAGCGTCGGCACCCGGTGCTTCATCGTCGTCTTCGCCGGATCGCACGGCGACGTCGTCATCCTGCAGGTCAAGGAGGCGGGCCGGTCGGTGCTCGACGAGTTCGGCGGACTGCGCGATCGCGAAGACCGGCCGCCGTCGGCCCGGATCGACGAACTCACGGGCGGCGCACGGGTGGTCACGCTGCAGCGGATCCTGCAGTCCACCTCCGACCTGTTCCTCGGGCACATCACCGTCGAGGGCCGGGGATACTACGTGCGCCAGTTCCGCGATCTGAACGCCTCGTTCGACCTCGCCGACCTCGATCGACCGGCGTTCTTCGACTACGTCGAGGCCTGCGCGACGAAGCTCGCCCGTGCGCACTCCCAGAGCCCGCGAGCCGGGTTCATCGCCGGATACACGGGCCGGAGCAAACGGTTCGACGAGGCGATCGCCGAGTGGTCGCTCGCGTACGCCGAGCAGTCGCGCGCCGACTACGAGGCCTTCTGCGCGGCGATCGAGGCCGGGCGGTTCCCGGTCGCCGAGCGCTAGAGGTACGTGCGCACCTCGTCCATGAACGCCGTCGGATCGTCGACCCAGATGCGCACCGCGTCGACGAGCTGCGCTCCCCCGGCGGCACCGTGCCCGGGCAGCAGCACCGGGGTGGGCCGCTCGAGCTCGATCTCGATGACGGTCTCGTTGTTGACGCGCAGCAGCAGCATCCGCGCGGCATCCGCACCGTCGCCCGTCTCGACGATCTTCGGGGACTTGGGCTCGTCGACGCGCAGTCGACGCGCCACCGAGGCGATGTCGTCCCATCGCAGCAGCACGTCGGTCTCGAGCCCGGCACGCACCCGGATGCCGGCCGGGCCGACCGTGTGCGGCCGGACGAGGTAGGCGCAGAGGAGCCCGAGCATCCACGTGAGCCCCCAGATGCCGAGCACGAGGAGGGGTATGCGCACGGCCGGCCAGCGGTGCACGACGAGATCGAAGATCGGGATCTCCACCGCCGACAGCACGATGAAGATGATGAGCACCGTCAGCACCGGCCGGTGGTAGCCGAACCCCGCGCCGCCGCGCTCGATCGCGGGGCGCCGGGCGATGAATCGCCCGATGCTCGCGTAGATGGCGAGTTCCATTCGAAGCGCCCGCTTCACGACCTCCCAGGCGCCGCGCAAGCCGGAGGCCGCGCGGTCGGTGCCCACCGCGGTGCTCACGACGCACCCGCCGGGCCGGCGGCCGCCTTCGCGACGAGGTCGCGGAGGCGCTCGGCGATGGCGGTGATGCCGCGCTCGAGCGCCGCTCGGTCGCCCGGCGCGACCGCGCCGAGCAGATCGGCCGTGAGGTCGGCATGCTCTTGCTGCATGTTCGCCATCAGTGTCGCTGCGGATGGCTCGAGCGAGACGACGATCGCCCGGCGATCATGCGGATGGGGCGAACGCAGGACGTATCCACCCGCCTCGAGCGCATCGACGAGGCCCGTGACGTTGCGGGGGCTCACCTCGAGCCGGGCCGCGAGCGCGTGCTGGGTCGAGGGGCCGTTCGCCGCGAGATCCCAGAGCACCCGCACGCGCGAGGGCGTGAGCGGGGTGCCCGCGAACGCGCGCGCCATGTCCTTCTGGAAGAGTTCGCTCACCTCCAGGAGGCGATCGAGCACGGTGATCTCGGGCGTCATATCGTGAGTCTACTGCATTGTTACCTACATTCACGATTCGCCGTGGCGATGTCGGTGGTGACCGCTAGCGTGGGCTCCATGATGAGCGATCTGAGCGGTGAGCTCGAGCCGAATCCGCTACGCGTCGTGCCGGCGGGCGATGTCCCGTTCGCCGATGTCGAGGCCGTGTTCGGCACGAAGGGCGACCCCGCCCGGTGCTGGTGCCAGTGGTTCAAGCTCCCGCCCGCCGACTGGCGCACCGCGTCCCCCGACGACATGAGAGACCTCCTGCATCATCAGCTCGAGGCGTCCGGCACCGGTCCGGGCCTCCTCGCCTACGACGACGAGACCCCGGTCGGCTGGTGCGCCGTCGAGCCGCGGCCGAGGCTCCCCCGCTTGCAGCGCAGTCGCATCATCGCCGGTGCGACCCCCGAGCCCGATTTCGACGACGAGAGCGTCTGGGCCGTGTCGTGCTTCGTCGTCCCCCGTGAGTACCGCATGCGGGGCGTCGGTCGTGCGCTCGCCGTCGCCGCCGTCGACTACGCGCGCGCGAACGGCGCCCGCGTGCTCGAAGGGTACGCCGTCGATCCGGCCGAGCGGGCGAAGACCCCTGCCGCCGACCTCTACCACGGCACCGTCTCGATGTTCGTCGACGCCGGTTTCAACGAGGTGGCGCGTCCGCGGCCCGATCGCGCGATCATGCAACTCCAGCTCGACTGAGGCGGGGAAGGCGGGGCGAACCTGCCGGCATCGCGCGTACGGGCGGCGCTACGATGACCTCATGTTCTACGGAATGGGTGGTTGGCACGTCCTCGTCATCTTCGGGGTGCTGCTCGTGTTCGCGCTGGTCGTCGCCGCGATCGTCGTCCCCATCGTGCTCGTCACCCGACGCCAGGGCGCAGTCGACGACCGCGCCGCCGCGCTCCCACGGTCGGTCGAAGCGCGCCTCCGAGAGCTCGACGACCTGCGGAATCGCGGTGTCGTATCCCCGGGCGAGTACGAGGCCCAACGGGCGGCGATCATCCGCGAACTCTGATCGAGCCCACGCGTCAGTCACCGACGCGCTCGAACACCCGCGCGCGCACGTGCAGCTCGTCGATCGCAGCGGGCAGCCCGCGCAACCGAGCGGCAGCCTCGGCCTGCACAGCCGCCGCGAGCTCGCGGTACGCGGCGATCGACGCCTGGCCACCGCCACCACCGCCACCGTCGCCGTCGCCGCCGATGGCGGCGAGATCGTCGGCGAACAGGCATGCATCCCGATGCGCACCCAGCAGGTCCTGCACCGCCTCCGCCGCGACCGAGACGGCCCGCGCCTCATCGCCGAACACCGGCACCGGCCCGTCGGTCACGGCGTCCACGGCGTAACGCAGTCGTCGCGCGGCTCGGCGAAGGCGATGCAGCGATGCGAGGTCGCTTCCTGCCCGTGCCCATGCCCGTCTCACGCGCGCTGCCTCCGCCACGAGCGGCCCGGCCAGCCCCACCTCGAGCGCCGCCCGGGTCTCGGGCTCGCCGCGCCGCGCCGGCGCCTGGGCGGCGAGGAACCCATCGATCGGCGCCGCCATCGGACCGCCGGAGCTGAGCCCCGCGACGAGTCGCGCATGCGCACGTCGGTGCCGGGCTCGGACGTCGTCGACGAGTCGCCTCCGCATCGCGGCGGGCACCCGGGCATCGAGGCGCGCCTCCGCCTGGGCGACCCGCACCTCGAGATCCCGCACGCGGCCGAGCTCATCGCCGAGCCCGGCGAGTTCGTCGCGAACGCGAGCGACCTCGGCGCGGTCGAACAGCCTCCGGTACGCGGCGAGCACGCTGCGAATCCGGCGGACGAGCACTCTCGCCTGGTGCACCGCGTCGTGTTCGTCAGCGGACACCGCCGGAGCGAGCGCCGAGAGCCGGGCCGAATACTCCGCGAGGGCTGCGATGACGACCGCGCGCGCCCGGCCGGAGGCATCCTCATGCATCGGGCGCCCCGAGGTCGACCCGCACCCGCTTGACGCGCGCGGTCGCGCCGCGCACGATCTCGACGTCGCGCTTCGGCACGCCGAAGTGCGACGCGATCGCCGCGACGACGCCGGCGTTCGCCGCACCGTCGACGGCGCGCTCGCGCACGAAGACGGTCAGCGACGCCGCCGGGTCGTCGTCGGTCGCCTCGACGAGCGGACCCTTGCGACTGCCGGGCTTCACCCGGACGGTGACCTCCATGGGCCGCTCCCCGTGCCGCCGACGCTAGCGCTGGCGGCGTTCGCGCACGCGCATGTTCACGACGATCGGCGTGCCCTCGAAGCCGTAGACCTCGCGCAGGCGCCGCTGGATGAAGCGGCGGTAGCCCGGGTCGAGGAACCCCGTCGTGAACAGCACGAATGTCGGCGGGCGGCTGCCCGCCTGGGTGCCGAACAGGATGCGCGGCTGCTTGCCGCCGCGCACCGGATGCGGGTGCTCCTGGGTGAGCTCGGTGAGGAAGGCGTTGAACTTGCCGGTCGGGACACGGGTGTCCCAACCCTCGAGCGCGGTCTCGAGCGCGGGGACGAGCTTCTCGAGATGACGGCCGGTGCGCGCCGAGATGTTCACCCGGGGCGCCCACGTCACGTGGTGCAGGTCCTGCTCGATCTCCCGCTCGAGGTAACGGCGGCGGTCGTCGTCGAGCTGGTCCCACTTGTTGTAGGCGAGCACGAGCGCACGACCCGACTCGAGCACGAGGTCGATGATGCGCACGTCCTGCTCGGAGATCGGCTGCGTCACATCGAGCAGCACGACCGCGACCTCGGCCTTCTCGAGGGCGGCCTGCGTGCGCAGCGACGCGTAGAAGTCGGCGCCCTGCTGCAGGTGCACCCTGCGGCGGATGCCCGCCGTGTCCACGAACCGCCAGATCTTCCCGCCGAGCTCGATCTGCTCGTCGACGGGATCGCGCGTGGTGCCGGCCAGGTCGTTGACGACCACCCGCTCCTCGCCTGCGGCCTTGTTGAGCAGCGAGCTCTTGCCGACATTCGGCCGGCCGACGATGGCGACCCGGCGGGGGCCGCCGAACTCCTCCTTCGCGACCGCAGAGACCTGCGGCAGCACCTTGAAGACCTGCTCGAGCATGTCGGCCACGCCGCGGCCGTGCAAGGCGGAGACCGGATACGGCTCACCGAGTCCGAGGTTCCACAACGCAGCGGCCTCGGGCTCCTGGCGGGCGTCGTCGACCTTGTTCGCGACGAGGAAGACGGGCTTCTTCGTCTTGCGCAGCAGGCGCACCACGTGCTCGTCGGTCGCAGTGGCGCCGACGGTCGCGTCGACGACGAAGAGCACGACGTCGCAGAGGTCGATCGCGACCTCGGCCTGGGCTGCGACCGAGGCGTCGATGCCCCTCGCGTCGGGCTCCCAGCCGCCGGTGTCGACGAGCGTGAAACGACGATCGAGGTATTCGCCCTTGTACGAGACACGGTCACGGGTGACGCCGGGGGTGTCCTCGACGACGGCCTCGCGGCGACCGAGGATGCGGTTCACGAGCGCCGACTTGCCGACGTTCGGGCGACCGACGATCGCGATGACCGGAAGGGCGGGCAGGTATCGGATGCCCTCCTCGCCCTCCTCCGAGAGCTCGAGCACCTCGAGGTCGTCGTCGTCGAGCTCGTAGTCGCTGAGGCCCGAGCGCAGGGCTGCCGCCCGCTGCTCGGCGAGCTCGTCGTCGACGTCGGCGAGCCGCTCGGCCAGGCCGTCGTCCGCGACGTCGCCGTACTCGTCGCGCAGGTTCTCGTCGCGCTGGTCGGTCATGCTGTCTCCTGGAAAGATCGTGGGCGCGAATGCGCGCGGCTACCAGTCTGCCGTATGCCGGCTGGGAACTCGGGATGCCGCCGCGGTCTCCCGCGTGACGGGGCGGTCGCGGGAACGACCGGATCGGGCCTCGTCAGGCGCGGCCCTCGACGACCGCGATCATCGCGTCGACGGTCTGGTCGAAGTCGAGTTCGGTCGAGTCGACGGTCGTGACGCCCTCGGCGGCGGTCATGAACTCGACCACCTTCGAGTCGGCGGCGTCGCGCTTGCGCATGGCCTCGCCGACGGCATCGACCGAGCTGCCGATGAGCTCGGCGGCGCGCCTGGCCATCCGCACCTCCTCGGAGGCCGTGAGCAGCACGCGCACCGGCGCGTCGGGGGCGACGACGGTCGTGATGTCGCGACCCTCGACGACGATGCCGGGGCGCACCTCGGCGGTCATGATCGACCGGAACAGCTCGATGAGGTGCGTGCGCACCTCCGGCACGCGGGCGACACGGCTCACGACAGCCGAGATCTGCGGGTCGCGGATCGCCTCGGTCACGTCGGTCGCTCCGACGTGCACGCGGTATCCGGCCGGGTCGGTGCCGATGCGGTAGTCGAAGCTCGCGAGGCACGCGACGACGGAGTCCGCGTCGTCGGTGTCCACGCCCGACGCCTCGACGTGCCAGGCGAACGCGCGATACGCCGCGCCGGTGTCGAGGAATCCGTACCCGAGTCGCTTGGCGACGGCTTTCGACACGCTCGACTTGCCGCTGCCGGCGGGGCCATCGACGGCGACGACGACGGGGATCTCCACGGATGCCTCCATTTGGTGGTGGTTCGGGCCGGCTCAGCCGGCGATGCGCCAGCCGCGCTCGGCCAGCTCATGGGTCAGTCGGTCGGCTGCCTCGGGTACGACCTGCACTTCTGCGAGGCCGACCTGTCGTCCAGGCGAGTGCTCGAGCCGCAGGTCTTCGAGGTTGACGCCGATCTCGCCGATCTCGGCGAGCAGCCGCGCCAACTGGCCCGGCCGGTCGTCGACCATGACGACGACGGTCGTGAAGCGCTTGTCGGTGCCGTGCTTGCCCGGCAGGCGCGAGACGCCGGTGTTGCCACCGGTCAACTCCTCGGCGACGCGGCGCCGGGCGCCGGGTGCCGCCGGATCGCCGAGCGCGTCGATGAAGCGGTCGAGGTCGTCGCGGAAGGCGACGAGGATGTCGCGGACGGGCGCCGAGTTCGCGCCGAGGATCTGCACCCAGAGGTCGGGGTCGCTCGCGGCGATGCGGGTGACGTCGCGCACGCCCTGCCCTGCGAGCCCGAGCGCCGCATTGGGCGCGTCGATGAACCGGCGGGCCATGACGCTCGCCACGACCTGCGGCACGTGCGAGATGAGGGCGACCCCGCGGTCGTGCTCGTCCGGGGTCATTTCGACGAGGGTCGCCCCGAGGTCGAGGATCAGGTCGTCGATCGCCCCGGCGCGCTGGTAGCTGATCGCGTCGTGCGCGGCGACGACCCAGGGCCGGCCCGCGAAGAGGTCGGCTCGGGCGGCGAGCGGGCCGCCGCGTTCGCGCCCGGCGAGCGGATGCGAGCCGATGTACCGCGAGACGTCGGCGCCGCGGTCGACGAGTTCGTCGAGGATCCCGGCCTTCACGCTCGCGACGTCGGTCACGATCGCGTCGGGGAACGCCGCGAGCTCGTCGGCGACGACGCGCGCCGTCACGTCGGGCGGCACCGCGACCACGATGAGCTGGGGCGCGTCGTCGGGCCGGGCGGGACGCCCGGCGCCGAGATCGGTCGCGATCGCCACGTGCGTCGGCGAGGCGTCGGCGAGGATCACGTCGAGGCCTCGGCCCCGCAGCCCCAGTGCGACGCTCGTGCCGAGCAGGCCGGCACCGACGACGCGCACCGGGCCGGTGAGCCGCGATTCGACCACGTCAGTGCCCCTCTCGGGCGGGTGCGCCGCCACCTGCGGCCCTGGCGATGGTGAGCAGCCGGCCGCGTTCGTCCTTCGTCAGCTCCCGCAGCTGACCGGCCTTCAGTGTACCGAGGTGCAGGGGGCCGAACTGGCGACGCACGAGGTCGACGACCGGGTGGCCGACCGCCTTCAGCATGCGACGCACGATGCGGTTCTTGCCCGAGTGCAGGGTGATCTCGACGATCGTGTGCTTGTCGTCGCCCTGCGTCTGCAGGATCTTCGCGCGATCGGCCTTGATCGGGCCGTCGTCCAGCTCGATGCCCTGCTTGAGTCGCTGCAGCGTCTGCGGGGTGAGCCGGCCGCGCACCTTCGCGACGTAGGTCTTCTCGACCCCGAACGACGGGTGCGCGAGCACGTGCGCGAGCTCGCCGTCGTTCGTGAGCACGAGCAGGCCGCTCGTCTCGGCGTCGAGCCGGCCGACGTTGTAGACGCGCTCCTCGAGGTCGTCGGTGAACCTGCGGAGGTCGGGGCGCCCCTGCTCGTCGCGCATCGACGAGACGACGCCCGTCGGCTTGTTGAGCATGTAGTAGCGCTTCGCGGTGTCGAGCTGCACGGCGACGCCGTCGACCGAGACGAGGTCGCTCTCGGGGTCGATTCGCGTGCCGAGCTCGGTGACGATGCGGCCGTTCACCTCGATGCGTCCCGCGAGGATGTACTCCTCGACGACGCGCCGGCTCGCAACGCCGGCGGCGGCGAGCACCTTCTGCAGGCGCACGCCTGCGACTTCCGATTCAGCCATCGAGGTCGAATCCTCCCTGTCCGTCGTCGAGCAGCGGCGAGATCGGCGGCAGCTCGTCGAGTGAGTTGATGCCGAGGTTGGTGAGCAGCAACTCGGTCGTGCCGTAGAGGATCGCCCCGGTCTCGGGGTCGGTGTCGACCTCGGTGACGAGCCCACGGCCGAGCAGCGTGCGCACGACCGAGTCGACGTTGACGGCCCGGATCGACGCGACCTGCGAGCGTGAGATCGGCTGCTTGTAGGCGATCACCGACAGCGTCTCGAGCGCGGCCTGCGAGAGCCGCGTCGACGACTGGGTCACCACGAAGTCGGTGACGAGGGCGTCGTACTCGCCGCGCACGTAGAACCGCCAGCCGCCGCCGACCTCGCGGAGCTCGAAGGCGCGACGGATGCCTCGTGCCGTCGCCTCCTCGGCGGCGAGGTCCGTGCGCGGCTCGCCCGACGCGGCGCCGCCGTCGTAGTCGTCGCGCAGTCGTGCGATCGAGGCGCGCACCTCGGCGACCGGACGGGCGACCGCAGCCGCGAGGTGGACGACGCTCTGCGGCTCGTCGGCGATGAACAGGATCGCCTCGATCGCGCGGTCGAGGTCGAGGCGTGGCTGGCCGGGCACATCGAGCGGGGTCGCCACCGACAGTTCGGGGCCGTCGTCGGCAGGGTGAGGAGCCGACGGCGTCGGCGATTCCGGGCCGTCGCCGGACACGGCGGGCGGCGCCGACTCGACGCCCTCCTCCGCGTGCGTGGTCTCATTCGTCATAGTCGGCCCCCAGGCTCTCGAGGTTCTCGTCGGACCAGTGCTCGGCGGCCCAGTGCAAGGTCAGCTCGCCGAGCGGCTCGATCTGGTCGAAGCCGATCGCCGCGTGCCGGTACAGCTCGAGCACGGCGAGGAAGCGCGCGACGACGACGCCCCGCTGGGCGACCCCGGCGATCAACTGTCGGAAGGTCACCGGTTCGCCGCGGCGCAGCACGGCGACGACCTGAGCGGCCTGCTCGCGGATCGACACGAGCGGCGCGTGCAGGTGGTCGAGCCCGACGACCGGGATCTCGCGCGGGGTGAGGGCGAGCGTCGCGAGCGCGGCGAAGTCATCGGCCGAGAGCGTCCACACGAGCTCGGGCGCCCGCTGCCGGAACTTCTCCTCGAGCCGCACGGTGCGAGCGTGGCGCAGGGCCTCGGCGTCGAGCTCACCGCTGAACCATCGAGCCGCCTCCTTGAAGGCGCGGTATTGCAGCAGGCGGGCGAACAGCAGGTCGCGCGCCTCGAGCAGCGCGACGTCCTCGGCGTCGACGAGTTCGCCCTGCGGCAGCAGGCCCGCCACCTTGAGGTCGAGCAGCGTCGCCGCCACCACGAGGAACTCGCTCGCACGGTCGAGCTCCTCCTCGGAGTCGAGGCCCTTCAGGTAGGAGATGAACTCGTCGGTCACCTTCGAGAGCGAGACCTCGGTGATGTCGAGCTCGTGCTTCGCGATGAGCGAGAGCAGCAGGTCGAAGGGCCCCTCGAAGTTGGTCAGTGCGACCCGGAACCCGGCGTCGTCGCCCCCGGCCGAGGCATCCGTCACCGCGGCGCCGTCGGTTGATGCAGCCTCGTCGGCGGGCGCCCGCTCAGGCGACCGCGCCACGGAAGACCAGCTCCCTCGCGAGCTGCCGGTACGCCTTCGAGGCCTGGTGCTCGGGAGCGAACTCGGTGATCGGCGTCGCCGCGACCGTCGCGTCGGGGAACTTCACCGTGCGTGTGATCACCGTCTCGAGCACCTTTTCGCCGAACGCGTCGACGACCCGCTCGAGCACCTCGCGCGAGTGCAGCGTGCGAGCGTCGTACATCGTCGCGAGGATGCCGTCGAGCGCGATGGCCGGGTTGAGGCGGTCGCGCACCTTGTCGATCGTCTCGATGAGCAGGGCGACGCCGCGGAGCGCGAAGAACTCGCACTCGAGCGGGATGACGACGCCGTGGCTCGCCGTGAGCGCGTTCACGGTCAGGAGCCCGAGCGACGGCTGGCAGTCGATGAGGATGACGTCGTAGTCGGGTGCGACGCGGCGCAGGACGCCCGCGAGGATCTGCTCACGGGCGACCTCGGTGACGAGGTGCACCTCGGCCGCCGAGAGGTCGATGTTCGCCGGGATGACGTCGAGGCCCTCGACGGTCGTCTGCTGGATCGCGTCCTTCGGCTCGAGCTGGCGCGAGAGGAGCAGGTCGTAGATCGTCGGCACGTCGTGCGTCTGCACCCCGAGACCGGCCGACAGCGCGCCCTGCGGGTCGAAGTCGATCGCGAGCACGCGGCGGCCGTACTCGGCGAGGGTCGCGCCGAGGTTGATCGTCGTCGTGGTCTTGCCCACGCCGCCCTTCTGGTTGCACAGGGCGATGATGCGCGCGGGCCCGTGCGACGTGAGCGGCTTCGGATCGGGGAACTCGCGGTGCGGACGACCCGTCGGACCCAGCTCCGGCTCCAGCGAAGCGATCCCGTCCGCCGAGTCGTGCTTGTGCTGCGTCACGTGTCGTCTTCTCTCCTGGGGCCGGGGCCGCTCGCTGTCGGCCCTGTTCGGATCTGGGCTTGGTCGATTCTAGCGAGCACGTGGGTGTGCTGCCGTGTACATCTCCCGGAGTGTATCGGCTGTGACGAGCGTGTAGATCTGCGTGGTCGCGACCGACGAGTGCCCGAGCAGCTCCTGCACGACCCGCACGTCGGCCCCGCCCTCGAGCAGGTGGGTCGCGAACGAGTGGCGAAGGGTGTGCGGTGAGACGGATGCCTCGATCCCCGCCCGTTCTGCCGCTGCGCGGATGACGTCCCACGCCGCCTGGCGCGAGAGCCGCCGGCCGCGCACACCGAGGAACAGGGCCGGAGTCGCCTGCCCGCGCGCCGAGAAGACCGGCCGGGCGCGCACCAGGTAGGCGCCGATCGCCCGCCTGGCGTAGCTGCCGAGCGGCACGACCCGCTGTTTGCCGCCCTTGCCGAACAGGCGGACGACCTCGTCGTCGATGAGGTCGTCGACGTTGAGCGAGATCGCCTCGGTCACGCGGGCGCCGGTCGCGTAGAGGAGTTCGAGCAGGGCGGCGTCGCGCAGTTGCGCCGGCTCGTCACCGCCCGCGGCGGCGATGAGCGCCTCGACGTCTTCGACCGGGATCGCCTTGGGGAGCCGGGCCGGGAGCTTCGGGGGGCGCAGCTCGCGCGACACGTCGGAGGCGAGCTCGCCCTCCTCGGCGAGGAACCGGTGCAGCCCGCGCACGGCGGACAGCACTCGTGCGACGGAGGAGGTCGCGAGCACGGGATCGCGCTCGGCGCCGAGGAAGCGCACGAAGTCGGACAGGTCGCGTTCGGTGACCCGGTCGAGGTCGCCCGGGCCGCGGTCGGCGAGCCAACCGGCGTAGATCGCGAGGTCGCGCCGGTACGACGCCGTCGTATTGCGCGACAGGCCGCGCTCCACGGCGAGATGCCGCAGGTACCCGTCGACCCGCGCGGCGGTCGTCACGGTGCCGACGCGCCCCGTACCGGTGCGGTGCGACTCGGCCACGGGGCATCCGCCTCGCCGAGGCCGCGCCACCCGCGGCCGCGCACCGCGTGCGCGGCGAGCACCGCGATCGCCAGAGGGCCGTTGTGCACGCGCCGCTCGAGCACCGCGTCGACGCACTCGTCGAGCGGCACCCACCGCGTCTCGAGCTCGGCCTCTTCGTCTTCGCGGTCGAACGCCTCGGGCCTCGCGCGCAGACCGCGCGCGAGGTAGACGCGGATGACCTCGTCGCTGCCCCCGGGAGAGGTCGCGAAGTCGGCGAGCACCGCCCACTCGGATGCTTCGAGGTCGGCCTCTTCGGCGAGCTCGCGCTGCGCGGCTGCGAGCGGGTCCTCGCCCGCGACGTCGAGGAGACCCGCCGGGATCTCCCAGTCGCGCATGCGCACCGGGTGGCGGTACTGCTTGATGAGCAGCGCACGGTCGTGCTCGTCGAGCGCGAGCACGCCGACGGCGCCCGTGTGGTCCATGAACTCGCGCACGATCGGCGCGCCGCCGAGCTCGAAGGTCTCGCGCCGGATGCTCCAGACCCGACCGGCGAAGACCTCCTCGCTCTCGATGATCGCGAGTTCGACGGGGTCGTCGGCGAGTCGATCGAACGACCCGCCGACGGCCGCGTCAGCAGCTTCAGCCATTGTTGACGTCGAAGAGGCGGCTCGCCTGCTGACGCTCGAGCGCTGCGCCGACGAGGCCGCGGAACAGCGGGTGCGCGTCGTTCGGGCGGCTGCGCAGTTCGGGGTGCGCCTGCGTGCCGACGTAGAACGGGTGCACGTCGCGCGGAAGCTCGACGTACTCGACGAGGTTGCGGTCGGGCGAGAGCCCGGAGAACACGAGGCCCGCCTCGGCGATGCGATCGCGGTACGCGTTGTTGACCTCGTAGCGGTGCCGGTGGCGCTCGCTGACATCGGTCGAGCCGTACAGCTCGGCCGCGATCGTGCCCTCGCCGAGCTTCGCCGGGTAGAGGCCGAGTCGCATCGTGCCGCCGAGGTCGCCGCCCGAGATGATCTCGACCTGCTCCTCCATCGTCGCGATGACCGGGAACTCGGTGTCGGGGTCGAACTCGCTCGACGACGCACCTGGCAGTCCCGCGACGTTGCGCGCGTACTCGATGACCATGCACTGCAGGCCGAGGCACAGGCCGAGCACGGGAATGCCGTTGTCGCGCGCGAAGTGCAACGCACCGAGCTTGCCCTCGATGCCGCGCACGCCGAACCCGCCGGGCACGCAGATGCCGTCGAGATGGGCGAGGTGCTTCTGCGCCCCCTCGGGCGTCTGGCACTCGTCGGACGGGATCCACTCGATGTTGACCTTCGCGTCGTTCGCGAAACCGCCTGCGCGGAGCGCCTCGGTCACCGAGAGGTACGCGTCGGGCAGGTCGATGTACTTGCCGACCAGTCCGATCCTCACCTCGTGCTTGGGGTCGTGGACGACGCGAAGCAGGTCGCTCCAGCCCGACCAGTCGACGGCGTCGGCCTTCTCGCCGAGACCGAGCGCGTCGATGAGGTACGAGTCGAGGCCCTGCTCGTGCAGCATCGTCGGGATGTCGTAGATCGAGGGCACGTCGACCGCGTTCACCACGGCGGCCTCGTCGACGTCGCACATGAGCGCGATCTTGCGCTTGTTCGACTCGGTGACGGGGCGGTCGCTGCGGAGCACGAGCGCGTCGGGCTGGATGCCGATCGAGCGCAGCGCTGCGACCGAGTGCTGGGTCGGCTTCGTCTTCTGCTCGCCCGAGGCGCCCATGAACGGCACGAGCGAGACGTGCACGAAGAACACGTTCTTGCGGCCGAGCTCGTGACGCACCTGGCGCGCGGACTCGATGAACGGCTGCGACTCGATGTCGCCGACCGTGCCGCCGATCTCCGTGATGATGACGTCGGGCTTCGGGCTCTCGGTCGCCTGCAGGCGCATGCGGCGCTTGATCTCGTCGGTGATGTGCGGGATCACCTGCACCGTGTCTCCGAGGTACTCGCCGCGACGCTCCTTCGCGATGACCGTCGAATAGATCTGGCCGGTCGTGACGTTCGCCGCCTGCGACAGGTCGATGTCGAGGAAGCGCTCGTAGTGGCCGATGTCGAGGTCGGTCTCAGCGCCGTCGTCGGTCACGAAGACCTCGCCGTGCTGGAACGGATTCATCGTGCCGGGGTCGACGTTGAGATAGGGGTCGAGCTTCTGCATGACCACCCGGAGGCCGCGCGCCGTCAGCAGGTTGCCGAGGCTCGCGGCGGTGAGTCCCTTGCCCAACGAAGAAACGACACCACCGGTCACGAAGATGTGCTTGGTCGTGTCGTTATTGTCTGCGCTCTGCGCTCTTCCGCGTTCATCCACCACGGGCTTGTATTCTAACCCACGTTCCCGATCGCTTGCCGCGACATGCCCCACGCGCTCCCCCTTCGTCGTGCGGGGCCGATCGGCCCCGGTCGGTTCGGCCCTGCGGCCGGTGATCTCAGGCCGCCCGTTCGGAGGCGATCTCGAGCAACTCCCGCGCGTGCGCGAGCCCGCTCTCGGAATCGGCGAGCCCCGAGAGCAACCGCGCCATCTCGGCTTCGCGCTCGGCGCCCTGCAGCTGTCGCACGCTCGACGCGGTGACCGCGCCGTCGGTGCCCTTGACGACGCTCAGGTGGTTCGTCGCGAACGCGGCGACCTGGGCGAGGTGGGTGACGACGATGACCTGCGAGCGTTCGGCGAGGCGGGCGAGGCGACGCCCGATCTCGATGGCCGCGGCGCCGCCGACACCCGCGTCGACCTCGTCGAAGACGAACGTGGGCACGGGGTCGGTGCCGGCGATCACGACCTCGATCGCGAGCATGACCCGCGAGAGCTCGCCGCCGGACGCGCCGCGCGAGACCGAGCGGGGCTCGGCACCGGGATGCGGCCGCAGCAGGATGGCGACGTGGTCGCGCCCGTGCGTCGTCGGCTCGGCGCTCGGCTCCACGCTGACGCTCAGCACCGCGTCGGGCATGGCCAGGGCCGCGAGTTCGTGCGTCACGGCCTCGGCGAGCCGCGCGGCCGCCTCGGTGCGCTGCTCGGTGATGCGGGTGGCGAGTCGATCGACCTCGGCCGCGAGCTCGGCGACGGCGATGTCGAGCTCGGCGATGCGTTCGTCGTCGCCGTCGAGCTCGACGAGTCGCAGCCCGCCGTCGCGCCGGAACGCGAGCACGCCGTCGAGATCGCCGTGGCGGCGGATGAGGCCGGCGAGCACCGCCCGGCGCTCCTGCACGAGCTCGAGCTCGCGGGCGCCATCGGTGTCGAGCCCGGTGAGGTAGCCGGCGAGCTCGGTGCCCGCGTCGGCCAGGAGGAAGCCGGCGTTCGCAAGCGACTCCGCGATCGGTGCGAGCGCCGCGTCGTGCTCGGCGACCCGCTCGAGGTGCCGTCGTGCGGCCTCGATGAGCGTCACCGCGTCTGGAGCGTCGTCGACGACCTCGTCGCCCGAGACGAGCGCCTTCGCCTGGGCGGCGGCGAGGCGGAGCTCTTCGAGGTTCGAGAGCCGTTCGGCACGCTCGTGGAGTTCGGCGTCCTCACCGGGCTGCGGATCGACGGCCTCGACCTCGTCGAGGTCGGCTCGCAGCGCCTCGGCCTCCCGCGCGCGGGCGTCGTGCTCGTCGCGCAGGCGCGCGAGTTCGGCGGCGTCGGCCCTCCAGCGGTCGAACACGTCGCGGTACGCCTCGAGCGATTCGGCGAGCGGCGCGCCGGCGAAGCGGTCGAGTGCGTCGCGCTGGGCCGAGGCCGAGCGCAGCCGCTGCTGGTCGGCCTGCCCGTGCACCACCACGAGCTCGTCACCGAGTTCGGAGAGCACCCCGACCGGAGCGCTCCGACCGCCGACGACGGCGCGGCTGCGCCCCTCGGACGAGACCGAACGTCCGAGCAGCAGCTCGCCGGCCTCGACCTCGCCGCCGGTCTCGGCGACGCGGTCGGCGATTGCTCCCTCTTGGGGCACGATCCATCGCCCCTCGACCCAGGCCTGCTTCGCGCCGGACCGCACGGCTCCGGCGTCGGAGCGAGCGCCGAGCAGCAGCCCGAGCGCGGTCACGACCATCGTCTTGCCTGCGCCCGTCTCACCCGTGACCGCCGTGAACCCGGCCCCGAGCGGCAGCGTCGCCTCGGCGATGACGCCGAGGTCGCGGATGCCGAGCTCCTCGATCAACTCGCGCCCTCCCTCATCGGATCCCGGCCTCTCGTGCTCATTCGCGGCCCGCCGGCCCGCGCCACCCCGTCACCGGCAACTGGAACTTGTTCACGAGCCGGTCGGTGAACGGCGCCTCATGGAGCCGTGCCAGCCGCACCGGGGTGTCGGAGCGGCGCACGATCACCCTGGCCCCGGGCGGCAGGTCGAATGTGCGCCGCCCGTCGCACCAGATGACGGCCGCGGTCTCGGTGCGCTGCAGGATCTCGACCGCGAGGGACGACTCGGGACCGACCACGAGCGGGCGGGCGAACAGCGCGTGCGCGCTGAGCGGCACGAGCAGCAGGGCCTCGAGACTCGGCCACACGACCGGCCCACCCGCCGAGAACGAATAGGCGGTCGAACCCGTCGGCGTCGACATGACGACGCCGTCGCAGCCGAACGACGAGAGCGGCCGGCGATCGACCTCGATCACGACCTCGAGCATGCGCTCGCGCTCGGCCTTCTCGACGGTCGCCTCATTGAGCGCCCAGCTCTCGTACACGACCTCGGAGCCGACCTTCGCCCGCACGGACAGGGTCATGCGCTCCTCCACGACGTAGTCGCGCGCGAGCGCCCGGGAGACGGTGTAGCCGAGGTCGTCGCGCTCGCTCTCGGCGAGGAACCCGACGTGACCGAGGTTGACGCCGAGCAGCGGCACGGGGTGGTCGCGGATGAGCTCGGCTGCGCGAAGGATCGTACCGTCGCCGCCGAGCACGATCACGAGCTCGATGCTTGCGGGATCGGTGTCTTCGAAGCGCACGACGCCGCCGTCGAGCTCGGGCACGAAGGCGTGCACGTCCTCCCAGTGCTCGGCGGCGATCACCGGCACGGCGCCCGCGGCGAGCAGCTGCGTGCAGACCGCCCCCGTCGCCTCGAGCGCGGACTGCCGGCCCGTGTGCGAGACCACGAGGAAGTGGCGTGCGTCGTTCACCCGTGCTCTCCTCTCGTCAGCGCGTCGACCCGACCCGACCATTCTGTCGGATTCGCACCGCCCGTCGCCTGAAGGTGGACGAGGAACTCGCGGTTTCCGTGCGAGCCGGCGATTGGGGAGGACAGGACGCCGACGGTGCCGAGATCGAGGTCGTGCGCGGCCCACAGCACGTTCATGACCGCCTCCGAGCGCAGTGCCGGATCGTGGACGATCCCCTCACGTACTCCCCCGCGGCCGACCTCGAACTGCGGCTTCACGAGGAGCACGAGGTCGGCGTCGGCCGTCGCGGTCGCGCGCAGTGCGGGCAGCACGGTCGTCAACGAGATGAACGAGAGGTCGGCGGTCACGAGGGCGGGACGCGCGTCGACGCCCGTCGTCGCCGCGAGCGAATCGGGCGTGAGCCCGCGAACGTTGCAGCCCTCGACGAGCACCAGACCGGGCGCGCCGTGCAGCTCCGGCGCGAGCTGGCCGTGGCCGACGTCGACGGCGAGCACGGTGCGCGCACCGCGTTCGAGCAGCACCTGGGTGAAGCCGCCGGTCGACGCGCCAGCGTCGAGCGCGATGCGGCCCGCCGGGTCGACGGCGAAGCCGTCGAGCGCGGCGACCAGCTTGTGCGCGGCACGGCTGACGTAGTGGTCGGATGCCTCGACCGAGAGCTGCGCGTCCGGTCCGACCTTGAACGACGCCTTCACGACGGGGCGACCGTCGACCGACACCCGCCCTTCGGCGATGAGTGCGGCCGCCTGCGTGCGCGAACGCACGAGACCGCGCGCCGCGAGGGCGGCATCGAGACGCTCGTGGCTCATGACGACCGAGGTGCGCCCGACGGGTCGGACTGCTCGAGTTCCTCGCGGAGGCGCGCGGCCAGCGCCTCGTAACCCGGCGCGCGCTCCTCGATCGGGAGCCCCTCGATGTCGGCCAGGGCGGCCCTGGTGCCCTCGGCCACCTCGTCGGAGGAGTCGCTCGGGTCGTGCTCGTGGTCGATGCTCACCCGACCACGCTACCTCGCGCGCACGACACGCGGTCGATCACGCGTAGAGGCGCGCCGGGACGTCGAGCACGTGGATGCCGATGCCCGACTCCCAGATCGTCGCGCACGCCGCGCGCAGGAGGTCGAGGCCGCCGTCGCCCTCGGCGACGATCTCGACGCGGTTGCCGGCGAGGCGCACGCGAGCCGCGCCGACCCGCACCACGTCGCCCCGCAAGCGCTCGACCGTCGGATAGGGCTCGTGAAGTCCCCGCAGGTCGGAGAGGATGAAGTCGGGTCGGCTGGCCGCATCGGCGGCGAGCAGCTGCTTCGCCCGGTCGATGCCCGTGAGCACGATCGCACTCGCCATCCCGGCCCGGTTCGCCCCGAGGATGTCGGTGTCGAGTCGGTCGCCGACCACCAGCGGGTTCGCGGCGTCGAACCGCCGGCGCGCCTCGTCGAAGATCGGCGTCTCGGGCTTGCCGGCGACGAGGGGCAGTCGTCCGACCGCCGTGTGCACGGCCGAGACGAGGGTGCCGTTGCCGGGGGCGATGCCGCGGGCGACGGGTATGGTCCAGTCCATGTTCGTCGCGATCCACGGGATGCCTCCGCGCGAGGCATCCGCGCCGTCGATGCCCGGGTCGTCGGCATGCAGGGCGAACGCGGCCTCGGCGAGGTCCTTCCAGCCGATCTCGGGGGTGAACCCCTGCACGAGGGCATCGGGGCCGTCGTCGGCCGACCGCGTCACCCGATAGCCGCGCTTGCGCAACTCGACCTCGATGCCCTCGCCGCCGACGACGAACACGAGTGCGCCCGGCGCGACGTGGCCCTCGAGGAGTCGCATGGCCGCCTGGGGCGACGTGACGACATCGTTCGGCGCCGCTTCGAGGCCGAGGTCGGTGAGGTGGCCCGCGACGGAGGCGTCGCTGCGCGACGCGTTGTTCGTGATGTACCCGACCGCTCGCGAACGCTTCGCGAGGTTGAGGCTCTCGACCGCATGCGGAATCGCGCCGGCGCCCGCGTAGACGACGCCGTCGAGATCGGCGAACACCGCGTCGACGCCGTCGAGCGGTGTCGTGGGTTCAGTCCTCGCTCGGAACAGCGCCATCGGCGGAGTCCTCGGTCGCGTCTTCGCCGTCGAGAGCGTCGCCTTCGGCGAGCACCGCTCGGACGTCGTCCTCGAGCACGTCTCCGGGGTCGCCCGACGCCGTGTCCTCCGACGACGCGACGAGCTCATCGATCGCGGCGTCGCCGTCCACGACGTGCTCCTCGTTCCCGATCTCGACGTCGGCCTCGAACGCCTGGTCATCGATTTCGGCGTCGGCGGGCTCGTCGGACTCGAGCTCGAAGATCTCGATGAGCTCGGCCTCGGCCGGACCCGCCAACGCGGCTTCGGCCCGCGCGGCGAGCACACGCCATCGGGAGGCGTCGCCGTCGCGTCCGAGCTCTTCGAGCACCTCGGCGTAGGCGGAGAAGAGCGCGGGGCTGTACGAGAAGGCGCGATCGGGGTCGAGTTGCGGGATCTCGAGCTCCGCGAGCGCGAGCTCCGGCTGGCCGAGGTCGAGCCGCGCACCGGACATCGCGATCGCCAAGCCGACCTGCACGGCCACCGGCAGTTCGTTGCGGTCCACCGCGCGACCGACCTCGAGGGCGCGATCGGGACGACCGACGCCGCGCTCGCTGTCGACCATCAACGGAAGCTGGTCGTTGTTGCCGGAGATGCGACGGTAGGTGCGCAACTCGCGAAGTGCGAGCGAGAAGTCGCCCGTCGCATATGCCGTGATCGCAAGGGTCTCGCGCACCACCGCGATGCGCCCCGCCCGGCGGGCAGCCGACATCGCGTGCTGGTGCGCGAGCTCGGGGTCGTCATCGAGGTACTCGGATGCCGCGACGAGATGCCGTGCGACCCAGTCCGCGTTCTCCTTGCTCAGGGTCTTGAGCTCGGCGCGGGCCACCTTGTCGAGCTGGCGGGCTTCGATCTCCGCAGGCAGGAACGGATCGTCGTGCCGCGGACGCACCGGAAGGTCGGCCGCGCCGTGCCGCTCGTGCGACGCCTCGGTCGGTGCCCCACGGCGATCGCCGTCGTGCCGGCCGCCGGCGTGGCCGGAACCGGGCGTGCCGTACGGGCGCTTCTGGTCGCGGTCGCCATAGGGCTTCCGGTCATCCCGGCCGCCGTACGGGCGCTTCTGGTCGCGATCGCCGTAGGACCGCCTCTGGTCGCGGTCACCGTAGGGCTTGCGGTCATCACGACCGCCGTACGGGCGCTTCGCATCGCGATCGCCGTACGGCTTGCGGTCGCCGCTGCCGCCGTGCGAACGGGTCGCGTCGCGGTCGCCGTACGAACGCTTCTGATCCCGGTCGGCATACGGCTTGCGGTCATCCCGGGCACCGTACGGGCGCTTCGCGTCGCGATCGCCGTAGGACCGCCTCTGGTCGCGGTCGCCGTAGGGCTTGCGGTCGCCGCTGCTGCCGTGCGAACGGGTCGCGTCGCGGTCGCCGTACGAACGCTTCTGGTCGCGGTCGCCGTACGGCTTGCGATCATCATGACCACCGTACGGACGCTTCTGGTCGCGGTCGCCATAGGGCTTCCGTTCATCGCGACCACCGTACGGGCGCTTCGCGTCCCGGTCACCGTACGGCTTGCGATCACCGCTGCCGCCGTGCGAGCGCGTCGCATCCCGATCGCCGTACGAACGCTTCTTGTCCCGGTCACCGTACGGCTTCCGATCACCGCTGCTGCCATACGGGCGCTTCGCGTCCCGGTCGCCATACGGCTTGCGGCCGGCAGTCGAACCGGATCCTCGCTGACCCGACGAGCCGCCGCTCCGCTGGGGTCGCTCCTGGCCGTCTCGGTCCTTGTTCGAATCGCTCACGATGTTCCTGTCGAATGGGAGTCTCGTCGACTCAACCGTACTGCCGGGCCGCGCCCGATCCGCTGTTAACGAATAATGGCCACCCACCTGTGCTCGCTATTGAGCACAGGGGGTGGCCATTCAAAGAATGTCCGGCGGTGTCCTACTCTCCCACAGGGTCCCCCCTGCAGTACCATCGGCGCTGCGAGTCTTAGCTTCCGGGTTCGGAATGTGTCCGGGCGTTTCCCTCGCGCTATGGCCGCCGAAACTCTAGGACCAAACCGTGTTCACCCTTGGTGGGTGGGTTTGGTGGTCTCGGTGTGCACACCCCTTGGTGTGGGGTGTGTTTGTTCTGTGTTGAGTTTGTGTTTCCGTCTGTTGGGAACCACAGAGTGGACGCGAGTCATCAGGGCCACGCACACGGCCTTTACTTGAATGAGTTCAAATCGTGTGGGTGTAGTGATAATCAAGTTATCGGCTTATTAGTACCGGTCAGCTCCGACAGTCGTTAGTCCTGTCTTCCACATCCGGCCTATCAACCCAGTCGTCTGGCTGGGAGCCTCTCCCCCCGAAGGGGATGGAAATCTCATCTTGAGGCCGGCTTCCCGCTTAGATGCTTTCAGCGGTTATCCATTCCGAACGTAGCTAACCAGCGGTGCTCCTGGCGGAACAACTGGCACACCAGAGGTTCGTCCAACCCGGTCCTCTCGTACTAGGGTCAGATCCTCTCAAATTTCCTGCGCGCGCAGAGGATAGGGACCGAACTGTCTCACGACGTTCTAAACCCAGCTCGCGTACCGCTTTAATGGGCGAACAGCCCAACCCTTGGGACCTACTCCAGCCCCAGGATGCGACGAGCCGACATCGAGGTGCCAAACCATGCCGTCGATATGGACTCTTGGGCAAGATCAGCCTGTTATCCCCGAGGTACCTTTTATCCGTTGAGCGACAGCGCTTCCACAAGCCACTGCCGGATCACTAGTCCCGACTTTCGTCCCTGCTCGACCTGTCAGTCTCACAGTCAAGCTCCCTTGTGCACTTACACTCGCCACCTGATTGCCAACCAGGTTGAGGGAACCTTTGGGCGCCTCCGTTACTTTTTGGGAGGCAACCGCCCCAGTTAAACTACCCACCAGGCACTGTCCCTGAACCGGATCACGGTTCGAAGTTAGATATCCAGAGTGACCAGAGTGGTATTTCAACAACGACTCCACCGACACTAGCGTGCCAGCTTCACAGTCTCCCACCTATCCTACACAAGCCACACCGAACACCAATACCAAGCTGTAGTAAAGGTCACGGGGTCTTTCCGTCCTTCTGCGCGTAACGAGCATCTTTACTCGTACTGCAATTTCGCCGAGTTCGCGGTTGAGACAGCTGGGAAGTCGTTACGCCATTCGTGCAGGTCGGAACTTACCCGACAAGGAATTTCGCTACCTTAGGATGGTTATAGTTACCACCGCCGTTTACTGGGGCTTAAATTCTCAGCTTCGCCTTGCGGCTAACCGGTCCTCTTAACCTTCCAGCACCGGGCAGGCGTCAGTCCGTATACATCGTCTTGCGACTTGGCACGGACCTGTGTTTTTAGTAAACAGTCGCTTCCCACTGGTCTCTGCGGCCACTCCCCGCTTCCTGGAGCAAGTCCATTCACGGTTCGGGCCCCCCTTCTCCCGAAGTTACGGGGGCATTTTGCCGAGTTCCTTAACCACGATTCTCTCGATCTCCTCGGTATTCTCTACCTGACCACCTGAGTCGGTTTGGGGTACGGGCGGCTAGAACCTCGCGTCGATGCTTTTCTCGGCAGCATAGGATCACCCACTTTTCATCCGCATCACGTCTCAGCCTTGATGAACCGCGGATTTGCCTACGGTTCGGCCTACACGCTTGCCCCGGGTCAACCATCGCCCGGGCTGGGCTACCTTCCTGCGTCACACCTGTTAATACGCTCACTCCACCAGATGGGGTCGCATGCCGCCTCGCGATCGTCCCCGAAGGGATCCACGCGGATTGGGATGCTTAGCACTCCTGATTTCATGTGGGCGGTTCTTCGCCGGTACGGGAATATCAACCCGTTGTCCATCGACTACGCCTGTCGGCCTCGCCTTAGGTCCCGACTTACCCAGGGCAGATTAGCTTGACCCTGGAACCCTTGGTCTTCCGGAGGACGGGTTTCTCACCCGTCTTTCGCTACTCATGCCTGCATTCTCACTCGTGTACCGTCCACGGCTGGTTTCCACCGCCGCTTCACCCGGCACACGACGCTCTCCTACCCATCAACACGGCTGGACCACGAAGGCCTACCACAAATGTCAATGCCACAACTTCGGTGGCGTGCTTGAGCCCCGTTACATTGTCGGCGCGGAATCACTTGACCAGTGAGCTATTACGCACTCTTTCAAGGGTGGCTGCTTCTAAGCCAACCTCCTGGTTGTCTGTGCAACTCCACATCCTTTCCCACTTAGCACGCGCTTAGGGACCTTAGTTGGTGGTCTGGGTTGTTTCCCTCTCGACGATGAAGCTTATCCCCCACCGTCTCACTGCTGCGCTCTCACTTACCGGCATTCGGAGTTTGGCTGACGTCAGTAACCTGTTGAGGCCCATCGGCCATCCAGTAGCTCTACCTCCGGCAAGAAACACGCAACGCTGCACCTAAATGCATTTCGGAGAGAACCAGCTATCACGAAGTTTGATTGGCCTTTCACCCCTATCCACAGCTCATCCCCTCCATTTTCAACTGAAGTGGGTTCGGTCCTCCACGACGTCTTACCGTCGCTTCAACCTGGCCATGGATAGATCACTTCGCTTCGGGTCTAGGACCTGCGACTGAATCGCCCTATTCAGACTCGCTTTCGCTACGGCTGCCCCACACGGGTTAACCTCGCCACAGATCACTAACTCGCAGGCTCATTCTTCAAAAGGCACGCTGTCACCCCAACAAGGAGGCTCCAACGGTTTGTAAGCAAACGGTTTCAGGTACTATTTCACTCCCCTCCCGGGGTACTTTTCACCTTTCCCTCACGGTACTTGTCCGCTATCGGTCATCTGGGAGTATTTAGGCTTATCAGGTGGTCCTGACAGATTCACACGGGATTTCTCGGGCCCCGTGCTACTTGGGATACCTCTCCGGGCCGTGCACGATTTCGACTACGGGACTCACACCCACTCCGGTCCGGCTTTCAATCCGGTTCGTCTATCGCACACGCGTCACCGTGACTGCACGGCAGTACAGTCCGAAAGGTCCCACAACCCCGACCATGCAACCCCTGCCGGGTATCACACATGACCGGTTTAGCCTCTTCCGCTTTCGCTCGCCACTACTCACGGAATCACGGTTGTTTTCTCTTCCTGTGGGTACTGAGATGTTTCACTTCCCCACGTTCCCTCTACCCGCCCTATATATTCAGGCGGGAGTCACCAGGTCACCCAAAGGGCCTGGCGGGGTTTCCCCATTCGGAAATCCTCGGATCACAGCTCGTTTATCAGCTCCCCGAGGCTTATCGCAGATTACGACGTCCTTCTTCGGCTCCAGATGCCAAGGCATCCACCGTTTGCTCTTAGAAACTTGAAATCACATGAGTTATAAGAAGCCACCAGCCCGAAAGCCGGCGGCGACCAATGATTAGTCACACACACCCCCGAAAGGGCATGTGATCGAAATCTTGTGATCGACCCCGAAGGGTCAATCTAAGATGCTCGCGTCCACTATGTAGTTCTCAACAGACGGCCAGAACCCCCACACCCACCAGCAACCGCCGGCATCGATGAAGGCCTGAAGGGAAACCATCCCCAACCACACCCCGAAAGGTGATGGCCATGTCCGGTCCCTCAGGACCCAACAGCGTGCACGCACCCAACCCGCAAACCCCAGTCGTTCCAACCCCACCGAAGCGAGGCGTACTGAACCAGAACCATTGGCCTGGATACCTATGTCAATGTTCCACCCATGAGCAACCAGCAAGACACACTCGGCCTTGATCTGATATGCACTGCAGAAACCCGAAAGCTTCTGAGTTGCTCCTTAGAAAGGAGGTGATCCAGCCGCACCTTCCGGTACGGCTACCTTGTTACGACTTAGTCCTAATCACCGATCCCACCTTCGACGGCTCCCTCCACAAGGGTTAGGCCACCGGCTTCGGGTGTTACCGACTTTCATGACTTGACGGGCGGTGTGTACAAGGCCCGGGAACGTATTCACCGCAGCGTTGCTGATCTGCGATTACTAGCGACTCCGACTTCATGAGGTCGAGTTGCAGACCTCAATCCGAACTGAGACCGGCTTTTTGGGATTCGCTCCGCCTTACGACATCGCAGCCCTTTGTACCGGCCATTGTAGCATGCGTGAAGCCCAAGACATAAGGGGCATGATGATTTGACGTCATCCCCACCTTCCTCCGAGTTGACCCCGGCAGTCTCACATGAGTTCCCACCATAACGTGCTGGCAACATGCGACGAGGGTTGCGCTCGTTGCGGGACTTAACCCAACATCTCACGACACGAGCTGACGACAACCATGCACCACCTGTATACGAGTGTCCAAAGAGTTCACCATTTCTGGCGCGTTCTCGTATATGTCAAGCCTTGGTAAGGTTCTTCGCGTTGCATCGAATTAATCCGCATGCTCCGCCGCTTGTGCGGGCCCCCGTCAATTCCTTTGAGTTTTAGCCTTGCGGCCGTACTCCCCAGGCGGGGCGCTTAATGCGTTAGCTACGACACGGAAACCGTGGAAAGGTCCCCACATCTAGCGCCCAACGTTTACGGCGTGGACTACCAGGGTATCTAATCCTGTTCGCTCCCCACGCTTTCGCTCCTCAGCGTCAGTAAGTGCCCAGAGACCTGCCTTCGCCATCGGTGTTCCTCCTGATATCTGCGCATTCCACCGCTACACCAGGAATTCCAGTCTCCCCTACACCACTCAAGTCTGCCCGTACCCACTGCAGGCCCGAGGTTGAGCCTCGGGATTTCACAGCAGACGCGACAAACCGCCTACGAGCTCTTTACGCCCAATAATTCCGGACAACGCTCGGACCCTACGTATTACCGCGGCTGCTGGCACGTAGTTAGCCGGTCCTTTTTCTGCAAGTACCGTCAAGACCCAAAGGGCCCCTTCTTCCTTACTAAAAGCGGTTTACAACCCGAAGGCCGTCATCCCGCACGCGGCGTTGCTGCATCAGGCTTGCGCCCATTGTGCAATATTCCCCACTGCTGCCTCCCGTAGGAGTCTGGGCCGTGTCTCAGTCCCAGTGTGGCCGGTCACCCTCTCAGGCCGGCTACCCGTCGACGCCTTGGTGAGCCATTACCTCACCAACAAGCTGATAGGCCGCGAGTCCATCCCAAACCGAAAAACTTTCCACCCCACACCATGCGGTGCAAGGTCCTATCCGGTATTAGACGTCGTTTCCAACGCTTATCCCAGAGTCCAGGGCAGGTTACTCACGTGTTACTCACCCGTTCGCCACTAATCCCCAAGTGCAAGCACCTGGTTCATCGTTCGACTTGCATGTGTTAAGCACGCCGCCAGCGTTCGTCCTGAGCCAGGATCAAACTCTCCAAAAAAAATGGTTCCCAACACCCAAAGGCATCGAGGAGTTCAAATCACTGACAGAGAAACAACTGACTTCAAAAAATCAAATTGTCCATCAATCAAAGGAATCCCACCGATCCAAAGACCGGCTGGGGTTCAATAAATTGGCATTGAACATAGTGCACGCTGTTGAGTTCTCAAGGAACGGACGCACCCGAGTTTCAGTCTCTCGACCTGCCCTCAGGGCAACCTGTCAACCATACCACCTCTTCGCCGGCCTCCGATACACGATCGGATCACATGCGTTCGAGTCACCAACCCGGAGGCCGTGACATCAATTGAGGTGAGGTTTCATCTTAGGCTTGAAATCACCGAGTCGCAATACTGCGCCTTCGAGGTTATTTGGCTAAGATCATCGTCTTCGCGGCCGGTCTGCTTCTCGCTTTCCGCTCCGCCGTGGCGACAAGAAAGAATCTACGCGGCAGGGTCCCGATGCGACAAATCGGCCGTGCATCCCGGGCGTGTCGCGCCCGTCCGGGATGGCCGGGCCGGCGGCATCCGGGCGCGACATCCACCCGTCATCGCGCCTCGGGCGACGCCCGGCTCCGCGGCGGTCGCCGTGCCCGCAGCCGGCTGCGTGCCGGAGACGCGTCGACGGCGCCCCTCCTGGTCGGAGGGGCGCCGTCGGGTGGTCGCAGCGGTGTCTAGCCGACGCCCTCGAGCGCGTCCGTCTCGGTGTTGCCGATGTTGGCGATGACCTCGGGCCGACGCTTGGCGAGGTGCAGGTACCAGGCGATCGCTGCGATCATCGTGATGAGGAACAGGTACGGGATCACGTTGAGCGGCCACGCCGGCACGGGCCACACGTTCGCGAAGAACACGTACGCCATCGCACCGACCGAGACGACGGCGCAGAACCACACGAGGCCGTTGCGCATCTTCTCGCGGCGCGTGTACGCGACGCAGGCGATCGCGACGAGCGCGTACGCCACCATGTACCCGTAGGTGCCGTAGGTGTCGACCCAGACGACGATGTCCATCGGGTTCACGCCGATCGCGAGCAGCACGAGATCGAGCGCGATCGCCGCGGGGCCCGCGATGAGCAGCACGCGGTGCGGGGTCAGGTGCGTGTCGTGGGTGCGGCCGAATCGCTCGGCGACGACCCCCTCCTTGCCCATGACGTAGATGATGCGCCCGACGACGTTCAGCGGGGCCACGACGACGGCGAAGAACGACGCGCCGACGCCGAAGGTGAGGATCGGGGCGAACCACGTCGGCATGCCGATCTGCGTCGCGATGGCCTCGAGCGGGCTCGCCACCGTGGCGAGGTCCTCGCCGAGGATCGCGATCTGCGTGTACGCGGAGAACACGTAGAGGATGCCGACCGTGACCGCGCTCCACATGATCGCCCGGGGGATGGCGGTGTACGGGTTCTTCGCCTCGCGGCCGAGCGCATCGGCCGACGAGAACCCGACGAAGCCGAGGATGCCGAGCACCATGCCCGCGGCGACGCCCTGGAAGGGCACCCCGTCGAGCGAGAACTGCGCCGGGTCCCACGCCGCCGGCCCGGCCCAGGCGAGCGCGAGGATGAGCAGTATCAGGATGATCGTGACCGAGACGAGCTCGAGCACGAGCGAGACCCGCGCGGACAGCCGGATGCCGCGGATCGTGAAGAGCGTGGCGAGTCCGCCGAGCACGACGGCGAGCGCCATCGACCAGCCGAGGCCCTCTGCGGGAATGCCGATGAGCACGAGGAACTGGTTCATGTACGAGACCGCGCCGCCGAGCGAACCCGCGGCGATGCCCCAGCAACCGACGAGCAGCGCGATACCGGCGAGGTAGGCGCCGAACGGGCCGAGGCCCTTCGCGACGTAGGTGTACAGCGACCCGGCCGAGGCGTGGCGCTTCGCGAAGACGGCGACGCAGTAGCCGACCGCGAGGATCACCAGGGTGGCGAGCACGAACGAGAGCATCGTGCCGTTGCCGGCGCCGATGTAGATGCCGGCAGCGGTGAACGCGATGACCGCGCTCGGTGCGATGTTGGCGATGGCCTGGGCGGCGAGCTCGGGCCCGCTCATGACGCCGCGGCGGAGGCCGGCGTCGACGGGGGCCGACGCGGGGGCGCCGGTCTGGGTGGGGGCTGACATGGGCAACTCTCCAATGAGTCGGGGCGGTGGGTGGGGGTGCGTCGAAACGGGTGGGACGTCGGGTGCTACGGGATGAGCAGCGTGCGCAGCGCCTCGCCGGATTCGAGCTCGTCGAACGCCTCGGCGGCCTCGGCGAGCGGGCGGCGCGCCGAGATGAGCGGGTCGAGCTTCAGCTGGCCGTCCATGTATCGGTCGACGAGCGCGGGGATGTCGATCGAGGGGCGCACCGAACCGTAGTTCGAGCCGAGGATGCGCTGGTCGGCCTCGGCGAGCACGAGCGGTTCGAACGAGGCCTTCGCACCGGTCGGCGGGAGGCCCACGATGACCGCCGCTCCGCCGAGACCGAGCATGCGGATGGCCTGCTCGGTGGTCACGGTCCGGCCGATGGCGTCGAAGGCGTAGTCGACCCCGTCGGGGACGAGCTCGAAGAGCTGCTCGACCGCGTCGGCCTGCGAGGCATCGATGCGGTCGGTGGCGCCGAACTGCAGGGCGAGCTGCGTCTTCTCGGGCAGCACGTCGATCGCGATGATGCGCTCGGCGCCCGCGAGCTTCGCGCCCTGCACGACATTGAGGCCGACGCCGCCGCAGCCGATGACGGCGACGGTCGCCCCGGGCTCGACGGCGGCGGTGTTGAGCACGGCACCGACGCCGGTGGCGACGGCGCAGCCGACGACGGCGATGACGTCGAGCGGGGCGTCGTCGCGCACCTTCACGGCACCGGATGCCGGCACGACGACCTCCTCGGCGAACGACGAGACCCCGAGGTAGTGGTGCACCGGCTGGCCGGCCTGCTCGAGGCGCGACGTGCCGTCGAAGAGCACGCCCTTGGGTGCGACGACCGTCGCCACCTTCTGGCAGCGGGCCTCGTGGCCCGAACGGCAGTACCGGCACTCGCCGCAGGGCGGCACCCAGCTGAGCACGACGTGGTCGCCGACGGCGAGCGAGGTGACGCCCTCGCCCAGCTCGACGACCACGCCCGAGCCCTCGTGCCCCATGACGAGCGGTGCCGGGGCGTCCCACTCCCCTCGCTTCACGTGCAGGTCGGAGTGGCAGACCCCGGCCGCGGCGATCTTCACGCGGACCTCGCCGGCCTTCGGGGCGGCGAGGTCGACCTCGGCGACCTCGATCGGCGTCTCCGGCTGACGGAAGACGATGGCTTTCATGATGCTCCTTCGGATCGCTCGTCCGGGCGGGATCTCGTGCCCGGGCATGGCGATGGTAGGCAGGCCGCCCCACTCACGTCATTGCGAAGAAGTGTGAGTCGAGCGTGAGCTGATCGACATTTCGTACAATCGAGTCGTGGCGCGCCGACTCGACTCCATCGCAGCGCACGTCGGCGCCGAACTCGTGGCCGGGCGTCTCGACGGGTCGGTGCCCGTCGACTCCGCGGTGCCGCTCGCCGACTTCGCCGTCGTGGGCCATCCGGCCTTCGCCACCCTCGTCGTCGGCCGGCCGGGCGAGCTCGCCGCCGCAATCGGTGCGGGCGACGACCGGGCCGCCGAGCTCGCGGCCGCCGTGCTCGTGACGACCGGCGACACCGCAGAGCTGCGCGCAGCCGTCGTGAACGCCGATGCGACGGCGATCGTCGGCGCGACGACGCCGCCCGACGCCCTGCTCCCGACGCTCGTCGCGCTGCTGGCCACCGACCAGTCGGCCGAGGACCGGCTCGTGACGACTGGCACGAAGGTGCTCACGCAGGTCGCCCGCCGGGGCGGAGCGAAGGCCGTGATCGCCGAGCTCGCGCATCGCATCGACGGCTGGGCGGTGCTCGTCGACGTGCACGGCCAAGTGATCACCACCGCGGGCGCCGGCGGGCTGCACGTGCAGGATGCGATCGCGGTCGCGTTCAATCGGCCGGTGCGGGTGCGCCATCCAGGACTGCAGGTGCACCCGGTCGGGCCCGGCGAGGACCTCACCGCCCACCTCGTCATCGCCTCGCGCGAAGGCTCGACGAGCCGGAGCCGCGACCTCGCGTCGCAGGTCGCCGCCCTGCTCGACCTCGTGCTGCGCACCCACGACCACACGGGCACCGAACGCCTCGGCCGTGCGGTCATGGTCGACACCCTGCTCGCGGGCGGTGCGGAGGCATCCGCGCTGCTCGGGCGGTGGGGGGTGCGCGAACGCAGCCTGACGGCGTTCGCCCTCTCGAGCCGCTCGAAGGCCGTCGACCTCGAACGGCTCGTGACGCGGTGGCTCGACGAACTCGGCGCCGTGCACGTCGTGACCGAGGCGCACGAGCGCGTGCTGGGATTCCTGCGCGACGACCACGTCGACGCGTTCGCCCGCCGCGTCGACGAGTTCGCACTCGACGGCCGCGCCGTGCTGCGCCTCGGCCTGGGCTCGTCGGCTCCCGGCGACGGCCTCGCCCGCAGCGCGGGCGAGGCACGGCAGGCGCACGAGGCCGCCGTCGCCGATGCCCGCACGGTCGTTCGGTACCGGTCCCTGCCCACCGTGGCGTACATCCTCGAACGACTCGACGGCGACGGGACGGCGCGCATCGGCGAACTGCTCGACGGCCTGCGCGACGACGGCGGCGCACACGGCGAGCTGCTGCAGACCCTGCGCGTGTACCTCGCCGAGCACGGCGCCCTCGGCACGACGGCCGCCACCCTCGGCGTGCACCGGCAAACGCTCGCCTCCAGGCTGGCCCGCATCGAGGAACGGTCGGGGCTGTCGCTGTCGAGCCCCGACGATCGCGCCGCCGCGTGGCTCGCCCTGCGGGCGCTCGAGCGCTGAGCCAGCGCGCCCGGCGATGCCCGCCATCGGAATTCCGATGCCGGCGGGGGATGCCTCGGAGGGAGACTCGTCGGCGTCGAAAGGAACCCCATGACCAGCATCCTCATGATCGTCACCGCCGCCGACGCGATCGAGCTCGCCGACGGCAGCACCCACCCGACCGGATTCTGGGCGGAGGAACTCGTCGTCGCCCACCGCGCGCTCACCGCGGCGGGAGCCGAGGTCACGCTCGCGACGCCCGGTGGCGCCCCGGCGCCCGTCGACCCCGGTTCGCTGTCGCCGGAGATCGTGGGCGACGCCGCCAAGGTCGAGGAGTTCCGGGGCTACCTCGAGTCGATCGCCGCGGAGCTCGCCGCACCGGCGGCGATCGGCGACCTCGACGCCGCCGCCTACGACGCGCTCGTGCTGCCGGGCGGCCACGGTCCGATGGTCGACCTCGCGCACGACCCCGCCGTCGGCGCCGCCCTCGTCGCGGCCGACCGCGCCGGCGTGCTCATCGCGCCGTTCTGCCACGGTCCGGCGGCCCTGCTCAGCGCGACGCTCGCCGACGGCGGGTTCGCCTTCGCCGGCCGGGCCCTCACCGTGTTCACCGACGAGGAGGAACGCACCGGCGGGCTCGGTGCGGGTACCCCGTGGTTCGTCGCATCGGCGCTGGCCGAGCGCGGCGCGCACGTCGAAGGCGGTGCCGCCTGGTCGAGTCACGTCGTGCGCGACGGCAACCTGATCACGGGGCAGAACCCCCAGTCGAGCGAGGCGGTCGCCGGCGCCCTGCTCGAGGCCCTCGGCGAGCGCGCGGCCTGAACCCGTCGGCGCCGGTGCCCACCGGCGTCCCGAAGCCCGAAACCCGAACGCATCGGAGGTTCAGCCGGCCGAGATCTCGCGGAGCGCGGCCGCGATCGACCGCAGCGGCTCGCGCCGCTCGAGCTCTCCCGCGCGCGTCACGACGTAGAGCGTGTTGAGCGGGGCGAACTCGGGCTCGTGCAGCACCACGAGCTCGCCCTCGGCGAGCTCGTGGGCGACGAGGTAGGTCGGGAGCACCGACATCCCGGCGCCGGCGACGAGGGCGGCTCGGATCGCCCGGAGGTCGGGCAGCACGGCGCGCACGCGGAGCTCGTCGGGCCGGTGACCGAACACCGACCGCCAGTACCGGCGCACGATCGGCAACTCCTCGCCGTACGCGAGCACCGGGATCTCGGCGAGCGCCGCCTCGGCGAGCAGTCCGGCCGGGCGGAACGCCGGCGCCGCGACGAGCACGAACTCCTCGTCGACGAGCGGGGCCGCGCTGAGGCCGCGCTGCGCCGGGCGCACCGAGCTCACGACGAGGTCGAGGCGACCCGCGCGCAGTTCGTCGAGCAGCGGTTCCGCGAGTCCGAACCGCATCCGGACGCGCACGGACGAGGCGTCGGCGAGCCGGTCGATGTTCGGCGCGACGACTTCGCCGAGGAACTCGGCCGCGCCGCCGAGGTCGATCGTCACCGCATCGCCGGCGACGGCGGGTGCCAGCACGTCGTCGAGCGCATCGAGGTGTCCGGCGATGCGGCGGCCGAGCGCCACCGCCCGCGGCGTCGGCACGACCCCGCCGTGCGTCCGCTCGAACAGGGCGGTGCCGAGTCGTTGCTCGAGCGCCTGCACGTGTGCGCTCGCGGTGGCCTGGGAGAGGCCGAGCAGGCGGGCGCCCTCGCTCACCGACCCCGCCCGCAGCACGGTGAGGAAGGTGCGCAGATGCTCGAGATCGTGAGCCGCCATCGCGGCGATTCTGCCACAGGGAAGAACTCGGGCCCCGGCTCGGTTGTCGAGAGGAGATCGAACACGAAGGAGACCTCCATGCCGCTCGAGGGCGAGTACGCACCCAGCACCTCCGATTGGGCCCGCAAGCAGGCCGAGAAGTTCGAGGCGTCCGACGGCGCCGCAGCGAACACGCTGCGCGGTCGGCCGATCATCGTGCTCACGACCCGCGGTGCGAAGAGCGGCAAGCTCCGCAAGACCGCGCTCATGCGCGTCGAGCACGCCGGGGAGTACGCGGTCGTCGCCTCGAAGGGCGGCTCGCCCGAGCAGCCCCAGTGGTACTGGAACCTCAAGGCGCACCCCGAGGTCGAACTGCAGGACGGCGATCGGAAGCACGACTACGTCGCGCGCGAGGTCGAGGGCGCCGAGCGCGACGAGTGGTGGGCGCGCGCGAACGAGACCTGGCCCGACTACGCGAACTACCAGACGAAGACCGACCGGCTGATCCCGGTCTTCGTGCTCACCCGAGTCGTGCTCTGACGCCGGCGCGCGGTCACAGCCCGCGCATCGTGAACACCTGCGCGAGCAGTCCCCGCATCGGCGGCACCCCCAGCAGCCGCACCGCGCTGTTGCGCATGACGAGCCGGATGCCTCGTGCCGGAGCTCCCATCGCCATGTTGAAGCGCGCGCGGCGGCACGCCCGCCTGGCCGCGCGGCGACGACGACGACCGTAACCGGCGAACGGGTGCTCGATCGGGGCGCCCCGCCGTTCGGCGGCGGCCGCCTCGCCGATGGCGTCGCCGAGCGCGAGCGCGTCGAGGAACCCGAGCGTCATGCCCTGCCCGCCGATCGGGCTCACCTCGTGCGCTGCGTCGCCCGCGAGTGCGACCCGGCCGCGGTCGAACCGGCCGGCGAGGTGCTGCCTCGCCTCGAAGGTGCTCGGCTCGACGGCCCGGTCGTCGAGTCGCACGCCCACGCGCTCGTGCACGATCGCCGCGAAGCGCGACGGGGCGACCGGGTCGCCGCGATCGGTCGCGCGTCCGAGGTGGGCGACCCACCGGCGGCCGCCGGGCAGCGGCAACGCCTCGACCACGCCTCCCGGCTCGAAGAACAGCCGCGCCACCTCATCGCCCGGCCCGGCCACGTCGGCCATCGCGTACACGGCCCGGCCGGGTCGGCGCCGCCAGGCGATGCCGAGGCCCGCTCTCGTGGAGCTGCGCACGCCGTCGGCGACCACCGCCCATCGCGCCGCGATCTCCGCGCCGTCGGCGAGCTGCGCGACCACGCCGTCTGCGCCCGGCACGAGTCGCACGACCTCGTAGCCGCGGCGCATCGCCCCGGGCGCGAGCTCGCCGAGGCGCCGTTCCAGCGCCGCCTCGACGACGTGCTGGGGCACCGAGAGCACCGCAGAGGCTCCGGCGAAGCGCATGCGGCCGAGCCGTCGCCCGAGGCATCCGACCTCCCCCGCGGTGATGCGCGCACCCTGCCGCTCGAGTCCGGCGGCCACGCCGACCTCGGCGAGCGCCAGGACACCCGGCGCGTGGACGCCGATCGCCTTCGGCCGCGTCGAGCGTTCGAGGCGCCGTTCGACCACGACCACATCGAGCCCGCGCGACGCCGCGAGGCAGGCGGTCATGAGGCCGACCGCGCCGCCGCCGACCACCACGACGTCGACCTCGCCCATCCGTTCGCCTCCGGCTCGATCAGTGACGCGGGCGGCCCGCCGCATCCGCCTGCCAGATCACCTCGAGCCGGGACGGCGCGGCGCGGCGCACCCGCCAGCCCGGCGGCAGCGCCGCGGCGAGCTCGGCCGCGGTGTGGCTGCGACGGATGGACGCCAGCCCGTCGACGCGGATGTACGAGTCGCGCAGCAGGTTCGCCGCGAACGGCAGCGTGCCGGCGGCGAAGGCCGCGTACGCGAGCCGGCTGCGCTCGATGTCGCCGTGCACGACGGTTCCGCCGAGCTCGGCGAGACGCTCGGAGTCGGCGAGCAACGAGCCGAACTCCCGCCCGTCGAGGTGGTGCAGCATGTGGTTCGACACGACGAGGTCGAAGTGACGGTCGGCCTCGGCGAGCTCGCCCGTCGTGACGCCCAGCAGTTCGAGCCCCGGCGCGGGGTCGGCGTCGGCGGCCGCCCTGGCCGCGGCGAGCGCGCGGGGGTCGGGGTCGATCGCGGTGATCTCGAGCCGCATGCCCTCGGCCGACGCCTGCCGGAGCCACCGGCGCGGGAGGTCGGCGGCGCCCGTGCCGACGTCGAGGAGCCGGGTCGTCCAGACCGGTGAGAGACGGGGCCGGATCCAGTTGCGGTAGACCGAGCCGCCGCCGGAGACCACCCGGTTCACGAGCCGGAACTGCTCGAAGGTGCGGGCGAGCATCTCGGGGTCGCACCCGGGGTCGTCCATCAGCTCGCGGGCCGACTCGTCTCGCGAGCCGAGCGACCGCCAGAGCCCGCCGTCCTTCCGCACGGTCAGCACCGCTCCCTCATGCCTGCAGCACCGTCATGAGCGCCGACTCGACCGTGAGTCCCGGACCGAACGCCATCGCCGCGACCCGGTCGCCGCCGGCGGCGTCGCCGTCGAGGATGCGGCGCATCACGAACAGCACGGTCGCGCTCGACATGTTGCCGAAGTCGCGCAGCGTGTCGCGCGCCGGCACGAGCTGCGCCTCGCTCAGCACGAGCCTCGCCTCGACCTTGTCGAGGATGCTGCGACCGCCCGGGTGGATGGCCCAGTGCTCGACCGCCTGCCCCGAGGCATCCGTCTCGAGCGCCTCGGCGAGCGCCGCGTCGTGGGCGAAGAGCGGTTCGAGCGCCCCCGTGATGTGCTCGTCGATGATCGCGGGAATCGCGTTCGAGAGCACCATCTCGAAGCCGTGGTCGCCGATCTTCCAGGCCATGTCGCCCTCACCCGTCGGGGTGATGCGGGTCGCGAAGCGGTCGAGCGCGAATGCCCGCTCACCGGGCTCGGGTTCGCGGGCGGTGACGATGGCGGCCCCCGCGCCGTCGGCGAAGAGCGAGGACGCCACGATCGTGTCGGGGTCGTTCGACGATCGCAGGTGCAGCGTGCAGAGCTCGACCGAGACGACGAGCACGACGGCCGAGGCATCCGCCTCGCAGAGCTGGGCGGCGAGCCGGAGGGCCGGGATCGCGGCGTAGCACCCCATGAACCCGAGGTGGTAGCGCTCGACGCCCGCGTCGAGGCCGAGCTCGCGCGCGATCATGAAATCGGGCCCGGGCGCGTAGAAGCCCGTGCAGCTCACCGTGATGACGTGGGTCACGTCGGCGGCCTCCACGCCGGGCGTCGCGTCGATCGCGGCGCGACCCGCGGCGACGTAGAGGCCGGTCGCGTACTCGGCGTAGAGCTCGTTGCGCGCCTTCGTGCCGGGGAAGAGCAGCTCGCCCGACGCGATGTCGAAGAACACGGGTTCGTCGGGGTGCGCGTCGCGACTGAGTTCGCTCAGCACCGTGTGCCGTGTCTCGATGCCAGAGACGTCGAAGCTCGTCGTGATGATGCGCTGCGCGAGCCGGTTCAGCCCGGGCTGCGCGGCGAACACGTCGCGCACCTCGGGCTGCACGAGCACGGTCGGCGGGACGGCGGTGGAGAGTCCTCGCAGTGCGACGGTCATGCCCCATCGTAGGGTCGTCGAGGGAGCGGACGGCAAGGGGTGGTCCCGATCCCGCGCCGCCGCCCCGTCCGCCGCGCGTCATCGTCCCGTCCCCGCAATACGGGTCTATCCGCGCGCCGGCCGCCCGCCATATCATGCAGTCACGATCGCAGCGGTCGGTTCGACGGCGCACGGAGCGGGGATGCGATGGACACGGAACCGGCGGCGAAGCAGGCCTCGCGCGCGGTGATCCCGCTCGCGATCGCACAGTTCATCATGGTGCTCGACAGCTCGGTGATGAGCGTCTCGATCAGCCAGCTCGTCGAGGAGTTCGACACCACCGTGTCGACGATCCAGCTCGCGATCACGCTCTACGCCCTCGTGATGGCCGCGCTCATGCTCACGGGCGGCAAGATCGGCGACCTCTTCGGCCGGCTCAGGATCTTCCGCATCGGGCTCGTGATCTACGCGGTCGGCTCGCTCATGACGGCGATCGCACCGACCGTCGAGGTGCTCATCGTCGGCTGGTCGTTCATCGAGGGCGCCGGCGCGGCCCTCGTGCTGCCCGCCCTGGCCGCACTCGTCGCCGGCAGCTACGAAGGGCCGGCCCGGGCGCGCGCATACGGCATCATCGGCGGGGTCGCGGGCGCGGGCGTCGCGATCGGCCCGCTCCTCGGCGGCTGGCTCACCACCGAGTACTCCTGGCGCTGGGTCTTCGCCGGCGAGGTCGTCTTCGTCGTGTTCGTGCTCGCGGTGAGCCGGTGGATCACCGACGACCACGTTCGCGAGCGATTCCGCCTCGACCTCGTCGGCGCGCTCCTCTCGGCGCTCGGGCTCGCGCTCGTGGTCATCGGCGTCCTCCAGAGCGGCACCTGGGGCTGGCTCCAGCCGCTCCAGTCGCCGATCACCCCGTTCGGCTTCGCACTCACCCCGTTCGTGATCGGCACCGGGCTCCTGGTGCTCTGGGGCTTCTTCGCGTGGGAGCGCAGGGTCGCCGCTCGCGGACGCGTGCCCCTGCTCGACGTGCGCAACCTCCGCATCCCCGCACTGCGCTCGGGGCTGGCGAGCCTGCTCGCGCAGAACCTCGTGCTGCTCGGCATCTTCTTCGCGGTGCCGCTCTACCTCCAGGTCACCCAGGGCATGGACGCGTTCCAGACGGGCATCCGGCTGCTGCCGACGTCGATCGCGATGCTCGCCGCCGCCGCGATCGGCGCACGCCTGGGCGGGGCGCTCGGCGCCCGCGCGCTCGTCCGGACGGGACTCGTCACGATCGTGCTCGCCTGCCTCGTGATCATCGCGACGATCGAGCCGGTGCTCGCGACGACGCCCTTCGCCATCGGCATGGCGCTCGTCGGTCTCGGCGCAGGCCTGCTCGCGTCGCAGCTCGGCAACGTCGTGCAGTCGTCGGTGCCGTCGGAGGCCCGCAGCGAGGCCGGCGGCCTGCAGTACACCGCGCAGAACCTCGGCTCATCGCTCGGCACCGCGCTCATCGGGTCGTTGATGGTCGGGGCGCTCGCGTCGTCGGTGCTCGGGCTCATCGCCGCCGATCCCGACCTCGAGTCGGCCGTGCGCGACCAGGCGACCGTCCAGGTGTCGCAGGGCCTCGAGTACGTCACCCCGGCGGAGGCGGAGGCGGCGCTCCTCGAGGCGGGCTACCCGGCCGAACAGGTCGACGACCTCGTCGAGCACTACGCGGCGTCGCAGCTCTGGGGCGTGAAGGTCGGCATGCTCGCGTGCGCGGTGGCGGCGCTCGCCGCCCTCCCCGCGACCCGCCGACTGCCCGGCCGCCGCGACACGGCGGCGCTGACGTCCGCCTGAATCGGCGGCGAACGCGACGGATGCCGCGGGCCACAGGGCCCGCGGCATCCGCGTCGTTCGCGCTCGAGGCGCTCAGGCGAGCAGCTTCGCCTTCGCGGCGGCGAACTCGTCGGCCGAGAGGATGCCCTGCTGCTGCAGGGCGGCGAGCTTCTGCAGCTCGGCGACGACGTCGACGCCGCCGGCCGGGGCCGCGGGTGCCGCAGCCGCCTGCTGGGCGGCGGCCTGTTGCGCGGCCTGCTCGGCGTAGGCCTGCTGCTGCGCGGCCGCCTGCTGCTGCTCGTAGGCCTGCGCCTCGTACTTCTGCTCGGCGCGCTCGTTCTGACGACGCGCCACGTTGCCGGAGACCGCGGTCGCGGTGCCCGCGACGACCGCCGTGCGCGCGGCCATGCCGATGAGGCCGGGACGACCCATTCGACGCAGAGGCATGATCAGTTCTCCTCACCGCTCGCCTGAGCGAGCAACTCGTTGACGACCGGCGCGGGAATGCGCTCGGTCGACAGCACCACGCCGCCGCCCTGGGCGAAGCGCGATGCGAGCTTCTTGGCCCAGACGAGCTCGAAGGCGGCCAGCGCCGCCGAGGTGCCCGGAGGGATGAGCTCGGCGAAGTCGTCGACGTCCTCCGCACCGACGAGGCCCGACTGCTCGAGCTCGAGCACGCCGAAGCCGTACGACTCGCCTTCGTCTTCGATTTCGACGATGCGCACCGAACCGTCGGGCTCGCGCGAGACGATCACGAGGTCGAGCAGGCGGATCTCGCCGCCCTCGACCAGCTCCTCGAGGGCCTCCACCGTGCCGGCGTCCAGCCGGTCCCCCTCGAATCCAACCAGGTACAGCTCCACCGGGCCGTACTCGAACTCCGCCATGATTCCCCTTGGGTTCGAAGATGCGCCGCCGGCGGTCACCGGCGACATCCGAAGACTAACCCCGACGCCCACGAGCCGCCACAACGCGCGCTGCGCTCAAGGCGAACGGGGCGGCCCCCGTTCGGGCCACACGGAACGCGATGGTCCTTCCCTGCCGTGCGCGCGCCGAGTAGCGTCGACCGAAGGGCGGACCGCCCGTGCAGTCGACGAGGGGATGCACTCCACATGTCCAAGGAATTCAAGGGGACGATCAAGCTCGACGTCCGCGACTCGGTGGCCGACTGGTCGCCGTACGAGCTGCCGAAGGCGCCCGAGGGGTCGCCCAACATCCTGGTCATCCTGTACGACGACACGGGCATGGCCTCGTGGTCGCCATACGGCGGCCGCATCAACATGCCGACGCTCGACCGGCTCGCGAAGAACGGGCTCACCTACACGCAGTGGCACACGACCGCGCTCTGCTCGCCGACGCGGTCGACCTTCCTCACCGGGCGCAACCACCACGCCAACGGCATGGGCGTGATCATGGAGGGCACGAACGGCTTCCCGGGCCTGTCCGGTCGCATCCCCGAGGAGTGCGCGACCATCGGCCAGGTGCTGCAGCAGAACGGCTACTCGACGTTCTGGGTCGGCAAGAACCACAACGTCCCGGAAGAGGACATCTCGGCCGGCGGCAGCAAGGCGCAGTGGCCGCTCGCGATGGGCTTCGACCGCTTCTACGGGTTCCTCGGCGGCGAGACGAACAACTGGTACCCCGACCTCGTCGAGGACAACCGGTTCGTCGAGCAGCCCTACTCGCCCGAAGACGGCTACCACCTCTCGAAGGACCTGGCCGACCAGACGATCCGCATGATCCGGGACCAGAACGCCTCGAACCCCTCGAAGCCCTGGTTCACCTGGTTCTGCCCGGGTGCCAACCATGCGCCGCACCACGCGCCGCAGGAGTACATCGACAAGTACAAGGGACTGTTCGACGACGGCTACGACGCCTATCGCACATGGGTGCTCGAGCGCATGATCGAGCGCGGCATCCTGCCGGAGGGCACCGAGCTCACACCCTTCAACCCCCTGCCCGAGGACCAGGCGAACCCCGCCGACTACGTCAAGCCGTGGGAGTCGCTCTCCGCCGACGAGCAGCGCCTGTTCAGCCGCATGGCCGAGGTGTTCGCGGGCTTCAGCGAGTACACCGACGTGCAGACCGGCCGCATCATCGACTACCTCGAGGCATCCGGCCAGCTCGAGAACACGCTCATCTTCTACTGCGCCGACAACGGCGCGTCGGGCGAGGGTTCGCCCGACGGTTCGGTCAACGAGAACAAGTTCTTCAACGGGTTCCCCGACGACCTCGCCGAGAACCTCTCGAAGATCGACGTGCTCGGCGGGCCCGAGACGTACAACCACTACCCGACCGGGTGGGCCGCGGCGTTCTCGGCGCCCTTCCAGATGTTCAAGCGCTACGCCCAGTTCTCGGGCGGCACGTGCGACCCGATGGTGATCCACTGGCCGGCCGGCATCAAGGCCAAGGGCGAGATCCGCCACCAGTACCACCACTCGACCGACATCGTCGCGACCATCCTCGACGTCATCGGCATCGAGTTCCCCGAGGTGTTCCGCGGGGTCGAGCAGCGACCGCTCGACGGGGTCTCGATGAAGTACAGCTTCGACGCCGAACCCGATGGGCCGACCGAGAAGCACGTGCAGTACTACACCATGATCGGCACGCGCGGCATCTGGAAGGACGGCTGGAAGGCGGCGAGCATCCACGCGCCGCTCACCGGGCACGGGCGCTTCGACGAGGACCGCTGGGAGCTCTACCACGTCGACGAGGACCGCTCGGAGGCGAAGGACCTCGCCGCCGAGCACCCCGAGAAGCTGAAGGAGCTCGTCGACCTCTGGTTCGAGGAGGCCGAGCGCAACCACGTGCTGCCGCTCGACGACCGGTCGGCGCGCGAGCAGCTCACGATCGAGCGGCCCCAGTCCGAGCCGCCGCGCTCGCGCTACGTCTATTACCCCGACACCGGCGCCGTGCCCGAGTCGGTCGCGGTCAACGTGCGCGGCCGTTCGTTCAAGATCATCGCCGACGTCGAGGTCGACACGGGAACGCAGGGCGTGCTCTTCGCGCACGGTTCGCGCTTCGGCGGCCACTCGCTGTTCATCAAGGACGGCAAGCTCAACTACGTGTACAACTTCCTCGGCATCCCGCCCGAGCAGGCGTTCACGTCGGAGGCGCTGACCCCCGGCAAGCACGCCCTCGGCATGGAGTTCGTCCGCGAGAGCGCCGGCGAGCACGGCGAGTCGATCGGCACCTGCAAGCTCTACGTCGACGACCAGGTCGTCGCCGAGGGGCCGATGCGGGCGCAGGTCGGCAAGTTCACGCTGTGCGGCGACGGCCTCTGCATCGGCTACGACAGCGGCGACGCGGTGAGCAGCCAGTACACCGACTCCTTCCCGTTCACGGGCGGCACGCTGCTCGGGGTCGCCATCGACGTCAGCGAGGAGCAGTACCTCGACCTCGAGCTCGAGGCCCTCGCGGCGTTCGCGCGCGAGTAGCCGACCTCATCACCGAACACGGATGCCTCGGCGAGCAGCTGCTCGCCGAGGCATCCGTTCGTTCGGGGCCCGTCAGCGGGACGTGCCCGCGCTTCCGCCGTCGTCGTCGGGCGAGGGATCGCCCTCGGATCGAGCGGCCGCGTGCTCGTGCCGCTTCTCCTCGCGACGCTGCATGCGGGCGACCTTCGCCTCCGCGTCGATCTCGTCCATCTCGCGCTTCACGTCGTCGACCTCGCCGAGCGCCGGCAGCACCCAGCCGACCGACGGGTTCGAGTCGACGAGCAGCATGCGGACCAGGAGCGTGAGCGGAACGGCGAGGATCGCGCCCATCGGGCCGAGCACGACGGCCCACACGAGCACCGAGACGAACGTGAGCGACTGGCTGAGCGAGACCGCGTTGCCGACGACCTTCGGCTGGATGATCGACTGGATCACCGCGTTGATGAGGCCGTAGACGACGATCACCGCGACGACGGTCGGCCAGCCGCCGACGAGTGCGCCGAACACGAGCGGCGGCACGATCGCGATGAAGTAGCCGATGTTCGGGATGAAGCTGCACAGGAAGGAGAGCATGCCCCAGAGGGCCGCGCCCGGGATGCCCATGATCGCGAGCGCGAGCCAGTTCACGAGGCCCTGCGCGACGCCGAGCCCCGTCGTCGCGACCATGTACCGGCGGACGCCGCTGGCGAATCGCACGAGCCCCGTCGCGAGCTCGGGCCGCTTGCGGCCGATGCCCGCGACGACCGTCGGCACGTACGACGAGTCGAACGTGATGAGGATGAGCATCGTCAGCAGGATCACCGCGAACGAGATGAACCCCAGCGCCCCGCCGAGCAGGCTGCTGACGAGCCCGCTCAGCGCGCCGACGATCTTGCCCGGATCGAACGAGCTCATGAGGGCGTTGATCTGCTCCTGGCCGACGCCGAGGCTCGAGAGCCACTTCGACGCCGCCGTCGCCCACGACTCGAACTCGGGGGCGTACTCGGGCAGCAGCGTCGCGAACTGCGCGAACGAGATGACGAGCGCGAAGACGAAGCCGCCGAGCAGGAGGACGACGGTGAGCAGCACCAGGAGCGTCGCGATGCCCCGCGGAACGCCGCGCCGCTCGAGCCCGCGCCGCACGGGGTGCACGCAGATCACGAGCACGAGCGCGAGGAACACCGCCGAGAACACCGACCCGATCGCGGCGATGCCGAACAGGGTGATCACGAGGCCCGCGAACCCGAGCAGCATGAACGCGTTGCGGTGCGGCACCGGTGTCCCGGCGGTCATTGCGCCCTCGGCGTGCGCCGGATCGGTCTCCGCTGACTCATGCTTCTTGTTCCACCACATCGGATTCCTCCTGGCCTCGGGTACTACTCTCGGGCTCCGCCGCCCGCAGGTCATCATGCACGTCGCGTGAACCCGACGCCCGCAGCGAGTCCTCGCCCTCGCCGGTGAGGCGGCGCAGCGCGACGGCGCCGCGATCGGGCTCGAGCAGCAGGGCCCGCACGAGCAGCGACAGCGGCACCGAGAGGATCGCCCCGATCGGCCCGATGACGAACGCCCAGAACACGACCGAGAAGAAGGTCAGCGTGAGGCTCAGGCCGACCGCGTCGCTCACGAACTTCGGCTGCACGAGCACCTGCAGCACGACGTTGATGACGCAGTAGATCGCGATGACGGCGAGCATGAGCGGCCAGCCGCCGACGACGAGCGCGAGGATGGCGGGCGGGATGAGCCCGATGACGAACCCGATGTTCGGGATGAAGTTCGTGACGAACGCGAGGATCGCCCACACGGCCGGGATCGGCACGCCGACGGCCCACAGCAGCAGGCCGTCGAGCACGGCGACGATCGCACCGAACGTCGCGTTCACGACGTAGTAGCGCCGAACCCCCGTGAAGTAGCGGGTCGCGATGCGATCGGCGGTCGCGTTGCCGAACATCCACGCGGATGCCGCAGCCGACGCCGCACGGAAGCGCGCACCGTCGACGGCCATGAAGATCACGTATGCGAGCACGAAGAAGAACGCCGTCGCGAAGCCGAGCACCTGGTCGGCGACCCCGAGGGCGGCCTTGCCGATCGCGCCCGGGTCGAGCCATCCGAGTGCCGTCTGCGCCGACGGCGCGGAGAAGCCGAGGCCCTGCAGCCAGTCGGCCACGCCGCCGGCCGTGGCCTGCAGGTCGTCCGCGAGCTCGGGCAGCATCGCGACGAACTGGCCGACCGCGTAGACGAGCAGCACCGCGAGCACCGCGAGGATGAGGTACGCGACGACGATCACGGCCGTCGAGGCGAGCCAGACCGGCCACCCCGCACGTTCGAGCGGGCGCCGGACCGGGTACGCGATGATCACGACGACCGCGGCGAGCGCGGCGGGAGCGAGCAGGTCGCGGGCGAACCAGACGCCGACGAAGAGGACGACGGCCGCGGCGAGCGCGATGAGCACGCGGGAGCCGCGCCCGAACGCCCGCCCCGAGCCGTCCGTCGATGAGGTCGCGCCGTGCCCCGTCACTCAGAAGCTCCCGATTCCCTTGCCGATCATGACGACGCCGATCACGAGCAGCAGCACCGCCATGACGGCCGCGTTGTTGTGCACCAGCCACTTCCGCAGCGACTCGAGGGGGCCCGCCATCTGCTTCGACGCGAGCAGGTAGCCGATCACCGGGATCGCGACCGAGCACGCCGCGATGAGCACGAAGACGACGATCGCGATCGCCTGCTCGCCACCCGAGAGCCCGGCCGAACCGATCGCGACGCCCGCGCCGACGCCCATGATGAGGTTCTTCGGGTTGACCGCCGAGAGCAGGAAGCCGAGGCCGAGGCCCTTGCCGAACGTCATCTGGTCGATGGCCGACATCCACTTCGGCATCGCGGGCTCCTCGCCCGGCTTCGGCCGCGAGCGCCACTGCTTGACGGCGAGCAGCAGCAGGAGCGCACCGAGCAGCAGCTTGATGACGCCGGAGATCGGCTTCGAGTCGTCCGCGTCGGATTCGGGGATGACCGACGCGAGCAGCGTGAACGCGACGACCGCGACGACGATGCCGAGCACCCAGCCGATGAGGAAGCCGACGCTCGTGCCCTTCGCCTTCGGCGACAGGAGCATGAGGATCGCCGCGATGATCGGGATCGGGCTGATCGCGATTCCGACGGCGAGGGGGAGGATGTCTCCGATGACGCTGCCCATGGTGGTTGCTCCTGTCGTTCGTTGATCGATCAGACGGCGACGATCTCGGGAACCCGCCAGTTCGCGAGGTCGTCGAGTCGGGGACGGTAGAGCCGCACGAGGAGGTTCCAGCCCTCGGGCAGCGGGATGCGGTTCGGAGTCTCGTCGCCCCAGTCGCCGAGGTGGATCGTGGTCGTGCCGTCGTCGTTCTTCACCGCGAAGACGGAGTTGACGTTGGTGAGCCCGCTCGGCCCCGGCTCGAAGTAGCCGGCGCCGTTGTAGACGCTGAGCGACCAGAATGCGTCGGCGGGCACGTCGGCACCGAAGGTCATCGTGTACCGGCCGCGGGGCAGGCCCGGCTCGATGTTGAGGTACTGCGCCTCGTCGTCGGGCAGGCCGCCCCAGCCGAGGGCGGTTCCGACGAGATGGCGCACGGGGTCGACCTCGGAGGCCTTGCCGAAGCAGTGTGAGAGTCCGCCGATCGTCCGACCGAGGACCAGCAGGGCGTCGCGCACCTCGGTGTGCGAGGCCGTGTCGTAGTCGGGGGAGTCGAAGACGCGCTGCCCGGCCGCCTCGATCGTCAGCCCGTCCTGCAGGCGATGCACCTCGGCGAGGTCGGCCTCGCTCGCCGGGTCGAAGAGGATCCGGGCGGCGATCACGACGAGGTCGGTGCCGAACTCGGCGCGCGCGAGCTCGTAGCGCCCTGCCTCGTGGAAGACCCGGTTGATGTAGTGGTCCTGGTTGATCACCATCACCGAGAGGTAGCGGCCGGCGGTCTCGGGAATCGTCAGTGTCGCACCGTCCGCGATGTCGACGATCGCGACCGAGTAGAGCGTGTCGCGGTTCTGCCGGATCACGGGCTGCTGGTCGAGCGGCGAGAGCTCGCGGTCGTGATGGAACACGCCCAGCCCGCCGATGATCGGCAGCATGTTGCGGATCATGGTGTCGGTCTCGGCGCGCGTGAAGTTGTCGACGGTGACGGGTATGGGCATGTTCACTCCTGGTCGGTCGTGACGAGCGCGGCGATCGCGTCGCGGTTGGTCGGGTAGACGGCACGGTCGCCGAGCAGGCCGAGGTCGGCCAGGCGCACCCTGGTGCCGGGGCGCATTCGGCTGAACGTCAGATCGACGTGGTGCTCGTCGAGCCAGGCGAGCAGCGCCTCGAAGCTCTCGGCGCCGGTCACGTCGATGTCGGTCACGGCCTCCATGTCGATCACGACGTGGCGCACCGGTCCGTTGCCGGCCGCCGTCGCGCGGCGGACGGCCTTCTTGACGGCGTCGCTGAACACCGACCCGTTCGCGAAGAAGAGCGGCGCGGCGAGGCGCACGACGATGACGCCCGGCGCCGTGACGTGACCCTTCGGCGCCTCGTCGAGCAGCGAGTCACCGGGCTCGCCGCCCGCCTCGAGCACGTCGATCGCGGGGTTCGCGGCACGCTGGGCGAGATTGATGAGGGCGAGCACGAAGGCGACGAGGATGCCGGGGATCGCGCCGACGAAGAGGGTCGTGAGGAAACACGCCGCCCCGACGCCGAACTCGAACCGGTCGACCTTCCACAGGTCGACGAACTCGCGCACGCCGAGCAGCGGCAGGATCGCGACGCCGACGATCGCACCGATCGCCGGGGAGGGGATGTCGGCGAGCAACGCCGTGCCGAACAGGAGCAGCAACAGGGTGCCGACCGCGAGCACGAGCGAGGGCAGCTGCGTGCGCGAGCCCGCCTGGTCCATGGCCGCGGTGCGGGACGTCGACGAGCCGACGGCGAAGCTGCCCGAGGCTCCTGCGGCGATGTTCCCGAGGCCGAAGGCGAGGAGGTCGCGGTTGGGGTTCGTCGAGTACCCGTGCTTCTCGCCGTACGAACGGGAGACGAGCAGGCCCTCGGCCGTCGTCACGAGCGTCAGCGCCATCGCCGAGGGGATGAGCGCGAACCACATCGTCCAGTCGATGACCGGCCAGGTGAGCGTCGGCGGGCCGGCCGGCACCGCGCCGAGCACGTCGACGCCGGCGTCGTCGAGGTCGAGCACGTAGACGAGGATCGTGCTCACGATGAGCACGACGAGCGCCCACGGCACGGCCCGGAGGAACCGCTTGCCGAGGAGCAGCACCGCGACCGAGCCGACCGAGATCGCGACGGCGACGAGGTTCATCGTCGGCAGGCCCTCGATGAGCGCCGTGGTCTTCTCGATGAACTCTCCGCCCGACGGGATCTTGATGCCGAGCATCTTCGCGATCTGGCTGATGAGGATGTCGAGGGCGAGGCCGCCGACGAAGCCGACGAGGATCGGCTTCGAGAGGAAGTTCGCGAGGAACCCGAGCTTGAAGACGGCGAGCGCGATGAACATGACACCGCAGAGGATCGCCTGCGCGAGCGCGAGGGTCGCGTAGTTCTCGGCGTCGCCTGCGATGGCGAGCCCTCCGATCGAACTCGCGACGAGCGCCGCGGCCGCCGCGTCGGGCGAGGCGACGACCTGCCGACTCGACACGACGAGCGCATAGACGACGGTCGGCACGACGAGCGCGTAGAGACCGGCGGTCGGCGGCAGGCCCGCGATCTGCGCGTAGCCGATGTTGAGGGGGATCGCGATCGCGATGAGCGTGACGCCCGCGACGATCTCGCGGAGGACGTTGTGCCGGTCGAGGCCGACGAGCGGGCGGGCCACGGTCATGAGGCGACCTCTTTCGACGGCTCGGGGGCTTCGTGGGCGATGAACTCGGGCGCCTTCGTCACGACGAGCCACACCGGCAGCACGATCACGCAGAGCAGCGGCAGCACCGTCGTGTCGCCGACGATCGCGGCCCCGAGGAAGATGCCGATCCAGCCGTCGCGAGTGGCGACGAGCGTGATGCCGAGCACCGCGCAGGCGACCGAGAGCGAGATCGGGATGTCGGGCACGAGGTGGTACGCGAGCAGGCCGAGCGCCGTGCCGATGAACACGATGGGGAAGACGCGGCCGCCGCGGAATCCGGCGGCGGCGGCGATCACGAGGGCCACGAGCTTGACGGCGGCGAACAGGGCGAGCTGGCCGATCGAGAAGTCGTCGGGATTCGTGAGCAGTTCACCGGTCTCGTCGAGGCCCTTGAAGAGCGTGACCGGTCCGCCGATGATGCCGAGCACGCCGAGCAGCGCGCCGCCGAGCGTCGTGTAGATGAGGGGGTTCCGCATCGAGTGGAAGAAGCGGTGCAGGATCGGCAGCAGGTAGACGCCGATCAGGCCGACCACCGCAGCGACCACGGCGATGACGGTGCCGCTCAGGAGGTCGATCGCCTCGACGCCGTCCATCGGCTCGAGCGCGAATGCGAGCGACGAGCCGCCGAGCACGTGCATCGTGATGGCGCCCGCGCCGGCCGCGGCGAGCGGCAGGAAGAGCTTGTCCCACAGCGAGCCGCCGCCCCTGACGGCGGCGACCGCTCCGGTGAGCACGAGCGCGGCCGCGACCGGCGTGCCGAACAGCGCGCCGATCGTGGCGGCCATCGCGAGTGTCGCGGCGAGTCGGGTCGGGATCTTGGCGGCGACCTTCGCGAGCAGGGCGATCGTGAGCGCCGTGTTGATGCCGATGATCGGGTTCTCGGGGCCGAGGCTGACCCCGCCGGCGAGGCCGAGCACGACGACGAGCGCGAGCGAGGGCAGGGCCATGAGCTTCGGCGGCGGCGCATCGAGCTCGCCCAGCGCAGAGTCGGGCCCGCCGTGCCCCGGCAGCAGCCAGACGGCGGCCCCGACCGCGGCTCCGGTGAGCGTGAGCACCGTGAAGATCCAGATCGGGGCGTCGGGGCCGATGCCGATCGCGTCGGGCACGCTCTCCCAGATCACGCCGTGCAGCGACTCGGCCGCGAGGTCGAGCAGCCACAGCATGACCGCCGAGCCGATGCCGACCACGATCGTCGGGATCGCCAGGATCGCGAGGTCGCGCACCCTCGGTGCCTGTGGTGTCGCCGACACTCGCTCCCCCTCCTCGTGGACCGCGCGGGCCCTCGCCAGCAATCATGCCGTACGCGTGCCCCGCGGACTCGGCCGGTTCAGCCGTGTCAGAACTCCGTCGGCGCGACGAGCGGCGGGGGCGGCGGTTCGCTCGTCACGACGGCGCCGATCCCCCGTTCGGCGAGCGCGGTTGCGACGGCGTCGACGACGGCAGCCGTCACCGCGACGCCGTTGGCCGGATGATGCCAGAAGCGCACGCGGTACACCTCGCGGTCGGGCCCGATGGTGATCGGGCGCAACTGGATCGTCTCGCGGCGATGCACCCCGTGCGTGCCGCTCACCGCCTCGACGATGAGCTCGCGCGGCGTCCCGCTCGCGGCGGCGCGCACCTCGATCTCGCTGCGCCGGGCCCCGTGGGCCGAGTTGTTCGAGAACGCCTCGGTGAGCAGCTGCGAGTTCGGGAGGTGCACGGTGCGGCCGTCGTAGCTGCGCACGATCACCGACCGGCCGTTCAGCTCGGTGACGACGCCGACGACGTCGCCCACCTCGAGCTCGTCTCCCACCCCGACCGGATGCCTCGTCTGCAGCACCACGCTCGCCGCGAAGTTGTCGGCGATGCCCCGCAGCACGAAGACCAGCACGACCGCGACGACGAGGGCGATCGCGAGGATGGGCTGGACCGAGCCGCCGAGGAAGCTCAGCGCGATGCCGATGCCGATGAGCCACACCGTGTACCCGACGACGCGCTCGGCGAGCAGTCGCACCCCGTCGTCGAGGCTCGGCACACGCGCCATCGCCGCCCGCGCCCCCCTGCGGGAGAGCCGGGCCAGGATCCAGGTGGCCAGCAGGGTCACCACGATGCCGGCGATGCTCCAGCCGTTGATGTCGAGCGTCGACCACCACTCCGCCATGCTCATCCTCCCCCGGCGACGCTACCCGGCGAGCACGCCGAAGTCACTCACCGTCCGTCAGGATTCTTGCGCCCGAGCGCGTCGCGACGCGGAAATCCGCACGATTCCGGGCACGGTCGCGCTATTGTCATCGACAGGATGGTCTTCGGTCAGGGGGAGGCACCGCCTGCACAGGCGATGCCGTTACTGAGACGGGGCTTCCCGGCGTCGCATCCGGCGATGCCTCACCTCGTAATCGAAAGGCACGCAGCACATGAATTTCTGGAACAACTTCTGGGACCTGATCTGGTGGTTCTTCTGGGCGTTCGCGTTCATCGCCTACCTGTTCGCGCTCTTCGCGATCATCGGTGACCTGTTCCGCGACTCGAAGCTGAACGGCTGGGCGAAGGCGTTCTGGATCATCTTCCTGATCTTCGTCCCGTTCCTCACCGCGCTGATCTACCTGATCGCCCGCGGCAAGGGCATGGCCGAGCGCTCGGCGCGCGACGCCGAGGCAGCCCAGCAGGCCGCCGACGCCTACATCCGCCAGACCGCCGGCACCTCGGCGAGCGCGTCCGACGAGATCGCCAAGGCCAAGGCGCTGCTCGACGCCGGCACCATCACCCAGGCCGAGTACGACGCCCTCAAGGCGAAGGCGCTCGCGTAAGCGACAGCGCCCGACGTTCCGTCGAACGGGCCGGATGCCTCGTGGCATCCGGCCCGTTCGCGTCCCGTGTCCGGTCCGTCCGGTCAGGCCCCTGCCGTCGCGGACGCGCCGGCCGCGACATCCGCGTCGCCATCACCGGCGCCCGCCGCGCGCCCGGCGTCGCGCTGACGGATCGCACCGACGTTGCGGAGGAACACGATGATCCAGCTGAAGATGAGCACGGCCGCGACGAGCTCGACCGCGGTGAGGTTGTAGTAGCCGATCGCGAAGAACACGCCGAGCACGACGATCACCGCGACGTACACGTACCCGAGCACGACGAACGCCTTCGGCATCGGCGGAACGAGCCGGGCGAGCGCGAAGACGAGGACCGCGAAGGCGACGGCCATTCCGGTCGCGACCGAGTTGTGCACGATGAAGAAGTCGTCGACGTGGAAGATGCCGACGCAGGCGAGGAAGATGCCGATCACGACGAGCAGCACCCGCACGGTGCGGCGCCGGCGCTGGTCGACCGCGGTCTCGACCGGCAGCGAGGTCGTGCCGTAGCGGGCGATCGTCGTGACGATGACGCCGGCGATGACGAGCGTGAGGTTGAAGGCGAACGCCGAGACGTCGTCGGTCATGCCGAGCGCCGAGAGGTTCTTCTGCCACCACAGCGGGTCGCTCGCACTCAGCATCGAGGCGATGACGCCGACCACGAGGAACACGGCGAGCACGAGCGACAGGAGGCTCGGCGTGAGGTTCGCGCCGCTCAGGAAGCCGACGTAGGCGCTGAGGGCGAGGGCGACGCCCGCGAGGGCGATCGCGGGCAGCGTGAAGACGACGGCGCCGATGAAGCTGCGCTCGAGGATGTTCGCGAGGCCGAGCCAGACGAGCAGGGCGATGACCGCGTTCGCGACGCCGAGCGCGACGATGTCGAACCAGTGCAGGCGGGCGCCCGGCACTTCGAACGGGTCGGTCCCGCGCGCGAGGTCGCGGCGCACGAGCACCCGGGAGACGACGAACGACGCGCCGGCGACGAGGGCGCCGGCGAGCGCCGCGAACTCGCCGAGCGAGCCGTCGCCCGAGATCGCGAGGTCACGGCCCCAGAAGAGCGGCGTCGCGACGACGATTCCGACGACGAACGCGATCGTGCCGATGACGAGCGCGAAGCTCTCGACCGACTCCGCCGACTCGGTCGGGCGGGCGAACACCCGGCGCCACGACGATGCTTCCCTCACTGCGACTCCCTCGCTCGATCGGCGCCCGGCGGGCGCGTCGCTGCCCATCCTGCCGCAGACCGGCGCGCCGACCGTGATGGCGGGGCGGCGCGGTCGGGTCGGTCAGCGGTCGGTCGGGTCGAGCACCTCGAGCATCGAGCCCTGCACGAAGCCGGCCCATTCGTACGCCGCGCGCAGGTAGTCGTCGCGGGTCTCGGACGCCGCGGCCCCGCTCTCTTCGTCGACCGCGGCGAGGTCGCCGGGCTCGTCGTCGGCGTCGTCGCCGGCCGCGCCGACGCGTTCGGCGAGGATGAGGCGGAGGTCGGTGAGGAACGTCAGCCAGCCCCACGCCTCGGACTGGTCGAGCTCGATCTGCACGATGCCGTCGCCCTGGACCGCGGTGGCGTCGCGCACCCGCTGCGCGGCCTGGCGCTTGCCGTCGACGAGGCTCTCGCGCGTGTAGCGGCTGAACTCGGCCGAGGCCTCGGCGTCGTCGGGGTAGGCGCTCGGCAGCAGGCGTCCGAGCGCCGGGTCGCTCGGCTCGCCGAGCAGCAGCACCGAGTCGACTTGGTCGGCGAGCTCGGAGAGCAGCATCGCCTCCTCCGACTCGAGCACGAGCCGGACGCCCTCTCCCCCGCCGAGGCCCGCGACGATCACGTGTCGCCCCTCGCGACCGTGGCCTGCAGCCCGTAGCCGTGCATCGCGTGAACGTGGTGCTCCATCGCCTCGCGGTTGCCGGAGGCGACGACCGCGCGGCCTTCGGTGTGCACGCGCAGCATGAGCCGCTCGGCCTCGTCGCGCGGGTAGCCGAAGTAGCTGCGGAAGACGTAGCTCACGTAGCTCATGAGGTTGACCGGATCGTCCCACACGATGACGCGCCACGGCACCGCGGCGGCGCCCTGCGCGGCCTGGTCGAGGTCGTGTGCTTCGAGGATGTCGGTCACCCCTCCAGCCTGACACGATTTCCGTCGGTCGAGTAGCGGGGCGTCGCCCGGCGCGCGGCGCGCTACTCGCCGGGGCGCGCAGCGTCCTCGTACTCGACCGCGGGCGGACCGTCGCCCACGACCGGGACCGCAGCCGTCTCGTCGACGAGCTCGACGCGCCGGCGACCGGCGCCGCGCACGAGGACGAGATAGCAGACGGCGAGCACGGCGAGCCACACGACGCCCACGACGAGCGCCGGCCGCGACTCGGGCATGACGCCGATGAGCACGATCACGAGGCCGATGACGCCGAGCGCGACCCATGCGGCGACGGGGTAGAACGGCATCGGGAACTCCGAGGGGAGCCAGCGCTCGCGCGCGATCTCGTGCTTCATGCGGAGGTGCGACACGAGGATCATGAGCCAGACGACGACGGTCGCGAAGGTCGCGAGCGCGGCGATGAGGAAGAAGATCTGGTCGTGGAACCAGATGTTCAGCACGACGCCGACGAGGAGCGCGCCGACCATCGCCAGCACCGTCATGAACGGCACGCCGTTGCGGGTGGTGCGCTGGAACGCCTTCGGCGCGTGACCCTGCTCGGCGAGACCGTGCAGCATGCGCCCGGCCCCGAAGATGTCGGCGTTGATGGCCGAGAGCGCCGCCGTGACGACGACCGCGTTGAGCACGTGGGCCGCGCCGGTGAGGCCCAGGCCGTCGAAGATCGAGACGAACGGGCTCGCGCTGCCGTCGATCGTGGTCCACGGCTGCAGCATCATGATGACCGTGAGCGTGAGCACGTAGAACAGCAGGATGCGCACGGGCACCGAGTTGATGGCCTTCGGGAGCACCTTCTTCGGGTCCTGCGCCTCGCCCGCCGTGATGCCGATCACCTCGGTGCCGCCGAAGGCGAACATGACGATCGTGAGCGATGCCAGGATGCCCCACACCCCGTGCGGTGCGAAGCCGTCGACGAAGAGGTTCTGCACCCCGGCTGCGTGCTCCGACTGGTTCGCGAGCCCGAAGACGATGATGGCGATGCCGCCCGCGATCATCGCGACGATGGCCGTGATCTTGATGAGCGAGAACCAGAACTCGAGCTCGCCGAACACCTTCACGCTCGCGAGGTTGACCGCCGCGATGACGAAGACGATCGCGAGGATCCACACCCAGCGCTCGACGTCGGGGAACCAGAAGCCCATGTAGACGCCGAACGCGGTGACGTCGGCGAGCGCGACGACGAACATCTCGAACGTGTAGGTCCACCCGGTGAGGAATCCCGCGAAGGGGCCGACGTAGCGGGAGGCGTACTGTCCGAACGAGCCGGCCACCGGGTGGCGCACCGCCATCTCGCCGAGTGCGCGCATGACGATGAAGATCACCGCGCCGCCGATCATGTAGGCGAGCAGCACGGCCGGGCCGGCCGCCTGGATCGCCGCGGACGAGCCGTAGAAGAGGCCGGTGCCGATCGCCGAGCCGAGCGCGATGAAGCGGATGTGGCGCGCGCTCAATCCGCGCCGCAGGCTGCCCTGGGTCTCCGTGGTGCTCACGATTCTCCTTCGAACTGGTGTGCGGGAATGGTCGGCTCGATGAGGACGCGGTAGCCGAGCCGGCGGTCGAACCCGTGGATCTCGCGGGTGTCGAGGGCGTCCATGAACGCGAGCGTCTGCTCGGTGATGACCTGCCCCGGCACGAGCACGGGGAAGCCGGGCGGGTACGGGGTGACGAAGCCCGCCGAGATCGCCTCGGCGCCGTCGGCGATCCGGCGGCGCACCTCGGCCGGCGAGAGGTACTCGCACGCGTCATCCGAGTAGCTCATGAAGTACGCGGCGCGCAGGTCGCCGTCGGGAAGGTCGCCGGCGGCGCGGAAGCGATCGGCGAACCGGCTGAAGTCGGGCAGCGGCGGCGTCGCGGGGCCGCGCCGTTCGGATCGGGCGACGCCCCCGCGACCGCCGGACGGGCGGGACTCGTGCTCGAGCTCGGTCGCGATCTTCACGAGCACCTCGACGAGGTACGCGACGGCGCTGCGCGACGTGCCGATGTTCGTCATCAGGAGCACGGTGTTGCGCGAGGTCTTGTTGACCTGGATGCCGTACCGGTCCATGAGGTGCTCGTGCTTGAACGTGTCGCCGTCGATGCCCGTGAGCCCGATGTGCAGTGTCAGCCGGCTCGGGTCGACGACGAACTCGTCGCGCCGCCAGGCCTCGGCCATGTCGGCGAGCCCGTCGCGCAGGGGCATCGGCCGGCCGGTCTCGCGGTGCCGCTGCGGCACGAGGTCGAGGGTGCTCAGGATGCGGAAGCGCTTGCGCAGCAGCGGGTGGCGGGCGACGGCGTGGCCGATGTGCACGGCGAGGTCGGCCTGGCGCTGCACGAGGGCGTACCCCTCGAGCTCGACCTGCCGGCGGCCGACGTCGAGCGACGCGAGGATCTGGTAGTTCGGCGACGTCGAGGTGTGCGTCATGTACGCCTCGTGGAAGTCCTCGGCGTTCGATGCCGCGAAGTCCTCGTCGTGGATGTGGATCATCGACCCCTGCCGCAGCGCGGTGAGCGTCTTGTGCGTCGACTGCGTGGCGTAGACGCGCAGCCGGGCCCGCGACGGGTCGGCGAGCAGCCGGCGCTCGAGCATCGCGCGCTCGGCGTCCGGCTCGGCGGCCAGCTCGCGCTGCTGCGCGTCGTACGCCGCTCGGCGGTCGGGGTCGGCGAACGCGCGGCCGAGCTCTCGCGCCGCGGCCATCGCCGTGCGGCGTCGGTACACCGGGTGGAACGCCGCGAACGCGAACCACGCCTCGTCCCAGAGGAAGACGAGGTCGGGCTTGATCGCGAGGCACTCCTCCATCACCCGGGCGGGGTCGTAGACGATGCCGTCGAACGTGCAGTTCGTGAGCGCGACCATCTTGACCTCGTCGAGCCGGCCCGCCCTGCGGTAGGCGAGCAGCGTCGACTTGATCGTCTCGAGCGGCACCGCGCCGTAGAACGAGAACTCGTCGAGCGGGTACGCGTCGAGGTAGGCGACCCGCGCCCCCGCGAGCATGAGCGCGTAGTGATGCGACTTGTGGCAGTTGCGGTCGACGAGCACGACATCGCCGGGCTTCACGATCGACTGGTGCACGATCTTGTTCGCGGTCGACGTGCCGTTCGTGACGAACACGGTCTTGCGCGATCCGAACGCCCGCGCCGCCGCGGCCTGCGCCCGCCGCAGCGATCCGCTCGGATCGAGCAGCGAGTCGAGCCCGCCCGATGTGGCCGAGGTCTCGGCGAGGAAGAGGTTCATGCCGTAGAAGTCGGCGAAGTCGCCGACCCAGCGCGAGTCGAGCACCGAGGCGCCGCGCGAGACGGGCAACGCGTGGAACGCACCGGTCGGGCGGCGGCTGTACTCCTGCAGGGCGTGGAAGAACGGCGCCTCGTACCGCTCGGCGACCCCGGCGAGCAGGGTCAGGTGCAGCTCCATCGCGTCCTGCGTGCGGAAGATGCGCCGGAACCGGCTCGTGAGCTCGTGCGCCAGTCGCTCGATCGACACCCCCGCGACGAGGTAGAGGTCGAGCTCGGGCCGCAGCGCCGAGAGCTGCTCGGCCAGCATGGTGATGCGGTCGATCGGGCTCGCCGGCCGCGCGCCGCCGAGGTGGCCGTCGATGAACGCGCGCAGGTCGCGGCTCAGCGGCCGGTCGGTGCGCCACCCGAACCCCGGCCGGATGACGCAGGCCTGGAGCTCGGGGTTCACGAGCACGGCGGCGAGCGCATCCTCGACGTTCTGCACGAAGACGAGTTCATAGGCGAGGCGATCTGACGGACGGCGCTGCGAGCCGAGCGACGCCCGCATCGCGGCCTCGGCCTCGTCGCCGTCGTTGCCGACGACGAGCACCTGGAACACGTGCGGCGCGGCGACGGTCTCGGCTGCGCCCGACTCGGGCTCCTCGCCGGCCGGCCGCGGGAACCACGATCGCGGAGCCACGTCGTCGAGGTGCGCCGCGGCGGCGGCCAGGTCGCCTCGCTCGATCAGCTCTCGCAGCGTGCGGACGGCATCGACCCCGGGGATCGCCCAGTACCCCTCGAGGGCCTCGAGCACCGGCAGCAGCCGCGCGAACTCGCCGGCCACGTCGAGTTCACCGGGTTCCGCGAGGGGACCGACCGCGTCCGCCGGCCCGGCGACGGACTGCCTGACGACATGGCCGAGGTATTCCCACACGTCGCTGCGGAGCCGCCAGGCGCTCGACGGGATCCCGGCGGGCGCCGCCACTCCGGATTCCGCCGCTGCCACTCCGAACTCCCTCGTCCTCCGCATGCCGCACGTTCGCGCCGCCCTTCAACGACACCCCATGCGACGCCGCCGCACGACCGTCGCACGACGGCTCGTGTCTGGAGATGCAGACAGCTCGTCCGGGATCTCAGACGGAGATCGGTCGGATCAGGCCGACCGGCCAGCCGCCGCGACCGGGGCCGCGGACGGAACGGGCGGACGCGGCGGGTACACCCAGGTCACGAGCACCACGGAGATGATCATGAGCAGGAACCACGAGACGAGCTTCGAGGCCGACACGAGCTGCCAGCCGTCTGCCTGGTCGGGGTAGAGCCAGGCCCCGCTCGCGGTGCCGATGTTCTCCGCGAACCAGATGAAGAGCGCCACGAGCGCGAAGGCGACGAGCAGCGGCATCCGCGGCGTGCGCCGCCACACGCGGAAGTGCATGACCGTCGGCCACCACAGCACGACCACGGCGGCGAGCAGCACCCAGCGGAAGTCGGCGATGTAGTGGTGCCCGAAGAAGTTGAGGTAGATCAGCGCCGCGAGGATCGCCGTGATCCATCGCCGCGGATAGCGCGTGAAGCCGAGGTCGAAGAGCCGGTACACGCGCACCATGTACGACCCCACCGCCGCATACATGAACCCGGAGAAGAGCGGCACTCCCGCGATGCGCAGCACCCCGTCGCCCGCGTACATCCACGAGCCGACGTCGGTCTTGAAGATCTCCATCACGGTTCCGGTGAGGTGGAAGAGCACGATGACCCACAGCTCGCGTCCCGTCTCGAGGCGCGTCGCGACCATGACCACCTGGATCAGCACCGCTGCGATCGTGAGCGCGTCGTTGCGCGCGAGCACCGCGTCGTCGGGGTACCAGAGGCGGGCCGCGACGATGGCCGCGAGCAGCGCCGCCCCGAAGACGCACGCCCAGGCCTGCTTCGCGCCGAAGACGAGGAATTCGACGAGCCATGCGCGGATGCCTCGCTCGGGAGCCCCCGCGAGGAGCCGATGCGCCGCGCGGTCGATGGCACGCTCGACCGTGGTGAGCTGCTGCTCGTGCGCCGAACCCGGGCCGCCGCCGGGCCGTGACCCGGCCGTCACCCGTCGCGCCTCGAGGCCGTGACCGTGAACTTCGGGTTGCGCGCGATCTGCCGGGTCGGCCCCACCGTGCGCTCGAGCATCGGACGGTAGCGGAGGTGCGAGTTCCAGACGCACCAGAGCTCGCCGCCGGGCGCGAGCACCCGCGCCGCGTCGGCGAAGAGGTGGGCGGCGATGCCGGTCGAGAGCGCGGCGTCGCTGTGGAGGGGCGGGTTCAGCACCACGAGCCGCTCGCTCGCCTCGGCGAGCCGCTCGAGCCCGTCGGCCTGCGTCACCTCGACGCGGTCGCCGACGCCGTTCGCCTCGGCGGTCGCACGGGCGGATGCCGCCGCCGCGGCCGACCGGTCGGTGGCGACGACCCGCACACCCGGGCGCTCGCGCGCGAGCCACGCGGCCACGACACCGGTGCCGCAGGCGAGATCGACCGCGGTCGGGGCATCCGGCATCGCCGCACCCAGCTCGCCGAGCAGGAACCGCGTGCCGATGTCGACGCCGGCACCCGCGAACACGCCGCCGTGCGCGACGACCTCGAGGCCGAGATCGCCATGCCGCTCGTGCCGGGGCCATCCGGGTTCGGCCCCCGTGCGGGCACCCGACGCGACGAGCACGCGCGACTTCTGCCGCGCGTGCGAGACGTCGACGCGCTCGAAGTGCCGGAGCAGCACGTCGTTCATCGCGAGCGACATGTGCTTGATGCGGCCGCCCGCCACGAACACGACCCCGGATGCCGCGTGGCCGGCCACGAGCGCGGCGACCTCGTCGAGCCGGTCGAGCGGGCGGGGCAGCCGTGCGAGCACGAGGCGCGCGCCGGCGACGAGCCCGGGCGCGAGGGGCAGCGAGTCGACCGCGCCGACGAGCCCGAGTCGTCCGGCGTTCTCGGCGAGCGCGCGTTCGCCCGTGATGAGGTCCTGGTGCGCGCGGACGGGATGCGCGGCGTCGGCGCCGATCGCATCGGCCGCGCCGAGGGCGAGCGCTCCGTACGCGTCGTCGATGACGGCGACCGTGTCGGGCTCGCTCTCCGCGAGACGACCGGCAGCCTCGTCGAGGATGAGCCGATCGGCCGCGTCGACGGCTTCGAGCCCCGGCCCCTCGACATCGGGATGTCGGCGGAGCGCGCCGAAGTCGAGAGGCATGAGCCAAGGCTACGCGGCGAACGTCTCGAGGCGCTCGTGAGCTCGCCCGCCCGCCGGCGAGGTGGAAGCTGGGTGCGGTACCCGGCTCGGTTTGCTACCCTCGGGTCCGCATGCGGCGAGAACGGCACGGGGGCGCGACTCGCGGCGGGCGATTCGTCCGCCGCTTCGCCGGCGTACTCGGAACGGCCGCCGTGTTCGGCCTGCTCGCGACCGTGTCGCTCGCCCCGCAGGTGAACCCTGCGACGATCGAGGCGGCCGCCGCCGCGAGCGACGCCGCCGACTCCTTCCGCGCGGCCGCCCAGTCGGTGCGGGTCGACGGCGAGGCATCCGCCACCGCCGTCTCGACCGAGTCGTACGTCGCGTCGACGGGTCCCGAGACGCTCATCGCGGGCGGCACCAACCTCGACTGGGCGAAGCTCGTGATCGTCGACGGCGGCTGGCCGCTCACCGACGAGAACGTGACGTTCATGATGCGGTGGATGCGCCAGGAGAACGGCGCCGACAACTGGTGGAACCGCAACAACCCGCTCAACAACGGCATGGGCTCGGGCGGCGGCTCCGGACTCGGCAGCTACGCGACGCTCGTCGACGCGGCGTACTACGCGGCCGCGAACATCGGCTCGGGGCGGTACCCCGAGGTCGAGGCCGCGCTCGAGCGCGGCGACTCGGCCGACGCGACGGCGCAGGCGATCTGGGCCTCGCCGTGGGCGTCGAGCCACTACGGCTACGGCACCCACTGGAGCTCCCGCCCGTATGAGGTCGTCGAGGCGCCCGCCTCGGCCTGGGGTCGCTGACCCGCACTCGAACGGGGGGTGGAGGGGCCCGCCCGACCGGAGTACGTTCGGACGCGGATCCGCCCACCCGAGGCTTTCCGTGCGCGCCGGAGCGTGCGCAAAGGGCGGATGCGCAGTTCGATCAAGGTCGGAGTACCCGATGCGCCGTTCAATCCCACTCACCGCTGCCGCCGCCGTCGCCGTCGCGATCGGCGCGACGACCGCCGTCGCCGCGCCGGCGACCGCCGCGCCGAAGGCGCCGAGCTCGGGCCCGCCCACGGTGCTGGCCGAGCACCTCGTCGGCCCGCTGACGTTCGACCTGTCGGCCGACGGCGTCATCACCGTGGGCCAGTCATTCCTCGGCGAGGTCACCCGCATCGCCGGCGGAAGCAGCGAGACCCTCTCGCAGGGCCCCGACTCGACCGGCGTCTCGGTGCTCGGCCCGACCGTCACCTGGAGCGAACGCGCCGGAGACGAGCAGACGATCGAGGGGTCGTGGCTGAAGTCGAGCGGCCCCGCCGGCGACACGTCGATCGACCTGCTCGCGTGGGAGCAGGCCAACAACCCCGACGGCGACAGCTGGTACGGATTCGAGGAGATCTCCGACGAGTGCGCCGCGACGCTGCCGCCGTTCGTGAACCCGCGCTACCAGGGGCTGGTCGACACCCACGCGTACGGCACGCTGGCGCTGCCCGGCGTGACCTACGTCGCCGACTCGGGCATGAACGCGGTGCTGAAGGTCGTCGGCGACGAGGTCTCGACGGTCGCCGTGCTGCCCCCGCAGCCGCTCGTGGTCACCGACGAGATGCGCGTGGTCGGCGAGGTCGAGGGGCAGCCGATCGTGCTCGACGAGTGCGTCGTCGGCCTGACCTACGACGCCGAGCCCGTGCCGACCGACGTCGAGATGGGCACCGACGGGATGCTCTACGTGTCGACCCTTCCCGGGGCGCCCGGGCTCGGATTCCCCTACGGCTCGGTCTACCGCGTCGACCCGGTGAGCGGGGACTCCGCGCTGGTCGCCACCGGCTTCGCCGGAGCGACCGGACTCGCGGTGGCGCCGAACGGCACGATCTACGTCAGCCAGATGTTCGGCGGCAAGGTGTCGGCGATCACGCGCGACGGATCGGTCTCGACGTTCGCCGAGGTCGACAGCCCGGCCGGCGTCGAATGGCAGAGCGGCAAGGTGGTCGTCTCGGCCGGCGTCTTCGGCGACGGGCAGATCGTCTCGTACCCCGTCCGGGGCCGCTGAGGCCTCATCGGCACGAACCCGCGTCGTCCGGCATTCGCCCGAATGCCGGACGACGCGCTGACGTTCAGCGTTCGAGCGGGCGCCAGACGACGACGGCGTTCTCACGGCGCGCGCGCGTGCCGGCCTTGAGGGTGATCACCTCTCCGGCCGAGCCGGCCGCGAAGATGCGCCGGCCCGGGCGGTTGAGCATCTCGTCGGCCAGTGCCGCCTCGAGCTCGCGCACGCGGGCCCGCAGCGACTGCACCTCGTCTTCGAGCCCGAGCACCCTGCGGATGCCTTCGAGGCTCACGCCCTCGCTCGACAGCTGCGCGATCTCGCGCAGCTGGGTGACATCGCGCATCGAGTAGCGGCGCGACTTGCCCGCTGTGCGCGTCGGCGAGACGAGGCCCAGCCGGTCGTACTGCCGCAGCGTCTGCGGGTGCATGCCCGCGAGCTCGGCTGCGACCGAGATGACGAAGAGCGGGCTCGTCTCGTTCATGTCAGCCCCGGGCCTTCGCGAGCAGTTCGTCGCGTGGGTTCTCGTCGGGCAGCGCCGCGGCGAGTGCCTCGACGGCCGCCTGCGCGTCCTTCGAGAGGTGCGACGGCACCGCGATCTGCACGACCGCGAGCAGGTCGCCTGTGCCCTTCTTGGTCTCCACGCCGCGCCCCTTCACGCGCAGCACGCGGCCGCTCGGCGTGCCGGGCGCGACCTTGAGCTTCACGGGGTCGCCGCCGAGGGTCGGCACCTGGATGGTCGCGCCGAGCGCGGCCTCGGTGAAGGTCACCGGCACGGTGACCCGCAGGTTGAGCCCGTCGCGCTCGAAGACGGGGTGCTTGCGCACGTTGACGGTGAGGATGAGGTCGCCCGTCTCGCCGCCGTCGGGCGAGGGGTGGCCCTTGCCGCGCAGCCGGATCTTCTGGCCGTCCGAGACGCCCGCCGGGATGCGCACCGTGATCGGCTTGCCGTCGGCCGTCTGCAGGGTGACCTGGTCGCCCTTGGTGGCGGTGATGAAGTCGAGCGTCGTCGTCGCCGAGACGTCCCGGCCCTTGGTCGGGCCGCCGAACCCGCGGTATCCGCCGGTCGACTGGCCGAACCGGCCGCCCCCGAACAGGCCGCTGAGCAGGTCGTCGTACTCGGCGCCGCCGCCCTGCTGGAACGTGTAGCGCTGCCCGCCGCCCTGGCCGAACATGCCGCCGAAGACGTCGTCGAAGCCGCCCTGGCCGCCGGCGCCCGGCGCGGTGAACCGCGCGCCCGTGCCCATCGCCCGGATCGCGTCGTACTCCTTGCGCTGCTCGGGGTCGGAGAGCACCGCGTTCGCCTCGCTGATCTCCTTGAACTTCGCCTCGGCCGCAGCGTCGCCCGGGTTCTGGTCGGGGTGGTACTTGCGCGCGAGCTTGCGGTAGACCTTCTTGATCTCCGCGTCGCTCGCGTCCTTGGAGACGCCGAGCACCTGGTAGAAGTCCTTGTCGAACCAGTCCTGACTGGCCATCGGCACCTCCTCTCTCTGAGTCTGTCTGAAATGGGTCCGGTGGTCGAGTAGCGCGTATCGAGACCTGATGCGCGGGTCTCGAGACGCTTCGCTACTCGACCACCGGGGAGTGGGTGCGGCGGGGCTAGGCCGCCGGCGTCTTGACGACGACCTTCGCGGCGCGCAGCTGCACGCCGCCCAGCGTGTACCCGGTCTCGACGACATCGGCGACCGTGTCGACCTCGACCTCGTCACTGGGCTGCTGGAAGATCGCCTCGTGGCGCTGCGGGTCGAACGGCTCGCCGACCTCGCCGAACGCGGCGAGCCCGAGCTTCTCGACGGCGCCGCGCAGCTTCGCGGCGATCGTCGCGAAGGGCGAGTCCGCCTCGAGGTCGCCGTGCTTCTCGGCGCGGTCGAGGTCGTCGAGCACCGGCAGCAGCACCGCGACGGCCGCACCGACTGCGCGCTCGCGCTCGATCTCGCGGTTCGCCTCGGTGCGCTTGCGGTAGTTCGCGTACTCGGCGGTCACCCGCTTGAGGTCGGCGAGGTGCTCGTCGCTCGGCTCCTGCACCTCGGCGTTCGCCGCGTTCAGGATGTCGTCGACGGTGAGCTCGGTCTCGTCCTCGATGAGGTCGGATGCCTCGGGGGCGCCCTCCTCGGGCGCCCCGTCGGCGGCCGGCTGCCGAACCTCACCGGTTTCGGGGTCGATGCGCCGCTTGTCGCGGATCACCGGCTCCTCGTGGTTCTGGTTCTGCTCGTCGGTCATGACTACTTCTTCTCCTCGTCGTCGTCCACGACCTCGGCGTCGACCACGTCTTCATCGGACGCGGCATCGCCCGCCTGGCCCGTGGCCGAGGCGTCCTCGCCGGAGGCGGAGGCATCCGCCGCCTGCGACTGGGCGTAGATGGCCTCGCCCAGCTTGGTCTGCGACTGCGAGAGCTTCTCGAACGCGGTCTTCACCGCGGCGTCGTCGTCGCCCGCGAGCGCCGACTTCAGCGCGTCGACGTCGCCCTGCACCTCGGACTTGACGTCGGCGGGGAGCTTGTCGTCGTTGTCCTTGATGAGCTTCTCGACCGAGTAGGCGAGCTGCTCGGCGGAGTTGCGGGTCTCGGCCGACTCGCGACGCGCCTTGTCCTCCGCGGCGTGCTCTTCGGCCTCGCGCACCATGCGGTCGATGTCGTCCTTCGGGAGGCTCGAGCCGCCCGAGATGGTCATCGACTGCTCCTTGCCGGTGCCCTTGTCCTTCGCGGAGACGTGCACGATGCCGTTGGCGTCGATGTCGAAGGTGACCTCGATCTGCGGGATGCCGCGCGGCGCGGGAGCGATGCCGGTCAGCTCGAACGTGCCGAGCGCCTTGTTGTCGCGCGTGAAGTCTCGCTCGCCCTGGAAGACCTGGATCGCGACCGACGGCTGGTTGTCGTCGGCGGTCGTGAAGGTCTCGCTGCGCTTCGTCGGGATGGCCGTGTTGCGCTCGATGAGCTTGGTCATGATGCCGCCCTTGGTCTCGATGCCGAGGCTGAGGGGGGTGACGTCGATGAGCAGCACGTCCTTGCGCTCGCCCTTGAGGACGCCCGCCTGGAGGGCGGCACCGACGGCGACGACCTCATCGGGGTTGACGCCCTTGTTGGGCTCCTGGCCGGTCTCCTTCTTGACGAGGTCGGACACGGCGGGCATGCGGGTCGAGCCGCCGACGAGCACCACGTGGGCGACGTCGCTGAGCTTGATGCCGGCCTCGCGGATGACGTCCTCGAAGGGCTTCTTCGTGCGGTCGAGCAGGTCGCTCGTCATGTTCTCGAACTCGGCGCGCGTGAGCTTCTCGTCGAGGTTCGCCGGGCCGTTCTCGGTGAGCGAGAGGTACGGGAGCTGGATGTTCGTCGACATGCTCGACGAGAGCTCCTTCTTGGCCTGCTCGGCGGCCTCCTTGAGGCGCTGCAGGGCGATCTTGTCGTTCGCGACGTCGACGCCCGTCGAGTCCTTGAACTTCTTGATGAGCCAGTCGACGATGCGCTGGTCCCAGTCGTCGCCGCCGAGGCGGTTGTCGCCGGAGGTCGCGCGGACCTGGATGGTCGAGAAGTCGTCGTCCTTGCCCACCTCGAGGAGCGAGACGTCGAACGTGCCGCCACCGAGGTCGAAGACGAGGATGAGCTCGTCCTCCTTGCCCTTGTCGAGACCGTACGCGAGCGCCGCGGCGGTGGGCTCGTTGATGATGCGGAGCACGTTGAGGCCCGCGATCTCACCGGCCTCCTTCGTGGCCTGGCGCTCGGCGTCGTTGAAGTACGCCGGCACGGTGATGACCGCGTCGGTGACGGTGTCGCCGAGGTACTGCTCGGCGTCGCGCTTGAGCTTCTGGAGGATGCGGGCCGAGATCTCCTGCGGCGTGTACTTCTTGCCGTCGATCTCGTCGGTCTTCCAGTCGGTGCCCATGTGGCGCTTGACCGACGCGATGGTGCGGTCGACGTTGGTGACGGCCTGGCGCTTCGCGGTCTCGCCGACGAGCACCTCGCCGTCCTTGGTGAATGCGACCACCGACGGGGTGGTGCGGAAGCCCTCCGCGTTCGCGATGACGACCGGCTCGCCGCCCTCGAGGACGCTCACCACGGAGTTCGTGGTGCCCAGGTCGATTCCAACTGCACGTGACATGTGTGTTTCTCCTTCTCCCGGCGTTCGGTGGTCGAGTAGTGCCGCGCAGCGCGACGCGTGTCGAGACCCCTTCGCCGGATACCGGTTCGGCCTTCCTGGCCCGCAACCGAAGTCAGATGCGTCAAGACTTGAGCCTTGACGACTCAAGCCTCGCAGTGCCACGTGAACGTGTCAAGTCGGCGGGGCGAAACTTGAGTGTACTTGACTCAACTCACGGCGGGCGCTCAGTATTCCGCCCGCGCGGCATTCCGCCCGAGGCAGTAGCCTGCCGATCATGGATGCGCGCGAGGACGACGAACAGCTCGTCGCCGCAGAACTCGCCCGGTACGACCGCGAGCTGCGACGGTACCGTCGCCTGCGCAGTCGCATCGAGGCCGACTTCGCCCGCCGCCTCGACGCGGCCGGCTTCCGCTACTTCCAGGTCACCGCGCGGGTGAAGTCGCGCGAGTCGTTCGAGCGGAAGGTGCGCCGCGCCCCCGACCGCGAGGTGCGCGACATCCTCGGCGTCCGCGTGATCGCGCACTTCGAAGGCGACCTCCCCGCCATGGAGCAGGTCGTCCGTGAGGCGCTCATCGTCGACGACGACTCCTGGGTCGACAAGTCCGAGCTCCTCCCGATTGATGCCTTCGGATATCGATCGGTGCAGTTCGTCGGCCAGATCGCCGGCTCATCCGGCCGGCGGGGCGGCGGTGACGCCGAGGTCGACGCCCCGCTCGTCGAGGTGCAGCTGCGCACCGCCCTGTCCGACACGTGGTCGGAGCTCGAGCACGACTTCCGCTACAAGTCCGCTCGCCAGCTCCCGCGCGAGGTCGACCGCCTCTTCGCCCTGTCGGCGGCGCTCCTCGAGCAGGCCGACGAGAACCTCGACCGCATCCGCCGTCAGGTGGAGGAGGAGCGCACGGCCGGCCCCGCCGCGCGCGGAGACGGCGGCGGCGAGCGCGGCTACATCGGCCGATTCATCCAGTACGACGGCGACTCCCGCTCCCTCGACCAGGTCGTGACCGCCGCCCTCGACGTGCCGTTCGGCGTCGTGACCGGCGCGGGCCGGGAGCTGCGCAGCGTCGTCCGCGCAGCCGGCTGGCTCAGGTACGAGGCGCTCGTCGACGGGTTCGCCGAGTACTCGGAGCTCGGTCGCCGGCTCGCGATCGCCTGCGCGAGCACGAGCAACGACCTCCTCCTGGCCGATGCCGAGCCCCAGCGCCCTGCCCGCGCGTTCCGCGGGATCGGCACGTACTGGACCGCACTGGCTGCGGCGCTCCTCGGAGGCGAGCCGATCCGCGAGAGTCGCGTCCCCGACGGCCGGCTCGCCGAGTACCGGGTGGTCGCCGCGTACCTCTACGCGAACCCCGATGCCTCGGCCCTCGGCGTGCGCAGCCGCTACGGTGCGATCGCGGCACCCGTCGGCACGCTCGACGGCGCGGGGTTCCGGCCGATCGACCTCGGCTGAGCAGAGCCTGCGCCCTCTTCCGGCCGCCCGCCGAAGCGACCAGAATCGAAGCATGGACGAGACAGCAGAGGGCCGCACGCCGACGCGATCGATGCCGCCCGAGGAGTGCTGGGAACGCATCGAGGCCGCCCCGTACGGGCGCATCGCACTGGCGGCCGCGGGCGAAGTCGACATCTTCCCGGTCAACCACCGGCTCGACGCGCGCGGCGATCGACCCGTGATCGTGTTCCGCACCGCGGCAGGCACGAAGCTGCTCGAGCTCACCATCCACCACGGCGTGGCGTTCCAGGTCGACGGGTACTCGGCGACCGAGGCGTTCAGCGTCGTCGTGAAGGGCACCGCAGAGGAGTTCGACCGCGAGAGCGAGATCGCGGCGGCCGAAGAACTCGGCGTCCGGCCCTGGGCACCCGAGACGAAGGACCGTTGGGTGCGCATCATCCCGACGGAGGTGCACGGGCGCTCGTTCGAGCTCTCGGCCGACTGATCACTGGCGCCGAGCGCCGGCGTGCGCGTCGGGGAGCACCCTGATGCTCCGCGGCTCCACGCAGCCCTAGACTCGCGCTCATGCGCCGTTCCCTGCAACGCCTCGCCCTGACCGCTGCCCTCCCGCTGCTCGTGATCGGGCTGAGCGCCTGCACGGGCGCGCCGTCGACGGAGCCCACGTCCGAACCCACGTCGGACGCCACCGTCGCACCGAGCACGGAGCCGACGGAGACCGCCGCCGCCGCGACATGCGACACCGTGCTCACCGACGAGGCGTACGCGAAGCTCGACGCCGACGGACTCACCCCTCGCGACACGATCACGCACACCGAGTTCATCGGCGAGATGCTCGACGCGGGCGCACTCGGCTGCCGCTGGGGGAAGGAGGCCACCGACATCACACTCGATGTCGCGCAGCTGGCCGTCGATGACGCGGCCTGGCCCGAGTGGGAGGCAGCGCTCGCGACGGCCGGGTACACCCTGACCAATGACCCGGTGCCCGGCGCCTACACCGGTCCCGTCGAACCGGGCTCGGGCATCAGCCCCGTGGTCGTCCGGACCGACGGCGCGATCACCTTCCTGAGCGCTCCCACCTTCGCCGCCTGGGTCGCGCCGACCGGCGCGTAGCCCCGACGCTCGCGCTCGCGCGGCGTCACGGTGTGCGGCACGAGGCATCCGAACTGATTGAATCGACGGATGCGCCGAACCGCCGTGACCGCCCGATGAACCCGGTCGAATTCCTCGTGCTCACCGGCGGCGGCGTCGTCGCCGGCATGATCAACTCGGTCGTCGGGTCTGGCTCGCTCGTGACGTTCCCGATGCTGCTCGCCTTCGGCTACCCGCCCGTGCTCGCGAACGTCACGAACAATGTCGGCGTGCTGCCGGCCTCGCTGACGGCGACGATCGTCGGGCGCTCGGCCTTCGCCGGCGAGTGGCGCCGGCTCGCGCTCTACCTCTGCTTCTCCGCGGCGGGCGGCGTGACCGGTGCGCTCCTGCTGCTGCAGCTGCCGACCGAGGCGTTCGACATGATCGTGCCGGTGCTCATCGTCGTCGCCCTGCTGCTCGTCGTGTTCGGGCCGGTGATCCGCCGGTGGACCGCCCGGCTGCACGGCCAGGCCGAGCACCGCGACCACCCCGCGGCGACCATGGCCGTCGCCGGGCTCACCGCGGTGTACGGCGGGTACTTCGGCGCCGCGCAGGGCGTGCTGCTCATCGCGCTGCTCTCGATCACGATGGCGGGCTCGCTCGTGCGCGCGAACGCGTACAAGAACGCGATGGCCTCGACCGCGAACCTCGCGGCGGCGATCGTGTTCGTGCTCGTCACCGAGGTGGCGTGGCCGGCGGCGATCGCGATCGCGATCGGCGCGTTCGTCGGCGGGTGGCTGGGCGGCCGCTACGGGCGGCACATCCCGCAGACGGCGTATCGCGTCGTGATCGTCGTGATCGGCGTCGCCGCGCTGGTGTGGTTCCTGGTGCGCTGATGCCGTGCACCCTGCTTCAATCGACTGAGGAGGGTTCATGGACTGGTCTGAAGTCGGGCGCGACCGTTCGCTCTCGGTGCCCGATCGGCTGTCGATCAGGCTCGAGCGGCTGATCCTCGACGGCACCCTGCAGCCGGGCGAGAAGCTGCCGCCCGAACTCGAGCTCACCCAGCGGCTCGGGGTGTCGCGGGTGTCGTTGCGGCAGGCGCTGCACGAACTCGAGCGCCGCGGGCTGATCGACCGCAAGCCGGGTCGCGGCACCGTCGTGCTCTCACCGTCCGACGCGCGCGACGCGTCGAGCGCGGCGCTCGCCGATGTCCTCGGTTCGACGCACTCCGAGATCCCGCACATCCTCGAACTGCGTTCGATCATCGAGCCCCCGATCGCCGCGCTCGCCGCACGGCGGGCGACCGAGCGCGACCTCGCCCAGCTCGAGCAGCTCGTCGAGGCGATGGCCGCCCCCGAGTCGCACGGGCACTACGCCGAACTCGATCGCGCGTTCCACCAGGCGATCGCGCAGTACACGCACAACCCGCTGCTCGCGATGCTCAACGAGCAGATCGCGAACCTCATCGCACCCAGCCGCTCGACGGTGCTGCAGACCGACGAGCGGCGCGAGACGTCGACCGCCGCGCACCGGCGCATCCTCTCGGCGATCGCGGGCGGCGACCCCGAGGCCGCCGCGCGCGAGGCCGCGGCGCACCTCGTCGAGGTGCAGCAGCAGATCGAGATCGCCGCAGCGTCCGCGAAGGCGCGGTCGGCGGGCGCCTAGCGGTCGAGGAGCGCCTGGCGGTCGAGGACGCCGCGCTCGACGACCGCGGCCAGGAACTCCAGGATCACGTGCGCCGCGAGGCTTCCGGTCTGCCCGACGATGTCGTGGGGCGGCGAGACGGTGTTGACGTCGAAGACGACGACCTCGAGCGAGGCGACGCCGCGCAGCAGCTCGAGCCCCTCCGCGGTGCTGAGCCCGCCCCACGCCGGCGTGACGACGCCGGGCGCCACCGACGGGTCGAAGACGTCCATGTCCCAGCAGAGGTAGACCGGCCGCGAGCCGATGGCCTCGCTGATCTCCGCGAGCACGTCCGCGACGCCCCGCTCGCGCACGGCGCGCATGGATCGCACGCGATAGCCGAGCGCTTCGGCGAAGCCGACGACCCCCGGCCGCCCGGCGAGCTCCGTGTCGCGGATGCCGACGTGGAACGAGCGGGCGACGTCGACGATGCCCTCGCGTGCCGCGTGCACGAACGAGTTCGCGTTGTTGAACTCGAACGGCTCGAACAGGTCGTACGCGTCGGTGTGCGCGTCGAAGTGCACGACGACCAGGTCGGGGTGCCTCCTGTGGGCCTCCCGGAGCTGCGGGAGGGTCACCGCGCCGTCGCCTCCGATCGTGATCGGGATCACCCCCGAGTCGAGCAGCGCGCCGACCTCGGCGGCGATCCGCCGGAAGGCGTCGTCGACCTGACCGGGGGTGACCTCGACGTCGCCGAGGTCGACGAGCCCCAGGTGATCGACGGGGTTGATCCCGAGGTCCTCCGCGGTCTCGGCCACGAGGAGCGAGGATGACCGGACGTGAGCCGGGCCTCCCCGCCCTCCGATGCGCGACGGATGCGATCCCATGTCGAACGGGATCCCGAGCACGGCGGCCCGGGCTCCCTCCGCCGAGGCGGCGTGCGGTACGCCGAAGAGGGTGCCGGGCGCGCGTCGCCGATCGTTGACGGTCATCGAGCCATCCCTCCCGTCAGAGCACCTTCGAGAGGAACTGCCGCGTCCGCTCGTGCTGGGGCGCGGTGAAGACCTGCGCCGGCGGGCCCGACTCGATGATGCGGCCCCCGTCCATCACGATCACCCGGTCGGCGACCTCGCGGGTGAAGCCCATCTCGTGGCTGACGATGATCATGGTCATGCCGGCCTTGGCGAGGTCGCGCATGACCGCGAGGACCTCGCCCACCATCTCGGGATCGAGCGCACTCGTCGGTTCGTCGAACAGCATGAGCGCCGGCCGCATCGCGAGCGCACGGGCGATCGCCACGCGCTGCTGCTGTCCACCCGAGAGCGACCTGGGTCGCGCGTCGGCCTTGTCGGCCAGGCCGACCCGGGCGAGCAGCTCGCGTGCGTAGCCGACGGCCTCGGACTTCTTCTCGCCCTTCACCCGTACGGGCGAGTGCCAGATGTTCTCGAGCACCGTCATGTGGGGGAACAGGTTGAAGTGCTGGAACACGAAGCCGATGTCCGCCCGCTGCCGGGCGAGGTCGCGCGCCGACCGCTCGACGAGCCTGCCCTTGCCGTTCGCGTGCTGCCCGATCTGCTCGCCGTTGACGTCGATCTCGCCGCCGTCGATGGGCTCGAGGCGGTTCAGCGTGCGCAGGAAGGTGGTCTTGCCGGCGCCCGAGGCGCCGACGAGCACGACGACCTCTCCGCGCTCGACCTCGACGTCGATGCCGCTCAGGATCTCGCGGTCGCCGAAGGACTTGCGCACCCCGACGGCGCGAACGATCGGCCCCCGGGTCTCGATCGGGGTGGCCACGGTGTAGTCGTTCATCGTCCGCTCCTCAGTAGGCGTCATCGGTCTGCAGCACGCGGGATGTCTCGGCCGTCGCCTGCGCGGGCGACGCCTTGCGGCTCCGGAGGCCGAAGAGCCGCTTCCACGCCGACTCGGCCCTCGGCAGCCCGGCGCGTGCGTTGAGGCTGTTCTCGATCGCCGTCTGGGCGACGGTCCACACCGTCGTGAGCACCAGGTAGTAGATGGCGATCACGAGGTAGATCTCGAAGACCTTGAACGTCGACGACGCCATCGTGCTGCCGACCTGGAACATCTCGGCGACGCCGATGATCGAGAGCACCGAGGTGGTCTTCATGAGGCCGTTGAACGAGTTGCCGAGCGGCGGCACCATGATGCGGATCGCCTGCGGGACGACGATGTACCTCATCGCCCCGAGCGGGGTATGACCGAGTGAGAGCGCCGCTTCGTTCTGGCCGCGCTCGACCGACTCGAGGCCCGAGCGGACGATCTCCGAGATGTAGGCGCTCTCGTGGAGCATGAGCCCCACGATCGAGGCCTGGACGGCGCCCTTGATGAGCACCCCCGCGAGGTCGGCGTCCTCGAAGCGGAACAGCCCGACGGCCGCGAACCCCGTGTAGATGATCACCAGCTGCACGAGCAGCGGCGTGCCGCGGATCACCCAGACGTACAGGCTCGCGATGATGCGCAGCGGCAGGAACCGGCTTCGCCCCATGAGCGCGATGACGAGTCCGAGCACGAGCGCGAGCACCATCGAGACCACCGAGATGATGATCGTGAGCGCGAGCCCGTTCAGGAACTGCTCGCTGGGCGTCAGCAGGCTCTGCCAGAAATAGGTCCAGTCGAATGTCATGGGTCTCCTCCGAGGTGACTCGTGTCGCGGGGTGCCCGAGCGGACTACTCGCCGGCGGTGATGTCGGCGCTCTGCACGCCCCACTTCTCGAGCAGCGCGGCGTAGTCGCCGTCGTCGATGATCTGCTGCATCGCACCGTCGAGCGCCTCGTTGAGCGCGGTGTTGTCCTTCAGCGTCGCGGCGCCGATCTTGATCTTGCCGACCGGCTCGCCAGCCATCACGAGCGCGCCGTCGGACTCGCGGTTGTAGAAGTCCATGATCTCGGAGGTGTCGATGAACGCGTCCTGCTGCCCCGTGATGACCTGCTGCACGGCGGCGGTGCCCTCGTCGACGAGGGTGAGGTTGAGGGCCTTCTCGCCGTCGGCCTCGCACTTCGCCGACAGCTCCTCGGCGCCGTTGCCGCCGGTGGCACCGGTGATCGCGACGACCTTGAGCCCGCACAGGCTGTCGTCGACGCCGGTGACGCCCTTGGGGTTCTCCTTCGAGACGCCGACGCCGGTGCCCGAGTAGAGGTAGGGCACGAAGTTCGCGATCTCCTCTCGCTCGGGCTTGATGTAGAGCGAGCCCATGATGACGTCGCACTGGTTCGCCTGCAGCGCGGGGATGAGCCCCGCGAACGCGTACTCGGCGAGCTCGGTCTTCAGGCCGAGGTTGTCGGCGAAGGCGTTCGCCATGTCGATCTCGACGCCCGTGAGCTCGTTGTTCTCGTCGTAGAAGATGTTGGGCGGCGAGTCTCCCGTGCAGACGGTGAGCGCGCCCGGCTTCACGAGCCCGAGGGCGTCGTCGCCGGAGGCGGCGGACCCCCCGGAACCCGAGCTCGAACAGGCGGCGAGCGATGCGGCGACGGCGAGTGCGGCGACGGCGCCGGCGATGCGACGGAGGGGGAAACGGCCGGTCATGGGGGCTCCTTGGTCGAGGGCACAGCGTTGTGGTGGCCCAGTTTGACAGTTGGTAGGACCAACTGTCAAGCTGTCGATATGCCCTCCGCCGACGGCTCGCGAACGGGGCATTCCGCGAGAGGATCGAACATGGAGTGGACGTCGTTGCGCCGCCTCGAGGCGCTCTCGGTGCCGGGCCGGCTGTCGGTCGATCTCGAGCGCCTGATCCTCGACGGCGAGCTGAAGCCCGGCGACCGCCTTCCGCCCGAACGCGAGCTCGGCGAACTGCTCGGCGTCTCGCGCGTCTCGATCCGCGAGGCCCTGCACGAGCTCGAGAGCCGCGGGCTCATCGACCGGCGGCCCGGCCGCGGCACCATCGTCGTCTCCCCCGGCGATCGCGGCGGAGCGATGGGCTCAGCACTCACCTCGATGCTCGAGCGCTCCGACGACGGCAGCCACGAACTGGCGCGCATCATGGAGCTGCGCGCGGCGATCGAGCCGCCCATCGCCGCACTCGCCGCGATCCGAGTGACCGATCGCGACGTCGCGCAGCTGCGCCGCCTCGTCGAGAGCATGGAGGCCGAGACCGACCTCGAGCGCTACGCCAAGCTCGACCGGGCCTTCCACCAGGCGATCTCGCAGTACACCCACAACCCGCTGCTCGCCCAGCTGACCGACCTCATCGCGACGCAGATCAAGCCGAGCCGCCGCCGCGGCCTGCAGTCGCCCGAGCGTCGCAGCGCGTCGAGCGCCGCCCACCGGCGCATCTTCGAGGCGATCGCCGCGCACGACTCGGGCGCCGCCGAACGCGAGGCCCGCGCCCACGTCGACGAGGTGCTCGCCGCGATCCGTACCAACGTCGGGCCTGCGGCGATGCCCGCGGCCACCGACTCCCTGCCCACTCCGACCAACGAGGCGATCCGCGCATGACCGACACTCCGAACCCCCCGATCTCCGGCGCCGTCGCCACGTCGCACCACCTCGCCACCGAGGCGGGGGCCGCCATGCTCCGCGCCGGCGGCAATGCGATCGACGCGGCCATCGCCGCCGCGGCCGCGCTCTGCGTCGTCTACCCGAACAACGTCGCGCTCGGCGGCGACCTCGTCGCACTCGTCCGCAGCCCCGACGGCGAGATCCGGTTCGTCAACGCGACGGGCCGGGCGCCGGCGACGCAGACGCTCGACGCGCTCCGCGAGCGCCACGGCGACGCCCTGCCGAAGCGCGGCATCGACACGGTGACCGTGCCCGGCGGCGTGCGCGGCTGGCAGGCGCTCGCCGACCTCGGGGCCCGGCTCGGCTGGGCCGAGCGGCTCGAACCCGCGCGGCACCACGCGCGCGCCGGCGTGCCGACCGCGCTCTCGGTCAGCCGAGCCATCCGCGACGACCGCGACGCGCTCGCGGCCGACCCCGGCTGCCGCGAGGTGTTCCTGCCCGGCGACGCCCCGCTCGACGAGGGCGAGCCGCTCGTGCAGCCGACGCTCGCCGACACGCTCGACCGCCTCGCGGAGCACGGTCCCGACGAGTTCTACGAGGGCGAGGTCGCCGCGCGCTGGATCGCGGGGCTCGCCGCCCTCGGCAGCCGCATCGCCGCGCAGGATGCCGCGGCCTACCGCCCGATCGTCGAAGACCCGCTCCGCCTCGAGGCGCTCGGCGTCGAGGTGGTCACCGCCCCGCCGAACACGCAGGGGTTCTCGTTGCTCCGCGCGGTGACGGGCGTCGCCGAGCGCGACCTCCGCGACCCCCTCGGCGCCGACGCGGCCGAGCTGGCCGACCTGTTCCACGCGGCGAACCGCGTGCGCGCGGCGTGGCTGTGCGACCCCGATGTCGCGCCGCTCGACGGCGTGCAGCTGATCACGGTCGACGCGCCGGCCGAGTCGCACGACGGCCGCCCAGCGCTCGGCGACACGGTCGGGCTCACGGCCGTCTCGTCCGACGGCTGGGCGGTCTCGCTCGTGCAATCGGTCTACTGGGCGTTCGGCGCGTGCGTGCTCGACCCCTCGACCGGCATCCTGTTCCAGAACCGCGGCACCTCGTTCTCGCTCGATCCGGCGCACCCGGCGGCCTTCGCCCCGGGCCTGCGCCCGCCGCACACGCTCATGCCCGTGCTCGTGCTGCGCAACGGCGAGCTGCTCCAGGTGCAGGCGACGATGGGCGGCCAGGCGCAGCCCCAGATCCACGCGCACCTGCTGCTCCGCACGCTCGCCGGCGCGTCGGCGATCGAGGCGACGAGTGCGCCGCGCTGGGTCGTCGGCGTGCAGGACGACGGCGACACCGCGACCACCGTCACGGCCGAGTCGGATGTCGCGGCGCCGGCCCGCGCGGCACTCGACGCCGCCCCGCAGTTCGCGGTCAAGGTCGTGCGGCCGCGCGACGAGGGCCTCGGCCACTCGAACCTGATCCGGGTGACCGACGGCGGCTTCGACGCGGCGAGCGACCCCCGGTCCGACGGCTCCGCGATCGTCGTCGAGGCCCAGCCCGAGGCGGTGGCGCGATGACCGTCGAGCAGACCGCGCGCCGCCCGCTCCTCGCGCTCATCGGCATCGGCGTCGTCGCCGGCTACCTCTCCGGGCTCTTCGGCGTCGGCGGCGGGGTGGTCGTCGTGCCGCTGCTCATGCTGCTCGGCGTCGATCAGCGCCTCGCCGCCGGCACTTCGACGACGGCGATCCTGCCGACGGCGATCGTCGGCGCGATCAGCTACGGTGTCACGGGCCATGTCGACTGGATCGCCGCCGCGCTGATCGCGGTCGGCGTGGTCGTCGGCGCCCAGCTCGGCACCTGGCTGCTCGCGCGCCTCCCCCGCGACATCCTGTTCTGGTCGTTCCTCGCGTTCCTCGTGATCGTCGGCGTGAGCCTCTGGCTCGTCGTGCCCCAGCGCGATGCCGCGATCGAGATCGACGTGCTCACCGGGGCGCTGCTCGTCGTCGTCGGCGTGCTGACCGGCGTGCTGTCGGGCCTCATGGGCGTCGGCGGCGGCATCATCCTGGTGCCGATCCTCATGTTCTTCTTCGGTGCGAGCGACCTCGTGGCGAAGGGCACCTCGCTCGCGATGATGGTGCCCGGCTCGATCTCGGGCACGATCGGCAACCTGCGGCGCGGCAACGTCGACCTGCGCATGGCCGCGGCGATCGGCATCGCCGCGTGCATCGTCTCGCCGCTCGGCACGCTCACCGCGCAGGCGATCACGCCGTTCGCGTCGAACGTCGCGTTCTCGCTGCTGCTCGCGTTCGCCGCCTGGCAGCTCGTCCAGAAGCACGTGAAGGCTCGCCGCGCGGCACGCGGGTGACGGGCGGTCGACGCGGCTGACGGGCGCGCCGCGTTCAGCCGGCGCCCGCGACGGCCTCGGCGATGAGCGCCGCCATCGCCGCCGGGATGCGGCGCGGCTCGAGGGCGGCGACGAGGATCGGCGCGAACCGCGCCTTGCGCCCGGCGTGCGTGCCCATGAACCGGCGCAGCTGCGCTTCGACGGGCCGCTCCCGCTGGAAGGGCTGGTGCTGGAACGTGCGGAACCGCGCGAGCTCGCCATGCTCGGCGAGGAGCTCCTCGACGCGGGCGGCGCCGAGCGCGCGGATGAGCTCGCCCTCGAGGTCGGGCTCGCACGCGAAGAACCCCGTCGCCTCGAGCGGGTCGCCCGGCCTGCCGAGCCGGGCGTCGTCGACGGCGCGTCGCACGTAGGCGACCTCGCCCGCGTCGAAGAGCCCCAGCACGCGCCGCGGTTCGGCCTCGCGCGCGAGCGCCGTCAGGTGATGCCGCAGGTTCGTCACGCCGCCCATCGGCACGACCGCGGCGTCGGCCGCCGGCAGGTCGGCGTCGAGGCGCGCGGCGAGCGCCTCGAGGGCGAGCCGGTCGCTCTCGCCCTCGACGAGCACCAGGGTGGATGCCTCGACGAGCACCATGTCGCGCATGTGCCGACCCTACTCGCCCCTTCCGCGTCCCCACTCGCGCCGGTAGGCTCCAGAAGACCGGGTTGGGGGACCCGAATCGGGGGACATCCACGAGAGCCCGGGCGTCTGGGGGGACGACTCATGGCATCGACGACACGCGCGACGACCGGCGGGGGCACGGCGACGGGCGGTGCCCGGCCACCGGCCGACGGATCGACCGGGGCCCAGCCGGGCGACCGCCGCCGCAAGGTCCTCGCGATCCTGGCGGGAGGCCTCGTCCTCGGCGTCGGGGCTGCGGTGACGCTCGCGGTCTGGAACGACTCGGAGTTCGCGACGGGCACGTTCGGTGCCGGCGCGTTCGGCATCGAGGGCAGCGTGGACGGCACCGCATTCAGCAGCTCGGCGACCGCTCCGGGCAAGACGCTCACGTTCGCGCTCGACGCCGACGAGCTCAGCCCCGGCTCGACGGTGTACGCGCCGTTCGCCGTCCAGATGATCCCGACGTCGGACTACGAGGCCGCCGTCACCGTCGCCTCGACGACCGGCGGCACGATCGGGGCGAACCTCACCTACTCGCTGTACGCCGTCGACGCCTGGAACGAGGACTGCAGTGCGGCGACCCCGCCGCCGGGAACGGCGCTCGTCGCCGACCAGGCGGTGACCGACCCGGCAGCCGCGCCGGCGTTCGACCTGACGGCGGCCGGGGCGCCGAAGTTCCTCTGCTTCGCGGTGACCGCGGGCACCGGGCTCGAGTCTGGCCAATCGGGCACGGTGACGTGGGAGTTCGCCGCCGAGTCCGGCGACGTGCTGCCGTAGGCGTGCTCGTGTCACGGCATCGCGCGCCCCGTGATCGCCGGCGGCGCGCCCGCATCCTGCGAGCGGTGCTCGCCGGCGGCATCGTCTTCGGCGTCGGGGCGACGGCGACCATGGCGGCATGGAACGACTCCGAGGTCGCCACCGGCAGCTTCGCCGCGAGCGTGTTCGACACCGAGTCGCAGAGCGCGGGTTCGCCGACGTACGCGAGTCGCCCGACGGCGCCGGGGGCGACGCTGTCGTTCGCGGCGACCGGCATGTCGCCCGGGGTGTCGCACTACGCCTGGCTCAACGTGCGCACGACGACCGCGACGACGGTCGCGGGCGACGTGTCGCTGACGGGCGTGACGAACAACTCGGGTGGACTCGTCGCGGCGCTCGAATACCGCGCGGTGCGCATGACCGCGCCGAACCCGACGGCGACCTGCGCTGCGGCGGCCTTCACGGGCACGCCCGCGTACATCGCGGGCGGGGCCTCGAGCTGGCTTCCCGTCGCCTCGGTGCCGGGCACCCCGGTCGCGAGCCCGGTCGCCGCGGCCGGCGGCGCGATCGGGCTGTGCTTCGAGGTCCGCGTCGTGAACGGCGCCGCGAACAGCTACCAGGGGCAGTCGGCCACGGTCACGTGGCAGTTCACCGCCGCATCGTCGAATTGAGAGCCGGATGCCTCGAGCACGTCCCTCCCGCGGCCTCGCCGTCGCCGGCGATGCGCTGCTGACCGTCGCTGCGGCGGCGGGGGCGCTGTGCCTCGTGCTCGTCATCGCGGCGGTGAGCCTGGGCGTGGGAATCGTGCTGTTCCGCACGGGCTCGATGAGTCCGACGATCCCGGCCGGCTCCGCGGCCGTCGTGCGCGAGGTGCCCGCCTCGTCGCTCGCGGTCGGCGACGTCGTCACGGTCGATCGTCCCGGCCGGCTGCCGGTCACGCACCGCGTCGTCGCGATCGACGACGGCGTCCGGCCGTCGACCCGCTCGCTGACCCTTCGGGGCGATGCGAACCCCGTCGACGACCCGGCGCCGTACGACGTCGCGACCGCCCGCATCGTGCTGTTCTCGGTGCCCGGCGCCGCACCGGTGATCGCCGCCCTGGGCGACGCGCGCGTGCTCGGCGGGCTCACCCTGGGGGCGACGGCGCTCGTCGTGTGGGCGTTCTGGCCACGTCGCCCCCGAGGCCCCTCCGCGCCTTCACCCGGGGCATCGCGACCCGATGCCCTGCCCGGGGCAGCACCGCGCCACCGCCGCGGCACGGCGACGGGTGCGAGCGCCCTCGGACTCGGCCTCGTCGCCGTCTCGATCGGCACCGCTGTCTTCGGCTCCGCCGCCCCGGCTCGCGCGGGCGTCGGGGTCACCGCCGACGAGACGGTGGTGCAGGGCGAGGTGATCCGGCTCGTCTCGGTCGGCGACGCCCAGGCGATGGCCAGCATGGCGCCCGGCGAGACGGTGGTCTGGGAGGTCGGCGTGTCGGCGCAGGCGCCGGAGCGCGGCACGATCGCGGTGACCCTGAGCGGCACCGGATCGCCGTCCCTCGGACTCGTCGGCGACGTCGCCTGGTGCGCCGAGCGTTGGACCGCGGCGGGCTGCGGGGCACCGACGACCGTCGCCGACGGCCTCGAGCTGCCCGTCGACGGGCAGCGGCTGCCGCTTCTCACGATGTCGAGCGACGACGAGCGATGGCTGCGCTTCGAGGTGCGCATGGCGCCGTCGGCCGGTCCCCCGGCCGGGCTCGCCACGCTCGTCGTGCGTGCGACCGGCAGTGGCGACGAGGCGAGCATCGGCCCACCGGGCAGCGGGGCGCACGACGGCCTCGCCGGCACCGGCACGGTCGCGGCGCCGGTGATCGCCGTCGTCGCCGCGCTCGCGCTGGGCGGCGCCGCGCTCCTGGCCGGATCGCGCCGCCGTCGCCGATCCGCCGGACACGGGGCGACCCGATGAGGCGCGGACGGCTCCGCATCGTCGTGGCCGCGGCGGCGGTCGCGGCATCCGCCGCCCTGATCGGCACCGCGCAGCCGACCGAGGCCGCGTGGAACGACGGCGAGCGCGCGACGGGGACGTTCGCCTCGGGCAGCGTCGCCGCCGTCACGCAGATGACCTGCACGGCGGGACTCCTGCAGCCCGTGACGTTCAACTGGACCGCGCCGGCGGGCGGGCTCACCCGCACCGGGTACCGCTGGACGGTCACGGGCGGTCTCGCGGGCTCGGGCACGCTCGCCGCCGGCGCCACCTCGCTCCAGCTCACGAACGGCCTGCTCGGCATCGGCTCGGGCACCTTCTCGCTCTTCGCCGTTGGGCCCGGCGGGTGGGAGTCGGCGGCGAAGACCGGCTCGCTCTCGTTCACGACCGTCGTGGTCAACGTGAACTCGACCTGTTCGGTTCCGTAGGACGGAATGCTGGACGGGCGACCCGATCCGCCCTAGACTGCCGAAGCTGCGTCCATCACCGGGCGCCGGCCCCGGAGCATCCGGGTGAAGGAGAGGAGACGACCATGGCTGTCTTCGTCATGCACCTCGACATCCCTTCATCCTGCGAGGCCGCCCTCAGCCGCTGATCCGCGGCGGTGGCCTCCGCGTCCTTCGGAGAAACCACCTTGCATCTGACGTCGTCACTCGACGAGACCGCTGTCGTGCGTTCCATCGTGAACTCGCGCACGGACCTTCCCGCCTTCACGACCCCGCGCTTCGACGCGGGCGACCTCGCCTTCCAGGACATCGAGCCCGGCGAGGACCAGCGCTGGTCGACCTGGCCCGCGACCACCCCGTCGGAACGCGGCCCCGAGCCGCGACCCGACTGGCTCGTCACCTCCGCCGCCGCGATCGACACCGAGCTCGGCGTCGTCAAGAGCGGCAAGGAGGCCGACCTCTTCCTCATCGAACGCGCCGTGCCGGGTGCCGACGCCGCGGTCACCGGCAACGCCGTGCTGCTCGCGGCCAAGCGGTATCGCGGCGCGGAGCACAGCGACTTCCACCGGTCGCAGGTCTACACCGAGGGCCGCGGCACCCGCCGCAGCCGCGACGCCCGCGCCGTCGCGAAGGGCACCTCGTTCGGCCGCGAGGTCGCGAAGGTGCAGTGGGCCTACGCCGAGTTCGAGGCGCTCTCGCGGCTCACCGAACTCGGCGCGGCCGTTCCGTACCCCGTGCAGGTCGCGGGCACCGAGGTGCTCATGGAGTTCATCGGCGACGCGCACGGCGTCGCGGCGCCTCGGCTCGCCCAGGTGCGCGCGACGCCCGGCGAGCTCCGCGAGCTGTTCCACCAGATCGTCGACTTCATGCACACGCTCGCCGCCGGCGGGCTCGCGCACGGCGACCTCTCGCCCTACAACCTGCTCGTGCACGACGGCCGGATCGTGGTGATCGACCTGCCGCAGGTCGTCGACCTCGTGTCGAACCCGCAGGGCTTCGACCTGCTGCACCGCGACTGCGTCAACGTGTGCTCGTGGTTCACCCGCCAGCGCCTCGAGTGCGACCCCGAGGAGCTGTTCGGCGAACTCGTCGGCATGGTCGCGATGTGAGCGGGAGCGCGGTTCAGGATGCCTCGGCCGGGGCATCCTGAACGCGAGACGCGCCCGCAGCGTGCATCGGCGCCGCCTCGCGATACAGTGCACTCGATCGACGCGGATCGGCCCCGGCCGGCGCGCGCCGTCACCACCCGTTCACCGGACGCCGGGAGACTGCCCACATGACCGACCCGAACCACGACGCCCCCGCGTCGCCCGACGCCGCGCCGTCCCCGTCGTACGGTGCGCCGGCCGCCCCGCCGGCGACCGCGCAGAGCGGGGCGATCCGCGTGATGGGCCTGCAGATGCAGGAGGGGCGGCGCATCCCGCGCGGCCAGGTGTTCTCGTGGGCGCTGTGGGACTGGGCGACGCAGCCCTTCAACTCGGTCATCCTCACGTTCGTGTTCACCGCGCTCTACCTCACGAGCGACGTCTTCCTCGATCCCGCGGTCGCGGAACTCGGCGAAGGCGACCCGGCGTACGAGCGCGGGCTCGCCGACCTCGCCTCGGGCCTCGGCTGGGCGATCACGGTCGCCGGCGTCCTCATCGCGGTGCTCGCGCCGGTGCTCGGTCAGCGCGCCGATGTCGCGGGCCGTCGAAAGCTCTGGCTCGGCGGCGCCACCGCGCTGCTGGTGGCCTGCATGGTCGGGCTGTTCTTCGTGCAGGGCTCCCCCGCCTATTTCCTGCTCGGCGTCTCGCTCATCGCCGCGGGAACGGTGTTCAGCGAGATCGCGGGCGTCAACTACAACGCGATGCTCGTGCAGGTCTCGACGCCGAAGACGGTCGGCAAGGTCTCCGGGCTCGGCTGGGGTCTCGGCTACATCGGCGGCATCGTCGCGCTCGTACTCGTGGTCGTCGCGACGAGCTTCGACTGGTGGGGCATGCCGACCGACAACGGCCTCGCGTTCCGCGTGATCGCGCTCGGCTGCGCCGTGTGGACGCTGCTCTTCGCGTGGCCCGTGCTCGTCTACGTGCCGGAGGCGCCGCCCGCCCCGCGGGCCGAACGGGTGTCGTTCTGGCGCAGCTACGTGGTACTCGCGAAGGACATCGCAGCGCTGTGGCGCGACTCACGACCGACGTTCTGGTTCCTGCTCGCGAGCGCGGTGTTCCGCGACGGCCTGGCCGGGGTGTTCGCGTTCGGAGCCGTCATCGCCGCAGTGGCGTTCCACTTCTCGTCGAACGACGTCATGATCTTCGGCATCGCCGCGAACCTGCTCGCGGGCGTCTCGACCATCGTCGCGGGCCGATTCGACGACCGGTTCGGTCCCCGCGCGGTCATCCTCACCGCGCTCGGCGGGATCATCGTCGCCGGGTCGATGGTCTTCTTCCTGCACGACGCGGGCAAGCTCGTCTTCTGGATCTTCGGCCTCGCACTCACCCTCTTCGTGGGGCCCGCCCAGGCGGCGTCGCGGTCGTTCCTCGCGCGGGTCACCCCCGCCGGCCGCGAGAGCGAGATCTTCGGTCTCTACGCCACGACGGGGCGCGCGGCGAGCTTCCTCTCGCCGATGCTCTGGTCGGCGTTCATCCTGCTGTTCGGCGCGACGTACTGGGGCGTGCTCGGCATCATCCTCGTGGTCGTCGCCGGCTTCGTGCTCATGCTCTGGGTGAAGGTGCCGACGCAGCGCTGAGCGGGTCGGCGCCCGCAGCTACGCGACCCGACCGGCCGGCTCGGCCGTCGCCGCGTACGCCCGGCGGAACCCGTGCACCGCCCTGAAGCGGAGCGCGGAGACGGCGTTCGAGTTCATGCCGAGCGCCGTCGCGATCTCCCGCGGCGGGAGACCCTCGACGTCTCCGAGCCACAGCACGCGCTGCCAGGTGTCGGGAAGCGACTGGAAGACCCGCACGGCCGACGAGCGGTCGGCCGCGTCGTCGACGCCGGCGAAGAGGTCCTCGGCGACGAGGAGGTCGTCGTAGCCGTCCATCGTGACGACGGGCACGGCGCGACGGGCCCACTCCATCGAGAGGTTCCGCATGACGGCTCGGAGATATGCGCGCGCGGCCGTCTCCGGCCCCCGCCCGTTCCTGATCGCCTGCAACAGCCGGACGAACGCCTCGGACACCAGCTCATCGGCCTCGAACCGGGTCGTCATCGTGCGGGCCCATCGGCAGAGCGGCCCGTGGTGGCGGCGCCACAGCGCCGCGAAGGCCTCGTCGTCACCGCCCCGGGTCCGCTGCAGCAGTTCGCGGTCGGTCGGTTCGGTCGGTGCGGCGCCGGCGGCGCAGGCGGGTGGGAGTTGCGGCGACATTCGGGTTACCTCGGCATCCGTCTCGGGTAAGGCTCGACAGTGCCCTCGAAGCAACCTCCCGCCCCGAGGTACCGAGCAAGCTACCGAGCGGGCTGCGACGCGCCATCCCACATATCGTGCGAAGCCGGATTCCGCGGATCCTGCGTAAGGATCGCCGCGACCGCGACTCCTTAACCGATAGAACCGGATGCGTCGGGCATCGGGTTCCAGGTCTGGGTCGGGTAGCCCGGCCGACGGTCAGATCCCTGACCGTGAGGGGGTCGCTGCGATTCGGGTTCGCGGCGGCCCCCGTTCTTCAGCTCATGCCCGAGCCACCCGCTCAGGCCCCCAGCAGGCCGAGCGCCATCGCCCGGTCGACGGCGGCGCCCCGCGTCGTGACCTGCAGCTTGCGGTAGATCGAGGCCGTCTCGGAGCTCACGGTGTTCCGCGACAGGTACAGCCGCTGGCCGATCTCGGCGAGCGTCAGGTGCGTCTGCAGGTACGGGAGCAGCCTGAGCTCCGCGGGTGTGAGGGGCGTCAGCCGGCTGCCCGCCACTGAGGCCATGTCGAGCCGCTCTCGAAGCGAGCGCACCTGATCGCCCAGCCGCCCGAGGCGCGGCCGGTGGACCTCGATTCCGGAGATCTCCTCCACCGACTGCGCCGACCCGTCGCGATCGCCCGACGCGAGCAGCGCCTTCGCGATGTGCAGGCGCACGCGGACGGCGATGAACGGGAGCACGTAGGTGCTGAGCGCTCGCGTCCGCATCGCCTGCGCCAGGCGTTCCCGCGCCTTCGCTTCGTCGCCCTGGTGGAGGGCGACTCGAGCTCCGACGGCCCACGCGAGGGAGGCGATCGCGTAGTCCTCGATGTGTCCCTCCTCGACGGCTCGCAACGCGACGACGACGCGCGAGGCGGCATCGTCCCAGCGCCCGTCCTCGATCGCGATGCCGGCGCGCTCCGACTCGACGAGGGCGAGGCGCACGAAGTTCCGACGCCGGGTCGCGATCTCCGAAGCCTCCGCGAATGCTCGATCAGCTTCCTCGGTGCGCCCCTCGAGCAGGCACATCTCGCCGAACAGGCACAACGCGAGATCGCGCCAGGAACTCCACACCGGCACGGTCTGGAGGGCGGTCATCGCGTCCGACATCCCCGTGTCGGGACCGTCGCGGAGCATCGCCACCGCGAGCAGCGCACGGCCGCCGACGAACGGCAGGTCGACGCCGTCGGGATCCTCGCCCGGGTCGAGCCGCCCGAGGAGGTCGGCCCACCGCTCGGCCCCGGCCACGTCCCCGTTGAGCACCGCCGTCCAGGCGGCGAGGACGGCGAGCGGCGGGATGGTCTCGATCACCTCGTCGCCAACGAGGTCCATCCAACGGCTGACCGTCGAGAACCGCCCGCTCTGGTACCCGGGAAGTGCCGCCTGCGTCAGGAGCCGCGCCGAGCGGCCACGATCGCCGGCGGCGAGCGCGTGCTCGATCGCGCGCGCCGGGTCACCGCTCGCGCCGAACCAATCCGCGGCGCGGAGGTGGAGCGGGGCCACGAGCGCAGGGTCCCGCCGCCGGAGTTCGGCGAGCAGGAACTCCCGGAAGAGCTCGTGGTAGCGGAACCAGCCGGTGCGACGACGGTCCAGCGGGATCAGGAACGCGCTGCGCTCCTCCAGCGTGCGGAGCATGGCCTGCGAGTCCGACCGGCCGAGCAGCGCGTCGCAGAGGGGGCCCGACATCCTGGTCAGCACCGAGGTCCGGACGAGGAAGTCCTGCACCTCGACCGGGACCTTCTCGAGCAGCTCCCGGTAGAGGTAGTCGTGCACGAACCGGTCCTCGCCGGTGATCGCGAGCACGTCGCCCTCGTAGCGGGCGACGAGCGCGGCGAGGACGAGCCCGCTCGCCCAGCCCTCCGTTCGCGCGACGAGCTCGGCGAGCTCCTCGTCGCTCGCGTCGACCTGCTCGCGCCGGAAGATCACCGCAGCAGCGGCGACGTCGAGGCCGAGCTGCGCGGTCGTGATCTCGTGGAGCCGCCCGTCGACGCGCCGCCGGGCGGCGTACGGCTGTTCGTGCCGGCTCGTGACGACGCACTGGGAACCGGCTGGTACGCCGTCGAGCACCACATCGAGCACGTCGTGACAGGCAGGGGAGGACAGCACGTGCAGGTCGTCGATGACGAGCAGGAACGGGGCGTCCGCGCGGGCGAGCACGGAGGCGAGGAGCGGTGCCGAACGGCTGAGCGCCGAGCCCTCCTGCCAGCGCATCCGCCCGATCGCCTCCGAGCTCGACGGCGAGATCCGCTCGAACGCCGCCGCGATGAGCGCGAGGAGCGCTGCCGGGTCGTCGTCGAGGCTGTCGAGCGAGACCCACGCGACGCGCCGTTCCTCCGAATCGGCCCATTCGGCGACGAGCGTCGACTTCCCGTACCCGGCCGGGGCGGTCACCGCCACGTGCGTGCGGCCGCTCTCGCGCGCGGCGCGGATGAGCTCCCGCCGACTCGCCTGGCCCCGTCGCATCGGCGGTGGCGTCACCTTCGTGTCGTACAGGTACTCCAGAACGTCTGTCTGCTCCAACGGCTCCCCCGAACGGCGTTCTGCTCCGCCTAGCTCGAATGCTATTGGCCGGGGTCGCCTCGCCGTGCGGAATCAGGTCGTGCGACCGCCATCGGGCGTGTCGCGGGGCCAGGCTGCCACGAAGCGCGACAGCAGCCGGGCGAATTCGGCGGCCTCGGCGGGCGTGAAGCCCGCGAGCGCGGTCTCGACCGCGCCGCGGCGCGTGTCGCGTGCTCCCGCGAGCACGCGACGGCCTGCCGCGGTGAGCACGATCGCGCTGCGCCGCGCGTCCGACGGATCGACCTCGCGACGGGCGTGACCCGCCTCGACCGCGGCCTGCACGAGCCGGCTGGCGCGCGGCTGGTCGACCCCGATCGCGTCGGCGAGCTGGCCGACCGACGGCGGCTGCGGCGCCGCCTCGAGCGCATCGAGCAGCCGGAACCTCGCGGCCTGCGCGAGCCCCGGGCCGCCTCGCCCTCGGCGCGGTGCCTCCGCCGGGGCATCCCCGTGGTGGTGGCCGTGATGCCCGTGCCGGTCGGCCTGCAGGCCGTGACCGTGATGCGGGCCGCCGTGCTCGCCGCGGCGCTGGAGCCGGCCTCGACCCTGGTCGCGGCGCATCGCCACGAGCGCGGCCTCGACGGCCGCCACGGGGTCGGATGCCTCGGGCCCGCCGTCTCCCGCACCCGGACGGTCGCCGGGCGGGACTTGACGCGCATCATTCATGTATGTCATTGTACATATACATGTCATGAGACATGCAATCGAGCGACGCACCTGCGTCACGGAAGGAACCACCCTTGAACATCCCTGAGAACACCGAGACCCCCATCCCCGCCGAGCGGCCGATCGGGTACTGGCTGCGCGTCGTCGACCGCAAGCTCGACGACGCGATGCGAGACCTCTTCGCCGACGAGGGCATCACGCGCCGCGACTGGCGACGGCTCAACCTCATCGCCGGCACCGTCGACGATGCACGGCTGCGTCGCAAGATCACCGCCCACCCCGAACGGCTCGCACCGCTCGTCGCCCGCGGCTGGGTCACCGACGAGCCGGGCGCGCCGCGACTCACCGAGGAGGGCGAGGTCTCGTACGCCGCGCTCCGCGAGCGCGTCGCCGAACTGCGCTCGCGCGTCGCCGGCGCCGTCGCGCCCGACGACTACCGCACCACCCTCGCGACGCTCGAGGCGGTCGCCCGCGAGCTCGGCTGGCAGGAGGGCGAGCGGATGCCTCGCCGTCGTCATCACGGCGACGCCCGCCGCGGCCACTCGCACGGGCGCGCCGCGCACGATGACCGTGACCGGAGGCACCACGGGCACGCGCACCACGGGCACGGGCACGAAGGGCACGCGCACGGGCACGAGGGGCGCGCGCACCACGGACACGAGCACGGCCACCACCATGCTCACCACGGGAACGAACACCACGGGCATCGGGATCGCACGCGCGTCCACCAGCACCCCGGCCGGTGAACGAGCGGTACGGCGTCCGAGCCGTGGGGGTCGGGGGCGCGCCGTTGGCCGCGCGGCCGCCGCAGGATAGGATCGCCTGACCCCCTACCCACCCCCAGGACGCAACGATGCCCGACGAAGCCGTCACCTGCGCGCCGGAGCCGGCCCTCCACCGTGCCGCGCGAACCAGCCGAAGCACGCTCGCACCGCGACGAAGCGCGCGAGGTCGCCGCCGATGAGCAGCGACGACCCGACTCGCCGCGACCGCTCCGAGGTGCGGCATCGCCATCGCCTGCAGCGGCAGCGGCAGCGCCGCATGTGGGTGATCGCCGGCGCGAGCCTCGTGCTGGTCCTCCTCGGCGGCGGTGTCGCGACCGCCGTCGTGCTCACGGCCCAGGGCGCCGACCCGTCCGGTCCGACGCCGTTCGCGTCGACGACCGCCGAGCCCGGCGTCTTCCCGGCCGACCAGCCCTCCGCCGTCGACGGCAAGAAGCCGTGCATCGCGCTCACGGTGCTCTCGTCGAACGAGAACGCCGAGCTCATCGCCCGCCTCGTCGACGGCTACAACGCGCAGCCGCGCAGCGTCGACGGGCGCTGCGTCGACGCGACCGTGACGAAGCAGACCTCGAGCACCGCGGCGACCGCTGCGGCCGGCGGCTTCCCCGGCACCGCCGCCGACGACAAGCCGACCGTCTGGGTGCCCGACGCGAGCTCCTGGCTCGCCGTCGCCCAGGACTCGGGCGGCGCGGCGAACGTGCCGACCGAGGGCACGAGCATCGGCTCCTCCGCGATCGTGCTCGCGATGCCGCAGCCGCTCGCCGATGCGATCGGCTGGAGCGAGACGCGCCCGACGTGGAACGACGTCTTCAACGCCGCCCGTGACGACGCCACGTGGAGCTGGCTCAGCCACCCCGAGTGGGGCACCTTCAAGCTCGGCAAGACGAGCCCGCTGATGGCGAGCTCGGGCCAGGCGGCGATGCTCGCGGAGTTCGGCAGCGAGGCGGGCTCGGTCGCCGAGCTCACGACGAGCCAGATCCGCGACCCCGAGGTCATGGACGCCGTCCGGCAGGACGAACTCGCGACGAGCCACTACATGGCCACGCCCGAGCGCTTCCTCGCGCAGGCGCGGCTCTCCGAGAAGGAGGGCTCGATCGCCGACTTCCTCTCGGGTGTCATCGTCGATGAGAAGACCGTCTGGGACTACAACCGCGGCATCACGAGCCCCGACGGCGTGAGTCGCACCGAGTCGACGCCGCCCGGCGAGCGGCTGGTGCCGATCTACCCGAGCGACGGCTACTACGTCGCCGACAACCCCTTCACCGTGCTGGCCGGGCCCTGGGTCGACGCATCCGAGAAGGAGGCGGCCGCCGACCTGCTCCGGTTCGCGGGCACGAAGCAGGGGCAGCAGATCGTGCGCGCCTCGGGCTACCACGACCTCAACGGGGAGCTCGACCCCGTCGTCAGCGAGGTCGGGCTTCTCCCCGAGCGGCCGTCGGGCGCGCTCGCGTTCCCCGGCCGGGAGATGCTCGCCGCGATCGACAGCACCTTCCCCGACGTGCGCAAGCGCGCCGAGGTCCTGTTCCTGGTCGACGTGTCGGGCTCGATGGAGGAGAAGATCGCGACCGGCGACACCAAGCTCGCCGCCGCGAAGGCCGCCATCGAGAAGGCCCTCGGCCACTTCACCAAGGGCGACAACATCGGCCTCGCCGCGTTCAGCGCCGTCGACGACGGCCCGATCACGCCCGGCCTCGTGAGCCCCGTCGCCGACGCTCGCACCGAGCGGACGAAGTTCCTCGAGGCGCTCGGCGGGCTCAAGCCCATCGAGTTCACGCCGCTCTACGCCGCGGTCGACAGCTTCGCGAAGGAACGCGCCGAGGCGTGGGACCCCGAGCGCATCAACGCGATCGTGCTGCTCAGCGACGGCAAGAACGAGACGCTCGGTCCCGGCACGACGACGAAGAAGCAGATGCTCGCCGACCTCGAGCGCATGCACGACGACACGCCCGTGCTGGTCTTCACCCTCGCCTACGGCGCGAACGCCGACACTGCGAGCCTGCGCGAGATCTCGACCGCCACGGGCGCGCAGTTCTACGACGCCACCGACCCGACGAAGGTCGCCGACGTGCTCGGCGAGCTGGTCACGAGCTTCTGACCGTCGGGCGGGGCGTCGCCCCTCCTCAGCGCGGATCGAGCGCGGCCCGCACGGCCGGGCCGAGCATCGGCGGCGCGTCGATGTCGACGGCGAGCGCCTGCAGCGCGCTTCCGAAGTACACCCGCGCCGACGCGGCGATCGTGATGTCGACGATCTCGCGATCGCCGAAGCCGGCCTCGCGCAGCGCGAGCGCATCGGCCTCGGTCATCGCCGACGCGTCGCGGCCGACCTGCTCGGCGTACGCCATCATCGCGACCTCGTCGTCGGCGAGCCCCGCGTCGCGATAGTCGCGGGCGATCCGCTCGAGCTGCGCCTCGTCGAAGAGTCCCTTCGAGAGCACCTTCGCGCCGTGCGCGAGCCGGCAGTGTGCCGACCCGGTGCCGCGCGCCGCCGCGAGCGTGACGAGCTCGTACCGTCGAAGGCCGAGCGTCGGCACGACCGAGCGGATCAACTGCTCGAAGGCGTGCAGCGCCTCGGGGTTCATCGCCATCGCCGCGGTGTGCGGCGCGACGTAGCCGAGCTCGTCGACGTCGTCGGCGTAGATCGCGGCGACGGCGCCGGTCGCGTCGGCTTCGGGCACGGTGCGGATGATCGTCATCGATCGCCCCTCTCGGGTCACGAGTCGCCGGTCGCTCCGGCTGGCTCATGCTGGCATGCCCGCGGCGCCGCCGCCATCACCGCGGCGGAGCCGGTGGAGCGCATTGCGCGCCCGGCCGAGGCATCCACCCCCGTTCAGGAGATGGAGCGCTGCTCAGGACGCGTTCCCCCTGGTGGGTCCTGAGCAGCGTCCCATCTCCTGAACCGGCGAAGACGAACGGGTATGCCTCAGCGCCGGCGTTCCTCCGCGCCGGAGAGACGCTGGGCGATGTAGATCGGGATGATCGACACGACGACGAGCACCACGGCGATGACCGAGACGATCGGCGCCTGGGCCGGCCGGAACATGTTGTTGAGGATGAAGATCGGCAGCGTCGTCACGCCGGACCCCGCCGTGAACGTCGTCACGATGATCTCGTCGAAGCTCAGCGCGAAGGCGAGCAGGCCGCCGGCGAGCAGCGCCGAGCGCAGCTGCGGGAAGGTCACGAGCCGGAACGTCGTCCAGATGCCGGCGCCGAGGTCTGCCGAGGCCTCCTCGAAGCTCGTGCCGAGCCGGCGCAGCCGCGCGATCACGTTGTTGAACACCGTCACGATGCAGAACGTGGCATGGGCGATCACGACCGTCCAGATCGAGAGCGGAACGCCCATGATCGTGCGGAAGAAGTTGTTCAGCGCGATACCGGTGATGATGCCGGGCAGCGCGATCGGCAGGATCACGAGCAGGCTGATCGCCTCGCGCCCGAAGAACTCGAAGCGCTGCAGCGCGAGCGAGATCAGGGTGCCGAGCACCAGCGAGACCGCCGTCGCGACGAGCGCGATGCCGACGCTCGTGCCGACCGCCTCGAGCGCGCCCTCGCTCTGGAACGCCTTGCCCCACCACTCGAGCGTGAAGCCGGGAGGCGGCCAGTTCAGCGACGTCGAGGTCGAGAACGAGTTCACGAGCACGACGAAGAGCGGCACGTAGACGACCACGAGGATCAGCGCGGTGACGACGCCGAGCACCGTCCGAGACAGGCGAGACAGACGCATCCTGAGCCCCTAGAGGTTGTCGAGCGCGCCGGTGCGGCGCACGAGGAAGAGGTAGCCGAAGATGATCACGATCGGGATGAGCGCGATCGCGGCGGCGAGCGGCAGGTTGTTGGCGGCGCCGACGTTCGTGTACACGAGGTTTCCGAGCATCTGGCTGGTGCCGCCGACGATGTTGACCGTGATGTAGTCGCCGAGCGACAGCGAGAAGCTGAAGATCGTGCCGGCGATGATGGCCGGCAGCGCGAGCGGCAGCACGACGAGCCGCAGCGTCGGCCAGGTCCTGCCTCCGAGGTCGCCCGAGGCTTCGAGCAGCGAGTCTGGCACGCGCTCGAGCCCCGCGTAGATGGGCAGGATCACGTACGGCAGCCACAGGTAGCTCAGCGTGATGATCGTCGCGGGCAGGCCGTAGCCCGGCGTGTGACCGCCGAACGGCGAGACGAGCCACTCGAGGATGCCGTCCTGCGAGAGCACCGACCGCCAGGCGTACGCCTTCACGAGGTACGACGCCCAGAGCGGGGTGAGCACCATGATGAGCAGCACCCGCTGCATGCGCGGGGTCGCGACCTTCGCCATGAAGAACGCGATCGGCAGTGCGAGGGCGACGTCGATCACCGTCACCGCGAGCGCGACGCCGATCGTGCGCAGCGTCACGGTCTGATACAGCGAGCCGGTCACGACCTCGACGATGTTGTCGAGCGTGAACTCGGTGGTGATCTCGCCCGTGAAGCTGTCGACCGACCAGAACGCCGTGACGAGCAGCAGCACGAGCGCGACGATATAGACGACGCCGAGCCAGAACAGCGGGGCGCTGAGCAGCAGCGCGAGCCGCGCCCGGGGGTGCGCGCTGAGGAAGGCGGAGCCCGCCCGCGCCGCACTGCGACGCGGGGCGGGCACCGCACGGGTGGCCGTCATCAGCCCTTGATCTCCTGCCAGGCCGAGGTCCAGGCGGCGTAGTCGGTGCACTTCACATCGGTGCGGCCGTCGACGCAGTCCTCGATCGGGGTGGTCCAGTACCAGATCTGCGACGCGTAGTCGGCGTCACCGGCGTGGTACGCCTCGCAGTCCTCGCGGAACTCGCACGCGGCGTCGCTCGAGGGCGCCTCGCCGAAGTACGACGTGGCCGCGGCGTTCGCCTCGGGGCTGGAGATGTAGTCGAGCCACGCATACGCGCAGTTCGGGTTCTTCGCCTCCGACGAGATCATCCACGTGTCGGACCAGCCGGTCGCACCCTCTTCTGCGGGCAGCGTGACCGCGGTCTTGCCGCCCTCGCCCTCGAGCACGTTCTGGATGACCTGCCAGCTCGTGCCGACGACGGTGTCGCCGGTCTGGAACGACTGCACCTCCTTCAGGTAGTCGCTCCAGTACTCGCCGATGTTCTCGCGCTGCTGCTTGAGCAGGTCGACGGCGGCCGCGAGCTGCTCCTCGTCGAGGGCGTAGGGGTTCTCGATGCCGAGGTCGGGCTCGTGCGCCATGAGGTACAGGGCGGCGTCGGCGATGTAGATCGGCGAGTCGTAGGCCGTGACCTTGCCGGCGTAGTCGCCCGACTTGTCGAACACGACGTCCCACGAGGTGGGCTCCTCGGTGATCACGTCGGTGTTGTACATCAGCAGGTTCGCGCCGTACCCGTGCGGCACGCCGTAGTTGACCCCGTCGACGGTGTTCCACGCCTGGTCCTTCAGGAAGTCGTAGATGCCGTCGTAGTTCTCGAGCAGGTCGGTGTTGACCGGAGCCACGTCGCCGCCGGCGACGAGCCGCAGCGAGGCGTCGCCCGACGCCGAGACGACGTCGTACTCGCCGGTCTTCATGAGGTTGAGCGCCTCGTCGGAGGTGCCGAAGGTCTTCGTGGTGACCTCGCAGCCGGTCTGCTCCTCGAACGGCGTGACCCAGTCGACGGCCGGGTCGTTCGACCCGTCCTCGACGTAGCCCGGCCACGCGAGGATCGAGATCTGGCCCTCGGTCTCGCCGAGCTCGGTCGCGGCCTCGTTGTCACCGCCGCCGCCACCGCCGCCGCCCGACGTGCCGCAGGCGGTCAGCAGCGCGACCGAGGCGAGCGCGAGCCCGACGGTTGCGCCTCGTCGCGCATTCCGCATCCGCATCATGGTTCTCTCCTGTTTCTCTTGGTGGTTGTGTGTCAGTTGCCGTGCATTCCGTCGGTCGAGGAGCACGAAGCGCCGATCGAGACCACGGATGGCTCATCCGGAGATGCCCGGGAACACCGAGCCGACCGCGGCGGTCGGGGTCGGGTTCTGCGGACCGACGGCGGCTCCGTCGACTGCGACGACGTCGTCGTCGTGCCACGAGACGACGACCCGGTCGCCGTGCTCGTCGTCGCGCGCGCGACCCCGCACGTTCTGCTCGAGCACGCTCACCCGCGGACCCGCGTCGAGGTCGACGACGAGCCGTACGCCGCTGCCGAGGTAGATGGCCTCGACGACCGTGCCGGCGGCGTTGCGCACGCCCTCGCCCGACTGGCCGGCGGTCGAGACCGTCATCTTCTCGGGACGCACCGAGTGGTGGCCCTCGCGCTCGAGCAGCGCGAGCGAGTGCTCGGGGCCGAACAGGTTCGAGGTGCCGACGAAGTCGGCGACGAACCGCGAGACCGGCCGTTCGTAGAGCTCGGCGGGCGTGCCGAGCTGCTCGATGCGACCCGCGTTGAACACGGCGATGCGATCGGAGAGGGTCAGCGCCTCCTCCTGGTCGTGCGTCACGAAGATGAAGGTGATGCCGAGCTCGCGCTGGATCTGCTTGAGCTCGACCTGCATCTGCTCGCGGAGCTTGAGGTCGAGCGCCCCGAGCGGTTCGTCGAGCAGCAGCACCTTCGGCTCGACGACGGTGGCCCGTGCCAGGGCGACGCGCTGGCGCTGGCCGCCCGAGAGCTGGGACGGCTTGCGATCGGCCATCTGCTCGAGGCGTACGCTCGCGAGTGCGCGACGCGCCCGCTCGTTGCGCTCCTTCTTGCCGAGGCCCCGCACCCGGAGGCCGTAGGCGACGTTGTCGAGCACGCTCATGTGCGGGAACAGCGCGTAGTCCTGGAACACGGTGTTCACGTCGCGGTCGAACGGCGCGCGCTTCGTGACCTCCTCGCCGAAGAGCTCGATCGTGCCGTCGGTGGGTTGTTCGAACCCGGCGATGAGCCGCAGCACCGTGGTCTTGCCCGAGCCCGACGGGCCCAGCATCGAGAAGAACTCGCCCGCGGCGATCTCGAGGTCGACATGGTCGACCGCGGTGACGGCACCGAACTCCTTCGTGAGCCCGGTGAGCCGGATCGCCGGCTGTGCTTCGGTCATGACATCTCCTTCGATGCATTCCTGACGTGTCGCTGCCAAACATCTGGAACCAGATGTTCGTCGGTTTCAAATCATATGACTCCAGATGTAAATGTCCAGCCCCTCGTGTTACGGTCGTGTCACAGATCTGCACGAGGGCGAACGGGAGGGCCGGATGCCTCAGGCCACCGGCCGCGCCGATGCCACGCACGCGGTCGTCTTCTCGCCGCTCGACGGCGCCGGTCGCGCCGAGCTCGTCGAGCAGCGCCTCACCGACGCGATCGTCGCGGGCGTCCTGCGCGACGGAGAACGCCTGCCGAGCGAGTCGGAGCTCGCGAAGCGCCTCGGCGTCGCCGTCGTCACCGCCCGCGAAGCACTCGTCGCCCTCCGCGACAAGGGGCTCGTGCTCACCCGCCGCGGCCGCGACGGCGGCAGTTTCGTCACGCACGACCGCGACGCCGCCGCGCGCATGCTCGACGCCCGGGTGCGCGCGCTCAGCCGCATCGAACTGCGCGATCTCTCGCTGCACTACGCCGCGATCGCCGGCATGGCGGCCGAGGTCGCCGCCGACCGCGCGAGCGACGACGACCTGACGAGCCTCGCCGACATCGATGCGCGCGCCGACCTCACGAGCGCGGGCGGGGCACGCCGCGCGATCGGCCGCTTCCAGCTCGAGATCGCGGCGGTCAGCCAGTCGCCCCGCCTCGTGCACGAGGAGCTGCGACTGCAGGCCGAAGCGGGACCGCTGCTCTGGCTGTGCATGCGCGAACAGGCGTATCGTGACCGCAGCAGGCAGGCGCGCCTCGAGGTGATCGAGGCGATCCGCGCCGTCGACGCCACCGGCGCCCGCCGGGCGACGACCGACCACATCGCCACGGCCGTCGAATGGCTCATCGACGAGAAGGCCCGGCTCGAGGCATCCCCCCTCGAGGTGGCCGAGTAGCGCGAAGCGCGTATCGAGACCCCGCCCCCACCCACAGAAAGGACCGAGGCCATGACCGTCACCGTCGACGTCGCAGCCCTCCGCATCGCGGAGCGCATCGCCTCGACCATCGACCCCGTCTTCGCCATGATCGACGACTGGCGGACGCGACTCGAGGCGAGCCTCGCCGCGATGCCCGAACCGAGCGCCGCCTCCTTCGACCCCGTCGTCGCCGAGCTCGTGGGCGAGCCGCTCGAACGAGCGGGCAGTCTCATCACCGGCGCGGGCTTCGTCGCCGCGCCCGGCTACCTCGCCGATGCGCCTTGGCACCTCGAATGGTGGCTGAGCGGTGCGAACACGTTCGGCACGGGGGCGGGCCTGCGGCGCCTCGACGCGGTGAGCGACCCCGACTCCGAGCAGTTCCGCGACTACACGGGCCTCGAGTGGTGGCGCGTGCCGGCTCGCACGGGCACCCGGCACCTCACCGGCCCGTACGTCGACTACCTGTGCACCGACGACTACACGGTGACGATCACCGTGCCGGTCGCGGTCGGCGGCACCATGGTCGGCCTCGTGGGCACCGACCTCTACGTGGCGAGCCTCGAACGCGAACTCCTGCCCGTGCTGCGCGAGTCGGGGCATCCGTGCACGCTCGTGAACGCCTCGGGCCGCATCGTGACCTCGACCGACCCGCGCCGCGCGACCGGCGCCCTGCTACGGCTCGACGGCCTCGCCGAGGCGCTCGCGCCGCTCCGCGAACGCGAGGGCGCGGCGTCCGCCGAGAGTGCCGAGCTGCCCGACGGCGCGATCGTGGTGCCGTGCGGCGACACGTCGCTCGCGCTCGTGTTCGAGTCGTAGGCCACGGTGGCTGCGGCTGCGGCTGCGGCTGCGGCTGCGGCTGCGGCTGCGGCTGCGGCTGCGGCTGCGGCTGCGGCTGCGGCTGCGCGAATGTAGGAACTTCTCCCGACCCGCCGGTGGCGCAGCCGCCGGACGCGGCGTGTCGCGCAGAAGTTCCTACAGTTCGTCGTGGCCGCGATCGGCGCTCACGACGACGACGAACACCTTCCTCGAGTCGAGGGGCGCCGTCGACATCCCCGACCCGCTGGCAGACGAGCCGTCGCGGCCCGCGCCGACTCGCCGAGGCCCGCCTCGCCGACGGCCGTCTCGGAACTGGTCGCCCGGCGCAACACGAAACACGTGCGCAACCCCGGTCTGCGACGATGGCACGATGACGGCGTCCGCTCCCGCCCTCGTGGGCATCTCGCACGGCACCTCGTCGCCCGAAGGGCGGCGGGCGGTGCGCGCGCTGCACGACGCGGTCGCCGAGGCGCTCGGCACGAGGCATCCGGATGCTGCACCGTCGGCCCGCCTCGGACACGTCGACGTCGAGCAGCCCGACGTGCCCGCGACCCTCGCCTCGCTCGCGCCGGGCGAGCCCGCCGTCGTCGTGCCGCTCCTGCTGTCGGCGGGGTATCACGTGCACGTCGACCTGACCGAGGCGGTCGAGGCGGCCGCCGACCGGCGCGTCGCACTCGCGGGAGCCCTCGGGCCCGACGACCGGCTCGCGACCGTGCTCGCCCGCCGCCTCGCCGAGGCCGGCGTTCGCGACGACGACGCGGTCGTGCTCTCGGTCGCGGGCTCGAGCGATTGGCGCGCGGTGCGCGACTGCCACGACATGCGCGAGCGGCTCGCCGCGGCGACGGGGCGCGACATCGGGCTCGGGTTCCTCTCGGCGGCCGAACCGCTGCTGTCGGCGGCCGTCGAGCAGGCGAGGGCGGATGCCTCGGGCGCGCGCGTCGTCGTCGCGAGCTACCTGCTCGCGCCCGGCTACTTCCAGGACCTCGCCGAGACCGCCGGCGCCGACGTCGTCACCGACCCGCTGCTCGTGCCCGATGCGGCGCCGCCCGCCGAGCTCGTCGAGATCGTGCTCGACCGCTACGACGCCGCACTCGGCGCTCGCTGAGGTGGCTTCGAGAGGACCCGGAGCGCAGCGGGCGTCTCGAGACCCCGCTCAGCCCCCCTGTCCGGGAAGGGCGGAGATCGAGATCGTCGAGCCGGCGGCGTCGCAGGCCTCGGCCAGCTCGGCCATCGCCGTCTGGAACTCTCCGGCCGGGGAGTCGAGCCCACCGTCCGACACCACGCGCTGCACGTACTTCACCGCCGGGGTGACGTCGGTGTCGCCCGCGACGAGCAAGGTCCAGGCGTCGTGGAGTGCCGCGACGCGCGACTCGTACCCGGCGTCGTCGATGAGGCCCTCTCCGTGCTCCCATTCGGAGCGGTACCGGATGCCCTCGAACGCGCTCGCCTGACCGCAGAGCAGCGCGGCGTCGGGTGCAGCGGAGAGCGGGGGGTCGGCCGCCGGGGTCGTCTCGGGCGCTGCCGCAGCCGGTGGAGTCGTCGACGTCGTGCACGCGGTCGACGAGAGCGCGATGGCCACGAGCAGGGCGGCAGGCGCCGCCGTGCGACGGGCCGCGGCGCGGAGCGATCGGCGGGTCGGGCGGGCGGGTTCGGGTGCTGCGGTGTCGTTCGGGTGCATGTCGTCTCGTCTCGGGCGTCGTCGGCGGGCGGAACGGAAGTGCGGAACAGGGAGAGCGTAGCCGCACGCTGCACCTGCGGTGCTCGTCGGCGCGATCAGATGCCGACCATGCCGAGGCACGGGCCGAGCACGACGATCCACGCGGCCGCCGCGACGATGAGGATGCCGAGCGCGATGCCGCGCGTCTTCTTGAAGAAGAGCATCACGATCGCGGCGAGTGCGACGAGCACGAACGGCCAGGTGATTCCGAGGAACGTCGGGCCGCCCAGCGCGCTGCTGCCGACGAGCATCGTGGCGAGCATGAGCACGCCCGCGAGCACGTGCGCCCCGCAGCCGATGCCGACCCCGATGCCGATGCCGGCGCCCGTGCTGAGACCGGCCGGGGGCGGTGCGACCGACGGGTCGTAGGGCAGCGGCGTCGGTCCGCCTCCGGGCGGCGGGCCGTACGACGGCGGGGCCGTCGAGCCCGATGGCGGCGGGGGCGGCGGTGGCGGCGGCACCGGGCCGGATGCCGCGGGCGCCGTCGGTCCGCCGACCGCGGGTGCTTCGGCCGCAGGCGGTTCGACGGCCGGCTCTTCAGGCGCCGGCCCTTCAGGCGTGGGCTCTTCAGGCGCCGGCTCTTCAGGCGCCGGCCCTTCAGGCGTGGGCTCTTCAGGCGTGGGCTCTTCAGGATCGGGCACCATCGACGGCCATCCTCTCTCGGTTCGCGGCGAGCCGGCCGCGCGACGCCTTCCAGGCGAGGCGGGCCAGCAGCAGCGGGATCGTGACCAACAGGAACATCTGCGGACGGGTCAGCCCCATCCAGGCGACCTCGTTGCCGCGCACGAACTCCACGAAGAATCGGAAGATCGCGTACGCGGCGATGTAGATCGTGAGCGTCTCGCCCGCGGCGATCGGCTTGTGCCGGAGCCAGAACCACAGCACGACGAACGCGGCGGCCTGGAAGGCGATCTCGTAGACGAAGCTCGGATGCAGCGGCACGCCCGCCGGCCCGCCGACCCGAGCGGCGGCGGCCTCGTCGAGCACGATGCCCCAGCCGGAGCCGGTCGGGGTTCCGGGCAGCTCGGTGAAGAGGCATCCGAACCTGCCGATGGCCATGGCGAGCGCGACCGCGGGGGCGAAGAGGTCGCCGGTGCGCAACGGGTACTTCACGATGCGCTTCGCGACGTGCACGCCGAGCCAGGCGCCGACGAGCGCGCTCAGCACCGAGGCGTTGCCGCGCGTGAGCTGCGTGACGAGGTCGAGGTTCTGCGACGGGTCGAGATGCCGGGCCCACGTGCCGAGCCGCGAGAACAGCGCGGCCCCGGCGAGCGCTCCGAGCACGAGCGCCGCGACCCGCGCGTCGGTCTGCCCGCGGCGGCGGGACTCGATGACGAAGACGAGGCCGGCCGCGAGCATGGCGAGCGCGACGAACACCGAGTGGGTGTCGAGCGGCGGCCCCCAGCCGATCAGATCGGGCAGCGTCGGGAACATGCGCTCAGCTCCAGATCCGGGCCCAGAGCATGACCCAGAACGGCACCGCGGCGAGCGCGAGCACCTCGAGCACGACGAGGTAGGCGAGCACGTTGCGGGTGTCGCCGAGCTTGCACTTCGAGCGCAGGAGCCCCGCCCGGCGGGCCCTGGCGTATCCCGCGATCGCGATGCCCGCGAACACGGCGAGCGAGATCGGGCCGAAGACGCAGGTGATGAGGGCGATCGTCGCGAAGACGCACAGCCGCAACGGGTCGTACGGCGCCGCGGCCGCGGGCGCGCCGACCGTCTCGTCGAAGCGGTTCAGGCCCGAGGGGTCCCAGGTGCCGAAGTCGTCGCCCGTGCTGCTCATGCGCTCACTCCCTCGCCCGTCATGCCGTCGGCCGCCGGCTCACGCCACCGTCACCGGCAGTCGGCGGCGACCGCCTGCCGCACCGGCGCCGCCTGCCGCACCGTCACGAGCGGCGGACGCCCCGGCCGAGCCCGTCGCGGTCGAGATGCGCGTGCGCCCGAGCGGCGCCCACGCCTGCACCGCGCAGAACGGCGCGCACTGGTGCGCCGAGGTCTCTGCGTTCACCGTCGCGACGTGCACGCAGCACTGGGTGAGGCGCTCCTCGATCATCGTGTTGATGTCCATGAAGGGCTTCACCGTGATGCGCTTGACGCGTTCGCCGAGGAACCGCCGCAGCCGCTTGTGCTGCCCCGGAAGCGCCGAGCTCGCGAGCTGGGTGAGGGTGCCGATGCCGAGGTCGCAGCCCGTGCAGATGTCCTTCCACAGCGTCGCGATCGACGGGTGCGACAGCGACGACTGCTCGCTGAGCAGGTCGAGCAGCGACTGCTTCACGCTGTCCTTCAGGGCCTGGTTGATGTTGCTGTCGGCGATGCGGTTCGCGATGAGGTCGGGGTTGAGGTCGAGGAACTCCTTCAACCGGTCGTGGCCGACGAGGGCGGTGAGCGAGTTCCAGGTGCCCGAGTCATCCTTCAGCAGGTAGCCGACCGAGCAGCAGTGCGGATGGCTGCAGGGCAGCGCGGTGAGGTCGCGCCAGGTGACCTCGCCGCCCGTCTGCGCCTCGAGCCGGGCGAGCACGCCCGTGTGCGTGAGCCGGTCGTTCGGGTCGATGCCGGCCGAGCGCCCCGAGCCGAACACGGGCTGGATCGTCACTCCGCCGACGTACGGCGTCGTCATCGCCCGCCGGATCACCGCGCCGATCTCGCCGTCGTTCACGCCGAGCGCGGCGGTCATGGTGAGCGTCGTGAACACGCCCGCCTCCGACAGGCGCTCGAGCGCGCGGTCCTTGAAGCGGCGGATGTCGGCGCCGCGGTGATAGGCCGACGCCTCGGCGCTCTCGCCGTCGAACTGCAGGTACACCTCGACGCGCTCGCGGTGCTTCTTCAGCGTCTCGACGAGGGCGTCGTCCTGCGCGATGCGCAGTCCGTTCGAGTTCAGCAGGATGCGCACGACCGGTCGCGCGACGAGGTGCTCGAGCAGCTGCTCGAGCCATGGGTAGAGGGTCGGCTCGCCGCCCGAGAGCATGAGCACGTCGATGCGGTGGTTCTCGCGAGCGAGCTTCGCGTCGACCGAGGCGAGCACCTCGGCGAGCGGCGCGACCGCGGTCGCCGCCGGCCCCGACTCGGCGAAGCAGGTCGGGCAGCGCAGGTTGCAGTGGTCGGTGAGGTCCTCGAGCAGGATGCACGTGTGCTGCGTCTGCATCTCGGGCAGGCCGTCCTCGTACGCCGACGGCACGGGCTTGAAGTTGCCCGCGAGGTCTGGGGTGTGCACCTTCGTCGGGGCGGTCCACTGCTCGAGGTAGCTCAGGATCTCGGGCGACTCGTCGTACATCGTCGACACGAGCCCGTGCGTGGGGCAGCCGCGCTCGAGCCAGACGCGGTCGTCGCGGATCGCCAGCCAGCCCGAGAGCCGGGCGACGTCGGCGAGCGGTCGCTCGGGGTCCTCCTCGTGGCACCGCGGGCAGAACGCGTTGACGTATCGGTGGATGCGGTGGTCCCGCAGGGGCATTCCGGTACCAGCGGCGGTCGGCATGCGCTCACGATAGCGGGCGGGATGTGCCGGGCGGGAGCACCGCGCCCGCCCGCCATGTCAAGACTGTGACGCAATACGGCGCCGTGCGACGGGCCGTGACGCAACGTGACGGGCGCCGCCGTCACGAAGGTGCCGCCCGAGGATGCCTCGCCTAACGTCGGCTCAGCGGCGAGACATCCATCGTCGCTTCGACCCATCAGGAGGCTCTCGTGACGCTGAGCGAGACGGTGCGACCGGCACGGCCGGAGCGCGCCGCGCGCCCCGAAGGCCGCCCCGCCCGCCCCGGCGCCAACCGCCCCAACGGCCAGTGGAAGGTCGACGGCACCGAGCCCCTCAACGCCAACGAGCAGTGGAAGCAGGAGGACGGCGGCCTCGCCGTGCGCGAGCGCATCGAGACGATCTACGCCAAGGGCGGCTTCTCGTCGATCGACGGCACCGACCTGCACGGCCGCTTCCGCTGGTGGGGCCTGTACACGCAGCGCAAGCCCGGCATCGACGGCGGCAAGACCGCGACCCTCGAGCCGCACGAGCTCGAGGACGAGTTCTTCATGCTGCGCGTGCGCATCGACGGCGGCCAGCTCTCGACCGAGCAGCTGCGCGTCATCGGCGGCATCTCGACCGAGTTCGCACGCGACACGGCCGACCTGACCGACCGGCAAAACATCCAGCTGCACTGGATCCGAGTCGAGGACGTGCCCGAGATCTGGCGCCGGCTCGAAGGCGTCGGCCTGTCGACGACCGAGGCGTGCGGCGACGTGCCCCGCGTCATCCTCGGCTCGCCGGTCGCCGGCATCGCGGCCGACGAGCTCATCGACCCGACGCCGCAGATCTTCGAGATCCAGGAGCGCTACATCGGCGACCCCGAGCTCGCGAACCTGCCGCGCAAGTTCAAGTCGGCGATCACGGGCCACCCCAGCCAGGACGTCGTGCACGAGATCAACGACGTGGCGTTCGTCGCGGTCGAGCACCCCGAGCTCGGCATCGGCTACGACCTCTGGGTCGGCGGCGGCCTGTCGACGAACGCCCACCTCGCGGTGCGCCTGAACGCCTTCGTCGCGCCCGAGCGGGTCGCCGAGGTGTGGCTCGGGGTCACCTCGATCTTCCGCGACTACGGCTACCGGCGCCTGCGCAACCGCGCCCGACTCAAGTACCTCGTCGCCGACTGGGGCGCCGAGAAGTTCCGGCAGGTGCTCGAGACCGAGTACCTCGAGAACCCGCTGCCCGACGGCCCCGCCGCACCGAAGCCGCTCGCCCAGGGCGACCACGTCGGGGTGCACAAGCAGAAGGACGGCCGCTTCTACATCGGCGCGACGCCCTTCGTCGGCCGCATCTCGGGCACGACGCTCACCCGCCTCGCCGACCTGCTCGACTCGGTCGGTTCGGGCCGGCTGCGCACGACCCCGCACCAGAAGGTCGTGCTGCTCGACATCGACGAGGAGCACGTCGAGCGGGTCGTCGCCGGCCTCGACGAGCTCGGCCTGCAGGCGCGACCGAGCCTCATCCGCCGCGGCACGATCGCCTGCACGGGCATCGAGTTCTGCAAGCTCGCGATCGTCGAGACGAAGCAGACCGCGACCGACGCCGTGATCGCCCTCGAGGAGCGCCTCGCGGGCATCGAGCTGCCGCACCCGATCAGCCTGCACGTCAACGGCTGCCCGAACTCGTGCGCCCGCATCCAGACCGCCGACATCGGCCTCAAGGGGCAGCTGCTGCCCGACGGCGACGGCGGCCAGACCCCCGGCTTCCAGGTGCACCTCGGCGGCGGGCTCGCGTCGACGACGCGCGAGGAGGCCGGCACCGGCCGCACCGTGCGCGGCCTCAAGGTGACCGCCGACGGCCTCGCCGACTACGTCGAGAAGGTCGTGCGCCGGTTCCTCGAGCAGCGCGATACTGCAGTCGACGAGACCTTCGCCGAGTGGGCCCACCGCGCCGAAGAGGAAGAACTGCGATGAGCGTCTCGCTCGCCCCGCGCGCCACCACGAAGCGCGACGCCGCCGCGCTCCGCGCCCTCGCCGAGGCGGGGAACGCCGAGCTCCGGAGCCTCGCCGACGGCGAGGCATCCGCCTACGAAGTGATCGCCTGGGTGGCGCGCAACTTCGACGTGGATGCCGCGGCCGTCGCCTGCTCGATGGCCGACGCCGTGCTGCCGCACGTGGTCGCGCAGTCGCTGCCGGGCGTCGACGTGCTGTTCCTCGAGACCGGCTACCACTTCCAGAAGACGATCGAGACCCGCGACCGCGTCGCCGCGTCGCTCGACGTGCGCATCGTCGACGTGCTTCCCGAGCTCACCGTCGCCGAGCAGGACGCGAAGCACGGCAAGGACCTCTTCGCCCGCGATCCGGGCGCCTGCTGCGCGATGCGCAAGGTCGCCCCGCTGCAGGACGCCCTCGCGGGCTACGAACTCTGGTTCACGGGCGTGCGCCGCGACGAGGCGCCGACCCGCACCGACACGCCGCTCGTCGCATGGGACGAGCGCAACGGCCTCGTGAAGGTCAACCCGCTCGCCGCCTGGAGCTTCGACGACCTCATCGACCACGCCGCCGCGTTCGGGGTGACCGTGAACCCGCTGCTGACCGAGGGCTACCCCTCGATCGGCTGCGAGCCGTGCACGAAGCCCGTCGCCGCGGGCGAAGACCCCCGGTCGGGCCGCTGGGCCGGCCTCGACAAGACGGAATGCGGGTTGCACCTATGACCGACACGTTCTTGACCGGCACTGCCACCGCCCCGGCGAGGGGCCTCGACGCCCTCGACCTGCTCGAGGCCGAGGCGATCCACATCATCCGCGAGGTCGTCGCCGAGTTCGAGCGGCCCGTGCTGCTGTTCTCGGGCGGCAAGGACTCGGTCGTCGTGCTCCACCTCGCGACGAAGGCGTTCTGGCCGGGCCGCGTGCCGTTCCCCGTGCTGCACGTCGACACGGGGCACAACTTCCCCGAGGTGATCGCGTTCCGCGACCGCACGGTCGAGCGACTCGGCCTGCGACTCGAGGTCGCCGAGGTGCAGCGCTACATCGACGACGGCCGCCTGCACGAGCGCGCCGACGGCACCCGCAACCCCCTGCAGACGCAGCCGCTGCTCGACGCGATCGCCGCGGGCAGGCACGACGCGGTCTTCGGCGGCGCCCGCCGCGACGAGGACAAGGCGCGGGCCAAGGAGCGCATCATCTCGCTGCGCGACGAGTTCGGCCAGTGGGACCCGCGCAACCAGCGCCCTGAGCTCTGGAACCTCTACAACGGCCGGCACACCCCCGGCCAGCACGTGCGCGCCTTCCCGATCTCGAACTGGACCGAGCTCGACGTCTGGGCGTACATCGAGCGCGAGGGCATCGAGCTGCCGCCGCTGTACTTCGCGCACGAGCGCGAGGTGTTCCGCCGCGACGGCATGTGGCGCGGCGTCGGCGAGTTCTCGCAGCCCCGCCCCGACGAGCACGTCGAGCTCCGCACCGTGCGGTACCGCACGGTCGGCGACATGAGCTGCACGGGTGCGGTCGAGTCCGACGCCGTGGATGTCGCGGCCGTCGTTCGCGAGGTCGCCGAGTCGACGCTCACCGAGCGCGGGGCGACCCGCGCCGACGACCGCATCTCGGAGGCGGCGATGGAAGACCGCAAGAAGGACGGGTACTTCTGATGGGCGAGCACACCAGCAGCACCCTGCTGCGCTTCGCGACGGCCGGCTCGGTCGACGACGGCAAGTCGACGCTCGTCGGCCGCCTGCTGCACGACTCGAAGGCGATCCTCGCCGACCAGTTCGAGCAGGTCGCCCGCACGAGCCGCGAGCGCGGCTTCGGCGGCGACGCCGGCGGCTTCGACTTCGCGCTGCTCACCGACGGCCTGCGCGCCGAGCGCGAGCAGGGCATCACGATCGACGTGGCCTATCGCTACTTCTCGACGGGTCGCCGTTCGTTCATCCTCGCCGACTGCCCCGGGCACGTGCAGTACACCCGCAACATGGTCACCGGGGCGACGACGGCCGACGTCGTCGTGCTGCTCATCGACGCGCGAAAGGGCGTGCTCGAGCAGACCCGCCGTCACCTCTCGGTCGTGCAGCTGCTGCGCGTGCCGAACGTGATCGTCGCGGTCAACAAGATCGACCTGCAGGGCTACGACGCCGCAGCCTACGCGGCCGTGGCCGCCGAGGTGCTCGAGGTCACCCGCGAGCTCGGCCTGCCCGGGGTGCACGTCATCCCCGTCTCGGCGCTCGAGGGCGACAACGTCGTCGACCGCTCGCCGAACACGCCCTGGTACGACGGGCCGGCCCTGCTCGAACTGCTCGAGACGCTGCCGACCGTCGACGAGATCGAGAGCTCGCTCGAGGCGTTCCGGCTCGACGTGCAGCTCGTGCTGCGCCCGCAGGGCGCCCTCGCGCCCGACGTCGCGGCGCAGCCCGGGGCCGAAGACCGGTTCCGCGACTACCGTGCGTTCGCCGGGCAGGTGTCGAGCGGCACCGTGCGGGTCGGCGACGAGGTCGCCGTGTTCCCGGGCGGTGCGACCACGACGGTCGTCGCGATCGACACCGCCGACGGCCCGCTCGACGAGGCCCGTGCGCCGCAGTCGGTGTCGCTGCGCCTCGCCGACGAGCTCGACGCCGCGCGCGGCGCCGTGATCGCGGCATCCGGAACCCTGCCCGCCGGCCGCCGCGAGATCGACGCCGAGCTGTTCCAGCTCGACGCCCGCCCGCTCGCACCGGGCGCCCGCGTGCTCGTCAAGTTCGGCACCGCGACCGTGCAGGCGCTCGTCGCCGCGGTCGAGGGCCGCCGCAACCTCGACACCCTCGCGACCGAACCCGCCGACCGGCTCGACGCCAACGACATCGGCCGGGTCACCCTCCGCCTCGCGGCGGAGCTGCCCTTCGAGGACTACGCCGTGCACCGTCGCAGCGGCGCATTCCTCGTCATCCACCCGCAGGACGGAGCGACGCTCGCCGCCGGCACGCACAGCCCGGCGCGAGCTTCGGCCGCCTGACGGGGCGCCCCACGGGGCGCACCCGGCCCCGACCCCGGGGCCACCGCACCACCATCTGCACGAACCATACAAAGGAGGCGACACCGTGAAGACCCGCACCACTCTTGCTCTCACCGTTCTTGGATTGGCCGCGGTCATGATGACCGGCTGCGCCTCATCGGCCGCGGGAGCCCCGCCGGCCGAGTCCGACGAAGCCCTCGGCGGCACGCCCGCGGAGGAGCTGCGTCTCGGCTACTTCGCGAACGTCACCCACGCGCCCGCGCTGGTCGGGCTCCAGGAGGGCCTGCTGCAGGATGCGCTCGGCGACACGAAGCTCTCGACCGAGGTCTTCAACGCCGGCCCGGCCGCCGTCGAGGCGCTCTCGGCCGGCGCGATCGACGCCGCCTACATCGGCCCGAACCCGGCGATCAACACCTTCGTCAAGAGCGGCGGCGAGTCGGCCGTCGTCGTGTCGGGGGTCGCCTCGGGCGGCGCCGCACTCGTCGTCGCCGACGGCATCGACGACCCGGCCGACCTCGAGGGCACGACGCTCGCGAGCCCCCAGCTCGGCAACACGCAGGACGTCGCGCTGCGCACCTGGCTCGCCGACGAGGGCTACACGACCGACACGCAGGGCGGCGGCGACGTGCACGTCACGCCGACCGAGAACTCGCAGACGCTCACGCTCTTCCAGCAGGGCGACCTCGACGGTGCGTGGCTGCCCGAGCCGTGGGTCTCGCGCCTCATCATCGACGGCGGCGCGCACGTGCTCGTCGACGAGGCCGACCTGTGGGACGACGGCGACTTCCCGACGACGGTGCTGCTCGTCTCGAAGCAGTTCCTCGCCGACCACCCGGCGACGGTCGAGGCGCTCGTCGAGGGCCACGCCGATGCCGTGCAGTTCATCGAGGACGAGCCCGACCAGGCCGCGGAGGACATCAACGCCCAGCTCGAGGCCGACACCGGCAAGCCGCTCGGCGACGAGGTGCTCGCGCGCTCGCTCGAGCACGTCCGGTTCACGGTCGACCCCGTCGCTGACACCTTCGAGGAGGTGCTCGCGAACGGCGTCGCCGCGGGCACCGCGAAGGACGGCTCGATCGACGGGCTGTTCGACCTCGCGATCCTGAACCGCGTGCTCGAAGCGCGCGGCGAGGAGCCGGTCTCGGCCGCCGGGCTCGGCACGGAGTGAGCGCATGAGCAGGCAGACGGTCATCCGCATCGACGGGCTCGGCAAGCGCTTCGGCGAGCGCGCCCCGCTCGTGCTCGACGACGTGACGCTGCACGTCGCGGAGGGCGAGTTCGTCTGCCTGCTCGGCGCCTCGGGGTGCGGCAAGTCGACCCTGCTCAACCTCATCGCCGGTCTCGACCGCCCGTCGACGGGCACCATCGAGGTGCCCGCCGACGGCGCGGCCGTGATGTTCCAGGAGTCGGCGCTCATGCCGTGGCTGAGCGCCCGTCGCAACGTCGAGCTCGCGCTGAAGCTGCGCGGGGTGCCGCGGGCCGAACGCCGCGCGAAGGCGCTCGAGCTGCTCGACGTCGTCAACCTCGCCGACGCCGCCGAGAAGCGGCCCCACGAGCTCTCGGGCGGCATGCGCCAGCGCGTCGCCCTCGCCCGGGCGCTCGCGCAGGACCGCAAGGTGCTGCTCATGGACGAGCCGTTCGCCGCGCTCGACGCCATCACCCGCGACCTCCTGCACGAGGAGCTCGAGCGGGTCTGGCGCGAGACCGGCCGCACGATCGTGTTCGTCACCCACAACGTGCGCGAGGCGGCCCGCCTCGGCGAACGCGTCGTGCTGCTCTCGAGTCGCCCGGGCCGCGTTGCCGGGGAATGGCGGCTGGATGCCTCGGGCCCGCGCCGCATCGAGAGCCCCGAGGTCTCGGCGGTCTCGATCGAGATCACCGAGCGCCTGCGGAAGGAGATCGCCCGCAATGCCGCATGACATCCAGACCGCCGGTCGAGTAGCGCCGCCGGAGGCGACGCGTATCGAGACCACTCGTCCCGCGATCGACTCACCGGGTCTCGATACGCGTCCTCCTTCGTCGGGCGCTACTCGACCGGCGGGCGCGGGGTCAGACCTCCCCGCCGGCTCGATGCCGTTCCCCGAGCTCGTCGAGCGCGAGGCGTCCTCGTCGCCCGACGAAGCCGAACTGCGCGAGCTCGCTGCCGGCCTCGACCGCCTGCAGACCGACGAGACCCGCCGCGAGTCGCGCTGGCGCCGGTTCTGGTCGGGCGTGCTGCCGCCCGTCATCCTCATCGTCGTGCTGCTCGTCGTCTGGCAGGTCTACACGGTCGTCGCGCGCCCGCGCCCCGACCTCTACCCGGGCCCGGTCGAGGTGTTCACGGCGATCGGCGCCGCATGGGAGAGCGGCCGGCTGCAGCTCGCCGTGACGACGAGCCTCGAGCGCGGCGTCATCGGGTTCCTCATCGCGGTCGCGATCGGCACGCCCATCGGCCTGGCGCTCGCCGAGGTCGGCTGGCTGCGTCGCGCGTTCGGCCCCTTCGTGTCGGGGCTGCAGGTGCTGCCGTCGGTCGCGTGGGTGCCCGCCGCGATCATCTGGTTCGGCCTGTCCGACGCGACCGTCTACTTCGTCATCCTCATGGGTGCCGTTCCCTCGATCATCAACGGCCTCATCTCGGGCGTGAACCAGGTGCCGCCGCAGCTGCGTCGCGTCGGCCGGGTGCTCGGCGCGAACCGGTCGCAGCTCGCCACCCTCGTCGTGCTGCCGGCCGCGCTGCCGGGCTACGTCGGCGGGCTCAAGCAGGGCTGGGCGTTCTCGTGGCGCTCGCTCATGGCCGCCGAGATCATCGCGACCGGCGGCTCGATCGGGTTCGGCCTGGGCGCCCTGCTCGACCAGGGCCGGCAACTGGCCGACCTCTCGGCGGTGTTCGTCGCGATCCTCGTGATCCTCTTCGTCGGCATCCTCGTCGAACTGGCGATCTTCGCCCCGATCGAGCGTGCGCTGCTGCGCCGCCGGGGCCTGCTGCAGGAGGGCACGCGATGAGCGCCGGACACGTCACCCTCGTCGGCGCCGGACCGGGCGACGCGGGACTGCTCACCATCCGCGGCCTGCGCGCGCTCGAGCGGGCCGACGTGATCGTGGCCGACCGGCTCGGCGCCCGCGGCGTGCTCGACGGCCTCGCCGCCGAGGGCGTCGAACTTCGGGCAGAGGTCGTCGACGTCGGCAAGCTCCCCGGGCATCACGCCGTGCCGCAGGACGCGATCAACGCCCTGCTCGTCAACCTCGCCCGCGAGGGCAAGCAGGTCGTGCGGCTCAAGGGCGGCGACCCGTTCATCTTCGGCCGCGGCGGCGAGGAGCTCGCGTTCTGCCGCGACGCGGGCATCGACGTCGAGGTCGTGCCGGGCATCACGAGCGCGATCTCGGTGCCGGCGATCGCGGGCATCCCGCTCACCCACCGCGGCCTCGCGACGACGTTCACGGTCGTCACCGGACATGACCAGATCCGGGCGCTCGGCGGCGGCCGCGACCACACCGTCGTGCTCCTCATGGGCATCGGCACCCTCGCGAACTCGGCGATCACGCTCGCCCGCGGCGAGCGCGGCGGCGACTGCCCGGTCGCCATCGTGGAAGATGGGTACGGCCCGAGGCAGCGCGTCACCGTCGGAACGCTCGACTCGATCGCCCTGCAGGCGGCGCGCCGAGGCGTGCGGTCGCCCGCGGTGGTCGTGGTCGGCGACGTCGTGACGCTCAGCCCCTACGCACCCGAAGCGCTCTCCCCCAGCACAACCCGAAAGGCCTCGCAGCAATGACCCTCTCCCTCCGCGTCGCGATCGTGGGCGCCGGCCCCGCCGGCATCTACGCCGGCAACATCCTCCGCCGCCAGGTCGCCGAGCAGGGCGGCGAGGTCGCGATCGACCTGTTCGAGTCGCTGCCGGCACCCTACGGCCTCATCCGCTACGGGGTCGCGCCCGACCACCCGCGCATCAAGGGCATCGTGAACTCGCTGCACGAGATGCTCGATGCGGGCGACATCCGCCTCATCGGCAACGTCGAGGTGGGCCGCGACGTCGAGGTCGGCGAGCTCCAGGAGCGCTACGACGCGGTGATCTTCGCGACCGGGGCGCTGCGCGACGCCCCGCTCGAAATCCCCGGCATCGACCTGCCCGGCTCGTACGGCGCCGCCGACTTCGTGGCCTGGTACGACGGCCACCCCGACGTGCCGCGCAGCTGGCCGCTCGAGGCGCAGTCGATCGCGGTCATCGGCAACGGCAACGTCGCGCTCGACGTCGCCCGCGTGCTCGCGAAGCACCCGAAGGACATCCTCTCGACCGACATCCCCGCCAACGTGCTCGCCGGGCTCGAGGCATCCCCCGTCACCGACGTGCACGTGTTCGGCCGGCGCGGACCGGGCCACGTGAAGTTCACCCCGATCGAGCTGCGCGAGCTCGGCGAGGTGCCCGACGTCGACATCGTCGTGTACGACGACGACTTCGAGCGCGCCGAGGGCGACGCGCATGCCGAGGCGCTCCACGCCGCGAACAACCAGGTCAAGGTCATGACCCGCACCCTGAACGGCTGGCGCACGGGCCCCGGCTCGACCGGCGCCGGCACCGCGTCGCGCCGCCTGCACCTGCACTTCCTGCACTCGCCCGCCGAGATCACGGGCGACGGCAAGGTCGAGGCGATCCGGTTCGAGCGCACCCGACCGGTCGGCGACGGTTCGGTCGAGGGCACGGGCGAGTTCGTCGAATACCCGGTGCAGGCCGTGTACCGGGCCGTCGGCTACGCGAGCTCGCCGATCCGCGACGTGCCGTTCGACGAGCGGGCTGCGGTCATCCCCAACGAGGGCGGGCGGGTCGTGGATGCCTCGGGCGAGTCGATCCCGGGCGTCTACGCGACCGGATGGATCAAGCGCGGCCCGGTCGGACTCATCGGCCACACGAAGGGCGACGCGCTCGAGACGATCACCAACCTCGTCGCGGACGCGCAGGCCGGCGTGCTCGCCGCGCCCGCCATCGACGCGGCCGACGGCACCGAGATCCTCGACCTGCTCGACGCCCGCGGGGTCGAGCACACGAGCTGGCAGGGCTGGCTCGCCCTCGACGCGCACGAGCGCGGGCTCGGCGAGTCGTTCGAGGCGCCCGAGCGGTACGCCGGCGTCGTTCGCGAACGCGTGAAGGTCGTGCCCCGTGAGGAGCAGGTGGCGATCTCGCGCGACGACGTGCTGGCGCTGTCGTGACCTACGTCATCGCGCTGCCCTGCGTCGACGTCAAGGACAAGGCGTGCATCGACGAGTGCCCCGTCGACTGCATCTACGAGGGCGAACGATCCCTCTACATCCACCCCGACGAGTGCGTCGACTGCGGCGCCTGCGAGCCCGTCTGCCCGGTCGAGGCGATCTACTACGAAGACGACCTGCCCGACGAGTGGTCCGACTACTACAAGGCCAACGTCGAGTTCTTCGAGATCACGCCCGGTGGCGCGTCGGGCGGTGCGCCGCTCGGATCGCCGGGCGGCGCCGCCAAGACCGGCACGCTCGACTTCGATCACCCCATCGTCGCGGCGCTCGCCCCGCAGGGCGAGTAGTACCGCCACCGTCAGCGCATCGCGGCGCCCGGTTCGAGCACGAGATCGGCGACGGCCGGGTCGGCACCGATCGCGACGAGCCGGGCGCGGAACGCGCGCCTGGCACGAACGTACGGCTCGTCGGAGTCGCGGATCACGGCGAGCTGGTTCATCCACTCGAAGACGCCCTGCACCTCGAAGGCGAACTGGTCGGCATCGTCGGCCCCGACGATGCCGACAAGCTCGCCGGCCTCGGCCGCGTACCGCACCTGCACCGCGAGGTAGCCGAGCCAGTCGTCGAGCTGCGCGGTGATCGCGTCGCGCACGACGCCGGGCTTCGCGTGGAAGTCGGCCGCCGCGGCCGAGAAGAAGCACCCGCCCGGGAACACGCGGTCATGCGAGTACGCGACGACGCGATCGAGCAGTGCGACGACCCGCGTCAGCCCGCGCGGCTTCTCACGGGCGGGGGCGATGACGGTCGCGAAGTAGCGCTCGCGAGCCGCCTCGACGGCGGCGAGCTGCAGCTTCTCCTTGCTGCCGAAGAGCGTCGCGATGCTCGACTTGCTCACGCTCGCGGCGATCGCGATGCGACCGATCGACAGCTGGTCGAGCCCTTCGATCGAGGCGAGGTCGACGGCGTGGCCGAGCACCACCCGGCGCGAGGCATCCCCCCGCGCCCGGCGGCCGTCGACCGCGACATCCGTTCCGCTCATGCCCTCGATTTTACGCACGATCGTGCGTATAGTGGGCGTACGATCGTTCGTATTCATTGTTGGCGTCTGCTTCGAACGCGGCGGATGCCTCGCCGGAAGCCACTCGGAGGCCACCATGCCTGCAGCACTCACCGCCCATGCCGCCGCCATCCGCGCCGCCGATCGCATCTCGCCCGGGCTCGCCGCGCAGGTCGCGCTGCCGCTCTTCCGCCGGGTGCGGCCGGCGCTGTCCGTTCGCGAACACGACCGCGCCGTGCACGAGCGCGCCGAACGCGGTCGTCTTCGTGTTCGCGGCCGCGATGTCGTCGCGTACTCGTGGGGGCACGGCGCCGACACCGTGCTGCTCGTGCACGGCTGGCGCGGACGGGCATCGCAGTTCGCCCCGATCGTGCGCGAGCTGCGCGCCGAGGGCCTTCGACTCGTGGCGTTCGACGCACCCGCGAACGGCGACTCTGCCGGGCGTCACACCGACATCCGCGACTACCTCGCCGCGATCGAGGCGTTGCAGCAGCGCTACGGGCGATTCCACCTGATCGTCGGCCACTCGTTCGGCGCACTCGCCGCGATCACGGCGGTGCGCGAGGGCACGGCCGCCGGCGGCGTCGCGGCGATCGCCGGCATGGCCGACGCGCGCTTCCTCGTCGACGCGTTCTCGGGGCGGCTCGGGTTGCGTCCCGCCACGTCCGACGCGCTCGCGCGCGGATTCAGCCGGCGCGTGCTGCCCGAGGTCGACGACCCCTATCGGCGCTTCGACGCGGTCGGCTCACCGCTGCCCGACGGCGTGCCGTTGCTCGTCGCCCACGATCGCGGCGATCGCGAGGTCGCGTCGAGCGAGTCGGTGCGCCTGCACGCCGCGCACGGCGATCGCTCGCGCCTGCTCCTGACCGAGGGGTTCGGGCACGTCCGCGTACTCGGCGCCGACCCCGTGCTCGACGCGGTCGCGGCCTTCGCGACTGGCGGGCTCGCCGCCGTCGACACGGTCACGCACTCGAGCCCGGCCGGCACCCCCGCTGTGCGTCACTGAGCGAGGTACGTGATGACCCGTGGCCCGGGCGGGCCGGCGAGCTGGCGGGCAGCGGGCCGACACGCCGACACGCCGCATGCTCCACCGGGCGGCGCGTTCCTCGACGATTCCGAGGATCATCGGAATCGTCGCGGTCAGGCGGCGACGCTTGCGAGGTGGGCAGCGATGTCGGGGGGTGGTGGTGCGATCGATGGGAGTCGTCGGTTGCCGGGGCGTGGTCGGCGGTCGGGGTCGAGGTGCGCCGACGGCACGAACCAGGTGAATCCGTGCTCGATGAGGATGACCCAGCCGTCGTCGTGGATGCGGTGATGGTGATGTGCGCAGAGCATGATGCCGTTGTCGAGATCGGTGCGGCCCCGGTGGCGCTTCCACCACCGGATGTGGTGCGCTTGGGTGTGCGAGGGCGGTCGAGTGCAGCCCGGCCAAGCGCACCCGCCGTCGCGTTCGATGAGGACGAGTTTCTGCGCCTGGGAGAACAGGCGGCGCGACCGGCCGAGGCGGGTCGTCTCGCAGCCGTCGCCGTAGTAGAGGGGCGAGATGCCGGCCCACATCGCGAGCTCCTCGATCGAGGGGATCGACACGGGCTGGTCGATGCCGTCGATCGTGCCGTGCCCGCGCCCTAACTCGAGCGCGGCGGCGTCGACGCGGGCCACGACCATCGCCTGCCGCAACGCCACGGGCCCGTCGTTCGCGCTGAGCGAGTGACGGGCGATGTCGGCGAGCGCGTCGAGGTTCATCTGGGCGATCGTGCGCTGCTCGGCGACCACGTCGTCACAACCGGCGGGGTTTCGAGACGGTCGCTGCGCTCCAGCCTCGACCTGCTCACCCCGAGCCGGGCGCTTCGCGTCGCGCGCCCGGTGGAGCTCCGCGCCGACGAGGGTCTCGATCGCGAGCTTGATCGGAGCGCCGTTGACGGGGTCGGCAGCACCCTTGAACCGGATCATGCCGTGCTCGTCTTCCCAGATGCGGAACTCGCGCGCCGCCCGCAGTTCGTCTTCACGCGGCTTCACCCCATCGGGGTCGAGGCGCGCCTGCATGAGCTTCACCAGCCGGTGCAGCCCGTCGACCCCCACGACCGGAGCCCGATCGACGAGGAACGCCTCGGCCTCGGACAGCTCGACCCGGTCGGCGCGCGGCGCGATGCCGTCGAGGAACCGGCAGATCACATCTGCCGCGTCGACGCACGCGGCACCCGACGACACTGCCCGTGCGAGGTGCGGATGCCTCGGCGGCAGCACCTCACCCGTGAACGCGGCCCGGGGTGCGGTCGCCGCACCGACCGCGACGAGCTTGACCGCCTCTTGGAACCGGCCACCCGTCGCGGAAGCGATCAACCGTTCGGCCGAGGAGAACCCGTGCCGGCGGGCTACAACATCGTCGGCACCGGTGCGGGAGCGGGCCGCGAGCTCGGCCGCGACCGGCGCCTGCAATGCCTGCACACGCCGAGCGAGTTCACCCAGGGCTTCGGTCACCCGCACCAGGCCGTCGTCGCTCATCGACCGCGCATCGCCGACCGGGTCGACCGACCCGGCGGCACCAGCGGCCAATGCGCCCGACCACACCGCATCGACCCCGTCGAGCGCAGCTGAAACCCCGATCAGTGCGGGTATTGCATCAGCTGCGACCACACCCCGAGTCTACCCGGAAGTGGCTCGGGTTCGAAGAGATATTCGAAACTGTGGACAATGAATCGGGCGATGACCCCACCGACCGGCACGCACACGCCCGCTCGCCCCCGACCGACCCGTACTCATGCACGCGCGCCCGCAGGCACGCACCCGCCCGACCCGCACTCACTCACTCACTCGCCCACGCACCCAAACAAAGACACGAAACGGGCTCCCAGCCGGTCGGGAGCCCGTTTCGCGGTCGCGTCGTGACGGGTGCGAGAACGTCAGAGGTTCATCGCTCGGGGGTGGGGGCCCCGTCACGCGCGTCGTCAGCGGTCGACTGGCCGTCACCGCTGCGTTCTTCACCGGCCGAGGCCGCGTCGTCCGCGGTCTCCTGCCCGGTCTGGCTGTGCTCCTCGCCGTTCGCGGCGCCGTCTTCGGCGGCCTGCTGACCGGTCTCGGATGCCTCGTCGCCGGGCACGACCGGTGCGTCACCGTTCTGGCGGTGCTCGGCGGCCTTGTCGAGGCCAGCCCGGCGCTTCTCCTCGGCGTTCTCGTGGGCGGCGTCGCGCCGGTCGGCGCCCTTCTCGCGAGCATCCTCGGCGGTCTGCTGGCCGAACTCGCGGTGCTCGCGGCCGGTGTCGCTGATGTGCTCGCCGCCGGGCTCCTGCTGGCCGGTGACGCCGTCGAAGACCTCTTGCGCCGGTGCCGGCAGCACGCCGGCAGCGCCGGCAGCGCCCACGCCCGTGAGCCCTGCGGCGGTCGCCGCCGCCGCACCGATCGCGATCTTCGCTGCCAGGCCGAGCCCGGCGATTCCCGTGAATGCCACTCTTCTTCTCCGTATCTTCGGCGACGAGCCACTGGGGGTCTGGCTCGTCGCCGCAGTCGTTGCGTTCGGGTCGAACGAGATCGAGCCCGCCGCAACGCGGTCGGCGTCGAGTCGCGCCAGCAACTCGGCCGACGGCTGCGGCGCCGCCTGCCCGGCCGCGAGTCGGAAGGCGGCCACGGCGTCGGCGACGCCCGCGAGGTCGGCACGCCGCGGCGGCACATCGCCGCGCAGCAGGGCTGCGGCCTCGTCGTCGTGAATGCGGTGGTTGCTCATCTCACTCCCTGCTATCGCCGGAGGTCGCCGCAGGGGTACGCCCTGCGGGGAATTTCTTTCGAAGCGCCGTGAGCGCCCGGCGCTGCAGCGCCTTCACCGCACCCGCGCGCTTGCCCAGCACGGCGGCGACCTGCTCGACCGTGAGGTCGCCGATGATGCGCAGCACCATCACGTCGCGCTGGTCGGGCGGAAGCCCGTCGAGCATGGCCAGCGCCGCGGCATCCCCGATGCGACCCAGCGCCTCGTCCTCGGCGCTGGCCGCCCGCCGGGGGTCGAGCTCATCGGCCCACTCCTCGCTCGGCGCCTGCCGCGCGCGGCGGCGCAGCTCGTCGACGAGGCGCCGGTACGCGATCGTGAACACGAAGGCCCGGAACTCCGCCGCGCCGCCCTCGAATCGGTCGAGCCCGTCGAACACGGCCAGGAACACCTCGCTCGTGAGATCGTCGGGCTCGGCAGAGCCCCGCGCCCGCAGGAAGCCCGCGACGGCACCGGCGTGCGCGTTCCAGAGCTCGGCCGACGCCCACGGCGCCCCGGCCTTCGCCGCGAGCAGCACCGTCTCGAACCCGTCGGCCGCCGCCTCAGCGCCGCCGCTCGCGGCCTGCGGCATCGCCCAGCCCCGGGAGGCCGAGTGCGCGAGCACCCCGTCGAAATCGCCCATGGTCGCAAGAGTGTAGGGCAGCCGACTGCGTGCCGCACTCGGCGTGACGCGCGACGAAGGCACGAGGCATCCTCGCCCTGCGACGCACGGTCGGGTTCGGTGCCGTCACTCGCCCTTCGCGCCGGCGTCGGTGACGCCCACGTCGGTGCGGTGGAAGTTCTGGAACGACCGCGACGCGGTCGGCCCGCGCTGGCCGAGGTAGCGGCTCGCGTACTCGGCCGAACCGTAGGGTCGCTCGGCCGGCGACGACAGGCGGAAGAAGCAGAGTTGCCCGATCTTCATGCCCGGCCAGAGCTTGATCGGCAGGGTCGCGACGTTCGACAGCTCGAGCGTGACGTGCCCCGTGAACCCCGGGTCGATGAAGCCCGCGGTCGAGTGGGTGAGCAGGCCGAGCCGGCCGAGCGAGCTCTTGCCCTCGAGCCGCGCGGCGACGTCGTCGGGCAGGGTGACCTGCTCGTAGGTCGATCCCAGCACGAACTCGCCGGGGTGCAGGATGAACGGCTCGTCGGGCTTCACCTCGATCAGGTGGGTGAGCTCTGGCTGGTCTTCCGCCGGGTCGATGTACGGGTACTTGTGGTTGTCGAAGAGCCGGAAGTACCGGTCGAGCCGCACGTCGACCGACGACGGCTGCAGCATCGACGGATCGCTCGGCTCGAGCGCGATGCGGCCGAGTTCGAACTCTGAACGGATGTCGCGGTCGGAGAGCAGCACGCGCCCAGCCTACCGAGGCCCCGGCTCCGCCTCAGTGCGTGGTCGGGAACTGATCGTCGGCGAGCAGGGCCGTGTCAGCGCCGCAGCCGAGCTCGCCGTCCTGCAGCAGGACGTCGGACACGTGCAGGCGCTCGACCACGCCATCGGCCGAGCGCACGAGCAGGCAGTCGTCGGCGTCGCGCATGGCGAGCCCCAGGCGGTCGCCGTCCCGCAGCACCTCCACCGGCGCGAGCGCGCGACCGTCGGTCTCGCCCTCCAGCCGAGCGGTGATGGATGCCTCGAGCTCGTCGGCACTCGCATCGCCCGCGCCGGTCAGCACCTCGATCGCGACGGCCTCGGCCGCCTCGGGCACCACGGGCCGTTCGTCGGCGGGCGGTTCGACCTCGACGAGCGGGTCGGGGCACGACGTCTTCTCGACCCCGCCGTCGATGACGCCCCAGCGGTCGAACCGGAGGCGCACGCAGAAGTCGTGTTCGGGGTCGTCGTTCGCCGAGACCTCCGTGATGCGGCTCGCGAGCACGAGTGCGCCGACCGGCTCTTCCCACGCGGCATCCGATTCGGGCTCGATCGCGACGAGCCGGAACGGCGTCGCCGTATCGGGCACCGGGCCCCAGTCCGACGTATTCCCGCGATCGGGGACGCCCGTGGCCGGCAACTCCTGCGTCGCTCGGCGCGCGTACGCGGCGATGGCGTCCTCGGGCCGATCGAGTCCGATCGACTGCGAGACGAAGCCGACGTCCTGCGCAAGCGCCGCCGCCTGCTCCAGCAGTTCTGGCTCGGCGGCCCCGGCGCCGTCCGTCGCGCCCACGCCGGCCGTACAGCCGGCGAGCGCGACGACGAGCGCCGCCGCGATCCCCCCGATGATGACGTGCTTCGATGCGCGCATATCGCCATCCTGCTGCAGCGTGCATGCCTGGCGTGGCATTCGTGCCCGACCTCACCGAATGGATGCGGCGATTCACGTCGGCGTTGTTAGGATGAGTTCCACGTCGCCGAGCGGCGTGCGCCGATGTAGTTCAATGGTAGAACTTCTGCTTCCCAAGCAGACAGCGCGGGTTCGATTCCCGTCATCGGCTCTGGATCGGCCTGATCACCGGCCGCGTGACCTCAGCGCCCGCTCGCGGCGACTTCTTCGGCGCTGCGCTGCACGCAGAACTCGTTGCCGTCGACGTCGCTCATCGTGACGTAGCCGGAGCCGTTCTCACGGCGCCGGTCGGCGACGACGGTCGCGCCCAGCTCCATGAGTCGCTCGACCTCGGCATCCCGCGTGGTGCCGACCGGTGAGAGGTCGAGGTGCATCCGGGGCGCGAACTCCTTGCCGTCGTCGACGGGTTGGATGTAGACCCGGATGGTCACCGGCTCAGTGAGGTAGACCGTCACGGGGTCGCCGGGGTTGTTCGGATCGTTCGGGTCCTCCTTCAGGTCGAGCAGCGCCTGCCAGAAGGCGCCGAGCGACTCATGGTCGCGGGCGGTGAGGTTGATCGCGTCGATCTGCGAGGCCATTGCTCTCCTTCGTCGGTCGCCCCCGGCGTTCGGCGCGAGGTCACCCCGCCGACGTTACCCGCGGGGTGGGCCCGCTCACCAGCCATGCCGGCGCCGGAATGCACGACACGTGCACGTCGACCTCACCGCGCCGCCGGCCTCGGACGCTCGCCTCGGCGATCGCCCAGCCAGCCGCGGCGCCGGAACAGCACGTAGACGACGATGTCGATGGCGACCATCGCGATGCCCACCACGAGCCAGCCGAACTCCCACTGCACCAGCGGCAGGTTCTTGAAGTTCATCCCGTAGACGCCCGCGATCACCGTCGGGATCGCGAGGAGGGCGGCGAAGGCCGAGATCGTGCGCATGTCCTGGTTCTGCCGGGTGGAGACATTGCTCTCGTGACTCGAGACGACCGCGTCGAGGGCGGCGTGTTCGGCCGTGGCGAGCTTCGCCACCCCCGTCACGTCGTGCTCGAGGTGCGTGAAGAAGGCGCGCAGTGCGGGCTCGGACGCCATCATCGCCTCGAACTCGCCGCGATCGGCCGTGATCGCTTCGGCGAGCCCCGACACGGCCCGGTCGATCCGGCCGATGCGCTGCCGGAGGCGGTAGATGCGCCGATAGTCCTCGCGGATGCTGCTGTCGAACACCTCCTCCTCGACCTCTTCGAGCTCGCGTTCGACCCCGGCACCGAGCTCGACGAAGTCCTGCACGACGGCGTCGAGGATGCGGTAGACGCCCGAGATCGGCGAGGTCACCGGCACGAGGGCGTCGGCGAGCAGCAGCGCCTCGATATCGCGGAGCTCGTCCTCGGGTCCGTTCTGCACGACCAGGCACTCGTGGTCGTTGAAGATCAGCGCGATGTCGGTGTGCGTGGCCGGGTCGGCACCGCTCCGGTCCACGTCCCAGAGGTTGAGGTAGAGGTGGCCCGAGAGCCGCTCGAGCTTCGGAGCCTGACGCCCCTCGACCAGATCGGCGATGATCAGCGGGTGGATGCCGAACCGCTCCCTCAGCCGCTCGAGTTCGCCCGGATCCGGGTTGACGACCCGCACCCAGACGCCCGCGCCCGTGAGCATCTCAGGCATCATCGACCTCGTCTCTGCGTCCCGGTGCGCCGTCTCCGCGCCGGATTCGCCACCCTCACCGTAGGCGCGCGACGGTGTTCCGCACACGGGGTTGCCGTCGGCGCCCGAGCGGGCTAGCGATTTCCCACCGCCCTGTCGGCGGCGAACCGGTCGGTCGTCGCTCAGCTCGACAGCGCGGCACGCAAGGGGAGCGCGAGCGCCGACCTGGTCGAAGCGCTCGAGGCCCTCGCGGACACCTTCCGCTGACGGTCGCGACCGTCAGCGGGCGCGCCCGCGCGGGTCGGCGGGTTCGGTCGCGGCCGTCTCGATCTTCTGCACGAAGCGCCGCGGTGGGATGGCCCGGCCGAGGCACCCACGAGGTGGGCCCCCCAGCTCACACGAGACGGAACACGCGGATGATGACGAAGCCCGGCTCGGCCCGGGCGTACCCGACGAACTGGGACTCGGTGAGCCACTGCAGCTCGGGGTGGTCGGTGCGGAACTGGAACGCGGTGCGGTAGTAGAGGTCCTGCTCGGCCACGTCCTCGCCGGCCTCGATGCGCGCCCAGGTCGCCTCATCGGTGCGCCAGATGCCCCGGTTCACGACCTCGACGGCGGCCGGGCCCGAATCGAGCGAGGCCTCGATGACGTAGCGGGCGTCGAGCTCGACGACGAGCCCGCGACCGACCCACCAGTCGCCGCCGCTGTTCAGCACGACACCGCCCAGCCGGGGCCCGTCGAACGTGCCGCCCGAGACACGGGCGAAGTGCCGCCCCTCCCCCGGCGTCGACCCGCCGAGCGGCAGCTCCTCGTCGACCTGGCAGCGCAGCTCGAAGCAGTACTCGAAGGCGGGTTCCATCAGCGAGGTCGACATGGGTGGGGTGGCTCCGTTCATTTCGGGGAGGCTCTGTTCTCTCGCAATCATCGCGCTCGAGCGCGTCACCGTGGGCATCGACTGCGTACCACCCAGTCTGTGCCGTCGAATCGTCCCAACGCTTCCCTGCCGAGCGCTGCGATCAGAGCCGACGCCCCACGACCTCACCCGCAACGGCATCCGATCGCTCTAGAGTTGGCCCGTGGCACCATCCGCACCGTCGGCCCTGAAGCGTCGAGGGCGCCTTCGCTCCCTCCGCCTGCATCCGGCCCAGACCGTCGTGGCCGGCTTCGCGATGGCCGTGCTCGGCGGCACCGCACTGCTGATGCTGCCGATCTCGAAGGCCGGGCCGGGCGGCGCCTCGTTCGTCGAGGCGCTCTTCACCGCGACATCCGCCGTGTGCGTCACCGGGCTGACCGTCGTCGACACCGTGACGTACTGGTCGCCGTTCGGGCAGGTCGTGATCATGCTGCTGATCCAGCTCGGCGGCCTCGGCATCATGATCTTCGCCTCGCTCATCGGCCTCGTGCTCGCACGGAAGATCTCGGTGCGCTCCAGGCTCAACACCGCGGCCGAGGCGAAGGCGACCGGCCTCGCCGACGTGCGGGGGCTCGTGCGGGGCATCGTGAAGATCACGTTCACGATCGAGCTCGCGATCTTCCTGCTGCTCGGCCTGCGCTTCCTCTTCGGCTACGGGTACGGCCTCGGCGAGGCCGCCTGGCACGCCGGCTTCCTCGCGGTCTCCTCCTTCAACAACGCGGGCTTCGCGCTGTACAGCGACAACCTGATGGGCTTCGTCGCCGACCCCTGGATCTGCCTGCCGATCTCGGCGGCGATCATCCTCGGCGGCCTCGGCTTCCCGGTGATCATGCAGTTGCGCAAGGAATTCCGCCGGCCGCTGCACTGGACGATGAACACGAAGCTCGTGCTCTGGGGCACGGTCGTGCTGCTCGTGGCGGGCACCGCCTACCTCACTCTCATCGAGTGGGACAACCCCGAGACGCTCGGCGGCCTCGACCCGGCGGCACGCCTGCTCGCCGGCTTCTTCCAATCGGTGCAGACCCGCACGGCCGGCTTCAACTCGATCGACATCGGCGCGATGCACGACGCGAGCTGGCTCGGCATGGACGTGCTGATGTTCATCGGCGCCGGCCCAGCGGGCACCGCCGGCGGCATCAAGGTCACGACGTTCGCGGTGCTCTTCTTCATCATGATGACCGAGCTCCGGGGCGAGGCATCCGTGAACATCTTCGGCAAGCGGCTCAGCCGCGCCGTGCACCGGCAGGCGATCACCGTGGTGCTCATCGCCGTCGCCGCGGTCGTCACCGGCACCGCGGTGCTGCTGCTGATGACGGGCCTCGACCTCGACCGCGTGTTGTTCGAGGCGGTCTCGGCCTTCGGCACGGTCGGCCTGTCGACCGGCATCACGGCCGACCTGCCGGATGCCGCGAAGGTCGTGCTCGTCCTGCTCATGTTCCTGGGCCGGATCGGCCCGCTCACGCTCGGCAGCGCGATCGCGCTGCGCGATCGACGCCTCCTCTACGAACTCCCCAAGGAAAGGCCGGCCATTGGTTAGGTTCCCCATCTTCGGCGGCGACCCCGCTCGCCGCATCGCCGAGGCCGACTCGGTCGCCGTCATCGGGCTCGGCCGGTTCGGCAGCTCGCTCGCCATCGAGCTCATGGCGGGCGGCACCGAGGTGCTCGGCATCGACCTCGACGAAGAACTCGTCCAGGCCCACAACGGCGAGCTCACGCAGGTCGTGCGCGCCGACTCCACGAAGGAGGAGGCGCTGCGGCAACTCGCGATCGACGAGTTCGACCGCGTCGTCGTCGCGATCGGCGGGGATGTCTCGGCGTCGATCCTGACCTGCTCCGTGCTGCTGAGCATGAAGATCCCGGTGATCTGGGCGAAGGCCGTCGACGATCGGCACGGGCTCATCCTCGAGCAGCTCGGCATCCAGCACGTCATCTACCCGGAGAAGGACATGGGACGCCGCGTCGCCCACCTCGTGCGGGGCGCGGCGCTCGACTACATCGAGGTCGCGCCGGGGTACGCCCTCGTCAAGACCGCCGCGCCGTCGCTGCTGCACGGCAAGCGCCTCGGCGACACCGGCATCCGCGCGAGCCACGGCATCACGATCGCGGCGTTCCAGCACGGCGACGAGGCCTGGCGCAACGCCGACAACGCGACCGTGCTGCACGAGGGCGACACCATCCTCGTGGTCGGCCCGACCGCCAATGCCGAGGCGTTCGCGCAGCTGCGCTGAGCCGACGGGCGGACCACCCGGACGACCGCGCCCCGTTGAAGGGGTTGGGGGCGCGGTCGTCCGGGGGCGTCTCAGCGGGCGGGTGTCCCGTTCCGGTCCTTCCGGCGGCGTGTGATGACGAACAGGATGCCTCCGGCGATGACGAGTGCGCCCCCGAACGCCCAGGGCGCACCGGCTTCGAAGCCCGTGGCCGCCAGGCCGGCGGGCGGAGCGGGCGGCACGTCGACGTACTCGGTGACCGCGGGTGCGACGACCGGGTCGTCACCGTCGGGCGGGCTCGCGACGGCGAACGCGGTGTTCGCCACCTCCTGCGCCGCGACGTCGGCCGAGGTCACCGCATAGGTCGCCCTCGCCGTCACCGACTGACCCGGTTCGAGCACGCCCGGCTCGCCCGGCCAGTCGTAGGTCAGCTCCGAGAGCCCCTCCATCTGGTCGACGATCTCGGCGTCGGTCACGGTCACGTTGCCCTCGTTGGTGAGCGTGAACTCGTAGGTGATGACGTCGCCCTCGCCCGACACCTGATCGGGGTCGACCGCCTCCTTCGTCAGGTCGAGTGCGTCGACTGCGCCGAAGTAGTGCGACCAGTCCTCATCCGTGACCGGCGGTCCAGGCGGAACCTCCTCGCCGTCGACGCCCGTCGTCGGCGGGGGTGTGGCCGTCACCGACCCCAGGTTGGCGTACTGGCCGGCCGTCGCCACCCCGGTCGCCGTGCACTCGACGGATTCCCCGGCGGCGAGCGGGCCGGGGACCGCGTTGCTCCCCGTTCCGGCGCAGTCGATCTGGTCGGCGGCGACCTGGTCGTCGGTGACGACGACGTCCGTCAGCGGAGTGTTGCCGGTGTTCGTCACGACGTAGGTCCACGTCACGGCGTCGCCGATCGGGACGTACGGGCCGGTCGGCTCGTCGGCGTCGACGCCGTTCGTCGACTTCTCGATGTCGACCGCCGGCTCGGCGCCGAGGTAGTGCGACCAGTCCTCGTCGGTCACCTCCTTCGGCGGCAGGGGCTCGCCGTCGGGCCCGATCGTCTCCGGCCCGACCGCCGCGACCGTGCCGAGGTTCTCGTACTGGCCCGCCGTCGCCGTGCCGGTCGCCGTGCACTCGAACGTCTCGCCCGGAGCGAGCGGGCCGGCCACCACGTTCGTGCCGTCGCCGCAGTCGATCTCCGACGCCGCCACCTGGTCGTCGGTCACGGTGATGCCGGTCAGGTCGACGTTGCCCGTGTTCTCCACGAGGTACACCCAGCGGACCGGGCCGCCGACGGCCACGAGTGGGCCGGTCGGTTCGTCCGCGTCCTCCGTGTTGGTCGACTTCTCGATGTCGACCGCCGGCTCTGCGCCGAAGTAGTGGTCGAGATCCTCGTCGCCGACCTCCTTCGGCGGCAACGGGTCTCCGTCGGGCCCCGTCGTCTCGGGGCCGAGCGCCGCGACCGTGCCGGTGTTCTCGTACTGGCCGGCCGTCGCCGTGCCGGTCGCCGTGCACTCGAACGTCTCGCCCGGCGCCAGCGGACCGGCGACCACGTTCGTGCCGTCGCCGCAGTCGATATCTCCCGCATCGACCTGGTCGTCGGTCACGGTGACGTCGGTCAGGTCGACGTTGCCCGTGTTCTCCACGAGATACGTCCACACCACCTCGTCGCCAACGGTGATCGCCGGGCCGGTCGGCTCGTCGGCCTCCTGGCCGTTCGTGTGCTTCTCGATGTCGACCGCCGGCTCTGCGCCGAAGTAGTGGTCGAGATCCTCATCGCCGACCTCCTCCGGCGGCAGCGGGTCGCCATCCGGCCCCGTCGTCTCCGGCCCGAGCGCCGCGACGGTGCCGGTGTTCTCATACTGGCCGGCGGTCGCCGTGCCGGTCGCCGTGCACTCGAACGTCTCGCCCGGGGCGAGCGGACCGGCGATGACGTTGCCGCCGGTGCCGTCGCAGTCGATCTGCGCCGCATCATCGTCGAGCATGTCGTCGGTCACGGTGACGTCGGTCAGGTCGACGTTGCCCGTGTTCTCCACGAGGTACGTCCACACGACCTGATCACCCACGGTGATCGCCGGACCGGTGGGCTCGTCGGCCTCCTGGCCGTTCGTGTGCTTCTCGATGTCGACCGCCGGCTCTGCGCCGAAGTAGTGGTCGAGGTCCTCGTCGCCGACCTGCTTCGGTGGCAGCGGGTCTCCGTCGGGTCCCGTCGTCTCGGGGCCGAGCGCCGCGACGATGCCGGTGTTCTCGTACTGGCCGGCCGTCGCGGTGCCGGTCGCCGTGCACTCGAACGTCTCGCCCGGCGCCAGCGGACCGGCGACCACGTTCGTGCCGTCGCCGCAGTCGATATCTCCCGCATCGACCTGGTCATCGGTGACCGTCACCTCGGTCAGGTCGACGTTGCCCGTGTTCTCCACGAGATACGTCCACACCACCGGCCCGCCGACCTCGACCAGCGGGCCGGTCGGCTCGTCGGCCTCCTGGCCGTTCGTGTGCTTCTCGATGTCGACCGCCGGGTCCACACCGAAGTAGTGGTCGAGATCCTCATCGCCGACCTCCTCCGGCGGCAGCGGGTCGCCATCCGGTCCGGTCGTCTCGGGGCCGAGCGCCGCGACCGTGCCGAGGTTCTCGTACTGGCCGACCGTCGCGGTGCCCGTGGCCGTGCACTCGAACGTCTCCCCCGGGGCGAGGGGGCCGGCCACGACGTTCGTGCCGTCGCCGCAGTCGATGTCGGCCGCGTCGACCTGGTCGTCGGTCACGGTGACGTCGGTCAGGTCGACGTTGCCCGTGTTCTCCACGAGATACGTCCACACCACCTCATCACCGGCGTTGATCGACGGACCGGTCGGCTCATCGGCCTCCACACCGTTGGTGTGCTTCTCGATGTCGACCGCCGGCTCTGCGCCGAAGTAGTGGTCGAGATCCTCATCGCCCACCTCGGGCCCCGGAATCGGCTCGCCGTTCTCGTCGACCGTGTCGGGCCCTCGGCCGATGACGCTGCCGAGGTTCTCGTACTGACCGGCCGTCGCCGTGCCCGATGCCGTGCACTCGAACACCGCACCCGGCGCCAGCGGCCCCGCGACGACGTTGCTGCCGGTGCCGTCGCAGTCGATCTGCGCCGCGTCGTCGTCGAGCATGTCATCGGTGACGGTCACGTCGACGAGGTCGGTCGTGCCGGTGTTCGTCACCGTGTACGTCCAGTTCACCGTGCCGCCGACTGCGACGAACGGACCGGTCGGCTCGTTGTTGTCCGTCGTGTTCGTCCGCTTGACGATATCGACCGCCGGCACGTCGGCGAGCGCGAGGTCGATCGTGAAGTTCGTGAACTCCGGCGCCAGGAGCGGCGGCGCGAGATCCGCGACGTCGTCGTTGATCGGTCCGTTCGCGCCGATCAGACGCGGGTCTGCGCCGGTCGAGTACCGGTATGCGAGCGTGATCGGCGCACTCGTCAGGCCGGTCTCGGCCGGATCGCGGGTGTCGGTGTTGTTGTTCGACACGTTCTCGTTCTCGTCGTTCGAGTCGCTGTTGCGGGTCAGCGCGGGAACGTAGCCCTCGACCGGCCCGCCGGCACGGAACTCCGTCGCCGGGATCCGCGCCGAGTACGTTCCGGCGGGAATCGCGGAGACCGACCAGCGACCGTCGGCGTCGGTCCGCTCGGTCGCGACGACGTCACCGTTCTCGTCGAGCAGCTCCACCACGACGTCCACGACCGGGTCGTCGACGCCGTCGGTGTAGCGTCCGTCGCCGTCGCGATCGAACCAGACGAGGTCGCCGACCGAGAAGCCCGGCATCTGCACGTACGGCTCGTTCGACAGCAGCGGCTGGTTCGGGAAGGTGGCGGAGTAGATCTGCGCCCGGTTCACGTAGAGGTTGTCGAGGTCGTTGCTCGTCGACACCATCGGAATGAGCGCTCGCACGCGAGTTCCCGTGTCGAGCGCCGTCGACGAGACGAACCGCACCGCCGTCACGTCGTCGAAGTCGGTGATCTCCGCAGCCGTCTTCCACAGGCCGCCGGCAGTGGCCGGGTTCGCGTTCGCCGCGTTGCGCGGGTCGTGGTTGATCGTCGACGGGTCCGCGGTGGCGTAGTACCAGGTGCCCGGCACATCGCCCGTGAGCTTACGGACGTAGGTCGGCGGGTCGAGCGGGCCCGTCAGCTGCGCCAGTCCCTGGTAGGAGGAGGCGAACTGGTCGCGTGCGGATCCGACGCCGTCGGCCCCGTCGCCGTTCCACGGCAGCACGTCGATGACGTCCGTCGGCAGGAAGGAGATCACCGTCGACGAGTTGCCCCAGTCGAGCGACCACGTGTACTCCTCGCCGCTCGCCACGAACGGCTTGTCGACACCCTTGACCAGGCCCAGCTGACCCGACCCGGTCGCCATGGTGGTGGCGGTCGCCGTGGGCGCGTTCTCAGCGGTGTCCGACATCGCCTGCACCTGGTTGACGTACGTGTCGCCGGGCTGCGCGACCGTCTCGAGCGTCGCGCACAGCTGCAGCGCGGTCGCGCCGGTGCGGATCCAGTAGTTGGCCGCGATCGTCGTGATGTCCCCGAGCAGGAACGTCACCTCGCGGGTCGCCGCGTTGTAGCTGACGGTCACCCCGGCGGGCAGCCTGCTCTCGGTGCAGGCCTCGTTGTAGGTGAGGCCGGCCGGGACGGTGTCCACGAGCCGGAGGTCCTCCACCACGGCGCCCACGGCGGCGTCGTTGACGCCGACGCTGAGGTTCCAGATGGCGTCCTGACCCGGGAGGTACGTCGCCTGCCCGGCGGACTTCGCGACGATGAGGCGCAGTCCCTGGTATCGGACCTCCTGCTGCATCGTCGCCCAGTCCTCACCGCGAGGGCCGGTCGACCAGCCGCCGACGTTCGAGAGGCGGATGCCCGTCAGCAGCGGCTCCCCGTCGTTCGGGCCACCGTTGTAGGACCCGCGGGCCCGCAGGAACATCCGCAGGTCGAGCCGGAACGCCGAGTGCTCGACGTGGTCGGGCTCGACGGGACGGATCCGCACCATGTTGACCTGGTCGCGCCAGTCGGCGCCGAACTGCGCGGGGTCGGTGTGCCACGGGCCGGCGTCGTCACGGCATCCGGTGTTGTCGCCAATGAGCGACGTGCGGTCCACCGGGTAGAGCCCTCCGACCTGCGCGCCCGCCTGGGTGTCGACGGCATTGGTGCCGACGCCGTACTCGATGACGTACTCGGATGCGGTGGCGCGGCCCTGCGCCGTGAACGTGGCGGGGGCGTCGAGCTGGAACACCGACACGTCGAACGTGTCGCAGACCATGGGGTTGTCGATCGGGAACCCGATGGCGTCCGGCGCACCGGGCGCCTGGACACCGCGGGCCGTGCCGGTGTTGCGGATGCCGGACCAGTCGACCTCGAGGCCCGCCCACGACTGGACCCGCTGCCCCGAGGCGACCGTCGTGTTGTCGGCCCACGCGTTGCCGGCCTCGTTCGTGAAGTACTTGTAGCCCGTGATCGGGAGGTTCGCCGCGAGCTGCCGCGAGACGTCCTCGTAGACGATGCCGCCGTCCTGGTTGGTCTCGGGCCAGCTTCCGGAGTTGTTCAGCAGCACGCCCTGCGGGATGTCCTCGCCCGCGTTGGGCCCGCCGTTGTACTGCCAGCGCGACTGCAGCGGAACGTAGAGCCCGAGGGTGAAGGGGCCGACCTCGACGTGGCCGGCGTTCACCGGGCGGGCCCGCACCATGTTGACCTCGTCGCGCCAGTCGGCTCCGAAGGTCGCCGCGGGGTCCGTGGTCCACGGGCCGTCGTCATCGCGGCACCCCCGCACGTCGGTCACGTTCGCGGTGTTGTCGAGCCCGTTGCCCGTGCCCGTCTGCGTATCGACGGTGTTCGAGCCCACCGCGTACTCGATGACGTAGTCGTTGCGATCGAAGTTCGGGTTGGTCGGGTTCGCCTGCAGGTGCGGGTTCGGGTCAGTTCCCGTGACCGGGGTGAGCGGGTTGCCCGAGACGCGCCACACCGACACGTCGAACACGTCGCACACCACCGGGTCGGTGACCGAGATGCGGCTGGTCGTCGCCGTCGTCCAGACGTGCGAGTTGACGACGTCGCCGAGCGAGAACTGGTTCCAGTCGTTGAGGCCGCCGGCGATGCCCTCGTACTGCTTGTTGCCCTGCAACGTGCCGCAGTCGCTGACCGTGCTGCGCACGTTGAACGTGCGGGTCGAGACATTGTTGCCGGTCGCGGTCGTGTCGTCCCAGCCGGGCTCGAACCCGGTGTCGTTGATGGGCCAGTCGTCCGCCGTCCAGCCATCGGTCTCACGCGCCTCGTTGCGGAATGAGAGCGTGTCGTTCACGTTGGCCCGGCACGGGTCGGGCACGGTCGGCGTCGGGACGAAGAAGATCGCCTGCCACGTGTTGGTCTTGGTGTTGTTGCCGTTCGCGTTCGGCGTGAAGCTCATGTCCCAGCCGTCCGCGGGCTGCACCCCGGTCTCGCACGTCGGGGTGCCCGTGTTGAAGTTTCCGGAGTGGCCCACGCAGCCCGTGAGCACGGCACCGGGCCAGTCCGGCATCACATCCTTGAACGCGATCTGGTCGATGTTGGCGCTGAGGATGTTGCCGTTCGACTCGTTGACGCTGAACTGGTAGACGACTTGGAATCCGGGCACTGCGGGGGTGGCGGGGTTGTTGTCGAGGTCCCGTTCCTGGAACGAGACGTTCCCGGTGTTGGTCTTCGACAGGTCCCACCGGGGCTCGGTGATGTTGAACTGACGAGGCACCACGTTGTCGCCCGTCGCGGTCGTACCGTCCCAACCGGCCTCGAAGCCGGGGCCGACGCCACCCGGAGGGTTGTTCGGCTGTCCGCCGGTCATGTGCCAGCCGTCGGTGTCCTCGACGTGGTTCTCCCACGACACCGTTCCGGTGGGCGGCGTGTCGCCGTGCTGCCAGGTCGGGTCCACCGAGCGGTACGCGTCCTCGGTGGGCACGAAGACCTCCACCAGGATGCGCGTGCTGTCGTACGGCGAGTTCGACGGCTTGCTGGCCGTCATCGTCCAGCCGTCGGCGCCGGCCGCCTCGTCGATCGGACAGGTGATGGTCCAGCCGCTGCTGAGTCCGATGTTGTCGAGGCGGCGGGGCAGGCAGAAGGTCATGACCGCGTTCGGGAACTTCGTCATCCGGTCGGTGAACGTGATCGGCCACTGCAGGTCGGATCCACCGGCACCGCGGAGGTTGAGGAGGTCGATCCAGTACTGAACCCGGAATCCGGGCGTCACCACGCCGTTGATGGTGCGGGTCGTCGCGCCGGGCGCGGCCTGCAGCGACTTCTTCGCCTCCCACTCCGCGGTGCCGGTGACCTCGATGACCGGGCCCGAGACGGTGTTCGACGGAGCGGCGTCGTCCTGACCCGCGTAGGCGCTGGCCGTGACCGACGCGAAGCCCGGGATCGGCGTGTCGTCGGCGAACCGGTACGCGAGCTGCACGCTGCCGACGTTCGACGACATCGGCCCGAGGTTGCACACGACCGTGATCGACCCGTCGGCGTTCGTCGTCGCCGACGACGGCGGGTTCGCCCCGTTCGCCGCCGCGAGGCATCCCGCAGGCAGCCCGTTGGTGCCGGGGCCGGCCAGCTGGAGCCGGGAGTCCGCGACATCGCTCGGGTCGTCGGGGTTCGAGACCGGGTCGATCGTCATCTCGATGACGACGTTCGGCACGCTGACCCCGGTGGGGAGGCCCGTCAGCGACACCGAGTAGTTCTGCAGCACCGTGTCGCCGACGCGCACGATGCAGTTGCCGGGCCCCGTGTCCAGTCCGGGCCCGTCCGTCGCATCCCACGGCGGAGCACCCGTCGTCGCGTACCCCTCGCACGAGTTCGGAATCTGCAGGCGGTCGACCTCGAGCGTTGCGATCGGCTGCAGCCCGGCGTCGCGGTTCGGGGCCTGCGTCGCGCCGGTGATCGTGATCGGACCGGTGATGCCGCGCTCCGGATTGCCGGTGGTGGGCACCTCGGCTCGCGTGAACACGTTCTGCCCTGAGGCGGTGTCGGGGAAGCGGTGCGCACCGGGAGCGATGACGCGCACGTAGACCGCGCCGTCCGCGACGTTCGCGAAGCTGTAGGCGCCGTTCGCGGCGCTCGTGGTGGTGCCGACGATGGGACCCGTCGGCCCCGACAGCAGCTGGACGGTGACGCCGCCCTTGACGGACTCGTCAGCCGTCCGGAGGCCGTCGCGATTCGCATCGGCCCACACGGTGCCGCTGATCAGGCTGCCGGCGGCCGCGCGCGCGGCGTCGCCGGCGAACGGCAGGAAGAGGCTCGCCACCATCGCCAGTACCGCGATGAACACCGCCGCCAAGCGGGTCCCTCGACGAACCACTGAGACCTCGTCGGGGGTCGTGACCGCCGACCCCTTGCCCCCAACATCCATGCTGCAGCCCCCTCGCGCAGAACACCTGTCATAAGTGAGGAGTCGTCGCGACATGTTTCCTTACGCCGGCACGAGAATTCCTCGCGACGAGACGGCGGCTCGGCGAGGCATCCGGGCGGTGTCTCGAGAAGAATCTCGAGAAACTTGCTATTCGGTGTTGCTAAGTACCGGTACTCAGTGTTACTTTCTAGTGGTACTCAGCAACGCTGATTACCAGCGACACTGAATAGCTAGCACCGAGAGAACAGAGAAGGGGGTGGCCTGATGGGCAAGCAGATGACCGAGATGCTCAAGGGCACGCTCGAGGGCATCGTCCTGGCGATCCTCGCCACGGCGCCCGCCTACGGCTACGACATCACCGCACGGCTGCGCGAGCGCGGCTTCACCGACATCGCCGAGGGCACGATCTACGCCCTCCTCGTGCGGGTCGAGCAGCGCGGGCTCGTCGACGTCGAGAAGGTGCCCTCCGAGAAGGGCCCGCCGCGCAAGGTGTTCTCGCTCAACGAGCGCGGGCACAGCGAACTCGAAGAGTTCTGGAGGACGTGGAGCTTCCTGGCAGAACGCATCGAACAGCTCCACACGACCGACGAATTGGAGAAGTGACCATGGCTGCGAAGTGGATCGAGACCATCACCGGCTCGCTCGAGCAGAAGAAGCAGTACAAGCAGGCCAAGGCCCGCATGGAGGCCCTCCCCGAGCCGTACGCGGCCTCGGCGGGCGCCGTTCAGCGCTACCTCATGTACTCGGGCGACATCACCGACGGCGACACGATGGTGCAGATGCTCGTCGACCTCGCCGACCTCTGGGAGCGCGCGTCGATCGACGGCACCCCGGTCGGCGACATCGTCGGCGACGACCCCGTCGAGTTCGCCGAGTCGTTCGCCCAGGCCTACGGCGGCAAGCGCTGGATCGACAAGGAACGCGCTCGCCTGAACAAGGCGATCGACGAGGCCAAGAAGGAGCAGTCATGACCACCATCACCGAACCCGCCATCCGGGTGCAGGGCATCGAGAAGTCGTTCAAGGACCTGCACGTGCTGCGCGGCGTCGACTTCGACGTCGCCCGGGGCTCGATCTTCGCCCTGCTCGGCTCGAACGGAGCCGGCAAGACCACCCTCGTGCGCATCCTCTCCACCCTCCTGAAGGCCGACGCGGGCACCGCGACGGTCGGCGGGCAGGATGTCGCGGCGAATCCCGGCGAGGTGCGCGAAGCGATCAGCCTCACGGGCCAGTTCGCCGCCGTCGACGAGGTGCTCACGGGTCGGGAGAACCTCGTGCTCGTCGCGAAGCTGCGCCACATGAAGCAGCCCGGCAAGATCGCCGACGACCTGCTCGCCAGGTTCTCGCTCACCGAGGCCGGCGGCCGCAGGGCGGGCACCTACTCGGGCGGCATGCGCCGCCGGCTCGACATCGCGATGAGCCTGATCGGCAACCCGTCGATCATCTTCCTCGACGAGCCGACCACCGGGCTCGACCCGCAGGCCCGCATCGAGGTGTGGCAGACCGTCAAGCAGCTCGCCGACGGCGGCACCACGGTGCTGCTGACCACGCAGTACCTCGACGAGGCCGAGCAGCTCGCCGACCGCATCGCGATCCTGCACCGCGGCACCATCATCCAGAACGGCACCCTCGACGAGCTCAAGCGGCTGCTGCCCGCGGCCAAGGTCGAGTACGTCGAGAAGCAGCCCTCGCTCGAGGACGTCTTCCTCGCCCTCGTCGGCGAGACGGGCGAGACCGAGGGCGAAGAGACCGGCGAGCCCGCGACCGCGGGCACCCGCGCCGACAAGAAGAAGAAGAAGGAGGCCGCACGATGACCAGCCACGCCATCAGCGACACCGCCGTACTCACCGGCCGCTCGCTGCGCCACATCCTCCGCAGTCCCGACACGATCATCACGACCGCGGTCACGCCGATCGCCCTCATGCTGCTGTTCGTGTACGTGCTCGGCGGGGCGATCAACACCGGGTCGAACGAGTCGTACATCGACTACATGCTGCCCGGCATCCTGCTCATCACGATCGCGTCGGGCGTCGCGTACACCTCGTACCGGCTCTTCCTCGACCTGCAGGGCGGCATCTTCGACCGCTTCCAGTCGATGCCGATCGCGCGCTCGAGCGTGCTGTGGGGCCACGTGCTCACCTCGCTCGTCTCGAACCTCGTGTCGGTCGCGATCGTCACGGGCGTCGCGCTCATCATGGGCTTCCGCACCGGCGCCTCGTTCGGGGCATGGCTCGCGGTCGTGGGCATCCTCGTGCTGTTCACGCTCGCGCTCACCTGGCTCGCGGTGATCGCGGGACTCTCGGCGAAGACGGTCGACGGCGCGAGCGCCTTCGCCTACCCGCTGATCTTCCTGCCGTTCATCAGCTCGGCGTTCGTGCCGACCGAGTCGATGCCGGCCCCGGTGGCGTGGTTCGCCGAGAACCAGCCGGTCACGTCGATCGTCGACACGACGCGCGCACTGTTCGCCGGCGAGCCGGTCGGCAGCGACATCTGGGTCGCCCTCGCGTGGCTCGTCGGCATCATCGCCATCGGCTACGTCGGCGCCCTCGCGGCGTACCGCCGCAAGGTCAGTTGACGAACGGATGCCGCGGCGAGTCCCGCCGCGGCATCCCGTCGCCCGACCGACCGACCGACCGAACATGATCGAGGAGGACTGAGATGAACTTCTGGGACACCATCACCGGCAACGACCTCCGCAGGGAGCTGAAGGCGTTCGACGCCCGGGCCGAGGCGCTGCCGGCCGACTACCGTGCGGCCTTCGAGGAGATCAAGCTCCAGCTGTGGGGCTACGCCGACTTCACGGGCCGCAACCTGATGCCGATCCTCGACGGGGCCCTCGGGCTGCTGGAGGAGACGGCGGCCGAAGGACAGGGCATCGACGAGGTGCTCGGCGACGACATCCCCGGGTTCTGCCAGGCGCTCGCCGGCGGCGAGGGCGCAAAGGGCTTCCGCGACAAGTGGCGCGAACAGCTCAATCGGAACGTCGCGAAGAAGCTCGCAAGGCTGGGAGGCTGACATGGGAATCCACGACATCATCGAGGGCAAGCGCGAGTGGCGAGCCCACCTGGCACGCGTCCGGGCGCTGCCGAAGGACTACCAGGTCGTCTACGGCGAGATCCAGAAGTACTACTTCAAGATCGGACCGGTCGGCCTCGAGGACGGCACGCTCCTCTCGGGCATCGTCGACTTCTTCGAAGAGGGCGCGACGCAGGGCAAGGGCGCGATCGAGCTCATCGGCGACGACGTCGCAGCCTTCGCCGACGACCTCGTGAAGGACACGCCCACCTACGCCGACCGCTACCAGGCGTCGCTCATCGAGAAGGCCGGCTCGGCCGGCGAGTGACGACGACCACGGAGGGGCCGCACCACCCGGTGCGGCCCCTCCGTCGTGTCGCCTCGAGTTTCGTCGAGACGCCCGATCTCGCGCCTCAGCCCGCGATCGACTGCAGTTTCGTGCGGATCTCCTCGCTCGTGTGCGTCTCCTGGTCGAGGTTCGACTGCAGGAGGGCCGCCGCGTCGGAGGCGCCCATCGCGGTGACGGGCACGAGCAGCGCCTCGTACGCCGAGATCTCGTAGTGCTCGTTGCCGAGCGCGCTCGCGAGCGCCGCCCGGTCGCGCAGCTTCGGCGCGCTCCGCTCCAGCAAGGAGGCGGCCTGTCGGCTGATGCCCTTCGTGCTGGGCGACGGCGCGGTCGACTCGCGCAGCTCGAGCAGGCGGAAGACCTGCTGCAGGTTGGCGATCTGCTCGCGCGTCTCGTCCGCGTGATGGCGGAACAGCTTCTTGATCTCGGCGCTCTTCGCCGCCGAGGCGAGGTCGCCGAGCGCCGCCAGCGAGTCGTTCTCCATCGTCAGCGCGGTGCGCAGCTGGAAGTGCAGCAGGTCGCCCGGGCTCTCGAGGCTCTGCCTCACCACCGGTCGCTCCTCAGTCGCGATCCGTGAAGACGTCCTTGGCGCGTTCGCCGGCGTCCTTCACCTCGTCGCCGGCCTGCTTCATGTCGGCCTTGGCCTCGTCGACGTGGCCTTCGGCCTCCATCTCCTCGTTGCCGGTCACCTTGCCGACGCCCTGCTTGATCTTCGCGCCCGCTTCTTCGGCCTGGTGCTTCGCCTTGTCTCCGATACCCATCGTCCTCATCCTCCGTGTTCGAGTCTTGGATGCCGTGCCCGGCACCACGCGGTGTCGGGTCGGCACCGGTGCCGGGCGCGGCACCTGTGTTCCACGCTCGCACCGGCCCGCTGACCCCTCAAGGGATTGACAGCCTGGGAACGATGTGCCGACGCGTGCGCGCACGCGGTCGCGGACTCAGGGCTCCTGCGTCAGGTCGTCGCGTGCCGGACCCTCGAGCCGACGACCGTCGGCGGCGAACCGGCTGCCGTGCAGGGGGCAGTCCCACGTGCACTCCTCGTCGTTCCACGCGAGGATGCCGCCGAGGTGCGTGCAGACCGCCGACACCCGGCGCGTGACGCCGTCGACGGTGCTGATCGCGATCGGCGGCACGCCCCGGCCGACCCGGCCCTCGCCCTCCGCGGGCGGCTCGTCCTGTGAGCCGCCGATCGCGCGAGCCATGCCGCCGAGCAGGTGCCCCACGGCATCGGCGTTCCGTGCGACCGCGGCCGCGACGTCCGATGCCGTGCCGGGCCGGTCGTAGAGCCGCACGGCCCAGTCGGGGCGACGGCCGCTCGCGATCTCCTGCGCGAGGGCGATGCCCGAGGCGGCACCGGCGGCGAGCCCCCACTTGCCGAAACCGGTCGCGAACCACGGGCCGTCGCGACCGAGGCGACCGGCGTACGGCGCACCGTCGAGCGAGTCGTAGTCCTGCGCCGCCCACTGGTGCGCGAGCACCGCGCTCGGAAAGCGATCGGCGACCCAGCGGTGCAGCTCGCGTGCGCGCTCGGCCGTCGATCGCGCGTGCCCGACCGCATCGTCGTTGCCGGCGACGACGAGGTACTCCTGCCCGCCCCGGCGAGCGGGCCGCAGCGAACGGGTCTCGCCGTCGACCGAGAGGTGCATGCCCTCGACCAGTCGACGCCCCGTGCGGAACGCGGCGACGTGCGATCGCGACGGCGACGTGCGGGCGAACGTCAGCCCGCGGTCGACGACCGGCGTGCCCGTCGCGAGCACGAGCACGTCCGCGTGGAGCTCGCCCAGCTCGGTCTCGACCTCGTGGCCCGAATCCGACGATCGCACGTCGACCACGCGGCATCCCGCGACGACGGGCACGCCCGCCGCGCGGGCGGTGGCGACGAGGCGGCGTACCAGCACCATCGGGTCGAGCATGAACTGCCCGTCGAGCGCGACCGCCGCGCGGGCGGCGACCGGCGACTCGCGCGGAGCGGCCCATCGCACGTCGAGGCCGAGTTCGCGGGCCAGGGCGTGCTCCGCCTCGAGGCGCTCGGCACCGGCCGAGGTCGTCGCGAAGCTGTAGGCGGTCGCCTGCTCGCAGCCCTCGTCGTGCTCGGAGAGCTGGGCCCGCAGCCACGCGGCGCCGCTGCGGCACGCCTCCAGGTAGGCGGCGGCGACGTCGAGCGAGCTGCGGTCGCGCACGGCCGAGAGCCGCGTGCCCTGCAGCAGGGTCACCTTGCCGGTCGAGCTCCCCGTCGTGAGGGCGCCGGGCGCCGCGGCATCGAGCACCACCGCGCGCCGGCCCGCCTGGGCGAGCCGCACCGCGACGGTGAGGCCGACGAGCCCGGCGCAGACCACGAGGACCTCGTGCGAGGCGTCCTCGGGCAGCTCGTCGACGGCGTGCGCGTCGAGTCCGTCGCGCCAGAGCGATCCCATACCCACATCGTCGCGACGACCCGCGACGGGGGCGAGGGCTTGACACCCGGCGCGGGCGATGGCTCGGCCTGCGGATCACGTGAAGGGTTCCGCGGCTGTCGCGCGAAGTCAACCCCCTGCCGCTCGTCCGCTCGTGTCCCTAGTTTGGAAGCGTCGCGGCCCGACGGGTCGCGGCTCGACCGTACGGGGCCCGACCGAGAGGCCCCGGCGTTCCCCGAAGGAGGGACTCTCAGATGAACATCCTCTTGATCGTCATCGTCGTCATCGCCATCATTCTCGCCATCACCGGCGGGCTCGTGCAGTCGCTGAACTTCCTGCTCTGGGTCGGACTCGTACTGCTCGCGATCGCGGTGATCGCATGGCTGATCCGGGCGATCGCCGGCCGCAACAGCAGCGTCTGACGACCCGCGCGGCGGCTCGCGTGCCGTCGCGACACCGGTCGCTTTCCGACAGGGACGAGCCGGTCGGCACCCGCCACGAGCGGGCCAGCCGACCGGCTCATCCCTGTCCGGGCGGATCGACGACGGCGACGACGGGCGGCGTGCCGCCAGAGGCATCCGCCCTATTCGGGCCTATTCGGGCTCCGCGAAGAACGTCTCGTGCCGGTAGTGCCCCGCGTCGAGGATCGCGACCGTCGCCTCGGGTACCTCGACGAACACGCCGGGCATGTCGGTGAGCGGCTCCGACACGATGACTCTCGCCGCACGTCCGAAGCCCTGCAGCCGCTCGGAGTCGGGGTACATCTGCTGCAGCGTCGCCATGTCGACCGAGTGGAACAGCGTGCGGGTGCGTCCGGCGCTCGAGTACCGGAAGGCCCACACGGTCGCCCCGTCGGCGACCGCGACGGTGCCCTGCATCGGGAACTCGACGCCGTGCGCGTGGCCGACCTCCTCGACCTTGCGGATCGCCTTCGTCATGCCCGCGATCGGGTCGTCGCGAAGGCCCAGCGTGAGCGCGAGGTAGAACAGCACCTCGCTGTCGGTCGTGCCGCGGATGAGCGGGAAGAACGACTCGTCGATCGCGAGCATGAGGTCGCGCCGTACGCTCGCGAACCCCGCGAGCCCGCCGTTGTGCATGAAGAGCCAGTTCTCGTGCCGGAACGGGTGGCAGTTCGTCTGCTGGATGGGCGGACCGGCCGCGGCGCGCACGTGCGCGAAGAACAGCGGGCTCTCGATCGCCCGGGTCAGCTCGCGCAGGTTCTCGTCGTGCCACGCGGGCTCGATGCTGTGGAACAGCCACGGCTCGGTGCCGACGCTCGCCCCGGCGGGGTACCAGCCGACGCCGAATCCGTCGCCGTTGACCGTCTCGGCGCCGAGCGGCGAGTTCAGCGACTGGGCGACGAGCGAGTTCTCGGTGTCGAGGATCAGCCTTGCGGGCTGGATCGGCTCACCGGAGTAGGCCAGCCAACGGCACATGTCCCACACCTCCCCTGAGGGTTACGGATGCCTCGGGGCTGACGATACGCCGCTTCGCTTCGCCGCGACAGAGCACCTCGCGACCGGATCGGCCCCGATCGACCCGTGGGCCGGGGCCCGGCTCAGGCCAGGAGCCGATACCGCAGGTAGACGACCTCGTCGAATCGGCGCTCCTCGAGGAGCTGGAGGTCGAGGCGCACCCCGTCGGGCAGCAGCCGCGTGCCCCCGCCGACGACGACGGGGAACACGAAGACGAAGAGCTCGTCGACGAGCCCCGCGCGGACGGCCTCGGCGGCGAGGTGGGGGCCCGAGATCGACAGGTCGCGCTCCGCGGCCGCCTTGAGCCTCGCGACCTCGTCGGCATCGAATCGTCGCTCGAGCCGGGTGCGCGCGGTCGTCACCTGCTCGAGCTTCGACGAGTAGACGATCTTGTCGGTGTCGCCCCAGATCGAGGCGTAGTCGCGTTCGACGTCGGAGATCCGCGGGTCGTCGGCGAGTCGCTCCCACGCGGACATGACCTCGTACATGCGGCGACCGTAGAAATAGGTGCCGATCGGGCGCTCGAGGTCGTTCACGAACGCGTGCACCTCGGCACTCGGCATGGCCCAGTCGAATGCGCCGTCCGCGTCGACGATGTAGCCGTCGAGGGAGGCGAGCGCTCCCGTGATGAGCTTGGCCATGGCGATCAGCCCTCCGCCGTCTTCTCCGGCGTGTCGTCGCCCTGCTGCCCACGCGGGCATGCCGCGAGCGAGGTCATCTTCTCGGTCGCCTGATCGTACGACCAGGGCAGCTCGACGAGGGGCTGGTCGTGATCGGCGGTGGCCTTCGCCTTCGAGCCTGCGGACGCGAGCGCGAACGCCGCCTCGCGCACGAAGTCGGCGCCCGAGGTCGAGTTGTTGAGGGCGATCACGACCGTGAGCCCCGTCTCGGGGTCGGTGAACGCGGCGGTCAGCGCACCGGCCGACTCGCCTGCGGTGCCGCGGAGCGGGCCGTACTGGGCGCCGCCGAACCCGTACGAGTACCAGACGGGGGCGTCGCCGCCGATGGGCTGCGTCGTCCACTGCTCGCGGGCCTCGCGCTCGTCGAGCAGCGCGCCGGTGGCGAACGCCTCGCTGAGTCGGCGCGCGTCGGCGAGCGTCGACACGGCACCGGCAGCGCCGGCACCCATCGAACTCGACTGCGCCGAGTCGTCGTGGAGCGAGTCGCACACCGGCTCGTCACCCGCCCATTCCGACGCGTACGCCCCGAGCAGCCCTGCGTGGGTGGTGTCGTCGGGAGCGGGCAGCTCCGTGTCGTCGAGGCCGAGCGGCGCGAACACGTACTGCTCGGCGAGCTCGCTCCACGTGCGCCCCGTCGCCTCCTCGAGCGCGCGCGACAGCAGCAGCACGCCGGTGCGCGAGTACGACCAGTCGTCGCCGGGGGTGCCGGAGCGCTTCGTGGCCAGCCCGCCCGCCAGCAGTTCGTTCGGCGACCAGATGCGCTCGGGGTTCTGGACGAACTGGTGCTCGAGGTCGGGGTAGTAGTCGCCGAGGCCCGACGTGTGACGGCAGAGCTGTTCGAGGGTGATCCCCTCGAGCCCGGGCACGCGGTCGACGTACTCGGAGACCTGGTCGTCGAGCGAGACGGTTCCGGCCTCGGCGAGCCGCAGCAGCATCGTGCACGTGATCTCGCTCGTCACGGTCGCCAGGTGGAAACCGGTGTCGACGGTCACCGGGCGGGACTTCTCCGCGAAGTCGACGGTGCCGGAGGCGCCGCTCCACGACCCCGCCCACGGCGCCCAGACACCCGCGACCCCGCCGCTCGACCCGCTCAGCGCGACCGCCTGGTCGAGGGTCGACTGCAGCTTCTCGACGAGCGCCTCGTCGTACGAACCCTCGACCGGCTCGAACTGGCTCGATGGGTCGACACTGCCCCCGGTGCAGGCCGAAAGCGCGAGCGCCGCGGCGAGCGCGACGATCGATGCCGCGACGGCTCTCGCCGTTCGCCGCCTGCCCCCGGTACCGTCAGCCACCGTGCCCCCTCAAGCCGTGTGTCCGCAGAAATTGTAACCTGCGTAGGCGGCGGCGCCCGGGTCGACGGGCCCCGTCGGGGTGATGATGAGCGCACCCCTGTGCTACTGATATGTCCGGAGGGGGCCGAAAGGTTCCGGATCGGTCGCGATTCAGCGCGAGACGGCACCGATCTCGCGAGCCGCGCCCGCCATGAACCGCTCGACGTTGCGATCGACGATGATGTCGCTCGGCCGCAGCGGCCGCTGCAGGTAGAGCCCGTCGAGCGCGGTCAGGCGACTGAGCGCGACATACGTCTGGCCGGGGCTGAACGCGCGGGGGCCGAGGTCGACGATCGCGGCGTCGTAGCTCGCCCCCTGCGACTTGTGGATCGTGACGGCCCACGCGAGGCGCAGGGGGAACTGCGTGAACTCGGCGACGATCTCCTTCTCGAGCTTCTTGCGCACCGGGTCCCAGCTGTAGCGGTACTTCTCCCAGGTGACCGGTTCGACCTCGTGGATCTCGCCGCCGATCTCGACGTGCACCTCGCGCTTCAGCGAGGTGATGGTGCCGATCGTGCCGTTCACCCAGCGCTGCCCGTCGGGCCCGACGGCCGTGTCGTTGCGCAGGAACATCACCTGTGCGCCGACCTTGAGCTCGAGCCGTTCGTCGGCGGGGAACGCGCGGCCGCCGAAGTCGCCGTTCACCTCGGCCTCGTTGGCCTTCGACGTGCCGGGCAGCCGGTGCAGCGCCGTGGCGTTGATGCGGTTCACGGTGCTGTTGGTCGTCGCGAGCGTGATCGCACCCTGCTCCGGCACGGGGCGACGGGCACCGACCCCGTTGAGCACGCCGGCCATCTCGGCGGTCACCCGTCCGTGCCGTACGGCGTTGAGCAGCTGCTTGAACTCGTCGTCGTGCTGACGGTGGATCTCGCCGAGCTCGAAGATCTTCAGGTCGGCCTCGCGCCACACCCTCGCGTCGAAGAACCACATCGAGTCGTAGGTGTCGGCGAAGTACGCCCGCTCGTCGCCGTCGCCGGGGACGGGGGCGAGCTGGTAAGGGTCGCCGAACAGCACGACCTGGGCACCGCCGAAGGGTTCGAGCGGCCGCTGCCTGGCCTGCCGCAGCGACCGGTCCATCGCATCCATCAGGTCGGCGTTGACCATCGACACCTCGTCGATCACGAGCGTGTCCATCGCGTTGAGGATCTTGCGCACGGTGTCGTTCTGGTCGATGTCATGGTCGGCGATGACCCCGATCGGCAACCGGAACAGCGAGTGGATCGTCTGACCGCCGACGTTGAGCGCCGCGACACCGGTCGGCGCGCAGATCACGATCTGCTTCTTCGTGTGCCAGTTCAGGTGGTTCAGCAGGGTCGACTTGCCGGTGCCCGCGCGACCCGTCACGAACACGTGCTCGCGCGTGTCCTCGATCGCCTGGAACACCGCGGACTGCTCACGGGAGAGGGTCACGTTCTGCACGGCAGGTCTTTCGATGGGCGGGGCGGACGGCTCGGGGCGGGCGCCGCACGGGCGCATCGCCCGGCGCTCCCACTGTAACCACACCCAGGGGTTGACGAGGCAGTGCGGCCACCGTCGTATCCGAGGGTCGAAGAGGGGGCGGAGCGACCGTCTCGAGACCCCGCGCCCCGGCATCCCCGCGCGGCCTGTGGAGATCCTCAGGTTGGCGCGACGCGCGACCTTAGACTTGGGCGCGTGGGGAATGCGGGCGGTGAGCGGCGGCGCATCCCCGCGCGCGCGCTGATCGCATGGGGCGGGCTCACCGTCGTGCTCATCGGCGCGTTCCTCGCCGCACTCGGCGGCCTGAACCAGTCGCTGTACGGCGCGTCGAGCTTCGTCGAACGGTACCTCGAGGCGATCGCCGACGACGACATCGGCACGGCGGCCGCGACGCCCGGCGTCGCCCTCGATGCCGAGGAGCTCGAGGCCCTCGGCCTTCCGGCCGACATCTCGACGGCGATGCTGCGCTCGGGGGTCGTCGAATCGGGCCCCGAAGACGTCTCGATCGTGAGCGACGTGGCCAACGCCGACGGCAGCCATTCGGTGACGGCGAGCTACCGGCTCGACACCGAGATCGCCGAGTCGACGTTCGAGGTGCGCCCCATCGACCCGCTGTACGGGCTGCTCAACCGGTGGGAGTTCGCCGACAGCCCCCTCGCCGTCGTCGAGGTGACCGCGGCGCACAACCCGTTGTTCACGGTGGGAACGCTCACGCTCGACGCCCGGGCGACGAAGCCGCCCGAGGAGCTCGCGAGCTTCACGCAGGTCACGCCCTACCTCGCGATCGCACCGGCGGTGTACCAGTTCCACTACGAGTCGACGCTGCTCGCGGCCGCTCCCGTGCTCGTGCCGGTCGACGCGGGCGAGCAGGTCGCCGTGACGGTCGACGCCCAGCCGACGGCCGCGTTCGTCGAGCGGGTGCAGACGAAGGTCGACGAGTACCTCGCCGCGTGCGCCGAGCAGCCCGTGCTGCAGCCGGCCGACTGCCCGTTCGGCATCGAGGTCGACGACCGGGTCACGAGCGAGCCGCAGTGGAGCATCGTGACGACACCGCAGGTCACGCTCACCGCCGGCGAGACCTCGTTCGACATGCCTCCGACCGAGGGCGTCGCGCACATCTCCGTCGAGGTGCAGGACCTCTTCGACGGGCACTACTACACGCTCGAGGAGGACCGTTCGTTCAACCTCGCGCTCGCGGCGACGATCCGTCCCGACGGGTCGATCGCGATCCAGCTCAAGTAGGCTCCGCCCCGACCGCCGGCCTCAACCTGCGGAGCTCCTGTCGTGCTCGGCGATGGCCGCGAGCCGTGCGTTGTAGGCCTCGAGCTCGGCGTCGCCCGTGCGGTCGGCGTGGCGGTCTCGGCGCTTCGACTCCTTCTCGTCGCTGCGCGACCACTGGAACGCGACCGTGATCGCGAGCGCGACGGTCGGGATCTCGCCGATCGACCACGCGATGCCGCCGCCGAGCTGCTGATCGGTGAGCGCGTCGGTGCCCCAGCCCATCGCGCCGTACCAGTCGGCGAGCATGAGCCCGGTGCCCGACATGATCGCGAGTCCGAAGAACGCGTGGAAGGCCATCGTGCCGAGCAGCAGCAGCAGCCGGAACGGGTACGGCAGGCGGTAGGGCACGGGGTCGATGCCGATGAGCGACTGCACGAACAGGTAGCCGGTGATCAGGAAGTGCGCGACCATCCACTCGTGCCCGATGTGGTCGAGCATCGTCCAGCGGAACAGCGGCGAGTAGTAGAACACCCACAGCGACCCGGCGAAGAGCACGGCCGCGACGATCGGGTTCGCGATGATCGAGGCGAACTTCGAGTGCACCGCGAGCAGGATCCACTCGCGGCCGCCGCGCGAGCCGTCCTTGCGGGGCTTGATCGCCCTGGCCGCGAGCGTGACCGGGGCGCCCGGCACGAGCAGCACGGGCACCGCCATCGTCAGGGCCATGTGCCCGAGCATGTGCGCCGAGAACAGGTACTGCTCGTAGACGTTGACGCCGCCGTTCGTGACGTAGGCGAGCAGCAGCAGGCCCGACACCCAGAGCACCGCGCGGTAGACGGGCCACTTGTCGCCCCGCTTTCGCAGCCGGACGACGCCCGCGAGATAGAAGAAGATGCCGAACCCGCAGGCGAGGAGCCAGATGAGGTCGGGGTTCCACTCGGTGAAGTACCGGAAGGTCTCGGGCCACGGCGGCAACGGCGTGCCCGTGAGGATCTCGGCAGGCGTGCGGGCGAGCTCGCCCGCCTCCTCCGAAACCGGGGTCGCAGTGCGCGCGAGCGCCGCCGCGACGCCCGATGCGATGCCCATGAACGCCAGCTCGGCCACCACGAGCCACCAGAAGTTCCCCGTCGATCGAGCGGCATCGCCCCGCGACATCCGCCCGATCAGGAACCGGCGGTACATCGCGCCGAAGCACCCGAGGGCGATGAGCACCCCCACCTTCACGAGCACGAGCACGCCGTACTGCGTCATGAGCTGGTCCCACGTGCCGATGCGCAGCGCCGCGCTCGCGTAGCCCGAGATCGCGACGACGATGAAGCAGATGAGCGCGACGGTCGAGTACCGGGCGAGCACGACGGGCAGTCGCTTCGCACCGAGCTCGCGCCTCAGCAGCACGATCGTGAGCAGCCCGCCGAGCCACACCGCGACGAACACGAGGTGCAGGCCGAGGCTCGTGACCGCCGCGGCATGGCCGGCCGCGCCCGCCGCGTGGCCCTGCTGCGCCATCGGCACGAGCGACGCGACCGCGAGCACCGTCACGAAGACGAGGGCGGTGTGGTTGCGCACGGCGAAGCACAGCACTGTGACGGTCGCCGCGACGAGGGTCGTGATGAGCCACGCCTGGCCGAGTCCGATGGTCGTGACGAACTGCCCGAGCTTCTGACCGAACGCGTCGCTGAGGTCGAACGGCACGGCCGTGACGAGCACGAACGTGAACAGACCCGTCGCCGCGCTCGCGACCGTCATGACCGCGGCCGACGCTGCGGCGACGTCGAGCGCGAGGTCGAACTCGCGGCGCTTCGGGCTCAGCGCCCACACGGCGAGCGCGAGCGCGCCGATCATGCCCGCGGCACCGAGGTTCACGAACAGCTTCGCGACGGGCACCCCGTAGCGGGCGATCGGCCCGGGGTCCTGGATCAGCTGCTCGTCGGCGCCACCGCCGTAGGCGAGCGCGAGGAACGTCGCGGCGAGGGCGACGGCGATGAGCACGGCAGGGCCGAGCACGCGGACGGAGCGGGGCACCGAACCAGCCTAGACGGCGGTGACTGGATGCCTCGTGGATGCGCCGTCCGAGGCCTCCACGTGCCCCCGGAACGACGGAGGGGCGCACGGCTCTCGCCGTGCGCCCCTCCGGGAAGGCTCTGGTTACTTGGCAGCAGCCTTGAGCTTCGAACCGGCCGAGACCTTGACCGAGTAGCCGGCCGGGATCTCGATGGTCGCGCCCGTCTGCGGGTTGCGGCCGGTGCGCGCAGCGCGGTGCGTGCGCTCGACGGCGAGCCAGCCCGGGATGGAGACCTTGGTGCCCGAGCCCACGGAGTCGGCGAGCGCGTCGAACAGACCGCCGAGCACGGCGTCGACGGTGGCCTGGCTCTGGCCGGTCGACGCAGCGATCTTCGCGACGAGCTCGGTCTTGTTCAGCGACTTGTCAGCCATTGAATGTCCTCCTCGGACGTTCGCTGTATGCAACAGCATTGAGTTGAAGAACTCGGAGACGATCCTCTGATGCCCCCGTGGCCGATCAGGCCGCCTCGAATGTAACAGAGATCCGCGGAATCCCGCGGATTTCCGGCCCTCTCGGACGAATTCCCACGGCGTGTCGGGAGCTTGGAGGCTGTTCGGTCTACTTCAGGAACTTGAACTTCGCCGTGCGGGTCACCCCGTCGTCGAGCTTCAGCTCGAACGTGCCGCACCTGCCGGCCCAGCTCTTGTCGGTCTTCCAGACATAGACGTACTGCCCGGCGACCAGGTCGTAGGTCAGGCTGCTGCCGCCCGCGGTGACCGTCGACTCGACCGCGTCGACCAGTGCATTCGCGTCGCACGACGTGAACGTCGCCCTCGGGTAGCCGGCCGCGATGATGTCGAGGCCCTGGTCGCCGTCGAGGCTGAACTTCATCGGCACGGCGCTGCCCGCCTTGACCGAGTTGACCACGCCGCCCATGTCGACCGGGCGGAAGAACCCCGCGAAGTCGTAGATCACCGAGTACTCGCACGACACCGCGGCCGACGGGTTGCCGGCGTTGTCGCGGGCCGCGCCCTCGGCCGCCGTCGCCGTCTTCGTACCGACGCTCGAGGTGTCGAGCGCGATCGAACCGCTCTCGTAGCCCTCGGCCACGCCCGAACCGCCCGCCTCGTCGGTCGCCGTCCACGTCGCCTCGGCGACCGCGCCGAGCAGCACCGGACCGGTCGGGCAGGCCAACAGGACGACGGGCGGCGTCACGTCGACCACGGTGTACGTGCAGGATGCCTCGGCGGACGGGTTGCCCGCATTGTCGACCGCGGTGCCCGCTGGAGCGTTGAACGTGTGCTCGCCGAGCGTCGCCGTGTCGAGCGCGAACGTCCCGCCCTCGTAGCCCTCGGCCACGCCCGAACCGCCCGCCTCGTCGGTCGCCGTCCAGGTCGCCTCGGCGGCCGCACCACGTGGGATCGGATCGGTCGGGCACGTCAGCACCACGACCGGGCCCGTCACGTCGACGGGGTCGACGCCGCCGCAGTTCTCGACCGTCCAGCTCACCGACACGGTGGCGTCCCGGTGCTTCGTGTCCCCGTTGAGCACCTTCCCGGTCGCCCGGTAGCCGACCGATCCGGTGGCCGGGCCGTTCGTGTCGCCGGCCGCCACCGTGATCGTCGAACTGGTCTGCGCGCTGTCGACGGTCGAGTTCTGGTCGAGGGTCGCCCAGTCGCCGGGGAGCGTGATGGTCGTCGGCGACGGCTGCGACGCTTCGACGTTCGTCTGCGAGGTGCGCGAGAAGGCGATGTCGGCACCGTTCTCGAAGATCGTCGCGGCGCCGGCCCCGCCCCGGTCGAGGTTGAGCTTCACCACGATGTCCTTGCTCGCACCGCAGCCGAGCACGCCGAGGTCCACGACCGGCGTCGACACCACCAGGTCGTCGACGGTGACGACGGACTCGATGTCGTCGGCGTACGCGATCGCACCGCCGCCCAGTACGAGCACGGCGGCCGTGGCCGCCCCGGCGATCGATCCGCCCCATCCACTCCATCGCTTCATCGGGCTGCCCTCTCTCGTCGGTGATCGCATGCGCACGCATGCGTGCGGTCCGTCAACGCTAGGGGCCGGTCGGCTCGCCCCGGCAGGCCCCCGTGGTGGTGGCACCCGCACGGGGAGTCCCCCGTCGCCGGGCAACTCGTGTACCCCTCCCCGCGACGGCGGAGACGACAGAAGAGGGGCGCCCCGGAGAATCCGGAGCGCCCCTCTTCGTGAAGCGTGAAGCTACTGCTTACCAGCTCGACTTGGTGATGCCGGGCAGTTCGCCGCGGTGCGCCATGTCACGGAAGCGGACACGCGAGATGCCGAACTTCGAGAGGTTGCCGCGGGGGCGACCGTCGATGGCGTCACGCGAACGCACGCGCACCGGCGAGGCGTTGCGGGGAAGCTTCTGCAGGCCGACGCGGGCGGCCTCGCGGCTCTCGTCGGTGCCGTTGGGGTCGACGAGCGCCTTCTTCAGCTCGAGGCGCTTCGCCGCGTAACGGTCGACGATCACCTTGCGCTGCTCGTTGCGCGCGATCTTGCTCTTCTTCGCCATGTCTTAGCGCTCCTCTCGGAAGTCGACGTGCTTGCGCACCACGGGGTCGTACTTCTTGAGCACGAGGCGGTCGGGGTTGTTGCGACGGTTCTTGCGGGTCACGTAGGTGTACCCGGTGCCGGCCGTCGAACGGAGCTTGATGATGGGACGGATGTCCTGCTGCTTCGCCATTAGATCTTCACCCCACGAGCCTGCATGTCACGAACGACGGCCTCGATGCCACGGGCGTCGATGACCTTGATGCCCTTGGCGGACACGTTGATCGTGATGTTCCGACGAAGCGACGGCACGTAGTACGTCTTCTTCTGCACGTTCGGGTCGAAGCGGCGCTTCGTCCGGCGGTGCGAGTGCGAGATGTTGTGACCGAAGCCGGGAACGGCGCCGGTCACCTGGCACACTGCTGCCATTGGTTTCCTCCAATACCGAGGGGCGATGCCCCTCCCAAGGTCTCTTGTCTGCTGACGCTCACACGCCGAATCGCGCGATTTCTCGCGGTGATCTGCGTGGGATTGTCGCGGTCTGGGTAGTGGAAGTACCCAGCCAACGAGTCAGCTTACCAGACGCCCCGGTCGCGACCGAATTCCGGCCGGCGGATGCCTCGGCGCCGGCGCCCGTCGCACGTCGGCGCCGAAGCATCCAGAGCCGGATCAGGAGGCGGCGGCCGCCTCGTGCTCCTCGCGGAGCACCGTGCGTCGCGACAGCACGGCCGCGATGAAGAAGCAGAGCGCGCCGATCACCGTGCCGAGGTTCGTCCAGAACAGACTCACGAGATCGCCGGTCGTCGGGACGACGTAGGCGGCGACCGCCGAGACGCCGAAGGCGATCGAGCCGAGCAGGTTGAGGCCCGTGCCGTGCCAGGTGCGCGCGTCGCGGTCCCAGAGCCGCCCGCGGTCCCTCGTCGCGACGACCGCGAGGCCGCTCGAGACGAGGAACGCGATCGAGCCGAGTGCGTCGGGCCGCCAACCGACGCCGACCGCATCGGGATGCTGCACCGCCGCGACGAGCGCCGACCCGGTGCTCACGTTGAAGAAGAGCGTGCCGACGAACTGGATCGCCGCGGCGAACCAGTCGGCCCGGTCGGCGGCGTTCATGCCCCTCCGAGGCGGGCGGCGCCCGCTCAGGCTCAGCTGGATGAATCCCGCGGTCGTGAACAGCAGCGACCCGATGAAGAAGGTGACCGCGACGCCGACGTCGCCCGCCCACGCGGCGTACGCCGGGAGCGGGCCGACGAAGAAGCAGATCGACCCGAGCGCGAAGCCCCACGCCTCGCGGCGCAGGCGACGATCGCCCTGCGGGGTCGGGCGGGCCGGCCGATCCGGTGACGGCGCATCGCGTGCCATGCCCTCATCTTGGCCCATCCGCCCCGCCGGGGCGATCCTCGGGCTACTTCGCATCGCCCGGAGCACCGCCGTCGGCACCGGCCGGCGCCGCCGTCTCGACGACCAGGCCGAGGTCGCGCATCTCGCGCACCGACTTGCCCGCGAGCTTGCGGCCGAGCAGCGGTCGCCCGTTGCTGTGCTGGTAGACGCCCTTCGGCTCCCTCGCGAGCGGCTCCTCCCAGCCGAGGTAGAGCGCGAGCACGCGCAGGGTGAATCCGATGATGAAGGCGATCCCGGTCGCGAGCCACGTGTTCAGGCCGAACGCGTCGCAGACGATCCACACGAGCCCGGTGAGCGCCGCGATGCCGACGAACCACTCGCCGCGGATGAACTGCTTCGGCGGCACCCCGCTCGTGACGTCGATGAAGTAGCGCCCGGCGGTCGGGCCGACCACGGCGAGCGCGAGTGCGCCGAGGATGGGCAGCCCCGCCTCGACCGCCTTCTGCGCCCCGACGATCGCGTACCAGGGCAGCGAGAACGAGGTCATGAACTGGAACAGTCCCTCGCGGAACAGCTGCCCGCCCTTGAAGGCGAGCGCGTACCCGATGAGTCCCGCGACGAGGCAGAGCAGGATGTACGCCGGGTTGGTGAGCGCCGACGGCACGTCGCCGAGCAGCACGTCGCGAGCGACGCCGCCGCCGATGCCGCCTACGAGCGCCATCAGGAGGATGCCGACGATCGTGTAGTTGCGGTAGTGATCGGGACGGCGCGCGAGCAGCGCGCCGTTGAGGGCGTTCGTCGTCGCGGCGATCAGGTCGATCGTCGTGAAGTCACCGGTCCAGACGAAGTCGCCGAACGTGATCGGGGTGGCGCTCATGTCGAAGAGCATGACGGCCTTTCTGTCGCTGCGATGTTGTGATCGGGTGGGGTGCCGAACGGCCCACGGGATGCTCCCGTGGGCCGTTCGACGGGCGCGCTCAGCCGCTCGTCGCGGCGTCGCCCGGCGGTGCGGTCGAAGCGGCCGAGGCGGCCGGTGCCCCCTCGTCCTCCTGATGGGTGCCGCGCATGGCCTTCTCCTCGTCGGACCGCAGGTCCCAGGAGGGGCGGCGGAACGCGTAGAAGAGCAGCGGCGGCACTCCCAGCAGCAGGATGACGCCGAGCACCACCAGCGCGTACATGCCGGCCGACATCGAGTCGAAGCCGCTCGGCGGGATGAACGCGAGGCAGAAGGCGGCGAGGCATCCCAGGAACCCGACGCCCGCGATGAACCCCATCGCCGGCACGCGGTAGGCGCGCTTGACGTCGGGCTCCTTGCGGCGCAGCCGGATCGCGGCGGCGAACATGAGCATGTACATGATCAGGTAGAGCGCCGCGGCCATGTCGACGAGCGCGATGAACGCCGAGTTCACGTTGGGGATGAAGATGAACATCGCCGCGAGCAGCGTCACGATCGTGCCCTGCAGCATCAGGATGCCCGACTGCACCCCCTCCTTGTTGCGCTTCTGGAGTCCGCGCGGCAGCAGCCCCGACTCGGCGGCGGCGAGCAGGCCCTTCGACGGACCGGCGATCCAGGTGAGCACCGAGGCGAGCGCACCCGCCGCGATGAGCGCCGAGATGACGGGCGTCGCCCACGACATGCCGAACGTGTCGAAGTACTCCTGGAACGCGAGCATGATGCCGTTCGTGAGCCCCAGGTCCTTGTTCGGCACGGCGATCGCGATCGCGATCGTCGGCAGGATGAAGACCGCGAGGATCAGCACCGATGCGAGCAGGATCGACTTGGGGTAGCCGCGGCCGGGGTCCTTCATCTGGTTCACGTGCACGGCGTTCACCTCCATGCCCGCGTAGGCGAGGATGTTCGAGACGATCAGCACGATCGACGCGATGCCCGTGAACGGCGGGATCATGTTCGCCGCCCCGAGCGGCACCTCGCTCGGCTCGCCGGTTCCCAGCCAGATGAAGCCGAACACGATGAGCAGCGCGGCCGGGAAGAGCGTTCCGAGGATGCCGCCCCACGACCCGAGCTTCGCGAACAGGTTGCCGCCGCGGAGGGCGATGAGCGTCGACCCCCAGTACAGCACCAGGATGATGATCGCCGTGTAGAGGCCCGAGTTCGCGAGCGACGGGTCCATGAAGACGAACGCGATCGCCGCCGCGATGAAGGCGATCTGCGTCGGGTACCAGACGACGTTCTGGATCCATTGCAGCCAGACTGCGGTGAAGCCCCATCGATTGCCGAAGGCCTCCCGCACCCAGACGTAGACGCCGCCCTTCCACCCCGTCGCGAGCTCCGCCGCGACGAGCGCGGTGGGGATGAGGAAGAAGATCGCCGGGATGATGTACAGGGTCACGCTGCCGAGCCCGTAGACCGCCATCGCCGGCAGCGAGCGCAGGCTCGCGACCACGACGAGGGTGAGCAGGGCCAGCTGGCCGGCACCGAGGAATGCCGTGTGCGCCGTCTTCGGCGCAAGCGGGTGGTTCTTTCCGAGCCGTGGCGACTCGGTCGCCTGCTTGGTCATCTCAGTCGCCTCCTAGTGGTGGAACGCCGGACGGTTGCCCTCGACGGGCATCGGCGATTCGAGCTGGTCGAGGTAGGCGGTCTCGGACTGGATGTCGCGGAGCAGATCCGTGGCGAGGTCCATGCTGAGTCCGTTGCGGACGACGATGCGCTGCACCGTGCGGTCGGCCATGTTGTCGGGCAGCGGGTAGGCGGGCACGAGCCATCCCTTCTGCCGCAGGCGATCCTGCAGGTGGTACAGGTTCCAGTTGTCGGTGTGCCCCGGCTTGAGCCGCCAGGCGAAGACGGGGATGTCGGTGCCGTCGCTGATCAGGTCGAAGGCGCCGATCTCCGCGATGCCCTTGGAGAGGTACACGGCGACGTCCTGCGAGGCCTGTTGCACCGCGGCGTAGCCCTTGACGCCGAGCCGCAGGAAGAGGAAGTACTGCAGGAGCACCTGCGCCCCTGGACGCGAGAAGTTGAGCGCGAGCGTCGGCATCGAGCCGCCGAGGTAGCTCACCCGGAAGATGAGGTCGTCGGGCAGCACGTCGGCGGTGCGCCAGACGACCCAGCCGAGGCCGGGGTAGACGAGGCCGTACTTGTGACCCGAGGTGTTGATCGAGTGCACGCGCGGCAGCCGGAAGTCCCACTCGAGGTCGGGCTGGATGAACGGCGCGATCATCGCACCCGACGCGCCGTCGACGTGGATCGGCACGTCGAGCCCGGTCTTCGCCTGCAGCGCGTCGAGCGCCTCCGAGATCTGCTTGACCGGCTCGTACGCGCCCGTGTAGGTGACGCCCATGATCACGACGACGCCGATCGTGTTCTCGTCGACGTACTCCTCGAGCTGGGCGCCGTCGAGCATCGGGTACTCGTCGCTCACCGGCACGTAGCGCGGCTCGACGTCGAAGTAGTTGCAGAACTTCTCCCAGCAGACCTGCACGGCGCTCGACATGATCATGTTCGGCTTGGAGGCGTCCTTGCCGGCGGCGCGGCGGGCCTGCTGCCAGCGGCGCTTCATCGCGAGGCCGCCGAGCATCGCCGCCTCCGACGAGCCGATGGTCGACGTGCCGATCGTGCCGTCGGGGTCGGGCGAGTGCCAGAGGTCGGCGAGCATGCGCCAGCACTTCTCCTCGATCGCCGCGGTCTGCGGGTACTCGTCCTTGTCGATCATGTTCTTGTCGAACGCCTCGGTGTACAGCGCCTTGGCCTCGTCGTCCATCCACGTCGTGACGAAGGTCGCGAGGTTCAGCCGGGCGTTGCCGTCGAGCATGACCTCGTCGCGGATGATCTGGTACGCCGTCTGCGGCAGCGACTCGTTCTCGGGGATGCGGTGCCCCGTGGTGACCGTCGCCTCCCCCGGCCGTGCGAACCTCGGGGTGTACTCGTTGTCGGACTGCTCGGTCATCGTCATCCCTCCATGCGTTGCCGTGCGCGATGCCGTCGGGGCATCGCCGAGGTGCGCGAGCGAGAGGAGCCGTTCCCCCGAACGTCGCATCCGATCGCGATGCTAGACCTCGGCGGGCGGCGGCCGTGTCACGCAGATCGCATGAACCGCGCGACGGCGATGACCCTCGTTCGGGGGTGACGACGCTCCCGTCAGGATGACGCGGCGACATGACGACGGCGGGTGACGGACGCCGCGAGGCATCCACCACCCGCCGTGTCGTGTCGGCGGAGTCCGCTCCCTTACTCGGTGAGCCCGTCGACGTAGTCCTGGTTGTCGGCGATCCACTGCTCGACGACGGGCCCGTAGTCGTCGGTGTCGGCCTCGTTGAACATGGCGTTCTCGAGCGAGAAGAGCAGCTCGCTGTCCATCTCGAAGTCCTCGAGCCAGCCGCTCAGCGTCGGGAAGCTCGCCTCGAAGCTCTTGCCGCCGAACGCGTGGATGCCCTCGGCGTCGCCGAGCGCGCCCTCGGGGTCCTCGAGGTCCTTGAGCGGGAACGCGTCGTACGCCCAGTGCGGACGCCACAGGGTGACGGCGATGTTCTCGCCGGCCTTGGTCGCAGCCGTGAGCTCGGAGAGCATCGCAGGCGTCGAGCTCGTGAGGTACTCCACCTTCTCGAGGCCGTAGGTCGGGATGACCTCGTCCTCCGTCACCCGGTTGAGGCCCGACCCCGGCTCGATGCCGACGAGCCGGTTGCCGAACAGGTCGGCGTTCGCGGCGAGCTCGTCGAGCGAGTCGATCGGCGCGTCCTCGTTCACCGCGATGGTGAGCTTCGCGTCCTCGTTCCAGGCCCCGAGGTCGACGAGGTCGTCGCCGTACTGCTCGATGTAGTCGGCGTGCGTGATCGGCAGCCAGGTGTCGAGGGTGACGTCGTAGTCGTCCGACGTGAGGCCCGAGTAGACGGGAGCCGGGTCGGCGTACTCGAGCGTGACGTCGTAACCCTGCTCGGTGAGCACGGCCTTCCACAGCTCGCTCGCAGCGATGCCCTCGTCCCAGCCGTTGAACACGGCGATCGTGACGTCCTTGCGGTCGCCGTTCTCGAGGGTCTCGGCCGGTGCGCCGGCGGCGCAGCCGCTCAGGGCGAGCGTCGCGACGGCGCCGAGGGCGAGCGCCCCCGTGATGGTGCGGTGCTTCATGGTGCTTCCTTTCCTCCGCGAGCAGGGTCGCGGGTCGGGGTGAGGTCGATGCGAGCGCCGTCGGCCGGGCGGCGCTCGACGCAGGAGGACCTGTGTCGAGACGGCGGCCCGCCTCGATGCGACGCTTCGGTCATGGCGCGAGCGAGGCCGGTCAGCCGGTCGGGGCGGATGCCTCGGCGCGGGCGCCCGCCGCGACGGGCTCGGGCTGCCCGGGGCCGCGGCCCGCGTCGCCCGACCCGTGCCTCGTCGGCGCCGAGGCATCCCCTCGCTGTCGGCGCGGGCGCCGGGTCCGGGGGGCTCCGAGCGCTCCGGTGATGCGATCGAGGATGATCGCGAGGATCACGACGGAGATGCCCGCCTCGAATCCGAGTCCGACGTCGATGCGCGTGAGCGACTGCACGACGTCGCCGCCGAGTCCGCCCGCGCCGACCATGCCGGCGATGACGACCATCGACAGCGACAGCATGATGACCTGGTTGACGCCGGCCATGATGCTCGGCATCGCGAGCGGGAGCTGGATCTGGCGGAGGATGCGCCACGGCGACGAGCCGAAGGCGTGCCCCGCCTCGACCACCTCGCGGTCGACACCGCGGATGCCGAGCTCGGTGAGGCGCACCCCGGGGGCCATGGCGAAGATGATCGTCGCGACGATGCCCGGCACGACGCCGACGCGGAACAGGATGAGCGCCGGGATCAGGTACACCATCGCGGGCATCGTCTGCATGAAGTCGAGGATCGGCCGGATGACGCGCGACGCCCCGTCGGAACGGGCGGCGAGCACGCCCACCGGGATCGCCACGACGACCGCGATCGCGCTCGCGACGAGCACGAGGGCGAGGGTCGCCATCGCGTTGTCCCACTGGTCGACGCCGACGATCACGACGAGGCCGACGGCGGTGCCGACCGCGAGCTTCCAGCCCTTCGCGAACCAGGCGATCGCCGCGATCGCGAGGATGACGACCCAGAACGGCGGCGTCTGCAGCACGAACTCGACGAGGTCGTAGAAGCCGGCGAAGACATCGCGGACGACGCGGAAGAACCCGCCGAGCACCTCGGTGATGAAATCGATGAACGCGGCGACCCACTCGCCGAGCGGAAGGCGGAACTCGGTCATGCCAGGCTCCCCTCCCCCGCGACCACGGCGGGCGATGCGTCGGCCGGCACCGTCTCGACCGGCGGCGCGTCGGCGACCGCCGCCTCCGCACCCGCGGTGCGGTGCAGGGTCTCGGTGATGACGTCGACCGAGATCGTGGCCGGCGTGTCGATGATCACCTGCTCAGCGGTGTCCGTGCTGACGTTGCCGAGCGCGGCGAGCAGGGTCACCCTGGGCACGGCGCCGAGGAGGCGTCCCTCGCCGTCGACGACCGCGAGCGGGAGCTGGCTCTCGACGGCGCTGCCGAGCAGTTCGGCGAGGTGCTCGTCGACGCCCACGACCGGATGGTCGTCGCTGATCGCGAGGCCGAGATCCCGCTCGCCTCGCTGCACGAGGCGCAGCACGTCGCGGTCGTGCGCGACGCCGAGCAGGCGCCGGCCGTTGCCGACGACGAACACCATGGAGGTCTGCAGGTCGCGCATCGTGCGCAGTGCGGCACGCGGACCGGCCGAGGCGGTCGCGACCGCGCGCGGCGCCTCCATCACGTTGCCCGCGGTGAGCACGCGCGCCCGGTCGACGTCCTGCACGAAGTGGGCGACGTAGTCGTCGGCCGGATCGGTGAGGATCTCCTCGGCGGTGCCGATCTGCACCACCCGGCCGTCGCGCATCATCGCGATGCGGTCGCCGAGGAACATCGCCTCGTTCAGGTCGTGCGTGATGAACACGATGGTCTTGCCGAGCTCCTGCTGGAGTTCGACGAGCTGCTCCTGCATCTCGCGCCGGATGAGCGGGTCGAGCGCCGAGAACGCCTCGTCCATGAGCAGGATGTCCGTGTCGGCGGCGAGGGCGCGGGCGAGGCCGACGCGCTGCTGCATCCCGCCCGAGAGCGCCGAGGGAAGCGTGTCGCTCCAGCCGCCGAGGCCGACGCGCTCGAGGATGCGTTCGGCGCGGGCCCGGCGCTCGGCCGGCGGCACGCCCTGGATCTCGAGGCCGTAGGCGGCGTTCTCGAGCACCGTGCGATGCGGCAGCAGGGCGAAGTGCTGGAAGACCATCGACACCCGGCGGCGGCGCACGGCGCGCAGTCGCTTCGAGGCCACGCCGGTGATCTGCTCCCCCATCACGGTGACGGTGCCGTCGGTCGGCTCGACCAGCCCGTTGAGCATGCGGATGAGCGTCGACTTGCCCGAGCCCGAGAGGCCCATCACGACGAAGATCTCACCTCGCCGCACGTCGAAGTCGGCGTCGATGACCGCGGCGGTGCCGAGCGGCGCGAGTTCGTCGCGCCCGGCGCCCTGCCGCAGTCGCTGCAGTGCTTCGCGCGGCTTCCGGCCGAAGAACTTGGTGAGGTGGCGCACTTCGAGTGCGGTCGTGTCTGACATGGTCTGGCTCCCCGAGGGCGCGCGCCGATCACCGCGAACGCCGGGCGTTTCGCGGTCGAGTCCGGGCGCGCCGAACTCCTGGGTCACGGCCGGGTTGACGGCGAGTCGGAAGCCCGGCACTCAAGCCGGGCGCATCATGGGGGCGCCGGGCGAAACAGGGCTTCGTCGCAGCCGGCCATCGGGGCCGGATGCCTCGCCGCCGAACCATACGTTCCGATGATTCCCGTTCGGGAATATCGAACCGCGGACTGGGCGGACGGTCTTGCAGGACCGCACCCCACCGTAACGAGGTTCGTGGCGGAACCCAAACCGAGCACGGTTTTAACGGGCTCGATCAGGGCTTTCCGTCGTCGCCGCGAGTCGCGTGCAGTCGGCGCAGAGCCCGAACACGTCGACGACGTGCGCGGCCTCGGTGAACCCGTGCTCGGCGGCGATGCCCTTCGCCCAGGCCTCGACCTCGGTGGCTTCGATCTCGACCGTGAGCCCGCAGTTGCGGCAGATGAGGTGGTGATGGTGGCCCGCGGTCGAGCAGGCGCGGTACAGCGCCTCGCCGTCGGGCGACTGCAGCGAGTCGGCCTCGCCGCTCGAGGCGAGGTCGCCGAGCGCGCGATAGACCGTCGCGAGCCCGATCGGCGAACCGCTCGCGTGCAGCGCCGAATGCAGCGCCTGCGCGCTGATGAACCCCTCGGTCGTGTCGAGGGCCTCGCGCACGGCCTCGCGCTGCCAGGTGTTGCGTTTCATCATGCGATCCGTGCGCCCTCCGCGGTCTCGACGGGGATGTCGGTCCGCTTCAACGGTAGCGCGCGGAGCTTGGAGATCCCCAGCGCGAGCAGGAAGAACGCGGTCGCCGCGAGCGCGATCGCCGGGCCGGCCGCGACCGCGAACATGCGGGAGGCGAGGACGCCGATGACGCCCGACGCCGCGCCGATCACGGGCGCCGCCAGGAGCACGCCGCGGAACGAACCGGCCACGAGCCGCGCGGCCGCCGCGGGTGCCGCGATGAGCGCGATCGCGAGGATCGCCCCGACGGCGGGGAGCGAGCTCACGACCGAGGCCGCGGTGAGGCCGAGCACGACGAGCTCGATCGGCCATTCGCGGTAGCCCATCGCGCGGAACCCCGCCGGATCGAAGGTCGAGAACGCGATCTCCTTGCCGATGAGCGCGACCACCGCGATCGCGACCGCTGCCACACATGCCGCGAGCAGAATGTCTCCGTCGCTCACCGTCAGGATCGAGCCGACGAGCAGGCTCTCGGCGCGCACCGGGAGGCCCGGGAGGAGGGCCTGCAGCAGGGCGCCGGCCGCGAAACCGCCGGTGAGCACGATGCCGGCGGCGACTTGGGCACCCTGCCGGCGGACACGGGCGATGCCGGCCATGACCGCCACGAGCACGATCGAGGCCACGGCCGCACCGGCGGGCACGCTCACCCCGAGGGCCGCCGCGGCGACTGCGCCGGGATAGGTGCCGTGGGTGAGGGCCTGCGCGAAGAAGGTGCGCTTGCGCAGCACGACGAGCGCCCCGACGAATCCTGCGCCCACGCCGATGACGATGGCGGCGAGCAGCGCCCGCTCGAAGTAGCCCATCAGCGCTCCTCCCCGGCTCGCCTCGCACGCTCGGCGTGCTCGAGCGGCGCCGCAGGACGGCGCGCCCCTGTCCGCGCTGGCCGAGGAGCATCCGACGCCGGAGGAAGCGGCTCGAAGCCCGACCGCCCGACCCCGCTCCCCCGCACCCGTCCGGCCACTTGCGCGACCGCCAGTACGAGCGCGTACCCGAGCACGAACACGGCGACGATCGTCGCCCCGGCCGGCACGTCGACGCCGGCACCGACCGACACGGCGAATCCGGCCGCCAGCCCGAGCCATGCCGCCACTGCGGCGAAGCCGGCAGCGACGGGGAACAGCCACCACAGTCGCATCGTCACGAGCCGCGCCACCGCCCCCGGCACGATGAGCAGGGCGAGTACGAGCAGCGTGCCGACCGTGCTGGCTGCGGCCACGACCACGAGTGCGATCGCCGCGTTGAGCACGAGGTCGAGCACGAGCGCCGAATCTCCCGCAGCGCGACTCCCCCGGGCGTCGAAGGCCCTGAAGAGCTGCTGCTTGAGCGTGACCACGACCGCGACGAGCGCGACGCCGCTCACCGCGACCAGCGGCAGCACCTGGTCGGGCGGAATCGTGAGCACCCGACCGAACAGCAGCGCCTCGAGCTCACCCGCGTAGTCGCTGCTCTTCGAGACGACGATCACGCCGATGCTGAAGGCGGCCGTCAGCACGATGGCGATCGCGGCGTCCGACGTGATCCCGGCGCGGTCGAGCCAGGTGAGGGCGAGCGCACCGGCGAGGGCGGCGATCGCCGCGCCGGGGATCAGCCCGCTCGCACCGCCGACGGCGAGGCCGATCGCGAGTCCGGGGAAGACGGCGTGGGTCAGTCCGTCGCTGATGAACTCGAGCCCGCGCAGGTTCACGAGCACCCCGACGACGCCCGCGACGACGGCGAGCACGAGCATCACGACGAGGGCGCGCCCCATGAACGGGATCGCGAAGGCCGAGAACAGGGCGTCGACGATGGTCATCGGGCGCCGCTCCCCCGCCGCGACGGCTTATATGCCGATGCCCGCATCAATGTCCTTCGTGCCCGGGCACGACGAGGGTGTGCTCGTCGATCTCGACCTCGACGCCCTCGAAGCACTCCTGCACGTTGCCGAGGGTGAGCACGTCGTCGACCGGGCCGTGCGCGAGCTGGGTGCCGTTGACGAGCACCACCGAGTCGCAGACGAGCCGGGCGAGTTCGAGGTCGTGGGTCGAGACGAGCACGGCGACGCCGTCGGCCTTGAGCTGCCTGAGCGTCTCGACCAGCGCGTCGCGATTGGCCTGGTCGAGCCCGTTGAACGGCTCGTCGAGGAGGAGCAGCGCGGGTTGCGAGGCGAGCGCCCGGGCGAGCAGGCCGCGCTGCCGCTGGCCGCCGGAGAGCTCGCCGAACGGGCGCTTGGCGAGTTGCGCAAGGCCCACCCGGTCGAGCGCCTGTGCGACCGCTGCGCGGTCGGCGCGCCCCGGCCAGCGGAGGAGCCCAAGGCCGCGATACCGCCCCTGCATGACGACCTGCTCGAGGCTGATCGGGAAGTCGGCGTCGAGCTCGGCCGACTGCGGCAGGAACGCGACCATTCCGTTTCGGGAATGCGACGGGCGTTCCGACGCGCGGGCGCCGCCGAGCTCGAGCGTGCCGGCCGTTCGCGGCACCAGCCCGAGGATGCCCTTGAGCAGCGTCGACTTGCCCGCGCCGTTCGGCCCGATGAGCGCCACGGCCTCGCCGCGGCCGATCTCGAGGTCGAGGCCGGCGACGCCGGCGCCGCCCGGATGGGTGAACGCCGCACCGGTCAGCCGCAGCACGGGGGAGTGGGTCATGCCGTCATCCTTGCAGTGCCGCCGGCAGCGGGGAAGGCTCGACGCCCCACGACTCGAGGATGAGCCGCGCGTTGTGCACCTGGCTGCCGAGGTAGCTCTCGCCGTCGCTGCCGGCCGCGCCGAGCGAATCGCCGTAGAGCGCGTCGGGTCCGGAGTACACCGTCGCCCCCGACTCGGCCCCGATCGTCTCGGCCGCCTTCGGCGAGATCGACGCCTCCGAGAACACCGCCTTCACACCGGTGTCGCGGATCTTCGCGACGAGGTCGTCGATCTCGGCGGCGCTGGGCTCGGCGTTGTCGTCGAAGCTGGGGATGATGCTGCCGACGAAGGTGATGTCGTACGCGTCGACGAAGTAGGTGAACGCATCGTGGTTCGTCACGAGCAGCCGGTCGGCGACCGGAACCTGTTCGACGTTCTCGGCGATCCACTCGTCGAGCGCGTCGAGCTGCTCGAGATAGGCCGTCTCGTTCGCCTCGACCGCGTCGGCGTCGATGCCGGGCACCTCGGCGAGGCCGTGCGCGATGTTCTCGACCATGTGCTCTGCGAGCTCCGGGTCGGTCCAGATGTGCGGGTTGCCGTCGCCGTGATCGTGGCCGTCGTGATCGGCCGCCGACCCGGCCGCCGGGTCCTCGGACTCATGCTCGGACGACGACTCGTCGTCGTGCCCCGAGTCATCCGTCTCGTGCTCGTGGTCGTCGGTGCCGTACAGCTCGATGCCCGTGCTGGCGTCGATGAGCACGCCGTCGAAGCCCGAGGCCTCGACCGCGTCGTCGAGCCAGCTCTCGAGGCCGGCGCCGTTGACGACGAGCGCATCGGCATCGCTCAGCGCGAGCAGCTGCGCGGCCGAGGGGTCGAACCCGTGGGCGCTCTGGCCGGGGGAGAGCAGCTGGGTGACCTCAGCCTCGTCGCCGGCGAGCTCGCGCGCGAAGTCGCCGACCTGGGTCGTGGTGGCCACGACCCGCGGCGCGTCGGCGCTCGCGCCGGCCGCCCCGGGGCCTGCGCAGCCCGCGAGCGCCAGTGCGCCGACGGCACCGAGCCCAACGGCGGTCGTGGCGGTGAGCATGCGGCGAGGTCGGGGGAGCGTCGTCATGCCTCCACCCTAGGTGTTATTGATAATGATTGTCAAAACCATCTGGCGGCGCGAAGCGTCGAGGGGGAGCCCGGGTGATCTCGAAGCCCCGCGTCAGCCGCCGCGCTGTGGACAACCCTTGGCGTGTGTCGTCGGGTCGTGCAAGAGTGAAGTACGTGGATACGACGACGACACCCGCGCTCACGTTGCATCCGTTCACCGTCGCCGATGCCGAGCGCGTGCTCGCGGGCGAGGTCGATCCGCACGATGGCTGGGAGGGCGCCTACGCCTTCACCGACGAGCCCGAGCTCCTCGCCGAGTACGTGCAGGCGGTCCGTGAGAGCGGCGACCCCGCGCCGTTCGGACCGTACCTCGTGCATCGCGGCGAAGACGGACCGGCCATCGGGGGAGTGAACCTGTTCGGCCCGCCTGGCCCCGACGGGGCCGTCGACTTCGTGTTCGGGCTCGTCCCGGCGGTGCGCGGCCAGGGCCTGGCGCTGCACACGATCCACGCGGCCGTGGAGCTCGCCCGCTCGGCGGGCGCACGCATCGTGCGCGCCGAGGCCGAGGTCTCCAACCTGCCGGCCCGTCGCACGCTCGAGCGCGCCGGCTTCGCCGAGGCCGGCCGCACGCCCGACGCGATCACGTACGAGATCCGCCTGTAGCCGACCTGTCGCGCCCACGCTCCTCGGCCGGTCCGCGGCGCACGATAGCTGCGGCGACGCCGTGGAGCGGGGCGAGCGGCCCACTACTCGAGCAGCAGCGCCGGCTCCTCGATGATCGAGGCGACGTCGGCCACGAAGCGCGAGACGACGTCGCCGTCGACGACGCGGTGGTCGAACGAGCCGCCGATCGTCGTCACGAAGCGCGGGCGCACCTCGCCGTCGACGACCCACGGCTTCTGCTTGATCGTGCCGAGGGCGACGATGCCGACCTCGCCCGGGTTCAGGATCGGCGTGCCGGTGTCCATGCCGAAGACGCCGATGTTCGTGATCGTGATGGTGCCGCCCTGCATCTCGGCGGGCTGGGTCTTGCCCTCGCGGGCAGTGAGCGTCAGCTGCTCGAGGGCAGCCGCGAGCTCGACCATCGACATGTCCTGCGCGTTCTTGACGTTCGGCACGATGAGGCCGCGCGGCGTCGCCGCCGCGATGCCGAGGTTCACGTAGTGCTTGACGATGATCTCGTCGTCGGTCCACTGCGCGTTCACGGTGGGATTGCGCCGCACCGCCCAGAGCATCGCCTTCGCCATGATGAGCAGCGGTGAGATCTTGATGCCGGCGTAGTCGGGGGAGGCCTTGAGCCGCTTCAGGTACTCCATGGTGCGCGTGGCGTCGACGTCGACGAAGACCGACACGTGGGGCGCCGAGTACGCGCTCTGCACCATCGCGTTCGCGATCGCCTTGCGCACGCCCTTCACGGGGATGCGGGTCTCGCGGTCGGCCGGCGCCTCGGGCGTCTGGATGTTGCGGAAGACGCTCGCCTGGCTCGCCTCGCGGATGACGTCGTCGCGCGTCACGTCGCCGATCGGCCCCGTCGGTGCGACGCGCGAGAGATCGACGCCGAGATCCTTCGCGAGCTTGCGGATCGGCGGCTTCGCGATCACCGGAACGTGCGGCTCGGGCTTCGCCTCGGCACGGGCTGCGGGGGCGGGATGCGTCGTGGCGGGCGCCGCCGGCGGAGTGGGGGCCAGCACCGCGGGAGCCGCCGGCGGGGCCGGCGCGGGGTGCGGAGCGAGGTTCACGTGGGCGCCGTTCGGCGCCGGGTGGCGGCGACGACGGGTCGCTGCCGGGCCCGACGAACCGTGCCCGACGAGCACGGCGCCGCTGCCCTCCGCCTCGGGCGCGGGCGCAGGTTCGGCGGGAGCCGAGGTCGCACCGGCTTCGGGCGCCCCGGCGGGCGCCGTGCCCGCGGCATCCGTCTGGATCACGAGGATGGGCGTGCCGACGTCGACCGTCGCGCCCTCGTCGACGAGCAGCTCGGAGACGACGCCCTCGAACGCGCTCGGCAGCTCGACGAGCGACTTCGCGGTCTCGATCTCGACGAAGACCTGGTCGAGCGAGATGCGATCGCCCGGCGCGACGCGCCACTGCACGATCTCGGCCTCGGTGAGGCCCTCGCCGACATCGGGAAGGGGGAATCGGATCTCGCTCATCAGTCTTACCCTCGCAGTCGAGTCATGCCGTCAGCGTCATACGAGCCGGGTCAGTACGCCAGGGCGCGATCCACGGCTTCGAGCACCCGGTCGGGGCTCGGGAGGTACTCGGTCTCGAGTGCGGCCGGCGGGAACGGCGTGTCGAAGCCCGACACGCGCAGCACGGGCGCCTCGAGCGAGTAGAACGCCCGCTCGGCGACGGTCGCCGCGATCTCGGAGCCGACCGACACGTTGCCGTAGGCCTCCTGCGCGACGACGAGGCGACCGGTGCGGTGCACCGAGTCGAGCAGCGGGCCGTAGTCGATGGGGGAGAGCGAGCGCAGGTCGACGACCTCGACGCTCGTGCCCTCTTCGGCCGCGATGTCGGCGGCCTGCAGCAGCGTCGAGACCATCGCGCCGTGGCCGACGACGGTGACGTCGGTGCCCTGGCGCATCACTCGGCTCGCGTGCAGCGGCAGTCCCGCGTGATCGAGGTCGACCGGGCCCTTGGGCCAGTACCGGCTCTTCGGCTCGAGGAAGAGCACCGGGTCGTTCGACTCGATCGCCTCGCGCACCATCCAGTAGGCGTCGTGCGGGTTCGACGGGCTCACCACGCGCAGGCCGGGAGTGTGCGCGAAGTACGCCTCGGGGCTCTCCTGGTGGTGCTCGATCGAGCCGATGTGGCCGCCGTACGGCACGCGGATGACGACGGGCATCGTGACGCGGCCCTCGTGTCGCAGCGTCTGCCGCGCGAGTTGCGTCGTGATCTGGTCGAAGGCGGGGAAGATGAAGCCGTCGAACTGGATCTCGCACACCGGGCGGTAGCCGCGCATCGCGAGGCCGATCGCCGTGCCGACGATGCCCGACTCGGCGAGCGGCGTGTCGAGCACCCGCTTCTCGCCGAACTCGGCCGACAGCCCCTCGGTGACGCGGAACACGCCGCCGAGCGGTCCGATGTCCTCGCCCATGAGCAGCACCTTCTCGTCGGCGCGCATCGCGTCGGCGAGGCCGGCGTTGATGGCCTTCGCCATCGACATGGTGTGCACGCCGCGCACGGCGTCGGCCGGCGCGGCCGACTCCGTCGCGACATCCGTGAGGGATGCCTCGGCCGTCGTGTCGCTCGTCACGCGTACCTCCTCGTCGATGCCGCTCACGCCTCGCCTCCCTCGAACGAGGTCTCGAACGCGTCGAGCCAGGCGAGCTGCTCGGTCATGAGCGGGTGCGGCTCGCTGTAGACGTGGGAGAAGATCGTCTCCCGCGTCGGCGCCTCGAGCTCGAGCGTGCGCCGGCGCACGTCGGCCGAGAGGTCGGCGGCCTCCTGGTCGACCTCGTCGAAGAACGCGGCGGAGGCTCCGCGGCCCTCGAGCCACGTGCGGTAGCGGATGATCGGGTCGCGCTCGGCCCAGTAGGCCACCTCGTCGTCGGTGCGGTACTTCGTCGGGTCGTCGGCCGTCGTGTGCGCACCCATGCGGTAGGTGAGCGCCTCGATGAAGCTCGGGCCCTCGCCGGCGCGCGCTTCCTCGAGCGACTGGCGGGTGACCGCGTAGCTCACGAGGACGTCGTTGCCGTCGATGCGCACGCTCGGCATGCCGAAGCCGGCGCCGCGCAGCGACAGCGGGCTGCGCGACTGCCGCGAGACGGGCACCGAGATCGCCCACTGGTTGTTCTGCACGAAGAACACCTGCGGCGTCTGGTAGCTCGCGGCGAAGACGAGCGCCTCGCTCGCGTCGCCCTGCGAGGTCGAGCCGTCGCCGTAGTAGACGAGCACGGCCGCGTCGGTCTCGGGGTCGCCCGTCGCCGTCGCGCCGTCGAACTGCAGGCCCATCGCGTAGCCGGTGGCGTGCAGCGTCTGCGAGGCGAGCACGAGCGTGTAGAGGTGGAAGTTGCCGCTCTCGTCGGGGTTCCACCCGCCCTGGGTCACGCCGCGCAGCAGCGCGAGGATGCCCACCGGGTCGAGCCCGCGGATCATGCCGACGATGTGCTCGCGATACGAGGGGAAGAGATGGTCCTGCGGGCGCGCGGCATGCGCGGAGCCGACCTGCGCGGCCTCCTGGCCGTGGCTCGGCACCCACAGTGCGAGCTGGCCCTGCCGCTGCAGGTTGGCTCCCGTGAGGTCGAGCCGGCGCGACACCGCCATGTCGCGGTAGAAGCGCTGCAGGGTCTTGTCGTCGAGCGCCTCGACGAGGGGCAGGTACGGCTCGGCCTCGGGGGTCGGTCGCAACTGGCCCTCAGGGGTCAGGAGCTGGACCGTCGGCGCGGTGAAGTCTCTCTCGCGGGCTGCCACCGTTCCACGCTACCCGCTATGCGGGACGCCCTTCTTGTGAGGCCGGTACAAGCTCACTGAGAATCGTGAGGAGGGTTTCGACAGACTCCGGCTCGCCGATCGAGATCCGGATGCCGTCGGGGGCGAACGCCCGCGTCACGAGGCCGGCGTCGAAGAGGCGCTCGGCGACCTCGGCCGTCGCCTCGCCGCTCGGCAGCCAGATGAAGTTGCCCTGCGCCTGCGGAATCGGCCAGCCCTGTGCGATGAGCGCAGCCCGCACCCCGTCGCGGCGCGCGGCGATCACGCCGACCCGGTCGAGCAGCTCGGCCTCGGCCGCAGGCTCGAGCGAGGCGATGGCCGCCGCCGACGAGGCCGCCGTGACGCTCAGGGGGATGACCGTCGCGCGCGCGGCGTCGAGGATCGGCACGGGCCCGATCGCATACCCGACGCGCAGGCCCGCGAGACCGTACGCCTTCGAGAAGGTGCGCAGGATGACGAGGTTCGGGTACCGGCCGAGCAGGGTGCGGCCGTCGACGGCCTCATCGACCGAACCGGGGCCCTCGCGGTCGACGAACTCGATGTACGCCTCGTCGAGCAGCACGAGCAGGTCGGACGGCACCTTCGCCATGAACGCCTCGAACTCGGCGGCCGTGACGACGACACCGGTCGGGTTGTTGGGGGAGCACACGATCGCCACGCGCGTGCGCTCGTTGATCGCGGCGGCCATGGCATCGAGGTCGTGGCCGTGGTCGGGGCGATTCGGCACCTGCACGCTCGTCGCGCCGGACACCGTGACGAGGCCCGGGTACGCCTCGAACGAGCGCCACGAGTAGACGACCTCGTCGCCGGGCGCGGCCGCGGCCTGGATGAAGGCGGCGAGCAGCGCGACCGACCCGGCGCCGACGAGCACCTCGTCGGCGGTCACGCCGAAGCGGGCACCGAGTCGTTCGCGCAGCGCCAGCGCCGTGGCATCGGGATAGCGGTTGACCGTCGCACCGGTCGACGCGACCGCCGAGGCGACCGAGGGCAGCGGATCGAACGGGTTCTCGTTGCTCGACAGCTTGTAGCCGTCGGCCGGGGCAGGGCGGCCCTGCCGGTACGGGGGAAGGGCGGCGATCTCGGGGCGCAGGCGAACGCCTGCGCGCGAAGGCTCCGGTGCGGTCACGCGTTCAACCGTACCGCCTCGCCCCGCGGAACTCCTCGCCCGGCGGGGCTCTTCGCCCGGCGGGCGCGGTCTGACAGAGTGGGGGCATGCGCTTCATCGTCAAGGTCATCGTCATCGCCTTCGCGCTCTGGCTGACGACGCTCATCGTCTCGGGCGTGAACGTGGTGCCGTACGACGACACCGACATGGCACGGGTGCTGACGTACCTGCTCGTCGCGCTCATCTTCGGCCTCGTCAACGCGATCGTCGGCACGTTCATCAGGGTCGTCGCGTTCCCGATCTACGTGATCACGCTCGGCCTCATCTCGTTCATCGTGAACGGGCTGCTCCTGCTCATCGTCGACTGGATCAGCGACCTCATGGGCTTCGGCCTCGTCGTCGACAGCTTCTGGTGGGGCGTGCTCGGCGCGCTCGTGCTCGGACTCATCAGCTGGCTGATCGGGCTCGTCGTGCGACCCTCGAAGGACTGACCGCACGCCTCACTGCCGCCGGGCGACCCACTCGCTCACCGCGCCCTCGCCGCCGCCCGTGAACGCCAGCAGCTCGCGGAACTCCGCGAGCCGCGGGTCGTCGGACTCGTCCATCAGCGCCGCGGTCTGCCGATAGCGCTCGAGCGAGTGCGCCGGCAGGATCTCGCCGTCGTACGACCGGCCGGGTTCGAGCGCGTCGCGTGCGACCACGATGCGCTCGGGCGACGGGTGACCCGCCCCGCCCAGCGCGGGTACGAGGTCTTCGGTGTGCTCGACGGCGACGTTCGGCACGCCCGGCCGCGTCGGCGCCGAGTCGTTCGGCCCGCCGAGGTCGAGCGCCCCGATGACGCCCAGGGACGGGTCGCCCGCGAGCCTCGCCCCGATGATGCCGCCGCCCGAGTGCCCGGCCACGAGCACCGGGTCGTCGGGCGCGATGCCCGCGGCCGACATCGCCTCGCGCACCGCGCGTTCGCCCGCGCCTGATGAGGCACCCGCGCGCCGCAACGCGTCGAGCGGCGAGTCGTCGGCGATGCCGTGCAGGTTGTTCACCATGTCGAAGGGCTGCTCGCCCGCGACGACCCCGAGTTCGACGGTGCCGCTGACGTACACCACCCATCGCGGGTCGCCGGGCTCGCCGTAGCGCTCGATGCGGATCTGCGGCCCCTCACCGCCCGGAATGCGGCCCGCGAGGTCGCCGAAGCCGGCCGGCGCCCGCACCGTGCGTTCGGGGCCCTCGGACGGATGGCCGCCGGGCGCATGGCCGTCGCCCGCCCGGTCGTCGCGATCCGTGCGGCGAACGCGGACGGGTCCGTCGACGAGCGCCGGCGCACGGAGCGCCGCGGCGAGCGCGAGCAGCACCGACGCGCTCTCGGGCGCCCCGACATGCGGCCCGATCAGGGCGGCGAGCTTCTCACCGCCCGGCACGTGCAGGGCGCCGAGCACGAACTCGTCGACCGAGTCGACGGCAGCGCGGACCGCGCGCACGAACAGCGGGTCGGACAGCACGCCCCGGTTGGCCGCGAGCCACTCGTCGAGCGCGGTCGCGCCCCACACCTGCCGGGCCGACGTGTTCGCCCCCGCGGCGAGCGCGACCCCGCCGGCGAGGGCGGCACCACCGGGTGAGACCAGGAACGAGCCGAGCAGATACCCGGCGACGCCGCCGCCGACCCGCCAGGCGCCGTCGACCAGCTGTTCGGTCAGGCCGTAGCGCTCGGCGCTCGCGATCAGCGCACTGCGCAGCTCGTCACCCTCGGCCCGGCGGTCGCGCAGCGCGCACTCGAGACGGTGGGTGGCCCCGGCGGGGTGCGGCCCGTTCCAGAGCGTCTGCCGGCCGGCGAAGCCGCCGGCATCGCGGTCGGCGCCGAGCGCGTCGAGTTCGACCGCCAGTCCGGCGGCGTCGCCGGCGGCGGCTTCGAGCGCGGCGACGGCGGCGCCGAGGCGAGCTGCGTCGGCGAACAGGTCGTCGGTCGCGACGGCGGTCGTCCCCCCGCCCGAGATCGTGATGGCGTCGCTCATGCCGCACCCCGGCGCTCGTCGGCGACCCGCAGCATGCGTGCCTGCTCGGCGAGGTCGGCGGCGCGCCGGGCCTCTTCGGCGGCGCGCACGTCTCGCTCGGCCTGTTCGTACGCGGCGATCTCATCGCCCATGCGCCGGATGCGCTCGTCGAGCTCGACGACGGCCTGATCGAGCAGGCCGACCGCGGCGAGCGCACCCGACCTGAGCTCGTGCAGCCGTTCGGCGTAGCGGTCGGCCGCCTGCGAGCGCCACGATCCGCCGTCGGGCGGCAGCATCGCCGCGGCGTGCCCGATCGCGGTGCGCAGCGGCGCGAACCGCCCCCGCAGCATCGTCGCGCGATCGAGCTCGTCGCGGGTCGCGCAACCGCCGCCCGTGAGCGCGAGCAGCCATTCGTCCGAGGCATCCATGCCGGTCAGCCTGCCGGTGCGCCGCGGCCTCCACGATCGTGCGGGCCGCGCCTGTGCACCCGCGCACGCCGACGGCGAGTGTGGAGGACGGGTGGGCGGGCTCAGCCGACGAGCACCTGCGCGAGCGCGAAGCGCCCGAGGCGCCCGATCGGTCCCGATCCGTCGAGTTCGTCGACGACCGCGCTGCCCCAGACGAGCGCCCAGCCGCGGGCGCGCCGCCACGTCGCCGCGTCAACCTGCCGGCGCCGCTCGACCTCGCTCCGGAAGGCGGCCCGACCGGTGGCGCCGAACGTCAGCCAGGCCGTCGCGAGATCGGTGGCCGGGTCGCCCGCGGTCAGGTCGCCGAAGTCGATCACCGCGGCGAGATCACCGGATGCCTCGACCACGAGATTGCCGGGATGCAGGTCTCCGTGCAGCCAGGACGGCGGGCCGTGCCACGCGGGCGCCCCGAGCGCATCGCTCCAGAGGTCGCGCAGGGCCGCCACGTCGAGCCCGTCGAGATCACCGGTCGCCGCGCGCACCGCGAACCGGTCGAGCCGGGCGCGCACCGCCTCGTCGCGCACGCTGAGCGGTACGCCGCGATACGGGTTGCGGGGGGCGCCGTCGGGCGCCGGCACCGCCATCGCATCGACGAATCCGGCGAGCGCGGGCGCGAGGATCGCACGGCGTGCGGCCGACGCCTCGGCCGCCACGGTGCCCGTGAACCACGGCACGATGCTCCACGGCGCGTCGAACCCCAGGTCGGGGGCGGGGCGACCGATGCGAACCGGCGCGGGCACGGCGACCGGCAGCCGTGCGGCGAGCCCGGGCAGCCAGCGCTGCTCGTGCGCGATGAGCGGCACCGCCACCAGCCGCCGCGGCAGCCGCACCGCGAGCACGTCGCCCAGGCGGAGGATCGCGTTGTCCCACCCGTTCGCGACGAGTTCGAGCGGGCCCGCCAGGTCGGGATGCTGCCGCTGCACGAGCCGCGCCGCGAGCTCGGTGTCGACCTCGAAGTCCGGCACCGGGGCATCCATCGTCATCTCCACCCATTCCTGAAAGCCGCATTCTCCTCCACAATGGAACCCATGACGCGCGCGGAACCCGCGGGGGAGGCCGCGCAGCCCTTCCGGGTGTCCTTCGTGTGCACCGGCAACATCTGCCGCTCGCCGATGGCCGAGGTCGTGCTGCGCGCCCTCGCCGAACGTGCCGGACTGGCGTCGCGCATCGCGATCGAGTCGGCCGCCACGGGCGATTGGCACGTCGGCGAGCCGGCCGACCAGCGCACCGTCGACGCGCTCGCGCGCGCCGGCTACGACGGCACGCATCACCGTGCGCGGCAGTTCGACGCCGGCGACTTCCCCGACCTCGACCTCGTGGTCGCGTTCGATCGCGGGCAGGCGCGCATCCTGCGCAACTGGGCCGCCGGCCCCGTCGAGGAGCACAAGGTGCGCCTGCTGCTCGAGTTCGAGCCCTCGCTCAGCACGCTGCAGGACGTGCCCGACCCCTATTACTCCGACGATGCGATGTTCGATCGGGTACTTGAGATGATTGAACGGTCGACCACGGCGCTCTTCCGGCAACTCGCGCCGGCTCTCAGACAAGGAAACCGATGACTTCGCTGCCCCCCCAGCCGCTCAGCCCCCTCGACGGACGCTACCGCTCGGCGGTCGGCGAACTCGGCGAGCACCTCTCGGAGGCCGGCCTCAACCGGGCGCGTGTGCACGTCGAGATCGAGTGGCTCATCGCGCAGACCGACCGCGGCTTCTTCGGATCGTCGCCGCTCGGCGACCACCAGAAGGCGGCGCTGCGCCAGGTCGTCGCCGACTTCGGGCAGCCCGACATCGACGAGCTCGCGTCGCTCGAGGCGACGACGCGCCACGACGTGAAGGCCGTCGAGTACTACGTGCGCCGCCGGCTCTCCGACCTCGGGCTCGACGCGATCGCCGAGCTCACCCACTTCGCCTGCACCTCCGAGGACATCAACAACCTCTCCTACGCGATCACCGTGCGCGACGCGGTGCAGCAGGTCTGGCTGCCGAAGTACCGCGCGGTCATCGCCACCCTGCAGGCGCTGGCCGTCGAGCACCGGGATGCCTCGATGCTGAGCCGCACGCACGGCCAGCCGGCGACCCCCTCGACCATGGGCAAGGAGCTCGCAGTCTTCGTGCACCGCCTCTCGCGCATCGCCGCTCAGGTCGAGGCGACCGAGTACCTCGGCAAGTTCTCGGGTGCGACGGGCACGTTCTCGGCGCACGTCGTCGCCGCACCGGATGTCTCGTGGCCGACCGTCTCGCAGGAGTTCGTCGAGTCGCTCGGGCTCAGCTGGAACCCGCTCACGACGCAGATCGAGTCGCACGACTGGCAGGCCGAGCTCTACGGTCGGGTCTCGCACGCGAACCGCGTGCTGCACAACCTCGCGACCGACATCTGGACGTACATCTCGCTCGGCTACTTCCGGCAGATCCCGGCGGCCGGCGCGACGGGCTCGTCGACGATGCCGCACAAGGTCAACCCGATCCGCTTCGAGAACGCCGAGGCGAACCTCGAGCTCAGCTCGGCGGTGCTCGACTCGCTCGCCGCGACGCTCGTGACCTCGCGCCTGCAGCGCGACCTCACCGACTCGTCGGCCCAGCGCAACATCGGCGTCGGCTTCGGGCACTCGATGCTCGCGCTCGACAACATCCAGCGCGGGCTCGGCGAGATCGACCTCGACCGGGCGCTGCTGCTCGCGGACCTCGACGGCAACTGGGAGGTGCTCGGCGAGGCGATCCAGACGGTGATCCGCGCCGAGGTCGTGGCCGGCCGGTCGACGATCAGCGACCCCTACGCGCTGCTCAAGGAGCTCACGCGCGGCAAGCGGGTCGGCGCCTCGGACCTGGCGACCTTCGTCGAGTCGCTCGAGATCGGCGACGAGGCGAAGCAGCGCCTGCTCGCCCTGACGCCCGCATCGTACGTCGGCATCGCCGACGACCTCGTCGACCGGCTGCCGTAGGCGTTTCGCGACGCCTCCCGCTCGGCGGGCGAGCGCCTGGTGCAAGATCGCGCGACGCGCGCACATACTCGAAGATGAGTGCGCAAGGAGGCGGTGATGCGAACTGAGAGGGTGGGGGCCAGGCGGGCGCATCGGAGTCGCACCCTGGCGGTGGCGCTGGCATTCGCCGCGGCATCCACCACCTCGGGTTGCGCGACCGCGGAGGGTGCGACGGTCCGGACGGCCCCGGCGACCGCGGGGACGGCCGAGCCGATCGGGCTCGTCGGACTGTGGGACGTGTCCGACGCCGACGGAGAGCGGGAAGGCACCCGCCTCCGTCTCGGCGGCGGCGAACTCGAGCTTCTGCGCGAGTGCGGGACACTCGGCGGGTGGTGGCGTGCCGGCGAGCGTGCCGTCATCGCACACGTCGACTCCGCGAGCGGCGACTGCGTGACGAGCTCGTCCCACGAGGTCGGGTGGCTCGACGCCATGGCCGCCTACCGGGCCATCGACGACGGCTGGCAGCTGCTCGACGCCGACGGCGAGGTCGTCGCCTCGCTCACGGCCGCTCCCGTACCCGAAACGAACGACCCGCAGACGGGGTCCTTCGCCGCAGCGCCGGTCTCCGAGGAGACCGCCCACGTGCTCTTCGCCGACCCGCCGCCCCTGCCAGCGGCCCTCACGCCGGCCTCGAGCGGCGACCTGATCGGCCGGTGGGAGCCGGTCGGGATCTCCGCCCCGACCGAACCGCACGTGGTCTTCCTGGCCTCGGGCACCTGGGACGGGTCGGACGGCTGCAACAGCCTCCACGGCAGATGGATCTTCGAGGACGACGGCGACCTGCTGACGACCGCCGGCGGGTCGACCGACGCAGGGTGCGAGGGGTCCCTGGCGCCGTATTGGGTGATGGGAGCACGTCTCGCCGGATTCGACGGAGACGAACTCGTCCTCCTCGACGACGCGGGAGGCGAGTTCGGACGCCTCGTACGGGCCGACCCCTGACCGCTCGGCAGGTGCCTCCGGTACGCTGACCGGGTGGATGCCGCCCGTGAGTCGAGGGACCCCCTCCTCGACGATGTGGACCGCGAGATCATCGACCAGCTCCGGGTCGACGGCCGCCGGTCCTTCTCCGAGATCGGCCGTCGTATCGGCTTCTCGGAGCCGACGGTGCGCCAGCGGTACAACCGCCTCGTGTCGGTCGGGGTCATCTACGTCGCCGGCATGTACGACGAGACGAAGATCGGCGGCATCGCCGCCCACGTCGGCATCCGGGTGTCGGAGGTGCCGGTGGCGCGGGTCGCCGAGCAGCTCGCCGAGCACCCGCAGATCAAGTACGTCGCCTGCACCCTCGGCTACTACGACATCATCCTCGACGTGGTCGCCCCCGACGCGCAGGCCCTCGGCAAGATCGTGCTCCAGGACATCCGCCGCATCCGGGGCATCTCGGACCTCGAGACGCTCACCGTGCTCGAGGTCATGAAGGACACCTACCTCTGGCAGGGGTTCCGCGAACCGACGCCGCTGTCGCGCCTCGAGAACTGATCAGCGATTCGGGTCGCTGATGCTCTGCGCGGTGCCTCGCAGGCCGCCGCCGCTGTAGTCCTTCGCGAGGGAGGTCACGATGATCGGCTGGATCGCGGCCACCCCTGGGTGGCGACGGATCTCATCGAGCAGTGCGATGAGCTGCGGCTGGTCACGACAGGTCGCCTCGAGATAGAGATCGTGCGAACCGGCGACGAGCGCGACGTGGTTGATCTGGTTGATGCCGACGAGCCCGTCGGCCACTGATCGCGGCGTCAGGTTGCGGACGCTGAGCAGCAGCCGGACCACCTGGTGCCCGAGCAGCAGAGCGTTGCACAGGGCGACGATCATGACGACGTCGTCCTCCTGGAGCTTCGCCACGCGAGCACGCACCGTCGACTGCGAGACGCCGAGCTCCTCGGCGAGCGAGGCGAACGGACGTCGCCCGTCTCGGGCGAGCAGCTCGATGAGCCTGCGATCCAGGTCGTCAATCATTCGGCAGCGGTCTCCTCGGTTCGAGGGTATCGCCTCGCGCCGCGACGACGCCGGGGTCAGCCCCGCTCGAGCGCGCGCACCGCGGCGACGAGCTCGGCATTGCCCGCCGGCAGGCTCCCGTCGGGCAGGTGCACCCCGTCCTCGAATCCGATGCGGGTCTCGCAACGGTCTGCGATGGCAGCCTCGACGACCGGCCAGACCGTCGCGTCGTAGCCGTGGTACAGGATCGGCGCGGCCACGCCGGCCGCCCGGATGACGGCCGCGATCCTCCGGCACTCGGCGACGGCGTCATCGGCGTCCTCCGTCTCGGGCTCGATCAGGATCCGGACGTTGCGGTGCAGTGTCGGCGAGGCGAGGAGGGCCGGCACGTCCTCGATCGACCAGACCGCCGACTCGAGGACCATGCCGCGTTCGAGGACGAGCTCGGCCGCCTCGGCGGCACCCTCCTCGCAGAACGCGACGGAGGCGAAGTCCGGCAGTGCATCGCCGGGCCAGCCGGCGAGGTGCCGCATCCGCTCGGCGTGCGACTCGACGGTCCAGAGGCCGGTCGTCGTCCCGATCACGATCGCCGGGTCCGCCGCTCGCATGGCGCGCACCCACGCTCCGACCGCCTCGGGCTCGATCGTCTGCGCACCGTCCTCGGTGATCACGTGGGCGTGAACGACGTCGGCGCCGGCGGCGATCACGGCGCGACTCGCCTCCACGATCTGCTCGATGGTGCGGGGGACGGCCGGGTGCTCGGAGGTCGGTCGGCCCCCGTTGATCGCGGCTTTGAGGAGCATGGATGTGCCTTTCATGGGTGGATCCGGGCGCGTTCGATCGCAGCCGGACGAGCAGTCCGCCGGCTGTCGGTGATCGAGGCGGGTGCTATTGCGGGGTGGCGCTCTCGAGGAGGGCCGCGACGGTGTCGCTGGCGCCGGTCAGGCTGCCGAGCGGCGCTCCGCCGCGGAGCTCGTCGATGAGCGCCGGCTCCTCCGCGTCGTCTTCGAGCGCGAGGTCGACGAGGGCTTCGAGGCCCTCGAGCGGTACGACGAGGACTCCGTTCGCGTCGGCGAGGACGACGTCGCCGGGGTGCACGACCGCGCCACCGCACGTGACGGGCACGTTGACGCCGCCCGCGTCGATGCCTTGGAGCTTCGTCGTCAGCATGCTGGTGCCACGCGCGTGCACGGTGAGCCCGAGCTCCGCGATCTCGTCGACATCGGTGACGACCCCGTCGACGACGGCGCCGGCCGCGCCCCTCGCGACGAGCTGGGCGGCGACGACCTCGCCGAGGGGTGCGTGGCGCCGGTCCCCGCCGGTGTCGAGCACGAGCACCTGGCCCGGCTCGATGATCCCCGCCGCGTGGTGCAGCGCGGTCGAGTCCGTGGCCGTCGTGCGAACGGTGAACGCCGTGCCGATCACCCGGCCGCCTGCCTCGACCACCCGCCGGATCTCCGGGTCGGCGAAGCCCTCCTCGAGGTAGTGGCCGAGGGTCGGGAAGCTGAGCCGTTCGAGCTTCGCGCGGAGACTCGTCGGCAGTTGGGATGGGGCGTCCCCGGTGCGGAAGAACATGATCCTCTTTCCTGCTAGTTCACGTGGTAGGCGAGTGCGATGCGGCGGTTCTCGAGCGCCGGCAGCATGCGTCGCGCCGTCGCGGTGCGCTCGGGGTCGAGCTCGGCGACGACGATGCCCTCGTCGTGGGCGTTCAGTCCGGCGACGACCACACCGAGGGGGTCGATGATCCGGCTCAGCCCGGCCGAGTCGGGCCCGACGGTCGCCGAGGCGAGGAACCAGCTCACGTTCTCGATCGCGCGCGCCTGCGTGAGCACCGACCAGTGCTCCTCCTTGCCCTTGCCCGAGACCCATGCCGCCGAGAGCGCGATCGCGTCGACGCCGCGGTCGGAGAGGCTTCGGAACAGCTCCGGGAACCGGACGTCGTAGCAGTTCGCGAGGCCGACCCTGAGGCCGTCGACGTCGATGATCGGCGGCAGTCGGTCGCCGCGCGTCACGTAGGCGGACTCCCGGTACGCGAAGGCGTCGTACGTGTGCATCTTGTGGTACCTCGCGAGCTCCTCCCCGTCGGGGCCGAACGCGAGGATCGTGTTGAAGGGGCTGCCGTCGGGGTTCGGCTCGTAGCCGGCCGCGATGACGGTGAGCTCATGCTGGCGAGCCAGCTCGCGGATCAGCGCGACGAAACCCGGCCAGACCGCGGGCAGCAGGTCGGGGAAGTCCGGCTTGATCTCGTCGTCGGCGAGGAGCATCGCCTCCTCGGGGAACACGACGAGACGCGCGCCCTGCTCGGCGGCCTCGGCGGCGAAACGGCGGATGGTGGCGAAGTTCGCCTCGGGGTCGATGCCCGGTGACGTCTGGACGACGGCTACTCGCATGCGGGGCTCCTGGTTCGGTTCTGGCGGTGGTTCGGTCAGCGGACGACGATCCTGGCGTCCTGCGGGCGCCACGAGAGGCGGAGGGTGTCGCCGGTGGCGAGGCCCGGCAGGTCGCGCTCCTTGACGAGGCTCGACAGGGAGGCCTTGATGAGTCGGCCGCCCACGCTCAGGTGGAGATGCCACTCCTCGCCGAGGAAGGTGAGGGTCTCCACCGTGCCCTCGATGCCATCGCCGTCGCGGTGCACCTCGATCCGCTCGGGGCGGAGCAGCAGGGTTCCCGTGCGCTCGTGGGTGACCGTCTCGCCGAGCACTCCGCGCACCGCGCCGATGCCGTCGAGCGGCACCGTGACCACGTCACCTTCGACCCCCTCGGGAACGGTGACGTCGAGCAGGTTGCAGCTGCCGATGAAGCCGGCGACGAATCTCGTCTCGGGCTTGTTGTAGATGTCCTCGGGCCCGGCGACCTGCTGGACGACGCCCTCCGACATGACCGCGATGCGGTCCGACATGGTGAGGGCCTCCTCCTGGTCGTGCGTCACGTAGATGAACGTGATGCCGACCTCGCGCTGCATGCGCTTGAGCTCGTACTGCATCTCCTTGCGGAGCTGCTGGTCGAGCGCGCCGAGCGGCTCGTCGAGCAGCACGACCTTCGGACCGGAGACGACGGCGCGCGCCAACGCCACCCGCTGGCGCTGGCCGCCCGAGAGCTGGTCGGGCTTCCGGTCGCCGAGGTGTCCGAGCTTCACGAGCTCGAGCGCCTCCCGGGTGCGGCGGTTCGCCTCGCTCTTGGCGACGCGCCGCACCCGGAGCTCGAAGGCCACGTTCTCGAACACGGTCAGGTGGGGGAACAGCGCATAGCTCTGGAAGAGCATGTTGAGATCACGGTTGCGGGTCGGCACACCGGTCACGTCCTCGCCGCCGAGCAGCACACGTCCGGCGGACGGCGTCTCGAAGCCGGTGATCATCCGCATGAGCGTGGTCTTGCCGCACCCGGAGGGACCGAGGATCGAGAAGAACTCGTTCTCCCGGATCTCCAGGTCGAGCGGGTGCACCGCGAGATGGCCGGCGAACTCCTTCGAGAGCCCCTGGATCTCGACCGCGGAGGCGGCGGTCGACGTGGTCTGCGTGTTCATGATCCCAATCGCTGTTCGCTGGTGGCCGGCCTAGGAGGCCTTCACCCGGGTCCAACCGTCCTGGTAGTACTTCATCGCCTCACCCGGGTCGACGATGAAGTCGGCGTTCGCGACCTCCTCATCGGTCGCGTACACGGCGGAGTTGCTCAGCACACCCTGGTCGGTGACGTGCTCCTGGGCGGCCGCGTTCGCACTCGCCAGCCCGCCGTCGTTCGTCGCCATCGCGGCGATCTCGGGGCGGAGCAGGAAGTTGATGAACTCGTACGCGGCATCCTGGTGGGGCGCGCCCTTCGCGATGGAGAGACCGTCGACCCAGAGGCTGCCGCCCTCCTCGGGCAGCACGTAGTGCACGTCGGGGTTCTGCTCGATGATCTTCGCGGTGCTCGTGCCGCCCCACGCCTCGGAGATGCAGACGTCGCCGCTCGCGACCAGGTCGCCGTAGTTCGTCGAGTTGTAGCCCGAGAGGATCGGCTTCTGCTCGATGAGCGACTCGGTCGCCGCGTTGATCTCGTCCTCGTCGGTGCTGTCGGCGTCGTACCCGTTGACCTGCAGGCCGGCGATGTAGGCGGCGAGCATGTTGTCGAGCATGTTCACCTTGCCCTTCCACTTCGGGTCGAAGAGCGACTCCCAGCTCGTGATCTCCTCGCCGCCCGTGCAGGCGGAGTTGTACAGGAGGCCGGTCGTGCCCCACACCCACGGCACGGAGTGCTCGAGCCCGGGGTCGTAGCTCGGGTCGGCGAACTTCGGTGCGAGGTTCTCGATGCCCTCGATCTTCGACTTGTCGAGGGTCTCGATCAGGTCCTGGCCGACGAGCTGCTGCACCGCGTACTGGCTGGGCTCGACGATGTCGTAGCCCGAGTTGCCCGCTGCGAGCTTCGAGATCATCGTCTCGTTGCTGTCGAAGTTGTCGACGTTGACCTTGATGCCGGTCTCCTCGGTGAAGGCGTCGAAGACCGACTGGGGGATCTCGTCGGCCCACGCGTAGACGTTGAGCTCCGTCGACGCGCCGTCGCCGGATCCGCCGGTGCTGCACGAAGTGAGTGCCAGTACGGCGACGATGCCGACGGCTGCTGTGGTCAGCTTCTTCATTGCGGGGTTCCTTTCGGTGGGGGGATGTTGCAGTTCGGGGGCTAGCCGCGCGACTCGACGAGGATGCGTCGCATCTGCGTGACGCCGACGAGGAGCACGATCACGAGCGTGAGCAGGATGAGCAGTGCTCCGAGGGCGTTGATCGTGGGGGTGAGTCCGGTCTTGAGGCTCGAGTAGATCTTGAGCGGGAGCGTCGTCGACCCGACGCCGCTGAGGAACGTGGACATCACGATGTTGCTGAACGACGTCGTGAAGCTCAGCAGCCATGCGGCGACCACGGCGGGGCGCAGCAGCGGGAAGTACACGCGGGTGAACGTCTGCCACGGCGTGCAGCCGAGGTCGGTCGCCGCTTCGGGGAGGCTCGGGTCGAGCATCACCGCCGAGCTCATGAGCACGAGCGTCGCGAGCGGGAGCGACACGATGAGGTGGCCGAGCACGAGCGTGCCGATGCCGAGGGGGATCCTCGTCGTGCTGAACACGCTCAGCAGCGCGACGCCGAGCACGATCTCGGGCACGATCAGCGGGAGCGCGATGAGCGCGAGGAGACTGGCACGTCCGCGCCCGCGGTACCGGGCGATTCCGAGCGCGAACATGATGCCGATGATCGTGGCGACGGTCGCGGTGATGACCGCGACGATCGCGCTCGTCTGCAGGGTCTGCATGAGCGCGGCGTCCTGGAACAGCTCGACGTACCACTGCAGGGTGAGCCCCTCGAAGCGGGTGTTCGTGCCCGCCGCGTTGAACGAGTACACGATCACCGCGACGATCGGGAGGTAGAGGAAGACGAAGACGCCCCGGGCGATGCCGTTCACGACGCGATCCACGGTCACGCTCCCTTCTTGGCGGACGAGCGCTTCAGCCCGAGGCCGACGAGCACCATCGAGATGAGCATCAGCAGCAGGAGCACCATCGACGCCGCTGCGCCCATCGGCTGGTTGCGGAACTCCGTGTAGAGCGTGACGATGAGGTTGCCGACGAGCGGGTCCTTGCCACCGCCGAGCAGCACCGGGATGACGAAGACGCCCATGGTCGGGATGAACGTGAGCAGTGCGGCGCCCAGGATGCCCGGGCCCGTGAGCGGCAGGATCACCCGGCGGTGCACCCCCCACCACCCGCAGCCCAGGTCGGTGGCGGCCTCCTTCAGCGACGGGTCGATCGACCGCATCGACGCGTAGATCGGGAAGATCGCCGTCGGGAGGAACGAGTAGAGCAGGCCGAGCACCACGGCGACGTTGCTCGGGATGAGCGAGAAGCCGGCGACGCCGAAGATCCCCAGCACGCCGGCGATCGGGCCGCCCGATCCGAGGATCGTGATCCACGCGAACGTGCGCACCAGGAAGTCGGTCCAGAACGGGATGATGACGAGCAGCAGCAGGAACCCCTGCCGGTTCGGCGGTCGCGACACGATGTAGTACGACGTGATGTACCCGACGACGAGGCAGACGACGGTGTTCAGGACGCCGAGCCCGAGCGAGTAGAAGAGGGTCTTCGAGTAGACCGGGTCGAGCAGCTTCGCATAGTTGTCGAAGGTGAGCCCGTCGGTGATCCCGCCGTAGTTGTCGGCGACGGCGAAGCTGTTCCGCGCGACGATGAACAGGGGCAGGATGCCGAGCAGCACGACCGAGGCGATGCCCGGAACGAGCAGCAGGAGTGACCCGCGCTTCGGCCGCTCCTTGCGACCCAGCTGGATCGCCCGTGTCGTCGATGTCACTTCGCTCCTTCGCAGATCACCGCCCGGATGGGTGGAATCCCCATCCTGTTATGCGGGGCTGATGATCCGCCCGGGTTCGCGTCGCGGAATCCGTGGAAGTCGGCACCAATCCCGACGGAGTCCGCGTCGGCCGGCGATCGGGCGGTCTCACGAGCAGGCGGAATCGGGCGTGCGGCGGCCGTGAAACCGGTCGCGCGCTCCACCCGATCGGTGCGCGGAGTGCCGCTGTACTAGTGCGTCCGCCCCGTCGGTCCGCCGTCGGCGGGGTCGTCGCCGCCGAGCTCTGCCTGCTCGTCGGCGTTCGGCTTGATCGCCATCTGTAGCAGCGCGAGCACGACGAGCACGACGATGAACGCGCCGCCCGCTCCGATGAGCGCGATGGTCCAGTCGCGGGTCGTGAGGAGGGCGATGACGCCGACGAAGATCGCGGCGATCGCGGCGCCGGCGACGTACTCGGCCGGGCGCAGGCGATCGCGCCGACTCGGTTCGAACTGCCCGGGCGTCTGGCTCACGACTGCGGCTCCGTTCCTGCCGCGGGTGCCCCGTCGGCGGTCTGGTTCGCGGCCCACTTCAACGAGAGGCCGCCGATCACGAGGAAGACGCCCACGATCACGAGGTAGCCGCCGAGCAGGCCCACCGCGGTGACGGCGTCGGGCGGAAGGAGCAGGAACACGAGCGCGAGCAGTGCCGTGAACGCTCCGACCGCGATCCAGTCGCGCGCGACCGCCGAGCGACCGCGCGAGCGCAGCCCCGCGTAGAGCTCGACGAAGCCGGTGACGGCCGCCCACACGCTCACGAGGTAGAGCAGGAAGGGCAGCCCGCCCGGCACCGCGAGCGCGAGCAGGCCGGCGGCGACGGTGACGACGGCGGTGATGGCGAACAGCGAGCGGATGCCTCGGCCGCCGAGCAGGCGCAGGCTCAGCGCCCCGACGACGAGACCGGAGACGACCGCCCACACCCCGAAGACGACGAGGCCGAGGTCGGCCGAGTGGTCCTGCGAGAAGGTGATGACGGCGGCGGGAACGATCGCGAGAAGTCCGCGCACGACCGGGACGACCCAGTAGTGGGGGCGCTCCGGAACTGCATCGCGGGCGGTGGCCACGGCGACCTCTTTCACATCGGAGGGGAGTACCGATCCATCCTACGTGGGCGCGGCTGAGCGCGTGCCCGGGGCGATCGCAGACACGGCCGCCCAATAGGCTTGACGCATGAGCCGGGTCCTCTTCATGTGCGGCCCGGCGGGCTCCGGCAAGTCCACGATCGCCCGGCGGTTCGAGTCCGAAGGCATGGTCCGACTCTCGTTCGACGTCGAGGCATGGCGACGAGGCATCCGCAGCATGCCGCTCGCGCCCGACGTGCACGCCGAGATCGAGTCCGAACTGCAGTCCCGACTTCAGCGCGCGATCGAGCAGGGACGTGACGTCGTGCTCGACTTCTCGTTCTGGTCGCGTCAGGACCGCGATCGGTACCGGGCGCTCGTGCGAAGCGAGGGAATCGAGCCGGAGACCGTGTACGTGGCGGCACCTCGCGACGTCGTCGTGCGACGCGTGCTGGCGCGCGGTGCAGAGCACGCCGACGATTTCCCGCTCGACGAGGCGCTGGCCGGCGCGTATTTCGACGCTTTCGAGCCGCCGACCGCCGATGAGGGACCGCTCACGGTCGTCAGCCCGGACGACGACCGGCGGTGAACCCGGCCTGAGACGAAGGATGCCCCGCGCCGACGTGCGGCACGGGGCATCCGTTCGCTCACGCCTACAGCGCCCGCAGGATGTCCTCCACGCGCTGCTTCGCGTCACCGAACAGCATCTGCGCGTTGTCGCGGTAGAACAGCGGGTTGGCGACGCCGGCGTAGCCGGCCGACATCGAGCGCTTGAACACGACGACGTTCTTCGCCTCCCACACCCGCAGCACCGGCATGCCCGCGATCGGGCTGCCCGGGTCTTCGGCGGCGGCAGGGTTGACCGTGTCGTTGGCGCCGATGACGAGCACGACATCGGTCGCCGCGAGGTCGTCGTTGATCTCGTCCATCTCCTCGACGATGTCGTACGGCACCTTCGCCTCGGCGAGCAGCACGTTCATGTGCCCGGGCAGGCGACCGGCGACCGGGTGGATCCCGAACCGCACCTCGACGCCACGCTCGCGCAGCCGGCTCGTGAGCTCGGCCACGGGGTACTGCGCCTGGGCGACGGCCATGCCGTAGCCGGGGGTGATGATGACGGTCGAGGCGTCGCTCAGCAGTGCGGCGACGGCCTCGGCGTCGACCTCGTGCGTCTCGCCCTCGACCTCGCCGCTCGACGACGGCGCGGCGATGCCGAAGCCGCCCGCGATGACGGAGATGAACGACCGGTTCATCGCCTTGCACATGATGTACGAGAGGTAGGCACCCGACGAGCCGACGAGCGCACCGGTGACGATGAGCAGGTCGTTGTTGAGCAGGAAGCCCGCAGCGGCCGCCGCCCAGCCCGAGTAGCTGTTCAGCATCGAGATGACGACCGGCATGTCGCCGCCGCCGATCGAGGCGACGAGGTGCCAGCCGAGCGCGAGCGCGAGCAGCGTCACGACGACGAGCAGCCACAGCTCGGGCGTGACGACGTACCAGACGGTGAGCACGACGAAGGCGACGAGTGCGCCGAGGTTGAGCGCGTTCTTGCCGGGCAGCATGAGCGGCGCCGACTTCATGCGGGCCGAGAGCTTGAGGAACGCGACGATCGACCCGGTGAACGTGACGGCGCCGATGAAGACGCCGATGAAGACCTCGGCGTGGTGGATGTCGAGGAGCGCGCCGGTCATGCCGGTTTCATCGAGCGCCCCGTTCCAGCCGACGAGCACGGCTGCGAGGCCGACGAAGCTGTGCAGCAGGGCGATGAGCTCGGGCATGCCCGTCATCGCGACCACGCGGGCTCGCCACAGGCCGATCGCCGCGCCGACGATCACCGCGACGACGAGCAGGATGAGCCCGGTCGTCACCGCGGGTGTTCCCCACGCTCCCGCGAACGTCACCCATACGGTCGCGACGAGCGCGATCGCCATGCCGGCGATGCCGTAGCCGACCCCGGCTCGGGAGGTCTCGTGCCGGCTGAGCCCCGCGAGGCTCATGATGAACAGCAGCGCCGCGACGATGTAGGCGGCTCCGGCGATCGACGCCGGGGTCAGCAGGGTCGTGGTCTCAGGCACGGTCGGCTCCAGTCTCGGCCTTGGCGGCGGCGCGGGCGGCGGCACGGGCCGTCGGCGCAGCGGAAGGCGCGGTCGGCGCGGCGGCGGGCGCGGCACCCTTCGCGAACATCGCCAGCATGCGTCGGGTCACGGCGAATCCGCCGAAGATGTTGATGCTCGCGAGCAGCACGGCGACCGCCGCGAGGATCTGCACGACGGGCTGGTCGCTCGTGATCTGCACCATCGCGCCGACGACGATGATGCCCGAGATGGCGTTCGTCACGCTCATGAGCGGCGTGTGCAGCGCGTGCGCCACCTTGCCGATGACGTAGAAGCCGACGACGATCGCGAGCACGAGCACCGTGAAGTGCTGCGGCAGCGGCGGGGGAGCGACCGCGTTGACGAGGAAGAGCGCGGCGACGCCGACCGCGATGAGCGCGACCTTCCTGCCGGCCGACATGGGCTGCTTCTGCGTCGCGGATGCCTCGGCCGAGGCATCCGGCTTCGGCGATGCCGCGGCGGGCGCGGCCGAGACCTGCACGGGCGGCGGCGGCCAGGTGACCGCGCCGTCCTTCGCGACCGTCACCGAGCGCTGCACGATGTCGTCGAAGTCGAGCGACGGCTCGCCGTCCTTGCCCGGGGTGATGAGCTTCATCAGGTTGACGACGTTGGTGCCGTAGAGCTGCGAGGCCTGCGTGGGCAGGCGCGATGCGAGGTCGGTGTAGCCGAGGATGACGACGCCGTTCGGCGTGACGATGCGCTCGCCCGCCACCGAGCCCTCGACGTTGCCGCCCATGCCGGCCGCCATGTCGACGATGACGCTGCCCGACTTCATGCTCGCGACGTCGGCCGCGGTGATGAGCCGCGGGGCCGCGCGTCCGGGGATGAGCGCCGTCGTGATGACGATGTCGACATCGGCCGCCTGCTCGGAGTAGATCTCCGCGGCGCGGCGGTCGTAGGCCTCGCTCGTCGCCTTGGCGTAGCCGTCGGTCGACTGCTCGACCTCGACCTCGACCTTGAGGTACTCGCCGCCGATCGACCTGACCTGGTCGGCGACCTCGGGGCGCGGGTCGGTCGCGCGCACGATGGCGCCGAGGCTGGAGGCGGCCCCGATCGCCGCGAGCCCCGCGACGCCGGCACCCGCGACGAGCACCTTCGCCGGCGGAACCTTGCCGGCGGCGGTGACCTGCCCCGTGAAGAATCGGCCGAACTCGTGCGCGGCCTCGACGACGGCGCGATAGCCGGCGATGTTCGCCATCGAGCTCAGCACGTCCATCGACTGGGCGCGCGAGATGCGCGGCACCGCGTCCATGGCGAGCGCGGTGACGCCGCGTCCGGCCAGCGCCTCGAGGAGTTCGGGCTTGAACGCCGGGGCCAGCAGGCCGACGACCGTCGCACCGGGCTGCAGGCCGGCGATCTCGGCCTCCGTCGGCGCGTTGACCTTGAGCACGACGCCGGCGGCGAGCGCCTCGGCGGTGCCGACGATCGTCGCACCGGCGTCGACGTAGGCCTCGTCGGGGAACGCGGAGGCGGCGCCCGCACCGGCCTCGACGATCACCTCGTAGCCGAGCGAGATCAACTGCTTCACGGTCGCCGGCGTCGCGGCGACCCTGGTCTCGGGCGGTTGCTCGGTGACGACCCCGATGCGCGTCATGCGGTGCTCCTTCTCGTCTGCCTCGTCGAGACGGTCGCCGGGTGCGACCGCCTCAGCGTGCGTCACCGTCGACGCGGGACGGGAGGACCCCGCTGCGGCGACGGTGCTGCATGCCGAGCACCCACTGTATGGTCACAGAACTTCCTTGATGTGAAAGTTACGTTCCGTTATGCGGAATCGTTGCGTGCCTGTGACCGTCGCAGCGAGGCTCGGCATCAGCGTAGACGCGCGAACGGCGGTGACGAAGGTTTTCCGCCCGATTCGCCTCGAAGGATCTGCACTTCTTTCACCGGACGGAAGTTCGACCCCGCTACTCGACCGCGTCGTCGGCGCGCTCGCGCACGGGACTCGTCGCGGGGAGTGCACCTCGGCCGAACATGGGGAGGTTCTCCCGATGCCCCGCAACGCCCGACGACCGGACCATTGTTTCATCCGGCAGCCGCCGGACGCACTCGAAGGAACGGAACCATGAAGACATTCATCATCGAACGCGAAGTGCCCGGCGCGGCTCGCCTGAGCCACGCCGAACTCGCAGAGATCTCGACGGTCTCGAACGCCGCCGTCGACTCGCTCGGCGTCGAGTACGACTGGGTCACCACCTACGTCGCCGGCGACAAGCTGTACGACGACGCCGAGACGGTGCGGGAGCACGCCCGGCGGGGCGGGTTCCCCGCGAACCTCGTCTCGGAGGTCGTCGCCGAGTTCGGCCCGCACACGGCCGCCGAGATGGCGTGATGGCCATGGACACCGCAACGACCGTGGTGTTCGCGTCGAGCGCCGCGGCGGCCGAGCACGTCGACGCGTTGAGGGGCCGCTTGACGGCGCACGTCGCACATGCGTTCGCCGTCGTCGGCGCGTTCGCCCGGCGACGCCGACGACGCGACCCGCTCAGCCATGAGACGGTTGCGCTCGCCCTCGAGAACCGACGGATCGCCGCCCGGCTTCGCGCGGACTCGCAGCGCGGCGCCGTCGGCGGCCGGCTGCTCTGAGCGAGTCGGCTCCCCAGCCGCCGGCATGCTCGAAACCGCCCACCCGAACCGGCCCCATGACACGTACGCTGCTGTCATGGGGCTGTTCGAGCGCGAGCCCGAGCTCGCGACGCTCCGCGACGGGGCGCGACGCATCGAAGAGGGCGGCCGCGTCGTCACGGTGACCGGTGATGCCGGCGCCGGCAAGACGAGCCTCATCCGCGCCGCGTTCGGCAGTGCACCGGCCTCGGGGCCGCGCCTGCTCCGCGGCCTCTGCGATCCGCTGACCACGCCCCGGCCGCTCGGCCCCATCGCCGACGCGCTGGGCGAACTCGATGCGATTTCGCGGCCCGGCGGCTCGAATGTCGCACCGGGCGGTGGCGCGACATCCCCGCTCGACGGCGAAGGCGCGTTCGTCGCGGCGGTCGCCGACCGCGCGACGGTACTCGTCATCGAGGACGCGCAGTGGATCGACGCCGCCTCGGTCGAGATGCTGCGCTACCTCGTGCGCCGCATCGACGCGCTGCCGGTGCTGCTCATCGTGAGCTACCGCGACACCGTCATCGGTGTCGGGCATCCGCTGCTCCCGCTCCTCGGCGACGTCGCTCGACTCGAGACGGCGTCGTCGATCACGATGCAGCCGCTGTCGGTCGCGTCGGTCGCAGCCGTGCTCGCCGGTACCGGGGTCGACCCGGGCCGCGCGCACGAGCTCACGGGCGGCAATCCCTTCTACGTCGGCGAGATCGCGCGACATCCCGACCAGCGGCTGCCGTCGACGATCCGCGACGCGGTGCTCGCGAGTACCACCGCGCTCGACGGTGACGACCTGGAGACCCTGCAGCTCATCGCCTCGGCACCCGACGCGCTCGACGACCGCCTGTTGCCCGGACTCGGCATCGGCCTGCCGCAGTTGCGTCGCCTCGAGGCGACCGGGCTCATCGTGCGAGCCCGGCGCGGCATCGCGTTCCGCCACGAACTCGCCCGGCTCGCAGTGCTCGACTCGGCCGGACCGGGCGGCGCGAGCCTGCTGCACCGACGGCTGCTCACGGCCCTCGAGGCGCTCGGCTCGAACGACTACGCGGTGCTGACGCACCACGCGGAGGCGGCCGGCGACGACGCCCGCACCCGGCGATACGCGGCCCTCGCCGCCGACGTCGCGACGCGCACCGGGTCGCACTCGGAGGCGGTCGCCTTCCTCGAGCTCGCACTCGCACACCTGGGCGACGAGCGCACTCACCGCCGCGAGCGCGCCGAGATGCTCGAGCTCCTCAGCACGGAGCAGTACATGGTGTCCCGATTGCCCGAGTCGATCGCGTCGATCGATGCGGCGCTGCGGCTCCGCGAGCAGCTCGGCGACCGCGAGGGCGCGGCAGCCGCGCACGACCGGCGCGCCGTGGTCGAGTACTACTCGGCGCGGCGTGCCGCCGCCGAGCACCATGCCGAGCTCGCGGTCGCGGCGAGCGACGGCACGCCGAACGGGCCGTCGGCGCGTGCCACGCTCGCCTATCTCGCCTACCGGCGCCACGACCTCGCCGCTGCCCGCGCCATCCTGCTCGAGGCCGAGCACGATGACGACGCGCCGGCCGGCCCGCACGACGACCCCGCCGCGATCCGCTTCGCCATCACCGAGGCGGCCGCCGCTCTCGTCGAGGGCGAGCCGTCCGGCCGTCCCCGGCTGCTGCTGCGTGCCGCGCAGGCACTCGATCGCTCGCTCGACGAGGTCGGCACGACGGCGTTCTCGAATCTGGCTGCGATCGACATCGAGTCGCGCCGCTTCCGCGAGGCCGAGGCCGTGCTCGCCCGTTCGATCCCGCTGACCGTCGAACGCGACATCCCGATCTGCTACCAGTGGCAGACGGGCATGCGGGCACGGCTCCACTTGCTTCGCGGACACTGGGCCGCGTCCGCCGAGGATGCCTCGAACATCCTCGACGAAGGCAGTGCGCCGCTCGCCTCGGTGTGGCCGAACCTCGTGCTCGGGCTCGTCGAGCTGCGAACGAGCGGTGACGACGCGACGGTCTCCGAGCACCTCGACACCGCATGGGAACTGGCGCTCGAGCTGGGGGAGTCGCTCATGATCCTCGGCGCCCTCGCCGCGATCGCCGAACGCCGGTGGATGAGCGGCGGCGCCGATGCGCGGCTCGACGAGGCGCCGGCCCACCTCGGCGCCGCCGCCTCACTGCCGGGCATGCAGTGGGCGATCGGAGAGCTCATGGTCTGGCTCGCCCGCGTCGGCCGGGCCGTCGATGCCGATGCGAGCGGGCTCGCCCGCATCGCCGAGCCGCACCGGCTCGAACTCGCCGGTCGCCACGCGGAGGCGGCCGCGGCCTGGTTCGCACTCGGTTCGCCGTTCGAGGCGTCGCTCGCCGAGCTGCACGGCACCGACCGGGAGGCGGCGATCGGCGCCCTGATCCGGCTCGAGGAGATGGGGCTGGATGCCTCGGCGGCACGCGCCCGCACCCTGCTCGCCGATCGAGGCATCGAGGGGCTGCCCGCGCAGCGCAGGGCGAGCACCCGGTCGAACCCCTCGGGCCTCACGAACCGCCAGCTCGACGTCGCCCGCCTCGTCGCGAAGGGGCTGACGAACGCCGAGCTCGCGACGAGCCTCTACATCTCGCCGAAGACGGCCGACCATCATGTCTCGGCGATCCTCGCGAAGCTCGGACTCTCGAGCCGGCGCGAGATCGCCCGACGGGCCGCCGAGTTCGGCATCGACTGAGCGACCGGCTCGTTCACCGCTCCACGTCGGGTCGGCGGCCCTTCCGGGCCGCCCGCCGGGCCGCGACGCGCCCGAGCGAGAGCGTCTCGGCCTTGCGCATCATCTCGGGCTCGAGCTTGACGTACCCGGCGCTCTGGACGCCGATGGCGACGGCCCCGCTGACGAGGATGACCACGCCCGCGATCCAGCTGATCTGCCAGAACGCCGCCACCGTGCCGACGCACGCGGCCGCCATCGCGACCCCCCGGGCGAAGCCGACGCTGCGCGCGCGGCTCACGCGGTGGCGGTACGCCTCCTGGCTGCCGAGCAGCATGAGCATCGCGAGCAGCGGAATGGCCAACGCGAACGAGATGACCGTCACGAGCCCGAGCGGGGGAAGGTCGTCGCTCCCGATGTACGGCTGGACGATCACGACGCCGAGGCCGATCAACCCGCCGTACATGAGCGTGTTCTGCCGGATCAATTCGTCGGCGAGGCCCGGCTCCTTGAGGAGTTCGCCCGTGATCGCCTCGTCGTCGCCCATGCCGAGCGGGTCGCCGGCCGCCGGCTGCCCGCTCGACGGGGACTCGTCACCGTGTTCGGTCATCGACGTCAGTCTCGCACCCGAGGGGTCGACGGCGCCATCGTCCGATGATCGAGCAGGTCGTTCTAGTATCGGACGCATGGCGGCAGACATGAAGGCGGCGCAGGCGGGGTCGCAGACCCTCAGCCGTGGCATCCGGATCCTCGAGGTCCTGGCCGATGCCGACCGCGCGCTCTCGATCGACGAGGTGGCCGCCGAACTGGGCGTGCACCGCTCGGTCGCCTACCGCTTGCTGCGTACGCTCGAGCACCACGGGCTCGCCTCGCGCGACGCCGGGGGGCGCATCGTGCTCGGGGCCGGGCTCGCCGCACTGGCCGCCGGGGTGCAGCGCGACCTGCAGCAGCTCGCCCTGCCCGAGCTCGCGGAGGTCGCCGAAGAACTCGGTATGACGTGCCTGCTCGCCGTGCTGCTCGACGGCGACGAGGCCGTGACGCTCGTGAGCGCGTCGCCGCGCCGGACGGCCGCCGTGTCGTACCGGCCGGGGCACCGGCACCCGATCACGCGCGGAGGCCCCGGCAAGGCGATCCTCATGGGCTTGCCGGAGTCGCGCTGGCCCGACGACGTGCCCGAGGCCCTGCGCGCCGAGATCGCCGAGAGCCGTGCCCGGGGGTACACCGTGAGCCACGACGAGGTGGTGCCGTCGCTGCGATCGGTCGCCGTGCCGCTCAACCTGCCCGGGCAGCCGCCGGCGGCGATCGCCGTCATCCACGTGTCGTTCCCCCGGCCCGAGGCCGAGCTCGCCCAGCGGCTGCTCGTCGCCTCGGCGAACCTGCGGCGCGCCTCGGGCGCCTGACGACTCGGCCTCCGCGCCCCGAGAGTGCACTCGCCGCCCGCATCCGGGCCACGAGTGCACCTTCGACGGGCCCGGGTTCAGCGCTCGAGCATCTGCCCCGCGAAGAACTCGCCCAGCTCGGCCGTCGCCGTGAGCGGCAGCACGTGCGCGACGTACCCGTCGGGGCGCACGACGACGACCGCACCGTCGCGCGAGATGCCGCGCTCCTCGAAGATGTCGGTCGGGCACCAGACGCTCGGGCCGGCGGCGAAGACCTTCTCCCAGTCCATCAGCGCGAGCGGACCGGTCTTCGGCCGGAACGCCTCGGGCGCCCGGGTGATGTCGAGCTCGTCGTGCCGCTGCTGGTAGATCGCCTTGACGTCGAACACCGCGTCGACGTCGGCACCCGCCGGCGTGAACCGCGACACCGGTGACTCTGGTGCGGTCGCCATCCACTCGGCCCAGTCGGTCAGGGCGGATGCCTCGCCCGCGGCCGGCGCGTCGGCGAAGGCGTAGACGCGCCAGCGGCCGTCGGCCTTGGCGTGGTGGCCGAGGTGCACGACGTTGCCGTCGCACACGAACGACACCTGCGACGACTTGAACCGCTTGCCGATCGGGAACCCGGTCGCGAGCTCCTGGTGCGCGGCGTCGCCCGTGATCATCGAGGGCCCGTACTGCGTCATGAACCCCGACGGGAACTCTGCCGTGCCGAGGTAGAACGTCGCGAGCTCCTGCGGGTCGGAGATCTCCTCGGGCTTGCGCGCCATGAGCGACGACCACTCGCGGTCGAAGTCGATGAGCTGCTGCGCGACGGGCTGCCGTTCGGCCGAGTAGGTCGAGAGCAGCGACGCCGGCGCGAGCCCCGAGACGACCGAACCGAGCTTCCAGCCCAGGTTGAAGCCGTCCTGCATCGAGACGTTCATGCCCTGGCCGGCCTTCGCGCTGTGGGTGTGGCAGGCGTCTCCGGTGAGGAACACCCGCGGCGAGGCATCCTCGTCGTCGTTCGCCCGGTCGTCGAAGTGGTCGGTCACCCGGTGGCCGACCTCGTAGACGCTGAACCACGCGACCTGGCGCACGTCGAGCGTGTACGGGTGCAGGATGTCGTTGGCCTTCGCGATGATGGCCTCGATCGGCGTCTTGCGCACCTCATGGTCGTCATCCTCGGCCACGGCCCCCAGGTCGATGTACATGCGGCTGAGGTACCCGCCCTCGCGAGGGATGTGCAGGATGTTGCCCGCCTCCGAGTTGATCGCGCACTTCGTGCGCCAGTCCGGGAAGTCGGTGTTCACGACGACGTCCATGACGCCCCACGCGTGCGACGCCATGGCGCCGATGTGCTTGCGGCCGATCGCCTCGCGCACGCCGCTGCGCGCGCCGTCGCAGCCCGCGACGTACTTCGCGCGCACGGTGCGCTCCTCGCCGGCGCGCTCGCCCGCGGTGTAGCGCACGCGCACCTCGACGGGGTAGCCCGACGCCGCGCCTTCGCTGCCTTCCTCGTGCACGGTGAGGCCCGTGAACTCGATGCCGTAGTCGGGCACGATGCGGCCGGGCCCGTGGGCTGCGGCCTCGGCGAAGTAGTCGAGCACGCGCGCCTGGTTCACGATGAGGTGCGGGAACTCGCTGATCTTGTAGCCGTAGTCCTCGGTGCGCGAGGTGCGGATGATGTTCTGCGGGTCGGCGGGGTCGGGGCCCCAGAAGTTCATGTAGCCGATGTTGTACGCCTCGGCGATGATGCGCTCGGCGAAGCCGAACGCCTGGAACGTCTCGACGCTGCGCGGCTGGATGCCGTCGGCCTGGCCCAGCACGAGCCGGCCGTCTCGGCGCTCGATGATGCGCGTGACGACGTCGGGGTACTGCGAGAGCTGCGCCGACAGCAGCATGCCCGCGGGCCCCGAGCCGACGATGAGCACGTCGATCTCGTCGGGCAGCTCCTCGGGGCGGTCGATGCCGACCCCTGCGGCCGGGAGCACCCGGGGGTCGCCGGACACGTAGCCGTGGTGGTGGAACTGCACGGTGGGCTCCTCACGTCGTCGTGACGAGGCACCCGGCGGTTTCGAGAGATGGATGCCTCGCATTGTTCGATATTCGAACGTGCTATTCGTTTATCGCGCGAGGCAATGGTAGATCGCGACGCGACGCAGCACAAGCCGGGTGGCGATCAGCGCCGGGCGACCGATGCGGTCGGGCTCGGCGACGTTCGTCACCTCAGTGGAGGAACCGGGTCGCGGCGGGTGGTCGGGCTTCCGTTCGGGCTTGCGGTCAGCGGGAGCGGGCGAACCGGCTCGCGCCGATGATCATCGCCAGGGCGGCGCCGACCGCCGACACGAGCGGCACCGCGACCACCGCGAGGGCGATCGTGTTGGGGCGGAATCGCAGTCCATCCGGTCCGCCGATGTACGCCCCGATCGGCACGGCGTAGCCACCGCCACCGCCACCGCTGCCCTCACCCCGGCCGGCCGGGGTCTTCTCGGTCTCCGGCATGTCGCCGGAGCCCTCACCCCCGCCGAACCCGAAGGCCACGAGCGCGACCGGAACGAACTCGCGCCCGTCGATCGTCGACTTCTCGCCGTACGCCACCTTCGCGCCCCACCTGGGCACCGAATCCGCCAGGTTCTCGATGAGCTTCGTCATGCGCTCGACGGTACGCGCGTTGCCCGCGCGCGGCTAGACCCACCGCGAGGTCCGGAACGCGATTGCGCTGGTCAGCGGGTCTCGACGTTCGACGCGAGGTCGGGATCCTGATCGTCCTCGGCGGGCCGATGGACCGGCACCGATCCGGTCACGACGGCGTCGACGGTCATCGACCCGTCCACGGGCCCGATGACCGCGACCGGCGTGGTCGGAGTGGCCGCGAGCGGCTCGACCGGCAGCCGACCCAGACGGCGATGCTCGCGGACGTAGGCGGGAATGAGCAGCGCGACCGAGCCCAGCCACGCGAGCGGGTTGCTCAGCACGACGCCGACGAAGCCGAATATCGACCCCAGCACGACCGCGGCCGCGACGCGCATCACGAGCTCGATCACCCCGGTCACCGTCGGCACGATGGTGTAACCGAGCCCCTGCAGCACTCCTCGCAGGATGAACAGCACGCCGAGCAGCGAGTAGGTGAAGCCGTCGATGGAGAGCATGAGCGCGGCGGCGTCCACCACGTCGTTCGACCCCTCGCCGACGAAGAACCGCACGAGTTGCTCGCCGAACATGATCAGCAGGGCCCCGATCGCCACGGCTGCCCCGATCGACATCCAGGTCGCCTGCACGACGCCGCGACGAACGCGGTCGGGGCGCTTGCCGCCGAGGTTCTGCGCGGCGAACATCGAAGCTGCGAGGCCCAACGACGAGAGCAGCGCGACCGCGATCGACTCGACCCGCGATCCCAGCGTGAACGCGGCGACCGCGTCGGCGCCGAGCTCGTTGAGCGCCACCTGCACGGTGAGCGTGCCGATCGCGATGATCGAGGTCTGCACGCCCATGGCCATGCCGATGCGCAGGTGCTCGCGCAGCTCGACGCGCGACACCCTCCAGTCGGAGCGGCGCAGGTGCAGCACGGGCAGGCGGCGGCGCACGTAGAGGAGGCAGAGGGCGACCGAGACGGCCTGCGCGACGACCGTCGCCCACGCCGCTCCCGCCACGCCCCAGCCGAGCGGGCCGACCATGACGACGACGAGGCCCACGTTCAGCACGCACGCGATCGTGAGGAACACGAGCGGCGTGCGCGAGTCGCCGAGCGCCCGGATCACAGCGGAGAGGTAGTTGAAGAACATGACCGCGGCAGCCCCGAGGAAGCTGACCTGCGTGAACACGGTCGCCTCGGCGAGCAGCTCCTCGGGGGTCTGCAGCAGGCGCAGCGTCGGTTCGGCGAGGAACGGGGCGGCGATCGTGAGGCACGCGCTCATCGCGGCGGTGAGCATCGTGCCCGTCGCCACCGAGCTGCGCACCGCGGCGGAGTCACCGGCGCCGAAGGCCTGCGCCGTCGGGATGGCGAATCCCGAGGTCAACCCCCAGGCGAATCCGAGCAGCAGGAAGAGCAGCGACCCCGTCGCACCGACCGCGGCCAACGAGTCGATGCCGAGGTAGCGCCCGACGACGATCGCGTCGGCGACCTGGTAGAGCTGCTGCACGACGTTGCCGATGAGCAACGGCGTCGCGAAGACGAGGATGACGCGCCAGGGGGCGCCGGTGGTGAGGGAGGTGGTCATGGGGCTCTCGGCGGGTCTCTGCGGGGGCTTCAGATGTTTGCGTTGCCAAGGAGCCTATCGAACCGATTCGATGCGGGTGGCCCGGGTCGGGAGATCACGACACGCGAATCGCACGGCCAGGTGCGCGGGTCACAGCCTCCCGGGAACGAGCGGATCGAACTCGGTGCGGTCGACGTCAGGTGCGGGAGACTTCGAGTGGCGTCGCCGAGAACCGCGGCACCCAGCACCGCACCGCCGCGCGGTACCGGCGGAACTCATCGCCGATTCTCGCTTCCATCTCGGCCTCCTCGAGCGGGCGCACGACGAAGTTCCAGAACAGCCCGCCCGCGACCGCGTAGGCGACGACCAGCCACGCGCCGAGCATGAGACCGACCGCGACCCCCTGCGTGATGCCCGCCAACGCCATCGGGTTGCGCACGAGGCGATACGGCCCGGTGATCACGAGCCGGTTCGCGGTCGCCGCGGGCAGCGGAGTGCCGGCGCCGCGGGTCGCCATCGCGACCGCCGACCAGATGCCGAGGCCGCTCGCGAGCGCGAACACGAAGGCACCGAACGGCAGCAGCCAGCCGGGCGTGGGCACGGCCAGCCCCCACCGCACTTCGAGCCAGGCGATCACCGCCGGCACGACTCCGAGCAGCAGCCCCCAGAAGACCACGATCTGCACGGCGGTCGCCGCGAGGTGTGCGACCGTCTTCGCCGACGCGTCCGCCCGGCGGAATCGGAACGGCCCGACGAGCATCCACTCGGTCGGCACGCGTCCCAGCACCATCAGGCAGAGAGCCACCACGGATGCCATGGACGCCGCGCCCATGAGCAGCACACCCCAGCCCGCCTCGGTGCTGAGCGTCGCGTACACCGTGAGACCCGCGGTGACGATCAATGTCCACCCTGTCGCGACGAACGCCGCCGCGCGCACGCCGCACGCAGCGACCGCCGAGGCCCCGACGAACAGCGGGAGGTCGAGCACGGCGACGACCATGGGGTCGAACCCGCCGAGCGTGGCGCCCCGCACGACGGGCACCGTGAACACCGCGAGCCACCACGCCAGTCCTGCGACCGCCTGCACCCCGAAGTACGCCCGGCCGAGCCGTTCATTCATCGAAGGCGTTCCAGCAGATCGCGCTGCGGCGACGCTGATCGTCGAGCACGAGATCGCGGATGGCCGGCGGCAGCCGGTCGCGCTGCCAGTCGCGCTCGGCGAGGCGCGCCCGCTCCGAGGCATCCCCGTCATCAACGGGTGCCGCGGCCGTGGCCGCACGGATCGCATACGCCGCCGCCCCGAGCTCGTGCTCGGCGACGTGCGCCACCGCGACCGCCTGCCCGACCGACAGCGCAGCGAACTTCACGGGATCGGGTCGGCCTCGGCCCGCGGCGTTCGCGTGGAACGCCGCATGATGCGCCTCGCGCATCGGCACCTCGCCGCGCACCCACCCGCGTGCGACCTCGAGCACCTCGCGCGGCCGCGGGTCGTCGGGCTGCGCGTCCTCGAAGAGGGGCAGCACGTGCTCGGCGCACGCGATCGCCCACTCCGCGAGCAGGTGGTGGTCGTCGTCGCTCAGGGTTCCGCCACGACGGATCGTGATGAGCCGCGGATCACGTTCTTTCGGCAGGATCGGCACCTGCCATTCCTACCATCGCGTCGGCGCGGCCGGCGGCGCACCGTCGCGGGCGCCGCGCCCCGCCGCGCTCAGCTGAGACGGCGGGTGAGGTGGACGGTGACCGAGTCGCCGTCGGTCTTGCCGATGCGCTTGCGGACGGCCGCGGAGACCGGCAGCTTGTGGGTGCCGTCGCCGAGCGCCATGAACGCGCCGCGGAACGGCTCGCCGTCGATCGTGCCCTCGACCTTGACGAGGCCGCGGGTGTCGAAGATCGTCGCCGAGTCGGGCAGCTGGGCACAGGTCCAGGTGTCACCCTCGCGCACCTTGCCGAGGGTCGAGGTGAAGGTGATGTCGAGCGGTCCGCTCGTGTCGGTCATGTCGTTGCTCCGATCAGGTGAAGGCGCCGACGAGGGCGCCGATGATGACGAGCTTGAGCAGCCAGTCGGTGAAGTGGACGAGCGCGACGGGGATCGGCGTGTTCTCGTGCACGACCGACCCCAGCAGGAGGACCGCCGGCAGTGAGGCCAACGCCAGTCCGAGCACCGCGCCGGCCGCCGCTCCGTGCCAACCGCCGGCGACCATCAGGCCGAGCACGAGCAGGGACATGACGAGGCTGCGGAGGACGACGAGCAGCATCTGGACGACGACCGGGATGCCTGGGCGAGGGGTGCTCCGCGCGCCGATGAGCCGGGAGACCGGCGGAATCGCGTAGAGCACCGCGCTTGCGATGAACGAGACGACCGTGGCGAGGGCGACGCCGAGGAGTGCCATGCGGTGCCCCTTTCAGTACTGGTGAGTACTCAGTACGGTACGCGCCTCGTTTTAGTCCTGTCAAGTACTAAACTGGAACCATGTCGGTTCCCACTTCTGCTCGCGGGCGTCCGCCCGGGCTCACCGGCTCGGCACTGCTCGCCGAGGCGCGGGCCGTCTTCCTCGAGCGCGGCTACTCCGCCGCGACGATGGACGAGGTGGCCGCGCGTGCGCGAATCTCGAAGAGCTCGTTGTATCGGGAGCATCCATCGAAGTCGGCGCTCTACCGCGCGGTGGTCTCCGACTGGGCGGCCTCGGGTCGCGGCGCGATGCGGCCGGCGCTCGACCGGCTCGCGCAGGCGCCCGATGTCGAGCACGGGCTCGTCGAGCTCGGTGAAACGCTCCTGCGCGCCATCCTCTCGCCCGACGTCGTCGCCATGCGACGACTGGTCATCAACGAGGCGAAGACGCAGCCCGAGGTCGCGGCCATCTACTTCGAGGAGAGCTGGCAGCGCAACGTCTCCGATCTCGCGGACACCTTCGACGACTTGCGCCGAGCGGGCGCGCTGAAGGCCGACGCCCCCCGGGCGGCTGCCGAGGAGTTCACGTGGCTCGTCGTCGGCGCCCCGCTGAACGCCGCTCTGCTCGGCGTCGAGGCCGAGCCGGCGGCGGATGCCTCGGCGAGAGCCGTCGCGCTCTTCCTGGCGCGCTACGGCGAGCCGGGCCGCCACGTGCCGTGAGCATCGAGCGCCCGGTTGCCGTCGGTGTCGCCGTCGACCGCCGGCCGCGGTGACCGCGTCAGTGCGTGGAGCCCTCATACACGCGGGGCGGGCGGACGGGTCAGTCGGTCGCGGAATCGCGCAGCTGCGCGAGGAGCTTCTCGACGCGGCGCGACCGGGTGTCGGCCCCCTTCGCCTGGCCGATCACCCGCGCCTGCTGACGACGCCGGCTCACGGTGAGAGCGTCGAACGCGGCTCGAGCGGTCGGGTCGGCATCGAGCGCCGCGGTGAGCTCCGGCGGCTCGTCGACGGTGATCGGCTCGTCGTCGAGCGCGAGGCCGATGGTGACCTCGTCGCCGACCTCGGCCCCGGTCGCCGCCCGGTTCGCGTTGCTGAAGCCGATGAGGTTGCGTCCGAGCATGATCGCGAGACGGGTTCGCCACGTGTGACCGTTGATCGTGACCACGACACGCGGTCGCTTGCCGCCTCCGAGCCCGTCGACCACCTCTGGCGGCACCTCGAGCCCGCGCATCTTCTCGTGCGGTTCGACGATCGAGGTGAACTGGAGTGCCATGCGGCCATCCTGCCGCAGGGCCTCGTTCAACGACAGGGATGTCTCCGCGACATCCCTGTCGCCGTCGTAGGCTCGTTGGAGTGAGCGATGAAGTGCGCAACCTCAGGGCGGCCCTCGCCGCCGTGCCCGAGCCGTGGCAGCCGCACCGGCTGACGAGCGTCAACGACTACGACGTGAAGGTCGTGAAGCTCCTCGGCGAGTTCGTGTGGCACAGCCACCCCGAGACCGATGAGCTCTTCATGGTGCTGAGCGGTGAGCTCACGATCCAATTGCGCGACCGCGACGTCGTGCTCGGCCCCGACGACGTGTTCGTCGTGCCGAAGGGGGTCGAACACTGCCCGCGCGCCGACGCCGAGGTGCACGCCGTGCTCTTCGAGCCGCGCGGCACGGTCAACACCGGCGATGCCGGCGGAGCGCTGACGTCACCGCTGCGCGAGCTCGACTGAGGCCATCGCCTCGGACCGCGACCGCGACCGCGCGCCGAGGTTCGCTGTGCTCTCGGATCGGGGTCGTCACGCCGTGACTCGCGCGGGCCGGTATCGCATGGCGACCACGCCCGACCGGAACTCGTGGCGATCGACGAGCTCGAGCCGGATGCGTTCGCGCAGGCCGGCGAGCAGCGTCGGCCCGTGCCCGGCGAGGACCGGCTGCACGACGAACACGTACTCGTCGATCAAGCCGAGGTCCGCCAGCGCCAGGGGGAGCGTCACGCCACCCACGAACAGGCCCTCGCCCGGCTCCTGCTTGAGCCGCTGAACCGCTCGCCCCACGTCGCCTCGCACGAGTTCAGCGTTCCAGTCGACGCCGCTCAGCGTGCTCGACACGACGTGCTTCTTCGCCCGGTCGATGGTCTCGGCGAACGGGATCTCCCACTCGTCCATCCAGTCGGGCCACGTGCCCGTGGCGGGCCGCCGCCACGCCGCCTCCATCATCTCGTAGGTCACCCGTCCGAAGAGCAGGGCGTCGGCCCGTTCCATCTCCTCGGTCCAGTAGCGCATCGACTCCTCGTCGGGAGGGAGCCCTGCCTCGTGATGGCAGCAGCCGTCGAGAGTCACGTTGATCGAGTATCGAAGGGGTCTCATCTCGTCGCTCTCCCTGATGCGTGCATCGCGCCGTCGCCGGACCGTGCTGAGACCATTGTCGGCGGTATTCCTCATCGGCGCCCGTTCCCCTCCTCCTTCCGTATGTCCGGCGCTGCGTTTCGGGCGCTTCCTGCACGGCTTCGTGCGCTGTCGGGCGATCGGGCCAGCTCGATCAGGATTCGAGAAGCGCCGCGGTGCTCGATTCCGTACCGTGAAGGCAGATCGAATTCGACCGGAAGACATCGAGAAGGAGCAACCCATGGCTACGACGAAGACCGACGGACTCTCCGCCGACGAACGCGCCGCCGTCAAGCAGCGCGCGGCAGAGCTGCGGGCCGAGGCGAAGGCCGGCAAGACGCGGGAGGCGGGCGAGAAGGCGATCCGCGAAGCGATCGCCGCGCTGCCCGACGACGACCGCGCGATCGCCGAGGGCATCGACCGCATCGTGAAGGATGTCGCGCCGCAGCTGTTCCCCAAGACCTGGTACGGGTTCCCGTCCTACGCCGACGCGAACGGCAAGATCGTGGTCTTCTTCAAGCCCGCGTCCAAGTTCGAGTCGCGCTACGCGACGCTCGGTTTCGAGGAGGCCGCCCAGCTCGACGACGGCGACATCTGGGTGACCTCGTTCGCGCTGCTCGCGCTCACCCCCGAGACGGAACGGCGCATCACCGAGCACATCCGCAAGGCCGCCGGCTGAGCCCGCCACTCGGCGAATCGACCGGGCGAGCCCGGCGTCAGCCGTGGGCCGGTGCGACCGTCTTGCGCATGACGGTCTTGCTCTTGCCGATGTGCCGCTCGAACGTGAATCCCGCCTTCTCGAACATGGCCCTCGTGCCGTTGTGGAGGAACGACGACGACGTCCGCTTGCCGGGGGCGAGCTCGTTGGGGAACGAGACCACCTCGCCCCCGCCGGCCTGGGCGATCAGCTCGAGCGCGCCGTCGAGCGCTTCTCGTGCCACTCCCGACCGTCGATGGTCGCGGTCGACGAAGAAGCAGGTGATGCGCCACGGCGCCGGCGTGGTCTCGCCGGCGTCGTACTGCTTGCGGTGGTAGATGTTCGACAGTTCGACCGGACTGCCGTACTCGCACCAGGCGATCGCGTCGTCGCCGTCGAAGACGAGCGCGGCGTGCGCGACGCCCTCCGCCACGAGTCGCTGCTTGAACGTCGGCCGGTCGTAATCGTCCTTGACGGTGCGCTCCGTGTCGCCGTGGAAATACGAGCAGTAGCACCCGCCCCAGACCCCGTTGTGCTTCTGCGCGAGCGCCAACCACGCCGGGAAGGTCTCGGGAGTGAGCGGCTTGATCACGTGCGACGTCGTCACTCCCGTCTCACCCGCCACACGTCTCGGCCCGTGCGGCGGCCCGCCGATCCGAGACTCGCCATCGCTCGCGGAAGATGGCTGGCGTGCCTCCGCTCGGGACGTCCTGATCGGCCATGGCAGACTCCTCGCGTCGTGGTGCCAGTCTGCCGACGACTGCGATGTTCGACAAGGTCGGCCGGCACGCCGATCTGCGGGCGTGCGAGTCGGATCGGGCTGCCATTGTCGATGCGGCCGGCAACGCCGCGACGACAGGTTGCGCGAGAACCGGCGAAACGGCCCTGTAGGTTCCGCGCCGAAATGGCATCAGGGTCCGAGATTCCACGGCAAATGTCATCGGTTTGAGCGCTCGGATTCCACAGAAGATGGCATTTTCCTACACGCCCCGCGACTCACCGAATGGTGCCGCCTCGCTGGGCGTCCGCAAACGAATCCTCACCGGGCACAGAGCTGATCACATCTCGCGGCCCCGGCGAAACTTCATTGCAGGAGCGTCAGCGGTATGGCGGGGCGGCCGCCAGGATCTTCCGATACGCGGCGGAGGATGCATCGGAATCCGAGATGGGATGTCGACGTATCGACGTGCTGCGGCATCCGAGCTGCCGGCCGGTAGCGCTGACAGTAATTCGGAGCGCAGAGATGCGAGCCGCCCTTCATGACCTTGCGCGGGATCGCCACGCCCTGCAGCCCCGGGTCCAAGCTGTCCTCCCGCTGGCCTCCGCGTGGGTCGACCACGGTGCAGCACGTGTGCGCCAGCTGCTCGTGCCGGATGTACCAGTCGGTGGTCCACTCCCAGACGTTGCCGATCATGTCATGGAGCCCGTACCCGTTCGCCGGGAACGAGCCGACCGGAGCGGTGCCTTCGAAGCCGTCTTCCATCGTGTTCTCGATCGGAAACTCGCCCTGCCAGGTGTTCGCCATCCACGAGCCGCCCGGAGTGAACTCGTCGCCCCACGCATACGGTGCTCCATCCAAGCCGCCACGAGCGGCGAACTCCCATTCGGCCTCCGTGGGGAGTTGCTTGCCCACCCAGCTGGCGTATGCCTCGACATCCTCCCAGGCCACGTGCACCACCGGGTGATTCGCCAACCCGGCGATCGAGCTGCCCGCGCCCTGCGGGTGACGCCATTGCGCGCCGGGAACGTAAGTCCACCAGTTGTACGAATTGCTCAGGTCGACCCGATGCGGCGGCTTCACGAAGACGGTCGACGCGGGCTGGAGCTTCTCCTCGGTCGCACCCGGGTACTCGGCCGGGTCTGGTCGGCGTTCGGCCACGGTGACGTAGCCGGTGTCGTCGACGAACGCGGCGAACCGCTCGTTGGTCACGGTGAACGTATCCATCCAGAATCCGTTCACCGTGACCTGATGAGCCGGCGCTTCCTCCGGGTAATGCCGGTCGGATCCCATCAGGAACGTGCCGCCCGGCACCCACTGCATGCCGGTGGTGTCGTCAGTTGCCATGCCGCTCGGATGCCGCATGCAACACGGTGTCGACGACCGCTTGCGGGTTGAAATCGGGCGGCGCCTGGCTCGGGGGGAACTCCTTGAACGTGTTGGCGTGCTGTTGGATGATCGCGGCTGCCGGCAGCACGGTCCAGAGTTTCTCGCCGGCGTAGAGCGGGTAGTACGGAGCATCCATGTGCTGCTCGAACGGATCCACTCGCAAATTCACCGGCCGAGGCACCGTGGCCTTCACCAGAGCTCCTGCGAACCAGTCGTCCTTCGTCTGGAAATGGACCTTCCAGTTGTTGTAGCGCAACGCGAACAGGTCGTGTTCGCCGTAGTAGAAGAACTCATGCCGGGGCGATTCCTCCACCTCGCCGCTCAGGTACGGCAGCTGGTTGTACCCGTCGAGGTGCACCCGGAAGTGCTTGTCGCCGAAGTCCGCGCCCTCGAGGAGCTGCTCCTTCACATCGGGCACGCCGACTGCGGCCATGATGGTGGGCACGATGTCCTCGAGGGACATGATGCCGTTCAGCACCTGACCAGCCGGGATCTTCCCGGGCCACCGGATGACCAGCGGGGCGCGGAAGCCGCCCTCCCAGCCCAGGCCCTTCTCGCCGCGGAACGGCGTCGTGCCGCCGTCGGGCCAGGTGAACTTCTCTGCGCCGTTGTCGGTCGCGAAGACGACGACCGTGTTGTCGGCGATCCCGAGCTCATCGAGCTTGCCGAGCAGCTCACCGACCACCCAGTCGAGCTCCTGCATCCCGTCGGCGTAGACGCCCAGCCCGGTCTTGTCCTTCCACCGCTCCGAGAGGTGGGTCCAGACGTGCATCCGGGTGGTGTTGTGCCACAGCAGGAACGGCTCGCCCGCCTGGTGGGCGCGGTCGATGAAGTCGAATGAGTGCTCGAGCAGGTCGTCTTCGATGATCTCCATCCGCTTCCGCGTCAGAGGTCCGGTGTCCTCGATCTTCTGCTTCCCGATCGGCCCGAACCGCGCGTCGACCGTGGGGTCGTCGACATCGGTCGCGGTGCAGTGCAGGACGCCGCGTGGCATGAAGAGCTGCTGCATGATCGGCAGGTGCTTCGGGTACTCCGGTTGCTCGGGCTCCTCCTCCGCGTTCAGGTGGTAGAGGTTGCCGTAGAACTCGTCGAACCCGTGAACCGTCGGGAGGAACTCGTTGCGGTCGCCGAGGTGGTTCTTGCCGATCTGGGCGGTCCGGTATCCCTCGGGCTTGATCAGCTCCGCCAGAGTCGGGTCCTCGGGTTGGATGCCCTTCTCCGCCCCGGGCAGACCAACCGTCGTCAGGCCGGTGCGCATCGGGATCTGCCCCGTGATGAAAGCCGCTCGACCGGCCGTGCAGCTCGCCTGAGCGTAGTTGTCGGTCATCATCGCGCCCTCAGCGGCGATCCGATCGATGTTCGGTGTCCTCGTGCCCATGATCCCCCGGTGATAGGCGCCGACATCGAACCAGCCGACGTCATCGGCCATGATCAACAGGACATTCGGCTTCTCAGTAGCCATGGCGGAACCTTTCCCCGTGCCGCACGCCTGGGATTCCAAGTACCGAGCTGAAGGCGCCCCCCAGCGGGCGCCGACAGGGCAAACGTACTCCCGCACAGACGAGACGGATAGTGCCACATCGCGGACGCCACCAGATGCCGCAACGGTCGCCGATCACTTGATGAAGATCCTCAACAGAATGATCAGCAGCCCAAGAGCAGCGGTGGCACACGCACCACCCAGCCGCCAGTACCAGGCGGCCCGCCGGCTGGCGAAGGCAATCCACCCGAGGACGGCCAGAACGAGGACGCCCATCCACAGGGCGGACCAGTACGCGACCTCCGCGTCGAGAACTCCGAGGACGCCGAGGCCGAGTGGTATCAACGGCGGGATCGTCGCGTAGAGCAAGCCAACCGCTCTCCCGAATGCGAATCGGATCGACTCGCGCACGCGGATCGGCTCACTCTCCGCGCGAGTTCCCTGGACGGCGATCGCGACGATGTACACCTGCGAGAGCCAAAGGACGAGCATGCTGACGATCGTGATGCCCATCGTGTCCAGCGAACGACCACTCACGTCAGACACGGCGATGACCACGCTGACGAGCACCGTGCCGGAGACAAGCTCCGGCGTCACAAGCCCGCGCCGCAAGCGAGGCATCGACCACGGACCGTCGAAGCGAGGGGGGTCCGCTCGATCAGCCATCCTCATTCACCCCGACCGAGAGACTCACTGCGGTGGCGCGCGACCTCGAAGCGTTCGACGCATCCCGCAGCGAAGTCGAAGCAGCCCTGGACGAGGCGGCGCCCGTGCTCGACGAGCTCGACGCCGCGATCCACGCCGCAGCAACAGCCGGCATCAGCGACGTGGGAATCGCGCTCGAATCCCGCATCGAGTCTGGCTCGCGAGGTTGTCAGCGGCGGAACGAGCCTCGGCTATTTCCGTTCGAAGTACGAGCGCCTGAAGCGCCCTCGCTCGAGGTAATCGCTCATTCGCGGCGTGGAGGGATCCTTCTGCGGCATCTCGTCTAGCGGTCTGTGGTGGCGCTTAAAGGCGGCGTGCTGGTGATGTCGGATTCGTGCGGGGCCGTTCGTTGATCTAGTGAGAGGCGTCCGATGGGCGGGCGCCGAAGCCAGGGAGAACCAGGTCAATGAAACTTACGACGATCACGCAGCTCACGCTCGACGGAGTGACGCAGGGAAACGGCGGCCCGACCGTGGAAGACCGCGAGTGCGGGTTCGAGCGCGGTGGTTGGGCGCGGGGCGCGGGTGACGACTCGACCCGCGATCATATCGCCGCGACCTTCGAGCGCGCCGATGCGTTTCTTCTCGGCCGCCGAACCTACGACATCCTGCTCGAATTCTGGGGAACCATCGAGGACCTGAAACTGCAACCGATCGGCGTGGCCCTGAACACGAGGCCGAAGTACGTGGCATCCAGAACGCTGAGGGAACCGGCGTGGGCGAACACGGCAGTCCTCGGTGATGACCTCTTCGCCGCCGTCACGGAACTGAAAGCCAGCGGGCGTGGAGAGCTGCAAGTGCACGGCAGTAGTCGCCTCATCCAGTGGCTCCTGGAGAAGGACCTCGTCGACGAAATGGAACTCATCATCGTGCCCGTGGTGCTGGGGCAGGGTGCCCGACTTTTCGCGGATTCAGGTCGGGATATCGCGATGAATCTGGTCGACTCACGTACGGATTCGAAGGGCGTGATGATTCAGACCTATCGCCCCGCTGGCCGCCCCGACTATGCAACGTTCTGATCGACAGGAGTCAGTCGTGAGTCTTTACACTGCTGTTGCTACTTCGACCGGTCGCAACGGCCGCGCCTTCAGTTCTGACGGCAAGTTGGATGTGGACTTGGCGTTGCAGCAGGAGCTGGGCGGTACGGGCGATGGCACCAACCCCGAGCAGCTGTTCGCGGCAGGATATGCCGCCTGTTTTGCAACCTCGTTGCAGCTCGTGGCAGGCCAGCGGAGAATCGACGTTTCAGGGCTATCGGTGACAGCCGAGGTCAGCCTGCTTCCCAACGGTGCAGGTGGCTTCACGCTCGAAGTCACGTTGCGGACAGCACTGCCCGAGGGCCTGCCCCCAGAAGTCGCTCAAGAGCTCATCCGGACCACACACGACGTCTGCCCGTATTCGAATGCGACGCGGGGCAACATTCCTGTCCACCTTCTCGCCGAATAATCTAGGGAAACGGAATCTGGTCATGGCGGTCCTCGACGACGTTCGAGCGCTGGGCGCGGAGCTGGAGCGCTCCTATCATGCATACGTGCGCGGGCGATTGAAGTTCCGGGTCGGTCAGATGGTCTACGTCGCGTTCTCACTCGACGAGGCCGTGATGGGGTTCGCCTTCCCGAAGGAGGAGCGGGCAGCGCTCGTCGCGGGAAACCCACGCAAGTTCCAGATGCCCTCGGAGTCAGAACTGCGCTTCAACTGGGTCCACGCCGATCTCGCTGTGCTGAAGCCTTCCGAGGCCCGCGAACTCGTCGTCGATGCCTGGCGCATGGTCGTGCCCGCGAAGCTCGCTCGCGCGTACGATCTCGCGCATCCCACGGGCCCGCACTGAAGACCCGAGCGGGCGTCGCACCAATGACATGAACCAGAGAGAGGACTTCCGATGCACTACCTGATTTCCGTGATCGATGACAAGCGCAATCCCGGCAGCTTGGACAGGCGACCCGCGATCAGCCAGTTCAACGAGCGCCTGATCGCCGATGGCTACTGGGTGTTCGCGGGCGGGCTCGCGGACACGGACGCAGCCACGGTCATCGACAATCGGGGCGAGCACCCGATGATCAGCGATGGGCCGTTCCTGGAGTCGAAGGAGTACCTCGCCGGTGTCTGGGTATGGGAGGCGCCAGATCTGGATGTTGCGCTCACCCTGGCGGCCGAGGCGTCGAAGGTCTGCGACCGGAAGATCGAGGTGCGGCCGTTCCAGTGAGCGACGTCGAGGGCGCGATCAGCCAGGCGTACCGTGACGAGTGGGCCCGGCTTGTCGCCGGCCTGACCAGGCGCTTCGGCAACCTCGACCTGGCGGAGGAGGCTGCGGCCGAGGCGTTCGCGACCGCCGTCACCCGGTGGCCTGTCGACGGCTTACCACCCAACCCGGGCGCCTGGCTCACCACCACGGCGACCCGCAAGGGCATCGATCGACTGCGGCGCGAAAGCCAACGCGACAGCAAACACGAGGAGGCCCGGATGGTGTTCGGCCACGCACCGACCGAGTCGATCGGTGCCATCGACGACGACCGGCTCCGGTTACTCTTCACCTGCTGTCATCCGGCGTTGGCGATGGAGAATCGAGTGGCGCTGACCTTGCGCATGATCGGCGGTCTGACCGTGCCCGAGATCGCCCACGCGTTCCTGGTCCCCGAGAACACGATGGGACAGCGGATAACCCGCGCGAAGGCCAAGATCAAAGCGGCTCGCATCCCGTATCGAATGCCTTCTAAGGCAGATCTCCCGGACCGCGTCGCCGGGGTCCTCGCGGTGCTCTTCCTGATCTTCAATGAGGGCTATCTGGCGACCAGTCCAGAAAGCAGCCCGGTACGTGCCGACCTCACCGCCGAGGCGATCCGCCTCACACGCCTGATCCGTCAGCTCATACCCGAGAGCGGCGAGGTCGCCGGGCTGCTGGCGTTCATGCTCCTCACGGAGGCCCGCCGCACCGCCCGGATCTCCGAACACGGCGAGCTGGTCCCGCTCGACGAACAGGACCGTGCGGCCTGGGAGCCGGAACTCATCGCCGAGGGCCATCAGCTGGTGCGTGAGCGCCTCATTGCCGCCGCCGCCGGTGAGGCTCCCGGCCGATACCAGATCCTCGCCGCCATCGGGGCCGTGCACACCTCCGCCCGCGACTTCCGCGAGACGGACTGGTCACAGATCCTCGCGCTCTACGACCAGCTCGCCAACGCAGACCCGTCACCGATCATCGCCCTGAACCGGGCCATCGCGGTCGCCGAGATCGACGGCCCGGCAGTTGCCCTTACGACGGTCGATCGGCTCGAAAAGGCGTTGAACGGCTATCACGCCTTCCACGCAACGCGTGCCGATCTGCTGCGGAGGCTCGGCCGTAACCAAGACGCCCGCGCAGCGTACGACACGGCCCTCGACCTGGCGGGCAATACCGCAGAGACCGCTCACCTCGCCCGTCGCCGCGACCGGCTCCGATAGCGCGGATGCTCAGCCAATCAGAACCCGCACGAGCGAGCGACCGGTGAGGTTCAGTATCGTCCCGATGGCGGATCCACTCATGGACCACTCTCACGTGATGCCCTTTTGCCCGATCCGGCACCTGATGAAAAGGGCGTCACGCGGCGAAAGGGCGTCACGTCCGTTGGCCCATCCGCCCGCAAAGCCGGTCCGTCACCGCGCCCACAGAACCGATGGGCTAACCCGGGAGGCGACCAACCATGATGGGGGCGATCTCCTTCGAGTACATCTGAATGTCGCTGTTGGACGGCGCATGGAGAATTGTCTGAACCTCAGGAACGCCATTTGGTGCGAGCCATCGCAGATCGTGAGAGTCCCGGGCGTCTTCGTACAGGAGCCACTCCGTCGCATCGACCCAGCCGCGACCCGCAAGCACGGCATCAGAGTCGGACGTCGCCAGCGCCCATGAGAATGGCCGGAATGTCACTGCGGCGAGAGTATGGATCGCCCGGCCACTTCCGTCCGTTAGACCAGTCAGCATCGGCCCGGTGAGCTGGGCTGCGGTCCCCATGTAGGTCGCAACTCGCAGAGTGATTTCACCGGGGAGCCTAACCGGCCCGCCTTCGTGCACCTGCTCCGCGAGTGTCGGATGTAATACCCGCGTGTGGGGACTGATCCCTAACATTCCGGAAAGCACCGATCGCGAGACTCGGCCGGGAGCGACAGTAACCGCCTGAGCGTTTGGTGTCGCGATGCGACTTCGAGAAGTTAGCCTGAGCCGAGTCTCCACTCGACGAGCGAAGTCGGCGTATGCCGTGTCATAGCGTGAGCCGGCGAAGTTGTTGCAGTCGACGCAAAGCCCACGCACCCACATCCCACCCTTGTTCCAAGTCCCTGGCGTCAGTCCGACCCCCGGTGATGCCATCACATTCGCTCGCTCAACATCACGGGTGTTGCCAGCCGCCTGTGGGGGCACGTGGGTCTTACTCAGCCTTCGGAAGACCCCGCACACACCGCATTGACGTGGGTGGTTGTCAAGGAGCAACCCTGCGGGCTCTGGGCCAGAACGGATCACGCATCCCCCATCTCCGGCGCCAGCTTCGTAAAGATACGACCGTCATCCGGGAGCGGGCGACCCGATCGTCGAATGAGTTCGCCGTGCCCAGCGAGCGAATTGTCCGTCTACCTGACCCGATGGTATTCGCCCGCCCAGATACGTCTACCGCAACACAGATCGAATCCCAAACACATGTCCTTTTGGACACCTCGATGACAAGTCCAGTGGGAATTGGACATTTACCACGGGAACCTACATGTAGGTTCCGCGCGGAGATGTCGCTGTGGCGCAGAATCCGCGGTATTTGTCCGGGTCTGAGCGGACGGGATTCCACGGAAGATGGCAAATTCCTACACACCGACATCTGCCGCCACGCCCCGCAAGGGATCTCTCAAAGGGCGCGAGTGGCGCCGGCTAGGGCAAATTGCTTGGCCGGATCCCACAGACCGCGATCGATCGGGTCATTCGTGTTTGTCGCCCGTACCGGTCTGACCTGTCCTTGGCGTGGTGCCTGCGTCTGTGGGTCCAGTGTGAAGCGCATCGGTGTCGACGCTGACGAGGCCGGGCGCGGCCAACCCGCCGGTGACGGCTTCGCGCACAGGGTGTGCGTCAGCGTCTTCATCGAGTGAGGCGCGCAGCGGAACTTCCTTGATGAAGAGCACGAGCACGAGGCCAACGAGGACCATCGGGATGAGCGTTGCGAACACTGGGGTGAGGGCGTCGTTGTAGGAGCCGACGATGACCTCTCTGATCTGGTCGGGGAGATCGCGTACGGCCGCGGGGGTGAGGGAGTTGAGGTCTCCGGCATCGCCACCGCCGGCGGGCATGTTCTCGGTGAGCAGGTTCGTCAGGTTCGCGGTGAAGAGGGCACCGACGATCGCGCCGCCGAGGGATGCGCCGATTTCGCGGAAGAAGTTGTTCGCGGCGGTGGCGGTTCCGACTTGCCGGTCTGGGAAGGAGTTCTGGACGATTAGGACGAGGATCTGCATGCCCAGGCCGACGCCGAGGCCGAGGATGAACAGGTAGCTCATCAGCACCCAGAGCGGTGTGTCGACGGTGAGGGTGGAGAGGAGCCACAGCCCGATGCCGAGGCCGACCATGCTGCCGATCGGCATCCACTTGTACCGGCCGGTCTTTGCCGCGAGCTGCCCGGTGGTGATCGCCCCGGCCATGAGACCGACGATCATCGGGATCAGCATCAATCCGGACACGGTTGCGTTCACCCCGGTGACCATCTGCAGGTAGGTGGGCAGGTAGGCGATCGCCCCGAACATTGCAATGCCGATGAAGAGACCAGCGATGGTGGCGAGCACGAAGTTGCGGGACTTGAACAGGGAGAGCGGAATGATCGGTTCCTCGGCCTTGTGCTCGGCGAGGACGAACAGTGCCGAGAAGACGGCCGCGATCACGATCAGCCAGATGATGATCGGAGAGTTCCACTCGTACTCGGTGCCGCCCCACGACGCTACGAGGATGATCGAGGTGACCGCGATGGCCATGGTGAGCACCCCCCACACATCGAACCGGACTTTGGTGTCGTGCTTAGGGAGTTTCAGGAAGAATGCGGCGAGAGCGATGGCGGCGATGCCGAGGGGGATGTTGATCCAGAACGCCCATCGCCAGCCGACGGACTCGGTGAACCAGCCGCCCAGGAGCGGGCCGACAACGGCGGACAGTCCGAAGACGGCGCCCATGATGCCCATGTACTTGGAGCGCTCGCGGACGGGAGCGACGTCGGCGATGATCGCCTGCGAGAGGATCATGAGTCCGCCCCCGCCGAGGCCCTGGATCGCGCGGGCGATGATCAGCCAGGTCATGTCCTGGGCAAACCCTCCAACGATCGACCCGACCAGGAAGATCGATAGCGCCCCGATGAATAGGCCCTTACGGCCGATGAGGTCGCCCAGTTTGCCGTAGATCGGCATCATGATCGTCGACGCCACCAAGTAGGCGGTGGTCACCCACAGCATGTGGTTCACTCCACCGAGCTCACCCACGATGGTCGGCAGTGCGGTAGAGAAGATGGTCTGGTCCAGGGAGGCCAGCAGCATCGCGACCAGCAAGCCGGCGAAGATCGGGAGGATGTGGCGGGAACCGCCGGCCTGGTCAACAGTGTTCGCGTCGGGTCGGGAAGAGTGAGTCACCCGTCTATGCTCTGACGGAGCTCTCGGGTGCACGTCCCCCAGGTGCGGCATCTTGACGTACTGCGTTCGCAGTATGCGGGTATCTATCCACCCGGGGTCAGTAGACCGGTCTCGTAACCGATAATCACCAACTGGGCGCGATCATGAGCGTGAAGCTTGGTCATCACTCGGTTCACATGAGTCTTCGCAGTGTGCGGGGAGATGAAGAGCTCCTCTGCGATCTCGAGGTTCGACCGGCCCCGAGCGACCAGGAGCAGCACCTCGCGTTCCCGATCGGTCAGTTCGGCCAGCTCTGGGATGGTTTCAAGGTTGGGCTGCGCTGGAACATTCACGTACCGCGTGATCAGGGAACGGGTAGCGGTCGGCGACAGCAACGCGTCGCCCGCGTGCACGGCGAGAACCGCCCGGACGATGTCGTCGGGCTCTGACCCTTTGCCGATGAACCCGCTCGCGCCGGCGCGCAGCGCCGCGACGAGGTACTCATCTTCCTCGAACGTGGTGAGAATCAGCACCCGGGTGTCGGCTAGGTCGGGGTTCGCGCAGATCTGGGCAGTCGCGGCGATGCCGTCCATGCCGGGCATCCGGATATCCATCACGATCACGTCGGGCCGCAGCCGGGCGGCCTGGTCGACGGCATCGACGCCGTTCACTGCCTGCCCGGTGACGGTGATGCCGTCTTGGCCCGTGAGAATGTCGGTGACGGCCTGCCGGATCAGGGCTTGGTCATCGACGATCAGCACATCGATCACGTCGCGTCCTCCTTCTTCAGCGGCAGAGTAGCGCTGATCTTCCAGCCGCCGAGTATGGGACCGGCCTCAACGGTTCCGCGCACCGACGCGACTCGTTCCCGCAACCCGATCAGCCCTACTCCAGTACCGGTCAAGGGGGCGCTGGGCTGGTCGCCGGCGGGGTTGGTAACCACGATCCGCAGGTTGTCCGGTCCAACCTCCAACAGCAGGTGGGCACGGTGCTCGGTGCCGTGCTTGTGGGCGTTCGTGAGTGCTTCCTGAATCACCCGATACGCCACAAGTCCCACAACACCAGTGACGTGCGTGGTCGCTCCGTCGATGCGAGTGTTCACCTCCAGGCCGGTGCTGCGGAACTGGTCTAGGAGGTCGGGAAGCTGCTCGAGCCCGTATTGAGGAGCCGGGACGCCATCGGCCGGGTCGTCGGCACGGAGCATAGTGAGCAGACTACCGATCTCGCCGAGAACGGTCCGAGCGGCTCCGCGGATCGTGCCGAGCGCCGTTGCCGCCCGGGCGGGGTCATCTCGCAGCGCGGAAGAAGCGACTCCCGCGTTCAGGCTGATGACTGCGATCTGGTGGGCGACCGCGTCATGCAGATCACGGGCCAGGCGCAGCCGCTCCTCGGTGACGCGGCGGCGGGCCTCTGCATCCCGGGTCTGTTCGGCGCGTTCGGCGCGCTCCGTGATCGCCGCAATATATGCCCGACGTGACCGGGCACCGTCTCCAGCGGCGGAGGCGAACGCGACCGCGAACACGAACTGGAACACCCGCGGGTCAAAGACACTCCCGGGGGCGGCCGGAATGCTCAACACGAACACCACCAGCACGGTGAGCCCCCCGATGAGGACCGTGGCTCGTCGGGTGGACCGGTTCGCTACTCCAAACATCGCGATCGCCACGCTCAGCCCAATGCCCGGCGACAGCAGCCCGATCCACGCCGCCGTCCCGTACAAGACGAGGCACACGATGAGCACGGCGAGTGGCCATCTACGCCGGAATGGCAACACAACCGCCGGCAGGATCACCAAGACCGTCGCCGCCCAGTTGTCGGGTTGGAACTCATCACCCGGGAAGGGTGCGAACGCGGCGGCGACGATCAGCGCTGCGGCGATCAGATCCCCCGCCCACGCCGGCATCGCCGGATGCGGTGAAGCCGGCACCTCCGCCACCGTCACGGGGCGATCCGGATCTCTGGTCACCCTCCCAGTGTGGCGCGACCAGACCCCACAGACGTCACCTTCTCAGGGGATCCGGAAATACCGCATCCGCGGTATGAGAGTGTCCGCGTCAGAGTGACGCGCGTATCGGGTGTGCCCGGAAGGCTGGAGATACCCAGACCATCCGACGGCCCCGCGGGGCATCACAGGAGCGATTCATGAGTATCCCGATCATCCTCGCCGACGACGTGCACAAGTCGTACGGGCGCGGCCAAACCCGTTTCGACGCCCTCAAGGGGGTGAGCTTCGCCATCTCCGAAGGTGAATCCATCGCGATCCTCGGCAAATCCGGCTCCGGGAAATCCACCTTGATGCACATCATGGCCCTCCTCGACGCCCCGTCCAGCGGTCGCATCAAGCTCGAGAACGTCGACACCCGTACTTTGAAGGGCCGCCGGCTCAACCGCACCCGCAACAAGACCTTCGGGTTCGTGTTCCAGCAGTTCTTCCTCATCCCCAACGCATCAGTGCTCGACAACGTCACACTGCCGCTGAAGATCGCCGGCGTCGGTGCGGCAGAACGCAAGCGCCGCGGCATGGCAGCGCTCGAGCAATTGGAACTCGCCGACAAGGCCAAGAACAAGGCCATCAACCTATCGGGCGGGCAGAAGCAACGCGTCGTGATCGCCCGCGCCCTGGTGAACAACCCCCGGATCATCTTCGCCGACGAACCCACCGGCAACCTCGACTCCAAGACCGGAGCCGTCGTCGAAGACATCCTCTTCGAGCTGAACCGGGAACACGGCATCACCCTCATCGTCGTCACCCACGACGAAGACCTCGCCGCCCGCTGCGACCGGCAGCTGCGCATCCGCGACGGCCTCCTCATCGACGACACTACGGAGGTAGCGGCATGAAGGCCCTCGACCTGATCGGCTCCGCGGTCTCCAACACGTTCCGATCCAAGACCCGCACCATCCTGACGATTTTGTCGATCTTCATCGGCGCATTCACCCTGGCTATCACCAGCGGCCTTGGCACAGGTATCAACAACTACATCGACGACACCGTCTCCGGAGTCGGAGCCTCCGACGCGATGACTGTCACGAAGACCACCGAAAACGCTGGCGACCCCCTCGCCGGAGGCGGCGAACCGGCCGAATACGACCCCGACGCCGTCTCCGCCGGCATCCCTGGGATGACCGTCACCGCCCTCACCCCCGACGACATCGAAACCATCGAGGGCATCGACGGGGTCCTTTCCGTCGACGCGCAGCGGAACATCAACCCTGACTTCATCCAATTCGATGACGGCACTCAGTACGTCGCGAGCGTCGGCGCCCTCGTTGCCGGGCAGACCACCGTCCTCGCGGATGGCTCCGCACCCGATGACGACGCGACGGAGTACGAAGTCGCGTTGCCGCAGGCGTACGTGGAACCGCTCGGATTCGACAGTGACGCTGACGCGATCGGACAGACCGTGACGATCGCGATCACCGACGCGGTGCGCACCCAGCACACCATCGACGCGACCGTCGTCGGTGTCACGGAAGAGGCCCTCGCGTCCCCGACGGGCTCCAGCATCCTCATCAACACCGCGCTCACCGACACCCTGTTCGACGCACAGTCCACCGGCATCCCCGCAGACGAAGCGGACCGGTACTCATCCGCGACCGTCTGGTTCGACCCAGACGCAAGCGCGGACGACATCGAAGCGCTCAAGGAGCGACTCGCCGACGCCGGCTTCACCGGCACGACCATCGATGACCAGCTCGGCACAATCACCACCGTCATCGACGGGATCGTGCTCGTCCTCAACGCGTTCGCGATCATCGCACTGCTAGCCGCGGCGTTCGGGATCGTGAACACCCTCTACATGTCCGTTCAGGAACGGACCCGGGAGATCGGACTCATGAAAGCCATGGGCATGGGCAGCGGCAAGGTCTTCGGCCTGTTCAGCCTCGAAGCTACCTTCATCGGCTTCCTCGGCTCCGCGATCGGCGCGGTCATCGCGATCGCAGCCGGCACCGGGCTCAGCTCCGTACTCTCGCAGACACTACTCGCCGACCTGCCAGGGCTCACGCTGATCGCGTTCGACCCGGCATCGATCGTGGGAATCATCCTGCTGGTCATGGCGATCGCGTTCCTCGCTGGCACTCTGCCCGCCGCACGGGCCGCGAAAGCCGACCCCGTCGACTCACTTCGCTACGAATAGCCGCTATGGGGTGCTCGGCAAACCCCGAGCACCCCACCAGCTCCGCAATCGATCACGTCCCGAGGAGGTGATGTCAGCATCAACTCACTAGAAGAGCACGCGGCGTCGGTCTGAGAATCGAAGGATAATCACGACTTTTCGTTGCAGTCCAGCTCCTCCATGACACCACCCGAAACCCGAGCGATCCGCACCCGCAGCAACAGATCTGACTCCGATTTCCCTCGACACCGCAGACCGCCCTCACCCACATCGAACAGATCGGACTGGAAACATGAAACACAAGACCGCTACGTTCCTCCTCGCATCCGTGGTCGGCGCAGTCGCAGTGTTCGGGCTTACCCTGCTCATCTACGGAACCTTCTTCCAGGACTTCCTCGAAGGTTTCAGCGAGCTATCCCCCGAAACCACGGAGCTGATCTCCAGAGACAGCATCAACATCGTCGCGATCATCATCGCCAACCTCGCTCACGGCGTATTGCTGGCGACCGTCATCACCTGGGGCAAGTTCTACACACCGCTACGCGGTGCGACCGCAGCCGCCGTCGTCGCATTCCTCACTGAGGTGTACTTCCTGTTCACCCAGTACGCGATCTTCAAAACCATGGACCTTGTCTCCGCGATCGCCGACACCATCATGTGGACCATCGTCAACGCCATCGTCGGCGCCCTCCTCGGCTGGATCCTCGCCACCTCAGCTCGCAAACGAGCCGCGCCCGCAGCCATACAGGAGTAGCCGCCGAGGACAGGATCGCGTGATAGGCAGGGGCACGCGCCACGCGCCGGCGAGGGTGCGCTCGGGCACACTCAACGCGATCACCCCGCAGCCAGCCCGCCACACCGCCGTTCAAGCCCCTGGAGAATGAGGGCCCGTTCACCCTGACTGGTGAAAAACGCCCGCACAGATGCGTCTACTGCAAAGGCACGGTCGACTCATCTATGGGACCCACGGAAGGTGGCAGAAATGCCATCTTCGTGTGGAACCCTAGGACGGGCCGGAATCCGCGGTAGTTGTCACTAATGACAGGTAGGTGACAAGTACTCGCGGAAAATGACATCTTCCTGCGGAACCTACACCAGCGAAACGGCCCGGCTACACCTGCACCATGTCGGCGAACCGCGAGAAGTGCCCGTGGAAGGCGACCGTGATCGTACGCGTCGGACCGTTTCGGTGCTTCGCCACGATCAGGTCGGCCTCGCCGGCACGGGGGCTGTCTCGCTCGTAGGCGGCCTCGCGGTGCAGCAGGATGACCATGTCGGCGTCCTGCTCGATCGAACCCGACTCGCGCAGGTCGCTGATCGCGGGCATCTTGTCGGCGCGCTGCTCGGGGCCACGGTTCAGCTGCGACAGCGCGATGACCGGCACCTGCAGCTCCTTCGCGAGCAGCTTCAGCGCACGCGAGAACTCCGACACCTCTTGCTGGCGGCTCTCGACGCGCTTGCCGCTCGTCATGAGCTGCAGGTAGTCGATGACCACCATCTTGAGTCCGACGCGCTGCTTGAGCCTGCGGCACTTCGCGCGGATCTCGACGAGCGTCATGTTCGGCGAGTCGTCGATGTAGAGCGGGGCATCGTTGATGCGACCGCGGGTCGAGGCGATGGTGGTCCAGTCGCGCGAGTCGACGGTGCCCTTGCGCATGTTCTGCAGCGGCACGGATGCCTCGGCCGACAGCAGGCGCATCGCGATCTCGCTCTTGCCCATCTCGAGGGAGAAGAACACGGCAGGCAGGTCGTTCGTGATCGCCGCAGCCCGAGCGAAGTCGAGCGCGAGCGTCGACTTTCCCATCGCGGGTCGGGCGGCGACGATGATCATCTGCCCGGGGTGGAAGCCGTTGGTCAGGTCGTCGAGATCGGCGAAGCCGGTCGGCACGCCGACCATCTTGCCGTCGGTGTGCTTCGCGGCCTCGATCTCGTCGATCGCGACGCCGATCGCGTCGGAGAGGGGCACGTAGTCTTCGGTCTCGACCGAACCGGTGACCGAGTAGATCTCGGCCTGCGCGTTGTTGACGAGGTCGACGACCTCGCCCTCGCCCTGGTAGCCCATCTGCACGATGCGCGTGCCCGCCTCGACGAGGCGGCGCAGCAGCGCGCGTTCGGCGACGATCGAGGCGTAGAAGCCGGCGTTCGCCGCGGTCGGCACGAGGCTCGTGAGCGTGTGCAGGTACTCGACGCCGCCGGCGCGCTGCAGGTCGCCCGTCTTCGTGAGCTCGTCGGTCACGGCGATGACGTCGGTCGGCTCGCCGTGCGAATAGAGCGTCAGCAGGGCGTTGAAGATGACCTCGTGCTTGGGCACGTAGAAGTCGACGCCGCGGATCGTCTCGATGACGTCGGCGACCGCGTCTTTCGAGAGCATCATGCCGCCGAGCGCGCTCTGTTCGGCGAGCAGGTCATGCGGCGGAACGCGTTCGCCCCGTCGGGCTCCCTCGTCGTCGACCGGTTCGGCGAGCCCGATGTGCGCGATCGACAACTTGGTGACCTCCGATTCGGCTCGGGCGGGCGAGCGACCCGCGCCCGCTCTTCAGCCTCGCCGTGACCACTGACATGGACTCGGCGACCGCGAGAGAACCATCTGATCGAGGGACGCTGCTTCACGATATGGAAGGCTCGTCCACAGCACAAGCCAGCCTGTGGATAACTCTGGGGAGAATCTGGGCGAAACGCCGACCAACATGTGCACTCAGCCTGTGGACAACTGTGGAATTCTTGTGAATTACACGGGTTGAATTCTGACTTGATCAGGGATTCAAGAATTCCACACCTGTGGGGGAGAACTTCTTTTCGAGTTCTTCACACACGGTTCTCCACCTGTGTACAACCATCTCAGGAAACCCGCATGCGGGGTTGCGGCCGACCATCGAACGGGTGTAGAAAACGCGACCCTTCCGACGGTCTCCGAGCGCCCCGCCACGGGGGACGCCGACGCCGTGCCGCGCCCGCCCGAGGCATCCCCGAAAACGACGAAGCGGCGGCCGGGAGCCGAAGCTCCCGACCGCCGCTCGCGATCGTTGCGAAGGCTACTTCGCGGCGACCACCTGGAGGGTGATCGTCGCGGTGAGCTCGTCGTGCAGACGAACCGTCGCCTCGTGGTCGCCGACCGACTTGATCGGCGACGGGATCTGGATCTTGCGCTTGTCGACCGTGCCGAGGCCGGCGGCCTCGACCGCAGCCGCGACGTCCGACGTCTTGACCGAGCCGAAGAGACGGCCGCCGAGGCCGGCCTTGACGGCCAGCCGGACCTTGCCCTCTTCGAGCTTGGCCTTGAGGGCCTGAGCGTCTTCGAGCGAGTGCAGCTCGCGAGCGGCACGCGCCGCCTTGATCTGCTCGACCTGCTTCTCGCCACCGCGGGTCCACGGCGTGGCGAAGCCCTGGGGAACCAGGTAGTTGCGCGCGTAGCCGTTCTTGACCTCGACGACGTCGCCGGCCGTGCCGAGGCCGGTGACCTCGTGCGTGAGAATAACCTTTGCCATTGTCGTGCTCCTTAGCGGCCGGAGCCCGAGTAGGGCAGGAGGGCCATCTCGCGCGCGTTCTTCACGGCGCGGGCGATGAGGCGCTGTTCCTGCACGGAGACGCCGGTGATGCGACGGGCACGGATCTTGCCGCGCTCCGAGATGAACTTGCGAAGGGTGGCGACATCCTTGTAGTCGATGACGCCGACCTTGATGGACTTCGCGGGGGCGGCGTTCTTCGCGCCCTTGCCGCCGCGAGGCTTGCGGCGGTCGCCGCTGCTCTTTCCAGCCATTTCTGATCCTGTCTAGATGTTGCGGGTGTCGGTGGGCGGCCCGGCCGCCTCACTCACCCGCGTGAGTGTTAGAAGGGCGTCTCGTCGCCGTAGTTGGTGCCGGGGGTGTTCCACACGTCGCCGCTGCCGCCCTGAGGGGCGGAAGCGGGCGCGCTGGGAGCCCACGCGTCGTCGGACTGGCCGCCCCCGAAGGAGCCGCCGCCGCCGACCGCACCGCGGTTCGACTGCGCTCGAGTGACCTGGGCGGTCGCGTACCGGAGCGAGGGGCCGATCTCGTCGACCTCCAGCTCGATGGTGGTGCGCTTCTCGCCTTCCTTCGTCTCGTAGGAACGCTGCTTGAGACGCCCGGAAGCGATGACCCGAGAACCCTTGGTGAGCGATCCGGCGACGTGCTCGGCGAATTCACGCCAGCAGCTCGCGCGCAGGAACAGCGCTTCACCGTCCTTCCACTCGTTCGCCTGACGGTCGAACGTACGAGGAGTGGAGGCGATGGTGAAGTTGGCAACCGCCAGACCGTTCTGCGTGTAGCGCAGCTCGGGATCTGCAGTGAGGTTGCCCACCACGGTGATGATGGTCTCGCCGGCCATGGGGACTAGGCGTCCTTCTTCGCAGCGGCGGCGGCCTTCTTGGCGGCCTTCGCCTCCTGCGCCTTGGCGTACGCGGCGACCTGGGCGATCGCCTCTTCGGCGCGGAGCACCTTCGTGCGCATGACGGCCTCGCTGAGGTTCAGCTGGCGGTCGAGCTCGTTGGTGGTCGCCGACTCGGCGGTGAAGTCGACGACGGCGTAGATGCCCTCGGACTTCTTGTTGATCTCGTAGGCCAGGCGACGACGTCCCCAGATGTCGACCTTGTCGACGGTGCCGCCATCGTTACGGATGACGTTGAGGAACTTGTCAAGGCTGGGAGCAACGGTGCGCTCGTCGATCTCGGGATCGAGGATGACCATCAGCTCGTACTGGTGCATGACTAACCCACCTCCTTCGGACTCAGCGGCTACAGGATCTCTGCAGCAGGAGGGTTGTGCATACGTCGCGTCGTGGAGGCCGCGCAATGCGGCACACGGGCAACCTGTCAATGGTAACGGATGCCTCGCGCTCGCGCCATTCGAGCCCGCACCCGCACCCGCACCCGCACCCGCGAATGTTCCCGTTTCGACCGAGCGTCGCCGCGAGGGGGGTACTTCTCGGCTGGAGCGGCCACACTCGTGCGGTGCGAGCGGAAGAGCAACACCGTCACCGCCGCTCGCGGAGCGGGCGCAGCCCGGCACGGCGGAGTTCGGCGTCGAGCAGTGGGGGCCGTACGGCCGCTGTCCAGTCCCAACGGGCTCCGAACGGGCGATGATGACGCACGCGGTTCTCACGCTCCTTCTCGAGCAGCACCGCCTCGGCCGTCGTGCGCCCCTTCAGGTACTCGGGCCGAACGTACTTGCCGCGTCCGTCGAATTCGCCGAACACCCCGAACTCCGGCCAGTCGAAGTCGACGATGTCGCGACCGCCTCCCGGTCGTGGGAATGCGACCTGCAGCTCGGGTGCCGGGTAGCCGAGCAGATGCATGTTCGCGCGACTGACCGATTCACCGGGCGAGCCCGACCTGGGGTCGCCGAACGCCACGGCGATGCGCGCCGAGCGCACCCCGCGCCGCCCGGGAATCGCCTCGATCGCCTCGAGCAGGTGCTCGCGCGAGACGCCCGCGAGCGCCGGATGATGCGGATGCATCGTCGCCGCGCCGAGCGCCACGTCGACGACCGCGACCGCCGCGGCGAACGGGAGCGCCCGTACGAGGTCCACGACGGTTCGCCGGAAGCTCGTCACGAGGAACCCGTCGTGCTCGACGGTCTCCTCGTCGGCGACCGGCTCGTGGTGCCACGTGACGCCGTTCTTGCTGCGGACCCCGGAGCGCTCCGGTGCGACGAGATGGACGGCGCCGTGGTGCGGGCCGACGATCGGCAGGCCCCAGACGACGCCGGCCGACACGTTGCAGAGCACCGCATCGACTCGCCGCGTCTCGAGCACGGCGCTCACCCTCATCAGGTATCGCTCGTCGTGTCCCGCCGACCGCCACGTCTCCGAGTTCACGAAGACACCGCGGCGCAGGCGCGTGAGCTCGCCCGAACTCGCTCGCGGGTCGCGTCCTTCGAGCGCGAGCGCCCGCGTCGTGACGAGCTCTGCCCGGCGCCGGTCCGTTGAATCCACGCCGCAACGCTGGCACGAATCGCCACCTCCGCCCGCGACTGAACCCGCTCCGTGCACCGTCTGGCCGAAGCATCCGGTGTGGAGGACCAGTGACGACGACGCGTGCGCGGCGAGCGTTGCCGGGCCCGCCGAAGGTTGCCGGTCTCGCCGCCACGCTCGGTCGAAACGGTCACACTCGCGTGGCCGCCGCGCGGCGCGCGCTGCGCGCCCGGCGCGCGCTACTGCTCGCGCGCGGCCCACCAGGCGAGCAGGCGTTCGCGCGCGGCCTCCTCGCCGATCGGACCCTCGTCGAGCCGCACGTCGAGCAGGTACTTGTACGCCTCGCCGACCACCGGGCCCGGCCGGATGCCGAGCGCGGCCATGATCTGCTGGCCGTCGAGTTCGGGCCGTACCGAGGCGAGCTCCTCCTCCTCGGCGAGCCGGGCGATGCGCTCCTCGAGGTCGTCGTACGCGAATGCGAGCTGGTCGGCCTTGCGGCGATTGCGGGTCGTCACATCGGCCCGCGACAGGATGTGCAGGCGCTCGAGCTGCTCGTCCGACCCCGCGTCGCGCACGTAGCGGCGCACGGCCGAGTCCGACCACGAGGCATCCGCGTAGCCGAAGAATCGCAGGTGCAGCTCGACGAGCCGCCCGACCGCCGCAACGGTGTCGTTGTCGAACCGCAGCGCCCGCAGGCGCTTCTTCGCGAGCTTCGAGCCGACGACGTCGTGGTGGTGGAAGCTCACCGCCCCGCCCGACTCGTACCGGCGGGTGGCGGGCTTGCCGATGTCGTGCAGCAGCGCGGCGAGGCGGACGACGAGGTCGGGCGATTCGAGCACGCCGCGCGAGATCTCGTAGTCGATGGCCTGCTCGAGCACGGTGAGGCTGTGCTCGTAGACGTCCTTGTGGCGGTGGTGCTCGTCGCGTTCGAGGCGCAGCGCCGGCACCTCTGGCAGCACGCGATCGGCGAGCCCGGTGTCGACGAGCAGGCGGATGCCTCGGGCCGGCGACCTCGTCGACAGCAGTTTCGACAGCTCGTCGCGAACGCGCTCGGCCGAGATGCGGTCGATCTCGGGTGCGAGCGCCGACATCGCCGCGAGCGTGCCCTCTTCGACGTCGAAGCCGAGCTGGGCGGCGAACCGCGCGGCGCGCATCATGCGGAGCGGGTCGTCGCCGAACGACTGCTCGGGCGCGGAGGGCGTGCGCAGCACCCCGGCGAGGAGGTCTTCGATGCCGCCCGACGGGTCGACGAGCTCGAGCCGGGGCAGGCGCAGCGCGAGCGAGTTGACGGTGAAGTCGCGGCGGGTGAGGTCGCCCTCGAGCGAGTCGCCGAAGACGACCTCGGGCTTGCGCGACTCGCCGTCGTACGAGTCGGCCCGGTACGTCGTGATCTCGACGGTCTCGCCGGCGATCTTCGCGCCGATCGTGCCGAACTGGCGGCCGATGTCCCAGTGCGCCTCGGCGATCGGCTTGACGATCGCGAGGATCTCGTCGGGCGTCGCATCCGTCGTGAAGTCGAGGTCGTTCGTGGACCGCCCGAGGAAGGCGTCGCGCACTGGCCCGCCGACGAGCGCGAGTTCCCGTCCGGCGCGCTCGAAGGCGGCCGCGAGCGGTGCGACGGTCGGCGAGGCCGCCGACTCGGCCAAACGGTCGAGGGCTGTCGCGACACTCTGCATGCCCCCTATGTTAAGCGGGCGTCGTGCGCCGCCGTTCCGAGCGGATGCCCCGCCCCCGACCCGTAGAATCGCCTGCATGGCAGCCGACTCGACCCCTGCGCGCGCGCGCGGCGATCGGCTCACCCACCGTCGGGGCGTCGTGCTCGGCGTCGCCGCCGCCTCGGTGATCGCGGTGATCGCCGCCCCCCTCGGCGCGCTCGCCCTCTCCGGCGGAGCCTCGTCGGCCGGGGTCGGCGACGCCGCCTCAGCGCAGGCACGTGCGCAGGCCGAAGCCGTTGCGTCCGCCGAGGCGGAGGGCGTCAGGCTGCACCTCGCGCCCGCGACGTCGACAACGATCGACCCCCGCAGTCCGCTCACCGTGCAGGTCGAGCTCGACAACGCCACGGCCGAGCAGCTCGCCGCCGGCACGCTGCGGCTGACCCGGGCCGAGGAGCCGATCGACGACGCCGACGAACTCGACGCCTGGTTCGGGGTCGGCGACGGCACGCCGCCGTCCGCCGTCGAGCTCGGCACGGCCGAGTCCCGCGCGACGAGTGCCGGCGGATCGACCACGGTCACGTTCACGGTCCCGTCGAGCGCGCTCGGTGACCCCACAGCGCCCGTCATCGGGCTCGGCGCGGAGCTCGTCGTCGACGGCACGGTCGTCGCGACCGGCGCCGACGCGTTCGCGACGCCCACGGGCACCGCCGGCGCGAAGACCACGGTCGCGTTCGCGTATCCGCTCACCATCCCCGAGCAGACGACGGGCATGATCGACGCCGCGACCCTCGAGGAGTGGACGGCGCCGCTCGGCCTCCTCAGCCGGCAGCTCGACGCCGTCGCCGACCGGCCCGTCGCCATCGGCGTCGACCCGCGCATCATCGCGTCGATCCGTGCGCTCGGCAGCGCCGCTCCCGAGTCGGCGACCGCGTGGCTCGCACGGCTGGGCACGGTCACGAACGAGATCTTCCCCCTGGCCTACGCCGACGCGGATGTCGCGCTGCAGGCGCAGCTCGGACTGACCACGATGCTCGCGCCCACGAGTTTCAGCGACGTGCTCGACCCGTCGGCGTTCACGACGCCGATCGAACCCGAGCCCGGCACGGATGAAGGCGAACAGGCGCCGATCGACGAACCGACGCCCACGGCCGACGCGACCGTGCCGGCCACGCTCCCGCCGACGACGACACCCACCGACGGCCCGGCCGACACCCCCTCGCCGACGCCGACCGAGACGCCGCCGGTGCCCGGCGAGGTGCCATCGACCGAGGCGCTGCTCGAGTGGCCGTACACCCGCACCGATCTCGCCTGGCCGGCCGACGACACCGTCGCCACCGGCGACCTCGGCCGACTCGACGCCGCCGGCCTGACGACGACGATCCTCGCTCCCGGCAACGTCGCGCCCACCGACTCGGCCGTCTCCGCGACGGCCTCGATCGACGGCTCGACGGCACTCGTCGCCGACGCGAGGATCACCGCGCCGTTGCGCGAGGCATCCGCTGCCGGAAGTGACACGGCGTGGCGCTCGGCGACGGGGCAGCTGCTCGCCGAGTTCGCCGTCGCGCCGGCCGCGGGCGGGCCGGCCCTGCTCGCGACCTTCGACCGCGATGCGGGCGAGCACTCCGTGCGGGTGGCCGCGACGCTCGGGCAGCTGACGAACGACGCGTCAGTGCAGCCGACCGGCCTCGCCGGAGCGATCGGGGCTCCGCCGGTGGCGCGCACGCTGGTCGACGAACCGGAGGACCCGCAGCGCACGACGACCGCTCAGCGCATGCTCGACCTCGAGGCCGAGGTGGGCCAGTTCTCGACCGTGCTCGACGATCCGCGCCTCCTCACCGGCCCGGTGCGCCGCGACCTGCTCGCGCTGTTCGACGTCGCCTGGCTCGCCGACCCCGCTGCCTGGGACGCGGCGGCCGCCCAGTGGCTGGCCGACCGCCGAGCGACGCTCGCGGGCGTCTCGGTCGTGCCGTCGTCGAGCGTCAACATCTTCGCCCGTGAGTCGCCGTTGCCGATCACCGTGCTCAACGCGCTGCCGTACCCGGTGACGGTCGTCGTGTCGGCCGACCCGTCGAACGGTCGCCTGGTGGTCGAGGAGAGCGTCACCGAGACGATCCCCGCCGAGTCGCGCAGCACGGTGCAGGTCCCGATCGCCGCCGGCGTCGGCCGCGGCGAGGTCACCATCGCGATCTCGCTGGCCTCCCCGACCGGGGTCGCCATCGGCCGTACCGTCTACATCAGCGGCAACGTCCAGGCCGACTGGGAGGGCCTCGGCGCCGTCATCCTGGCCACCGCCGTCGTGCTCTTCTTCGGGTTCGGCATCTGGCGCAACATCCGCCGCCGGCGCAAGCAGCGCGCGGCCGAGGCGAGCAGTGCGATTGCGGAGAGCGGGGTAGCGAAGTCTGCGGAGGCCGGCGGTGCCGCCGACGCGGCGGAGATCGCGGATGCCGCGGCTGCGGTCGAAGCCGGCGACGATGCCGGAGAACGCGAAACCGCCCGAGCCGGTGTCGACACCGCAGAGCGCGCCGACGAGACCCAGGACGACGAGGACCCGAAGCGTGACTGACGACCATATCGGCAAGGCGAGCCTGTTCCTGGCCTCGGGAACGCTCGTCTCCCGCATCCTCGGGTTCGTCAAGGCGATCGTGCTCGCGGGCACCATCGGTGTCGTCAGCTCGGTCAGCGGTGACGCGTTCGCCGTGGCGAACGGGCTGCCGAACACCGTCTATGTCATCGTCGCGGGCGGCGTCCTGAGCGCCGTGCTCGTTCCGCAGATCGTCCGTGCTTCGGCTCACGCCGACGGCGGAAGCGGCTACATCAACAAGCTGCTGACCCTCGCGATGGTGATCCTGCTCGGTGCGACGGTCGTCGCCACGGCACTGGCCCCGCTGCTCACCACGCTCTACGCCGGCACGAACAAGACGATGCTGCCGCTTGCCATCGCCTTCGCGTGGTGGTGCATGCCGCAGATCTTCTTCTACGGCCTCTACACGCTGCTCGGCGAGGTGCTCAACGCCCGCCGCAGCTTCGGCCCGTTCACCTGGGTACCGGTGCTCAACAACGTCGTGGCCATCGCCGGCCTCCTCGTCTTCGGCCTGATCTACGGCTTCGACCCCGATGGCCAGCGCGAGGTCGCGGACTGGACGAGCGGCATGGTCGCGCTGCTCGCCGGCTCTGCGACGCTCGGCATCGCCGTGCAGGCGCTCGTGCTGTTCTGGTTCTGGCGTCGCGTGGGCCTCCGCTTCCGGCCCGACTTCGCCTGGCGGGGCGCTGGCCTGCGCGCGGCCGGCAAGCTCGCCGGCTGGACCTTCGGCATGCTGCTGCTCACGACCTTCGCCGGCATCGTGCAGTCGCGCGTGCTGTCCATCGCGTCCGGCTACGGCGCATCGGTCGCAGCAGTCGACACCGCCTGGCTCGTCTTCATGCTGCCGCACTCGGTCATCACGGTCTCGATCGCGACCGCCTACTTCACGCGCATGAGCGAGCACGCCGCCCGCGACGATCTCGGTGAGGTCCGCTCCGATCTCTCCAGTGCGATTCGCGGCGTCCTCGTCATCCTCATGCTCGCGGCAGCAGGACTCATGGTCGTCGCGTACCCGTTCGGCGCGGTGTTCCAGACCGGACTGGCCGCGGCATCCGCGATCGGCAACATCCTCATCGCCTTCGCCCTCGGACTCGTGCCGTTCAGCCTCCTGTTCGTCGTGCAGCGCACGTTCTACGCGCTCAACGACACCCGCACGCCCTTCTTCTTCACGCTCTTCCAAGTGGTCGTGTTCACGATCGCCGCGTTCACCTGCCTCATCCTGCCGCTCCCCTGGATCGGCGTCGGCGTCGCGCTCGCGACCACCGTCGCCGTCATCGCGCAGTTCATCCTCGCGACACTGCTGCTGCGTCGTCGGCTGACCACCCTCGACGGTCGACGGATCGGGGTGGCGATCGTCCGCTCGCTCATCGCGCTCGTCCTCCCGGTCGCCGCGGGCCTCGTGCTGCTCGTCGTGCTCGGCGGAACCAGCCAAGGCGGTTTCGCCGTGTCCGGCAGGTTCGGCGCCATCGTCTCGATGGTCGTCATCGGTGCCGTGATGTCGGCGCTGTACTTCGGCGGCCTCTGGCTGCTGCGCTCGCCCGAGTTCCGCGGCTTCGCCGAACCGGCACTCGCCCGACTCCGTCGACGCTGACGTCCGGGATCGCGCGTCGGCCGCGGCATCCGTCACACGGGCGTCGCGTTCGGGCCGCCGGAATACGCGACGCCTAGACTGTGTTGACCATGGCGTGACATCCGGATGCCTCGGATGCCACTTGCACGAGAGGGAGCACCCGTTGCGCGACATCATCATCATCGGTTCGGGCCCGGCCGGGTTCACCGCCGCGATCTATGCGGCCCGCGCGCAGCTGAAACCCCTGCTCATCGCGAGTTCCGTCGAGATCGGCGGTGAGCTCATGAACACCACCGAGGTCGAGAACTACCCCGGCTTCCCCGAGGGCATCATGGGCCCCGACCTCATGACGGCGTTCCAGCAGCAGGCCGAGCGCTTCGGCACCGAGGTCGTGTACGACGACGTGGTCGAGCTCGAGCTCGAGGGTCCCGTCAAGCGCGTCAAGCTCGGCAACGGCGGCGTCGAAGAGGCGCGCACGATCATCTACGCCACGGGCTCGGCCTATCGCAAGCTCGGCCTGCCCGAGGAAGACGTGCTCTCCGGCCACGGCCTGTCGTGGTGCGCGACCTGCGACGGCTTCTTCTTCCGCCAGAAGACGATCGCGGTCGTCGGCGGCGGCGACTCGGCGATGGAGGAGGCGACGTTCCTCACCCGCTTCGCCGACAAGGTCTACGTGATCCACCGCCGCGACTCGCTCAAGGCGTCGAAGATCATGCAGCAGCGGGCCTTCGACAACGAGAAGATCGAGTTCATCTGGAATGCCGAGGTCGCCCGCCTGCTCGGTGAAACCGCCGTGACCGGTGTCACGCTGCGCGACACCGAGACCGGCGCGGAGCGCGACCTGCCGCTCGACGGCCTGTTCGTCGCGATCGGCAACGACCCCCGCACGCACCTCGTGCACGGCAAGCTCGACCTGACGCCCGAAGGCACGGTCGCGGTCGCCGGCCGCAGCTCCAAGACGAGCATCGAGGGCGTGTTCGCCGCCGGCGACGTCATCGACCCGCACTACCGCCAGGCGATCACCGCCGCCGGTTCGGGCGCGGCCGCCGCGCTCGACGCCGAGCACTACCTCGCCTCGATCGGCAACGAGAACGCGGCCGAGGCCGTGCTCGAGAGCGAGTTCGCCGTCGTCGACTGACACTCGGCATCCCATCGACACCGGATCAGCCGGTATCACGACGTTTCAACCAAGGAGAACGCAATGAGCGCACGCGCTGTGACCGAGGCCACCTTCGAGCAGGAGGTGCTCAAGAACGACAAGCCCGTGATCGTCGACTTCTGGGCCGAGTGGTGCGGCCCGTGCCGCGCGGTCAGCCCGATCCTCGACCAGATCGCGACCGAGCACGCCGACAAGATCGACATCGTCAAGCTCAACGTCGACGAGCACCCGAGCCTCGCCATGAAGTACCAGATCACCGCGATCCCCGCGTTCAAGGTGTTCCAGGGCGGCGAGGTCGTCAAGAGCTTCGTCGGCGCCAAGCCCAAGCCGGCCCTCGAGGCCGACCTCGCCGCCTACATCTCGTAGTCGGCGGTCGCATCGTACGAAGGACCCGTCCGGCACCAGCCGGGCGGGTCCTTCGTCGTAGCGGGATGCCTCGTGCCGCGTGCACCGCGCTCGGACACGGGCTCCCGTAACCCGTCGATCCGCCGGTTCTCCGGCAACTAGCATGGAACTCCTGAGCAGAACGGATAGCGCAGTGACCTCTGACGGCGTCCCCCAGCGGACCGGCAACAATCTCGACCCCTGGTACGCGAATTACGCCGAGAGAGCCGCCGGGTTCGCCGCCTCAGAAGTCCGGGCCCTCTTCGCCGTCGCCTCGCGCCCCGAGGTCGTCTCGCTCGCCGGCGGCATGCCGTTCGTCTCGGCGCTGCCGCAGGACCTGATCACGTCGTCGATGGACAAGGTCATGCGCGAGCAGGGCCCCGTCGCCCTCCAGTACGGCGGGGGAGCGGGCGTCCCGGTGCTCCGCGAGCAGATCCTCGAGGTGATGGCGATCGAGGGCATCGACGGCACGGTCGACAACGTCGTGACGTCGACCGGGTCCCAGCAGGCGCTCGACTTCGTCGCGAAGCTGTTCCTCGATCCTGGCGACGTCGTGCTCGCCGAGGCGCCGTCGTACGTCGGCGCGATGGGGGTGTTCCGCTCCTACCAGGCGTCGGTGGTGCACGTCGCGATGGACGAGAACGGGCTCATCCCCGAGGCGCTGCGCCAGACCATCGCGCACCTGCGCGGGCAGGGTCGGCGCATCAAGTTCCTGTACACGATCCCGAACTTCCACAACCCGGCCGGGGTGACGCTGTCGGCCGAGCGCCGGCCCGAGATCCTCGAGATCTGCCGGGCGAACGAGATCCTGGTGCTCGAGGACAACCCCTACGGGCTGCTGCACTTCGACGAGCCGGCACCGAACGCGCTCCGTTCGCTCGACCCCGAGGGGGTCATCTACCTGGGTTCGTTCTCGAAGACGCTCGCGCCCGGGTTCCGTGTCGGCTGGGCACTCGCGCCGCACGCGATCCGCGAGAAGCTCATCCTCGCGGCCGAGTCGGCCGTGCTGTCACCGTCGTCGTTCAGCCAGCTCGTCGTCTCGGAGTACCTCGCCACCGCCGACTGGCGGGGCCAGATCGACACCTTCCGCGGCGTGTACCGCGAACGCAAGGACGCGATGATCGAGGCGCTGGGGGAGTACCTGCCGCAGTTGTCGTGGACGAACCCGAACGGCGGGTTCTACGTGTGGGTCACGATGCCCGATGTCCTCGACTCGAAGCAGATGCTGCCGCGCGCGGTCAAGGAACTCGTCGCGTATACGCCCGGAACGGCATTCTTCGCCGACGGCCGCGGTCGTCACGCCATGCGCCTGTCGTTCTGCTACCCGACGCCCGAGGCCATCCGCCTCGGCGTCCGCCGCCTCGCGACGGTCGTCAACGGCGAACTCGACCTGCTCGACACCTTCGCTGGAACGGGCACGCTGCAGCTGCCGCTGACCCCAGGCGTCGAACAGGCGCCCCCATCCGACCTCAAGTAGCCCGCGAACCAAACCGTCACGTCGATTCGAGCACTGGAGAAACCCCTGATCATGAGCGAATCTGCTGGTCTTCTCGTCGTCGTCCTCGCCGGCGGCATCTCGCATGAGCGCGACGTCTCACTTCGTTCCGGGCGACGCGTCGCCGATGCGCTCACGGCGGCCGGGCACCGCGTGGTCCTGCGCGATCCCGATGCCGGGCTCCTGCCGTACCTCGCGGCCGAGCGTCCCGATGTCGTATTCCCCGCGCTGCATGGATCGAGCGGAGAGGACGGCTCGCTGCTCGACCTGCTCGCCGCGCTCGACCTCGCGACCGTGGGCTCGACCGGTGCAGCCGCCCGGCGCGCCTGGTCGAAGCCGGTCGCGAGCTCACTGGTCGCGGGCGCCGACGTCGCGGTCCCCGAGTCGATCGTGCTCTCGCACGAGGCCTTCCGCGAACTCGGTGCGGCGAGCGTGCTGCGGGTCGTGCGCGAAAGGCTCGACGGCGACCTGGTCGTGAAGCCCGGCTCCGGCGGATCGGCGCAGGGCGTCTCGATCGTCGACCACCCCGACGCGCTCGCTCGCGCGATGGTCGAAGCCTTCACGTACGACGACATCGCCGTCGTCGAGCGCCGCATCGTCGGCACCGAGATCGCGATCACGGTCGTCGACACCGGCGACGGGCCGGCGACGCTGCCCGCGGTCGAGATCGAACCGACGGCCGGGGTGTACGGATTCGACGCGCGGTACAACGCGGGGGAGACCACGTTCTACGCACCGTCGCGACTCGGCGACGACGCACTCGCGAACGCGACGGCGGCCGCGATCACCGCACACTCGACCCTCGGACTCCGCGACCTCTCGCGCGTCGACTTCATCGTGGATGCCGCGGGCACACCCTGGTTCCTCGAGGCGAACGTGCTTCCGGGGCTGACCGAGACCTCCCTCGTTCCACTCGCGATCGAGGCATCGGGATCGACGGCCTCGACGTTGTACAGCGAACTCGTGCGGGCGGCGCACACGCGTCAGGCGGCTCGGCGAGCGTGACGAACGAGGGCCCGTTCCACTGGAACGAGCCCTCGAAATCGACGGTTTTCAGTTCGTCAGGAGCCATTCTCCCGACGAGTCGTGATCACACGCCGTCGAGTTCCTCGCCCAGCTCCGTGAGAATTCGACGAAGGTCCTGAACGGTCGCGAAATCGATGCTGATCTGGCCTTTTCTGGCGCCCAAAGCGATCTTGACCCGCGTGTTGAGCCGATCGCCGAGTCGGGTCGCCAGATCGTCCAGGAAGTCCTGTCGCTTGCCGGCGGATGGCTTCACTCGCGCGGCCGCCTTCGGCTCCTGCGAGGCGATCGACTCGGCGGCGCGCACCGAGAGCTCCTCGTTCACGATCTTGTCGGCGAAGCGCTGCATCTCGGCGGCGTCACCGACCGAGAGGATCGCGCGAGCGTGCCCGGCGGTGAGCACGCCGGCTGCCACGCGGAGCTGCACGGGCTCGGGGAGCTTCAGCAGGCGAAGCGTGTTCGAGATCTGGGGACGCGAACGCCCGATGCGGTTCGCCAGTTCCTCCTGCGTGATGCCGAAGTCGGCCAGCAGCTGCTGGTAGGCCGACGCCTCTTCGAGCGGGTTGAGCTGCGATCGATGCAGGTTCTCGAGCAGCGCATCGCGCAACATGTCCTCGTTGGCGGTGTCCTTGACGACCGCCGGGATGGTGTCGAGGCCGGCGGCCTTCGTCGCACGGAGCCGACGCTCGCCCATGACGAGCTCGTACTTGCCGGGCTGGTCGGGGTGCGGGCGCACGACGATCGGCTGCAGCACGCCGAACTCTCGCACGCTGTGCACGAGCTCGGCCAGATCGTCGGGGTCGAAGACACTCCGCGGCTGCACGGCATTCGGCACGATGTCGTTCGGGTCGAGGCGCGCAAGCCGCGCACCGGGAACGGTGACCAGCTCTTCGGCGGACGCCGCTTGCTCCACCGCAGCCACCGCCGTGGCCGGCGTCGAGTCGGCGTCGGGGAAGAACACATCGACCGGGCGATTCGCCCTCGTGCTCTCATCGACTGTCGGAATGAGCGCGCCGATGCCCCGCCCGAGTCCGGTTCGCTTGCTTGCCATCAGTTCGACTCCTCGGTCTTCGCAGCGCCACGTCGGGCGATCTCGGCTGCCGCCTCACGGTACGAGAGCGACCCGCTCGACGCGAAGTCGTAGCTGATCACGCTCTGGCCGTAGCTCGGTGCCTCCGACACACGAACCGATCGGGGAATGATCGTCTCGAGCGTCTGGGTGGGGAAGTGGTCGCGAACCTCCTGTGCCACCTGCTGTGCCAGGTTGGTGCGGGAGTCGTACATCGTGAGCAGGATCGTCGAGAGTCGCAGCTCGGGATTGAGGTGCTTCTCGATGAGCTCGATGTTGCTGAGCAGCTGCGAGAGCCCCTCGAGTGCGTAGTACTCGCACTGGATCGGGATGAGCACCTCACGAGCTGCCACGAACGCGTTGATCGTCAGGAGTCCGAGCGACGGCGGGCAGTCGATGAAGACGTAATGGTACGGCTCGTCCATCGAGGCGAGGTGGGCGTCGAGCGCACGGCGGAGTCGCTGTTCGCGGGCGACGAGCGAGACGAGCTCGATCTCGGCGCCGGCCAGGTGGATGGTCGCCGGCACGCAGTCGAGGTCGTCGTGCTCGGTCGACGGCTGGATGACCTCGGCGAGGGGAAGGTCGGAGACCAGCACCTCGTACACGCTCTTCTTCTCCGAGCGGTGGTCGACGCCGAGGGCCGTCGACGCGTTGCCCTGCGGGTCGAGGTCGATGACGAGCACTCGGGCTCCCGAACGCGCAAGCGCGGCCGCGAGATTCACCGCGGTCGTCGTCTTGCCGACGCCGCCCTTCTGATTCGAGATGGTGAGCACGCGAGTCTGCGCCGGACGGGGGAGCACAGCCTCCTCGAGCGCGATGCGCCGACGGGTCTCGTCGGCAAGTTCGTAGGCCAGGGGAGTTCCTCCGTGATCGATCGATGTTTCACGTGAAACATCGGTGGTGGCATTGGGCTGCGTTGCAGCAGGCGCTGCTTGCGCCTGAGCGGATGACTCGGTGGGCGCCGCGTCCTCGGCGGGAGTGGTCGGCTCGGCGGGAGCGCTGGTCTCAGCGAGCGCCACGTCAGGCGCGACCGCCACGGCCGGCACCTCTTCCTCGGGCGCGGGCTCCTCGAGCGCGGTCGCCGCTGCGACCTGCGACATCGGTGCCGCCGTGAGTTCGACCTCGGCGAGCGGCTGCTCACCGATTCGTGCAGTTCCGTCGCTCGCGGGAGCACGCTCGATGTCGTCGGTGCCCGCCTCGGCGACCGGCGATGGCGCACTTGCAGCGGCCGAACGCTCGTCGGGCTTCTCTTCCCGTACCGCGACAGGCTCGGCGTTGGGGTCAGCGTGCAGCGCCGTTGCGGTGTCGACCGCGGCGTCTCCGACGATTTCGCGGATGAGGTCCTCGAGCAGGCGGTCGGGCCCGTGATCGGCATCGAGAGGGTGCCCGCTCGAGCCGTCCGTCCGCTCGCCCTCGTCGGTCAGCGCGGCCGCGGTCGCGGCATCCCAATCGATCGCCGCTGACGGCCGCGGATCCGCTGGGTACGCATCGACACGCGATTCGGGAGCCGCCGGAACGGCCTGGTGCGGACCTGCACTGATTGGCGGCTCGGTCACCGACGCTGCGAGTCGTTCGATGCCGGACGTCTGCTGTTCGGGCGGCAGGTCAGCCGGGGGAGTCGAGCTGTTCGAACCGTTGCCCTCAGGGATCGGGTCGACAGGCGGTTCATTCTGGTGGGAACGTCGACGATGGAACCATCCTCGTCCTCCACCAGGTGTCATGCCGTCGTCTCCCAACCGCCGCCGATCGGCCGCAAGTGGATGTCGCGACCCGAGAGTCAAGCTTAACCGTCCCGACCGACCAGCGCCCGCGAAACCGCGGTTCGAGAGAAGACTGCGCTCACCGGTGCTGCCGTTTCACGTGAAACAGCGCGGCGGGTGCACTGGGTGCTCAATGTTTCACGTGAAACGCCACCAGATCGTCCCTCAGCTGCCGACGCTCGGAGTCCTCGATCCGGGGCAGGTCGCGTGGCCCGCTCACCCGAGTCACCCGCCGCCGGCGGCTTTGAGCGGAGCGGTGTCGAGGGCTCACCAAGACGAGTGGCAAGTGCGGCGATCGTCATCCCGCCTGGCCGGGCGGCATCGACGTCGGCGTGCCCGTGAGTCGCCGCGTGCCAACACGATGTCGCGAACCGGATCAGGCTCGGCTCTTCGCGTGAGGCGCTCGACCATTGGCTCACGTGGCGCCGGTTCGCCGGGCGGGCAGTCCGCCCCGAGGAGTGCTGTCCTCCCGCGACCTCCGTCCTGGTGAGCGCGGAGGCGAGTTCGCCGATCTCCCGGAACCAGGCCGAGCGAGCTCGCCGTTCAGTGATCGGGGGAATGACCACCACTGCCACGAGCGAGCGTGATGGCTCGGGTCGCCGAGTTGAGCTCTTCGGAGCGGAGACGATGTCCAGACTCGATCATCGTGCAGTCGCCGCGTGGTCAGGTTCGTCGGCAGGAGGTCATGACGGGATCGCGGTCACACGGATCGACCCTGCCGTGCGAGTCGGAACCACGGGGAGTCCGAACCCTCGCCGCAGACTGGAGCTCAGTTCGGCGCCCGGCCATCGCGCCGCTGCGCATGCGCGTGGGGGAGTGGCACTCGCATGTCAGGCGCCTGATGTTTCACGTGAAACGTCGCGAGTACCGTCCCGAGTTCCCGAAGCTCCCCGGCTGTCATGGCATCACGCCGATCGATGCCGGAGCACGCGAGCTCTCCACGCTCGCACCCGTCGATGTGGCGACGCCGGCCGAATCCGTGACTGCGTGCACCTCACCGGCCACGGCGCATTCGCCGTTTCACGTGAAACGAACTCCAACTGCTCACCATCAGCCACTCGCAACGGAGACAATACCTGGCGGAGTCGGGAGACTGTGTGCGCTCGGCGACGAACGCATTCGATCCTCGGTCACAGACTCCGCCAACCGACTGACACGAACGGCTCGCTGATCGATCCGAGGGGCGGTGGACGTGAACGGGGTCGCACAAATTGCCGCTGGAATCGAGATGTCGACCGACGAGCCCGGCCTCAATCGGCCCACAGGCGCTGCCGAGCACTCCCAGCGGCCAGCCCTTCGCGTCAGGTTCAGCAGTGCGCTCTGCCCTGCAGGGTTGAATGCCACGTGATGGCTCTCGAAGGCTGAGGCCACCCGCCGGCCATGGGGGAGCGGCCGATCAGCTCGGGATGCGCCAGACCCCAACCGCGGGGCACTCGCCCAAGGTGCCCGCCGTCGCTCTCACGAGGCGGTCAGACCGGCCGCACCCGAAGCTGACCCGCCTCACGGCGGCCCGGTCGAGCCACGAGCCGTTCCGACCATGTGAGCCATTTCAGCCGCAGAGCCTCCCAACTCGGGCCGCCGCTTTGGGCCGAACGGCCCGAGGGTCCGACATCCAAGGTGACGGCGCGGCCGCAACGCGCCCAGCAGAGCGAGCGGCATCCGGCGACCTCCCCACACGAGTTGCGACGTCCGCTCTCGGTACGAAGCCCTGACCGGCCGCATCCTGAACGAACGGCAACCACGATCGGCGCACTCGATCTGCCTCACTGTGCAGATCACCGTGCATCCACGACGCGCTCGGCGATCCAATCAGGCACGACCGACGGTGCAGCGAAGGATCGGGGGGCGCATCGAAGGAGTCAACCCACCGACCGTGCCGAGTCGCTCTCCGAACGGGTCGCACCGGGGAAGAGCCACATCGCTCCCATCACGCACCCGGACTCCCCAGCTCTCCCACGCGCCCGTCGCCCGTCCAGAGATGGACTCGATCGCCTTGGAACCCGGTGTCGCGCGACACTCAAGATTCGCCCCACACACCCCCCAATTCACCGACCCGCTCCAACGAAACGGAGGCCGGCTGGAGGAACTCCCGGGGCAGACACGCGTGGCCTTTGGGCCGCCAGTTCAGCCAAGCACCGTGCCACGTCCCCCTGACGTCTCGACCTCCCTGATGTGCCTCATCGCGGCTGCGCCCACCCGGATGCCGTCCGCGCGACCGAGCGATGGTCGCGTCGACGCCACCGTTTGACGTGAAGCACATGTGCGACCCATCAGGACGACCAACCCGTTCTGCTCACGCCGGCGACGCAGCATCCACCGGCCGGCCACCATCAGGTTCATGAAGTACCCGTGCCGTGGGACTCGTCGCGAACGTTCGCCCCGGGCGCTCGGCGCGACGACTCCGGCGGCATTGGTCCGTGCTGGAGCGGGCATCCAAGCCCCACTGCTGTGCTGGTCGACCCAGCACTGCGCCAACAGGGCTGGCGCATCCTCGCGTTCGACCGAGATCGCGCAATACGAGCGCTGCTGCACGGGTTCGTGGCCGCGGCGGTGACCGAGCTGTTCGATCGGGTGCGGGAACGCGTCGACTTCAGGTCGCGAAGCCCATCGGCCCGCACACCCCTCCCGAACGCACGCGTGATCGCGCGCGGCGTCCTCGGCGCCTGGCTCACGCTGCCACTCGCAAGGCCCGTGATCATCGACACCTTGAACGGACGACCGAAGATCGTCTCGCCGCCGGTGGCACAGACGACTCCTCCTGGCCGCGGGGGAGCGCAGTGTGGCGACGGGTGCAGGCACGCTGACGATGGGCGGCGGCAGGCACAGTCCCGTCCGGCACGGGCGTGGCACGCGTCACCGCTCAGACACGGGAAGGTGATCGATATGGTCCCGCGCACGCGAAGCGCACGCGAAGCGGACGCGAACGTACATGCCCGCGACTGCTCACGACACGACACCGAAGGACCGCCGCCTGGGGGACTACACGACACCGCGGGAAGCGGCGAGTCTCCAGCCGAGGCCGCGATAGAACCCTGCGCTCGACAGCTCGCCGGCACCTGCCACGCGTTTCACGTGAAACGACAGGGTCCGCAGAGCACGGCGGTGCAGCCGACCGCTCGATTCACCCGATCAGTCGACTACGGCGCGGAACACGCGGGTGACTTCCGAGTCGGGCACGACGCCCTCACCCAGCAGAAGCACCTCGACGTCGCGCAACCGGTACTTGCGAATGACCTTCTCGGCCTTGCCGATCTCGCCGTCGACGCCTGCGCCCTTCATCAGCACGAGCTCGCCGCCGGGCCGAACCAGGGGAGCGGTCACGGGAATCAGCGTGCGCAGTGCGCTCACGGCTCGCGCGGTCACCTGGTCGAGCGACTCGAACAGCTTCGACTCCTCGGCTCGCGCGCGCACGACCGTCACGTTCGAGAGGTCGAGTTCCCTCGCCTGTCGCTCGAGCCACGCCACCCGACGCTCCATCGGCTCGATCAGCACGAATTCGACATCGGGGCGTGTGATCGCGAGCACGATGCCGGGCAGCCCGGCACCGGAGCCGACGTCACCGACGCGGCCGGGTCGCAGCAGCGGCGCCACCAGGGCGCTGTTGACGATGTGCCGGGTCCACAACCGGGGAAGTTCGAGCGGGCCGATCAGGCCGAGCTCTTCACCATGGCGCGCAAGGGCGGCGGTGAACGCACGGCCCTTCTCGAGATGCTCGCCGAACAAGCCTGCGGCGGCTGCGGGTTCGGGTTCGAGTCCGTCGGTCATCGTTTCACGTGAAACGTCGGGCGTCGGCGTCAGCCGACTCGGGTGATGACCGTGTGACGCTCGGAGCCCTCGCCGCGCGACTCCGAGTGGAAACCCTGCTCGGCGACGAGGTCGTGCACGAGCTTGCGCTCGTACGACGACATCGGGGGGAGCGAGGCCTCGGCCGCGCCGCCCTCGATCCGCTCGACCGCGCGCGTCACGAGCGTCGCGAGCTCGTCGCGGCGCGCGTCGCGCGAGCCGCCGATGTCGAGGATCAGACGTGAGAACGAGCCGGTCTTCGTCTGCACCGCCAGGCGAGTGAGCTCCTGGAGTGCGCTCACGGTCTCGGGCTTCGAGAGCAGGCGCAGGTTGGCACCGTCACCGGCGTTCACCGAGACGTACGCACGGCCGTTCCGGGCGTCGATGTCGATGTCGCCGTCGAGATCGGTGATGTCGAGCAGTTCCTCGATGTAGTCGGCCGCGATGTCGCCCTCTTCTTCGAGCTGGGCGGTCGAACGCTCTTCGGCCTCGTGCTGCACGTCGGTCATGGTCTACTTCCCCTGCTTCTTGGCGCGCGACTTGCTCATCGGCTGCTGGCGCTGAGTCTTCTTCTCTTCGACGACGATCGTCGTTCCCTCGTCCTTGTCCTCGACGACGAGCTTGCCCTTCTTGGCAAGGCGGGCCTCGCGCGCCTTCGCCGCCTCGCTGCCGGGAGTCGGCATGTTGCGGATGACGACGAACTGCTGACCCATGGTCCAGAAGTTCGAGACGAGCCAGTAGAACATGACGCCGAGCGGGAACGCGACGCCCGAGAAGGCGAACACGAGGGGGAGGAGGTACAGCAGGATGCGCTGCTGACGGAACATGGGGCTCGCCTTGGTCTCGGGCGACATGTTCTTCGACACGATCTGCAGCTGCGTGATGAACTGCGACGCCGTCATGAGCACGATCATCGCGAGGGCGATGAGCATCGTGTTGATGCTGAACGGCTGGCCCGCGACCATGAGGTTCCACTCGCCGATGAAGGTCGAGTTGAGCGGGGCACCGAGGAACTCGGAGTTGGCGAACGAGTTCGCGAGCTCCTGGGTGAGCAGGCCGACACCGGCCTTGTCGTGCTGCGCGTCGTTGAGCACCGAGAACAGTGCGAAGAAGATCGGCATCTGCAGCAGCAGCGGCAGGCACGACGACAGCGGGTTGGTGCCCGTCTTCTTGTAGAGCTCCATGGTCTCGCGCGACATGGCCTCGCGCGAGAGCTGATCCTTCTTGCCCTTGTACTTGTCCTGGATCTTCTTGAGCTGCGGCGCGACCTCGAGCATGCGGCGCTGGCTCTTGATCTGACGCACGAAGATCGGGATGAGGGCCGCACGCACGACGAGCACGAGGCCGACGATCGACAGCACCCAGGTGACGCCGGCGTTCGGGTCCATCCCGATGAAGTCCCAGAACGAGTGGAAGGCGACGAGGATCAGCTCGACGGCCCACTTGATGGGCCAGAGGATCAGGCCGATGAGTTGGTCCATGGGTGGCGGTCAGTCCTTTCGGGACGGGCTGGGGGAGGAGATCATGGCGGCTGCGGCGGGCTGCACCCGCTGCGCCGAGAATTCGAAGGATGCCTCGTGGCCGGTGTGCGACGCACCGTGCACGTGAGCGGCCGGAGCCGAGGCATCCGCCTTCACGTAGCCCGCGGGGAGCACCCAGCCGAAGCGGGTCACGCGGTACCGGTCATGGCGAGCCGGGCGCACGTCGTCGATGCCGCCGGGCGACCACGGATTGCAGCGGAGGATGCGCCAGCCGGTGAGCAGCGACCCGATGACGAGACCTCGCTGCTGCACCGAACCGAGGCCGTACGCCGAGCACGACGGGTAGTAGCGGCAGACGTCGCCGTACAGGGGCGAGATCAGCTTGCGGTAGCCGCGGATGAGGAGCACCCCGAGGTTGCGGGGGATGAGTACGACGAAAAGGGCGAAGTCACGCATGCGACTCGCCCTGTTGCTGTTGCGCCGGCACCGACGTGCGCACGCGGCGCTTCTCGATCGCGCGGATCACGTCGGCCCGGAGCGAGGCCCAGTCGGCCTCGGCCGCCGACGGGAGTGCCCGCACCACGACGTCGGTGCCCGCGAAGCCGTCGCCGAGCACCTCGTGGCACGCCGCCTTCAAGCGGCGGCGGACGAGATTGCGACGCACGGCGCCGCCCACCTTCTTCGAGACGATGAAGCCGAAGCGCGCGTCGGTGCCCGACTCCCGTGAGCGCATGTAGCTCACGGTGTGGGCACCGGCGACCTTCGCACCCCGGCGCACGATGACTCGGTAGTCGTCGGCGCTCGTGATGCGATTGGCTTTGGCGAGCACCGACGAATTACGCGGACAGTTCGGTGCGGCCCTTGGCGCGGCGCGCCGACAGGATGGCACGGCCCGCGCGGGTGCGCATGCGAAGGCGGAAGCCGTGCTTCTTGGCACGACGACGGTTGTTCGGCTGGAACGTACGCTTGCTCATTCTTCTTCTCCGGCTGTCGAATCTCCTCGCCGGGAAGTGGCTGCGACAGGTGCTGCAGCGCGGCGGCGGGAAAACTGGGTGCCCGAAAGGGCTGGGGTCAACTGATTAAAACTACGGCCTCGACGGCCGCCGGTCAAACCGGCGGGAGCGCACGAGCGCGCAATTCGAACCCCACAGTATCGCTCGAACCTCGATGCATCCTGTGGAACGACACGCCCGCGATGTCGGATCCTCCGATCGGCATTTGTCGGGGGCGGCATCCTCGGATAGCGTTTGACACCAGTTATCCCCAGCTTCGTGCGCGGAATCCCGGGCGAGTTCCCGAATCTCCCCACAGGCAGTGGAAAACGCTGTGAACACACGCCTCGCGCCGCTCGCTTCGTCGATGGGGGATCGATGAGCGGCACACGAGAGCACCGAACTTGATTGCGGGGAACGATGACAGAACAGCCCATTTCCGAGACGTGGGCGACGATCCTCGATCGACTGTCTGACGACGACGCGATCACCCCGATGCTCCAGGGTTTCCTGAACCTGGTCGAGCCGAAGGGCATCGCGGCCGGCACGTTCTACCTCGAGGTGCCGAACGACTTCACCGCGAGCATGCTCAACCAGCGGATGCGCGTCTCCCTCCTCTCTGCGATGAGCGCGGTCGAGGCGCCGTCGCCGGTCACCTCCTTCTACGTCGTCGTGAACCCCGAGCTCGAAGAGGTGAGGGCCGCCGCCGAGCAGCAGGCCGGCTACGCGAACGAACCCGACCCCGTCGAGCTGCCGGCGTCGCCGCAGTCGGTGTTCGAGAACACGAGCCCGGTCTCGCCGCGCGACACCCGCCTCAACCCGAAGTACTCGTTCGACAGCTTCGTCATCGGCCAGTCGAACCGCTTCGCGCATGCCGCGGCCGTCGCCGTCGCGGAGGCGCCGGCGAAGGCCTACAACCCCCTCTTCATCTACGGCGACTCCGGCCTCGGCAAGACGCACCTCCTGCACGCCATCGGCCACTACGCGATGAGCCTGTATCCGGGCATCCGCGTGCGGTACGTCTCCTCCGAGGAGTTCACGAACGACTTCATCAACTCGATCGCGAACAACCGCGGCTCCCTCTTCCAGCAGCGCTACCGCAACATCGACATCCTGCTGATCGACGACATCCAGTTCCTGCAGGGCAAGGCGGAGACGCAGGAGGCGTTCTTCCACACCTTCAACACCCTGCACGACCACAACAAGCAGGTCGTGATCACGAGCGACGTGCCGCCCAAGCACCTCACCGGCTTCGAGGACCGCATGCGCAGCCGCTTCGAGTGGGGCCTCATCACCGACGTGCAGGCGCCCGACCTCGAGACGCGCATCGCGATCCTTCGCAAGAAGGCGCAGTCCGAGCGCCTCCAGGTGCCCGACGACATCCTCGAGTACATGGCGTCGAAGGTCTCGTCGAACATCCGCGAGCTCGAGGGCACGCTCATCCGCGTCACCGCCTTCGCGAGCCTCAACCGCACGCCCGTCGACATGCCGCTCGTGCAGACCGTGCTGAAGGACCTCATCACCGACGACAGCGACAACGTGGTCGCGCCGGTCGACATCATCACGGCGACGGCCGACTACTTCAAGCTCACCGTCGACGACCTGTACGGCTCGAGCCGTTCGCAGGCCGTCGCGACCGCCCGGCAGATCGCGATGTACCTCTGCCGCGAGCTCACGAACCTCTCGCTGCCGAAGATCGGCCAGCTCTTCGGCAATCGCGACCACACCACGGTGATGTACGCGAACAAGAAGATCTCGGAGCTCATGAAGGAGCGCCGCTCGATCTACAACCAGGTGACCGAGCTCACCGCGCGCATCAAGCAGACCGCGCGCTACCGCTGAGTCCGTTTCCACCCTTCTGCAGCGCCCCTGCAGACCATCTCCGAACGGTTCCCACAGTTGTGGAGAACCTGTGGATTGTTAACGAGCAACCGCGTCACGACTGTTGACACTGTTCGGTCGGCTGTGCAGAACACCGTTCGGCGTTCTGCGCGCACTCGAGGCATCCGCGCTCGAATCCACACGGTGTGCACAGATGCGATCGGCTGCGATCGGCACCGTTCCGCGGGTCTCCGAACACCATCCACAGTTTCCACAACGGTTAACACCGTTAAGAGAGAGTGGTTAAAGGGGTGATTCCCACAACCTCGAGGTCGAGGTGCGTCGAGCGCCGGGCGACCCGGTCGATGGTGGATGCCGCGCTGCGCCGTTCGATCGGACGGGTGAGCCGGATTCACCGGCATCACGATCGGCTCTGCGGATAGCATGGGAGCCACCAAGCGACATCCACGACGGGAGAACCGTGAAGTTCCAGGTCAATCGCGACGTCTTCAGTGAGGCCGTTTCCTTCGCCGTCAAGCTGCTGCCGCAGCGCACCACGCTGCCGATCCTCTCGGGCGTGCTGATCCAGGCGAACGCCGACGGCCTCGTGCTCTCCTCCTTCGACTACGAGGTGTCCTCCCAGACCGAGATCCAGGCCGACGTCGAAGAGCCGGGCACCGTCCTGGTGTCCGGCCGGCTCCTCGCCGAGATCGCCGGCCGCCTGCCGAACGCGCCCGTCCGCGTCGCCACCGAAGAGAGCCGCATCTCGGTGAGCTGCGGCTCGGCGAGCTTCACGCTCCTGTCGATGCCGGTCGAGGAGTACCCGTCGATCCCCGAGATCGGCGAGCAGTCGGGTCTCGTCCCGGCCGAGGAGTTCGCGGCCGCCGTCGCGCAAGTCGCCGTCGCCGCGTCGCGCGACGACGTCACCCCGGTCATCACGGGGGTGCAGCTCGAGGTGCGCGAGAACAGTCTCGGACTCGTCGCGACCGACCGCTACCGGGTCGCCGTGCGCGAGATCGACTGGGACGGCGGCAATGTCGGCGGCGGCGATGGCGACACGGTCACCGCGCTCGTCCCCGCGCGCACCCTGCAGGAGGTCGGCAAGACCTTCGGCCACTCCGGCAACATCTCGGTGGCCATCACGAACCGCGACGACCGCGAGCTCATCGCCTTCAGCGCCGACAAGAAGACCGTCACGTCGCTGCTCATCAAGGGCAACTTCCCGCCCGTGCGCCGACTCTTCCCCGACACGGTCGACAACTACGCCGTCATGAACACGGCCGACCTCATCGAGGCCACTCGCCGCGTCGCCCTCGTGCTCGAGCGCGAGGCCGCGCTGCGGTACAGCTTCACGGCCGACGGGCTCACCCTCGAGGCGATCGGTTCGGAGCAAGCCCAGGCCTCCGAGTCGATCGACGCGATCCTCACGGGTGACGACACGGTCGTCTCGCTGAAGCCGCAGTTCCTGCTCGACGGCCTCGGCGCCGTCCACTCCGAGTACGTGCGCATCTCGTTCACGAAGACCGAGAACCCGAACAAGCCGGGCCCCGTGCTCATCACGAGCCAGACCTCGCGCGAGCAGGCCGGCTCCGACAGCTACCGCTACCTGCTGCAGCCGAACCTGCTGCTGCGCTGAGCGCGCGCCACACCTTCAACCGGCCCTTCAACCGGCGCGGATGTCTCGGCGCCGGCGTGTCGGCGGCCGCGGGTAGCGTTGTCGTGGTCGATCGAGAGGAGTGGTGCCCGTGCACGTCGCACGCCTCTCATTGACCGACTACCGCAACTACGCCCGCGCCGAGCTCGAACTCGGCCCCGGTGCGACGGTGCTCGTGGGTCGCAACGGGCAGGGCAAGACCAACCTCGTCGAGGCGATCGGCTACCTCGCGACGCTCGGCTCGCACCGGGTCTCGAGCGACCAGGCCCTGATCCGGGCGGGTGCCGACGCGGCGATCGTGCGAGCTCAGCTCGCGCACGGCGACCGGCGCGTGCTCGTCGAGCTCCAGCTCAACCGGCAGGGTGCGAACCGTGCGCAGCTCAACCGCTCGCCGGTGAAGACGCGCGAACTGCCGCGCTACGCGCACAGCGTGCTGTTCGCTCCTGAAGACCTCGCGATCGTGCGCGGCGAGCCGGGGGTCCGTCGTCGCATGCTCGACGAGCTGCTGGTGCAGCGCTCACCTCGCCTCTCCGGGGTCATGGCCGACTACGACCGGGTGCTCAGGCAGCGCAACTCGCTCCTGAAGAGCGCGCGGGCCCGCGGACTGGCGGCCGACAAGCTCACGACCCTCGACATCTGGGACGAACGGCTCGTCGCGCTCGGCACCGAGATCATCGACCAGCGCATCGCACTCGTCGCCGAGTTGGGCGACCCCGTCGCCGCGGCGTACCGGTCGATCGTCGACGCCGACCACCGGCCGGAACTGCGCCCGGTGCTGTCGGTCGACGGGGCCGACGTCGACGGCGACGGGGCGGCCGGTCTCGATCGGGGAGCCGGTGGTGTCGTCGCGGCGGAGCACAGCGACGACGCGCATCGAGACCGGGCGGGCGCCACTCGACCAGCGGGGTCCACCGCTGACCGGTTCGCCGCCGCGCTGCGTGCGCTCCGCGGCAAGGAGCTCGAGCGCGGCGTCACGCTCGTCGGGCCGCACCGCGACGACGTGCTGCTGCTGCTCAACGGACTGCCGGCGAAGGGCTATGCGAGCCATGGCGAATCGTGGTCGTTCGCGCTCGCGATCCGGCTCGCCTCGGCCGAGCTGCTTCGTCGCGACTCGTCGACCGGCGATCCCGTGCTCGTGCTCGACGACGTCTTCGCCGAGCTCGACCGCCTCCGGCGGGAGCGCCTGGCCGAGGCGATCGGCGGATTCGAGCAGGTGCTCGTGACCGCTGCCGTGCTCGAAGACGTGCCGACGCCGCTCACGGCGCGTATCGTGCACATCGAGGCCGGGCGCATCGTCGACGGCGAGGCGACGCTCGGGCAGCAGGGTGAGCGCGGCGGCGAGTCCGACGACGCCTCGGTGTCCGTCGCCGAACACGAGGAGGGGGCCGCCGATGACTGACGTCTCCGAGGCCGCCCGCGTGTACCGGCACTTCCGCGAGATCTTCGGCGGTGAACCGCGTGTGCGACCCGGCCGCGCTCGAGTCCGCACCCGCGACGAGTCCGGCAGCCAGCCGTTCACCCCCGGTCGCGACCCGAAGCCGCTCGCCGCGACTCTCGACGGACTGAGTTCGCAGCTCGGCTGGACGGGCCCGCTCTCGCAGCACGACGTGCTCGCGTCGTGGGCGGAGATCGTCGGCGACGAGACCGCGCGGCACTCCGAGGCGATCGCGATCGAGGGCGGCGTGCTGCAGGTCAAATGCGAGTCGACCGCGTGGGCGACGCAGCTTCGACTGATGCGCACGCAGCTCGTCACCGAGATCGTCTCGAGGTTCCCCGGCGCGGGGGTCGAGACCATCCGCTTTCAAGGACCCGACGCCCCCACCTGGAAAAGGGGTCCCAGATCGGTTCCAGGGCGCGGTCCTCGCGATACCTACGGCTGAAGAGGCGAAAACGGTCGCTCGACCTGAGTTATCCCCTGAGAAGGCCCGTCGGCGGCCGTTCGGGACACTTGGTTTGATAGGATCGAACGTCGCCAGAACGACGGTTTGGAGCCCGATTCACCCATGACAGCGGAACCGACGAAGGCCCAGAGCGCGCCCGAATACGGCGCAGACGCGATCCAGGTTCTCGAGGGCCTCGAAGCGGTACGCAAGCGGCCCGGCATGTACATCGGATCGACCGGGCCCCGAGGGCTCCACCACCTCGTCTACGAGATCGTCGACAACTCCGTCGACGAGGCGCTCGCGGGCTATGCGACCGACATCGACGTGACGATCCTGCCCGACGGCGGTGTCCGCGTCGTCGACAACGGGCGAGGCATCCCCGTCGACGTCCACAAGACCGAGGGCAGGTCGACCGTCGAGGTCGTGCACACCGTGCTGCACGCCGGCGGCAAGTTCGGCGGCGGCGGATACGCCGTCTCCGGCGGACTGCACGGCGTCGGCGCATCGGTCGTGAACGCACTGTCCAGCCGGTTCGAGGTCGAGGTGCGCCGGCAGGGCCACGTGTGGCGCCAGGCGTACGAGATCGGCGTGCCGATGGCTCCGCTCTCGCAAGACGAGGCGAGCGATGCGACCGGCACGACGACCACCTTCTGGGCGAGCCCCGAGATCTTCGAGACCGTCGAGTACGACTACGAGACGCTGCGCACCCGCTTCCAGCAGATGGCGTTCCTCAACAAGGGCCTGCGCATCACGCTGACCGACCTGCGTGCCGGCCACGTGGTCGTCGACCCCGACGACACCGCAGAGGTCGAGGCGGACGCCGCGTCGTCCGGCCCGCGCACCGACACGTTCCTCTATGAACGCGGTCTCAGCGACTACGTCGAGTACCTCAACAAGTCCAAGCGGTCCGAGCTCGTGAACGACGAGATCATCTCGTTCGAGGCCGAGGACACCGAGCGCAACATCGCGCTCGAGGTCGCGATGCAGTGGACGACGGCGTACACCGAGTCGGTGCACACCTACGCGAACACGATCAACACGCACGAGGGCGGCACCCACGAAGAGGGCTTCCGGGCCGCGCTCACGACGCTGATCAACCGCTACGCCCGTGAGAAGAACATCCTCAAGGAGAAGGACGACAACCTCTCCGGCGACGACGTGCGCGAGGGGCTCACCGCGGTGATCTCGGTCAAGCTCGGCGAACCGCAGTTCGAGGGCCAGACGAAGACGAAGCTCGGCAACACCGAGGCCAAGTCGTTCGTGCAGAAGGTGACCGGAGACCAGCTCGGCGACTGGTTCGAGCGCAACCCCACGCAGGCTCGCGACATCATCCGCAAGGCGATCCAGGCGGCGACCGCCCGGCTCGCGGCGCGCAAGGCGCGCGAGGCGACCCGGCGCAAGGGCCTGCTCGAGTCGGGCGGCATGCCCGGCAAGCTGAAGGACTGCTCGTCGAAGGACCCGTCGCTCAGCGAGATCTTCATCGTCGAGGGCGATTCGGCCGGCGGATCGGCCGTGCAGGGGCGCAACCCCGAGACGCAGGCGATCCTGCCGCTGCGCGGCAAGATCCTCAACGTCGAGAAGGCCCGCCTCGACCGAGCGCTCGCGAACAACGAGGTCCAGGCGATGATCACGGCGTTCGGCGCCGGCATCGGCGAGGACTTCAACACCGAGAAGGCCAGGTACCACAAGATCGTGCTCATGGCCGACGCCGATGTCGACGGCCAGCACATCACGACACTGCTGCTGACGTTGCTCTTCCGCTATATGCGGCCGCTCATCGAGCTCGGCTACGTGTACCTCGCGCAGCCCCCGCTCTACCGGCTGAAGTGGTCGAACGCCGACCACCAGTTCGTCTACTCCGATCGCGAGCGTGACGCCCTGCTCGTCGACGGGCAGGCGAAGGGGTGGCGCATCCCGAAGGACAACGGGATCCAGCGCTACAAGGGCCTCGGCGAGATGAGCTACCAGGAGCTCTGGGAGACCACGATGAACCCCGAGACCCGCACGCTGCTGCAGGTCACCATGGACGACGCGGCCGCCGCCGACGAGATCTTCTCGACCCTGATGGGCGAAGACGTCGAGAGCCGCCGAAACTTCATCCAGAAGAACGCGAAGGACGTGCGTTTCCTTGACATCTGATGTGATCGAACCCGGCGACAACGGCGAGGGCCCCGGCATCCACGGCAGGATCGACCAGGTCGACCTGCAGCTCGAGATGCAGCGCTCGTACCTCGACTACGCGATGAGCGTGATCGTGGGCCGTGCCCTGCCCGACGTGCGCGACGGGCTGAAGCCCGTGCACCGCCGCGTCATCTACGCGATGTACGACGGCGGGTACCGTCCCGACAAGGCGTTCTCGAAGTGCGCCCGCGTCGTGGGCGACGTCATGGGCCAGTTCCACCCCCACGGCGACACCGCGATCTACGACGCGCTCGTGCGCCTCGTGCAGCCGTGGAGCCTGCGCTACCCGCTCGCGCTCGGCCAGGGCAACTTCGGCTCGCCCGGCAACGACGGCGCCGCCGCTCCGCGATACACCGAGACCAAGATGGCTCCGCTCGCGCTCGAGATGGTTCGCGACATCGACAAGGAGACCGTCGACTTCCAGGACAACTACGACGGTCGCACCCAGGAGCCGTCGATCCTGCCGGCGCGGTTCCCGAACCTCCTCGTCAACGGTTCCGTCGGCATCGCGGTCGGCATGGCGACGAACATCCCGCCGCACAACCTCCGCGAGGTCGCGTCGGGCGCCCAGTGGTACCTCGAGAACCCCGAGGCATCCCGCGAGGAGCTGCAGGAGGCGCTCCTGCAGCGCATCAAGGGACCCGACTTCCCGACGGGTGCGCAGATCCTCGGCGTCAAGGGCATCACCGACGCCTACCGCACGGGTCGCGGCTCGATCACGATGCGCGCCGTCGTCGACGTGGAGGAGATCCACGGCCGCACCTGCCTCGTCGTCACCGAGCTGCCGTACCAGGTCAACCCCGACAACCTCGCCATCAAGATCGCCGACCTCGTGAAGGACGGCAAGGTCTCGGGCATCGCCGACATCCGCGACGAGACCTCCGGCCGTACCGGCCAGCGCCTCGTCATCGTGCTCAAGCGCGATGCGGTCGCGAAGGTCGTGCTGAACAACCTGTACAAGCACACCCAGCTGCAGGAGAACTTCGGCGCGAACATGCTCGCGATCGTCGACGGCGTGCCCCGCACGCTCTCGATCGACGGCTTCATCGCGCACTGGGTCGACCACCAGATCGAGGTCATCGTCCGTCGCACGCAGTACCTGCTGCGCGAGGCCGAGGCGCGCATGCACATCCTGCGCGGCTACCTCAAGGCGCTCGACGCGCTCGACGAGGTCATCGCCCTCATTCGCGCCTCGGCCACGGTCGACGTCGCCCGAGACGGCCTGAAAGAGCTGCTCGACATCGACGACCTGCAGGCCGACGCGATCCTCGCGATGCAGCTGCGCCGACTCGCCGCGCTCGAGCGCCAGAAGATCATCGACGAGGCGAACGAGCTCGAGGCGAAGATCGCCGACTACAACGACATCCTCGCGACGCCGGCGCGCCAGCGCACGATCGTCTCCGAGGAGCTCGCCGAGATCGTCGACAAGTACGGCGACGAGCGACGCACGCACATCATGCCCGGGTTCGACGGCGACATGTCGGTCGAAGACCTGATCCCCGAAGAGGAGATGGTCGTCACGGTGACCCGTGGCGGGTACGTCAAGCGCACCCGCAGCGACAACTACCGGTCGCAGCACCGCGGCGGCAAGGGCGTCAAGGGCGCGCAGCTGCGCGCCGACGACGTGGTCGACCACTTCTTCGTGACCACGACCCACCACTGGCTGCTGTTCTTCACGAACATGGGCCGGGTCTACCGGGCGAAGGCGTACGAGATCCAGGAGGCCGGCCGCGACGCGAAGGGCCAGCACGTCGCGAACCTGCTCGAGATGCAGCCTGACGAGGAGATCGCCGAGATCCTCGACATCCGCGACTACGAGGCGGCGAAGTACCTCGTGCTCGCGACCCGCGGCGGGCTCGTCAAGAAGACCGAGCTGACCGCGTACGACACCAACCGCTCGCGCGGCGTCATCGCGATCAACCTGCGCGACGGCGACGAGCTCGTGTCGGCGATGCTCGCCGACGAGCACGACGAGATCCTGCTCGTCTCGAAGAAGGGCATGTCGCTCCGCTTCGAGGCGACCGACGAGGCGCTGCGCCCCATGGGTCGCTCGACCTCGGGCGTGAAGGGCATGGCGTTCCGCGACGGTGACGCCCTGCTCGCGGCCAACGTCGTGCCCGGCTCCGGCCTCGAGTCCGGCACCGTGCCCGATTCCCGTGAAGCCGCCGAGAATACGGTGGATGCCTCGGCCGAGGCCGACGGCGACCAGTACGTGTTCGTCGTCACCGAGGGCGGCTACGCCAAGCGCACCGCGGTCGACCAGTATCGCCTGCAGAACCGCGGCGGACTGGGCATCAAGGTCGCCAAGCTGAACGAAGATCGCGGCGACCTCGCCGGCGCCCTCATCGTCGGAACCGACGACGAGGTGCTGGTGGTCCTTGCCAGCGGCAAGGTGGTACGCTCCGATGTCGCCGAGGTCCCCGCCAAGGGCAGGGATACGATGGGCGTCGTCTTCGCGAAGTTCGCGATGGACGACCGGATCATCGCCATCGCGAAGAATTCCGAACGGAATCTCGTGGAGGAGGCCGCCGAGTCCGAAGCGGCCGAGCCCGCGGGAGAGGAGTAATCGTCTATGAGTAGCGTCGCCGAGAAGCTGGCCCGCAAGTCGAGCAAGCGCCCGCCGGCCAAGCAGGTGCGCCTGCGGCTCGTCTACATCGACTTCTGGTCGGCGGTGAAGCTGTCGTTCCTGGTCGCCGTGTGCCTCGCGGTCGTGTCGATCGTGGCGACCTTCCTCATCTGGACGGTGCTGAACTCGACCGACGTCTTCGACAAGCTCAACGAGCTCGTGAAGGACGTGGCGGGCACGGGCGGCGACCTGTCGTCGGTGCTGTCGCTCGGCAACGTCATGGGCTTCGCGATCGTCGCGTCGCTCCTGAACCTCGTCGTGACGACCGCCCTCGGTGCGATTCTCGCGGTGCTCTACAACCTCAGCGTGAAGATCACGGGCGGAATCCTGGTCGGCTTCACGAACAACTGAGCCGGCTTCGGCTCGATTCGGACTTTCGCCCGGAGTCGGGTAGTCTGTCCTTCGGCCGAAATTCGGGGATATAGCTCAGGCGGTTAGAGCGCTTCGCTGATAACGAAGAGGTCCGAGGTTCAAGTCCTCGTATCCCCACTCCACAACTCCACATCGCAGGTGCCGTACGGCACCTGCCCGGGGGCCTTAGCTCAGTTGGTAGAGCGCCTGCTTTGCAAGCAGGATGTCAGGAGTTCGATTCTCCTAGGCTCCACCCTCGCTCCGCCGAATCGGCGTGATTTCCACCCGCCGTCAAGACGCCGACTCCGGTAGCCTTGAGCCAAACGAGATCGGCGATCCCGGCTCGTCTCGATCACAGCGAAAGGCGACCGCGATGAACATGTGGAGCAACTTCTGGGACATCTTCAGCGGGCTCTTCGGCGTCTTCGTCTTCGTGGCGTACCTCGCGGTGCTGCTGACCATCATCCTCGACCTCTTCCGTGACCCGAAGCTCGCCGGCTGGGCGAAGGCGGTCTGGCTGATCTTCCTCGTCTTCGTGCCCTTCCTCACGGCACTCGTGTACGTCATCGCCCGTGGCCGCGGGCTCGCCCAGCGTGAGCGGGCGAAGCGCGGACTCGAGCAGGAGTACATCGACGACCGGGGCAACGTCTCGCAGGCGAGCGTCACTCCCGAGGTCGCTAAGGCGCAGGGACTGGGCGGCGATCCGACCGTCAGCCGCTCGTCGTTCGACTCCGTGCAGAACGACTCGATGATCCAGAGCTGAGGCCGGGCTCGGCGACACCGGTCGAGCGCGTCGCCGACCGCCCGGGTAGGGTGACCGAATGGACATCCGCATCGCCGCGTACGCCGTGATCATCCGCGACGGCGAGATCCTGCTCTCGCACTGGAACGAGCACGGTCGCTCGGGCTGGGCCCTCCCCGGCGGCGGCATCGAGGGCGACGAACACCCGGTCGTGGCCGCACGGCGCGAGGTGGCGGAGGAGACCGGCTACGAGGCATCCATCGATCGCCTGCTCGGCATCGACACGATGGTCGTTCCTGCGGCGAAGCGTCACACGGGCGCAGTACCGCTCTACGCGATGCGCGTCGTCTACCGGGGGCGCGTCGTCGGCGGTGAGTTGCGCAACGAGGTCGGCGGATCGAGCGACGAGGCACGCTGGGTGCGACTCGACGAGATTCGACGGCTCAAGCGCGTGAGCCTCGTCGACATCGCGCTGCGCCTGAACGACGCCGAACCCGCCGACGGGGTGCCGCCGACGTCGTGATCCGCCATCCGCAGTCCGGGAGGGCTCTGGGGTCAGGCCGTCGGCCGCGCCGGCACGACATCGACGTTCCGGCCGAGGCCGAACCGCCGGTGACGCGCCGGCGCGGTGGTGCCGGACCGCTCGGCTGAGGCATCCCGGCCGGGGGAATGGGGGGACGGCGCCGCCGCGAGGGCGACGGCGCCGTCCGCTGGGGTGATCATCGTGCTGGCCATGGGTATCGGCCGATCACAGGTGGGGGGCGATGAGGGCGACCCGCTGGAGGTCGCCGCCACGGACCCGGTGCGCGAGGCGCGTGTTCTGCTGTCGCAGCATCACGGCGTCGTGCGAGAGGCGCTCGCTCTGACGGCGGCTCCACGCGATGAGCGCGAGGCCGGCCCGCAGGGCGATGCGCTCGTTGAGTCGGCGCGCCTGGGCGCGCATCTCGGTGGCCTGTCGCTGCGACTGGCCGAGGGCGAGAGAACTGGTGTTCACGGTGTGTCCTTCATTCAGGGTGTTGGGAGGGTGCACCGGTCGGTGCGGAGAGCGTCGCCGCGGTCGCGGCGACGTCGTCGAGGGGTGATGCGGCGACGGCGGAAACGCTGTTCCGGTCACCGGGAGGCGGCGAAGGCCGCGGACCGACGAGGTGGCGGCGAGGCATCCGAGCGTCGGTCGCCCGATGCGTCGGGCATGACGGATGCTGCGGACAAGCCGCGGCTCGCACCTCGAAGGTGGCTGGCGAACGCGCTTCAGCGCGTGACGCCGGGGCGGAGAACTAGCAGGCCGGAGCGGTGAGGAGGATCACCGAGCGGCCGGCCGTGAATGCTGGCGTGAAGATGTACTTCATCATCGGGATCAACTCCTCTCTTCGTCTCCGGTGCGATTCGCACCGAGATCAGACACTAGCGGGGAACTCACGCCGACCGCAAGGCGCTTTCTCAGATTTCTCGGAAATCAGTGCAGGCCCTGAGCCCGGGTCGCGTCAGGCGAGGTCGGCGGCGGTGCGCTCGGCCGACTGGATCACGGCCTCGACACCGAGCATGAACAGCTCGCGGTCTTCCAGGTCGAGCAGTCGCGTGTTGATCGAGGTGATGAGCGGGTAGCGTCGCGGGTCGGCGAGCAGCGGCCCTTCGAACCAGGGGCTCGGCGCGTCGTCGGCGATGCCGTGCTCGCGCTGCTCGCCGCGGGCCCGCGCGATGCCGGCGGCGCTCGAGAGCATGTGCGACGCGAGCAGCGCGTAGTGGCGAACGAGGTCGTCGCCGGTGAGCCCCGCACGACTGAAGCAGTCGAGCATGAACTCGATCGCGTCGAGCTCGCCGGTGCCGTGCGTCGTGAGCACGGTCGCCTCGACGCCGACCGGAGGATGGCCGGCGATCTGCTCGAGCGTGCTCGCCGCCAACTGCCGGAGCCTGCCGCGCCAGTCGTCGGCGTCGGCGGTCACCGCGAGGAGACTGCGCCGGGTGAGTTCGTCGAGCAGCGCCTGCATGAGTTGGTCTTTGTTGCGGAAGTGGCGGTAGATGGCGGTCGGGTCGGCACCGAGGTGCGCTCCGAGCTCGCGCACCGAGAGCGAGGTCGTCGAGGCGGCGGCGAGTTCGAGACCGGCCGCGATGATCGAATCGCGATCGAGCCTGGTCTTGCCGCTCGAGCCGGAGGCGTCGCGCCGTCGCGTGGTGCTCGTCGGCATCTGGGCTCCCTTCGGCTGCTGTGCCATTCATGCTGCCACGCCCGCGACCCCTGTGTCGCGAAGACCTCGCGAGCGTGGCAGCCCGCCCAGCATAACAATCGGATCAATCGTGATGTCAACACTGTTGACATCACGAAGGGGCCCGGGCTAGTGTCACCACGTCCGACGCATTCGATGAGGAACGAGGGGCCGAGTTGCCTGTTGCCGACGTGCTGTTCACCGGCGGAGCCGTGTTCACCGGAACGGGGGAGCCCCTGCACGGGCACGCCGTCGCCGTGACGGGCGGCCGCATCGCCGCGATCGTGCCCGAGAACGAGGCATCCGCCCTCGTCGGCGAGGGCACGCGCGTCGTCGAGCTGGGCGGTGCACTGCTCAGCCCGGGCTTCCAGGACGCGCACATCCACCCGGTCGGCGGCGGCGTCGAGCTGCTGCAGTGCAACCTGACCGAGGCCGAGAGCGCCGACGAGGCCGTCGCGACGATCGCCGCCTACGCCGCGGCCAACCCCGATGAGCCGTGGATCCTCGGCGGCGGCTGGTCGATGGACCACTTCCCGGGCGGCGCGCCCCTGCGGGGGCTGCTCGACGCGATCGTGCCCGACCGGCCCGTGCTGCTCGTCAGCCGCGACCACCACAGCGCATGGGCGAACACCGTCGCCATGCGACTCGCCGGCATCGACGCCGAGACCGCCGACCCCGTCGACGGACGGGTCGAGCGCGAGAACGACGGGCACCCTGCCGGCACCTTCCACGAAGGTGCCGCCGACCTGTTCTCCGACGTCCGGCCGGGCACCGACCCCGAGCTCGTCTACCGGGGGCTCCTGCGTGCGCAGGACGAGCTCATCGCGCTCGGCATCACCGGCTGGCAGGACGCCCTCATCGGAACGATGAGCGGCGTGCCCGACGCGCTCGACGCCTACCTGCGGGCGATCGACGAAGGCACGCTCAAGGTGCACGTCGTCGGCGCCCAGTGGTGGGAGCGCTCGCGCGGCATCGAGCAGGTCGACGAGATGATCCGCCTTCGTGAGGAGATCCGCGCCCGCGGCCACGAGGAGCGGTTCTCGCTCGCCACCACGAAGATCATGGTCGACGGCGTGGCCGAGAACCAGACCGCCGCGATGCTCACGCCCTACCGCGACGGCCACGGCCACGACACGCACAACCACGGGCTCTCGTTCGTCGACCCGGAGCTGCTCGCCGAGGCCGTCACCGCGCTCGACGCCGCCGGGCAGCAGGTGCACTTCCACGCCCTCGGCGACCGTGCGGTGCGCGAGGCGCTCGACGCGGTGGCGGCGGCACGCGAAGCGAACGGGCCGAGCGACGGCCGGCACCACCTCGCGCACCTGCAGATCGTGGCCGAGGCAGAGACCGCCCGGTTCGCCGAGCTCGACGCGATCGCGAACATCCAGGCGCTCTGGGCGACCCACGAGGACCAGATCGACGAGCTCACCCTGCCCTTCCTGCAGGACGGCCAGGAGGCGCGCCAGTACCCGTTCGGCGAGCTCGTCGCGCGCGGGGCACGACTCGCGGGCGGCAGTGACTGGCCCGTGTCGACGGCCGACCCGATGGCCGAGATCCACATCGCCGTCACGCGCGTCACCCCCGGCGTCGACGCCGAACCGCTCGGCGGTGCGCACCAACGGCTCGACCTCGCGACCGCGCTGGCCGCGTACACGTCGGGGACCGCGTACGTGAACCACCGCGACCACGACACCGGGCACATCCGCGAGGGCTACCTCGCGAACCTCGTCGTGCTCGAACCCGATCCCTTCACCGTTCCCGCCGACGACCTCCACCGCACCACGGTGGCCTCGACGTGGATCGAGGGCGAACCGGTCTACTCCCGACAGGCCGATGCCCTGCCCGGCACCACCCCTTCCACCGAACCGTCCCTCACCGCCTGACCCCGAGGAGGCCCCTCCGATGTCCAACTTCCGAACCCCCGCCGGCCGGCGCAGCGTCGCGCTCGTCGCCGGCGCCGCGGCAGCGCTCCTGGCGCTGACCGGCTGCACCGCCGACTCATCCGACGAGGAGCCCACCGGCGCCGACTGGGAGATCACCGACACGACGCCGGCGCCGTCGGGCGACATCGACTCGTTCAGCTGGGCCAGCTACGCCGAGCCGTACTCGCTCGACTACGCCTACGCGTTCGACTACGCCGACAACCAGGTGCTGTCGAACGTCTGCGAGTCGCTGCTGCGGCTCAACCCCGACTACACGCTCTCGCCGGGCCTCGCCGAGTCGTACGAGCAGACGAGCGACCTCACGTGGGTCTACAAGATCCGCGAGGGCGTCACCTTCCACGACGGCAGCCCGCTGACGGCGGCCGACGTCGTCGCGTCGATGAACCGCATCATCGACCCGGCGGTCGGCTCGTCGTGGTACTCGGTGTACCAGAACGTCGCATCGATCGAGCAGACGGGCGACATGGAGGTCACCGTCACGACGACGATTCCCGACTCGCAGTTCAACCAGGGCCTCGGCGGCTCGGCCGGCGTCATCGAATCGGCGAAGACGCTCGGCGAGAAGGGCGCCGACTACGGCAACTCGACCGGCCTGGTGAACTGCACGGGCCCCTTCGAGATCAGCGAGTGGAAGTCGGGCGAGTCGATCACGCTCAGCCGCTACGACGACTACTGGGACGACTCGCTGAAGGCGAAGGCCGGCGAGGTCGAGATCGTCTTCATGAACGACTCGACCGCGCGCACGAACGCGCTCAAGTCGGGCGACGTCGACGGCGGCTACATGCTGCCGGTCGACGCGATCGACCAGCTGCGCGACTCCGACAACGGCGATGTGTACTTCGGCCTCACCTCGGCGGTGTCGAGCCTCATCGTCTCGAACCTCGAGGGACCGCTCGGCGACCAGCGCGTGCGCCAGGCCCTGCTCATGGCGCTCGACCGCGAGGGCATCCTGGATGCCGCGGCGAAGGGCTATGGCGAGGTGACGAATGCGCTGACCACCGAATCGGTCTGGACCGGTGCGACGGACGCGACTCGCGACGAGGCGTTCAGTGGGCTCGAGGAGTACCCGAACGACCTCGAGGCCGCCAAGAAGCTCGTCGAGGAGGCGGGGGCGACCGGTGAGAAGATCACCTTCGCGACTGCGCCGATCGGCAACGACTTCAATGTGATCTCTCAGGCGACGGTCGCGGCGGCGCAGTCGATCGGCCTCGAGGCCGAGATCGAGACGGTCACGCCGAACGCCTACACCGCGCTCTTCAGCGACCCGAGCGCTCGCGAGGGCATCGACATGTTCTACACGGTCTGGTACCTCTCGAGCCCCGACCCGCTGGAGATGTACGGCGTGCTGCGCACCGGTGAGTTCAGCAACTACGGCAACTGGTCCGACCCCGAGTACGACGAGATCGCCACGCAGGCGGTCGGCACGTTCGACTCGGAGGAGCGTGCGAAGCTCACGAGCGAGCTGCAGCACATCGCGAACGAGCAGCTGCCGTGGCTGCCGCTCTACACCGGACCGATGACGATGTTCATGAGCGACCGCATCACCGGCGCCTCGCCGTCGATCGCGTTCCTGTACTACCCGTGGGCGGCGACCATTGGCGCTCGATAGTTCCACCAAGGCGGTCGCCGCGCAGCGCGCGGCGGCCGCCGGCCCCCACCGCGGCGGTCACGCCGCCGCCACCGTGCGTCGCGTCGCGGGCAAGCTCGGCAGCCTTGCGCTGACGCTCTTCCTCGCGTCGCTGCTCGTGTTCTTCTCGCGGTTCCTCGTGCCGGGCGACCCGGTGAGCTTCCTGCTTCGCGGCCGCAAGCCGAGCCCCGAGGCGATCGCCCAGGTCACGGCGCAGTACGGCCTCGACCTGCCGCCGTGGCAGCAGTACCTGAACTGGCTGTTCGGCGCCCTGCAGGGCGACTGGGGGCGTTCGCTGCAGTACCGCCAGGACGTCTCCACCGTGATCGGGGAGCGCCTGCCCGTGACGCTCATGCTCGTCGTCATGGCGGGCATCCTCATCGCGATCGTGGGCCTCAGCGCCGGCATCGTCGCGTCGCTCAACAAGGGCAGGGTGCTCGACCGGGCGACGCTCATCGGCCTGACCGTGCTCAGCGCGATCCCCTCGTTCGTCGGTTCGATCGTGCTCATCGCGGTGTTCGCCGTGCAGCTCGGATGGTTCCCCACGTTCGGATCGGGCGAGGGGTTCGCCGACACCGTGTACCACCTCGTGCTGCCCTCGATCGCACTCGCGATCGTCTTCGTCGTGCTCGTCGGCAAGGTCACCCGTTCGTCGATGGTCGAGCAGCTCGGCCGCGAGCACGTCGAGGTCGCCACGAGCCGCGGGCTCAAGCGCGGAACCGTCATCCGCCGGCACGTCTTCCGCAACTCGCTCGGACCGATCCTCACCGTGAGCGGCATCCTCGTCGCCGGCCTGATCGTGGCCTCGACGATCGTCGAGGCGGCGTTCGGCATCGCCGGCATCGGTTCCCTGCTCGTGGCCTCGGTCGACCGCCTCGACTTCCCGGTCGTGCAGGCGATCGTGATGCTCGTCGTGACCACCTTCGTCGTCGTGAACGCGATCATCGACATCGCCGAACCCCTCATCGACCCGCGATCCGCGGCAGGAGCCAGTGCCAGATGACCGTCTCGAACAACACCCTCGCCGTCGAGGTGATGCGGGCCCCGAAGCTGAAGCCCGCGAACGCGACCTTCGGCATCGCCATCGGCGTCATCTCGGTGATGACCCTCGCCGCGATCTTCGCGCCGTTCATCGCGCCGTACCCGCCCGACCAGCTCGACTTCGCCGCGGTCAACGCGCCGCCGAGCCCCGAGCACTGGCTCGGCACCGACGGCCTCGGCCGTGACCTCCTGAGCCGGCTCATCTTCGGCGCTCGCACCGCGCTGCTCGGCCCGCTGCTCGTCGTCATCGGGTCGACCGTCGTCGGCATGCTGCTCGGCCTCATCGCCGGATGGCGCGGCGGTTGGATCGACGCGGTGCTCGGCCGAATCTTCGACGTGCTCTTCGCCTTCCCGTCGCTGCTGCTCGCGATCATGGCGGTGGCGCTCTTCGGCAAGGGCCTCGTCGCCCCGGTCATCGCGATGAGCATCGCGTATGCACCGTTCGTCGCCCGGCTCACGCGTGCGCTCATCAAGGCCGAGCGCACCCGACCCTACGTCGCGGCCTACCGCGTGCAGGGCTTCAGCGGCCCCTGGATCGCGCTGCGCCGCGTGCTGCCGAACGTGACCCCGATCGTGGGCGCGCAGTCGACGCTGAACTTCGGGTACGTGCTCGCCGAGCTCGCCGGCCTGTCGTTCCTCGGCCTCGGCGTGCAACCGCCGACACCCGACTGGGGCGCCATGATCAACGAGGCCCAGGCGGGCATCGTCGGCGGCCACTTCCTGCCCGCGCTCGAGCCAGCCGTCTGCGTCGTGCTCGTCGTCGTGGCGTTCAACATCATCGGAGAAGAGCTCTCCGACCGCATCGGAGGCGAGATCCCCGCATGAGCCTGCTCGACATCTCCGACCTGACGCTCGACCTGCCGAACGGCACCAGGCTGCTCGACGGGATCTCGCTCGGCGTCGAAGCCGGTGAGACCGTCGGCCTCGTGGGCGAGTCGGGCTCGGGCAAGTCGCTCACGGCGCGCACCGTGCTCGGCCTGACCCCCGACGGGTCGGCCCTCGGCGGGCGCGTGCTCGTCGACGGCCGCGACCTCGTGGCCGCCGGCAGGCGCGACGTGCTCGACGTGCGCCGCCACGCGGCTGCGATGATCTTCCAGGACCCCCGCGCCGGCATCAACCCGATGCGCACCATCGGCGACCACATGACCGAGACGCTTCGCCTGTGCGAGGGCAAGTCCGAGTCGGAGGCGAGGGCGCGCGCGATCGAGCTGCTCGCCGCCGTGCGACTGCCTCGCCCCGAGGACCACCTCAAGCAGTACCCGCACGAGTTCTCGGGCGGCATGCTGCAGCGCGTCATGATCGCCGGTGCGCTCACGAGCTCGCCGAAGCTGCTCGTGTGCGACGAGCCGACCACCGCCCTCGACGTGACCACGCAGGCCGAGATCATCCGCGTGCTCGTCGAGCAGCGGGCGAGCCGGGGCATGGGCATGCTCTTCATCACCCACGACCTGAACCTCGCGGCGTCGATCTGCGATCGCGTCGTCGTCATGAACAAGGGTCGCGTCGAGGAGACGGGTGACGCGCGCCGGGTGTTCAGCGCACCGCAGGCGGACTACACGAAGCGGCTCGTCGCCGCGACCCCCACGGTCACCGGGTCCGCCGGTCCGGTCATCGAGATCCGGGATGCCTCGGCGCCCGCGACCTCGCCCGTCGACGCCCCCGGGGGTGACGCGGCAGGTCCGGTTCCCGAGCCGGTCGCGGCTCCGACGCCGCTCGAGCGCGCGGACGAGGCATCCGCCATGACCGTGGCCGCGGCGCCAGCGGACGACGAGCCGATGCTCGCCGTGGCGGGGGTCTCGAAGACGTACCACCTGCGGGGCAAGCCGCCGGTGCACGCGGTCGCGTCGACCGACCTGCGACTCGCCCGCGGGCGAGCGCTCGCGGTCGTCGGCGAGTCGGGCTCGGGCAAGTCGACGCTCGCGCGCATGATCGTCGGCCTCGAAGAGCCCGACACCGGTGAGATCAGGGTCGCCGGTCGCGACCGCACGATCGTGCCGAAGTCGCGGCAGGAGCGCATCGCGCACGCGCGCAGCGTGCAGATGGTGTTCCAGGACCCGTACCTCTCGTTGGATCCGCGGATCACGGCGGGCCGCGCCATCGAAGACGCGCTGCGGCTGCACACCGAGCTGTCGACGACCGGCGCCCGTGCCCGGGTGGTCGAACTGCTGGAGCAGGTGGGTCTCGGGGCGCAGCACGCGCAGGCGCGTCCGCGCACGCTCTCGGGCGGCCAGCGCCAGCGCGTGGCGATCGCGCGCGCGCTCGCGATCGAGCCCGACGTGCTCGTCATGGACGAGGCGACGAGCGCGCTCGACGTGTCGGTGCAGGCGCAGGTGCTCGACCTCGTCGCACGCATCCGCGAGGAGCGCGGCCTCACGCTGCTGTTCATCAGCCACGACCTCGCCGTCGTACGCCGAGTCTGCGAGGAGACCGTCGTCATGCGCTACGGAGAGATCGTCGAGCGCGGCAGCACCGTCGAACTCCTCGCCGCACCGCAGCACCCCTACACGCAGCTGCTCATCGACTCGGTGCCGAAGCCCGAATGGGCGCCGGAGCCGCGACGCGCCGAGGCATCCGCCTGATCTCTTGCGGTCGGTCGCCGTGGTGACCCGCCCCCGTCATGCGAAACGGCCCCGCTCGTGCGGGGCCGTTTCGTCGTGCGGTGCCGGGCTCAGCCCTGGCTCGTGGGACCGCTCGGCTCGTCGTCGGCGACCCAGAGCTCGTCGTCGGCGCGGAAGGTCTGCCAGACGGCATAGGCGACGCCCGCGGCGGCCACCACGCCGGCGCCGATCGCGAGCCAGGTGCCGACGCCAGGGCCCTTCTTCTGCTCGACCACGACGGCCGCCCGCGGCGAGACGCGCTCGAGGGCGCGTCGCACGCGAGCGTCGTTGGCGATGTCGCCGATCGACAGGACCGAGCCCAGGGCGGTGCCGAGCCCGCGCTCGACCGAGTCGCCGGCCGACCTGGCGTAGCGGCCGGCCTGCTGGACTCCGGGTCGGACGTAGCTCTCGTACCCGGTGCGCACCCGCGGAACGACCTCTTCGCGGGTCAGGTGCCCGAGCTGTCGGCTGGCCTCGCGAGCGACGGCATTGGCGTGCTCGAGCACGTGCTGCTGGTTCCCCCAGAGTTCCTCCGCACTGCTGCGCAGCCGCTTGAGTTCCTTCCGGCGCTTGCGTGACAGGCTCATCTCGACCTCCATCGTCAGTACAGCGAACGTTTCCATCTTGCCACCGAACCGGCTGGAAACGGGGTGGGAGTCGCAATACGGCATGCCGCTTGACGAACCTGCGCATGACAGAATATGAGGATGCCGATTCACACCGCCGTCGCGACGATCAACACCAACCACGGCCCCATCAAGGTCGACCTCTACGGAGACCACGCCCCGAAGACCGTCAAGAACTTCGTCGGCCTCGCCACGGGTGAGATCGAGTGGACGCATCCGGCCACCGGCCAGAAGACGACCGACCCGCTCTACGACGGGGTCATCTTCCACCGCATCATCCCCGGCTTCATGATCCAGGGCGGCGACCCGCTCGGTCAGGGCGTCGGCGGCCCCGGCTACCAGTTCGACGACGAGATCAACCCCGAGCTCGACTTCACCGAGCCCTACGTGCTCGCCATGGCGAACGCCGGCCGCGACCGCATCACGGGCGGCGGCACCAACGGCTCGCAGTTCTTCATCACCGTCGGCCCGACCACCTGGCTGCAGGGCAAGCACACCATCTTCGGCAAGGTGACCGACGCGGCCAGCCAGGCCGTCGTCGACAAGCTCGCCTCGGTCGCCACCGACGGCCGCGACAAGCCCCTCGACGACGTCGTCATCGAGAACATCACCGTCGAACAGGTCTGATCCAGCGGTGAGCACCGTGCCTTCGGCCGGCTCCGGGGCGGCCGATCGGTCGAACTTCTGCTATCGGCACCCCGATCGGCAGAGCTACGTGCTGTGCCAGCGCTGCGGTCGCACCATCTGCCCCGAATGCATGACGCAGGGCGCCGTCGGCGTCATCTGCCCCGAGTGCATGCGCGAGCAGCGCGCGAGCGCGCCCCGCACCAAGCCGGCCGTGCTCACGCGCGCTCGTGCTGCGGCGGGCCGCGGAGCGCCCATCGTGACGTATGCCCTCATCGGCATCACGCTCGCCGTCTACGTGCTGCAGCTCATTCCGGGGCTCGCCGTCACTGAGCGGCTGCTCTACGCCGGCGTGTACTCGATACCCGGCAACCTCGAGCCCTGGCGCATGCTGACCTCGGTCTTCGTGCACTCGACCGGGCTCATCTTCCACGTGCTGCTGAACATGTACACGTTGTGGATCTTCGGCCAGTTGCTCGAGGGGTTGCTCGGCCGCTGGCGGTTCCTCGCCCTCTACCTGATCGCCGGGCTCGGCGGCTCGGTCGGCGTGCTCTGGCTCTCCGACCCGCGCGTCGGCGTCGTCGGCGCCTCCGGCGCCATCTTCGGGCTCATGGGCGCGTTCCTGGTCATCCAGCGCCGGCTCGGCGGGCAGACGACGCAGCTGTTCATCCTGCTCGGCATCAACCTCGTGATCGGGTTCGTGCCCGGATTCAACGTCGCCTGGCAGGCCCACCTCGGCGGACTCGTGACCGGCGCCCTCGTCGGCCTCATCTACGTGGAGACGCGCAAGCGGTCGCAGCAGACGCTGCAGGTGTGGCTGCTGATCGCGCTCGTCGTCGTGCTGCTCGTGCTCAGCCTGCGTTACGTCTTCTTCCCGGTCTTCTGACTCGACGCCGCGGTCTTCGTGCCGCGCTCGCGTTGAACCCCCTCGCGGTTATCCACAATTCTCTCCACAGCTGTTGAGAGTTACACGTGTGTAATTGTCCGCACTTCAGTGGACGGGCGGACTTCGGAGATCTCCACATCTGTGGATAACCGTGGGAAACCTGTGGACAGTGCTGAGGATGAGCGGTGGACGGCATGTGGGAAACGGCCCACCACGCGGAGTCGCTCCTGACTGGCGCCGCAGCGCCCCGGGGCCGCACCGACATGCGGAAAGGGCGGATGCCGAAGCATCCGCCCTTTCCGGTCGAAGCGAGCCGGCGTCAGCGCCAGCGGGTGGTCATGAGGAAACCGACGAAGGCGATGCCGAAGCCGATGAGGATGTTCCACGAGCCGAGATCGGCGATGGGGAAGCGGCCCTGGCTGACGTAGAACACGATGATCCAGGCGAGCCCGAGCAGCATGAAGCCGAACATGACGGGCTTGAACCACACCGGGTTCGGTGCCTCCTCGCCGTTCGCCGCGGCCTCGGCGCGCGCCGGCTTCGTTGATTTCGTACGTGCCATGGGCTGATTCTAGCCGAGGCGCATGCATGCTCGCAGCGAGCTCACGTCCTGGCGGAATAGAATCGCCGTTATGTCTGAGTCGCAGCCCGACGGCCGGCGTGCCGCGCGACGCGCGACGCGCGATCGGCACCGCGTCAGCGTGGTCGGCGTGCTCGGCGAGCTGCTGCTCACGGCGGGCGTGCTGATCCTGCTGTTCCTCGGCTGGCAGCTGTGGTGGAACGACGCGATCATGAACACCCAGCAGTCGCAGGCGGCCGGTGAGCAGAGCGCCGAATGGGCCGAAGCGTCGAAGGCCGAGCGCGGAGGAACGCCGCCCCCGGCGACGCCCGACCCCGGCGAGCCCGTCGTCGACACCACGGAGTACGGCAACGGCGAGGCGTTCGCGGTCATGTACGTGCCGCGCTTCGACAGCGAGGGCACGCACGACTCGGTGCGCAACATCGCGGAGGGCTACGGGCTCGACGTGCTCAACAGCTTCGACCTCGGCATCGGCCACTACCCCGGCACCCAGATGCCCGGCGAGGTCGGCAACTTCGCGATCGCGTCGCACCGCAGCGCGTACGGGGGCGGCATGCATGAGATCGAGCAGCTGCAGCTCGGCGACGCGATCTACATCCAGACGAAGGACGGCTGGTACACGTACCGGTTCCGCGACTTCGAGTACGTCACGCCGGCCACCACCGGGGTGCTGGCCGCAGTGCCGCACCATCCCGAGCTTCAGCCGACCGACCGCATCATCACGCTCACGAGCTGCAACCCGCTCTACTCGACGGCCGAGCGCATCATCGCGTACGGCGTGCTCGAGTCGTGGCAGCCGGGCGCCGACAACCCGCCCGCCGAGATCGCCTCGGTCGTCGCCGAATGGGGGAACTGAGCATGTACGGCGCGCTCTGGCGCATCCTTCCCGGACCGGCGTGGCTGCGCGTCATCCTGCTGCTGGTCCTCGCCGCAGCGGTCGTCTACGCGCTCTTCACGTGGGTGTTCCCCTGGGTCGACTCGATCCTCAACCCGATCAACGTCACGGTGGAAGAATGACCCGCATCCTCGTCATCGACAACTACGACAGCTTCGTCTACACGCTCAACGGCTACCTGCGCGAGCTCGGCGCGGAGACCGAGGTCGTGCGCAACGACGACTTCGGCGCCGCCGAGGTGCCCGCTCGCATCGCCGACTACGACGGCGTGCTCGTCTCGCCCGGCCCGGGCAAGCCGTCCGACGCGGGCGTGTCGATCGCGGTCGTCGAAGCCGCGCTCGCGGGCGGTCGGCCGCTGCTGGGCGTCTGCCTCGGCCATCAGGCGATCGCCGAGGCGTTCGGCGGTGTCGTCACCAACGCCGAAGAGCTCATGCACGGCAAGACCTCGCGGATCGAGCACGACGGCAGCCCGTTCTACGAGGGCGTGCCGCAGCCGTTCACGGCGACGCGCTATCACTCGCTCGCCGTGGTCGACGGCACGCTTCCGCCGTCGCTCGTCGTCACGAGTCGCACGCAGGGCGGCGTGATCATGGGGCTCCGCCACGTCGAGGCGCCCATCTTCGGCGTGCAGTTCCACCCCGAGTCGGTGCTCACCGAGGGTGGGTACCGCATGCTCGGCAACTGGCTCGCGGTCGCTGGCCTGCCCGAGGCGCGAGCTCGCGCCGAGCACCTGAGCCCGCTGGTGCGCGCGAGCGCCTGACGGCGAGGCGCGCCCGGGCCGGCACCCACCACGCTCCGGCAGGTGAGTTCGCCGAAGGCTCGCTGCTACCGCTCAGCCGAGGCTCAGCCCGCGCAGTAGGTCAGCTCGACCTCCGAGCCCTGCGGCACCTCGCCCGGCGCGAGCGACTGATGCGTGATGGGGGAGCCGGGCTCGGTGGGGCACGACGTGTCCTGGACGGGGGTGACGTTCAGTTGGCGGTCGTCGGCGGTGAGCAGGCCGACCGCGGCGTCGAGGGAGACGCCGATCACGTCGACCATCTCGACCTTGCCGTTCGACAGCGTGAACTCGACGGTCGAACCCTGTTCGACCGCCTTTCCGGCCTCAGGATTCGTGGACAGCACGACGTCGGCCGCGACGGTCGCCGAGTTGACGCGCGTCTCCTTGCCGGGCTTCAGCCCGGCCGCTTCGAGCGCCTTCTTCGCCTCGTCGAGCGACATGTTGACGGTCTCGGGGACCTTCACGGCTTCGCGTCCCGTCGAGACGTAGACGGTGATCGCCTGCCCCGCGTTGACGATCTCGCCCTCAGCGGGCTCGGTGCCGATCACCTGGTCGGCCGGGACGGTCTCGTCCGTCTGGTCGACCTCGGTCGCGGGCAGCCCGAGCTTCTGCAGCTCCTCGACCGCCTGCTCGTAGGTCATGCCCGCGACTGCCGGCACCTTGCGCGCGCTCGAGGGGATCTCCTCGGTCGGCTGCAGATTGAACGCCCAGTACATCACTGCGATGACGATGACGATGACGCCGATGATGCCCGACCAGATCCAGATCGCCGGAGGGCGACGCTGGGTGCGCGACATGGTCTCGTCCTCGGTGAGCTGCCGCAGCGCGAGCTCCGAGCTCGAGAGCGACGCGGTCGGCGCGCCGAACAGCATCGTTGCCTGGTCGGGCTCACGATGCACCGGCACCCGACCGGATGCCGCGGTGTCGACGTCCGCGCGGAACTCCACCGCCGTCTGGTAGCGCTGGTCGCGGTTCTTCGCAAGGGCTCGCATGACGACCGCGTCGAGCGCCGGCGAGACCTTCGGGTTGATGACGCTCGGCTTGACCGGCCGCTCGCTCACGTGCTGGTAGGCGACCGCGACGGGCGTGTCACCGCGGAACGGCGGCCGCCCGGTGAGCAGTTCGAAGAGCACGACGCCCGTCGAGTAGAGGTCGGTGCGGGCATCGACCGTCTCGCCCTTCGCCTGCTCGGGTGAGAAGTACGACGCCGTTCCGAGGATCGCCGTCGTCTGGGCGACCGTCGTCGACGAGTCCGAGACCGCCCGGGCGATGCCGAAGTCCATGACCTTGACCTGGCCGGTCGTCGTGATCATGATGTTGCCCGGCTTGATGTCGCGGTGCACGACGCCTGCCCGGTGCGAGTACTCGAGCGCCGTGAGCACGCCGTCGATGACCCTGACGGCCGCGGCCGGCTCGAGCGGGCCGTCGTGGATGATGTCCTTGAGCAGGCGCCCCTCGACGAACTCCATGACGATGAACGGCAGCTGCACCTCGTGGCCGGAGGCGTCGACCACCGTCTCTTCGCCGGCGTCGAACACCCGCACGATCGTGGGGTGCGCCATGCGAGCGGCCGACTGCGCCTCCTGGCGGAACCGCATGCGGAACGCCGGGTCGGTCGCGAGCTGGGGCTTCAGCAGCTTGACGGCGACCTGGCGGCCGAGCCGGGTGTCGGTGCCGACGTGCACGTCGGACATGCCGCCGCGCCCGATGAGCGCGCCCACGCGGTAACGCCCGGCGAGGACGCGTCCTTCATCGTTCACGGTGTGCGGCTCCCTTCAGGCGGCTCGGCCGTTCGTCTCTACTGGCTACTGGTTGCGGATGCCTCGGCGCGGCGTCAGCCGCCGGTGCCGAGCTCGGTCGTGTCGGGACCCTGGACGTCGGCCGGGACGACCTGCGTCGAGCCGGCCGGCGAGGTCGGCGAGCTCACCTGACCGCAGAAGTAGACGTAGGTGACCTTGATCGTCGAGTTCTCCGCGGCGTCCTTGTTGACGAGCATCTTGGCTTCGTTCGTGTTCGAGTCGAACTGCAGCTGATTCGCCGTCGCCGGACCATCGATCGTCAGCGAGTAGCCCGAGAGCGTCTGCCCTGCCGGGCACTGGGCGCGACTCCACGAGACCGTGAACTCCTCTTCGGGATTGACCGTCTCGGGGAGGGTGGGTGCCGGCGGTTCTGCCGGTTGCTCGACCGCGGCGTAGTACGTGATCGTGATCTCGCTGTTGAACGGCACCGGACCCGTCGGGTTGACGTCGTAGACGGTGCCGACCAGATCGGGGTCGGTCGCCGCGTTGCCCTCGACCGCGTTCGCGACCATCTTCAGTTCGGACAGCTTCGCGCGCGCCTCGTCGACCGTGAGGCCGATGAAGTCGTCGGCGTTGATCTGCGCCGTCGTCGGGGCCTCGCTGGTGGGCGGGGGTGTGTCGGTCGGCGTCTGCGACTGCGTGGTCGCCGGCGTCTTCGTCGACGAGGTCTTCACCGGGTCCTTCTGGCCCGAGTTCAGAGCGAGCGCGATGATCGTGCCGATCAGCACGATCGCGAGCAGCGCGATGAGCACGATGAGCGGCCACGTCCACGGGCTGCGCTTCTTCTTCTCGCCCTCTTCTTCGCCCTCGGGCTCGCCGTCGGGCGCAGCTGTGGGCAGCACCGTCGTCGCGGCGGTCGCACCGGCCTGCGGCAGGAGCATCGTGGCCGCCGTGAGGCCGGCCGCGCCGAGCACGGCGGGCACCGCCGCCGCCGCGCCCTGCACGTCGCCGCGACGCAGGGCGGTCGCCGCCCGCGCGAGGTGCGCGGCCGACTGCGGACGGTCGGCCGGGTTCTTCGCGATGCACGAGTAGACGAGATTGCGCACCGGCTCGGTCACCGTGACGGGGAGGTCGGGCGGCGTCTCGTTGATCTGCGCCATCGCGATCGCGACCTGCGACTCACCGGTGAACGGACGGCGACCCGCGAGCGCCTCGTACGCGACGATGCCGAGCGAGTAGATGTCGGTCGTCGGCGACGCCGGGTGACCCGACGCCTGCTCGGGCGAGAGGTACTGCACCGTGCCCATGACCTGGCCGGTCGCGGTGAGCGGCACCTGGTCGGCGATGCGCGCGATGCCGAAGTCGGTGATCTTCACGCGTCCGTCGGGCGTGATGAGCAGGTTGCCGGGCTTGATGTCGCGGTGCACGAGGCCCGCCGCGTGCGCGGCCTGCAGCGCCGCCGCGGTCTGCGCCACGATGTCGAGGACCTTGTCGGTCGAGAGCACGTGCTCGCGCTCGAGGATCGTCGACAGCGCCTCGCCGGGCACGAGCTCCATGACGAGGTAGGCGCTGCCCTCTTCCTCGCCGTAGTCGAAGACGTTCGCGATGCCCTCGTGGTTGACGAGCGCGGCGTGACGGGCCTCGGCGCGGAAGCGCTCGAGGAACCCGGGGTCGCCGAGGTACTCGTCCTTGAGGATCTTGATGGCGACCTGTCGGCCGATCACGAGGTCGGTGGCCTGCCACACCTCGCCCATCCCGCCGATCGCGATGCGGGATTGCAGTTCGTAGCGCCCCCCGAAGGTGAGCCCTGCGCTCGGTCTCATTTGTTCAGCACCGCCTCTAGTACCTGCTTTGCAATAGGTGCGGCAATCAGGTTGCCGTACCCCTCCTGGCCCATTCCTCCGCCGTCTTCCACGAGTACCGTGATCGCGTACTGAGGGTCGTCGGCGGGGGCGAATCCGGTGAACCACAAGGTATACGGGTCATCCTCGCCGTTCTCCGCAGTTCCGGTCTTACCGGCCACGCTGACGCCGTCTATTCTTGCATTACTCGCGGCCCCGTTCTCGACGCCGTTGACCATCATCTGCACCATTGTGCGCGCCGTCTCCTCGCTGATCGCGCGGCCGAACTCCGTCGCCTGGAACTCCTGCAGCGGGCGGAAGTCGGGGGCCGTGATCTGGTCGACGAGATTCGGGTTCATCACGATGCCGCCGTTCGCGATCGCGGCCGACACCATCGCCATCTGCATGGGCGTCGCGCGGACGCTGCCCTGGCCGAACGCGCTGAGCGCCGTCTGCGCGTCGTCGAGGCCCTTCGGGTAGACGCTCGGCTCGGTCTCCGTCGGGATCGCGAACTCGTGGTCGAAGCCGAACTTCTCGGCCTGGTCGCGGATCGCGTTGTCGCCGAGCTCCACGCCGAGCTCCGCGAACGGGATGTTGCACGAGAGCCGGAGCGCGTCGGCGAGCGTGACCGTGGCACCCGGACCGCACGTGCCGCCGCCCGAGTTGCGCACGACCGACGACGAGCCGGGCAGGGTGTATTCGCCCGGGTTCGGGAAGGTCGACTCGGGCGTGTATTTGCCCGACTCGAGCGCCGCCGCCGTCACGACGAGCTTGAACACCGAGCCGGGCGGGTTCATGTCGCCGCCGGTGGCGCGGTTGTAGAGCGGATCGCTGGGGTCCTCGACGAGCGCGTTGTACGTCTCGAGCACCTGCTCGCCGTCGTGCACCGCGAGGGCGTTCGGGTCGTAGGTCGGCTTAGTGACCATCGCGAGGATGCGTCCGGTCGAGGGTTCGGTGACGATGACGGCGCCCGTGTAGTCGCCGAGCGCGTCCCACGCGGCCTGCTGCGCGACCGCGTCGATCGCGACCTCGACCGAGGCGCCCATCGGGTCCTGTCCGGAGATGAGGCGGTTGAGCTGGTCGAAGAACTGGCTCGACGACTGGCCGCTGAGGTAGTCGTTGAGCGAGCGCTCGAGGCCGGTCGCCTCGCCGTTGACCGGGATGTACCCCGTCACCGGGGCGTACAGCGGCCCGTTCGAGTAGACCCGCTGGAACCGGTAGAAGTCGTTCGACGGTTCCGAGAAGGCGATCGGGTCGCCCTTCACGAGGATGGGCCCTCGCTCGACCGAATAGCTCTCGTACAGTGTGCGCGAGTTGCGCGGGTCGGCGGCGAGCGAGTCGGCCTGGACGAACTGGATGATCGTCGACGACACCAGCAGCGTCAGGAACATGGCGAGTGCGAGCACCGAGACCCGCTTGAGTTCGCGGTTCATCCGTCGATCACCAGCCTCGGATGGTTGCGGACCGTATCGGACAGGCGCAGCAGCAGGGCCACGATCATCCAGTTGGCGACGAGCGACGAGCCGCCGGCCGCGAGGAACGGCGTCGTGAGGCCGGTCAGCGGGATGACGCGGGTGACGCCGCCCACGACGATGAAGACCTGCAGTGCGACGACGAACGCGAGGCCGACGCCGAGCAGCTTGCCGAAGTCGTCCTGCCCGGCGAACCCGATGCGGAAGCCGCGGGCCACGAAGAGCAGGTAGAGCGAGAGGATCGCGAAGATGCCGGCCAGCCCGAGCTCCTCGCCGAGCGAGGCCATGATGTAGTCGCTCTGCGCGACCGGGGTGATGTCGGGCCTGCCCTGGCCCCAGCCCGTGCCGATGAGTCCGCCGTTCGCGAGCCCGAACAGGCCCTGCACGAGCTGGTAGCTGCCGCCGATCTCGGCGCTGAACCGGTCGTCGGCGAACGGGTCGAGCCAGTTCGCGAAGCGGTTGCCCACGTAGCCGAGCGTCTGGCTCGCGATGATCGCGCCGGCGAAGAAGAGCGAGAGGCCGAGCACGACCCACGAGATGCGGCTCGTCGCGACGTAGAGCATGACGAGGAAGAGCCCGAAGTAGAGCAGGGCGGTGCCGAGGTCGCGCTGGAACACGATGACCGCCATCGAGAGCGCCCAGACGACGAGCAGCGGGCCGAGGTCGCGGGCCCGGGGGAACTTCATGCCGAGGAACTTCGTGCCCACCATCGACAGGGAATCGCGGTTGCGCACGAGGTAGCCGGCGAAGAACACCGCGAGGGCGATCTTCGCGATCTCACCGGGCTGGAAGGTGGCGATGTCGCCGATGCCGATCCACACCCGTGCGCCGTACACCTCGCGGCCGAGACCCGGGATGAGCGGAAGGAGCAGCAGCACGATGGCCGCGAGCCCGGAGACGTACATGTACTTGAACAGCACCCGGTGGTTGCGGATCACCATGATCACCACGATCGCGGCGATGATCGCGATCGCGCTCCACGCGATCTGGCGCACCGCAGCGCTCTCCCAGCCCGCCTCGTTGTTCGCGATGTCGATGCGGTAGATCATCGCGATGCCGAGGCCGTTGAGCACGGTCGCGATCGGCAGCAGGAACGGGTCGGCGTCGCGTGCGACGAACCGCATCGCGAAGTGCAGGCCGAACACGAGCAGCGAGAGCCCGGCGCCGAGCAGTACGAGCTGGGTGTCGACGCGGCCGAGCGCCCCGAGCTGCACGAGCACGATCGCGGACGCGTTGATGACGCAGGCCACGGCGAGCAGCCAGAACTCGAGGTTGCGCAGCTTCTGCGGCATCCGGATTCTGCGGACCCCGCTGGGCGGGGTCGTCGGCTTGGCGGGCGCGCCGCCGTCGCCGGCGGTCACGACGCCCTGCGTGGGCAGGTCGGAGCGGTCAGTCAAGGGACGCCTCCAATCGCTCCACGATCTGGGATGCCTCGGCGAGCGAGCCCGCGCTGATGGTCTGCTCGACGCGCTGCTGGTCGTACGTGCGCAGCTCGGACACGTCGATCTCGGTCTCGCGGTGCAGCTCGTGCAACGAGATGGGGCCGAGATTCTGCTGGATGCCCTGGTAGATGGCCACCCGGCCGTTCGACTCGCCGACGTAGTAGCGCGTCTGCGTCCACTGGTAGCCGAGCACGACGGCCGCGACGATCGCGGCGACAAAGAGCGTGATCCACACGCCCCACACGATGCGGCGGCGGCGCCGCCGGCGCTCGTCCTCCTCGATCAGCTCGTCGAAGTAGTCGGCCGAGTCGGGCTCGAAGTGCGTCTCCTGCACCGGGTGCGGCCGGAACGGCGTCAGGCGGATGCCCCGGGGCTTCACGGGCTCGGCGGCGGCGCCGAACGCGAGCGGGGCGGCGGCGGAGCCGACGATGAGCGGCGGCGTCGCCGGGGCGGCGGGCTCGCCGATGTCGACCACGACCACCGTGACGTTATCGGGTGCGCCGCCGTCGAGCGCAGCCTTGACGAGTCGGTCGGCGACCGGCTTGGCGCCCGCCTCGGAGGACATGAGCTCGTGGATGTCGTCGAACGCGACGACGCCCGAGAGTCCGTCGGAGCAGAGCATCCAACGGTCGCCCTCGCGGGTGTCGAGCACCATCTGGTCGATCTCGGGCGACGCCTCGACATCGCCGAGCACGCGCATGAGCACCGAACGACGGGGGTGCACCATCGCCTCTTCGGCCGTGATGCGGCCGGCGTCGACGAGCCGCTGCACGAAGGTGTGGTCGGTCGAGATCTGGCTGAGCTCGCCCGAACGGAGCAGGTAGATGCGCGAGTCGCCGATGTGCGAGATCACGATGCGGTCGCCCAGGTGCAGCATGGCGCTCACGGTCGTGCCCATGCCGGTGAGCTCGGAGTGCTCGGCGACGGTCTCGGCAAGCCGGCGGTTCGCCGCGATCAGGGCGCCCTCGAGCGCGGCGGCGGCCTCGGGGGCGCTGTCGTAGTCGAGGTCGGCGTCGGCGATGCGCCGCGTCGCGATCGCGCTCGCGACATCGCCGCCCGCGTGACCGCCCATGCCGTCGGCGACGAGGAACAACCGGCGTCCGGCGTAGCCGGAGTCCTGGTTGTTCGAGCGGATGCGCCCGACATGCGAGACCGCTGCGCTCGCCTTGACCGCCGGCATCGGTTACCGCCGCAGCTCGAACGTCGTCGCGCCGACCTTGACGGTGGCTCCGAGCGGGATGGGCGTGGGCACGGTCACTCGGGAGCCGTTGAGGAAGGTGCCGTTCGTCGAGTCGAGGTCCTGGATCATCCACCGGCCGTTCCACAGCATGAGCCGGGCATGGTGGGTCGAGGTGTAGTCGTCGCGGATGATGATCGCCGAGTCGCTCGACCGGCCGATCGTGATCTCGTCGGTGCCGAGCGGGAACTCGGTGCCCGACTTCGCGCCGTTCGTGATGATCAAGCGCCGCGCGTTGTCGCTCGAGGCGAGCTCGCCGTTGCCGCCGGACGGCGGCGTCGTGACCGCCTCAGTCGGCGCGGCCGCCGCGGCCGGCGCGGATGCGACCGGCGAGCTCGGGAACGAACTCGCCGTCGGTGCGGACGCGGCCGCCGCGTCGGGCTGGAGCTTGCGCACGCGCTGGCCGAACAGGTCGCTGCGCAGCGCGTACACGATCGCGAAGATGAACACCCACAGGAGCAGCAGGAACGCGAGCTGGAGGACGAGGAGGGTCAGTTCGCTCATACGGTCGGCCCCCAGAATCCGCCCATGTCGTGACGACGGGTGGCCGACGGCGGCTCGCCGCCGCCGGCGGCCTGGGCGAGCACGCGGAACACGATGCGCGATCGCCCGATCGTGATGACGGAGTCGGGTGGCAGGATGGCCTCCTTCACGGGGGCGCCGTCGAGCTGGGTGCCGTTGGTCGAGCCGAGGTCGCGCACGCGGGCGCGCGATCCGTCCCACTGGACCTCGGCGTGGCGGCGCGAAGCGCCCGAGTCGTCGAGGGTGACGTCGGCCTCCGAGCCGCGGCCGATGACCGTGCGGCCCTTGATGATCGGGTAGCGCTTGCCGTTGACGTCGAGCACCGGGGTCCAGGCCACCTGGCCCTTCACGTTCTGCGAGTCCACCTGCACCATGCCGACGCTGAGGCCCTCGTCGGACCGGAGCGCGATCGTGATGCCGCCGGCGAACTGGAAGTGCTGGCTCGCCGCGTGCTTCTGCACGAGGTCGACCAGCTCGTCGATGAGTGCGGGACCTAGCCCCGACATGTGCTCGTGGTCGGTCGGCGACATGCGCACGACGAAGTTGTTCGGCACGAGCACGCGGTCGCGCGAGACCACGGCCGCCTTCGTGTCGATCTCGCGCTTGAGCGCCGAGGTGATCTCGACCGGTTGCAGCCCCGAACGGAAGGTCTTCGCGAACGCGCCGTTCACGGCGCGCTCGAGACCTTTCTCGAAGTTGTCCAGTAGGCCCACAGGTCTCCCGATTCCGGTGTCTGACTTCGCGTCATGTTAGCGCGAGCGGCTGGAAACACCCCGGATCAGTCGATCGGGATGACGGTTTCGATGTCGTCGGCGTCGAGCGACAGGGTCGGGATGGACGCCGTGAGCAGGGTACCGTCGGCCCGGCGCGTGCCCGCGACATCCTGCATCGTCGGCGAGCCGTAGAGCCGCGGCCCCTGGCCGTCGAGCGGCACCGACACCGGCGCGTCCGCCGTCACCGTCACCTCGACGCCGCGCACCGAGAGCGTCGCGGCGGTGCCGGCTTCGACCGTGAACGCGATCTGCTCGGGGGTCAGCTCGACGCGGACGCGGGTGCCGAGCACGGTGACCCTGAAGGTGAGCCCCGTCCAGCCGTCGGGCAGGCGCGGGTCGAACGTGAACCGGCCGCCGTGGTCGCGGAATCCGCCGAAGCCCGAGACGAGCGCCGACCACACGCCGCCCGTCGAGGCGACGTGCACGCCGTCGGCCGCGTTGTGGTGCAGGTCGGCGAGGTCGACGAACAGGGCCGATCGGAAGTACCGCATCGCGAGCTCGTGGTAGCCGACCTCGGCCGCGACGATCGACTGCACGACCGCCGACAGCGTCGAGTCGCCCGTCGTCAGCGGGTCGTAGTACTCGAAGTTCGCGCGCTTCGCCTCGGCCGTGAATCGGTCGCCCTGCAGGTAGAGGGCGAGCACCACGTCGGCCTGCTTGAGCACCTGGAAGCGGTAGATGACGAGAGGGTGGTAGTGCAGCAGCAGCGGACGCCGGTCGTCGGGCGTGTTCTCGAGGTCCCACAGCTCCTTCTGCAGGAACGCCGAATCCTGCGGGTGGATGCCGAGCTGTTCGTCGTAGGGGATGTGCATGTGCGCCGCCGCGCGCCGCCAGCTCGCGACCTCGGCCGGCGTGACGCCGAGTCGGTCGACGAGCCGGTGGTAGGCCGCCGCATCGTTCACCTGCAGGTTGTCGACCGCGCCCGCCGCGGCCGCGAGGTTCGCGCGCGCCATGACGTTCGTGTAGAGGTTGTCGTTCACGACGGTCGTGTACTCGTCGGGACCGGTGACGCCGTGGATGTGGAACACGTCGTCGGCGTTCGACCGCCAGAAGCCGAGGTCCTCCCACATGCGGGCGGTCTCGACGAGGACGTCGATCGCGCCCCGGCCGAGGAAGTCGTCGTCGCCGGTCGCGGCGACGTACTGGCACAGGGCGAAGGCGATGTCGGCGTCGATGTGGTACTGAGCCGTGCCCGCCGCGTAGTACGCGCTCGACTCGAGGCCGTTGATCGTGCGCCACGGGAAGAGGGCTCCGCGCTGGTTGAGCTCGAGCGCCCGGGCGCGCGCGGCGTCGAGCATGCGCTGCCGGAAGCGCAGCACGTTGCGGGCGACGATCGGCGCCGTGTACGTGAGGAACGGCAGGACGTAGATCTCCGAGTCCCAGAAGTAGTGCCCGCCGTAGCCGGAGCCCGACACGCCCTTGGCCGCGACCCCGCCGCCGTCGGTGCGCGCCGTGGCCTGCGCGAGCTGGAACAGGTTCCAGCGCGTCGCCTGCTGCAGCATCGGCCGGCCCGCGATCTCGACGTCGGAGCGGGCCCAGAAGTCGTCGAGCCACGACCGCTGCTGCGCGAACAGCTCGCCCGTGCCGATCTCGGCGGCCCGGTCGAGCGTGCGATCGCAGCGGTCGGCGAGCTCGCGCGCGGGCACCTTGCGCGCCGTGTGGTAGCTGATCGTCTTCGTGATGCGGATCGGCATGCCCTGCTTCGCCTGCACCCGGTACACGTGCTTCGCGAGGTCGTCGCCGATCGTGCCGCTCTCGGTGAACGGGTTGTCGGTCGTGATCGCGTGCTCGGCGCCCACGGCGAGGGTCATGCTCGAGTTCGTGCACTGGTAGCCGAGCATGTAGCGGCCGCCCTCGGTGCGCTTGACGCGCGGCTGCAGCACCCGATCGTTGAACTGCTCGGCCTTGCGCGGATCGAAGGCGCCGGGGGTCTGCGCCTCCTGCTGGACGCCAGAGCGGTACTCGTCGCGGCCGTCCTGGCGGTTGAGGATCTGGCTCGAGATCGTCACGGCGGCGTCGGCGTCGAGCAGTTCGACCTCGTAGTCGACGACCGCGAGGTGCCGGTCGGTGAAGCTCGTCATGCGACGGCTCGTGATGAGCACGCGCTTTCCGGCCGGCGTGCGCCACTCGATCGACCGGCTCAGCGCGCCGAGGCGGAAATCGAGTCGCCGCTCGTACGAGAGCAGCTCGGCCTCGGTGAGCACGAGCGGCTCGTCGTCGACGTAGAGCCGGATGATCTTCGCGTCGGGCGCGTTCACGATCGTCTGCCCGACCCGCGCGAAGCCGAACGCCTCCTCCGCGTGGCGGATCGGCCACGTCTCGTGGAAGCCGTTCACGAACGTGCCGTGCATGTGGCCGTCGCGGCCCTCTTCGACGTTGCCGCGGAGGCCCAGGTAGCCGTTGCCCACGGCGAAGAGGGTCTCGGTGCGGCCCATGTCGGACTCGCCGAACTCGGTCTCGACGAGCGCCCACTCGTCGACCGGGAACCTGCTGCGGTTCAGGGGGTCGTCGTCGGCGAACCTCATGTGGTGTCCTTCCGGTTCGGATCGAGATCGGGGATCAGCTCGTCGAGCTCGTCGACCACGACATCGGCGCCGAGACGCTCGAGCACGTCGCGACCGACCCCGCGGTCGACGCCGACGACGAGCCCGAAGTCGCCCGCCGCGCCCGACTTCACGCCCGACTCGGCGTCTTCGACGACGGCGCACGCGGTGGTCGGCAGGCCGAGCAGCTCGGCGGCGCGCTCGTACGTGTCGGGGGCGGGCTTGCCGGGCAGTCCCTCGCGGGCCGCGACGGCACCGTCGACGACGACCTCGAAGCGATCGGCGATGCCCGCCGCCTCGAGCACGGACGGCGCGTTCTTCGAGCTGGAGACGACGGCCACGAGGCATCCGGCCGCCTGCACCGCGTCGAGGAAGGCGACGCTCGCCGGATACGGCGCGACGCCCTCGTCGGCCAGCGTCTCGTTGAAGGCGGCGTTCTTGCGGTTGCCGAGCCCGCACACGGTGTCGGCCTCGGGGGGATCGGCGGGTGTGCCCTCGGGCACGTGGATGCCTCGGCTCTCGAGCAGGCTCCGCACCCCGTCGTAGCGCGGCATTCCGTCGATGTACGCGAAGTAGTCGGCGTCGGTGTACGGCGCGGCGCCGTGCGCCTCGAGGTAGGGGGTGAAGAGGCGCGACCACGCGTGCATGTGCACGATCGCGGTCGGGGTGAGCACGCCGTCGAGGTCGAAGAGCCAGCCGCGGATGTCGCGGGGCCGGGTCGCGCGTTCGGATCGCTCGTCGGGGGTGGAGGTGGGGAGATGGGTCACGGGGCGCTCCTTTCGTCGCATCGGTCGGTGGGCGCCGGTACCCGGGGTTCCGATGCTATTCCCGGCCGGCCGACGGGCGCGAGGCCGGTGCGCGACTCGGAGCGGATGCCAAGGGTTCTGCTCCGGGCGGGTCGAAGGGGTGCGGAGGCGTCTCGAATGGAGTTGTCGGCCGCGAGGTGTTAGGCTCTCGTGGCTGGACGCACTACGGTGCGACCACACATGCGCGAGTGGCGGAATTGGCAGACGCGCTGGCTTCAGGTGCCAGTACTCGCAAGGGTGTGGGGGTTCAAGTCCCCCCTCGCGCACGAACAGAAGAGCCCCCGCGGTCGCGGGGGCTCTTCGTCGTTCGAGGATGGTTCCCTCGGCCGGGTCTACTTCGCGAGGAAGGCGAGCAGCGCCTCGGTGACCTCGTCGCCGTGCGTCCAGAGCAGCCCGTGCGGCGCGCCCTCGATCTCGACGTAGTCGGCAGCGGGGAGTCGCTTCACGAACTCGCGGGCGGTCGAGTCGATCGGGAGGATGCGGTCGGCGGTGCCGTGCAGGATGAGGCTCGGCACCTCGACCTTCGCGATGTCGTCGCGGAAGTCGGTGAGCCAGGACTGCACGACCGCCGACGAGGCGTACCAGGAGGCGCCCGCCGCCGTGTTCCAGCTCGCGCGGACGGCCGCATCGCTGATGCGGCTGCCGAGCGTCTCGTCGAGGTTGTAGAAGTTCTGGAAGAACTCGTCGAACCAGGCGTAGCGGTCGGCCTTCGCCGCCTGCTCGATGCCGGCGAAGACCTCGGCGGAAACGCCGGCCGGGTTGTCGTCGGTCTGCAGCAGGAACGGCTCGAGCGAGGCGAGGAAGGCGGCCTTCGCGATGCGCTCGCCGCCGTACGCACCGAGGTAACGGCCGAGCTCGCCCGTGCCCATCGAGAAGCCGACGAGCACGACGTCGCGCAGGTCGAGCGTCTCGAGCACCACCTTCAGGTCGTGGGCGAACGTGTCGTAGTCGTAGCCGGTGGTGGGCTGGCTGGACTTGCCGAAGCCTCGCCGATCGTAGGTGATCACGCGGTAGCCGGCCTCGAGCAGCGCGGCCGACTGCTTCTCCCACGATGCGCCGCTGAGCGGGTAGCCGTGGATCAGCACGACCGGCTGCCCGGACCCGTGGTCCTCGTAGTACAGGTCGATGTTCTGCGAGTTCTCGGTTCCGACGGTGATGTACGACATGGGGTCCTCCTGGGTTCCTTCCGGTATAACTGGATTGCAGTTTCAATCCGGTTAGTTCTGGTGTGGATGCAACGCTATAACCCCATCGCTATTCCATGCAAGTTAGAATTGGGAACACCGGATGAACCCGAGGAGCCGTCATGACCGAGCCCGTCGCCACCGCAGGGCTGCTGCTCGACCTCGTCAACTCGCGACTCGTCTACGACGATCGGGTCGACGACGAACTCGACGACGAGCGGGGGGCGGCTTGGCTGCGTGCGCACGGAGTCCCCGCCGAGGCATCCGACCTCGACGACGCCCGAGCGGTGCGCGACGCGCTCGTCGCGGTGCTGCGCGGCACCCGCTCGCCGGATGCGCTCGAGCCCTGGCTCGTGGCGATGACCCGCCGGCCCGAGCTCGCCGCCGAGGGAGGGCTCGTCTGGCGCGACCGCGACGAGGCGGGCCGCCGCATCGGCGGTGCCGCCATCCGTGAGTGGGCGGCGCTGCAGTCCCCGTCGGGGTCGCGCATCCGGCCGTGCGCCGCGCCCGACTGCCAGCACTTCTTCATCGACACGAGTCGCGGCAACGCGCGGCGGTGGCACTCGATGGAGAGCTGCGGCAACCGTGAGAAGGCACGTCGCCACTACGCGAAGGCGGCTCTCTGAGCTGAGATCCCGTCCGGGGTCATCGGCACCTGCGCGCGCCCGCCGGGTCGTGGATCGGAATCGTCCGGGGCGCATCCGCCCTCGAACGGTCTCCGCGGGTGGCGTTCTGCCTGCGATGCTTCCAATCGGTCGACGGGATGATTGGATGGATCCCTGCCGATTCCCGCAGACCATTCACATCGAGGTGAAATGACCAGTTTGGAAACCACTCCGGCCGAGGCGACGGAGCCCGGTGGTGAGGCGAGCGACGCGCTGCCGCTCGTCGAGGATCGGGCGGGAGAGGCGCGCGATGAGGCGTCCGCTCCGCCGCTGCGGCGATCGCGCGGGATGCTCGTCGCGATCTGGCTGCTCGCGATCGCACTGTCGGCGGCGATCGCGGGCGGCGTCTGGTACTACCTGCAGCTCCAGGACGCGCAGGATCGGCTGATCGAGCAGCAGCAGCGACTCGAGGAGCAGCGCGATCTCATCGAGAAGAAGGAGACGTTCGGCGCGGCGATGGACGGGCTCGTCGAGTCGGCGGCGAAATTCGACGGCGTGCTCATGGCGTCCGCCGTGCCGTGGGAGGACTACCGCCGGCTCGCGGTGCAGTCATGGGTGCATCGCTGGGATGCGTCCGAGCTCGCCGACGACACCCGCGCCGTGGAGCGCGCGACGGCCGAACTCGAGTCGCGCTGGGGTGCTGCGCAGACCCAGGCCGCCACGAACGCCACCGGATCGACCTACGAGTCCGTCATCGACCGCCTGTCCGGTGGATTCGTGGAGTCCGTCATCGATGGCACCGATCAGCTCTGCGATGTCGACGTCGGCGACCGCGATGTGCTCGGGTGCGTCATCAGCGACGATCCCTATCTCGTCCACTTCGACGCCAGCGCCAACGCACTGCCGTACATGACCGACGAACTGCGCACCGGAATCGCCTACCACGAGTTCGCACATGTGCTGCAGTTCACCAATCCCGTCGCCACCGCTGACGCGCTCGACGCGTTCGACGGCGACGGCGAGGTCATGGCCGACTGCTTCGCCCTCACGTTCCTCGACGGCTGGACACTCGACCACCGCATCTGGACGAGTGACTACGAGTACTGGGACGTCAACATCGGCTATGGGAAGGCGTGCACCGGCCCGCAGCAGCAGGCTGTCCGCGACTGGTACGGGCGACTCGGCGTCGAGCTGAAGCCGATCTCGAGCGGCGCGCTCACCTGACGCCGACGGGCGTCGGCCACGGAGCACCCGCCCTCGAACGGATGCGGGCACCGCTGCCCATTGCGCCACTGGGCGCAGGCCGCCATTCTTGAGCAGGGCCACCCGAGGCCCCCGACCCGAACCCGCCCGAGAGGACCCAATGCTCGAGTTCTTCGCCGCCGCCCCGATCATCGGCATCGTCATCCTTGCCGTCATCGTCGTGATCGCCCTGTGGATCTGGGCGAAGGTGCTGTACCGCAACGTCTCGCCCGACGAGGCCATCGTCGTCACCGGCAAGCGCTCGCGTCGCCGCGTCGTCGACGGCGTCGACACCGAGGAGTCGGGGCAGCGCGTCGTGCACGGCCAGGGCGTGTGGATCATGCCCTTCTTCCAGAAGGCGCACAAGATCTCGCTGCGCTCGCGCGCGATCGAGATCCGCGCCGAGGCGCAGACGAACAACGGCATCACCGTGCACGTCGACGCCGTCGCGATCGTGAAGGTCGGTGACTCGGCCGCGTCGATCCGTGCCGCCGCGCAGCGGTTCCTCGGGCAGGACAAGAACATCGACATGTTCGCCCAGGAGGTGCTCTCGGGTTCGCTGCGCGCCTCGATCGGTGCGACCGACGTGCTCACGATCATCAACCGCCGCGACGAGCTCTCTGCCGCGGTGCTCGGCGTCGCCCGCGAATCGCTCGTCAACCAGGGCCTCGACGTCGACTCGTTCGAGATCAAGGGCATCTCCGACACCAACGGCTACATCGACGACCTCGGCCGTGCCGAGCAGGCGAAGGTGCGCAAGCAGGCAGAGATCGCCGAGGCCGTCGCACAGCGCGAGGCGCGCGAAGCCGTGATCGCCGCCGAGCAGACCGTCGCCGAGCGCGAGGCCGAGCTCGCCCAGCGCAAGGCGGCGCTGCAGCGCGAGACCGACAAGGCGATGGCCGAGGCCGCCGCCGCCCGCCCGCTGGCCGAGGCGCTCTCGCAGCAGGAGGTCGTCGCCCAGCAGGAGATCACCGCGCAGAAGAAGGCCGCACTGCGCGCCGCGGAGCTCGACTCCGAGGTCAAGGCCGTCGCCGACGCGCAGGCCTACAAGGTGAAGGTCGAGGCCGAGGCCGCAGCCGAGGCCGTGCGCATCGCCGCCGACGCCGATCGCATCGCCCGCACGGCCTCGGCCGAGGCGCTCAAGGCCGAGGGCCTCGCCGAGGCCGACGCGATCCAGGCGAAGGGTGCCGCAGAGGCCGCCGCGACGAAGGCCGCGGCCGAGGCCGTCGCCCAGCAGTCCGAGGCGCTGCTGCAGATGCGCGTCATCGACGCCCTGCCGCTCATCGCCCGCGAGCTCGCCGCACCGATGTCGAACATCGACCAGCTCACCGTCGTCTCGACCGACGGCGCCTCGCAGCTCGCGAAGAACGCCGTCTCGGGCATCACCGAGGTCGACGCGATGCTGAGCTCGACCATGGGCGTGGGGCTCAAGGAGCTGCTCGGCTCGATCATCGGCGGCGCGGCCGCAGGCGGTGCGGCCGCTCGCGCCGCCGACCACGACGGTGCGGCCGTCGGTGCCGCGGTCGCATCGGCCGGCGCCAAGCTCGCTGCGGCCGTCGGCCCGGTCGCCGAGCGCCTCGACGCGCTCGAGCCGCTCGTCGACGACGTGGCCGACGATGCGGGTGCCGGCACGGCACGCTGACGCGACGTCGTCGACTCGGGGCCGGGTGATCCTTGCGGATCCCCGGCCTCGATCGCGTCACGCCGTCGAGTCGTGGCCGTCGCCAGGCCGCCGTCGCACCGCTTCGGCTCAGCCCGGAAGCTCGCACCACATCGTCGCGACGCGGCCTCCGCCGATCGGGGCCGTGAAGGCGCCGACCTCGCGGAAGCCCGCTCGCTCGTAGCGCCGGTTGTTCGCGGGGTTCGTCGACTCGAGGTAGGCCGGCAGCCCCTGCGCGGCGAACGCGCGCAGGTTCTCGGCGAGCATCTGCTGGGCGAGGCCCTCGCCGCGTCGCGACGGGTGCGTCGCGAGCAGGCTGAGGTACATGTGCGGGGGTTCGGCCGGGTGGTGGTGCTCGAACGCCTCCCAGATCTCCGCGAACGCGCGGCGCTGTTCGTCGTCGAGGCGCTCGTCGACGAAGGCCTGCACGTCGGCGAGCTGCTCGCGCGTCATCTCGTCGCCGCCCGACGGCAGCCACACCGCCACGGCGGCACCGTCGTCGACGACCCACACGGTCTCGTACCGGAGCGCGCCGCGCACGAACGGCGCCCAGAACCGCTCGAGCGCGGTCGCGTCGCCGTCGGCGAGTCGCAGGATCGGGCCCCACGCGGGATCGTCCGCGAAGGCGAGGGAGAGGGTCTCGGAGATGGCGGGCACGTCGGCGTCGACGGCGAGTCTGAGCTGCACGAGTCCATGGTGGCACGGATGCCCCGGCTCTGAGGTGTTCGCCGATTCGACGGCATCGTCGCGGGCTGCCCTAATTGGTATACCATCATGGGCGCGCGGAGGATCGCGCGGACGCGACCGGCCGAGGGGATTCGGAGGGCGCTGCGATTCGGAGACGTTCGGTTCCCGGGTTGCAGCAGCGTCGCGTGATCGCGCATTCTCCGCGTGATCGCTACGCTCGCGAGGCAGAGCCCGCGAGGGACGGGTTGCCAGGCAGAGGAGACGAACGGATGACCCGACGAGACCCCCGACCGCCCACCACGGCCGACGTGGCGCACCTGCGACGCTGCGTCGACCTCGCACGCGAGGCGCTCGACTCCGGCGACGAGCCGTTCGGCTCGCTCATCGTCGACGCTGAGGGCCGCGTGCTGTTCGAGGACCGCAACCGCGTCGCGGGCGGCGACCAGACGAGGCATCCCGAGTTCGAGATCGCGCGCTGGGCCGCCGAGCACCTGACGCCCGCCGAGCGCGCGGCGAGCACCGTCTACACGTCGGGCGAGCACTGCCCCATGTGCTCGGCCGCGCACGCGTGGGTCGGCCTCGGCCGCATCGTCTACGCGGGCAGCACCGAGCAGCTCGTCGCGTGGCGACGGTCGTGGGGGCTGCCCGACGGGCCGGTTGCCGCGCTGCCGATCGGCGAGATCGCACCGGGCATCGACGTCGCCGGCCCCGCGCCCGAGTTCGCCGACGAGCTGCGTGCGCTGCACGCCCGCTGGGCCGGACTCGACGATCGCGTCTGACGGCGCATCACGCCCCGTCGTGCCGCGGCACGAGCGGACGCGAATGGAACAATGGTGCGCATGAGTGCGCCCGATGTGTTCGAACCGGAGTCCGTGCGGGTCACCCGGCGGATCCGCGACGAGATCCTCGACGGCGTGCGACTGCCCGGATCGAAGCTCGTCGAGCGCGACCTCGCCGAGGAGCTCGGCGTCAGCCGGGTCCCCGTGCGGGAGGCGCTGAAGACGCTCGTCGCCGAGGGGCTCGTGACCCCGCGCCCGCGCACCTGGGCGGTCGTGCGGGAGTTCACCCCTGCCGATGTCGCCGACCTCAACGAGGTGCGCTCGGCGCTCGAGGTGCTGGCCTTCCGGCTCGCGGCCAACCGGCGCACGCGCGAGGGCCTCGAGCGGCTGCGCGCGGCACTCGAGACCGAGCTCGACGCGGCGCGCGCCGGCGACGCGGCGCGTGCCCGCCGCGCTGCGGCAGACTTCCACGAGACCGTGACGGCGATCGCGGGCAACGACCTGCTGTTCGAGATCGACGGGCTGCTGCGCAGCCGGATCCGGTGGTTGCTCGTGCAGCACGAGGACCTCGACCGGGTCGCGGCAGAGCACCAGGCGCTCTACGACGCGATCGCACAGCGAGACGTGACCCGCGTGAGCACGCTGATCCTCGCGCACATGGGCAACATCAGGTACCTCGACGACCCGACCTGGCGCGAGGACGATCCGCTGCTCGGGGCGGCGCCGGTCGAGTAGGCACGGGCCCGTGGTCGAGCGGCGACGCAGGAGCGCAGCGAGATCGGATCTGGGTCTCGACAGGCGGGCTCCTTCGTGGCTCGCTGCTCGCCCGGCGAGGTCGCTCAGACCTCGGAGGACAGCGGGTCGATGAGCGTGGGGTCGCCGGGGTCGATCGCGCGGTGGTTGTTCACGCGCGGGTCGACCTCGTACTCGGTGATCGTCGGCGCGACGCGGTCGGACGCCTCGATCAGGAAGTCGACCATCGCCTGCATTCCGCCCGCGTCGAGCTTCACCGGGTCGAGGTACCGCTCGATCTCGTCGAGCGGCAGGTACACCGGCATGCGGTCGTGGATCTCGCCCGAGGCGTCGCGCGCCTCTCTCGTGATGATCGAGGTCGACACCTGCCACTCGCCGTCGGGCAGCTTGCGCGCGGTCGAGATGCCGGCCGCCGCGAGCACGTCGCCCTCACCGTGCAGGTAGTGGGCGCGCTTCTTGCCGGGCTCGCCCGTCCACTCGAAGTAGCCGCGCATCGGCACGATGCATCGGCCCTGGGCGAACGCGCCCTTCCACAACCCGTTGGTGGCGACCGTCTCGATGCGGGTGTTGAACTGCGGGCGCTTCGCATCTTTCATGAACGACGGGTGGAAGTTCCACACGGCCGGCTCGAGCCGCCGCACGAACTCGCCCGTCTCGCGATCGGCGCGTTCGCGGACGATTGGCACCGTATCGGTCGGCGCGAGGCTGAAGCTCGGCTGCCAGTCGTCGAAGTCGTTCTCGGCGTCGAACACCGCCGTGAGGTCGTCGACCTTCTGCGAGACCACGAATCTGCCGCACATGGATGCCTCCTGGTCGATGCCGCCCGGGTTCACCACCAGCCTGCCACCGAGCACCGACATGCGAGAAGCAGCCGGCGAGCCGAGGTTGCGCCAGCCGCAACGCCTGCCACTCGGGTAATGTTAGTGACTAACATTGGTGACGTGGGTGATGACACGAGACCAGGGCGAGCGACGTCGACGCGGGCGCGGCTGACCGAGGCGGCGGTCGAGTTGTTCGAGGTGCGCGGGTACGAGCAGACGACGGCGGCGCTGATCGCCGCAAGGGCGGGCGTCTCGGAGATGACGTTCTTTCGCCACTTCGGCACGAAGGAGGGTGTGCTGTTCGATGACCCGTATGATCCGATGATCGTTCGGGCGGTTGCCGCTCAGCCGCTGGATCTCCCGCCGGTGCGCCGAGTGGTCGAAGGGCTTCGCCAGGCATGGTCGGCGATGTCGTTCCCCGACGCCGAACTGGTGCGGCGCCGGGTACGGGTCGTGAGCTCCACCCGGTCGCTCAGGGCCGGCATGTGGGCGAACATGCAGCGCACCGAGGACGGGATCGTCGAGCAGCTGGTTCTGGATGGGACGCCCGAGCCGGTCGCGCGGATGGCCACCGCCGCGGTGCTGGCGGCGGTCACCCAGGCGCTGCTGGCCTGGGCCGCCGACGATGGTGAGACCCTTGAAGCTCTGCTCGCGCAAGCGTTCGAGGTTGTGGCGGGGGGCCCGCGTTGAGCGAGGGGATGGCGCTGGAATGGGTGACGCGCTCATATCGAGGAGGTGCCGGCGTCCGGGATCTCGTGATGACGATCGAACCCGGAGAAGTGCATGCCCTGATCGGGTTGAACGGTGCGGGGAAGTCGACACTGATGAAGCTGTTGCTCGGCATGCTGCGTCCGGAGCGCGGGGTGATCCGTATCGCCGGCACCGATTCGAAGCGCGTCAGCCCGGGGGCGTGGTCGCGGTTCGGGCAAGCCGTCGAGGCTCCGCTCGTCTATGGCGAGTTGACCGTGCGCGGCAACCTCGCCGCCGCGGCGGCGCTCCGCGGCATCCCCCGCCGGGACCGGGACGCCGTCGTCGGCTACGGAATCGACGCACTGGACCTCGCCCGCTACTCCGGGTCACCGGCGCGCACGCTGTCACTGGGGAATCGTCAACGACTCGGGCTCGCGATCGCGTTGCAGCATCGGCCCGACTATCTGGTCCTCGATGAGCCGACGAACGCGTTGGATCCGAGGAGCACCCTGCTGCTGCGCGACCTCCTGCTCGAGCGGGCCCACGCCGGGGCAGCGGTGCTGATCTCGAGCCACCACCTGGATGAAGTGGCCCGGATCGCCGATCGGATCACAGTCATGAACGCCGGCCGCCTCGTCGGCACGCTCGATCCCACCGAACCGAACCTCGAACACGCGTTCTTCAGCATGGTCCTGGACGACGATCGCGAGCGAGCCCGCGACGGGGACACGGCATGAACCGGCCTGCCGGGCTCGGTGCGGCGCTGGGCATCGAGATTCGCAAATTCCTCTCTGCGCGACTCCCCATGGTGACCGCAGCCATGGTCGTCGTCGGTGCGGCCGCGATCGCCAGTTCGGTGGTGCTGGCCGCGGCCGGCGGGTCACCCAATCTGGTTGCGAAGCTCGGTCCACTCGCCGCACAGGGCGGATGGGCCGGCTATCTCTCCGCCGCGACCCAAGTGACCTCCGCCGGCGGGTTCCTCGCCTGCGGTGTCGTCGCCAGCTGGGCCTACGGTCGTGAGTTCACCGACGGCACGATCGCCGGCCTCTACGCCTTGCCGGTGCGCCGCACCACGATTGCGGGAGCGAAACTCACCGCCTACCTGGCATGGGCTCTGGCCGCCTCGGTGCTCCTCGCGGCTGCGCTCCCACTGGTCGGCCTCGTCGCCGGGTTCGGGACGCTCGGGCCTGCGGAACTCGGCGCACTGTGGCGGTTGTCGGCTCTCACGCCCCTCACCGCGCTCATGGCCGTCCCCGCGGCATGGATCGCAACGCTCACCCGCGGCCCACTCGGCGGCATCGCGGCAACCGTCGTCCTGGTCGCGAGCGCTCAGATCTTGGTGCTCTCCGGAGCCGGGGAGTGGTTCCCCCCTGCAGTGCCAGCGCTCTGGGCGATGGCACCAGCTGCGACGAACCCGGCCGCGCTGCCGATCGCCCTGTGGTGGCCGGTGCTCGCGACTCTGCTGACCCTGGGGAGTTGGCGACGACTACAGCTGGACCACTAGGGGCGGGGCGCAGCATTCGCTGCGCCCCGCGCAATCATCCGGTGACGTCCCGACGGCTCAGGGCGAACGTCGCGCCGGCGACGAACAGGATGCTGATTCCCCAGAGCAAGCCGAGCCCACCCCAGTCGGCGCCCTCGGTGAGCGGGGACTCGTGATACGCCCAGGAGTACGGGGACACCGCTCGCACCCAGTCCGCGTCGGCGACTTGATTCGCGATCGCGTTCGCGACGTACCCGAGAACGGCGATGCCGGCACCGGCCGCGGTCGCGAGGATCTTCCTCCCGGTCGACGCGCCGACGAGGAGCGCCACCGCGGCGGACAGGAACGCCAGCCCGACCAGCGACGCCGTGACGGCCGCGACGTGCCCGGACTCGATGCCGAGCTCCGACGGTTCGTTCAACATCACGACGATCGCCGCGCCGAACAGGCCGAGCCACGCTAGCCGCACCAGCACGGCGAGTGCTGACTCGAAGGCGTACTGCGCTCGGCCGACCCCGTGTGCGAGGGTGAGTTCGAGTCGCCCGGCTTCCTCAGCGCCGGCGATCGCCGAGGATCCCCAGGACGTTGCGGCGATCACGAGCAGCAGGAACCCGATCAGTCCGTAGAACGTGCCCTGCGCATAGCCGGGACCGGAGGAGATCTGTTCGTACCCGAGCGTCTTCACGAGCTCGGGTGGCATGCTGTCGATGATCTGCTGCATCTCACCGTCGCCGCCGATGCTGGGAAACAACGGCAGGTACATGAACAGGGCCGCGGCGACCCCGAGACTCCAGGCGAGCAAGCTCCGCCAGGAGTCGGCCAGAGAGCGACGGAACACCGGCAGGATGCTACGCACCGTGCACCTCCTCCATCGGCCCGTTGGCTTCAGCGCCGTACAGTCGCAGCACCGATTCCTCGAGGTCCGGTTCCTCGACAGCGAGGTCGAGCACGTGGTGGGAGGCCAGCAGCTTCACGACGGGATCGATGTCACCATCGACGGTCGCACCGATCCGCACGATACCGTCACCGTTCACGATCAGGTCGCGGACCTGACCGAGCACGCGGAGCTCGGCTTCGAGGACCGCTGCGGGCACCCCGTCGACACTGGCGCGGATCCGCCGGATGCGGCCGAGCCGCAGGGAGGCGACATCACCCTCTGCGACGATACGTCCCTCGGCGAGCACCGCGACATGATCAGCGGTCTGCTGGATCTCGCTCAGCACGTGCGAGCTGAGCAAGACGGTCTGCCCGTTGGCTCGAGCCTCACGCACCATGCTCAAGAACTCGCGTTGCACGAGCGGGTCGAGCCCGCTCGTCGGCTCGTCGAGGACGAGCAGCTCGGGGCGGTGCATGAACGCTTGGATGAGGCCGAGCTTCTGCTTGTTTCCCTTCGAGAGCGTGCGGACCTGACGGTTCAGGTCAACGCCGAGCCGGTCGGCGAACCCATCGATGACGCCGGGTGCGACCGGGCCGCTGATCTCGGCGAAGTGACGAAGGAGCGCACGACCACGGACTCGTCCTTCGAGACGGAGTTCGCCCGGCACGAACCCGATCCGCCGACGGAGTGATGGCCCACCGGTTCGCGGAGGCTGGCCGAGCACCGTCGCGGTGCCGGAGGTGGGACGGATGATGTCGAGCAGCACGCGGAGCGTCGTGGTCTTCCCGGCGCCGTTCGGCCCGATCAACCCGAACACCGTGCCCGGCTCGACGGTCAGGGTGAGGTCGTGCACGGCGGTCTTGTTGCCGTATCGCTTGTGCAGATCAACTGTTTGGATAGCAGGGGTCATCGCCCGTGCTCCTTTCAAGGGGAATGAAGAATCGAACGAAGAATCGAACCTCGGGACGCCTACCCGCGCGGCGGGTCCGGGTCCTGGTTCGGGTCGTTCTCCCCCTTGTCCGAGCGTGGTCCCGCGCTCCGCCCGAGTGCATCACGCGCCGCGACGAGAAATCGGTCGTCCGCGTAGAGACCGTTCGTGTAGAGCTCGAGAATCGGGATCGTCGATCGGCGAAGAGCTGCAGCATCCACGACGTCGGTGCCGAGGGAGCGAGCGAGCTGGCGTTGCATGACCAGAGGCACCACCCCGTACATGGTCAGGTACAGCGCGGTCACCTCGCGGTCGGCCGGGACCCGCATGATGCCGGCCGCGACCTGCTCATCCACGAGCGAGGTCGTGCCCGCCAGCAACGCGTCGAACAGTTCGTCGGCGGCCGATGTGGGCTCGGTCAGCATTCGCGACACGTAGTCGATCAGCGGTCGATGCTTCTCCGTATCGTCAAGCCACCGCTGCATCGCCGCTGACGGGTCGCCAGTGCGGAGCTCATCCTTCCGGCCGATGAATTCACTGACCACGAACTCGTCGCAGGCAGTGCGAAGCGCGTCCTTCGAGCCGAAATGGTGGATTACGAGCCCGGGGCTCACCCCCGCTGCCTTGGCGATCGCGCGCAGACTGGTGCGCTCGAACCCGTCGCGGCCGAACAGGAGCACCGCGGCATCACGAATCCGCGCCCGCGTCGTGAGATCCTGCTGCATTGAACGCACATTCAATATACTAAACGTTTGTTCAATGCGCGCGCAAGGGCTCGCTCCTGCCCGGCGAGAGGTATCGGCACACGCTCGGATCGGTGCCGACTGCGCTTGCGGAGAAAGAGTTTTGTTGCAAAACTATCTGCACGCTCCCGACGAGACCCGCACCCCTGCGACCGCGGCGCGCCCATGACAAGGAGGCCATGTTGAAGATCGTCATCGCCGGGGCCGGCATCGGCGGGCTCGCCGCTGCCCTGAGCCTGCACCGCGCGGGCTTCCGCGACATCACCGTCTACGAGCGCGTGCGCGAGCTCAAGCCGCTCGGCGTCGGCATCAACCTGCTGCCGCACGCGGTGCGCGAGCTCACCGAGCTCGGCCTCGCCGACGAGGTCGCCTCGATCGGCGTGCCGCCGAGCCGCCTCTCGTACTACAACCGCTTCGGGCAGCCCATCTGGTCGGAGCCCCGCGGCCTCGACGCCGGCTACCGCTGGCCGCAGCTCTCGGTGCACCGCGGCGAGTTCCAGCTGCTGCTCGCCCGCGAGGTGGAGCGCCGCCTCGGGCCCGACACGATCCGCCTCGGCTGCCGGCTCGTCGGCGTCGAGCACCTCGAGACCGACTCGCCCGTCGCCCGGGTGGCCGGCCACGCCGAGTTCGCCAAGTTCGTGCGCGAGGGCGGCGACGGCCGGCCCGAGGAGTTCGAGGTCGCCGCCGACGTCGTCATCGGCGCCGACGGCATCCACTCGGCGATGCGCGCCCAGGCCTACCCCGATGAGGGCGGCCCCGTGTGGAACGGCCTCATCCTCTGGCGGGGCACCGCGACCGTGCCGACCTACCTCGACGGCCGCACCATGATCATGGCGGGCGACGGCGAGCAGAAGTTCGTCTCGTACCCCCTCGTCGCCCCCGGCGCCGACGCGGGCGCAACCCGCCTCAACTTCATCGCCGAGCGACGAGCGCCCGAGGGCGTCGACGAGACCGCCGACTGGAACCACGCCGTCGACGCGGGCCCCATCGAACGGCTCTTCGCCGACTGGAGCTTCGACTGGCTCGACGTGCCCGCGGTCATCGCTGCCGCCGACGAGATCCTCGAGTACCCGATGGTCGACCGGAACGTGCTGCCGCAGTGGACCTTCGGCGGCTCGACGCTCATCGGCGACGCCGCGCATGCGATGTACCCGAACGGGTCGAACGGCGCTTCGCAGGCGATCATCGACGGGCGCACGCTCGCCTTCCACCTCGCGAACGAGGCATCCGGTCCGGAGGTCTCGACCGACGCCGAGGCGCGTGCCGGTGCCGTGCGCCGCGCCCTCGCGGCCTACGAGGCCGACCGCCGTCCCACGACCGCGCGGCTGCTCGAGATGACCCGGCAGCTCGGGCCCGAGAAGGTCATGCAGCTCGCCTACGACCGCGCGCCCGAGGGGTTCGCCGACATCCACGACGTCATCCCCGCCGAGGAACTGCAGGAGATCGCCGACGGGTACAAGCGCACCGCCGGCTTCCACCCCGCCGCGCTCAACGAGCGAGCGTCGCTCACGCCCGAGTCGGCGCCGCCGATGGCAGACTGAACGGATGACCGAGGGACAGCCGGCACAGGAGCTCGCGCGGCTGGGCTCGATCGTGTCGCCGCTGCGGCGCGGCCTGCTCAAGGCCGCCCGCACGGCCGCGCACCTGCCCGACCTGCCCGACGCGCACATCGAGGTGCTGCGCGCGCTGCCGCGCGGCGTCATGCGATCGCCGGGGGAGCTCGCCACCGAGCTCGGCCTCAGCCGGCCGACCGTGAGCAACCTGCTGAAGGCGATGGAGTCGGCGGGGCTCGTGACCCGCGAAGTGCCCGAGACCGACCGGCGCCGCGTCGAGGTGCGGGCCTCGACGCGGGCGCTCTCGCTCTTCGACCGGTTCGACGGGGCGAGCGAGGCGATCCTCGTCGCATCGCTCGCCCGGCTCGACGACGCCGACCGTGCGGCGCTCGCCGTCGCACTGCCCGCGCTCGAGCGCCTGCGCGACGTCGTGCAGGAGGCGGCGCGAGGCTGAGCGCCTCGCGCGGAAGTGGCCCCGCCGACGACGCTCGGCGGACGCGCTCGGTCGGCGACAGGTTCAGACGGTGCCGAACGGGTTGTCGATCACGTACCGCCAGCCGTGCTGCTCGTCGTACCGGGCGACGTCGGCCGTGATGCCCCAGAGCGACACCTCCGAGCCGTCGGGACCGGCACCCGCGATCGCCCACTCGGCCATCACGAGGCCGGTCCCGCCCGTGACGAACGCGTGCTTGGTGCGCATCGAGATCGGCAGCCGCAACGCGAGGAACTGCTCGAGTGCCGGGCGCACGGCATCGCCCTCGACCGGCTGGCCCGGGGCCGGCACGAACACCGCGCCGGGCTCGTTGAGGTCGAGCAGGCCTTCGAGGTCCTGGGCGTTGAAGCGCTCGGCGAAGGCGAGGGGCAGGGCGCCGAGGTCGGTGACGGGAATAGACATGGAGGCTCCGATCTTCGAGTAGGTGACCCGGAGGACGGGTCATCGAGAAAGACGTCGACGAGCGAGAGATGTGACAGATGCCCTCATCCGCCCCTCAGGAGAGCACGCTGCTCGAACTCATCGCCGATGAGCCCCAGCGGCTCCGTCGTCGCGCGCTCAGTCTCGGAATCCATCCCGACGACGCCGACGACCTCGCGCAGACCGTGCTGCTGCGCGCCTGGAAGGCGATCGACGGCGTGCGCGACCCCGGCGCGGGCACGGTGTGCGCGTGGGTCGACGCGATCGCGCGCAACACCGCCGTCGACCACCTCCGCGGGCGGCGCTTCGACGACCGGCTCGACGCCGAGTCGCACGTCGTCGCACCGTCGGTCGACGAGCGCATCGAAGCACGCGTCGACCTTCGCGCGACCCTCAGCGCGATCGGCGACCTGCCCGAGCCGCTACGGACCCCACTCGTGCTCTCGGCGCTCGAGGATCGATCGGGCAACGAGATCGCCGAGTTGCTCGGCATCAGCCCGGCGCTCGTGCGCCAGCGGATCAGACGGGCGCGCCAGCGCTTGGCCGCCGCGCTCTCGTCGCGCGCTGTCGAGCCCGACCCGGGCTGAGCCGGGGGGTTGCGGGGACGCTCGCCGCGCTCGCTCCTCAACCCGCGAGCGGGAGCGCGATCGGCAGCACCTCGGCGCCGGGCAGGCCGGCGAGGTACGCGCCCGACACGAGCAGCTTCGCGTCGCGGTTGCCGCCGCCGACGATGAGGCGTTCGTGCGCGGCGACCGACTCGTCGACGAGGATCGGCCAGCCCTCGGGCAGGCCGAGGGGTGTGATGCCGCCGACCTGCATGCCGGTGAGCTCGACCGCGAGGTCCATGGGCGCGAACGACAGCTTGCGGGCGTCGAGGCGCCGTCGCACCGCGCCGTTCACATCGAGCCGGTCGGCGCCGCGCACGAGGCACGCGGCGTACCAGGTGCGGTCGCCGCGGCGGGCCTGCACGACGACGCAGTTCGCGCCGTCGCCGGGCGAGACCTCGTAGTGCTCACAGAACGCGGCGGTGTCGGCGAGCGACGGGTCGATCGACGCGACGAGCACGTCGCGATCGGGCGCGGCGGCCAGTGCGGCGGCGGTCGGCGGGGCGAGCAGCTCGGGCGAATCGACGGCGGGCGAGAAGTCGAGGGTTCCGAAGCGCATGGTCGCAGCGTAGCGGCGACCGGTGGAGCGGGACTCGAACTTCCGATCGATGCCGGGCTCCGAGGCATCCGCGTACCCTCGGAGGGGAGGGAACACCATGGATCTCGAGCCGATGCTCTTGAAGCTCGACCGCATCGCCGGCGGCCGCGCCGCGGGCGTGAAGGTCGCGGACGAACTCGTCGGCCACCCGCGCACCCGCCGCGCGTTCACGTGGATCACCTGGCTGCTCGCGCTCGAGGTGCTCATCGGGCTCGCGGCGTTCGTCGTCGCGGCCGTGCTGTTCTTCAACGGCACGGTGCTCGCGTTCCCGGTGTGGATGCGCATCCTCGTCGTGCTCGGCATGACCGTCACGCTCTTCTACTTCGCCTGGCGGGCGCAGAAGGGCTACCGCTGGGCGTACTCGCGGCTGCGGCTGTTCAGCAAGATCTTCCCGGTCGTGACGCTCGTGATGGCCGCGATCCCGGGGCTCTTCCCGTTCTGGATGGTGACCGAGCAGATCGTGTTCAGCCTCATCCTGATCGGCATCGCCGACTTCCTCGACAGCGACCACATGCGGCAGGTGTTCCGGAAGCCGGACGAGCAGACCGGGCACGCGGTCTCGTAACGGCGCTCAGAACCGGCGGGCGAGCAACCGGGATGCCTCGTGCGTGAGCCCCGCGATCACGTCGGCGACCGGGCGTGACGTGCGCAGCAGCCCGACCCCCTGACCGGCGTCGAAGGGCACGAGGTCGTGCTCGCCGGCGGAGTTGGCGCGTGCGAACTCGGCCTTGAACGCGTCGAGACCGTCGCCGTGGCTCTCGCCGCGCAGCTCGGGCACGCGGTGCTCCCATTCGTCGACGAAGTCGTTGCGGATGACCCGCTCGGGGAAGCGGTCGGGCCACGGCAGCCCGAGTGCGGCATCGGCCGCGCTCGTGTTGACCGTGTCGTCGCCCGTCGCGGCGAAGATCACCGGCTTCGCCGACTCGGGCGTGAGCGCCTCGGGGCTCGCGATGAACGCGGTGCCGATCCAAGCGGCGTCGGCACCGGCCGCGAGCACCGCCGCGAGGCTGCGACCCGAGCCGATCCCGCCGGAGGCGAGCACCGCGGGTGACCCCGAGCGACCGGTCGACTCGTGCGCGCCGGTCGCCCCGGCGGCGGCCCGGCGGTCGTCCAGCGCGTCGAGCACCGCGTCGAGCAGGGCGAGCGTTCCCATGCGCGGGTCGCCGTGCCCGCCGCCCTCCGCGCCGCGGGCCACGATGACGTCGACCCCGGCATCGGCCGCGACGACCGCCTCGGCCGCGGTGTAGACCTGCGTCGCCGCGAGGCATCCGGCCCCGTGCACGCGGTCGACCCAGTCGAAGCGGGTTGCGAAGCCGACCGAGACGAGCGCCGGGCGGGCCTCGAGCGCGACGTCGAACATCGCCGGGTCGCGTTCGAGCCCCCAGTGCACCATGCCGATGCCGAACGGGCGCCGGCCTCCTGCCGCCTCGAACTCGGCGCGCTGCGCCGTGAGCTTCGCCGCCGAGCCCGCGCTGCCCATGCCGATCATGCCGAGCGCGCCCGCACGGGACACCGCGTCGGCGAAGCGTCCGCCGGCGACGCCGCCCATCGGCGCGCTGACGATCGGCGTGGCGAGGCCGAGCGAACGCGACCACGCCGTCGAGAGCACCGGGGTGGCGTCGCTCACGACTGCACCTCCTGTTCGGCCGCCCAGCTCACGAACGCCGGATCGGCCGAGACGATCCGCGACACCTCCTCGCCGCCGTCGCACCGGCACAGGCTCACGATCGCGCCGTCGTCGGTCAGCTCGCGCAGGGCCCAAGTTCCGCCGAAGCTCTCCCAGCGCTCGAGCTCCTCGAGCGGGGTACGGGCGACGCGGGATGCCTCGGGCTGCGCCCGCCCCGAGACATCCGGAAGCGAAGCGGCAGTGGGCGACGTGCGCGTCCATCCGACCTGCTCGCCGCGGTCGAAGAAGTGGCGGAAGCTGTAGATGAGCGGGTGCCACGCGTGCGGGTCGACGTGCTGGGTGCCGGGCACGTTGAGCTCGGGCAGGGCGTGCACGCGCACCACCTCGACCTCGACCATGAAGTACCCGGCGTCGACGCCGGAGGTCATGCGGCGCACCCGGCCCTCGAACTGCAGCGGCGCCTCGCGCACGCGCGGTGATGAGACCAGGTCGGACGGCTGCGCGCTGAACCCCGCGAGCTCGAACTTGCGCGGCTCGAACCGGTACTGATCGGCCTTCGCGTCGGGCACCGGGTCGCGACCGGTGACGGCCGAGAGCCGCTCGACCTCGCGCCACTGCTTCGCCGCGGGGAAGTTGACCGTCAGCTGCGGACGTTCGAGCAGGTTCTGCGCCGACTGGCCGTCGGCCTCGAGTCCGAGCACGAGCATGCGCCCGAGCGCCCAATGGCTCGACGCGGGCGCGAGGTTCGCCGTGCCGTCGGCGTTCTCGGTGACGACGAGGTAGACGGGCGTGCCCACGTAGAGCACGGTCGGCTCGATGACGAGGTGCTCGTCGTTCACGGCGGGGTCGGGCGCATCGGCTCGCGGCATTGTTCGCCTCCCGGCGGTCGGTTCGCGGATGCCTCAACGCTACGCCCGCACGCTGCCCGCGCCGCCGTATGTGACGACGCGGGCACCGCGGATCGGGGGTCAGGCAGCGCCGGACTCCGCCCCGAGATGGCCCCGGCGTTCGGGCCCGAACCCGCCTGGGTGCGGATGAGCCGGAGCACCTCGAGCACCCGCAGCGAGAGGGCCCGTGGCATCCGCCATGAATCAGCTACGACGCGCTGAGGTGGGTTCGAACCGACCTCAGCGCGCCGAACCCACCTCAGCGCGGAACGGCCCCGCGTCGAGCAGCTCGCGCGCGCTCAGCGCATCGAGTCGAGGATCGCGACCAGCTGCTCGAACGTCGTCATCGGGTTGATGATCGCGAACCGGGTGTTCGGCCGCCCGGCGTGCGAGCTCGGCGTGACGAACGCGCGCTGCTCGTCGAGCAGCTTCGCCGACCAGCGCTCGTAGTCGTCCATCGTCCATCCGTCGCGCTCGAACACGACGATCGACAGCTGCGGGTCGCGCACGAGCCGCAGCTCGGGTCGGGTGCGGATCTCGTCGGCGATGCGCTGGGCGAGCTCGAGCGAGTTCGTGATCGCGGCGCGGTACGCGGCGGCGCCGTAGGTCGCGAGCGAGAACCAGAACGGCAGGCCGCGCGGGCGGCGGGTCAGCTGCACCGCGAAGTCCGACGGGCTCCACTCGGGCTTGCCCGTGAGGGTGTCGAGGTACTCGGCGTGCTGCGTGTGGGCGCGGCGGCCGATCTCGGGGTCGCGGTAGATGAGCGCGCACGCGTCGAAGGGGGCGAACAGCCACTTGTGCGGGTCGACGATCACCGAGTCGGCCCGCTCGACGCCGGCGTAACGGGCACGGGCGACCGGCGAGAGCATGCCGGTGAGGCCGTAGGCGCCGTCGATGTGCAGCCAGAAGTCGTACTCGTCCTTGAGCGCGGCGATCGAGGCGACGTCGTCGACGATGCCGAAGTTCGTCGAGCCGGTCGTCGCGATCACCGCGAACACGTCGTCGCCGTGCTCTTCGAGCGCCGCGCGCACGGCGTCGCCGCGAAGCATGCCGTCGTCGCCGGCCGGAACGAGCACGACGTCGACGTCCATGACCTTCGCGGCCGACTTGTTCGACGAGTGCGCCTCGGTCGAGCAGACGAGCTTCCAGCGGGCGGGCATCGGCGCGCCGGTGGCGGCGCGCTTCTCGCGGGCGAGTTCGCGCGCGGCGACGAGCGCCGAGAGGTTGCCGATCGTGCCGCCCTGCACGAACACGCCGCCGGCACCAGTCGGCAGGCCGAACTCGTTCGCGAGCCAGGCGAGCACCTCGTTCTCGGCGTGCACGGCGCCGGAACCCTCCATCCAGCTGCCGCCGTAGAGGCTCGACGCCGAGACGACGAGGTCGAACGCCATCGCGGCCTTCGTCGGTGCCGCGGGGATGAACGAGAGGTACTGCGGGTGGTCGATCGTGATGCACGCGGGCGCGAGCACGTGCTCGAAGATCGAGAGCGCACGGCTCGCGCCGATGCCGCGCTCGTCGATGGTGCGGCCGGCCAGGCGCTGCAGCTCGGCCTCGGTCTCGGGCTTGTCGAGCGGAGTGTCGGTCGAGAGCAGGCGCCGACGCGAGTAGTCGAGCACCAGGTCGACGATCGATTCGGTCTCTCCGGTGACGGCGTGCATGCGGGTCGCGTCGATCGACGAGGACGCCGCGGCGGCGCCCCGCTCGGAAGCGGCGGTGGTCGCGCGGGCGGGGGATTCTGGTGCGGTGCCCATGTCTGTCCTCTCGAATGGCAGAGCAAGTCTCACCCCTGATGGGGTTTCACGCAACTTCCTCGCACAGATCGCGATCGAAGCGCAACGATCCATTGTCCGATGCGATTCTGTGCAAGCTCCGTGCGTCGGCCTGCACACGGTGCTCCGGCCTCGCGGCGGGCGCGTCGGCGGGATGGCGCACACTGGAGAGGTGACCGCAGACGCCGAGCTCGACTGGCGCGCGCCGCACCCGACCGACCTGCACCAGACCGTCGGCGCGCTGCGCCGCGGCCCCCGCGACCCGAGCTTCGCCACCGCGCCCGACCGCTCGGTCTGGCGCACGACGCGGATGCCCTCGGGCATCGCGACGATGCGGCTCTCGCAGCGCGGCACCGACGAGTTCCGCTGCGAGGCCTGGGGGCCGGGCGCGGCGGAGGCCGCGGCATCCGCCCCCGAGCTGGTGGGAGCGCGCGACGCGACCGATGCGTTCGAGCCGTTGCTGCCGCGGCTCGCCGACGCGCATCGGCGCAATCCGGGCATGCGGGTCGCGCGCAGCGGTCGCGTCTTCGAGACGCTCGTGCCCGCCGTGCTCGAGCAGAAGGTGATCACGCTGCAGGCCCACGACTCCTGGCGCGCGCTGCTGCAGCGGTTCGGCGAACCGGCGCCGGGGCCCGTGCCGCGCACGATGCGGGTGGCGCCGTCGGCCGACGGCTGGCGGCGCATCCCGAGCTGGGAGTGGCACCGGGCCGGCGTCGACCCGAAGCGCTCGCGCACGATCGTCGCGCTCGCCCCGTACGCCGCGCGCATCGACGAGGCCGCGTCGATGACGCCCGCCGACGCGTTCGCCCGGCTCACCCACTTCACGGGCGTCGGGGCGTGGACGGCCGCCGAGGTCGCCCAGCGCGCGCTCGGCGACGCCGACGCCGTCTCGGTCGGCGACTACCACCTCGCGAACTTCGTCGGGCACGCGCTCGAGGGCCGTGACATGACCGACGACGAGATGCTCGCCGCGCTCGAGCCGTGGGCGGGCCAGCGCTACCGGGTCATCCGGCTGCTCGGGTACTCGGGTGCGCGCGGCAAGCCGCGCCGCGGCCCGCGCATGGAGTTCGTCGACCATCGCGGCCGCTAGTTCGTCGACGCGGGTCGATCGATAGGCGCGCAGCGCCGGATCGAGACCACTGCCCGTGGTCTCGACACGCTCCTTCGTCGCTCCTCGACGGCCTACCCGCCCAGCACGGCGTCGAGCGCAGGGTGCAGGTGGCGGGTCGTCAGCACGGATGCCGCGTGCCGGGCGCCCGCCGCGAGTGCCTCGGGCAGCTCGGCTCCGTCGAGGGTGGCGTCGAGCACTCCCGACATGAATGCGTCGCCTGCGCCGTTCGTGTCGAGCACGTCGACGGGCGCCGCGTCGACCCGGTGTTCGCGACCGGCGGCGTCGAGCGCGACCGCGCCCTCGGCGCCGAGCGTGCACACCGCGATCGAGGCGCCGCCGTCGATGAGGGTGCGCAGGAACGGCACCGGATCGCCGATGCCGTCGGCGTTCATGAACACGGCGTCGGCGGCCTCGATGAACGGGCGGTGGAACGCCGCCCGTCCGTCGTAGTCGTGGATGTCGGTCCAGATCGGACGGCCGGTCGCGCGAGCGGCGGGAATGAGCCGGCCGGCCTCGGGCGCGAGGTCGAGCACGATGGCCGCGGCATCCGCCATCGCCTGGCTCACGGATGCCTCGGTCGCCTGCCGCGACTCGGCCGACGCCTCGCCCGGGGAGGAGAGGTAGAGCGACACGCGCTCGCCGGCGGGGGTCATGAGGTTGAGGTGCCGCTCGGTCGCGCCGGTCGGCCCGACGATGAGTTCGACCCCGGCCGCCTGCAACGCCGCCGATACGCGAGCGCCGTCGGCGTCGGCCCCGATGAGCGTGTAGAACGCGGGGCGGCGGCCGAGGCCGGCGAGGCCGAGCGCCTTGCCCGCCGAGGTGCCGCCGACGGTCTCGTGTTCGGAGAGTGCGAACTGCATATGCGGCACCGGCTCGGGCAGCCGGTCGAGCAGGACGATGCGGTTCCAGGACGCCGGGCCGGCGATGAAAACGTTTGCAGTCACGAGCTCCATCCTGTCGGACGCGGACGCCTCGCGCGATGTCGGTCTCGGCGGGCTCGCATTCGTCGAACGGATGGCTCAGAGGGATTCTGCGCCCGTGACTCGCGTGGCCCGGTCGTCGGCGCGCTGCCATTCGACGAGGGGCTGCAGCAGTTCCATGAGTTGGAGTGCGCGGGTGCTCGGCGTGTAGTGGATCGTGACGGGGGTCGTCGGGCGCACGTGCCGCTCGATCAGCCCGTCGGCCTCGAGCTCTCGCAGTCGTGCGGTGAGCACCCGGTCGGAGATGCCGTGCACGGTGTCGCGGTACTCGCTGAAGCGCCGCGCGCCGCGCACTCCCGCGAGCAGGATCGCGGCGTTCCACTTGCGGCCCGCGAACTCGATCGCGCCCGTGAACCGGCGGCACGCCTCGTCGTCGATGTGCCCGAGCTCGCGCAGGCGCGCCGAGCGGCGCGCGCCGAGCTCGTCGGCCGAACGCCCGGCCGAGCCGCCCTCGGCCTCGCGGGAATACTCCATGTGCTCCGCTCCTTCACTTACTTCGAGTAAGCAGCTTACCTGCTGTGTGCGCGGGTCGCGGCATCCCGGAATGATGGAAACCCGACCCCCGCTGGAACGGAGCACCATGCACTACGGACGCGAACTGCAGTTCGGCACCTTCGTCACGCCCGTCAACGACCCGCCGCAGCAGGCGGTGCGGCTCGCCGAGCTCAGCGAGACGCTCGGCTACGACCTCGTGACCTTCCAGGACCACCCGTACCAGCCGGCGTTCCACGACACGTGGACGCTCATGAGCTGGGTCGCCGCGCGCACGAGCCGCATCCACGTCGCCGGCAACGTGCTCAACGTGCCGCTCCAGCGCGAGCCCGCCGTGCTCGCCCGCGCCTCGGCCAGCCTCGACCTGCTGAGCGGCGGCCGCTTCGAGCTCGCCCTCGGCGCGGGCGGCTTCTGGGACGCGATCGCCGCGATCGGCGGTCGCCGACTCACGCCCGGCCAGGCGGTCGAGGCACTCGACGAGGCGATCCGCATCATCCGCGGCACCTGGGACGCCGGCAACCGCGACCGTTTCACCGTGCCGGGCGAGTACTACCACGTCGACGGCGCGAAGCGCGGGCCGGCGCCGGCGCACGACATCCCCATCTGGATCGGCGCGCTCAAGCCCCGCATGCTGCGCCTCATCGGCCGCGCGGGCGACGGCTGGCTGCCCTCGCTCGCGTACCTGCAGCCCGGTGACTACGCCGACGGCGCCGCACGCATCGACGAGGCCGCACTGAAGGCCGGGCGCAACCCGGCCGAGATCCGCCGGCTCATCAACGTCGCCGGGCGGTTCACGAACGGCGCGGGAGGCGGGGGCGACGTACGGCGCCGCGGCGGCGCGATCGAGGGCGCGCCCGCCGACTGGGTCGAGCAGCTGCTGCCGTTCGTCGTCGACGACGGGGCCGACACGTTCATCCTCGCGGGCGACGACCCGACGAGCATGCAGCGCTTCATCGAGGAGGTCGCGCCCGCCCTGCGCGAGGCGGTCGAGCGGGAGCTCGGGCCGGATGCCTCGGCCGCCGTGATCCGCTCGACCGCGTCGCTCGCGAAGCGCCGCGACGGGATCGACTACGACGCCGTGCCCGCCTCGCTCGCGGCATCCGCGATCGAACCGGGCGACGCGAAGTTCGCGCGCGTGCGCTCGACCTACCTGCGCGGCGGCGACCCCGGACTCGTGCTGCAGCCGACCACGACCGCCGAGGTCGTCGACGCGGTCGCGTTCGCACGCGCGAACCCCGACGTGCCGCTCGGCATCCGCAGTGCCGGGCACGGCATCAGCGGCCGCTCGACGAACGACGGCGGCATCGTCATCGACCTCTCGCGCATGCGCGCGATCGACGTGCTCGACGAGGCATCCCGGCTGGTGCGCATCGAACCGGGCGCCCGCTGGAAGGACGTCGCCGCCGCCCTCGAACCGCACGGCTGGGCGCTGAGCTCGGGCGACTACGGCGGGGTCGGCGTCGGCGGACTCGCGACGGCCGGCGGCATCGGCTGGCTCGTACGCGAGCACGGCCTCACGATCGACCACCTGCGCGCGGTCGAACTCGTGCTCGCCGACGGCAGCGTCGTGCGCGCGAGCGCCGACGAACGGCCCGACCTGTTCTGGGCCGTGCGCGGCGCGGGTGCGAACATCGGCATCGCGACGGCCTTCGAGTTCGAGGTCGACGAGGTCGGCACGGTCGCGTTCGCGCAGCTCACCTTCGACGCGAGCGACACGGAGGCATTCCTCCTCGCGTGGAGCGACTGGGTCGTCGACGCGCCGCGCGACCTGACGAGCTTCCTGCTCGTGCAGCCCGCGGGCGGCGGCAGGCCGCCGATCGCGCACGTGATGGCGGTCGTCGACTCCGACGACGCCGACACCGTGCTCGCCCGGCTGCAGCCGATCGCCGACGCCGCCCCGCTCGTCGGGCAGGACGTGCGCCTCACGAGCTACCGCGGCATCATCTCGAACTCGAGCGACGGCGGCCACAGCGCCGAGGGCGAGCCGCTCTCGCGCACGGGCCTCATCGGGCGCTTCACGCCCGAGTTCGCCCGCGACGTCGCGCGGTTCCTCGAGACGGGGGCGAGCTACTTCTTCCAGGTGCGGGCCGCCGGCGGTGCGGTGCACGACGTGCCGGCGGATGCCACGGCCTACGCCCACCGCGACGCCGAGTTCTCGGTCGTCGCGATGGGGACCCGCGCTCGCCGGACTTCGGAGACCTGGGACGAGTTGCTCGCCCCGCACATGTCGGGCGCCTACCTGAGCTTCGAGACCGAGGTCGGGCCGGCGCAGCTCGCCGCCGCCTTCCCGCCCGCGACGCTCGAGCGGCTGCGCCGCATCAAGGCCGAGGTCGACCCGGGCAACCTGTTCAGGGACAACGCGAGCGTCGCGACCGAGGTCGGGGTGTAGGCCTACTCGTCCTTGCTGCCGAACCTCGGCGGATTGTCGACGGCCGGCCGCTCGGCGACGACCGGGAACGCCCCCGTGTGCCCCTCGCGCTCGAGCGCCGCCTCGGCGATGCGCTTGCGGAAGGCGAACCAGCCGATGACCAGCAGCGGGATGAGCGCGAGGCTGCAGATCAGCACCCATCGCCCGGTCGGCGAGAACGCCATCGTGACGAGCACGAACGCGAGGAACGCGAGCGTGAGGTACCCGGTCCAGGGGGCGCCCCACAGCCGGAACGACGGCCGCTCGAGACGCCCCTCCTTCGCCCACTTCGCGAGCTTCATCTGGCAGAGGATGATCGTCGCCCAACCGCCGATGATGCCGACCGCCGCGACCTCGAGCACGATCTCGAACGCCTCCGACGGCACGAGCGCGTTGAGCCCGACGCCGAACAGCGTGATGACCGCGGTGAGCAGGATGCCGCCGTAGGGCACGCCGCTCTTGCTCATGCGCTCCGTGAAACGGGGCGCCGAGCCGTTGACCGCCATCGACCGCAGGATGCGCCCGGTCGAGTAGAGGCCGGCGTTGAGCGACGACAGCGCCGCGGTGAGCACGACGAAGTTCATCACCGACGCAGAGACCGCGCCCGCCTCCGGCGATCCGATGTGCGAGAAGAACGTCACGAACGGCGACTCGTCGGCCTGGTACACGGTGTACGGCAGCAGCAGCGAGAGCAGCAGGATCGAGCCGAGGTAGAACACCGCGATGCGGAGCACGACCGTGTTGACCGCCTTCGGCATGATCTTGCGCGGCTCGGCGGTCTCACCGGCGGCGGTGCCGACGAGCTCGATCGCCGCGTAGGCGAACACGACGCCCGAGATCGCGAGGATCGGCGGGATGATGCCCGTCGGGAACCACCCGCCGTTGTCGGCGATCACGCTGAACCCGGTCGGGCCGACGTCGGTCTGCCCGATGAAGACGATGAAGATGACGCCGATGACGAGGAACGCGATGAGCGCGGCGACCTTGATGAGCGCGAACCAGAACTCCATCTCGCCGAACATCTTCACCGAGACGAGGTTGAGCGACAGCACCACGATGAGCGCGACGAGGGCGATCACCCACTGGGGGATCGCCTCGAGCGCCGGGAAGTACTGGCCCCAGAACTTCACGTAGAGGGCTGCGGCCGTGACATCCACGATCGAGGTGAACGCCCAGTTCAGGAAGTAGAGCCAGCCCGCGGTGTAGGCCATCTTCTCGCCGTAGAACTCGCGCGCGTACGAGACGAACGAGCCCGACGAGGGTCGGTGCAGCACGAGCTCGCCGAGCGCGCGCAGGATCAGGAAGGCGAAGAACCCGCAGATCGCGTAGACGATCAGGAGCGACGGGCCCGAGCTGTTGAGCCGCCCGCCGGCGCCCATGAAGAGGCCCGTGCCGATCGCGCCGCCGATCGCGATCATCTGGATCTGCCGGGGTTTGAGGCTCTTGTGGTAGCCGTGCTCCTCGTTCGAGAAGTCCTGCACGGCGAGCATCTCGTCGCCGATGCGCTCCCGCGTGTTCTCGAGGTCGTCGACCGGATCGTGATCCGGGATGTGATCGTGCTGGGTCGTCATCGCGGTTCCCCCTCCGCCGAGACGGTCGCGATCGATGCCGGGACGGCATCGTCACGGTCGGCTGGGTCACACGATACGCGCGGCCCGGGCGGGTGCGCGAGCGTTTCGGGGGTGCGGCAGGCGCACGAGGGCGGATGCCTCGCCGCCGCGGTCGGGCGTCAGGCGGCGTGTCGCGCGCGCGGGGCGGACGCTGCGGCGAAGGTGAAGCGCGACCGGTGCTGCCCGTGCCGACGCGCCCGCACGCGCTGGGCGCGCGGCGGTACGGTGGCGGCGGCCGCCGCAGCCACCAGTCGGCCGTCGAACTCGTCGGCGATGCGCGACTCGGAGTTCGGGCGCAGGTGGTTGGCGCCCCGCGGGCAGGAGCAGGCCAGGCGGGTCTCCTCGCCGAGCGGTCCGAACACGAACTCGAGGTGGTGGGCCATGGCGCTTCCCCTTCCTGACGGCAGAACTGATGGCTCTACCCGAAGAGATGCACCGCGACGCCGATCATGACGCGGGTTCGCGCCAACGTTCCCGCAGCCATGCCAGTCCGGCTTCGCCCTCGCTGCGCTGGAAGGCGCGAAGGGTCGGCATCCCGGGCGGCGCGGGCCGTCGTGCCTTGTCGAAGAACATGCCGGTCACGGCCGCGAGCACCGCGTCGATCTCGTCGGCGGAGACCCCGGCGAAGACGGGATGCGCCGCCAGGGTCGCCTCGGCGTCGAACGCCTCGCGGCGGTGCCGGGCGTCGAACACGTACATGAGCGCGTCGAACCAGGGCGCGCCGATCGCGGCCCACGGCCAGTCGACGATCCAGATGCGCCCGTCGGCGTCGACGAGCAGGTTGTCGGCGCGCGAGTCGAGGTGCACGAGATGGTCGCCGGCGACGGCCGACGGTGCACGACGGGATGCCTCGGCGAGGCGCCCGAGATTCGACCGTGCCCACTCGGGCAGCGTGTCGAGTGCGGCGTCGTGCGCGAGATCGTCCCAACCGCGGGCGTCCTCGGCGATCTCGTCGGAGGCATCCGGCAGTTCGATCGCGAGCGTGCCGCGCACGCGCGGCAGCGAACCGAGCGCATCGAGCACGCGCGCCAGGTCTGAACCGTCGAGGCCCGCCCCGGGGTGCACCCCCGCGATGTCGTCGAGCACGAGCGCGACCCAGCCGCCGCGGTCGACACCGCCGAGCAGGCTCGGGGCGGCGACGCCGTCGGGCATCGCGCGCATGACGGCGAGCTCCCGCCGGTGCAGCGCGGTGGTGCCGGCGTTGTGTCCGTCGAACGCCGTCTTGACGAACGCACGGCGACCCGACGCCGTGACCACGCGGTCGGCCGTGCCCGACGAGAATCCGTGCGACTGGCTCACGGCCTCGACGACGGGCGAGCCGAGCACCGCCTCGATCTCAGCACGCAGGTCGTCGGGCAGTTCGGACCACGTCATCCGCGCCTGCGGCTGCGGCTGAGCGTCGCGCAAGTCCTCGAGCAGGACGCGCGGGTGCTCGGCCGGCGCGTCGATCCGCGTCTCGACGCGGCGGATGAGCCCCGCGCCGATGACGAACGTGATGCGCCGGTACAGTGTCGCGCCGCCGAACTCGAAGGTCTCGAGGCCGAGCGCGTTCACGAGCCGCAGCTCGGGGTCGGCGAGGAGCGGGTACGGCAGATGCAGGCGTTCGGCGGCCTCGCGCTGCTCCTCGTGCCGTTGGGCGGAGAGGCCGAGCAGCCGGTAGCCGATCTCGCCGAACTCGGCGTTCAGGTCGCGGAACTCGCACGACTCGGCGGTGCACCCCTGCGCCCCCGGCAGCGCCGCCCACTGCTCGGCGTCGGGCTCGCCGGGGCGACTGATGCGCGGGTACACGAACAGCACGGCGTCGCCGAGCATCGGATCGGCCAGGTCGACGGGCGCGCCGGTCGTCGCGGCGAACGAGAGGGGCGGCAGCGCGCGGCCCACGAGTTCGGGGCGTGGCGACGAGCGGGCGGAGGTCACCTTCTCGAGACTATCGACCGGAGGGAGCCGTACCCGCCGCTGCGTGTTGACGGCGGTCGCACGCAGCGGTAGACAGGCCGCAGGCTCTGCCGGGCGTCCGCTTCGGCGGGGAGGGAGGGGCGGAGATGACCGACGACGACGAGCGCCCGCCGATGCGGGAGATGCGGTCGGCCGAGTGCTGGGAGCGGATCGAGCAGGCGCCGTACGGCCGGGTCGGCACGTACGCCGGCGGCGAGATGGACCTGTTCCCCGTGAACCACGGCGTAGATCGGCACAGCATCGTGTTCCGCACCGCACCCGGCACGAAGCTGCTCGCGATGACCGTGGAGCGGGACGTCCTGTTCGAGGTGGACGGCGTCGACGGCGGCGAGGCGTTCAGCGTGGTCGTGAAGGGGCGCGCTGCACGACTCGAACAGGAACGGGAGATCGACGCCGCCGAGCGCCTCGGCATCACGACGTGGGCGCCAGGCCGGAAGGATCGCTGGGTGCGGATCAGCCCCCGCGACATCCAGGGCCGGGCGTTCGAACTGCCGCCCGGGGCGGCCGCCGATCGCTGAACCGCGCAGGCGGTCGGGGCGAGGGTCAGCCTTCGACGCCCCGGATCTCGAGGCTGATCTGCTCGGCGTCGAGTCCTTCGAGCGCGGCGTTGAGCGCGGCGGCACTGAAGCGACCCTCGTCGCGCGCGTCGAGCAGGGCGTCGCGCTCGGCCTCGATCATGCGCACGCGCAGGCGGCGCACCTGCCCGGGGTCGACCCTGGGGGCCGTCCGGCCGGGCTCGGCGCCGCTCGCGGCCGCGGTCGCGATCATGGCCGTGTCGAGTTCACGCCGGTCGCCGCTCGAGGGGGCGCGAGCCTCGACGGCGTCCGTCGCGTCCGCGCCGTCGGGCTCGTCGGTGCCCTCGTCCATCGACAGCTGCCAGGCAGCGCGCAACTTCTCGGCGACCGCGCGCAGTTCGGGGTCGTCGGAGTCCGCGAGCTCGCTCATCGCCGCCCGGCGCAGCACCCCGCGCAGTTCGCGCCGCTCGGCCGCGTCGGCACTCGTGTCGCGCGCGGGCACGAGCCAGCGCACGAGCCACGGCAGCGTGCCGCCCTGCACGAGCAGCGAACCGACCGCGACGAGGAAGGCGATGAACACGAGCAGCGACCGACTCGGGGTGTCGGACGGCAGCGTCTGCGCGGCGGCCAGCGTGACGACGCCGCGCATGCCCGCCCACACGACGATGGTGCCCTCGCGCCATCCGAGCCGCTCGTCGAGGTAGTAGTCGATGTCGGCGACCCGGCGGCGGAAGATCGCACGGAACCGTTCGGCCTGCGCGGGCGTCGGCTCGGGGTCGCCGCGGCGTGGGCGCTTCGCGCGCCGCGCCTCGTATTCGGCTCGCCGCCGCTCGAGCTCGGGCGTCGTCGACGGGATGCCCCTGGCCCGGTCGTCGAGCACCGACTTGATGGTCGCCGCACGCTTCGCGCGCCTCGCGAGCCCGCCGAACAGCGAGGCGACGTAGGCCGCCCTGATCAGCACCGTCGCCACGAGCGCGATGGCCGCGAGCCCCGCCGCGTGCCAGGCACCGGCATGGGATGCCTCGACGTCGTCGACGATCGCGGTCAGCTCGAGTCCCATGACGAGGAACACCGCTCCCTCGAGCACGAGCTCGACCGTTCGCCAGTTCTGCACGTCGGAGAGGCGGTGCTGCGGGCTCAGGAACTTCGCGGCCCCGCGTCCCGTCACGATACCGGCGACCACGGCGGCCACGAGTCCCGAGGCACCCAGGCGCTCGGCCGGCAGCGACGCGATGAACGGCATCGTGAAGGAGATCACCGTGTTCACCGTCGGGTTCGAGACGCGGGCGCGGACGCGCAGGTTGAGCCAGCCGACCGCCCCGCCGATGATGACGGCCACGACGACGGCGTAGACGAACGAGCCGGCGACCGACCACAGCGACACCGAGGCGGCGATGCCCGCGATCGACGCGCGCAGCAGCACGAGCGCCGAGGCGTCGTTGAGCAGGCTCTCGCCCTCGAGCAGGGCGACGACGCGCGGCGAGACGCCGAGGCGTTTCACGATCGAGGTCGCGACCGCGTCGGTCGGGCTCACGATCGCGCCGAGCGCGATGCCGCCGGCGATGCCGAGGTCGGGGATGAGCCACGCGAACAGCAGGCCGAGCAGCACCGAGGTGACGACGACGAGCACGACCGACAGCCCGCCGATCGTCGAGAAGTCGCGGCGGAACTCCATCGTCGGCATCGACACGGCGGCCGAGTAGAGCAGCGGCGGCAGCACGCCTGCGAGGATCCACTCGGGGTCGATCTCGAAGGCGGGCACGACCGGCAGCAGGCCGATGCCGAGGCCGAGGAGCGTGAGCAGCAGCGGGGCCGCCACCCCGAGCTTCGGCCCGAACGCGGTGGCGGCGGCGATGGCGAGCAGGGCGAGCACTCCGGCCAGCAGCAGGTCCATCCGCCCATTCTGGCCCCGCAGAGGGTCGAGGGGCAGCGAACCGACGTCCGGTCCTCGTCGGCGGCGATATCCGTCGCGCGGGGGATCCGTCGGCGCCGAGGCATCCGGCAGCCTTGAGCCGATGGACCTCGATCTCCTGAGCGCCGCCGCCCTCACCGGCCCCGCGCTGCTCGGCGCACTCGCGCTGCTCGCGCTCGTCGACTCGACGAGCTTCGGCACCCTCCTCATCCCGACCTGGCTGCTCCTCGCCCCCGGCCGGCTCCGACCCGGCCGCATCCTCGCGTACCTCGCGACCGTCGCCGGCTTCTACCTGCTGGTCGGGGTCGTGCTGCTCACGGTCGCCGGGGCGGCGCTGCCGCAGCTCGCGGCGATCACGACGACGCCGGCGTTCCTCTGGGGGCAGCTCGTCGTCGGTGCCGGCCTGCTCGTCGGCTCGTTCTTCATCGGCGGCAAGCGCAAGCGCAGCGGCCCCGGCAGGTTCTCGCGCTGGCGCGAGCGGGCCGTGACGGACGTGTCGGGCGACGAGGGCGGCCTGCTGCCGCTCATGGGGCTCGCGATCGCGGCCGCGGCGGTCGAGGTCGCCTCGATGCTGCCCTACCTGATCGGCATCGGCCTGCTCTCGACCTCCGACTTCGACGCGGGCGCGCGCCTGCTCGTGCTCGCCGGGTACTGCCTCGTCATGGTGCTGCCTGCGCTCGTGCTGCTCGTGCTGCGCATCGTGGCGGCGCGAGCGATCGAGCGTCCGCTCGAACGCTTCGGCGCCTGGATGGAACGCAGTGCCGCCGACCTGACCGGGTGGATCGTCGGCATCATCGGCTTCCTGCTCGCCCGCGAGTCCGTCGTGGCGCTCGGCCTGTTCGGCGGCACGGTCGGGTACTGAGCCCCATCGCGCGCCGGCCGCGCGTCGCCGGCACGCTGTCGGACGGTCGTGGTCGACTCGTGGCATGGGTTTCGACGCGACGTTCCTGGGGGTGGCGGCGCCGATGCCGCGGGTGGCCGGGCCGGGCGCCCCCGAGTGCGTCGAACTCGACTACGTGCACTTCACGGTCGTGCTCGACCCGGCGCGGCGGCTCGCACGGGTCACGGGCGTCAACGTCGACGGTGCGGCGCTCGTCGACCTCGACCGGGGCGGTGACGAGTGGCGACTCGACGACCGGGTGCCCGCCGACTGGCAGGCGGGCCCCGTGGTCTACGCCGACAACGACTTCGATCGCGGTCATCTCGTGCGGCGTCGCGACCCGGTGTGGGGCGAGCGCGCCGTCGCCGCGAGGGCGAACGCCGACACCTTCCACTACACGAACGCGGCGCCGCAGGCGTCGGGCTTCAACCAGTCGAAGGAGCTCTGGCTCGGCCTCGAAGACCACGTGCTCGCCTACGCAGAGGCGACCGCGCAGCGGCTGAGCGTGTTCACGGCGCCCGTGCTCGCCGCCGGCGACCCCGAGTACCGAGGCATCCGGGTGCCGCTCCGGTTCTGGAAGGTCGTCGCCTGGAACGCCCGTGGCGCGCTCGCCGCGACCGCGTTCATCGTCGACCAGGCGCCGCTCGTCGACACGAGCGAGGCCCGGCCGGTCGTCGGCGGGGCGCCGCCGCTCGGCCCGTTCCGCACATTCCAGGTTCCCGTGGCGGATGTCGCGGAGCTGACCGGCCTCGAGATGCCCGAGCTCATTGCCGCCGACGTGCTTCCGCCGACCGCGATCGCCGCCGGCTGGCGGCGCATCGAATCGTTCGACGAGGTGCTGCTGCACGCATCGTCGGTCGAGTAGGCGCGAAGCGCCGTATCGAGGCCACGGGCGGGGTCTCGATACGCGTGCTCCTTCGTCGTGCGCTACTCGGCCGGCGGGGGGTGGTGCCACGATGGAGGCATGGAAGCGGCGAGCGGCTCCATCACGACCGACGTGCTCATCGTGGGCGCGGGCCCGAGCGGCCTCATGCTCGCGGTCAGCCTCGCGAAGCTCGGCGTGGACGCGCTCATCGTCGATGGCAAGAGCGGCCCCACCCGCGAGTCGCGTGCGCTCGGCGTGCAGGCCCGTTCGATGGAGCTCTACGACCAGCTCGGCCTCGTCGACCGCGTGCTCGCCGAGCGCGCGCCCGCCGCCGCGATCGCGCCGGGGGCGGGCCTTCGGGCGTTCGGCACGGTCGAGTTCCGCGGACTCGGCGACGGCATCACGCCCTACCCCGACATCACCGTCTTCGAGCAGAGCCGCAACGAGCGGCTGCTCGTCGACGCGCTCGCCGAGGCCGGCCGCGAGGTGCTCTGGGGGCATCGCCTCGAGCGCCTCGAGGTCGAGCAGGGCGCGGGCGCCGAGGCATCCACCGTCGTCGCCGAGCTCGCCGCGCCGGGCGGTGACCGCCGCACGGTTCGCGCGCGGTACTGCGTGGGTGCCGACGGCGCGCACTCGAGGGTGCGTGAGTCGCTCGGCATCGCGTTCGAGGGCGTCACGAACGAGTACACGTACTACATCGCCGACGCGCTCGGCGTGTCCGGCCTCGTCGGCGACGCGATCAACCTGCGGTTCACGACCGAGCACTTCATTCTGGCGTTCCCGATGGGCGGCACGCGCATGCGGCTGCTCGGCATCGTGCGCGACGCCGACCTCGACGCCGACGGGAACCTGCACGAGGAGCGCGTGCGCGAGCTCGTCGGCCGCGAGTTCGGCGTGGAGTACTCCGAGAGCGCCTGGTTCACGACCTACCGGGTGCACCACCGGCTCGCCGCACGGTTCCGCGAGGGGCCGTGCTTCGTCGTCGGCGACGCGGCGCACATCCACTCGCCGGTCGGCGCTCAGGGCATGAACACGGGCCTGCAGGAGGCGCACAACCTCGCGTGCGCGCTGGCCGACGTCATCGTCGGCGGCATGCCCGACGCCCGGCTCGACCGGTACGAGGCCGAGCGCCGCCCGGTCGGCGAGACCCTCGTCGCGACGACGGACCGGCTCTTCGGCGAGGTCACGTCCGAGTCGCGGTTCGCGCGCTTCGTGCGCGGGCGCGCGCTGCCCGCGCTCGGTCCGATCGGGGTCCGGTTGCTGCCGTTCGTGGCGGGTCGCCGCGTGTTCGGCTATCTCTCGCAGACGCGCATCAGGTACGAGGTGCCGGATGCCTCGGCCGCGGGCCGATCGCGGCGGGAACGTCGTCGCGGGGCGGTGGTCGGAGTGCGGCTGCCGTGGACGGGCGGCAACTACGAGGTGCTGCGATCGATGCAGTGGCAGCTGCACGGCTACGGCGTGCCCGAGCGGGTGGTGCTGCGCATCGCGCGCGAGCTCGGCGTCGAGCCGCACGTGTTCCCGAGCGACCGCGGGGTGCGGGGGCGTCCACGGCTGCGCCACGACCGGGTGTATCTCGTGCGTCGCGACGGGTTCGTCATGGCCGAGGTGCGTGCACCGGGGCTCGGCACCGACCTCGATGCGGCGCACGCCGCGATGTTCGCCGACGCCCGCTGAGCGCGCCGAGTGTGCGCAAACGCACACCGCGTGTGCGGGATCGGGGCTTGCCGCTCGCATCGATGCACGGTGAGAATCGCCTGCATCGCGACCCCCGATCGCGGGCCACACTACAAGGAGGTAGTCCCTATGGCTGTCGACGCTTCGACGCCCCGCACGTCCCCGAATCCCCCCGGCTCGTCCGTCCCCACCGGACTGCGAAAGGTCGTCGCCGCCTCGATGGCCGGCACCATCGTCGAGTGGTACGAGTTCTTCCTCTACGCCACCGCCGCGACCCTCGTCTTCAACGTCATCTTCTTCCCGCCGAGTGACAACCCGCTCGACAACATCATCAAGGCGTTCCTCACCTACGCCGTCGGCTTCGTCGCCCGCCCGCTCGGCGGCATCGTGTTCGGCCACTTCGGCGACAAGTACGGGCGCAAGAAGCTGCTGCAGCTCGCGATCATCCTGGTCGGCGTCACGACGTTCCTCATGGGCTGCCTGCCGACGTTCGACCAGGTCGGCTATGCGGCGCCCATCATGCTCATCATCCTGCGCTTCTTCCAGGGCTTCGCGGTCGGCGGCGAGTGGGGCGGCGCCGTGCTGCTCGTCGCAGAGCACTCGCCCGACAAGCAGCGCGGCTTCTGGGCGAGCTGGCCGCAGGCCGCGGTGCCCGCGGGCAACCTGCTCGCCACCGTGGTGCTGCTGATCCTCTCGCGCACGCTCACCGAGGCGCAGTTCCTCAGCTGGGGCTGGCGCGTCGGCTTCTGGCTGTCGGTCGTCATCGTCGCCGTCGGCTACTACATCCGCACGAAGGTCACCGATGCGCCGATCTTCATCGAGGCCCAGAAGGAGGTCGAAGCCGCGAAGAAGACGAACTACGGCGTCATCGAGGTGCTCAAGCGCTACCCGCGCGGCGTCTTCACCGCGATGGGCCTGCGCTTCGGCGAGAACATCATGTACTACCTCGTGGTGACCTTCTCGATCACGTACATGTCGGCGCACCTGCAGATGGACACGTCGACGATCCTCACGCTCATCCTGTTCGCGCACGTCGTGCACTTCTGCGTCATCCCGGTGGTCGGCCGCTTCAGCGACAAGCTGGGCCGCAAGCCGGTGTACGCGGCCGGCGCGATCCTCGGTGCGGTGTGGGGCTTCGTCGCCTTCCCGCTCTTCGACACGAAGAACGACTGGCTGATCGTCGGCATCCTGATCGTCGGCCTCATCATCCACGCCCTCATGTACGCGAGCCAGCCGGCGATCATGGCGGAGATGTTCCCGACCCGCATGCGCTACTCGGGCGTCTCGCTCGGCTACCAGGTCACGTCGATCATCGCCGGATCGGTCGCCCCGATCATCGCGACGATGCTGCTGTCGAGCTTCGGCTCGTGGGTGCCGGTCGCGATCTACCTCGCGCTCGCCGCCGGTGTCACGCTCATCGCGGTCGTCGCGATGCGCGAGACGAACGGCATCTCGCTGCGATCGATCGACGACGCCGACCGCGCACGGGTCGCGGAGGAGGCGAACGCCTCGTAGGCGGCACGGCCGACGGATGCCTCGGCCCGGCTGGTTCCTTCGGATCCGGCCGGGTCGAGGCTTTCCCCGGCTCCTAGCCCGGCCAGGGATGCAGCCAGGACTCGACGACGACTTCGTCGGGGCCGAACTCGGCGTCGAACGATGACTGCACCTCGTCATCGCTCTCGAGCGGGACGAGCACCTCGACGACCTCGCCGTTCGTGCCGACCGAGAGGATGCCCGATTGACGACGCGAGGCTATGGCCGCGGCGATCGTCGCCAGCTCCGCCTGGCGTGCCGCATCGGCGGACGCGGCGGGAACGGTCGGCGTCGGCTGCACGCCCGCCGCCGGTGGCGGCATCGGGTCGCGGGTGAGGGTCAGCGCCCCCTCCTCGAACGTGCCGACCAGCCGCGTCCATCCCCAGGTCACGCCGTCCGCACGCTCGAAGAGCCCGGACGGGAGGTCGGCGACATCGACCCCCTGCACCGGGATCCCGCCGCCGCACTGCGGCGGATAGCTCTGCATCTCCGCGTAGCAGACGCTGACCTGCTCGTCGGTGATGTGGAGCAGTCCGACGACCTCGAACTCGACGACGCTCGGAGCGGCGGCCTTCGGGACGGCGGGTTGCGCCGACACGCATGCCGTGCACGTCAGCAGGACTCCGATGACGGCGAATGCGCCGAGCAGCCGACGGATGTTCAACGGTCGTACCTCCACAACTCCAGGTCCAGGGATGCGCATGACGACGCGTCACCCGGGATGACGCCGGGACGTCCGTCGGGGAGCGCGCAGACGACGAGCCTCAGGCGGTCGTCGGCCGGTGACGGTGTCGTCCCCGATCCCGACTGGAATCGGACGACGGCCCGCCCCAAGGTGCCGTCGTTCCACAGTGCTCGGCAGGCCGCCTCGACCTCGCGAGGGGACACGCCGCCATGCCGAGGCGCGATCGCGACGCTCTCGGCGTCCGCGGCGCCTTCCACGGCGACGAGGTCGGCCTCGTCGAGGCACGCGGCCTCGATCGGGAGCGGCGCTCGATCGGCCGTGCTCCACAGCGCCGCGGCGGTCATCACCGACGCTGCGATCGCACCCGCGGCAACGATACCTGCCGCTCGCCTCGGGTGGCGATGCTTCCTTGCGGCATCGTCTCGGACCAGGGTCTGCAGTGCGGACCGCAGCCGATCGCGGTACTGGTCGTCGATCGTCTGTTCGTCGGCGTCGATCACGATGCCGTCCCTCCGATCTCGGGCGACGCGGCCACCCGGTGCTCGTCCTGCAGTGCCGCACGCAACCGGGTCTTCGCGCGGCTGAGCCGCATTCGCACCGTCCCGGCCGGGAGCCGGAGCACCCGTGCGACATCGACCGGGGCGAGCTCCTCGACCACGCACAGCATGAGGATCTCCTGGTCGCGTGCGCTCAACCGGGCGAAGGCGTCCTTCACCCGCTCGCGGGTCGCGGGTCGCGCGATCGAATCGAGCACCGCATCGGCATGGTCGGGAACCGTCTCGATGCGCACCTTCCGGAGCAGGGCTTCATGTCGTCGGCGCGAGCGCTCGCGGTTGCGTGCGATGTTCGTGGTCGTCACCAGCAGCCAGCCGACGAGCGAGCCGTTCACGAGACGTACGCTCCGGCGCTTGCGCCACGCCTCGAAGAACACCATCGCCGTGACATCCTCGGCATCGGAGCGGCTGTCGACGAGACGCCGCGCCTGTCGGTGCACGCGGGCGACATGGAGATCGAACACGGCCGTGAACGCGGTGTCGTCGCCGGCGAGAACGCGCTGCCAGAGCGCGAGTTCATCGCCTGCGTCGTCGGTATCGCTCACACCGGGGAATGTCCGGCCGATGCCATCCGTCACACCCCTTCGGCCGGAGCGGGTTCGTACTCGATCAGCGACCGGAAGGCCGCCGCCACCGCCGGGTTGCGCAGGCTCTCCTCGCGGGTGACCGCCCAGTACGCGATCGGGTGGTCGTACTCGTCGGCGAGCACCCGCACGAGGCTCGGCTCGCGCGCCGCGAGGAAGTCGGGCATGAGCCCGACGCCCGCACCGGCGACGGTCGCCGCGAGGTGCGCGAACACCCCGGTCGAGCGCATGCTCGGCAGCGTCGGCGGCAGTTCGTCGACGGCCAGGTCGAGTTCGTCGATCTGCAGCGCCGACTCGATGTAGTAGTTGAGGCGGTGCCCCGACATCTCGGCGATCGTGCGCGGCTCACCGTGCTCCGCGAGGTACGCCTCGCTCGCGAAGAGCGCGAGCGAGTACTCGAGCACGGGTGTCGCGAGCGCCTTGCGGACGTCGGGCCGGCCCACGGCGACCTCGATGTCGACGCCCGAGCGGTTCTGCCGCACGCGCTGCGTCGCGCTCAGCAGCTCGAACGACAGCCCGGGGTTCGCGGCCTGCAGCGGCGCGAGCGCGGGCACGGCGTAGAGCGCGGTGAAGGCGTCGGGCGCCGCGATGCGCACGAGCCCCGCGAGCCCCGGCTGGTCGACCTCGACGAGCGAGCGCATCTCGAGCTCGATGCGCTCGGCGACCGCCATCGCGCGCTGGCCCAGCGGCGTCGTCGCCCACCCGCCCGCGGCCCGGATGAGCACGTGCCCGCCCATCGCCGACTCGAGCGCGGCGATGCGCCGCGACACCGTCGAGTGGTTGACCCCCAGCACTTGGGCGGCCGCGGTGTACCGGCCGAGCCGGGCGACGGCCAGAAAGGTCATGAGCCACTCGGGGTTGGGGTCGTGCGTCGTCATCGTCACCCACACATCGTGCATGAATGCACAGCGCGAGTGCAATATTCGCGGTTCTCGCCCGTTGAATGTGCATTCATCGCGACCATATGGTGATTCAGCGCGGCGCCTTGGGGGAGGCGCCGCCGCACACGCCGAAGTCGAGGAGGACACGATGGCGACGATCGCATGGATCGGACTGGGCAACATGGGCGGTCCGATGACCGGCCGGCTCATCGAAGCGGGGCACGAGGTCGTCGGCTTCGACCTCGACGAGCGGGCGAGCCGGGCGGCCGCCGAGCGCGGCGCGCGCGTCGCGAGCTCCGTCGCCGAAGCGGTGGCGGACGCCGACGCCGTCTTCACGATGCTGCCGAAGGGCGACCACGTGCGCGCCGTGTACGAGGGCGACGGCGGGGTCTGGGCCAACGCGCCGCGGACCGCCCTGCTGCTCGACAGCTCGACCGTCGACATCGAGACCTCGCGCTGGTGCCACGACGGCTCCGCCGAGCGCGGGTTCCGATTCGTCGACGCACCGGTCTCGGGCGGCATCTCGGGTGCCGCGGCCGGCACCCTCACGTTCATGCTGGGCGGCGGCGAGGCGGATGTCGCGGACGCCGCCGACTTCGTCCGGCCCATGGCCGCCAACGTCTTCGCCGTCGGCGGCCCGACCCAGGGCATCGCCGCGAAGCTCGCGAACAACATGATGCTCTTCATCTCGCTCGTCGCCGCGGCCGAGGGCTCGCAGCTCGCGTCGAGCCTCGGCATCGACCCCCGTACGTTCTGGGACATCGCCCGGGTCTCGTCGGCCGACTCGTGGGCGCTGCGCACCTGGTACCCGGTGCCGGGGATCGTCGACTCGGCCGCCGCGAACCGCAACTTCGACGCGACCTTCGCGACGACCCTCGCCCTCAAGGACGTCTCGCTCGCGCTCGGCGCCGGGGAGGCCGCGGGCCTGAACCTTCCCGCCGCGCGGCTCGCGCGCGAGCAGTTCGAGGAGCTCATCGCCGACGGCCTCGGCGGCAAGGACTGCAGCCTCATCGCCAAGCTCGTGCGCGCCGACGGCGCCGTCGCGGGCTACACCGCCTGAAAGGAACGCCCATGACCGACACCCTCACCGCCGTGCGGACCATCCCGCACGTCATCGCGGGCGGCAACATCGACGACGACGCCCGTCGCAGCCCCGTCTTCAACCCGGCGACCGGCGAGCAGACCGCCGAGGTCGTGCTCGCCGACGACGCCCGCGTCGCCGAGGCGGTGGCCGCGGCATCCCTCGCCCAGAAGACGTGGCGCGCGACCGGACTCGCCAAGCGCTCGCACGTCATGTTCAAGCTGCGCGAGATCATCGAGGCGCGCAGCGGCGAGCTCGCGCGCATCATCACCGCCGAGCACGGCAAGACCGTCGACGACGCCCTCGGCGAGGTCGCGCGCGGGCTCGAGAACGTCGAGTTCTGCGCCGGCCTCATGCACCACCTCAAGGGCGACTACGCCGAGCAGGTCGCGCGCGGCATCGACGTGCACCAGGTGCGCCAGCCGCTCGGCGTCGTGGCCTGCATCACGCCGTTCAACTTCCCGGCGATGGTGCCGCTGTGGATGGTCACCACCGCGATCGCGGCGGGCAACGCCGTCATCCTGAAGCCGAGCGAGCGCGACCCCTCGGCGGCGGTCTGGCTCGCCGAGGCGTTCCGCGAGGCGGGGCTGCCCGACGGCGTTCTCAACGTCGTGCACGGCGACAAGGTCGCGGTCGACGCGCTGCTCGGCCACCCCGACGTGAAGGCGATCTCGTTCGTCGGCTCGACCCCGATCGCCAAGTACATCTACACGCGCGCCGCCGAGCAGGGCAAGCGGGTGCAGGCCCTCGGCGGAGCGAAGAACCACATGGTCGTCATGCCCGACGCCGACCTCGACGCGGCCGCCGACGCCGCGATCTCGGCCGCGTACGGCTCGGCGGGCGAGCGGTGCATGGCCGTCTCGGTGCTCGTCGTGGTCGGGCAGGTCGCCGACCCGCTGATCGAGAAGATCACCCAGCGGATGTCCCGGCTCGTCGTCGGCGACGGCACCGATCCCGCCTCGGAGATGGGTCCCCTGATCACGCGCGAGGCGCGCGACCGCGTCGCCGGCTTCGTCGAGGGCGCCGCGGCCGAGGGCGCGAACGTCGTGGTCGACGGCCGCGACCACCGCTTCGAGGGCGACGGCTTCTTCATCGGCGCCTCGCTCGTCGACCGGGTCGAGCCCGGCATGCGCGTCTACGACGAGGAGATCTTCGGGCCGGTGCTCTCGGTCGTGCGGGTCGACGACTACGACGCGGCGGTCGCGCTCATCAACGCGAGCCGCTTCGCCAACGGCGTCGCCGTGTTCACCCGCGACGGCAAGACCGCGCGCAGCTTCGAGTTCGACATCGAGGTCGGGATGGTGGGCGTCAACGTGCCCATTCCGGTGCCCGTCGGCGCGTTCTCGTTCGGCGGCTGGAAGGACTCGCTCTTCGGCGACACCCACATGTACGGCCCGGAGAGCTTCAACTTCTACACGCGACGCAAGGTCGTGACGACGCGCTGGCCCGAGCCGAGCGAGTCGCAGATCGACCTCGGCTTCCCGACGCACTGACGGGGCCGCGGCGATGTCGATCCGCATCCGCGGGGCCGTGCTCGAGGAGCTCGGGCGTTCCCGGCCCTTCGCCGAGTCGCGGCCGATCACGATCGGCGAGCTCGAGCTCGAACGCCCCGGTCCCGACGAGCTGCTCGTGCGCATCGAGGCGGCGGGCATCTGCCACTCGGATCTCTCCGTCGTCGACGGCAATCGCCCGCGCCCGGTGCCGATGCTGCTCGGCCACGAGGCCGCCGGCATCGTCGAGGAGCTCGGCGCCGAGGCATCCGCGGCCGGCTTCTCGGTGGGTGACCGGGTGGTGATGGCCTTCCTGCCTCGCTGCGGTGAGTGCGAGGGATGCCTCGCCGGCGGCGCCCTGCCGTGCACTCCGGGCACCGCCGCGAACACGGCGGGCACGCTCTTCGACGGCGACATGCGCCTCCACCGCGACGGCGAGCCCGTGCGCCACCATCTCGGGGTCTCGGGGTTCGCGACGCACGCGGTCGTCGACCGGCGCTCGGCGGTGGTCGTCGGGCACGATGTGCCGCCCGAGGTCGCGGCCGTGCTCGGGTGCGCCGTGCTCACCGGGGGCGGAGCCGTGCTCAACGCGGGTGCCGCGCGCGAGGGCGACGACATCGTCGTGGTCGGGCTCGGCGGCGTCGGCATGGCCGCGCTCATCACGGCGGCGTCGCTCGGCTACGGCCGGGTCATCGGCGTCGACGGCGTCGCCGACAAGCTCGAGCGGGCGCTCGAGCTCGGCGCCGACGCGGCGTACACGCCCGCCGAGGCGGTGGCCGCAGGGCTGCGGGCTCCGCTCGTCGTGGAGGCGGCGGGCCATCCGCGCGCCTTCGAGACGGCGTTCGCGCTGACCGCACCCGGCGGACGAACGGTCACCGTGGGGCTGCCGCCCGCATCGGCCGTCTCGCAGATCGCGCCGCTGACCGTGACGGCCGAGGCGCGCACGATCATCGGGTCGTACCTGGGGTCGGCGATCCCGTCGCGGGACATCCCGCGCTATGCCGAACTCTGGCGGCAGGGCCGGCTGCCCGTCGAGGCGCTCATCTCGTCGACCGTCGAGCTCGACGACGTGAACGCGGCGATGGACACCCTCGCGGAGGGGCGGGCGATCCGGCAGGTCATCCGGTTCTGAGCGTCTCCCCGGTCGCGGGGGCGCGCGGCGGCGTCTCGAGACCGGCGCGATCGACCGACTCGCGACGCTCCTCCGTCGCTCCGCAACGCGCGCGGCCTCGGCGTATCGTGGGGACGGAGAGCGCTTCACGTCGACGAGGTCGGGAGGGCAGGCCCATGGCGAACATCGCCTGGATCGGACTGGGACACATGGGCGGACCCATGTCGGCGAATCTCGTCGCGGCGGGTCACGCCGTGCGCGGCGTCGACCCGATGTCGGAGGCGCGGGAGGCCGCGGCGTCGCGGGGGGTCGCAGTGGTCGACTCGGTCGCCGAGGCGGTCGCGGGCGCCGACGCGGTCTTCACGAGCCTGCCGCGCAGTGAACACGTGCGCGAGGTCTACGCGGGCGACGGCGGGGTGTGGGCGACGGCACCCGCCGGGGTGCTGCTGCTCGACACGTCGACGGTCGACGTCGAGACGTCGCGCTGGTGCCACGAGGAGTCGGCACGGCGCGGGTTCCGTTTCGTCGATTCGCCGGTCTCGGGCGGAATCGCGGGGGCCGCCGCGGGCAGCCTCACGTTCATGCTCGGCGGTGACGCGGATGCCACCGCCGACGCCCGCGAGCTCGTCGAGCCGATGGCGGGCCATGTCTTCGAACTCGGCGGGCCGACGCTCGGCATCGCTGCGAAGCTCGCCAACAACCTGATGCTGTTCGTGTCGTTGCTCGGCGTCTCCGAGGGGGCGGCGCTCGCCGACTCGCTCGGGCTCGACCCGAAGAGGTTCTTCGAGGTCGCGTCGGTCTCGTCGGGGGAGTCGTGGCCGCTACGGCTCTGGTACCCGGCACCCGGCGTGGTCGAGACGAGTCCGGCGAATCGCAACTACGACGCGACGTTCACGACCGCGCTCGCCGAGAAGGACCTGTCGTTCGCGGTCGACGCCGGCACGACGGCCGGCCTGCCGATGCCTGCCTCGCGGGTTGCGCTCGAGCAGTTCGAGCGCCTCATCGACGAGGGCTTCGGCGGCAAGGACTGCAGCCTCATCGCGAAGTTCGCGACCGCCGACGGCGGCGTGCCGGGGTTCACCCCGCCGGCTGCCTGACGCCTGCGCCGCGTCAGCCTCGCTGCACCGCCGCGATCACCTCGGTGAGCCGGTCGCGCAGCGCGCCGAGCTCGTCGAGGCTCATGCCGAGCCGGTCGACGACCTGGGGCGGGATCGACAGCGCCCGCTCGCGCAGTGCGCGCCCGCTCTCGGTGAGGGCGACGTCGAGGGCGCGCTCGTCGTGCGGGTTGCGTGCTCGGGTGAGGTAGCCCTGCGCCTCGAGGCGCTTCAGCAGGGGCGACAGCGTCGCCGGCTCGAGCTGGAGCGCCTCGCCGAGGTCGCGCACCGTGCGCGGATTGCGCTGCCAGAGCGCGAGCATCACGAGGTACTGCGGGTGGGTGAGCCCGAGCGGCTCGAGGATCGGCCGGTACACGCCGATCACACCGCGCGCGGCGACCGCGAGGGCGAAGCACACCTGGTTCTCGAGGGCGAGCAGGTCGACTGCGCCGTCGCCGTCTGCGGGGGCGGATGTCTCGGCGGTCGCCGTTCGTGCGGCTGCGGTCTGCTCGGTCATCAGGCTTCCAGTATGACGTGGGGACAAATAGTTAGTACACTAATGATTGTGACACGAAGAAAGCGACCGGTCGAGCCAGGAGTGCAGCGCGGCTACGCCGGATTCATCGACCGCCTCAACGCGAAGCTGCTGCCGTACATCGGCCCGCCGCCGCTCGGTCCGTACGACGAGGAACCGAAGCCGGCGGCTCCGCCGGCCTGCCCGCTCTGCGGTGCCGCGATGTCGGCGCACGAGATCGACCGCTCGGGCGAGCGCACGCAGCTGCACTGCCCGGTGCCTGCGGCGTAGCCGCGCACCCGCCTCAACCTCGAAGGCCGCGGTCCTCGCGGGAGAGGTTGAGCCAGCGATCCGCGAGGAGGAGCTTCGAGCCTGCGCGATCGGGGTTCAACCACCTGAGATCGTCGACCGTGACGCCGAATCTGGCGGTCACTCCGATCGACGTGTCGCCGGCCGCGATGCGGTAGCGGAGCGGCGTGCCGTCGTCGTCGAGGACCGCCTCTCCGGTCGCGCCCTCTGCAGCCCCGTGGTCGACCACCCGCAGGCCGGGGTTCAAGTCGGGAAGGTTCCAGGTGAGCGGGGCGGTCGCGACGACCTCGTCGAATCCTCGCTCCGCTCCGGCCGCCGGTGCCCAGAGCACCGCCGTGCGCAGGTAGCTCGGGTCGTTCGTCACGAACCCGCCCGTGCCCGGGGTCGGTACGCGGAAGGCCTGGTCGGCCGTCGTCGCGAGCGGGTCGTAGCGGTAGTAGCTGAAGCCCTCCTTCAGCACCTCCCGGGTGGCGGTCGACGGCTCGGAGTTCAGCTCCAGCGTCATGCCGGCGGTCGGCGCCGGCGAGATGCCGGTGAGCACGACCTCGAACCCGCTGGGTGTGCCGTTCGCCCGGAGCTCGATCGCGCCGCTCGTACCGCGGTCGTGGAACTCTCCGGTCGCGAGGACGGTGCCCGGCGCCAGGCCGGCGATGCTCTGCGGCGCGGCTTCGGCGTCGGGTTCATGCTCGGCGTCGCCGAACGCCGCGGCCGAATCGGTCGGTGGAGCCGAGGTGACGGGTCGTGCGTCTCCGGCGGCGGGGATGCAGCCGGTCAGCATGAACGCGAGCGCCGCAGCCGTCGCCGCCGAACGCAGCGCTCGGCGCACCGTCAATCGATCCATCATCGAAGACTAACGACGTGAGCCCGCCCGTGGGGCCGAATGCGCGGGTTGTGGAGAAGTCGTCGCCGGTCTGCTCAGTCGAGCCGCGGCCGGGCGAGATGCCGACTCACCCAGCGGTCGTACTGCGCCCAGGGGTCGTCGACACCGACGGCGAGCCCGGCGATGTGCTCGAGCAGCGCGTCGTGCACGTCGAACCACTCGGTGCCGGCACCGCGGTACCGCGCGAACTGCTCGTGCCGACGCCGTTCGAGTCGCCGGCCGCCGCGTTCGAACGCGAGCACCTCGTCGTGCGGCAGGCTCGCGACGCGCTGCCGCGGGTTCGCCGAGGTGCCGATCTTCACCCGGTCGCGATAGCGCAGGTAGTAGACGACCTCGACGGGGTCGTCGCCGAGCGCTCGATCGGGCAGCTCGCCGTAGCGCCATTCGCAGTCGGCGCAGATCCAGCCGGAGGGGTAGTGCACTCCGACCCGGGCCCCGCACGCCGGGCACGGCCCCGGCAGCAGGTCGAGCTCGCCGACCTCACGCGCGACCCAGTCGTAGGCGACGAGCAGGTGCCCCGCGCAGAGCGCGATCGGCGTGCCGGCAGCGACGGGCCGCGAGCAGTGCACGCCGTCGGCCTCGACGATCGAGCAGCGCGCGGCCGAGGCATCCCTCTCAACCATGCGGCAACGGTACGACCGACCGCCGACACGACCGCCCGTCACCCGCCCGCGATAGGCTCGTTCTCCGACGTCGAGTGGCGTCGGACATCGGTGTTCGAGGGGCGTGAAGCATGGCGTTCTGGCGCAGGAGGCGAGCGAAGCGGTTCAAGCCGTTCGACCGCAGCGCCCTGCCCGAGGTGGTTCCTCCCACGTTCGACGAGATGCTCGCCGAGGGCCTGCTCGTCGCCGAGGCCGCAGGTCGGATGGCCCTGCGCAACCGCTTCGTGATGCACGCCCTGCGCGGCGACGAGCCCTTCGACAACGACCGCGCCGCGGCCGCCGCCCGCGAGGTGCTCTACGAGCTCGTGCAGGAGGCCGACGAGGTCGCCGAGCGCACCGCCGACGACCGCAGCGTCGCCGCCAAGCGCGAGGGTCGCGCGTCGAACGAGCACGACTACCGCCGCGCCGACGCCGCGAACCTCCGACGCCGCGAACAGGTCTACGCGGCGATCGCGAAAGAGCTGTGGACGCGACGGGGTGATCCCGAGTACCTCGCGTCCTTCGCCGAACGCGCTCGCAACGAGGCCTGGGACGACGTCGCCGGGGCGATCGACGCGCGGCTCGCCCGGGAGTGGGGCAGCGGCTGGCCCGAGATCGAGGTCGACGAGACCTACGAGGCCGAGCGCGACGACCGCCTTCGCGACCTGCTGGGCGATCTCGAGCGCGACCTGCGCGAGGCCGAGTCCGAGCGCGAGCGCCGCGGCGAGGAGGCCGATCCCTTCCGGGGGTACGTCGGCTGATGGGCGAGGCATCCGCATGAGCGCGACACTGAGCGACGATCGCCGGGCGGTGCTCCATCGGCGCATCCGCTGGATCGTCGCGATCACCATCGGGTACAACCTCGTCGAGGCGGCGGTCTCGATCGCGGCCGGTGCCGCGTCATCCTCGGTGGCCCTGCTCGGATTCGGGCTCGACTCGCTCGTCGAGGTGCTCTCGGCGGCGGCGGTCGCCTGGCAGTTCACGCGCCGCGAACCCGAGAAGTACGAGCAGCCCACCCTGCGGGTGATCGCGTTCGCCTTCTTCGCGCTCGCCGCCTACGTCGGGGTGAACGCGGTGCTCAGCCTCGTCGGGGTGCTGCCCGAGGCCGAGCATTCGGCGCTCGGCATCGCGATCACCGTGCTGAGCGTGGTCGTCATGCCGTTCCTGTCGCTCGCCGAGCGCCGTACCGGGCGCGAACTCGGCTCGGCGACCGCCGTCGCCGACAGCAAGCAGACGCTCATCTGCACCTATCTCTCGGCCGCCACGCTGCTCGGCCTGCTGCTCAACTCGCTGTTCGGCTGGGCGTGGGCCGACTCGGTGGCGGCGCTCGTGATCGTCGTCTTCGCGGTGCGCGAGGGCCTCGAGGCATGGCGTGGCGACACGTGCGCGACGCCGGTCGGCATGCTGCTCGAGGGGGCCGACGAACACGACGCGTGAGGCATAGACTCTTGTCTATGAGTCCAGCCCACCAGCTCTCGGCGACGGTCTCCGACCCGACCCGTGCTGGGATGCTGCAGCTCATCCTCGATCAGCCCGATGGGCGCGAGACCGTGACGCGGATGGCCGAACGGCTCGGCCTGAGACAGCCCACGATCACCCATCACGCGAAGGTGCTGACGGAGGCGGGCGTGCTCGAGCGCCGTCCCGAGGGCCGCCGGGTCTGGTACTCGATCGCGCCGGAGCACCTCGATCGCGTGCTCGAGCTGCTCGGGTCGGAATCCGGCGCCGAGCCCGATGATCCCGTCTTCGCGCGGATCGTCGACGACCTGTCCGTCCGGTTCGCCGGAACGTTCAACCGGGACACCGTCGAACGCTTCGTCGACGAGAGCCGCCTGCTGCTCGCCCGGGTGGGTGGCGGTGCGCGGTTGGCATCGCGCACGGCCGAGTTCTCGGAGCAGCGGCTGGCCGCGGTCGCGGCGCGAGACCGGGACCCCGGCGGAGCGCCGGCCGTGCTGTTCGTGTGCGTGCAGAACGCGGGGCGTTCGCAGATGGCGGCGGCACTGCTTCGCCGGCTCGCCGGCGACCGCGTGCAGGTGCGAACGGCAGGTTCCGAGCCTGCGGCGACCGTGGCGCCGACGATCGCCGCAGCGTTGGAGGAGATCGGGGTGCCGCTCGGCGGCGAGTTCCCGAAGCCGCTGACCGACGAGGTGGTGCGTGCGGCCGACGTGGTGATCACCATGGGCTGCGGCGACGCCTGCCCCGTCTACCCCGGCACCCGGTATCTCGACTGGGAGCTCGACGATCCGGTTGGGCGACCACTCGCCGAGGTGCGCGCGATTCGCGACGACATCGATCGGCGCGTGCGCGAGCTCATCGCGTCCCTGGGGCGGTCTGCCGCGTGAACAACGGCTGAATTGGCGGGCACGGCGTCCCGTCATCCATAGATGATGGTCTATGGTTGAAGTGCTCGAGCCCGAGGAGAGGATCTGCGATGTCCGAGAAGCCCACCGTCCTGTTCGTCTGCGTGCACAACGCGGGCCGGTCGCAGATGGCCGCCGGGTATCTGCGCGAACTGGGCGGCGACCGCGTCGAGGTGCTTTCCGCGGGATCGGAGCCGAAGGACCGGATCAATCCGGTCGCGGTCGAGGCGATGGCCGAACAGGGCATCGACATCGCGAGCAACGTGCCGAAGGTGCTGACCACCGAGGCGGTCCGCGATTCGGACGTGGTGATCACGATGGGGTGCGGCGACGCCTGCCCGATCTTCCCGGGCAAGCGCTATGAGGACTGGAAGCTCGACGACCCGGCCGGCCAGGGCATCGACGCGGTCCGCCCGATCCGCGACGAGATCCGCGGCCGCGTCGAGGCGCTGCTCGCCGAGCTGCTGCCGCAGCGTGCCGACGCGCGACCGGCGAACTCGGACTGAACCACCCGCACGACGTGCTGCGCGCATCGGAGCGTCAGCCGACCCCGTTCCGGGTCGAGCGGCGCTCGATGAGGACGGTGTCGCGCCAGTGCCCGGCGTGCGGGCCGAGCGTCGAGCGAGCGATGCGCTCACGTCGACCGACGACGCGGAATCCCGCCTGCTCATGTAGCCGGAGGCTCGCGATGTTCTCAGGGAAGATGCTCGACTGAATCGTCCAGAACCCGGACTCGTCGGCCGCGGAGACGAACGCGGCGAGGAGTGCGCGGCCGATGCCTCTGCCGCGCGCATCCTCGTGCACGTAGACCGAGTGCTCGATGACGCCGCGGTAGACCGGGCGGCCCGACACCGGCGACGCGGCCGCCCACCCGAGCACGAGGCCGTCGACTTCGGCGACCAGGCGCGGCGAGGCGATCTTGCCGGCGTCGAACGCCTCCCAGCTCGGCGCCGTCGTTTCGAACGTCGCCTCACCGCCGCGGATGCCCTGGTCGAAGATCTCCCCGACCATGGGCCAGTCCGCGGCGCGCATCGGGCGGATCAGCACGTCGGGCCCGAGCAGCAGCTCGACGAGCCGCCGAGGTCGGTCGAGCACACGCCCGTCGCCGGCAGCACGAGTTCGACGTTGGACGCCGAGGCGAGGTCGCCCGCGAGCCACGCCGTGACCGACCGCACCTGCTCGTAGCCGGTGGCCAGCAGGAAGGTGGGGGCGCGCCCGTACGACTTCATGCCGACGATGAAGAACCCGTGCTCGGGGTGGGTGAGCTCGGCGAAGCCGTGCGGCTCGACCGTGCCGCACGAGTGGACGTTCGGGTCGATGAGCGGCGCGAGGCGCTTGGGGGCCTCGACGATCTCGTCGAGCTCGAGGCGGATCTCGCGCAGCAGGTCGAGGTTCGGCCGGAAGCCGGTCGCGTTCACCACCACGTCGGTCGCGTGCACGGCGAGCTCGCCGCCGTGCTGTCCGACGAGCTCGGCGCCGTCGCCGGCGCGACGGGCGCGGAGGATCTCGAATCCGTCGACGAGCCGGATGTCTCCGCGGCGGACCGCGGCATCGACGCGGCCGCCGAGCTTGGCGCGGTCGGCGAGCTCGTCATCGGCCGACGACGAGACGCGCACGGCCTTGGCGTTGCGGATCAGCCAGCTCACCTCGGTGCCCGGCACCTCGCGTGCGAGCTGGACGAGCGCGAGGAGCGTGTTGGCCGCCGAGTGCCCGGCGCCGACGACGGTGGTGTGCCGCCCCGCGAACGCGTCGCGGTCGCGGCCGAGCACGTCGGGCAGGGCCGGCTGCACGCGATCGGCGATCTCGTCGAAGCCGAGCAGGTCGAGCCCGCTCGAGTTCAACGAGTTCGGCGAACGATACGTGCCCGAGGCGTCGATGACCGCGCGGGCGGTCAGTTCCTCCACCCCGGTGACCGTGCGGAGTCGGACGAGGAACGGCGTGGCCGAACGGTTCGCGGTGCGCGTGCGGTCCATTCCCTCGCGGCTGACCGCGAGCACCTCGGCACCGGTGCGGATGCGCGACGCGATCGGTTCGAGGCGGCTCAGCGGCAGGAGGTACGCGTCGACGAGCTCTCTGCCCGCAGGCGCGCGCTCGAGGGCCGGCAGCGCCCAGCCCTCGGCCTCGAGGAGGCGGCGCGACGCCGGGTCGACCAGGTGCTTCCACGGCGAGAACAGCCGCGTGTGACCCCAGGCGCGCACGCTGTCGGCGATGTCGTCGCCCGCCTCGAGCACGACGAAGTCGATACCGCGCTCCACCAGGTTCGCCGCAGCGGCGAGGCCGATCGGGCCGGCACCGATGATCACGACGGGCAGCGTGGACAGCCGGTCGTTCGTCACGGGTCGGGTGGTCAAGTCGAGCAGCGTCACTGCATCCTCCTGATATCGATGAACTTCGATATCAGGATGCCGCGATATATCGATGGTTGTCAATATCGAGTAGTATCGATGCATGGTCACGATGCTCGAGGTCCGCGATGTCAGTATCGAGGCATGCTGCGCGCCGCTCGTGCGCGAGACGATCACCGCCGACGAGGCCGAGCGGTTCGCACGCCGGCTGAAGGCGCTCGCTGACCCGGTGCGGCTGCGGCTCGTCTCGATCGTCGCCGCCTCGGCGGGGCAGGAGGCGTGCGTCTGCGACCTCATCGAACCCGTCGGACTGAGCCAGCCGACGGTCTCGCACCACCTCAAGATCCTCACCGAGGCCGGGTTCCTCTCCCGCTCGAAGCGCGGCACGTGGGCGTACTACCGGCTCGTGCCGGGAGCGCTCGAGGCCGCCGCTGCGCCACTGCTCGACGCCTGATCGCTCGGCCGGGGCGGCCGGGCCCCGGCCGCACGTCGCCCGGGACACGGGGCACGGGTAGCGTGGGCGCATGATCGGGCGAACGGTGACGTGGAGCGAGGGGCACTGGACGAGGGAGCCGGCGTCGACTCGCGTCGAAGACGGCGCGCTCGTCGCGCAGGCGCTCGAAGGCAGCGACTACTGGCGGACGACCCACTACGGGTTCGTGCACGACGACGGTCACGGACTGCTCGCCGAGTGGCCCGCCGACACCGCCGTGGAGGTCGACTTCGACACGTCGTCGCTCACGGGGCTCTACGACCAGGCCGGGCTGCTGCTCTTCGCGAACGAGGCCCAGTGGGTGAAGGCGGGCATCGAAGTGAGCGACGGAGTGCTGCACCTCGGGGCGGTCGTCACGAACGGGGTGTCCGACTGGTCGCTCGCGCCCGTGCCCGAATGGGCGGGATGCCTCGTGACCATCCGCGCGAGCCGTGGCGGCGAAACCGGTGACGCCGTCACGCTTCGGGCGCGAGCCGACGGCGGGCCCTGGCGCACGTTGCGGGTCGCGCCGTTCACCGCCGGCGACGCGCAGGCTGGGCCGATGCTGTGCGCGCCGCTGCGGGCCGGTCTCGAAGTGCGATTCCCGCGCTGGGCGTTGGCGCCGGCGGATGTCGAGTTGCACGCCGATCCGCCGGGGGAGTGATCGGAGTCGGGCTCGGATGCGGACGATCCACAGACTTTGTCTGTCATGTTGTGAATATGTCAGAACCTAGTACCCTTGACCGCGGAGACAGCGCAGGTGCGTCTCCGCGGTTGAGAGGAACCTCGGTTGATCCGAACAGCGAACGCCCCCGTCAGCTACGGCGTCTTCGAACTGTCCATTCCCGATCTCGTTCCGCTGCCCGACGGTGAGCAACTCGCCGGCTGGGTCGCCGAGGCGGGGTACGACGGCATCGATCTCGGCCCCGTCGGCCTCTTCGGCGACCGCGAGACGCTGCCCGCCCTGCTCGGCCGACACGGCCTGGCCCTCGCAGGCGGATGGGTCGACCTGCCCTTCGCCGCCGATGACGACGAGTTCGAGGCATCCTTCGCGGGGCTCGCGCACGTGCTCGACCTGTTCGCCGCCGCCGCTGCCGCAGCGCCCGCCGGCGCGCTCGCGCCGAAGCCCACGATCGCCGACTCCGGCTCCGCCGAGCGCAAGGCCCGCCCGGGCGGCGCCCCCGAGCTCGAGCTCGACGACGACCGGTGGGCCCGGTTCGCCGCCCGCGTGCAGCGCGCCGCCGATGCGACCCGCGCCGCCGGCCTCGAACCGACGTTCCACCACCACGCGTGCACGTACGTCGAGACTCCGCACGAGATCGAACGGTTGCTCGCCGACACCGACATCGACCTGACCTTCGACACCGGCCACCTGCTCATCGGCGGCGGCGACCCCGTCGCCGACTTCTCGCGCTGGGCGGACCGCATCAACCACGTGCACCTCAAGGACGCCGATCGCTCGGTGCTCGCCTCGGCCGCCGGCTCCGACGACCCGATGCGCGACGTCTGGCAGCGCCGTGTGTTCGTGGCCCTCGGCGACGGCGACCTCGAGGTCGACCGCATCGTCGACCAGATCGTCGACTCGGGCTACGCCGGCTGGCTCGTCGTCGAGCAGGACGTCATCCTGCAGAGCGCGGCCGACGTCGACCGCGCCCGAACGGATCAAGCGGCCAACCGCGAGCGCCTGCGGCGGTGGTTCGCATGACCGGCTTCGACGCCCCCGACCGTACGAGCGAGCAGGCGGATGCCGCGACCCACGAGCGCGTGAACCTCGCCGTCATCGGCCTCGGCGCCATCAGCCAGAGCGTGCACCTCCCGCTCATCCGGCGCAACGCCGACCGCATCGCCCTCACCGCCGTCGTCGATCTCTCACCGTCGCGCGCGCGGGGCGTGGCCGAGGCATCCGGCACGGGCGTCGCCGCGCTCGACTCGATCGACGCGCTCATCGACGCCGTCGTCGCGGGCGAGGTCGCCGTCGACGGCGCCGTGCTCGCGACCTCCGGCTCGCACGCGCCCGACGTCGCGAAGCTCGTCGGCGCCGGCATCCGCGTGCTCGCGGAGAAGCCCCTCGCGTTCTCGCTCGCCGAGGTCGAGTCGCTCCGCGCCCTCGCCGCCGAGCGCGGCGTCGACCTCGCCGACTGGGTGCGGGTCGGCTACATGAAGGAGCACGACCCGGCCTCGGCCGAGGTGAAGGCCCTGCTGCAGAGCGTCGAGCTGCGCGCGGTCACGGTCGAGGTGCTGCATCCGGCCGACGGGGCCCAGCTCGCGTTCGCGAACCTGCAGGCTCCGCCCGCCGACGTGCCCGCCGACCTGCTCGCGGCCCTCACAGCCGCGACGGATGCCTCGGTCGGGACCGCGATCGGCGAGGCGGCGGGCGACCTGCCGAAGCTCTACACGAACGTCGTGCTCGGCTCGATCGTGCACGACATCGGCCTGCTGCGGTACCTCGTGGGCGGCATCGGGGCGGTCGACCGGGCCCGTCACACGGGCGGGTTCCCGGGATCGCTGAGCCTGGGCGGCACCCTCGCCGAGCACGCCGACGTGCCCTGGTCGGTCGACTGGCACTTCATCCCGCGCTACCCCGAGTACCGCGAGACGGTCACGTTCCACCACGAGGAGGGCAGCATCTCGCTCGTCTTCGCGGTGCCGTACGTGCTCAACGTGCCCACCGTGCTCACCGTCGTCGAGAACGCCGACCGCCTCGGCGCCCGGCGCTCCGAGACGCGGTGGATGCAGGAGGAGGCGTTCGAGCACGAGCTCCGCGCCTTCGCGGCGCTCGTCGCAGGTCGTCCGGCACCGGGCCCCTCGGTCGACGAGGGCGCCGCCGACATCGTCGTGGGCCAGCGGATGCTCCGCGCCCTCGCCGATTCCGCCGGCACGCCGATCGGCGCCGGCACCGAGGCATCCGCCTCGTAACCCTGAGCCTCGCGCTCGGGACATGCAAGACCCGAACCCGCAGCACCACCCGCGCGCCGGTCACCCTGCCGGCCGCGAACCAGAGAGAGGTCGAAGATGATCCACCACGCAAGGCGCAAGACCGTCGCGGCGATCGCACTCGCCGCAGCCGGCGCACTCGTGTTCACCGGATGCTCCGGTGACTCGAACGATGACGAGAACGGTCCCGTCACCCTCACGATCACGGCGAACGCCATCACCGGCGGCAAGAACGCTGCCGAGGCCGACTGGGTCACCGACTGGGTGATCCCCCAGTTCGAGGACGCCATGAAGGAGGAGGGCAAGGACGTCACCGTCGAGTTCGAGCCCCAGGGCGTCGACGACGAGAACTACAAGACCAAGATCGCGCTCGACCTGCAGTCGGGCGAGGGCGCCGACATCATCGGCATGGACGGCATCTGGGTCGGCGAGTTCGCCGAGGCCGGCTACATCAAGCCGCTCAGCGACGTCGGCGGCGACGCCGTCGACGGCTGGGAGGGCTGGGACCAGATCCCCGAGGCCGTGCAGAACGCCGTCTCGTTCGACGGCGACCGCTACGGCGTGCCGCAGGGCGCCGACGGCCGCGTGCTCTACTACAACAAGGACCTGTTCGAGCAGGCGGGCCTGCCGGCGGACTGGCAGCCCGAGAGCTGGGACGAGGTGATCGAGGCCGGCAAGGCGCTCAAGAAGCTCGACGGCGTGACCCCGATCCAGCTCAACGCCGGCACGGCGATGGGCGAGGCGACGACCATGCAGGGCATGCTGCCGATGCTCGTCGGCACCGGCGAGCAGGTCTACGAGGACGACAAGTGGGTCGGCGACACCGACGGCATGCGCGACGTGCTCGACCTCTACAAGACGATCTACGTCGACGAGGGCCTCGGCGACGCCGTGCTGCAGCAGGAGGCGTCCGGCCGCGACACCTCGTTCCAGATGTTCGCCGCGAACCAGATCGGCATCCTGCTCGAGGGCGACTACTTCTGGCGCAGCGTCATCAATCCCGAAGAGGGCGTCGGCACCGCGCCGATGGCGAACCGCGACGACGTCGTCGGCTACACCAAGATCCCCGCGATGGAGCCCGGTTCGGGCATCGACGACCAGGACTTCGTGTCGATGTCGGGCGGCACGGGTCGTGTGCTCAACCCCAACAGCGACCACCCCGAGCTCGCGTGGGACCTGCTCGCCTTCATGAACTCGAAGGAGGCCTACGAGGCCCGCAACGAGGGCACGATCTCGATCACGCCGCGCACCGACGTCAATGACGAGATCCTCTCCGAAGACCCGATGCTGACCTACGTGAGCGAAGAGGTGCTGCCGATCACCGCGTACCGGCCGCCGCTCGCGGCGTACCCGCAGGTCTCGACCGCGATGCAGCAGGCAAGCCTCGACGTGGTGTCGGGCACGAGCGTCGACGACGCCCTGGCGACCTACGTCGACTCGCTCAAGGACATCGTCGGCGACGACGCGGTCTCGGGTGACTGATGACGGCGAGCACCACCACCCCGGCGGGGAGCCTCACGGCTCCCCGCCGTCGGCGGGCCGACGACGTCGCGGGCCTCGGCACGGCCCGCGCCGGCATCTTCGTCGCCCCCGCCCTCATCCTCATCGGGCTGTTCCTGCTGTTCCCGGCGGTCTGGACCATCTGGCTCGGCATGACCGACTACCGGCTGACCGGCCTGCAGGCCGCGTCGCCCGAGTTCGTCGGCCTCGACAACTACGTCGAGGCGCTCACCGACCCGTCGTTCTGGAACTCGCTGTGGCTGACCCTCGTCTTCGTGGTCGCCTCGGGCATCGTGGGCCAGACCCTCATCGGCTTCGCGCTCGCATGGTCGGTCCGCAACATCCACGGCTGGGTGAAGGCCCTCATCGAGGGCCTCGTGCTCGCCGCCTGGGTGATCCCGGCCTCCGTCGCCTCGTTCCTCTGGCTCGTGCTCATGGACCGGCGCTCGGGCACCCTCAACGGACTCCTCGGCACCGACGGCTACGCGTGGCTGATCGAGCATCCGATGGAGGCGATCATCCTCTTCAACATCTGGGTGGGCACCGCCTTCTCGATGCAGCTGTTCTCGTCGGCGCTGAGCGCCGTGCCACCGTCGCAGATCGAGAGCGCGAAGATGGTCGGCGCCTCGGGATGGCAGCAGCTGCGCGACGTGATCATCCCGAACATCAAGGGTCACATCCTCACGAACACGCTGCTCATCACGCTGTGGACGTTCAACACCTTCACGCCCTACCTCGTCACGGCGGGCGGCCCGAACGGCAAGACCGAGATCCTCTCGGTGTACATCTACGAGACGGCGATCCCCGGCGGCCAGCTCGGCCTCGGCGCCGCGATCTCGCTCATCATGCTGCTCATCAACCTCGTCATCGCGCTCGCCTACATCCGCGTGTCGAGAGGAAGGAAGAAGGGATGACCGGCAGCACCGAAACCGTGCGCAAGGTCGCGTCGAACACGACCGTGCGGCACTACCTCGCCCGCGTCGCCTTCGGCCTCGTGCTGACGATCGTCGGCCTGCTGTTCGCGCTGCCGCTCGTGTGGCTCGTGCTCGCGCCGTTCGACGCGACCCCGACGCTCTCGCTCGAGTGGCCCGACTGGACGCTCGACAACTTCGCGCGCCTCTTCCAGAACCCGTACGCCATGCGTTCGATCGGCAACTCGCTGCTGCTCGGCGTGGGCACGATGATCATCGTCGTCGTGCTCGGCGCGCTCGCCGCCTACGCGATGAGTCGCATCCGCATCCCGGGGCGCGACGGCATCCTCTACGGGCTGCTGCTGCTCTCGTCGATCGTGACCGGCACGGCCGCGATGGTGCCGACGTTCCAGATCATCACCTCGCTGGGGCTCATCAACACCTACACGGGCGTGCTGCTCGTGCTGGCCGGCGGCATCCTGCCCACCGTCATCTTCATCCTCAAGGACTTCATGGATTCGATCCCGAAGTCGTACGAGGAGTCGGCTCGGCTCTACGGCGCAGGTCCCTTCCGCATCCTCCGCGACGTCGTCGTGCCGATCGCGCGGCCGGGCCTCGCGTTCATCGCGATCTGGACGATCGTGCAGGTGTGGGGCAACTTCCTGGTGCCGTTCATCCTGCTGCGCAGCCCCGACCTGCAGCCGGCCGCCGTGCTCATGTACACCTTCTACACCGAGAGCGGACAGGCCGACCTCCGGCTCATCTCGGCCTTCGCCCTGCTGTTCTCCGCTCCCGTCCTCATCATCTACTTCGTCGTGAACCGTCGCTACGGTTTCCGCTTCCATGGAGGTATCAAGTCCTGATGGCCGGCATCAACGCCACCCGACTCGTCAAGGAGTACCCCGGCGGGGTGCGCGGCGTCGACGAGGTCGACGTCGAGATCAACGACGGCGAGTTCTTCGCCCTGCTCGGCCCCTCGGGCTGCGGCAAGACCACCCTGCTGCGCTCGATCGCGGGCCTCGAGGCGATCTCGTCGGGGCAGCTCGTGATCGGCGACCGCGACGTGACCGACGCCGAGCCCGGCGCCCGCGGCGTCGCGATGGTCTTCCAGGACTACGCCCTGTTCCCGCACATGGATGTCGCGGACAACATCGCCTACCCGCTGCGCATCAAGCGCGTGAAGCGCGACGACCGCCGTGCGACGGCGGAGAAGGTCGCCGACGGCCTGAGCCTGCAGGGCCTCATCGAGCGCCGGCCCGGACAACTCTCTGGCGGCCAGCAGCAGCGCGTGGCCCTCGCCCGGGCGGTCGCCACCCGGCCCGACGTGCTGCTGCTCGACGAGCCGCTGTCGAACCTCGATGCGCGGCTGCGGCTCGAGGCGCGCACCTTCCTCAAGGAGCTGCAGCGCGACCTCGGCGTGACCACGGTGTTCGTGACCCACGACCAGGCCGAGGCGCTCGCGCTCGCCGACCGCATCGCGGTGATGAAGGCGGGCAAGCTGCAGCAGATCGGCTCGCCGCGCGAGGTCTTCCAGCGGCCGAACAACACGTTCGTGGCGGGCTTCATCGGATCGAACCCGATGAACCTCGTGCCGGCCACCGTCTCGGCCGGGGCGATCGCGATCGGCGACGCCGTGTCGACGACTCTGCCCCCGGGCACGGAGGACCATGTGCGCGAGGGCCAGTCGGTCGTGTGGGGCGTGCGCCCCGAGTACCTGCGTTGGACCACGGCCGACGAGCCGGGCGCGATCGCGGCCGAGGTGAGCGTCGTCGAGAACCTCGGCGCGAGCGTGCTCATCGCGGTGCACGTCGACGGCCACAAGCTGCAGGTCGTCGTGCCCGAAGACCACGAGCCCGCCCCGGGCGACCGCGGCTACCTCGTGCCGACCGGTTCGAAGACCCTGCTCTTCGACGCCGAGTCGACCGAGCGCATCGGGTGACGCGGTGACGACGATCCGCCGCACCGTCCCCGTCACGGTCGACGTGCAGAACGCCGATCGGTACCTGAACGTGCCGTTCGAGGTGCCCGCGGGCACCGACTCGCTCGAGGTCGTCATCCGCTTCGACCCGAGCGAGTCCGGCATCGACCTCGGCTGCGCCGGTGCCGGCGGCTGGCGCGGCTGGTCGGGCGGCGCGCGCACCGAGTACGTCATCACGGCGACGGATGCCACGCCCGGGTACCTTCCGGGCGAACTCGAGCCGGGGGAGTGGAACGTCGTGCTCGGTCTCCACCGCGTGCCGCTCCAGGGCGTCGAGGTCGAAGTCGAGATCACGATGCCCTCGTCGCGACCGGTGCCACCGGTGCCCGAGGCCGCACCGGTCGCCCGCGCGGTGCGCGGCAGCGATCGCGGGCTCCCGGCCGAGGCGGGACTGACCTGGTTCGCCGGCGACTTCCACGGGCACACGATCCACTCCGACGGCCGACTCCCGATCGGCGGGCTCGCGGCACTCGGCGTGGCATCCGGCCTCGACTTCATGGCGGTGACCGACCACAACACCGTGAGCCACCACGCCCACCTGCCCGGCGAGGGTGCGAAGCACGGCATCACGCTGCTGCCGGGCCAGGAGGTCACGACCCATCGCGGCCACGCGAACGCGTTCGGCGAGATCGGCTGGATCGACTTCCGCGAGCCCGCGCAGCATTGGGTCGACGAGGTCGACCGGCGCGGAGGCATCCTGAGCATCAACCACCCGATCTCGGGCGACTGCTCGTGGCTGCACCGTCTCGAACGCCGCCCCGCGGCGGTCGAGCTGTGGCACGCGACGTGGTTCCTCGAGCTCATCTCGACGGCGCCGTTCGCCTGGTTCCGCACCTGGCCCGCCGGCGCGACCCTGCTCGGCGGCAGCGACGTGCACATGCTCGAGGAGCCGCAACGACCCGGCACCCCCACCACGTGGGTCGCCGCCGAGGATGCCTCGGCCGAGGCCATCCTCGAGGGGGTGCGCGCCGGTCGCACCGCCGTCACGGGCAGCGGTCGCTTCGACGGCACGGTGCTCATGCCCGAGCTCATGCGCGCACCCGCCCTCGTGCGTCTCGGCGACGAGGTCGTCGCGGTCGACGCCGAGGGGCTCGTGCTCGTCGACGGTTTCGGCCGACGGCGATCGGTGCGTGCCGCGCGGGAGTCGTTCGCGGCCGACCCGGCTGACGGGCCCCACTACCTGGTGCTCGCCGACCGCCGCATCATGGCGCTCTGCGCCTGAGCCCAACTCCTTCTCCTTCACCTCCGCCCCTTCCTTCTTCACCCGGAGCCGCCCATGGACACCCCCGACGAACTCGTGATCGTGCCGCACACCCACTGGGACCGCGAGTGGTACGAGCCGCACGACGTCTTCCGGCTGCGCCTCGTGCACATGGTCGACCGGCTGCTCGACACGCTCGAGCAGAACCCCGGCTACCGGTTCACGCTCGACGGGCAGGCCGCGGCCGTCGACGACTACCTCGAGATGCGGCCCGAGCAGCGCGAGCGCATCGCCGCTGCGGTCGAGCGGGGGCAGCTCGCGGTGGGGCCGTTCCTCATCCTGCTCGACGAGTTCCTGTGCGACGGCGAGACGATCGTGCGCAACCTCGAGCTCGGGCTGCGCTCGAGCCGCCGGCTCGGGACCGAGATGCGGCTCGGGTACCTGCCCGACATGTTCGGCCACTCGGCGCAGATGCCGCAGCTCCTGCGCGGTTTCGGCCTGCGCGACGCGATGCTGTGGCGCGGAGTGCCCGCCCGGGTCGACTCGCACGCCTTCGCGTGGACCGCGCCCGACGGCTCGACCGTGCGCACCGAGTACCTGATGGACGGCTACGGCAACGCGCTCGACCTGTTCGCCCTGCCGGGGCAGCTCGACCGACTCGTGCGCGAGTATCGCGACCAGGTCGCGGGCCGCTACGGCTCTGAGCCGATCCTCGGCATGCTCGGCACCGACCACAGCGCGCCGCCGGCCGATCTCATGCAGGTCGTCGAGGCGGCGAACGGCGAGATCGAGCTCACCGTCGACACCGCCGAGGGCTACGTGCGCCGGGTCGCACCCGGGTGGGCGGCCGGCGACGACGGCGCGCTCGCGGGCCTGCCCGTCGTCGCGGGCGAGCTGCGCTCGCACGCGCGGGGCAACCTGCTGCCCGGCGTCTTCTCGATCCGCACGAACCTCAAGCAGGCGATGGCCGACGCCGAGCGTCGCCTGGGCGTCGCCGAGCGGCTCGACGCCGCGTTCGGCTCCGACGACCACCGCGCGTTCTTCGACACCGCCTGGTACCGGCTCGTCGAGTCGACCGCGCACGACTCGGTGACCGGTTGCGGCGTCGACGCCACCGCGAGCGAGGTCGAGGGCCGGCTCGCCACCGCCGCGCACGTCGCCCGCGGCGTCGTGCTGCGCACGATGGAGCGCATCGCCGCCTCGGTGACGCCCGACCGGCACGTCGTCGCGAACCCGACCGGCTTCGCGCGGCGGGCGCACGTCGAGATCCGACTGCACGACCCCGAGCGGCTCGAGCTCGGAAGCGGCGTGCAGCTGCTCGACGCGCTGCCCGAAGTGCTCGGCGACGAGACCATGGCGACCCGCGAACTGCGCAAGCTGCTCGCCCGTATCCACGGCCGCGAGCTGTTCGGCCAGCTCATCAACGACTGGACCTTCACCGACCACGGCGTCCGGTTCCAGGTGGCCGAGGCGCCCGTCGGCGACTTCGATCTCGCCGCGTTCACGGAGGAGCTCGAGCGGCGCATCGCCTCCGACCCGACCGGCGAGCGCACCTGGCGGGTCGAGATCATGGCCGACCCCCGCCGCGTCGCACTCGTCGGCGTCGACGTCGGCGGCATCGCGCTCGCCGAGCTCGACCCCGCCACCGCGACGGTGTCCGACGACCCGGTGACGGCCAGCGGCCGCACCCTTGCGAACCGGCGGCTCACCGCCACCGTCGACGAGCGCGGCAACGTCACGATCGAGGCCGCCGACGGCACCGTGCTCCGCGACGCGCTGCGGCTGGTCGACGAGGGCGACCGCGGCGACTCCTACAACTACGGCCCGGTGTCCGCGGCGACGGCCGTGACCGACCCCGACGAGGTCGAGGTCGCGGTGCTCGAAGCGGGCCCGCTGCGCGGGCGGCTGCGCGTGCGGCGCCGGTACGCCGTGCCCGCGCGGCTCGACGCCCGCGACCACGACGCCCGCGCCGAGGCATCCGTGCCGCTCGTCGTCGACACCGTGCTCGAACTGCGCGAGGGCGAGCCGATGCTGCGGGTCGAGGTCGACTTCGTGAACCCCGCAGCCGACCACCGCCTGCGCGTGCTCGTACCCACGGCCGAGCGGGCGCTTGCCGGTTCGTCGGCCGCCGGGCAGTACGTCGTCACCGAGCGCGGCCGCGAGGGCGAGGGAGGTTGGGGCGAGTTCCCGCTGCCGACCTACCCGGCCGCCCGGTTCGTGCACGCGGGGCGGGCGAGCCTCATCGTGACGAAGCACTCGGAGTACGAGGTCGTCGCCGACGAGCGCTCGGGCGACGATGCGATCGCGCTCACCCTCGTGCGCGCCGTCGGCATGATGAGCGTCAACGTGCACCCGCTGCGCGACGAGCCGGCCGGCGGCCAGTTCGAGGTTCCGGGTGCGCAGTACCTCGGCACCCGCGTGCGCACCTCGTTCGCCGTGCTGCCCTCGGCCGCGGGCTGGGCCGAGTCGGGCGCGGCCCGCTGGTCGGAGCTCGTGCGCACCGAACCCGAGGTCGTGCGCGGCACTCGCGGCGGCCCCGCGGTCGTGGGCGGCGTCGCGGGCGCGGGCGGAGCCGCCGGCGCGGCCGACGACCTGCCCGCCGGACCGGTGCTCGAGGTCGGCGGCGATGTCGTGCTCGAGTCGCTGCGTACGGTGACGGATGCCTCGGGCACGCCCGTGCTCGAGGCGCGATTCGTGAACTACCGGGGTGCGGCGCAGCCGCTCGCCGCCCGTGCCGACGGCGTCTGGGACCGCACCGACCTCACCGGCACCGCGCTCGAGACCGACGTCGACCTCGCGTCGTTCGAGATCGGGGCGGCGCGCATCGAGACGTTCCGGCGGCGATCCGCGTGACCCTCGGTCACGGGTGAACCGCGAGACCCGCCGACCGTCTACTGTCAGAACATCCGAACAACTGGAGAAACGATGGCCCAGCTCCCCGAGCAGCGACTTCCCGTCGAGCTGTTCCTCGACCTCGACCGCTCGGGGCCGGTGCCGCTGTACTACCAGATCTCCAGCCGGCTCGAGCAGGCGATCCGCGACGAGACGCTGCCCGCGGGGTCGCGTCTCGAGAACGAGGTGGCGCTCGCGGCCCGCCTCGGGCTGTCGCGACCGACGATCCGCCGTGCCATCCAGGAGCTCGTCGACCAGGGGCTGCTCGTGCGCCGGCGCGGCATCGGCACGCAGGTCGTGCACGGCAAGGTCACGCGCAACGTCGAGCTGACGAGCCTCTACGAAGACCTCGAGCGATCGGGCCAGAAGCCCGAGACCGCGGTGCTCGCGGTCGAGCAGGGCGCCGCCGACGAGCGGGTCGCCGAGGCGCTCGGCGTCGAGCTCGGAAGCCCCGTGCTGCACATCCGGCGCCTCCGCAGCGCCGACGGGGTGCCGCTCGCGATCCTCGACAACGTGCTGCCCGAGCCGTTCATCGACCTCGACCGAGAGGCGCTGGAGAAGCACGGGCTCTACCAGCTGCTGCGTGCCCGCGGCGTGACCATGCGCGTCGCCAAGCAGCGCATCGGCGCCCGGGCCGCGACCGCCGGCGAGGCCGAACTGCTCGACCTCTCGCGCGGCGCGCCCGTGCTCACGATGTCGCGCACGGCGTTCGACAACTCGGGTGTCGCGGTCGAGTTCGGCCAGCACTGCTACCGACCCGACCGGTACTCGTTCGAGGTGACGCTCGTCGATCGGTGAGCGGCGGGGTGCGGCGGCGCGCTCATCGGTGATCGTGAGGAAACTTTCGCTGGTCGATGCGGGGCGCGAGGGGCTAGCGTTTCAGCACCGATGCTCGAAGAGGCTGGAGAGCGGTGCGATGAAGCGCCTGATGTCAGTGGTCGCCGTGATCCCGATCGCGTTCGCGCTCTCCGGATGCACTCCGCTCGAGGCCGGTGGCACACCCGGGTTCCCGATGTTTCGGGGCGGTGAGGTGTGCGCCCCGCTCGAGGCGGGTGGAACGCTCTTCATCGGTGATGTGCTTCCGTCGCCCGAAGCCGATATCACGGTGCGCGACGTGCAGCTCATCCGCGCCGACGGCCTGTCCATGGGAGAGGCGTATGTGATCGCGAACACGGGGGCCATCATCGCGGCGGAGTATCCGCCGGCGATTCCCGAACTGGAAGACCGCGTGCCGGCGCGGGGCACGACCGTGAAGGCGGGGGACCCGCTGTCGGTCGCTGTGATCGTCGAACGCGGAGAAGCACCGGGTCACGCCGAAGGGATCCGCGTCGTGTACGAGGTCGCGGGCGTCGAGTCCGTCGCGATCGGTGGCATGCAGTACGACCTCGTCGACCGCTGCTCCTGAACCGTCCTCCGAGCCGCGCCGATGCGCTCACTAGGCTGGCCCGCATGACCCCGCGCCGACGGCCGCCGAACGCTGCTCGCGCGATCGCCGGAGCGCGCATCGGTGCGGCGGCGGTGTGCATCGCGGTGCTCGGATACGCCTACGCACTCCGTGTCTCCGTCGGCGACGGCAGCGCCTTCGACTTCTTCGGCTACTTCACGAACCAGACGAGCCTGCTCACGAGCGTCGTGCTGATGGGCACCGGCGCGATTGCGCTCCGAGGTCGCCGCGTGCCCGACTGGCTCTTGACGGCGCGCGGCATCGCCGTCGCGTGCCTCGTCGTCGTCGCACTTGTCTACAACCTGCTCGTGCCGGGCACGGGGTCGGCGCCCCCCTGGGTGAGCGCCCTGCTCCACCTCGTCTTCCCGGTCGCGGTCGTGCTCGACTGGATGCTCGTCGCCGACCGACCGGCGCTGCCGTGGCGGCGACTCTGGCTCGTCCTGCCGTACCCGATCGCCTGGCTCGTCGTCGTGCTCGCACGCGGCGTCACCGACGGCTGGGTTCCCTACGGATTCCTCTTGCTCGAGCGGGGGCTGCCGTCGCTCGTCGCCCACGTCGTCGGCTTGCTCGCCGCGCTGCTCGCGGCGGGTGCACTCGTGTGGGCGGCCAGTCGACTGCGGGTGTTCACGATCGCCGATGCGGGCCCGCCCACGGCAGTGCCGTCTGCGCCCCCAGCACCATCGTCGGCGCGGATGCCTCGGGGTTGAACACCTCGTCGGAGGTGACGACCGCACCGACGATGTGAGCGGCCGTGCGGTGGCGGTGCCGCGCGCGCACGAGCCAGGGCAACGCGACGAGGCAGAGCACGAACGGCGTGACGAAGATGCTCGCGAGTGCGAGTGCCGGCCAGGTCTCGCCGGTGACGCCCATGGCCGTAGGGTACGCCCGCACGCCGTCGGCGTCGACAGCGCGGGCCGCCATGGGCGGTCGGCCTAATCGGTCGGTTCGTCGGCCGGGTCGGGGAGGTACGCCGTGAAGTCGATCGGCACAGTCGGCGGCTGGGTCGAGTCGGGCGGCCCGAGTGGGAGCATCGTCGGTTCCTTTCTCACGCCGGGCGCGAAGCTGGTGCGGCGGCCGGTGCAGACGGCCGCCGCACTATAGATATGTCCGGCACCGGCCGAAAGGTTCCACCATCTCCGAAATCAGTGACGTGCCACGGCCTCGACGAACCGTTCGACGGTCATGTCGTCGGGAAGCGCCACCACGAGATGATCGCCGGTCATCGGCTCGACCACCGCCACCTCGATGGCCCCGTGCGCAGTGGTCGCCGCACCCGCAACGCCGACCGAAGCGCATCCGGTCGGAAGCAGCACCGACAGGCCGACTCCGCAGACCGCACCGACCCCGCGGGCCCTATCGACGAAAGCACCCACTGACGGCCTCCCCATCGAGTCCCACCGGTGCGTGGATGCGCCCGGGGTCCTCACGCCATCGGTGCCCGGGCGGCCCGTACAGGTGTCGGCGCCGGAGAACGCTCGACGGGCTCAGCCGACCAGCGGGCGCTGCGCCTTGCGTGCCTCGTCGTACCCGGCGCGAGCCTCCTGGATGCTCGGCGTCGACGAGACCTCCGACACGGGCACGTCCCACCAGCCGCCGCCGTCGGGCCCGCCGAGCAGCGGGTCGCTCTCGACGTGGATGAGCGTCGTGGTGTCCGAGGCCTTCGCAGTCGCCATCGCCCGGCCGAGCTCGGCGATCACGTCGGGACCGGGCGCGATCTCGATCACGTCGACTCCGTAGCTGCGCGCGTTCGCGGCGAGGTCGACGGGCAGCACCGCACCGGCCTGGAAGTTGCGCGCCACCTCGTCGTACTCCCGGTAGCGGGTGCCGAAGCGCTGCGAGCCGACCGACTCCGAGAGGTTGCCGATCGAGGCGAAGCCCTGGTTCTGCACGAGCACGACGATGAGCTTCTGCCCCTCGGCGACGGCGGTCACGAGCTCGGTGTGCAGCATCAGGTACGAGCCGTCGCCCACCATGACGATGACGTCGCGGTCGGGCGCCGCACGCCGCACGCCCAGGCCGCCCGCGATCTCGTAGCCCATGCACGAGAACGCGTACTCGACGTGGTAGCCGAGCGGGTCGCGCACCCGCCACATGCGGTGCAGGTCGCCCGGCAGCGAGCCCGCGGCCTGCACGACCACGTCGCGCGGGTCGCTCGCCGCCTGCACCGCGCCGATGATCTCGGCCTGACTCGGCCGATCGCGGCCCGACGGCTCGAACGCGGCGTCGACCGAGGCATCCCACTCGGCCTTCTCGCGCGCCATGCGCTCACGCAGGTCGTCGCCCACGCGGTAGCCCTCGAGTGCTCGCGCGAGGGCCTCGAGGCCCTCACGCGCGTCGGCGATGAGCGGCAGCTGCGTGCCGTGCTTGTAGGCGTCGAAGCTCGCGACGTTGAGGTTCACGAACCGCACCTCGGGGTGCTGGAACGCGGTGCGGCTCGCGGTCGTGAAGTCGCTGTAGCGAGTGCCGACGCCGATCACGAGGTCGGCCTCGGCGGCGAGCCGGTTTGCGGCGGTCGTGCCCGTCGCACCGACGCCGCCGAGGTAGGCCGGGTGGTCCCACGGCAGCGAGCCGCCGCCCGCCTGGGTCGTGCCGACGGGGATGCCGGTCGCCTCGACGAGGCGACGGAGCGCCTCCTCGGCGCCCGAGTAGAGGACGCCGCCGCCCGCGACGATGAACGGGCGCTCCGCGGCGCGGATCGCGGCGACCGCCCGCTCGAGCGGCCCCGCTTCGGGCACCGGCCGGCGCACGTGCCACTCGCGGTCGGCGAGGAACGCGATCGGCACGTCGATCGCCTCGGCCTGCACGTCCTCGGGCAGCGCGATCGTCACGGCGCCCGTCTCGACGGGGTCGGTGAGCACGCGCATCGCGGCGAGGGCGATCGAGAAGAGCTGTTCGGGCCGCTCGACCCGGTCGAAGAACCGCGACAGCGGTCGGAACGCGTCGGTCACCTGCACGCTCGTGTCGTGCGGCAGCTCGAGCTGCTGCAGCACGGGGTCGGCAACCCGGGTCGCGAACGTGTCGCTCGGCAGCAGCAGCGCGGGCAGCCGGTTGCTCGTCGCGAGGGCCGCGCCCGTGAGCATGTTCGCAGCGCCCGGCCCGACCGACGCGGTGCTCGCGAACGTCGCCCGCCGGCGGCGCATGCGCGCGTAGCCGACCGACTGGTGCACCATCGCCTGCTCGTTGCGCGCCTGGTAGTACGGCATCTGCTCGGGGTCTGCGGCGTTCGACTCCATGAGCGCCTGGCCGAGCCCGGCGACGTTGCCGTGGCCGAAGATGCCGATCACGCCCGGGATCGTGCGCTCCCGCACGTCGCCGTCGACGGTCCACTGGTGGGCCAGGAACTCGACGAGTGCCTGGCCGACGGTCATGCGCTTGGTGGTCACTGCGGGGTTCCTTCGTTCGGCGCGGTCGCGGTGGCCGCGGTCGGGTGCGAGGCCGGAGCCGACGCCGGGTACGGCAGCCGCGGGTCGACGATCTCGTCGTCCCACGTGTCGCGCACCCAGGCGTGGGCGGGCTCGTCGGTGATGCGCCAGACGCGCTCGCCGGGGCCGGCCATCACGTTGAGGTAGTAGAGGTCGTAGCCCGGCGCCGCGGCGGCCGGCCCGTGGTAGCCGCCGGGCAGCAGCGCGACGTCGCCGGTCGTGACCCGCTCGTCGATCGCGATCTCGGTCACCGACGAGGATGACGCGGAGAACAGCGCGAACGGCTCGGCGGTGCCGTGCGGCGCCGGCCGCGAGGCATCCCCGCGCGTGACGGCCGCCTCGAAGTAGTAGATCTCCTCGAGCTGCGACTCGACGCCGGGCACCTCCTCGTCGTGCTTGTGCGGCGGGTACGACGACCAGTTGCCGGCGGGCGTGATGACCTCGCACACGATGAGCCGATCGGCCGCCATGACGGCGGGCGTGCCGAGGTCGTGCACCTGCCTGCTCGCCTGCCCGCGGCCGCGCAGTTCGACGGGCGCCTCGTCGCGACCGATGAGCCGAAGCGGATGCCTCGTGGTCGCGGGCGCCTCGGCCACCGCGAGCCTGCCGGGGCCGGTGACGACGGCGCTCGCCCCGACGGGAAGGTAGAGCGTGTCGGTCGGCCCGTCGAACACGGAGCCGCGGCCGTCGAGGTCGAACGCGTGAGCGGTGCCGTCGGCGTCGACGACCTCGACGTGCACGCCGCCGCCCCCGAGCGGCACGAGCTGGCGCTCGATCTCACCCGCGGGCAGCTCGAGACCCGCATCGCCGCGGTGGCCGAGCTCGGCGACCCGCAGGCCCGTGTGCCGCCAGCCGGGCAGCGAATCGTCGACGACGATGCTCCAGCCGTCGCGGGCGAGCGAGCCGTGCGGGTGGAACCAGGCGGCGTCGGTGCTCATCTCTCGTCTCCCAGGTCTCGCGTCAGGCGTCGTGCACGAGCGCGGCGGCGGTGTCGACGGCGTGCTGCACGTCGTGATCGGGCGGATACAGGAGCGTACGTCCGACGACGAGGCCGCGCACGCCGGGCAGCGCGAGCGCGTCGCGCCAGTTCGCGTAGGCCGCATCGGGGTCGGCGGTGCGCTCGCCGCCGAGCAGCAGCGTCGGCATCGTGGTCGCAGCCATCACCCGCGCCATGTCGTCGACGACGGGCAGCTTCATCCACGTGCAGGCCGAGCTCGACCCGAGACCCGCCGCGATCGCCACCGATGTGATGACCGCCTCGGTGCTGAGCTCGTTCACGACGCGGCCGTCTCTCCGCGTGCTCATGAACGGCTCGAGCATGATGGGCAGGCTCGCCGCCGAGGCATCCGTCACGGCTCGGGCGGTCGCCTCGATCGTCACGGCCGTGGCGGGATCGTCGAGGTCGATGCGCAGCAGCGTCTTCGCGAAGTCGAGCCGGTCGCGCACGATGCCGTCGATGTCGTAGGCCGTGAACCGGTCGTCGAGCTCGAAGCTCGCGCCGCGGAGGCCGCCGCGGTTCATCGAGCCGACGACGACCTTGTCGTCGAGGAGGCCGAGCAGCGCGAGGTCGTCGACGATGTCGGGGGTTCCCAGCACGCCGTCGACGCCCGGGCGCGAGAGCGCGAGCGCCAGCCGGTCGAGCAGCTCGTAGCGGTCGGCCATCGCCATCGGCTCGTCGCCGACTCCGAGCGCGCCGCGCGCCGGGTGATCGGCGGCGAGGATGAAGAGGCGCCCGTCTTCGCCCAGCAGCGGGCGGCGGGTGCGGCCGGCGTGGGCGTCGGCGATCGCACCGGGCCCGGCCGCGCGCAGTTCGCGCAGCCGGTCGAATCGGGCCTCTTCGAGGTATCGATCACCGTGCGACATCGGACGCTCCTTCCGGCAGACGGCTCGCGGGGCCGGTTTCGCCCGCGGCGCGCCCGGGACCGGCACTGCGCCGGGCCTCGACCTCGGCGGTCGTCGGCATCGCCGTCGAGCACTCACGACGCGAGGCGACGATCGCTCCGGCGACGTTGGCGAAGGCGATCGTGCGATCGAGGGGCCAGCCCGAGAGCAGCCCGTGGCACAGCGCGCCGCCGAAGCCGTCGCCCGCACCGAGCCCGTTGACGACGTCGACCGGGAAGCTCGGGGCCTCGACCGTCTCGTCGCGAGTCTTCGCGAGCACGCCGTCGGGACCGCGTTTGACGACCGCGAGCTCGACGCCTCGGGCGAGCAGCGCATCGGCGGCGCGGTGCGGGTCGCGCTCGTCGACGGCGATCTCGCACTCCTCCTGATTGCCGACGGCGACGGTGACGTGGTCGAGCGCGCGGCTCACCTCACGCCGGGCCTCGTCGGGCGACGACCAGAACATGGGTCGGTAGTCGAGGTCGAGGATCGTGAGCGGCCGCCGCTCGCGGGCGGCCCACGCGGCGTGGTGCGCGGCTCGGCTCGGCTCGGCGCTGAGGCCCGTGACCGTCGCCCAGAACACACCGGCGTCACGGATCGCGTCGAGCGGCAGGCCCTCGGCCGTGATCTCGAGGTCGGGCGCCTTCGGGCTGCGGTAGAACACCAGCGGGAAGTGGTCGGGCGGGAAGATCTCGCAGAACGTGATGGGCGTCTGCAGTGCGTCGACGGTGCCGACGAACGCGGTGTCGACGCCGAAGCCGCCGAGCTCGCGGCGGATGTAGCGGCCGAAGGCGTCGTCGCCCGTGCGCGTGATGACGGCGCTCGACCGGCCGTGCCGGGCCGCCGCGATGGCGACGTTCGTCGCACTGCCGCCGACGGACTTCGAGAACGTGTCGACGTCTTCGAGATGCACGCCGTCCTGCAGCGGATAGAGATCGACGCCGACCCGCCCCATCGTGATGATCTCGAACCGGCTCGTTGCGGTGGTGCTGGTCATACTGCGCCGTACAACTTTCTCTCGGGGCCGCGAGCGCTTCCCCGGCGCTCGCGGTGCGATCAGTCTACACAGAATGTCCTAACAAAGTTTGACAGATATGACGGCCGAGGACGGTTCGGGCCGGGCACGACGAAACCCGGGCCGCGGCGGGTGCCGCGACCCGGGTGCGTCACGAGGGCGCTCAGCCCGCCGGTGCGATGTTGTGATTGCGCCGGAACGCGTTGCCCGGGTCGACCTCGGCCTTGATGCGGCGGAGTCGCTCGAGCGTCGCCGGCGGGTACATCGATGCCGTGATCTCGTCGCTGCGGTTCGCCTCGAAGCCGCCGTACGAACCGGTCGTGAACGCGATCGCCGCATCACTGCCCGCCTTCACCGCGGCGACGAGCTCGGGAGCGGCATCGGCCGGCAGCACGCCGTTGACGACGACGAGCGCCTCGGCGTCGCGATGGGCGATCGCCGTGTCATCGGCAGCGACCCTCGAGAACGCGCCGCCGAGCCAGCGCAGCAGCGCCATCGTCGGCACGTCGCGCGCGTACGCCGCGGCGACCGCCTCGAGCAGTTCGTCGGAGACCTCGGGCGCGAAGCCGTTGCCGCCCACGAACTGGAACGGCGGTCGCCCGGGCGGGGCGTCTTCGAGCAGGTCGCCGTACGCGAGCGGTGCGAGGTCGACCTTCGTGACCGACGGCAGCGCGAGCAGCGGTGCGGCGAGCTCGCGCAGTTCGGCCTCGGTTCCGCGGAGGGCGATGCCGACCTGCGGGCCGCCGGGCATCTCGGGACCCATCGGGGGCATGAGCATGATCGACGAGTTCAGGTCGTCGGAGCCTGCGCGCATGACCTCGCGCCAGGCCCGCAGCACGGTCGGCACGTCGGAGCGGTCGAAGTGGATCGAACCGCCGACGAGTCCGTCGACGGAGCTCGCCTGCACGGTGAAGCGCGTGACGACGCCGAAGTTGCCGCCGCCGCCGCGCAGCGCCCAGAACAGGTCGGGGTGCGACTCGGCGTTCACGATGAGCACCTCGCCCGCTGCGGTCACGAGTTCGACCTCGCGGAGCGCGTCGATCGTGAGGCCGTAGGTGCGCACGAGCCAGCCGATGCCGCCGCCGAGCAGAAGCCCGCCGACGCCCACCTGGCGGGTGTCGCCGGAGCTGATGCCGAGACCGCGGGGCGCGAGCGCCGCCGCGACGTCGCCCCAGTGGGCGGCCGGGCCGAGGGTGACGAGGCCGGCGTCGTCGACCTCGATCGTGTCGAACTCGCCCATGTCGACGACGAGCCCGTCGTCGACCGGGAGGAGGCCGTGCCCGCCGCTGCGGACGGCGATGGAACGGCCGGCCGACGATGCCGCGGCCACCGCGGTCGCGATCTCGTCGACCGTGTGCGGCCGCACGACGGCCTCGGGGTCGCCGGCGCCCGCGAAGACGGTGCGGCCGGTGTCGTATTCGGATGCGCCGGGACCGAAGGCCCGGCCTGGGAGTTGCTCGCTCAGATCGGTGAGAAGAGACATTTCGTCAGTCTGGCAGCGGCCGCCGACACGCGGAAGCGTGCTCGCTCACCGCTGAATGGATGCGCGCGCATGGGACCGCGTCGGGGTCGTAGCGGGTGTCGGCGCCACGGCGTATGGTGCTCGGCATGACGTTCGACGACGGCCTGGTCACGGCCAACATCACGGTTTCACTCGACGGCTTCGTCGCCGGCCCGAACCAGTCGCTCGAAGATCCGCTCGGGGAGGGCGGCGAGTCGCTGCACCGCTGGATGTTCGAGCAGCCCGACGAGGCGCAGCCCATCGTCGACCAGATCCTCGCGCCGCGCGCGTACATCATGGGCCGCAACATGTTCGGCCCCGTACGAGGCGAGTGGCCCGATGACTCGTGGAAGGGCTGGTGGGGCGACGACCCGCCGTACCACGGCCCCGTCTTCGTGCTCACCCATCACCCGCGCGAGCCCGTCGAGATGGAGGGCGGCACGACGTTCCACTTCGTGACGACCGGCATCCACGACGCGCTCGACCGGGCGAGGGCCTCCGTGGGCGGCGGCGGCCGCATCTCGATCGCCGGCGGCGCGAGCACCGTGCAGCAGTACCTGAGGGCCGGGCTCATCGACCGCATCATCGTGAGCGTCGCGCCGATCACGCTCGGCTCGGGCGCACGCCTGTTCGAGGGCCTCGACCTCGAGTTCACGCCCGTCGACGTGCTGCAGACCGACCTCGTGACGCACATCACCTACGACGTGCAGCGGTGAACGATCACGTCACTCGCCGCTCGGGTGCGCTCCCGCCGCGTCGATGACCCACGCGTACGCGAAGGCGCGCTCGCGCCAGGCCGCGTAACGGCCCGACACCCCGCCGTGCCCGGCGGCCATCTCGATCTTCAGCAGCGGGTCGGCGCCCGCGTCGCGCAGCTTCGCCACCCACTTCGCCGGCTCGACGTAGAGCACCCGCGTGTCGTTGAGCGAGGTCACCGCGAGGATCGGCGGGTAGTGGTTGACGTGCACGTTCTCGATGGGGGAGTACGACTTGATGTACGAGTAGACCTCCTCGTCGTCGAGGGGGTTGCCCCACTCGTCCCACTCGATGACGGTCAGCGGCAGCGACGGATCGAGGATCGACGTGAGCGGGTCGACGAACGGCACCTCGGCGAGGAATCCCGAGAAGTACTTCGGCGCGAGGTTCGCGACTGCGCCGATGAGGAGGCCGCCGGCGCTGCCGCCCTGGGCGACGAGCCGGTCGGGGGCGGTGATGTCGTTGTCGACGAGGTGCCTGGCGGCCGCGATGAAGTCGGTGAAGGTGTTGCGCTTCTCGAGCTTCTTGCCGTGCTCGTACCAGAGCCGCCCCATCTCGCCGCCGCCGCGCACGTGCGCGACCGCGAAGACCATGCCGCGGTCGAGCAGCGACAGCCGGGGGATGCCGAAGCCGGGGTCGATCGAGTGCTCGTACGACCCGTAACCGTACAAGAGGGTCGGCGCCGGCTCGCCGAGCGTGACGAGGTCGTGCCGGTACACGAGCGAGATCGGAATGCGCGTGCCGTCGGTCGCCGTCGCCCACTCGCGGCGCTGCGCGTAGCGGGTGGCGTCGTAGTCGCCGAGCACGGCCTGCCGCTTGCGCAGCCGACGCTCGCCCGTCGCGACGACGAGGTCGAGCACGGTCGACGGGGTCGTGAAGCTCGTGTAGCCGAGGCGCAGCGTCGGCTGGTCCCACGCGGGGTTGCCGGCGAGCCCGACTGAGAAGAGCTCCTCGTCGAAGGCGAGCTCGTGGAGGGTGTCGTCGGGCGTCGCATCGGCGGGGAGCCCGCCGGCCGGCACCTTCGCGACCGCGACCCGGGGCAGCCCCTCGCGCCGGTACTCGAGGGCGACGAAGTCGCGGAACGCGTCGACGCCCTCGATGCGCACGTCGGCGCTGTGCGGCAGCAGCATGCGGCGCGGACCCTGCGGGTCGTCGGCCGCGACCGAGACGAGCTCGAAGTTCACCGCGCCGTCGTTGTGGGTGATGAGCAGCCGGTCGCGTCCGCCCGCGACGACGTGCTCGACGTCGTACTCGACGCCCTCCTTGCGCGGCCACACGACCGAGAACTCACCCGTCGGATCCGAGGCATCCAGCAGCCGGGTCTCGCTCGTCACGTTCGACCCCGCCTCGATGACGAGGAAGCGGCGGCTGCGGGTCAGCCCGACGCCGAGCCAGAAGCGCTCGTCGGGTTCCGAGAACACGACCACGTCGCCGGATGCCTCGGCGCCGACCTCGTGGCGGTGGATCGTGTCGGGCCGCCAGGACTCGTCGACGGTCGCGTAGAACACGAAGCGTCCGCTCGGGTCGAACACCGCGCCGGCCGCGGTGCCCTCGATCTCGTCGGCGAACTCGCGCGCCGAGTCATCCAGCGCCCGGAGCCGGATCGTGTACCGCTCGTCGCCCTCGACGTCGACGCCGTAGAGCAGCAGGGCGCCGTCGGTGGACACGTCGAAGCTGCCGAGTGCGAAGAACTCGTGGCCCTCGGCCTCGACGTTCTCGTCGAGCAGCACCTGCTCGCCCGGAAGCGCCGCGCCCGAGCCGTCCATGACCGGCGGCTCCCAGTCGTCGGGGCCTGCCGCCGCGACGCGGCAGTGGATCGGGTACTCGAGCCCCTCCACGGTCCGGCTGTAGTACCACCAGTCGCCCTCGCGCACCGGGACCGAGAGGTCGGTCTCCTTCGTGCGGGTGCGGATCTCCTCGAAGACCTGCTCCTGCAGGATCGTGAGGTGCTCGGTCTTCGCGTTCGTGTAGGCGTTCTCCTCGTGGAGGTGCGCGATGACCTCGGGGTCGTCCTTGTCGCGCAGCCACTCGTAGTCGTCGACGACGACGTCGCCGTGGTGCACGCGTTCGATCGGTCGCTTCGGAGTCTTGGGCGGAGTCAGCACGAGGTCCACGCTACTCCGGGGGTCGTTGGGGGGTCACGGCCCCCGGCCGCTCGAACTCCATGGGTAAGGAAACTGAAGTTTGCTCCGCTGTCGACTTAGGTTAGCCTTAGCTCAGCCCTTCAACGGCTCAGCCCCCACATCGTTCATCCCTGGAGACGCGCGTGCTCGCCAACTACCTGATCGGCCTTCGCGAAGGCCTCGAGGCCGGTCTCATCGTCGGCATCCTGCTGGCGTACCTCTCGAAGATCGGGCACCGCGAGCTGCGCGGCCGGCTCTGGATCGGCATCGGCATCGCCGTTGCGGTCTCGCTCGGGGTCGGCGCCCTGCTCACCTGGGGCCCGTACGCGATGACGTTCCAGGCGCAGGAGATCCTCGGCGGCGTGCTGTCGCTCGTCGCCGTCGCGATGGTCACCTGGATGATCTTCTGGATGGGCACCCACGGCCGCACGCTCTCGAGCGAACTGCGCGGGCGGGTGGATGCCGCGGTCGAGCGCTCGACGTGGGCGCTCGTGCTGCTCGGCGCCCTGTCGGTCGGGCGCGAGGGCATCGAGACCGCGCTCTTCGTGTGGGCGAACGTCTCCGGAGGCAGCGACCCGGTGCTCGGCACGCTCGGCGCCCTCGCGGGCATCGCCACGGCCGTCGTCATCTCGTGGGGCATCTCGAAGGGCCTCGTGCGATTCAACCTCGGCACGTTCTTCACGTGGACCGGGCTCTTCCTCATCCTCGTCGCCGCCGGCGTGCTCTCGTACGGCATCGGCGACCTGCAGGAGGCCTCGGTCATCCCCGGCTGGGGCACCGCGGCCTACGACCTCACCGCGGTCGTGCCCGCGGGCGGCTGGCTCGACTCGCTGCTCGGCGGCATCTTCAACTTCACCCCGCAGCCGACGTGGGCGCAGGTCATCGGCTGGGTCGTCTACGTCTCCGTGACGGTGACGCTCTATCTCGTGATGCTGGGGCGCCGCCATGCTCCCAAGCCCGCCCCGGCGGCGGCCTCGGCCGTCGTCGCGGCCCACTGATTCTTCCCTCATCACCCTCGAACCAGGAGCCACCTATGACCCGTCGTGCCCTCGCGGCCTCCGTCGCCGTGACCGCACTCACCGCGCTCACCCTCACCGGGTGCGTGGCGAAGGCCGATCTCGCACAGGCGATCGGCGTCGACATCACCGACGACGGCTGCGCCGTCGCCGTCGACACCGCCCCCGCCGGCGCGGTCACCTTCGCGCTCGAGAACAACGGCACCGAGGTCAACGAGTTCGAGATCCTCGCCGACGACAAGCTGCGCATCGTGGGCGAGAAGGAGAACGTCACCCCTGGCCAGCAGGTCGACTTCACGGCGCAGCTCGAACCGGGCACCTACTACACGGCGTGCAAGTTCCAGCAGGTCGGGGCGCCGGTCGGGCTCGCCGAGTTCACGGTCACCGGCGAGGCCTCCACCGTGTCCTCCGGAGAGCAGGAGCTCAGCGACCAGGCCGTCACCGAGTACCTCGCGTACGTTCGCTCGCAGACGAGCGAGCTGCTGCCGCTCGTGCAGGAGTTCGCCGACGCGTACAAGGCGGGCGACGACGAGACGGCGCGCTCGCTGTTCGCGGCGGCGCGCGTGCCCTACGAGCGCATCGAGCCGACCGCCGAGGCGTTCGGCGACCTCGACCCGAAGATCGACTTCCGCGAGGTCGACGCCGTCGCCGACGGCCTCGAGTGGACGGGGTTCCACCGCACCGAGAAGGACCTCTGGGCGCCGCAGCCCGGCGACCTCAACTCCGACGGCCAGGACGCCCTGAAGGGCTGGGCGCCGTCGACGCCCGAGGAGCGCACGGCGTACGCCGAGGGCCTCGTCGCCGACGTCACCGAGCTGCACGAGCTCGTCACCGACGAGTCGTTCTCGGTCGGTCTCGCCGACATCTCGAACGGCGCGATCGCGCTGCTCGACGAGGTGGCCTCGGGCAAGATCACCGGTGAGGAGGACTGGTGGAGCGGCACCGACCTCTCGGACTTCGCGGCGAACGTGCAGGGCGCCGGCGTGGCGTTCGGCGCGGTGCGCCCGCTCGCCGAGTCGAAGGGCGACGAGGGCACCGAGCTCGCGGCCGAGATCGACGAGCAGTTCGCCGCACTCGAGGCCGAGCTCGCGAAGTACGGCTCGCTCGAGGAGGGCTTCGTGAACTACAGCGAGCTCACCGACGCCGACAAGAAGGCGCTGAGCGACCAGGTCAACGCGCTCGCCGAGCCGCTCTCGCAGCTCACGGCCACGGTGCTCGGGGTCTGACATGTCTGACACGGAGCCCACGTCGGCACCCCAGGAGGAGACGCCGAGCGTCTCGCGCCGGGGCCTGCTCGGCCTCTTCGGTGCGGGCGCCGCGGGCGCAGCGGTCGGCTTCGCCGGCGGGGCCGCCGCGGTGGGCGCCGCGATGTCGTCGGCGTCGGCCTCCGTGAGCGGCGCCGGCTCTGCGGCATCCTCGTATGCCTTCTACGGAATGCACCAGGCGGGCATCACGACGCCCGCGCAGGATCGCCTGCACTTCGCCGCGTTCGACGTGGATGCGTCGCTCGATCGCGAGGGCCTCATCGAGCTGCTCACCGACTGGACGAACGCGGCCGCACGGCTGTCGCAGGGCCTCGACGTCGAGGAGGGCGGCGCCGTGGGCGGTTCCGACTACGCGCCGCCCGCCGACACCGGCGAGGCGCAGGGGCTCCCGGCCGCGGGCCTGACCCTCACCTTCGGCTTCGGGCCCGGCATCTTCGAGGACGCCTCGGGCGCCGACCGCTTCGGCCTCGCGAGCCGCCGACCGCCGGAGCTCGCGCCGCTGCCGCGCTTCCAGGGCGACGCCCTCGAACCGGCACGCACGGGTGGCGACCTCTGCATCCAGGCGTGCGCCGACGACCCGCAGGTCGCGGTGCACGCGATCCGCAACCTCAGCCGCATCGCGTTCGGGCGGGCGACGCTGCGCTGGTCGCAGCTCGGCTTCGGCCGCACCTCGTCGACCTCGACCGCACAGGCGACGCCTCGCAACCTGTTCGGCTTCAAGGACGGCACCGCGAACGTCAAGGCCGAGGAGGCGGACGTCGTCGACGAGCAGGTCTGGGTCGCGGAGTCCGACGGGCCTGCGTGGATGGCGGGCGGCTCGTACCTCGTCGCGCGGCGGATCCGCATGATCATCGAGAACTGGGACCGCGTGCAGCTCGGCGAGCAGGAGATGCTCGTCGGCCGGTCGAAGGGCGAGGGCGCACCGCTCTCGGGCGGCACGGAGTTCACGGAGCCCGACTTCGAGGCCGAGGGAGCGACCGGGGCACCGCTCATCGACACCAACGCCCACGTTCGCCTCGCGCACTCGTCGAACAACAACGGCGCGCGCATGCTGCGTCGCGGTTACAACTTCGTCGACGGCAACGACGAGCTCGGCCGCCTCGACGCGGGCCTGTTCTTCCTGTCGTTCCAGCGGTCGCCGCAGCAGTTCATCGACATCCAGACGTCGCTCGCGACCGACGGGCTCAACGAGTACCTGAAGCACGTCGGCTCGGCGATCTTCGCCGTGCCCGGCGGCGTCTCCGAAGGCGAGTTCGTGGGGCAGAAGCTGTTCGCCTGAGCCGCTGACGGCCGAGGCGGTCAGAACTCGACGACCTCCCACCGGTCGCCCGAGACGTGGCGCAGCCGGCCCCGCTCGCCGTGCTGTCCGTCGAGCACGCCGACGAAGTCGAGCACGGGCTGCGATCCCGACCGCTCCTCACCGGCCGTGACCTCGGTGTCGGTGTAGCCGAGCTCCGCGAGTGCGACCCGCTGCGCCTCGGCATCCCAGGCCTGCGACATCCCCCAGGTCATGAGCCCCCCGGCGACGAGCCCGCCGATCGCCGCGAACACGCCGAGCTCGATCATCCGCGAGCCCCTGCGCCGGACGCCGATGGCGACCACGACGGTGCCGCCGAACACGATGAGCAGCGGGATCACGAGCGGCCACGGGTTCCATGCCGCGATGGTGACGACCTCGGTCATTCGGGCCTCCTCGCCTCACCTGATGACCCGACGATACCGGGCGCCTGCGCGGGCATCCATCCCTGCTGCCGGCGCCGGCGCCGAGGCATCCCGTTCAGTCGTCTTCTTCGACCTCGGTGACCTGCCACTGGTCGCCGCCCGTGCTCTTGAGGAACCCTCGCACCCGTTCGCCGTCGCGCTCGGCCTGGAACGCGATGACGGCCGGTTCGCCCGGGCCGGTGATCTGCTCGGCCGAGAACGTCGGCGACTCGTAGCCGAGCCCGACGAGCGCGTCGGCGCGCGCACCCTGGTCCCACGAGCCGGGCATGAAGCCGAACATCGCGAGCGCCCCGAGTGCGGCGAGGAAGAAGATCGCGCTGCCGAGCTCGCGCACCGGCTTCGAGTGCCGGCGCGTGCCGATGCTCGACACGACGATGCCGCCGATCGCGATCACGATGGGGATCGCGAGCGGCCAGGGATGCCACGGCGTGACGGTGACGATCTCGTTCACAGCTGGCCTCCGCTCTGTTCGTACTGCGTGGTCTCCTACTGCGTGCACGGGCGGTTCGCGGGCCGATCGCGGCGGTGCGGTCGAGCGTCGAGGCGACAGCGAGGTCGCGGCAGTCCGCGTCGTCGATCACGATACTCGCCGCCGACCTCAGGGCCCACCCCGGCGGGCAGGCCCCGGTCCGATTCGGTGCGCGCGCTGATGACGCGGCCCGGAGACTCCCGAATGCTCTCCTGACGGAATGGAGACCCACTCATGCTCATGCTCATGCTCACCCTCGGAATGCTCGCCGTCTCGGCGATCGTCGCCGCCGTCGTCGAGGTCCGCCTCGACGGGCTCGGCAGGCCTCGGCAGACCCTTCCGGCGCCGGGCTCGCGATCGTCTTAAGCCGGTCTCCGGCGGCTGCGGCGCCGAAATAGGGCGATCGTCCGATGGGCCCGAGGCGCCTTAGCGAGGAGTCTGAGGTCATCCGATCGCAACGGTCGGAGTCCGACACAGGAGGAAACCATGCAGTACTCGGCAGATCTCGTCGCGATCCGCACGCATGAGGCGAACGTGCTCCTGGCGGAGCGCCGGCTCGCGCAGCGGCTCGCCGTCGACGAGCAGGCGGTCGAGGCGGACGCCGCGGGCACGGCCTCGGCCGGTCACGTCCGGCGCCGGCGGCACGTCGGCCGCCGCGCTCCGCAGCTCGCCCTGCGGTGAGCGGTTCGGCCGCGGTCGTGAGCATCTTCCCGGTCGTGCGATCGATCGCGGATGCCTCGGCCGAACGCACCGCGCGTGTCACCGGCGCATGGGACGATGTGTTGGTGACCACCGCCGCGTCCAGCGCCACGATGATCGGGCGCGATGCCGAGCTCGCATGGCTCGGCGGCCTCCTCGACGAGGCTGCCGCCGGGGTGCCCCGCACGATCGTGATCGGCGGCGAGGCCGGCATCGGCAAGAGTCGCCTCATCCGCGAGTTCCGGCAGCGCGCCGAGCGCACCGCGCGAGTCGTGTTCGGCCAGTGCGTCGACCTCGGCGCGGTCGCGGCGCCCTACGCGCCCGTCAAGGCGGCGCTCCGCGCCCTGGTCGCGGAGGTCGGCGGCGAGCGGGCGCTCGAGATCGTCGGCCCGGGCCGCGCCGCATTCGTCGCCCTCCTGCCCGAGCTGGGGGCGATCGGCGAGCCCGTCGACACCGTGGCGATCGCCGGTGGGTCGGGTGCGAGCGGGCAGTTGCACGAGGCGATCGCGGTGCTGCTCGAGACGCTCTCGCACGAGCGGCCCATCGTGCTCATCGTCGAAGACCTCCACTGGATCGACCCCGCGAGCCTCGCACTGCTGCGCTTCCTCACCCGCATGCTCGCGTCGAGCCGGGTGCTCATCGTGCTGAGCTACCGCAGCGAAGACGTCACCCGTGGCCATCTCCTGCGGCCCTTCCTCTCCGAGCTCGAGCGCGACCGCTGGGTCGAGCGGCGCGAGCTCGCGCGCCTCTCGCGCGACGAGGTGCGCGAGCTCGTGGCATCCATCGCCGACGAGTGGCCGACCGACGGTGTGCTCGACGTCCTCTTCCGCCGCAGCGACGGCGTGCCGTTCTTCGTCGAAGAGGTCGTGGGCCTCGACGGCTGCCGCGACGAGTCCGACCTTCCCGACACCCTGCGCGAGCTGCTGCTCGCACGCTACGAGCGCCTCTCCGACGAGGCGCAGCAACTGCTCCGGCTGATCGCGACCGGCGGCGTGCGCGTGAACCACTCGATGCTCACCGCGGTCTTCCGCGGCGGTGACGCCGATCCCTCGACCGGCGCGGGCCAGCGCCTCGATGAGGCAGCGCGCGAGGCGATCCTCGGCGGCGTTCTCGTCGTCGACGGCGACGAGTACGGCTTCCGCCACGCGCTCGTCCGCGAGGCGATCGCGGCCGACATCCTTCCCGGCGAACGGGCGCGGTACCACGCCCGGTACGCCGAGGCCTACGAGTCGCTGGCCGCCGCCGGCACGCGCCGTCTCGCGGCTGAGATCTCGTACCACTGGCTGGGTGCGAACAATGCGGCCAAGGCGTTCCCCGCCACCGTGCAGGCGATGCACGAGGCCCGCCGCTCGACGGCGTTCGCGTCGGCCGCGCAGCTCGGCGAGCGGGCGCTGGGCCTGTGGGACGTGGTCGACGATGCCGAGCAGATCGCCGGCATGAGCCGCATGGAGTTCATGGGCCGCACCGCTTCGCATCTGCGCAACGCGGGCGAGAACGAGCGCAGCCTCACCCTGCTGAAGTCCGCCCTCGCCGAGTGCCCGCCCGACGACCCCGACTTCCCCCGCCTCCTCCGCGACGAGGCGCTCACCCTCGCTGGGGCGGGGCGGCCGGGCTCGATCCCGCTGCTCGAGCAGGCGCTCGAGGTGCTCGGCGACCGGTCATCGCTCATGCGGGCGACGGTGCTCTCGGCGCTCGCCGGCCGGCAGATGATCGAGGGCCGACTGCGGCAGGCGATCGAGACGGCCGAGAGCGCACTCGCACTCGCACTGCGCGAGGGCTCGGCGCGCACGGCCTCGGTGTCGCTCAACGTCGCTGCCGTGTGCCGGGTGAACCTGGGCGAGGTCGAACGCGGCCTCGCCGACCTCGAGCGCAGTCGAGAGCTCGCGGAGGGCGACGGGCCCGCACTGCTGCGGTACTGGGTCAACGCCTCCGACGTGCACTACCTGATCGGCGAGTACGCGCGAGCCGTCGAGCTCGCCGAGGCGGGCCTCGCCCGCGCGCGACAGCTCGGCCTCGAGCGCAGTTCGGGCGTGATCCTCGCCTCGAACGCCGTCGACCCGCACTACGCGCTCGGCCAGTGGGAGCAGGCGCTGCCGCTCATCGAGCGTGCGCTCGCGCTCGACCCGCCGATGCAGTTCAAGGTGTACCTGCTTCGGGCGAAGGTCTGGGCGAGGCTGTGGCAGGGCGACGCGGAGGGCGCCGATCGCGAGTTCCGCGCGATCCGCCCGATCACCGTCAATCCCGTCAACATCGAGATGCAGACCCGGCTCTCGGTGGGCCGGCTCGCGACCGAGCTCGCGCTCGCGCGCGGCGACGTCGCCAGGGCCTGGCGCGAGACGCAGGGGCTCTTCGATTCACGAGAGCGCCCGGCGGTGGCGCTCGGCTTCCCGTACGCCTGGGCGGTGGCCCGCGTCGTGGCCGCGGCGAAGGCCGGAGCGGGCGCCGCCGATGCCGAGGGGGCGGCGATCGTCGCCGAGGCCGCCGCAGCCGAGCCAGCACTGCGCGAGCTCATCGACGAATTCGACGAGTGGCCGCTGCAGCCGCTCTGGTCCGCCCTCATCGACGCGGAGCTCGCCGCGCCGACCGACGACCCTTCGGGCACCGGCGTCACCGGCGCCGCCGGAGCGTCCGCCGTGGGCGCAGACGCGGCCGCCTGGCGGGCCGCGGTCGCCGCGACCTCCGACCCGACGGCCGAGGCGTTCCTCCGGCCGTACGCGCTGCTCAGGCTCGGCCAGGCCGAGCTCGCGGCGGGTGATCGGGCCGCCGCACGCGCGACCCTGCAGGCTGCGCACGACGAGGCCGAGGCGGTCGGCGTGGGCGCGGTGCTCGCGTCGGTCATGCGAGTCGCCGGTGCGGCCGGGCTGGCGCTCGAGGCCGACCAGCGCGTCGGCGCCGAGGTGATCGGCATCACCGACGGCGTCGCCGCCTCGACCGGTGCCGCCGCCGAGCTGACCGCCCGCGAGCGACAGGTGCTCGAGCTCATCGCCGAAGGCCTCAGCAACAAGCAGATCGGGGAGCGCCTCTTCATCAGCGGGAAGACGGCGAGCGTGCACGTGTCGTCGATCCTTCGCAAGCTGGGTGCGGCGACCCGCACCGAGGCGGCGTACCGCGCCGGCGCGCTGCACTGAAGCGCTGCCCCGCGCTGGAGGGCAACGCAGGGGAGCACTCCCCATGCGCTCGGTGCGACCCGGTCCGATAGCGTCGAGCGCATGACGCGTCGAATGACCTGGGCCGGGCTGCCGAACACGTGGGACCTCGGCGGGCTCGACGGTGCACTCGGTACCACTCGGCACGGGCGGGTCTACCGGTCGGCGATGCTCGACGGCCTCGGCGAGGCCGGGCGTTCCGAGCTGTACGACAACGGCGTGCGCACGATCATCGACCTGCGCAACGACGACGAGGTCGGCAGGGCGATCGAGGAGCCGTTCACGCGTCACCACCGTCCGGTGGAGGACCAGTCGAACACCGAGTTCATGGCGAGATGGGAGACGCTCGACTCGCCCGGCTACTACGCCGAGGTGCTCGAGCGCTGGCCCGAGCTCATCGTCGCGGTGTTCGACGCGCTCGCCGGCTCAGGCGGTCCGCGCGACTCCCGGCCGGGCGCGCTGCTCCTCCACTGCGCCCACGGTCGCGACCGGACCGGCATGATCACGTCGATGCTGCTGCAGTTGTGCGAGGTCGACCGCACCGAGATCGTCGCCGACTACCTCGGCGCGGTGCACGCGATCGATGCGCACGAACGGCTCGCGGGCGACGCGAGCGCCGGCGGCCGCACGGTGTCGCCGGCCGAGTTCGAGGTGCTCAACGAGCGTCGGGTGCGCGAACTCGATGAGTTCCTCGACGGCCTCGACGTCGCCGGCTACCTCGTCGCGAACGGATTCGAGGCAGACGGCATCGACCGCGTGCGGGCGCGGCTCCTCGCCTGATCGGGCGGTGGCATCGCACGCCGTCGTGCAGCACCTCGTCGCGTCGCGCCGCGATCGATACGCTCGAGTGATGGCGAGCTCCGCGGCATCCCCGGTCATCAGAGACGCCCGGTCGGGCGATGCGCCGTTCATCGCGCGCATGCACTGGGAGAGCCACCAGTCGACCTACATCGCGTCGGGCGCCGTCGCACGGGAACGCATCGAGGCGTGGACGCTCGACCGGCGCAGCGAGGCGTGGGAGCGCATCGTCGACGAATCGGTGCGCGGCGAGCGCACCGTCGTCGTCGCCGTCGACGGCGAACGCATCGTCGGCTTCGCCGACGCGAGACCGGCCGATCGCACGGAGGAGCCCGACGCGCCACGCGACCTCGAACTGAAGGGGCTGTACCTGCTCGATGCGTACCAGGGCTCGGGCCTCGGCCAGGCGCTGCTCGACGCCGCGATCGGTTCCCGGCCGGGGTTCCTCTGGGCGATGGCGGGTGAGACGAGGGCCCGCGCGTTCTACCGGCGCAACGGGTTCGAACCCGACGGGGTCGAGCTGCCGTTCGAGCCCTGGGACATCTCCACGGTGCGACTGGTGCGCTGAAGGCTGCCGCGCGCCCGGTAGCGTTGAGGGTCGACCCCGAGGAGCACCACCGCACATGAGACCCGGCCCCAGGCGCAGCGTCAGCCAGTCCGACATCGTCGACGCCGCGTTCGAGATCCTCGAGGAGAAGGGCGTCGCCGCCGTCTCGGTGCGCGGCGTCGCCGCGGCGCTCGGCCTCACGCCGACCGCGATGTACACGTACTTCGCCTCGAAGAACGCGCTGCTGCAGGCGATGGTCGAACAGCTGCTCTCGGGCGTCGCGAAGCATCCGCAGTCGATCGGAGATGCCTCGGCGCCGGCGTGGCGCGAGCGGGTCGTGGCGATCGCGCTCGCCCTCCGGGCGCGCCTCGCGGAGCATGCCGGCTCGATCGTGCTCGTGACGAGCGGGCCGCTCGACGGACCGAACGCCCTCGCCTTGGCCGAGACGCTCATCGAGGCGTTCGTCGAGTCGGGACTCGACGCCCCCGACGCCGCACGCGCGGGCCACGCCGTGCGCGCGTTCACGCTCGGGCAGGCGGCGCTCGAGGCGGCCCGTCGCGCGGCTCCGGGCGAGGCATCCGGATCTGAAACGCTGTGGTCGGACTCGCGCCACCCGCTCGTGGAACAGACGGCGCATCTCGACCTCGACGGCGAAGGCGACGCCGAGTTCTCCGCCGCGATCGAGCGGCTCATCGCCGGCGTCACCGCGTCGGTGGTCGAGTAGCGAGCAGCGTCGCGTCGCGCGCCACGTCCTGACTCGGCTCGGCCCGCCCGCACGATGGTCGGCTCGCTCCCGTCCGCCTGACGCATGCGGCGAGGCGCCGACCCCCGGAGGGGCCGACGCCTCGTCGGTGTTGCGAAGGTGCGGTGGTCAGTCGACCGTCGGGGGCACGACGCGGATGAGCGCCGCGGTGTTGCCCTTGAAGGCCTTCTTGACCTGGACGACGGTGCCGTAGCCCACGCCGTCGTCGGCCGGGTTGCCCGAGCCGAACGGGCCGAGGCCCACGTCGAGGCCGTCGTAATCGGGCAGGCGGTTGCCCTCGAGGTCGTACAGCGGGGTGCTGTACTGCGCGTTGCCCACCGACGGCACGACGGTCGACGCGTCGCGGTCGCGGTAGAACAGCGCGCCGTCCGACTCGCGGAGGGCGAAGCCCGGCACCCAGCCGTGGTCGTCGGTGAAGGTGCTCACCGGGTCGAGCGCGGGGATGTCGGTGCAGTACTCGTTGAAGTCGGCGTCGGCGATGCACTCGGTGAACGGGTGCGTCTTCTCGAGGCCGAAGGCCGCGTTGGACGACTGCGCACGCGAGGCCATCACGTTGAGCGTCGACGGGTCGACGTCGGCGGCCTCACCCGTGCGCTGCAGCGGGTTGAAGTGGCTGTCGACGATGAGCAGGCCGCCCTTGGCGCCGTAGCTCGGCAGGGCCGCTTCGTTCGCCGCCGGCATGTTCGAGTTGCCGTACGTCGTGTCGCGGTACCAGACGAGAGCACCCGGGGCGTTGTAGGCGAGCTTCGCGACCTTCCATGCGCCGTCCTGGTAGATGCTGTTGTAGCCGTACTTCAGGCCCTCGTCGAAGCCGTCGAAGTTGCGCCACTCGACCAGGTAGTACTGCGCCTTGACCGACGTGCCGGTGTCCTTGCGCCAGCCGGGGCCGGTGGTCGTCGTGAAGGAGGCGACCTCCTTCGTCCAGCCGTTGTCGTCGGCACCCTCGACGTCGTCGCTCCAGACGGCCGTGTCGCCGCTCGTGACCGAGAAGTCGTCGCTGAACCAGCCGCGGTCCTGGTAGGCCGCGTCGGTCGCGAGGCGCAGGCGAACCTGCACGGTCTGACCCGCGTAGGCGGTGAGGTCGACGTAGTCGTGACGCCAGCCGTCGCTCGAGCCGGTGAGGCCGTAGACCTTCGGTGCGCCCTCTGCCGCGCCGAAGTCCTTCATGCGCCCGTTGGGGTCGGAGTAGCCGTCGTCGGTCGAGACCAGGTTGCCGGCCGCGTCGTAGACCTTCTGCTCGGCCCACGTCGTGCCGCCGTCGGTCGAGACCTCGACGTAGCCGAAGTCCCAGTCCTCTTCGATGACGAAGTTGTTCCACATCCAGAACTTCGGAGCGGTGGCGGGAACCTCGACGGTGCGGCCCAGGCGCAGGTCGGCCCAGTCCTGGTCGGCGCCCGAGTACCACATGTTCTCACCGCTGTGCGGTTCGGCGAGCGTGATCACCTTGTCGGGAAGGTCGATCTTGATGCCGTCTTCGGTGCCCTTCGCGGGGCGCGAGGACTGGCCCACCTTGATGGTGGTCTCGTCGTCACCGGGCGACACGACCTCGGGGTCGGCCCAGCCGAGCACCCACTTGTCCCAGAGGCCCATGTGGGTGGGCATCGACTGGAAGATCGGGCCCGAGTGCGAACCCGAGCTCATGAGGTCCCAGAAGTCGACGTCGCTCGACGCGACGTTCGAGGTGTCGTAGAGGTCGGGCAGGCCGAGGTCGTGGCCGTACTCGTGCGCGAACACACCGACGCCCGAGTCCTCGGGCTGCACGATGTAGTTCGACAGCTTGAGGTCGGTGCCGGGGATGTCGGCGCCGCCTGCGACGGCGGAGGAGTGGGCCCAGAGGGCGTAGGTGCCCTCGGCGCCGCCGCCGCCCGACTTGTCTTCACCGGCGTGCACGAGCACGACGTGGTCGATCACGCCGTCGGGCTCGAGCACGTTGCCGTCGCCGTCACGGTCGCCCTGGTCTTCGATGTCGTAGTCGGCCCACGGGAAGTCGGGCTGCGCCGCCGCGAGCGCTGCGACCGCGTCGATCGGCAGCTGGCCCGGGCCGAGCGGGTTGTCGGGGTGACCCTGCATGTCCTGCATGGGGCCGGCCTCGTAGACGCCCTCGTCGTTGAGGTGGCAGACCGTGGCGCCGTAGTACGCCTCGGAGTGCGGCACCTTGATCCACGGGGTCGCCTCGCCGTGCACCGTGTAGGCGCCGCGCGACATCTCCTCGTACATGTTCTTCATGGTGAAGCCCGAGATGTCGAAGCCGGGCTGGCCGTCGGGACCCGTCAGGTCGGTGCGGACGCGCTCGGTGATGCCTTCATCGGTGAAGAGCATCTTGTTGAAGTGCTCGCTCGAGAAGTCGGGCACCCACATCGAGTTGTTGTCCTCGAGCTCGTACGTGGCGGGGTCGGGGATGTTGTTGTGCAGCGGGCCGGACTGGACGGCACCGGGCTTGCAGTCGGTCGCTCCGAACGACGTCGGCACCTGCAGGTTGCTGAAGTCCTCGGTTCCGTCGAACTCGACGAGGATCGTGAGCAGCTTCGCCTCTTGCGTGCCCTTGGCCTTCTTGAGCGCCTTCGGGCTCTTGCCCGTCTTCTGCGCCTTGGCCTCGGTCTTCGCCAGCTGATGCGCGGCCTTGGGGTTGCCCTGCGCGTACTTCTGGTCGACGGACTTGGCGAGCTCGAGCGCCGTCTCGGCGCTCGGGGCGCCGGACTTCTTGCCGTTGACGTCGACGACCGCTTCATCGTCGCCCGTCAGTTCGGCTTCGGCGCGAGGCGCGACGTAGTTCATGTAGTACTCGTCGTCGCCGATCACCGGCGCGGAGATGTGCGATGGCGTCGCGTTCGCGGGCACTGCGCCGAAGGTCGCCAGACCGGCGGCCGCGAGCGCAAGCACGGAAGTCGTCGCCACCACGCGCCTGCGCGCGCGAGTGGAGTTTCCAGACATGCTTCTCCCTTCGAGTGCCGCGGCGGGGGTGACCGCCGGCAACACGCATGGCGCCCGTCGGTGGACGGACGTAATCGGAATCCTGCCCTTAACGGGCGGGCCTATGGAAGACCTGAGATTCAAACTGTGGAGAACTCGGCCCATCCGTCATGCAGACGGCGGCGATCGGGTCACGATGTCCGAGAACGCTTCCGCGAGGCGAGGGAGTCGAATAGACTCCGACCTTCCGGTCGGTCGGCGGCACGATCCCCGGTGGGAGTGCGAAGGGGCTCGAGCGTCGCCTCGCTACCCGACGAGCAGGCCGCGCAGCTGGTCGGTCGAATGCACGATCGCCATGGCGTCGTCGGCCTCGGCGGGCGAGCCGTACCCCCACTCGACGAGGATGGTCGGAACGCCGTTCGCGAGCGCGCCGATCGTGTCGTGGCTGCGGTCGCCCACCATCACCGACTGCGACGTGTCGACGCCCTCCGCCTGCAGGCGGCGGAGCGCCTCGGCGACGACGGCCGTCTTCGTGGCACGAGTGCCGTCGGTGGTGGCCCCGGTGATCACGGTGAAGTACTCGCTGAGCCCGGCGTTGTCGAGCACCGCGCGTGCGGTGTGCTCGGGCTTCGACGTGGCCAGCGCAACGGGCACGCCCGCGGCGTGCAGCCGCTCGAGGAGGCCCCGCACGCCGGGGAACACTGGCGATGACAGCACGTGGTCGGCGTAGTGCGCGCGATACGTCGCGACGGCCTCCTCGGCCAGCGCGTCCTCGAGGCCGTGGCCGGCGCCGAACACCTCCGTCAGCGGCGGGCCCACGTACGAGCGCAGCGTCGCGTCGTCGGGAACGGGCAGCCCGAGCGTGGAGAACGTGTGCGCGAGCGAGGCGGTGATGTCGGCGGCCGAGTCGATGATGGTGCCGTCGAGGTCGAAGAGCACCGCCGACCAGGTGCGGGTGAGCATGGGTGCGGGGGAGGTCACCGTGACATCCTAGGGTCATCGAATGCGAGCATTGCTCGCATCGCCGCGGGATCACAGAGAACCGGCAGCCCGCGCTCAGGAAACTGGGTCAAGCGTCCCAGTCCAGACGGGCCGACGCAGTCCGTCGTCAGAACAGCCGAGCATGCCCGTCGTCGACGCCGCGCATGGCGTCGTAGTCGAGCACGAGGCAGCGGATGCCGCGGTCCTCGGCGAGCGTGCGCGCCTGCGGCTTGATCTCCTGCGCGGCGAACACGCCAGACACCGGCGCGAGCAGCGGGTCGCGGTTCATGAGCTCGAGATAGCGGGTGAGCTGCTCGACGCCGTCGATGTCGCCGCGTCGCTTCAGCTCGACCGCGACGCTCGCGCCCGAGGCATCCGTCGCCAGGATGTCGACCGGGCCGATCGCCGTCATGTACTCGCGGCGCACCAGCCGGTGTCCCTCGCCGAGCAGTTCGATCTGCTCGGCGAGCAGCTTCTGCAGGTGCGCCTCGACGCCGTCCTTCTGGAGGCCGGGGTCGATGCCGAGCTCGTGCGAGGTGTCGTGCAGCACCTCGTGGATCGAGACGATGAGGCGGTCGGCGGTCTTCTTGTGCGTGACCGTCCAGAGTTCGGCGATGCCGGCCTCGCGCTGCTCGTCGTCGGGCTCGGCCGTCTCGAGCGTGCACGGCGGGCTCATCCAGTTGAGGGGCTTGTAGCTGCCGCCGTCGGAATGCACGAGCAGGCTGCCGTCGCCCTTCACCATCAGCAGCCGGGTGGCCAGCGGGAGGTGGGCTTGCAGCCGCCCCGCGTAATCGACGGAGCAGCGGGCGATGACGAGACGCACCCGACGAGTTTACCGGCGGGGGCGCGCGGGCGCGCAGGTCACGGTCAGGCCTGCGAGCCGGATGCCGCGGGCCGCGTCTGCTCGCGGGCGGCCGGCGCCGCCAGCGCCGAGAGCACGAGCAGCACGAGGATCACGAGGAGCGCGTTGAGGATGCCGAAGTGCTGCCCGATGAAGCCGAGCAGCGGCGGCCCGGCAAGGAAGGCGCAGTAGCCGATGATCGCGACGGCGCTCACGCGCGCCGCCGAGTCGGTCGGGTGGTCGGCCGCGGCCGACATGCCGACCGGGAACCCGAGCGACGAGCCGAGGCCCCACAGCACGGTGCCCACGACGAGCATCCACGTCTCGGTGCCGAAGATGAAGAGCGAGAGCCCGGCGATGCCGATGATCGCGAGCGTGCGCAGCACGGGCACGCGCCCGAACCGGTCGAGGATCGGACCGCCGACGACCCGGCCGGCCGTGATCGAGACCGTGAAAACGCCGAACATGAGCGCGCCGGTGGTGGCGTCGAAGCCGTGGCCGTCGACGACGGCGAGGGCGAGCCAGTCGTTGGCCGAGCCCTCGGCGAACGACATGCCGAGCATGATGACGCCGATGAGCAGCAGCCGCACGTCGCCCCACACGGCGAGGTTCGCCTTGAGCCGCTCGGTCCACGGCGGCCGGGGTGCGCCGGCGTGCGTGTCGTCGCCGACCTCGGCGCGCAGCGGCACGTAGCGCACGGCCACGAGGATGCTGGCGGCGATGAGCAGTGCCATCACGCCGAGGTGCATCGACACCGGCACGTCGATCGCCGACGCGGCGGCGGCGACCGCGGCACCCGCGACCGTGCCGAACGAGAAGAACGCGTGCATGAGCGGCATCACCGTGCGGCCGATCTCGCGCTCGGCCTCGGCGCCCTCGACGTTCATCATCACGTCGACCGCGCCGTTGCCGAGGCCGAAGAGTACGAGCCCGATGACGACGAGGGGCACGGCGGGCAGCAGGGAGCCGCCGACGCCGACGAACACGAGCCCGACCGAGACGGTCACGAGTGCGGCGATCATGCCGAGGCGGGCGCCCAGGCGCGCGAGCAGCCAGGGGGCCGCGACGAGACCGAGGATCGAGCCGATCGAGCCGCCGAGGATGACGAGCCCGACGCCCTGGGTGCTGAGCCCGGTGTCGTCGCGGATCGCGGGGATGCGCGCGACCCAGCTCGCCATGCTGAGCCCCGAGAGGAAGAAGATCGCGAAGATCGCGTTGCGCCAGGCGACGAGCTCGTGAGCGGGGCGCGTCGTCGGCGCGGCGTTGCCGGAGGTCTCGGTCATGGTCGGTGCTGCTTCTCAGGTCGGCGGTGGGGTTCCGGTGGGCGATCGGACGAGTCGAATCGATTCGACTCGTCGAGAACCCTAGCCGCCCGCGGGATCGCCCGCAAGCCGCGGCCGAGCCGATCGTCCGCAATCGGCGGCTCGCGCTTGCGTCGGCCTCCGGCCTCCCCTACAGTCACGTGTTAATCGTTTAGCTAAACGATTAACACTCGCGGGCTCCGCACCCGCACCCTTCACCAGAGAGACAGATCCAAAGGAGGATCGGATGCTTCGACGTGCAATCACCCGCCGCGGTGCCGCCGCGCTGGCCGTGGCCGCGACCGCGGCGCTCGCGATGAGCGCCTGCAGCGGCTCGGGTTCGAACGGAGGCGACGGCGAGGACGTCACCATCACGTACGGGATCTGGGACGAGAACCAGCAGCCCGCGATGGAGGAGATCGCCTCGGCGTTCACCGAGGAGCACCCGAACGTGACGGTCGACATCCAGCTCACGCCGTACAAGGAGTACTTCACGAAGCTCCAGACCTCGGTGTCGGGCGGATCGGCGCCCGACGTGTTCTGGATGAACGGTCCGAACTTCCAGCTCTACGCGTCGAACGGCGTGCTCGCGCCCCTCGACGACCAGGGGATCGACGCCGCCGACTACCCGCAGGGACTCATCGACCTGTACACCTACGACGGCGCGCTCTACGGTGCGCCCAAGGACTTCGACACCGTCGCGCTCTGGTACAACAAGGAGCTCTTCGACGCGGCGGGCGTCGCCTACCCCGAGGCCGGCTGGACCTGGGACGACCTGAAGGCCGCCGCCGCGAAGCTGACCGACCCGGCGAAGGGCCAGTACGGCATCGCCGCGAGCCAGTACGGCCAGGAGAACTTCTACAACTCGATCGCCCAGGCGGGCGGCGAGGTCATCGACGCCGACGGTACCGAGTCGGGCTACGGGTCGCCCGAGGCCCTCGCCGGCATCGAGCTCTGGACCGACCTCATCGAGGCCGGCTCCTCACCGACGGCCCAGCAGATGACCGACACGAACCCCGAGGACTTCTTCCTCTCGGGCAAGGTCGCCATGTTCCAGAACGGCTCATGGGCCGCGGTCGCGTACGCCGACAACGCCGACATCGCCGACAAGGTCGACGTCGCGCCGCTCGCCGAGGGCGCCACCGGCAACCAGAGCGTGATCCACGGCATCGGCAACGTCGCCAACGCCAAGAGCGAGCACGTCGACGTCGCGAAGCAGTTCGCCGCCTTCGCGAGCTCGGAGCAGGCCGCCGAGATCCAGGCGGAGACCGGCACGGTCATCCCGGCCTTCAACGGCACCCAGCAGGCGTGGGTCGACGCGCTCCCGCAGTACGACCTGCAGGTTTACATCGACGCGCTCGACACGGCCGTCGCCTACCCCGTCTCGAAGAACACCTCGGCGTGGACGTCGATCGAGAGCGAGGTCCTCGCGCAGGTCTGGGCCGGCACGGTCTCGCCGGAGGAGGGCCTCCAGCAGCTCGCCGAGCAGATGCAGGCCGCGCTGGACGCGGAGTCGGAGTAATCCCATGTCCGACCTGATCGCGCAGCGCACGAGCGCGCCGATCTCCGAACTCGACCGGGAGCGGCCCGAGGCCGCTCCCGGCCGGGGGCGGCGACGCGGCCGGGGTCCCGGGCAGTCGCCGTGGTGGGCGCTGCTCTTCATCGGTCCGACCGCCGCAGGCCTCCTCGCCTTCTACCTGTGGCCGACCGTGCGCACCTTCCTGATGTCGTTCACGGAGTCGGGCCCGTTCGGCGGCTCCCAGTTCGTCGGCCTCGACAACTACGTCCGCCTCTTCCAGGACCCGGAGCTCATCGGGGCGCTCCGCAACACCGCGGTCTACACCGTGATCGCGCTCGTCGGCATCCCGATCGCCATCGCCATCGCCGCGCTGCTCAACACCACCGGGCTCCGCGGGCGCGGCGTGTACCGCACCCTCTACTTCATCCCCGTCGTGACGATGCCCGCGGCGATCGCGCTCGTCTGGCGCATGATCTACAACGGCGACTACGGCGTGCTCAACGCGGCGCTCGCGGTGTTCGGCATCGAGGGCAAGAGCTGGCTCACCGACCCGAACACCGCCCTCGTCGCCATCGCGGTCGTCGGCATCTGGGCCGGCCTCGGCACCAACATCGTCATCTTCCTCGCGGGCCTGCAGAGCATCCCCGACACGGTGATGGAGGCCGCAGACCTCGACGGCGCCGGTCCGATGCGCAAGTTCTTCTCGATCACGATCCCGCTGCTGAGCCCCAGCATCTTCTTCGTGAGCGTCATCAGCGTGATCGGCGCGCTGCAGGTCTTCGACCTCATCTACATGATGCTCGGCCGGTCGAACCCCGCGATGCCGAGCACCCGTACGATCGTCTACCTCTTCTACGAGGCGGGCTTCCTCGACAACCAGCAGGGGTACGCGGCCGCGATCGCGTTCCTGCTGCTCATCATCATCCTCATCCTGACGGTCGTGCAGTTCCGTCTGCAGAAGAAGTGGGTGCACTATGAGTGACCTCGCCGTCGACACCCGTGCCATGACGGGCGCCCCGCCCGAGGCATCCGCCCCTCGCCCCGCCCGCACCCGCGGCGGCCGCAACCGCGGCCACTGGGTCGTGCACCTGCTGCTCGCCGGCGGCGCGGTGCTCATGGTCTTCCCGTTCGTGTGGCAGACGCTGACCGCGTTCAAGACGTTCCAGGACTCGGTGCAGGTGCCGCCCGTGGTGTTCCCCGATCCGTGGGTGTGGACGAACTTCGCCGAGGTCTTCGAGTCGATGCCGTTCGGCCAGATGTTCCTCAACTCGGTGCTGCTCACCGTCGGCCGCACCGTCGGCCAGGTGGTGCTGTGCACGATGGCGGGCTACGCCTTCGCGCGCATCCCCTTCAGGGGCCGCAACGTCGTCTTCGTGCTGTTCCTCTCGGTGCTCATGGTGCCCTCGCAGCTCTACCTGCTGCCGCAGTACGAGATCATCCAGAACCTGGGCTGGCTCAACACCCTGCAGGCGCTCATCGTGCCGGGCATCTTCAGCGCCTTCGGCACCTTCCTCATGCGGCAGTTCTTCATGTCGATGCCGGCCGAGCTCGAGGAGGCGGCCCGCATCGACGGTGCGAACCCCTGGCAGACGTTCTGGCGCGTGATGGTGCCGCTCGCCAAGCCCGGCATCGTCGCCCTCACGGTGTTCACGGTGCTGTGGTCGTGGAACGACCTGCTGTGGCCCCTCGTGGTCACGACCGACCCCGAGAAGATGCCGCTCTCGGTGGGCCTGTCGCAGCTCGTCGGCCTGCACGGCACTGACTACCCTGTGCTGATGGCGGGCGCACTGCTGGCGACGCTGCCCATGCTGGTCACCTTCATGATCCTGCAGAAGCAGTTCATCCAGGGCATCGCGTTCTCGGGAACGAAGGGGTGACGTGATGGTGCGGGCGAATGCGGGAGGCGCGACGGCGCACGGAAGCTCCGGCCCGGCAGGGGGCACGAACGTGCGCCGCCGCCCCACGCTGCGGATGGTCGCCGAGCTCGCCGGCGTCTCGACGGCGACGGTGTCGTACGTGTTCTCGGGCCGCTCCGGCGGCGGCTCGGGCGTCGCCGAGGCGACGGCCAAGCGCGTGCTCGAGGCCGCCGAGCAGCTGAACTACCGGCCCAACCGCGCCGCCCGCACGATTCGCACCGGCCGCAGCGACACCGTGCAGCTCTCGCTGCACATGCTGAGCGACCCGTGGTCGCTCGCCGTCGCGGCCGCGGTCAACGACGAGGCGAACCGGCACGGCCTCACGACGCTGATCCTGGCCGACGGCGACTGGTACGCCGCGCTCGAACGGGTCGAGAGCGACGTCGCCTACCTCGACGCCGCGGTCGGCAGCGACGAGGTCAGGCGCCACCTGCAGGCGCTCGCCGAACGCGGCCAGCGGCTCGTCGTCTTCAGCGAGACGCTCGAGCCCGACGGCTACGACGTGATCCGCTCCGACGCGATCCCCGGCTGCTACCTCGCGATGGACCACCTGCTCGAACGGCACACCGCGATCGGATGCCTCGTGGCCGAGGACGCCGTGCGTGCACCCGAGCACTCGCGGTACACCCCGTACCTCGCTCGCATGCGCGAGCGCGGGCTGCCCGTGGTGCCCGAGCACACCGCGACCTACGCGAACACGCAGGCGAGCGCGTTCGCCGCGGCGGTCGCCCTGCTCTCGCGCGACGACCGCCCCACGGCGATCTACGCGACGACCGACTTCGCCGCGATCGCGGCGATCAACGCGGCGCACATGCTGGGCCTCAGGGTGCCGCACGACGTCGCCGTGATCGGCGTCGGCAACACCCCCGACGCGCAGTCGATCGCCCCGACCCTCACCACCGTCGGCCCGACGGACTTCTATCGCAGGCAGGCCGAGATCATCGTCGCGCGAGCCCTCGACTCGGGCGCGACCGAGCCCCGCCTGCACGAATTCCCCTGGTCGCTCGTCCCGGGCGGCTCGACCGATCTGGACGCACCGCCGCGCGCGGTGCGCACGCTGTGACCCCCTGCGACGCGAACTCGCGCAGGAAGACTCGAAGGAGCACCACCCCGTGGATCTGAACATCGGCATCGTCGGCTTCGGCGCGCGCGCGACCCTCGTGCACGAGGCGCACCGGCCCGGACGGGGCTCCCGCGTGACGGGCGTCTGCGACCTGTCCGAGCGCTCGCGCGCGGAGGCGCGTGCGGCGCTGCCCGAGGCGACCGTCACCGACTCGCTCGACGAGCTGCTCGCGAGCGGCGTCGACGCGGTGATGGTGCTGACCCCCGACCACCAGCACGCGTCGGTCGCGATCGCGGCGCTCGAGGCGGGGGTGCCCGTCTTCTGCGAGAAGCCGCTCGCCGTGACCGTCGAGGACGCCGACGCGATCCTCGAGACCGCCCGCCGCACCGGCACCCGGCTCTACGTCGGCCACAACATGCGCCACATGTCGGTCGTGCTCCTCATGCGCCGGCTGATCCTCGAGGGCCGCATCGGCGAGGTCAAGGCGATCTGGTGCCGCCACTTCGTCGGCAACGGCGGCGACTTCTACTTCAAGGACTGGCACGCCGAGCGCGAGAAGACCACGGGCCTGCTGCTGCAGAAGGGCGCGCACGACCTCGACGTCATCCACTGGCTCGCGGGCGCCTACACGACCGAGGTGCAGGCCATGGGCTCGCTCAGCGTCTACGGCGACATCGACGACCGGCGCGACCGCGCGGGCGAGCGGATGCGCGACTGGTTCAGCCTCGACAACTGGCCGCCGACCGCGCAGACCGGGCTGAACCCGGTGATCGACGTCGAGGACATCTCGATGGTCAACATGCGGCTCGGCAACGGCGTGCTCGCGAGCTACCAGCAGTGCCACTTCACGCCCGACTACTGGCGCAACTACACCGTCATCGGCACCGAGGGCCGCATCGAGAACTTCGGCGACGTCTCGGGCTCCGAGGTCGGCCTCTGGAACCGCCGCCACCAGGGCGCGGCGCCTGCCGACGAGACCTTCATCGTGCCCGAGTCGCCCGAGGACGTGGGGCACGACGGCGCCGACGCGCTGCTCGTCGCCGAGTTCCTCCGCTTCGTGCGCGACGGCGGCCTCACCGAGACCTCGCCGGTCGCAGCCCGCGAGGCGGTCGCCGTCGGCATCCGGGCGACGGAGTCGCTGCGCAGCGACGGCGGCACGCTCGAGGTGCCGCCGCTCGACCCCGCACTCGTCGCGTACTTCGAGGCCGGGCAGGTCGAGCCGGCCGCGACGCCGGCCTGAGGCGTCCCGCCGCCGACCCCGACCTCGCGCCGGTACGATGGCTGAGTCATCCGGCGCACCCACCGGACCACTCGCATGAGCCGCCGCACCCAGCGGTTCGTGCGCCGAACAACGGAGTTTTCGAAGCGATGAAGGCCCTCTACAAAGCCGCCCCGGGCGCCGGTTTCGAGTTCGTCGAACGGCCCGAGCCCGAGCCCGGTCCCGCCGACGTGAAGATCCGGGTGCTGCGCACCGGAATCTGCGGCACCGACCTGCACATCGAGAAGTGGGACGACTGGGCCGCGTCCGAGATCCGCACTCCGCTGATCCCCGGTCACGAGTTCTACGGCGAGGTCGTCGAGGTCGGCGAGCTCGTGCACGACGTCGCCGTCGGCGACCGCGTGTCGGGCGAGGGGCACGTCGTCTGCGGGATGTGCCGCAACTGCCGTGCCGGCCGCCGTCAGATGTGCATCCGCACGCAGGGCGTGGGCCTCCACCGCGACGGCGCGTTCGCCGAGTACGTGGTGATCCCGGGCGAGAACGTGTGGGTGCACCACTCGCCCGTCGACCCCGAGGTCGGCGCGATCTTCGACCCGTTCGGCAATGCCGTGCACACCGCCCTCGCCTTCTCGGTCGTCGGCGAAGACGTGCTCGTCACGGGTTGCGGCCCGATCGGCCTCATGTCGATCGCGGTCGCCCGCCACGTCGGCGCGCGGTTCATCGTCGCCTCGGATGTCTCGCCGTCGCGGCTCTCACTGGCGATGGAGATGGGCGCCGACGCGGTCGTGGACGTCTCGAAGGAGCGCGTGCGCGAGGTGCAGTCGCGGCTCGGCATGCGCGAGGGCTTCGACGTCGGCTTCGAGATGAGCGGGTCGCCGAAGGCGCTGCCCGAGATGATCGAGAACATGAACCACGGCGGCCGCATCGCGATGCTCGGCCTGCCCTCCGAGCCCTATGCGATCGACTGGGGCAAGGTCGTGACCCACATGCTGACCCTCAAGGGCATCTACGGCCGTGAGATGTTCGAGACCTGGAACTCGATGTCGGCGATGCTGCAGACCTCGAGCGAGCTGCGCTCGCGCGTGGCGTCGATCATCAGCGACCGCTTCGCCGCACGCGACTGGCGGCAGGCGTTCGACGTGGCCGCCTCTGGCGGCGTCGGCAAGGTCATCCTCGACTGGACGGAGGTCTGAGATGTACGGAGACGTGAAGGCGCAGCTGCGCGCGGAACTCGACGAGATCGAGGCCGCGGGCCTCACCAAGCGCGAACGCGGCATCCGGGGCCCGCAGTCCTCCGAGATCGAGGTCGCCGGCCGCGAGGTGCTCAACTTCTGCGCCAACAACTACCTCGGCCTCGCCGACGACCCCCGCATCGTCGCCGCCGCGCACCGCGGCCTCGACGAGTGGGGCTACGGCATGGCGAGCGTGCGGTTCATCTGCGGCACGCAGGAGCAGCACCTCGAGCTCGAGCGGCGGGTGTCCGAGTTCCTCGGCTACGACGACACGATCCTCTTCTCGTCGTGCTTCGACGCGAACGGCGGGGTCTTCGAGACCCTGTTCGGTCCCGACGACGCGATCATCTCCGACGAACTCAACCACGCGTCGATCATCGACGGCATCCGGCTCTCGAAGGCGCAGCGGTTCCGGTACAAGAACCGCGACCTCGCCGACCTCGAGGCCCGCCTGGTCGAGGCATCCGGTGCCCGCCGCACGGTGATCGTGACCGACGGCGTCTTCTCGATGGACGGCTACATCGCACCGCTGCGGGAGATCTGCGACCTCGCCGACCGGTACGGCGCGCTCGTCTTCGTCGACGACTCGCACGCCGTCGGCTTCGTCGGCGCAGGCGGTCGCGGCACGCCCGAGTACTGCGGCGTCGAGGGCCGGGTCGACATCACGACCGGCACCTTCGGCAAGGCGCTCGGCGGCGCGTCGGGCGGCTACGTCGCGGCCCGCCAGGAGATCGTCGACCTGCTGCGCCAGCGCGCCCGCCCGTACCTGTTCTCGAACACGCTCGCGCCCGCGATCGTCGCCGGCACGCTCGAGGCGCTGTCGCTGCTCGCCTCCTCGGGCGAGCTGCGCACGCGGCTGAACGCGAACGCGGCCCTCTTCCGCGAGCTCATGGATGCCGCGGGGTTCGAGCTGCTGCCGGGCGAGCACCCGATCGTGCCCGTCATGTTCGGCGACGCCGCGCTCACCGCGCGCATCGCCGACGCGCTGCAGGAGCGCGGCGTGTTCGTCACGGCCTTCTCGTACCCGGTCGTGCCGAAGGGCGCGGCGCGCATCCGCGTGCAGCTCTCGGCGGCGCACTCCGACGACGAGATCCGCCGCTGCGTGGCCGCGTTCGCCGAGGCGCGCGACGCCGTCGCGGCGGGCTGAGGCCGGCGCCGCCGGTGTCGCGTATCTGCAAGACCGGCGCGATCGGCCCGGCGTAGCCTGAATCCCGAACCATGAGCGGAGATCGCCGTTCGGCGACGAAGCGAGGGGAGACGATGATGGCTGGGCACTTCGATGCGGTCTCGAGCATCACGATCGACGCGCCGCGCGAGCGCGTCTGGGCGGTGGTGACCGACCCGGCCGCGGCGCGTGAGTTCATGTTCGGCACCGAACTCGTGACCGATTGGTCGGTGGGCGGCCCGATCCGCTGGCGCGGAGTCTGGGAGGGGAAGCCCTACGAGGACCACGGCGTCGTGCTCGAGTTCGCACCGCCCGAGCGCCTCGTGCACACACACTTCAGCCCGCTGAGCGGCGAGGCCGATGCGCCCGAGCACCACCACACCCTGACCTGGGCCCTGCGAGACGCCGGCGGGGCGACCGAGCTGACGCTCACCCAGGACAACAATCCGACGGCCGAGGCCGCGCAGCACTCGAAGGCGATGTGGGACACGCTCGTCGCGAAGGTGAAGGAACTCTCGGAGCAGGCCTGACGCCGCCGTCGCGACGCGGTGCGGCGGCGGGCCCGGACGTCTTCGAATCGATTCGGCCTAGAATCGGGCGCATGCAGCCCGAACCCGCAGCCCCGGCCGCCTCCCGGCCGACGCTCGCCGACGTCGCCGCGAAGGCCGGCGTCTCCGCGTCGACGGCCTCGCTCGCATTCAGCGGGTCCGGCCCCGTCTCGGACGCGACGAAGCAGCGCGTGCTCGACGCGGCCGCCGCGCTGGGCTACGGCGGGCCCGACCCGCGCGCCCGCTCGCTGCGGCAGGGGCGGTCGGGCATCGTCGGCGTCGTGCTCGAGGAGCGGGTGCGAGCGGCGTTCCTCGACCCGGTGAAGATCCAGATGCTCGACGGCATCACCGAGGGCATCGCCCCGCTCGGCGCCGGCCTGCTGCTGCTCACCGACACCGGCGAACCCGGCGAGAACGCCGTCAACATCGAGAGCGCCCCCGTCGATGCGGTCGTGCTCATCGGGTGCAGCCCGCGACTCGCGGTGTCGATCGAGGCGCTCCGGCGCCGAGGCATCCCCGCCGTCGCCATCGAGGGCGACACCGGCGAGGGCCTGCCCGAGATCTCGATCGACAACCACCAGGCCACCCGGCGGGGCGCCGACTACCTGCGCAAGCTCGGGCACACGCGCGTCGCACTCGTGACGCTGCCCTTCGACGCGGCGCGAACGCGCGGGCCGCTCACCCCCGAGCTCGAGCAGTCGGGCACCGCGGCGACCGCACGCGACCGGCTCGCGGGGGCCCGCGAGATCTTCCCCGACATCACCGGCCAGGTCGCCGGGGCGAGCTCGATCGAAGAGGGCCTCGAGGCCGCCCGCGCGCTGCTCGCCGACCCCGCGACGCGTCCGACTGCGATCATCGCGCAGAGCGACCTGCTCGCGGCCGGCGTGATCCGCGCCGCCGAGGAGCTCGGCATCGCCGTGCCGGCCGAGCTCAGCGTCATCGGGTTCGACGGCATCCGCGTCGACGGGCTGCAGCACGACCTGACGACGCTCTCGCAGCCGTCGGTCGCGAAGGGGCGGGCCGCCGGCGAGGCGGTCGTGAGCCTGCTCGCGGGCGAGTCGCCCGAGTCGGTCTGCTTCACGAGCACCCTGCACGTCGGCGACACGACCGCCCCGCCGCCCGCCCGCTGAGGGCAGAGCGAGGGCCGGTCGTAGGCTGACCGCATGAGCCTCGACCTCGCAGCGATCTACCGCGACCTGCACGCCAACCCCGAACTCTCGTTCCAGGAGCACCGCACCGCCGCCATCGTCGCGGAGACCCTGACCGGGCTCGGCTTCGACGTCGTGACGGGGCTCGGCACCACCGGCGTCGCGGGCGTGCTCGCGAACGGCGCCGGCCCGAAGGTGCTGCTGCGCGCCGACATGGATGCGCTGCCCGTGCTCGAGGACACCGGACTGCCATACGCCAGCACCGCACGCGGGACGGACGCCGACGGCAACGACGTGCCGGTGATGCACGCATGCGGCCACGACGTGCACGTGACGTGCCTGCTCGGTGCGGCCGAACGGATGGCCGCCGAGCGCTCCCGGTGGTCGGGCACGCTCGTCGTCGTCTTCCAGCCCGCCGAAGAGCTCGGCGGCGGCGCCGAGTCGATGGTCGCCGACGGCCTCTTCGACCGCGTGCCCCGGCCCGACATCGTGCTCGGCCAGCACGTCGCCCCGCTGCCCGCGGGATTCGCGGGCGTGCACGCCGGCGTCGCGATGGCGGCGGCCGACGAGCTGACGGTGCGCGTGCACGGCGTCGGCGGCCACGGCTCGCGCCCCGAGGCGACGATCGACCCGGTGCTGCTCGCCGCGGCGATCACCGTGCGGCTGCAGGGGGTCGTCGCCCGCGAGATCGCCGCGACCGATGCCGCCGTCGTCACCGTCGGGCAGTTGCACGCCGGCACGAAGCACAACATCATCCCGTCCGAGGCGATGCTCGGCATCAACGTGCGCAGCTTCGACGAGTCGGTGCGCACGAAGGTGCTCACCGCGATCGAGCGCATCGCGACGGGCGAAGCGGCCGCCTCGGGCGCCCCTCGTGACCCCGACTTCGACTACGGCGCGCGGTTCCCGGCCACCGTCAACGACGCGGATGCCTCGGAGCGCACCGCCGCGGCGCTGCGCCGTGCGCTCGGCGAGGGGCGGGTGTTCGACCCGGGCGTCGTCTCGGGCAGCGAGGACGTCGGCGTCTTCGCGACCGCCGCGGGCGTGCCGCTCGTCTACTGGTTCCTCGGCGGGTTCGACCCGTCGCTGTTCGACCCGGCCGCGCTCGCCGCGGGGCGACTGCCCGAGAACCTGCCCTCGAACCACTCGCCGAAGTTCGCGCCGGTCATCGACCCGACCCTCGAGAGCGGCGTCGCGGCCCTCGTCGCCGCCGCGCGCGAGTGGCTCGGTGCGTCGGTCGGGTAGACCCGCGGTCGTCTCGATGCGCCTGAAGTGAGTCGTCGCGCCTGAAGCGAGTTGCAACCTCGCTCTCGCGCGAGAACCTCCTTCAGCGGGGCAGCGGGCGTGACCGGCCCGGTCGAGGTCAGGCGGGCGCGCCCGTGACCATCCACCGCTCGCCGCGCGCCCGGAGCCCGAGGGTCACCGCGCGCGCCGCCAGGTAGCCGATGGCGAACGCCGCCATGAGCCAGGCGGGCCCCGCGGCACCCGGCGGGGCCACCGACGCGACGCCGAGGGCGAGCGGCACGAACACGGCGAGGTTCACGAGGCCCGTCCAGGCGAGGTAGCGGGCGTCGCCGGCGCCGATGAGCACGCCGTCGAGCACGAAGACGAGGCCGCCGAGCGGTGCCGACAGGCCGAGCACGACGAGCGCCGGCGGCAGCAGGGCGGCCACCTCGGCCGAGCTCGTGAACAGCCCGGGCAGCACCCAGGCGAGCGCGATGAGCAGCGCCCCGATGGCCGCACCCGACCCGATGCCCCACTCGATGCAGCGTCGCAGCACGCGCCGGACGGCCGTAACGTCGCCGGCGCCGAGCCCTCGCCCGACGAGGGCCTGTGCGGCGATCGCGAGCGCGTCGAGCGCGAAACCGAGCGTGAAGTAGATCGTCATCGCGACCTGGAACGCGGCGAGCTCGTTCGACCCGAGCGAGGTCGCCGCCCAGGTGGCGAGCAGCAGCGCGACGCGCAGGCTCGCGGTGCGCACGAACAGCCAGCCGCCCGACTTCGCCCCGCGCAGCACCCCGGCGTGGTGGGGCCACGGGCTCGCCCCCGCCCGGCGCGCGTGCGTCGCGACGACGACGAGGTAGACGACGACCATGCCCCACTGCGCGATCACCGTGCCGACGGCCGAGCCCGCGATGCCCCACCCCGCGACGTAGATGAACACGTAGTTGAGCGCGATGTTGACGGCGAAGCCGATGCCCGCGACCCAGAGCGGGGTCTTCGTGTCCTGCAGGCCGCGCAGGAGTCCGGTCGCCGCGAACACGATCAGCATCGCCGGCAGGCCGCCCATCGAGATCGACAGGTACGTGGATGCCTCGGCCGTGACTTCGCTCGTCGCCCCGAACAGCCCCACGAGCCACGGTGCCGCGAACCACCCGCCGACGGCGAGCACGACGCCGATGCCGAGGGCGAGCCAGAGCCCGTCGATGCCCGACGCGACCGCGCCGCGCAGGTCGCCGGCGCCGAGCCTGCGGGCGACCGCGGGCGTCGTGGCGTAGGCGAGGAACACCATCAGCCCGATGATCGTCTGCAGCACCGCGCTCGCGAGCCCGAGCCCGGCGAGGGGCTCCGCACCGAGGTGGCCGACCATCGCCGTGTCGGCCAGCAGGAACAGCGGTTCGGCGATGAGCGCGCCGAGCGCGGGAATCGCGAGGCGGAGGATGTCGCGGTCGACGGCGCGCCCCGCCGACCGTGCGGCCGCGGAGCTCGCGGCGGGGTCGGTCGGGTCGGTCGACGAGCCCGTGGTGCCGGCGGTGCCCGGTTCGGAGGCGTCGGAGCGATTCATGTGCCCTCGAGCCTACGTCGGGCCGGTGACACGACCGGATGCCGGCCGGGGCGCTCCGGCATCCGGTCGTCTTCGGGAACCGGCGCGGCGCTCGGGCTGCGCGCCGGCCCGGCTCACGCGGCGGTGCGCACGCTCCGCTCCTCGCCCCGCTCGATGCGGTCGACCGCGGCGACGCCGCCGCCGACGAAGGCCGTGACGGCGTCGAGCGTGCGGTCGGCCCCGAGCAGCCTGACGTGACCGGATCCGCTGGACAGCAGCATCCTCGACCGGTCGCCGTGCGCTGCGTGCAGCAGCTCGCTCTGCGCGGCGTCGATCTCGCGGTCTTCACGGTCGTGCAGCAGCAGCAGCTCGACCGACGCCGGCAGCGGTGCGGCGAGCGTGTCGAAACGACGCCACGGGTCGGACGCGTCGGGGAAGACCCGCCGGGTGTAGCGCTCGCGCTGGATCGCGGCGGCCTGCTCGCTGAGACCGACGCCGTGCGCGAAGGCGTCGAACAGGTAGCGGCCCGACGACATCGGCGCGAGCCCGACGACACCGCGCGTCGAGACGCCGTCGCGCACCGCGGTCATCGTCGTGAGCGCGCCGAGCGAATGGCCGATGATCGCCTCGAAGCGGCCGTACTTGAGGTGCAGCCGGTTGATCGCCTCCACCCACGAACGGATGTCGGTGCGCCGGCCCGCCGCGTCGCCGTGCGCCGGTGCGTCGAATGCGACGAGGTGGAAGCCCGCGGCGCGCAGCTCGCGGATGATCGGCGCGAACTGCGAGGCGCGGCCGCGCCAGCCGTGCACCAGCAGCACGGTGCGGGGGCCCGTGCCCCATTCGTAGAGCACGCCGTCGCCGTGCGGCAGCGGCAGCGGGTGCCGCTCGGCGGCGAGGTGCACGGGCTGCTCGCTCGGATGCACGACGCGCGACGGGCGCGTGCGCTCGAACATGGGGCCGGCGATGCCCGCGGCGAGTGCGGGCGAGACGCGGTCGGCGGTGCGCACCGCGCTGAGCGCGGCGTTCGTCATCTGGACGGAGGTCGACAGAGCCATGGATGATCCTTCCGGGAGTGGCTCGCGTAGGGGCGCGCATCGCACACTCTCCTCGCGCGTCGCCGCCGCCGACATGGACCCATGTCGCCATTCGCCGCGGCGGCGGCACCCAGAACGGGGGTCGGGGCCTCGCGACGCCTCGCTCAGTCGGCCGCGCCGTCGAGGTACCGGATCACCGCGAGCACCCGGCGGTGATCGTCGGCCGTGACGGGCAGCCCGAGCGCGTCGTAGATGCCCGAGGTGTGCTGCACGATCGCCTTCTCGGTGAGCACGAGCCGTTGCCCGATCCAGGCGTTGCTCCGACCTTCCGCCATGTAGGCGAGCACCTCGCGCTGGCGGCGCGTGAGTCGCCGCACGTCGCCGCCGCCGCGCCCGGCGCGCGAGATGAGCACCGCGACCACCTCGGGGTCGAGCGCCGTGCCGCCCTCGGCGACGCGGCGGAGGTCGTCGCGGAACGCGCCGACATCGGCGATCCGCTGCTTCAGCAGGTACCCGATCCTGGATGCCTCGCCCCCGAGCAGCTCGAGCGCGTAGCGCCGCTGCACGTACTGCGAGAGCACGACGATCGCGATGTCGGGGCGCTCGTTCCGGATGCGGAGGGCCGCTCGCAGGCCCTCGTCGCTGTGCGACGGCGGCATCCGGATGTCGGTGATCACGAGATCGGGCCCGTGCGCGTCGACGGCGCCGAGCAGCTCGTCGGCATCGCCCGCCGCGGCGACGACCTCGAACCCGCCCTCCTCGAGCAGCAGTCGCAGCCCCTGCCGCAGCAGGGTCTCGTCTTCGGCGATCACGACCCGCACGGCAGCTCCGCCCTGAGGCTCGTGCCACCGCCGGGGACGTTCCGCAGCGACATCCTGCCCCCGACCGCATCGATGCGGTCGGCGAGCCCCGCGAGCCCGCGGCCGCGATGCACGCCCGTCCCGCCGACGCCGTCGTCGGCGATCTCGACGGCGAGCACGTCGCCCTCGCGGGTCAGGCTGACCGACGCGGATGCCGCGCGCGCATGCTTGACCGTGTTGGCGAGTCCCTCGGCGACGACGAAGTACGCGACGTTCAGGACGGTCGGCGACAGCGGCGCGTCGAGTCCCTCGGCGCGCAACGTCGTCGGAATCGGCATCCGGTCGACGAGGTCCTCCGCGGCGAGCACCAGTCCGCGCTCGACGAGCGCCGACGGCATCACCTCGTGCACGAGCCGGCGCAGCTCGTCGGCCGCCTCCTCGATGCCCTGACGCAGGTGCAGCGCACGATCGCGGACGGCCTCGACCTGCGCGTCGTCGTGGATGCGCCCCGCCTCGAGTGCGAGCAGCACGAGCTGCACCTGGAGCCCGTCGTGGAGGTCCTTCGCGATGCGGGCGCGCTCCCGGTCGGCCGCCTCGACGAGGCGCACGCGCGAGTGCCGCAGCGCCGTCTGGCTCGCTCGCAGCTCGGTCGTGAGCCGTTCGCGCGCGATCGCGATCGCGGCGACCCGGCCGACGGCCTGCACGCGCTGCTGGTCGCCCACGAGCCTGGCGTCGTACACGATCGCGCCGACCGGGGCGCCGTCGGACTCGATGACGGCGAAGCCGCGACCGGGATCGTCGGGCGGGTCGACGCCGATGCCCTGCTCGTCGACGAATCCCTCGCGCACCGGCAGCCAGTAGACGAGCTCGACGCTCGGATCGCCGAGCGCGCGCGCGATGGCGGACCGCAGCGGCTCGCGTCCGGACTCGGTGCCGAGCCACGCCGCGAGCTCCTCGAGCTCGGCCGTGCGCTCGAAGCCGCCGACGAGCACCCCGACCGTGAAGGCGACGGCGACGCCGGCGATGAGCGCGAGCTGGACGGCGACGACGGCGGGCACCGGCAGGGCGACGTCGAGGCTCGCGCTCGCCGGGATGAGCACGACCGACGCCATGCCGTAGCCGTAGAGCGGCACCAGCACGCGCCGGCGGCCGGGCGACGTCGCGCGCAGCCGCATGCCGAGCACGACCGCCGTCGCGACGACGACGACGAGCCCGGCCCACCGCTGCACCTCGCCGCCGATCGTCGCGAGCTCCGAGTTCGCCGGGATCGCGGGGGCGAACAGGCCCATGCCCCACACGTAGACCGGGGTCTGCAGCACGAGCGCGACGAAGTAGCCCGCGAGCGCGATCGCGCGGGAGGTCCGGTCGGGCAGTCGGCCGGACGGGAAGGCGAGCAGCAGGTGCACGATGACGGCGACGATGACGGTCGCGAAGACGCTGCCGACCACGATGCCGAACTGGATGCCGGTGTTGAGCAGGCCTCCGGCGAGCAGCGAGATGCCGCCGACCCAGATGAGCAGGCCGGTGCGACTGCTCGGCCGTCGGCGCCACGCGATCGTTCCCGCGACGAACCAGACGAGCGCGACGGCGGGGAACAGGGCGATCACCCAGAACTCGGGCGGGATGGGGAGGAGCAGCGCGAACTCGAGCGCGGCGAACAGCACGCCGAGCACCATCATGAGGGTGAGCGCGGCGCCCAGCGATCGTGCGAGCGGGGGCGCCGACCAGTCCGATGCCATGCCCCTCCGCCCCGCGCCGACCCGGCGCCCAGCCCCATCTTGGCCGAGGCCGTCGGCGAACGGAATGGACCTGGATCGCGTCATCCCCGTCAGGAGGGTCGGGCGAGCGGGGGCGAGCCGACGGCTCAGGCGTCGACGATCTCCTTGCCGAGGGGCGCGAGCGAGACGGGCACGAGCTTGAAGTTCGCGATGCCGAGCGGGATTCCGATGATCGTGATGCAGAGCAGCAGGCCCGTGACGATGTGCTCGAGCGCGAGCCACCAGCCGGCGAGGATGACCCAGATCACGTTGCCGATGAACGACCACGCGCCCGAGGTCGGCTTCTGCACGACCGTGCGGCCGAACGGCCACAGGGCGTACATCGCGATGCGGAACGACGCGATGCCCCACGGGATCGTCACGATCAGGATGCACATCACGACGCCCGCGAGCACGTACGACAGGAACAGCCAGATGCCCGAGAGCACGAGCCAGATGATGTTCAGCAGCGTCTTCATGTCGATCCTCAGCCTATGCGCCGGAAGCCGAGCATAGGCTGTTGCGCATGACCGACGTCGCGCTGCCCTCCGGAATCACGCTTGACGAGCTCGACCCGGGCGTGCGCCCGCAGGACGACCTGTTCCGGCACGTCAACGGCAGGTGGATCGAACGCACCGACATCCCCGCCGACAAGGCGCGCTACGGCTCCTTCTACGTGCTGCACGAGGAGGCCGAGGAGGCCGTGCGCGAGATCATCGAGGAGTCGCAGCAGGCCGAGCCCGGCACCGAGGCCCGCAAGGTGGGCGACCTCTACGCGAGCTTCATGAACGAGGACCGGGCCGAGCTGCTCGGGGTCACGCCGATCGCCGGCCAGCTGCTCGAGGTGTCGCTCGTGAACTCGATCGGCAGTTTCGTCGAGACCCTCGGCCGGCTCGAGCGGCAGGGCGTGTCGGGCTTCGCGCAGCTCTACGTCGACAACGATCCGGGCGACCCCGAGCGCTATCTCGTCTTCGTCGAGCAGGGCGGCATCGGCCTGCCCGACGAGAGCTACTTCCGCGAAGACCGCTTCGAGCCGATCCGCGCGGCCTACCGCGAGCACCTCGAGCGGATGCTGCGGCTCGCGCAGTTCGACGCGGCCGCCGAGCGGGCGGCCCGCGTGTTCGAGCTCGAGACCGAGATCGCGAGGGTGCACTGGAACAACGTCGACTCGCGCGACAGCGAGAAGACCTACAACCTGAAGAGCTGGGCGGATGCCTCGGCGCTGGCGTTCCCCGGCGCCGAGCCCGCGGGTTCGGGGCTGTCGGTCTGGCGCGACGCGATGGGCGTTCCGTCGGGCGCCTTCGACGAGCTCGTCGTGCGGCAGCCGTCGTTCGTGCAGGGCCTCGGCCGGCTGCTGACCGAGGACCGGCTGCCCGCCTGGCGCGACTGGCTGGCCTGGCAGGTCGTGCGCTCGAGCGCGGCCTACCTCTCGAGCGACCTCGTCGAGGCCAACTTCGACTTCTACGGCCGCACGCTCACCGGCACGCCGCAGATGCGCGAGCGGTGGAAGCGCGGGGTCTCGCTCGTCGAGGGCGCCATGGGCGAGGCGGTCGGCCGCATCTACGTCGAACGGCACTTCCCGCCCGCGGCGAAGGAGGCGATGGACGAGCTCGTCTCGAACCTCGTCGCGGCCTACCGCGAGTCGATCGAGGGCCTCGACTGGATGGGGAAGGCCACCAAGAAGAAGGCGCTCGACAAGCTCGCGAAGTTCACGCCGAAGATCGGCTACCCCGTGAAGTGGCGCGACTACTCGACCCTCGAGATCACCGACGACCTCGTCGGGAACGTGCGCGCGACGGCCGAGTTCGAGTTCAAGCGCGAGCTCGGCAAGGTCGGCGGGCCGATCGACCGCGACGAATGGTTCATGACCCCGCAGACGATCAACGCGTACTACAACCCCGGCTTCAACGAGATCGTGTTCCCTGCGGCGATCCTGCAGTTCCCGTTCTTCGACGCCGGCCGCGACGCCGCGGCGAACTACGGCGCGATCGGCGCGGTGATCGGACACGAGATCGGGCACGGCTTCGACGACCAGGGGTCGAAGTACGACGGCGACGGGCGCCTCACCGACTGGTGGACGGCCGACGACCGCGCCGCCTTCGAGGAGCGCACGAAGGCGCTCATCGAGCAGTACGACGCGCTCGTTCCCGCCCAGCTCGCCGACGGCGCGCCCGGGTCCGAGGGTGCCGCGGGCGAGGCATCCACCGAGGGCGGGGCCGAGGCGAACGAGGCGCCGCACGTGAACGGCGCGCTCACGATCGGCGAGAACATCGGCGACCTCGGCGGGCTCGCGATCGCGTGGAAGGCGTACGTGCTCTCGCAGGGCGGCGACGTCGACGGGGCTCCCGAGATCGACGGGTACTCGGCGGTGCAGCGGTTCTTCCTGTCGTGGGCGCAGGCCTGGCAGATGAAGGGCCGCGACGAGGAGGTGGTGCGCCTGCTCGCGATCGATCCCCACTCGCCGAACGAGTTCCGGTGCAACCAGATCGTCCGCAACATCGATGAGTTCTACACTGGCTTCGGAGTGACTGAAGAGGACGCCCTCTGGCTCGACCCTGCCGAGCGGGTGACCATCTGGTAGTCGCAGATCCGAAGTCCGAGTATCCGAACATCTCGAGCGCGCCGCGGCCTGCGGTGGGGGAGCGCCGACCGTCCGAGGAAGAGCGTGCAAGCACCGTGGTGACGTCGTCGCAGGGATCCGAGCGACGCGCACGCCATGCCGATCTGCGCAAGGGCAAGCACCGCACCGAGGAGCCGGGCGAGAACTTCGCCCGCGGGTTCGCCGCGCTCGGCGAGCTCGCGCTCGCCGGGGTGCAGGTCTCGGCCCGCGCGACCGACCTCGCGACCGGCAAGGTGCTGTTCTCGGTCGACGACCACGTCGTGATGCCGACCGCCTCGATCGGCAAGGTGCTGCTGCTCGTCGAGATCGCCTCGCGCCTCGTCGGGGCGAGCACCGAGACGTTCACCGTGCTCGACCGCGCTCCCCGCGATGCGGCCGGCGACTCGGGCATCTGGCAGCACCTGCAGTCGCCGTCGCTGCCGATCGCCGACCTCGCCGCGCTCGTCGGCGCGACGAGCGACAACCTCGCGACGAACGTGCTCATCCGCCACATCGGCCTCGAGGCGGTGCGCGCGCGCACCGAGACGCTCGGCCTCACGCGAACCGCGCTGCTCGACCTCGTGCGCGACCACCGCGGGCCCGACGACGCCCCGCAGCTCTCGATCGGCTCGGCGAAGGAGCTCACCTGGCTCTTCGCCTCGCTCGCCCGCGGCGAGATCGTCTCGCCCGAGGTGTCGCAGCGCGTCGTCGGCTGGCTCTCGCTCAACGCCGATCTCTCGATGGTCGCCTCGGCGTTCGGGCTCGACCCGCTCTCGCATCGCACGCCCGACCACGGCGTGCTGCTCATGAACAAGACCGGCACCGACGGGGGAGTGCGCAGCGAGGTCGGCGTCCTGCGGGGGCCGCGCGCGAGCGTCGCCTACGCCGTCTCGATGTACTACGCCGACACGATGCTCTCGTCGCGCCTCGCGGTGCTCGACGGCATGCGCCAGGTCGGCATGGACCTGCTCGAGTTCGTGCACTGAGGTGCTCGCCCGAATGCTGATCCGCACGTACCGCGTGGACGACCGCGCGGCCGTCGACCGGCTTCTCGCCGAGGCGTTCTCGGGGCCGCAGCCCGACGGTTCGCCGGCGGCGTCGCCGCCGATCGAGGTCGTGCTCAACACGGCGCTCGTCACCTCGGTGGAGTTCCTGCCGCACCTCGCCCTCGTCGCCGAGATCGACGGGGCGGTCGCCGGCTACTGCATCACGACGAGGGGGTGGGTCGGCGACGGGTCCGCGCTCGGGCTCGGCCCCATCGGGGTCGATCCCTCAGTGCAGCGGCGCGGCATCGGCTCGGCGCTCGTGCGCGAGACGTTGCGGCTCGCCGCGGAGCACGGCGAACGAGTCGTGGCGCTGCTCGGCGACCCGGCGTACTACGGCCGGCTCGGCTTCGTGCCGAGCGTCGACCTCGGCATCACGCCGCCCGAGCCGGCCTGGGGCGCGTACTTCCAGGCGATCCGGCTCGGCGCGACCGAGGCGGACGCCCCGGTCGGCGCGTTCCGCTACGCGGCCCCGTTCGACGAGCTCTGACCCGCTCCCGGCTGCTCCGCGGGTTGGTCGGCGGCGTCGGCCGTGGCGTCGGCGTCGGCGAGCTGCCGGATGCCGGTGACCACCGCGTCGACCGTCTCGGTCGCGCCGAGCACCCGGAAGTGGCCGGCGACCGGCACCTGCACGTTGGTCGCCCCGTCGAGCGCGCTTCCCTTCGGCACGTGCGGGTCGAACGGCCCGAACACCGAGACGATCCGCGAGTTCACCGAGACGCCGTCGGCGAGCTCGACGATGATCGGCGCATCGGGATCGAACTCGCGCAGGGCCCGGTCGAACATGAATCGCGAGTAGATCGAACCGCCGAACGGCGTCGCGATCGCGACCATGCCGAGCAGGCCGAGCGACGGCGCGTCGTCGTCGAGCAGCATGCGCTTCGCGACGAGCCCGCCCTTCGAGTGGGCGACGAGCACCTGGCCGGCCGCCGGGATCGACACCCGGGCGAGCGCGCGCGAGACGCGGGCGGCGGTCTCGGGGATGTCGAGCAGGTTCGCCCCGAGGCCGTGCACGACGCGCACGCGGTGGCCGCGGGCGTTGAGCGCGTCGCCGAGGAGTCGCAGGAACGACCAGTGCTCGTACACGCCCGGCAGCAGCACGATCGTCGGGAGCGCGGTGTCGCCGCGCGACCATTTCGCGGGCGGCTTCCAGGCACCGAGCACTGCGAGCTGGCGCCATCCCGCGTAGAGGTAGTCGAGCGCCCACCAGCGGATGATCTTCGCCAGGGGCGGCCGCCGGCGGGCGGGCACGACGACGGCGCCGTCAGCGGGCCCGACGACCCGGCCGACCGCCTCGCCCCTCGCGTGGGCGGCGATCAGGTTCGCGACCCGCGCTCCCGCCGTGATCATCGTCTCGTGTCCACGGCCCGGCACCTCGGCGTACCGGCCGTCGCCGACGAGCGATGCGACCCGCTCGGCCCACTCGCGCGGCACGAGGCGATCGCGTTCGCCTCGGATCACGAGGGTGCGGGCCGCGACGTTCGGCAGCGTGAGCTCCACGCGGTGCTCGATGACCGGCGGCAGGCTCTCGAGGTACCAGGAGACCCCCGCCTTCGCGTACGAGACGACGCCGAGCCCGAGCACCTTCGGGTGGGTGAGCGAGAGGTCCTGCAGGAGCCGCAGGGCCTGCTTGCCGGCCGAGCGTTCGCGAGGGTTCACCGTCGGCGCGATGAGCACGATGCGCTCGAACAGCTCGGGATGCCACGCCGCCGCCTCGGCGACGGCCTGGGCCCCCGCGCTGTGGCCGACGAGCACCGGGTCGGCGATGCCCTCCGCCCGCACGAGATCGGCGAGGAGGTCGCCGGCCCCGCGCATCGTGAGCGGCTCGTCGGGCTGGGGCGCGTCGCCGAAGCCCGGGAGGTCGAGTGCGTAGACCGTGCCGCTGCGCCCGAGCTCCGCCGCGACATCCGACCAGTACTCGTGGGCCATGCCGATGCCGTGCACGAGCACGTAGCCCGGGCCGTCGTCGCGACCGCTGCGCGTGATGCGCGTGACGCGGCCTCCGCTGCGGAATACGCGAGTCGACGCCATGCCCCGCAGTCTATGGGGACGGGCGGGGTCCGGACACGGCGCCCCGGCGCTCACTCGGCGGCCGGGACCGTGCTCAGTCGATCAGGCCGGTCGCAGCGAGCCGGGCGAGCACCTCGCGCCCGGCGGGCGGGCAGCGGTCGGCGTCGGCCGTGGTCACCCAGTGCAGGCTGCCGACCTCGGCGGAGGGCGCCGGCGAGGCATCCGTGTCGGTCTGGAAGACCCGCATGCGCACGAGCCGGCCGTCGGGCTCGCCGTGCGCCTGGGTGACGACCTCGAACAACTCGTCGAGGGAGGCAGGGTCGAGTTCGAGCGCGACCTCTTCGAACGCCTCGCGCGCGGCCGCTTCGGCGGCCGTCTCGCCCGCATCGATCTTGCCGCCGGGCATGTAGTAGACCTCGCGATCACGGGCGGTGACCATGAGCACCCGACGGTCGCGCACGAGCGCGATCGCGGAGACGAGGAGGTCGGGCAGCTGGGGCATCCGTTCAAGCCTAGAGTGCCGTCGCCCGTAGGATGGTGGCACCGCCGGGCTGTCCGCCCGAGATCTCCACCCCCGACCATTGGAGCCACCGTGGCCGCACCCAGCCGTCTCGAATCCGTCATCGCCCTCGCCCAGCACCGGGGGTTCGTCTTCCAGGCCGGCGAGATCTACGGCGGTTCGCGTTCGGCGTGGGACTACGGCCCCCTCGGCGTCGAGCTGAAGGAGAACATCAAGCGGCAGTGGTGGCGCTACATGGTCACCCGCCGCGACGACGTCGTCGGCCTCGACTCGAGCGTCATCCTGCCGAAGCAGGTCTGGGTGGCCTCGGGCCACGTGGGCGTCTTCACCGACCCGCTCGTCGAGTGCCTGCACTGCCACAAGCGCTTCCGCGAGGACCACCTGCTCGAGGCGTATGAGGAGAAGAAGGGCCGCGCCCCCGAGAACGGCATGGGCGACATCGCCTGCCCGAACTGCGGCACCCGCGGCGAGTGGACCCCGCCCCGCGACTTCAACATGATGCTGCAGACCTACCTCGGCCCGGTGCAAGACGAGTCGGGCCTGCACTACCTGCGCCCCGAGACCGCGCAGGGCATCTTCACGAACTTCGCCAACGTGCTGCAGGCGGCGCGCATGAAGCCGCCGTTCGGCATCGGGCAGATCGGCAAGTCGTTCCGCAACGAGATCACGCCCGGCAACTTCATCTTCCGCACTCGCGAGTTCGAGCAGATGGAGCTCGAGTTCTTCGTCGAGCCCGGCACCGACGACGAGTGGTTCCAGTACTGGCTCGACTACCGCTGGAACTGGTACGTCGACCTCGGCGTCGACCCCGAGAACCTGCGCCTCTTCGAGCACCCGAAGGAGAAGCTCAGCCACTACTCGAAGCGCACCGTCGACATCGAGTACCGCTTCGGCTTCACCGGCGGCGAGTGGGGCGAGCTCGAGGGCGTCGCGAACCGCACCGACTTCGACCTCTCGACGCACTCCGAGCACTCGGGCAAGGAGCTCAGCTACTTCGACCAGTCGAAGAACGAGCGCTGGATCCCCTACGTGATCGAGCCCGCAGCGGGCCTCACCCGCTCGCTCATGGCGTTCCTCGTCGACGCGTACCACGTCGAGGAGGTGCCGAACGCGAAGGGCGGCACCGACACCCGCACCGTGCTGAAGCTCGACCCGCGCCTCGCGCCCGTCAAGGCCGCCGTGCTGCCGCTCAGCCGCAACGAGAAGCTCTCGCCGCTCGCGCGCGAGGTCGCCGCGTCGCTGCGCCAGTACTGGAACGTCGACTTCGACGATGCCGGCGCGATCGGCCGCCGCTACCGCCGCCAGGACGAGATCGGCACCCCGTTCTGCATCACGGTCGACTTCGACTCGCTCGACGACGACGCCGTGACGGTGCGAGACCGCGACACGATGGAGCAGCAGCGCGTGCCGCTCGCCGAGCTCGAGGGCTTCCTCGCGGCGCGGCTCATCGGGGCGTAGGGCGTTCGTGCCCGCCTCGGCCGAGCCCGTCGACGGCACGACCGCGACCGCGGCGACCGGCGCGGCCGCGGCGACCGGCGCAGCCGCGGCGACCGGCGCAGCGTTCCCGTTCGACATCGCGTCGATCGAGGGTGCCCCGCTGCGGACCGACCGCATGACGCTGCGCCCGATCTCGCCCGATGACAGCGACGACGTCTGGGAGTACCAGCGCCTGCCCGAGGTGCTGCGCTACATCCCGTGGCCGCCGCGCAGCCGCGAGGACGCGCACGTGCACACGCTGAAGCGCGCCGGCATGCGGGTGCTCGCCGCCGACGGCGACGCGACCCACTTCGCGATGGTGCTGCACGGCGAGCCGTCCGTCGGCGTGCCGGTCGCGGGCGGCGCCGGCGCCGAGGCATCCGCCCCTCGCGACCGCGTGGTGGGCGACGTGATGCTGCGGGTCGGCAGCATCGAGAGCGCGCAGGTCGAGATCGGCTGGGTGCTGCATCCTGCGTTCCAGGGTCGCGGGCTCGCGCGCGAGGCCGCCGCCGAGGTGCTGCGCTTCACCTTCGAGGTCATCGGTGCGCACCGCGTGTTCGCCCACCTCGATGCGCGCAACACCGCCTCGGCCGCGCTGTGCCGCCGGCTCGGCATGCGCCTCGAGGGCACGATGCTCGAGGAGATCCTCGAGGACGACGGCTGGCAGGACAGCGAGCTCTACGCGATCCTGCGGCGTGAATGGATGCCTCGGGGCTGAACCCGCGCCGTCGCTCGGCGCTATGGAGGAACTTCTGCGCGACACGCCGGACCTGACGGCGTGCGATCGGCGTGTCGGGCGGATCCTCCTCCAGAGCGGACGACGCGGGACGGGACGATGCCCCTCAGCCCGCGTAGGGCGCGGTGCTCGACCGGATCACGAGCTGCGCCGCCACCTCGGTCGACGCCGGCGGCGCGGTCGGGTCGTCGATGCGTCGCAGCAGGTGCTCGACCGCGAGCGCGGCGATGTCGCCGAACGGCTGGGCGACGGTCGTGAGCGCGGGGCTGCAGTACGCGGCGAGGGCGATGTCGTCGACGCCGACGACCGAGAGGTCTTCGGGCACCCGGCGGCCGAGCTCGTGCAGGGCTCGGATCGCGCCGAACGCCATCTCGTCGCTCGCGACGAAGACGGCCGTCGCCTCGGGGATGCGGCCGAGCAGGAGCCCCGCCTGGTAGCCCGACTCGGGCGACCAGTCGCCGTGGAGGAGCGGCGGCACCTCGCGACCCGCGGCCTCGAGCGCCGCACGCCAGCCGGCGGCCCGGCCGGTCGAGTCGAGCCACTCGTCGGGTCCGGCGACGTGCCAGACGGTGGGGTGCCCGAGCGACAGCAGGTGCTCGGTCGCGAGCCGGCCCACCTCGAACTGGTCGATCGCGACGACCTCGCTCGACATCGTGCGCGAGCCGTCGATCGTGACGGTCGGGATGCGGCGGGCGATCGTCTCGACCTCGTCGGTGCCGGTCGCCACCGGCACGACGAGCACGATGCCCTCGACCGACTGCCGGTCGAGGCGGGTCATCGCGGCGGCGATCGCCGCAGGGTCGGGCGAGCTCGCCGTCGAGATGTTGACCGCGTAGCCCGCGCGGCGGGCGGCGGACTCGACGCCGTGGGTGACGGCGGCGCCAGAGTAGTCGACCGTCGGCAGCACGACGACGCCGATCGTGCGCGTGCGGCCCGACGAGAGCGAGCGCGCGGCGTTGTTCATGCGATAGCCGAGCTCGTCGACCGAGGCGAGCACGCGGTCGCGGGTTGCGGGCTGCACGTTGGGGTGGCCGCTCAGCACGCGCGACACCGTCTGCGCCGAGACGCCGGCGTGGGCGGCGACGTCGGCCATGCTCGGCGTGCGCGCGCGTCCGTTCGCGTCGAGTCGCCGCGTCGTGCTCATCTGATGCCCCTTCGCCATGCCAGCCCCCATGCTAGCGAAAACATGCTATCTCGAAGACTGGGTCGATTGTCCCGTTCTTTCGTCAAGAATCCGTGCTTGTTATCGATAACAAGATGTGGCACCATCAGAGCACGCCCCGCGGAACCCGCACCCGAGACCGCGCGGGGCCCGGTTCGTTGCACGACGCATTCCGAGCTCATTCAAAGGAGAGGCAGCAGTGAAGAAGACAGTCATGCGCACGGTGGGCATCACCGGCGCGATCGGCATCGGCCTGGCGCTCGCCGGCTGTGCCGGGGCCGCGCAGCCCGAGCAGTCCGGTCCGGCCGAGGTCACGTTCTGGGGCTGGGCCCCGGGCTACGCCGACGCCGTCGAGGCGTTCAACGCCTCGCAGGACGACGTGGTCGTCACCTACGAGGAGGTCGCCCCCGGCGCCAAGGGCGGCTACGACAAGATGCTCAATGCCGTGACGGCCGGCAACGCGCCGTGCCTCGCGCAGGTCGGCTACGAGACGCTCACGAGCTTCGCCGCGCAGGGCGCGCTCGAAGACGTGTCCGAGTTCGCGAACGAGAGCGAGGGCGAGTTCTCGCCCGCGACGTGGTCGGCCGTCTCGATCGGCGACGCCGTGTACGGCGCGCCCGTCGACCAGGGCCCGATGGCGCTCTTCTACAACAAGGAGGTCTTCGACTCGCTCGGCATCGCCGTGCCGACCACGTGGGCCGAGTACCAGGCCGCCGGCGAGAAGCTCAAGGCCGCGGGCAAGTCGCTCTCGGCGAGCTACCTGAACTACGACTACGCCGGCTTCGACTGGCAGGCCGAGGCGCCGTGGTTCTCGGTCGACGGCGACAGCTGGAACGTCTCGATCGACTCGCCGGAGGGCCAGAAGGTCGCCGACTACTGGCAGGGCCTCACCGACGCCGGCCTCATCAGCCAGGCCCCCATGTGGGACCAGTCCTGGTACACGGGCCTCGGCGACGGTTCGATCGCGACGCACGTCGGCGCGGTCTGGATCGCCGGCATCCTAAAGGGCAGCGCCCCCGACGGCGCCGGCAAGTGGGCCGTCGCCCCGATGCCGCAGTGGGAGGCCGGCGACGACAAGGTCGGCAACGTCGGCGGCTCGGCCACGGCCGTGCTGAAGGGCTGCGACAACCCCGAGGCGGCGTGGACGTTCGCGCATGCCATGAGCACCGATCCCGACATCTACACGGGCCTCATCGAGGCCGCCGCGCTCTACCCGGCGGCGACCGAACTGCTCGACCTGCCGGTGCTCACCGAGCCCGACCCGTACTTCGGCGACCAGGTCATCTTCGACGTCTTCGCCGAGGCCTCGCCGCTCGTCACGACCGGATGGACCTGGGGGCCGAACATGCCCGAGACCGTCGGCTTCCTCGACGACGGCCTAGGCAAGGCCTGGTCGAAGCAGGGCACCTTCGCCGACGCGCTGAAGGGCACCCAGCAGCAGACCGTCGACGCCCTCGAGGCGCAGGGCCTCTCCGTCTCGGAGTAGCCCGCGAGACCCGGGCCGGGGCGGCGAGGATCCGCCCCGGCCCGCACCACCATCGCGCATCACCACCGCGCGCCACCACGAGAACCACGCAGGACGACATGCTCACCTCATCGACCCGGGCGGTCACGACCGCCGGCACCGCGCGCCGCGGGCGCACGGGCGGCCCCGGGCTCTCCGGGCCCGATGCCCCCGCCCCCGGCGGTCGGGCCCCGCGCCGCGCCGCCGGCCGTTGGCGCATCCCGCTGCTCTTCCTGCTGCCCTTCGGCGTGCTGTTCGCCGCGATGTACCTCGTGCCGATCGCCTTCGCGTTCGTGCAGAGCCTGTTCACCCTGCAGCGCTCGGGCCTCGGGCTCGAGGCGCCCACGCTCGAGTTCACGCCGTTCGCGAACTACGCCCGCCTGCTCGGCGATGCCGACTTCATCGCGTCGCTCGGCAGGGTCGCCCTGTTCGGACTCGTGCAGGTGCCCGTCATGCTCGGCCTCGCGCTCGTGCTGGCCCTCCTGCTCGACTCGCGCTCGGCCCGCGGCAAGGGCTTCTTCCGGCTCGCGGCCTTCCTGCCCTATGCCGTGCCCGGCGTCATCGCCGCCGTCATGTGGTCGTTCCTCTACTCGCCCGTGACGAGCCCGATCAACACCCTGCTCGAGCGGGTCGTCGGTACCGGCATCCCCTTCTTCGCACCCGAGGTGGTGCTGTGGGCGGTCGCCAACATCGTCACCTGGGGCTGGACCGGCTACAACATGCTCATCATCTACTCGTCGCTGCAGACGATCCCCGCCGAGACGATCGAGGCGGCACGCCTCGACGGCGCCGGCGCCTTCCGCATCGCGTGGAGCATCAAGATCCCCATGGTGCGCCCGGCCCTCGTGCTGACCGCCGTCTTCTCGATCATCGGCTCCGCCCAGCTCTACAACGAGCCCAAGGTGCTGCAGACCATCTCGGGCGGAGCGATCAGCAACACGTTCACGCCCCTCATGGCGGCGCAGGCGCAGGTCACCGCCCAGAACTACCCCTACGCGGCCGCGCAGTCGGTCGTGCTCGCGCTCCTCGTCGGCGTGCTCTCGTTCACCTTCTTCAAGCTCATGAATCGAGGCGAGCGATGAGCGCCCCCGCCCTCGTGTCGGCCGAGCGACCGCCGCGTTCCGACCGACCGGATGCCGACCGCCCGGGCCGCTCGCGGCGAGAGGCGAACCTCGCGAGCCGCCTCGGCGTCTTCGCCCTGCTGGGGCTCTCGGCCCTCTACTTCATCGTGCCGATCTGGTGGCTCGTCGTAGCGTCGACGAAGCCCGTCGGTAAGCAATTCTCCGAGCCGGGCCTGTGGTTCGACGGCTTCGGGCTGTTCGACAACATCACGCTCGTCTTCGCCGAGAGCGACGGCATCTTCGGCAGGTGGATGCTCAACAGCGTCTTCTACGCGGGGACGTCGGCGCTCGTCGGAACGCTGCTCTCGGCGATGGCCGGGTACGCGCTCGCGAAGTACGAGTTCCGCGGCCGCGGCGTCGTGTTCGGCGTCATCCTCGCCGCCGTGCTCATCCCCAAGGTCATGTTCACGCTGCCGCTCTTCCTGCTGTTCAACCAGGTGGGGCTGCTCAACAACCCGCTCGCCGTGCTGCTGCCGAGCGTCGTGAGCCCGTTCGGGGTCTACCTCGCCCGCGTGTTCGCGGCGCAGTCGGTGCCCGACGAGCTCATCGAGGCCGGCCGGATCGACGGGGCGGGCGAGTTCCGCATCTTCTTCTCGATCGGCATGCGCATCATGTCGCCGGCGCTCGTCACGATCTTCCTCTTCCAGTTCGTCGAGGTCTGGAACAACTTCCTGCTGCCGCTCATGGTGCTGAACGACAGCTCGCTGCAGCCCGTGACCGTCGGCCTCGTCGGCTGGGCGGGCAGCAACGGGCAGGTGCCGGCCGGCACGGTCGTGGTGGCCGCGCTGCTCTCGGTGGTGCCGCTCATCATCGCCTTCCTCAGCCTGCAGCGCTTCTGGCGCGCCGGGCTCACCGCGGGGGCCGTGAAGTGACCGACACGCAACAGCGCGCCGCGACCGCGCTGCTCACGTACGAGGCGGGCGCCTTCCTGCGCGGCGGCCGTCCGCACCGCGTCCTCTCGGGCTCGCTGCACTACTTCCGGGTGCACCCGGCGCAGTGGCGCGACCGCCTCGAGCGCATGGTCGCGCTCGGCCTCAACACCGTCGACACCTACGTCGCGTGGAACTTCCACGAGCGCCGCCGCGGCGAGGTCGACTTCTCGGGCTGGCGCGATCTCGAGCGCTTCCTCGAGCTGGCCGCCGAGGTCGGCCTCGACGCGATCGTGCGGCCCGGGCCGTACATCTGCGCCGAGTGGGACAACGGCGGGTTTCCCGCCTGGCTCTCGGGCACGCCGGGCCTGCGCCTGCGTTCGAGCGACCCCGCCTACCTCGACGCCGTCGACGCGTGGTTCGACGAGCTGCTGCCGCGGCTCGTGCCGCTGCAGGCGAGCCACGGCGGCCCGATCGTCGCCGTGCAGCTCGAGAACGAGTTCGGCAGCTACGGCGACGACGCCGACTACCTCGCGTGGCTGCGCGAGCGTCTGGTCGCGGGCGGCGTCACCGAGCTCGTCTACACGGCCGACGGCCCGACCGAGCTCATGCAGGACGGCGGGAGCGTGCCGGGCGTGCTCGCGACCGCGACGTTCGGCTCGCGCGCCGCGCAGGCGGCGTCGATGCTGCGCGAGCGCCGCGCCGACGAGCCGTTCATGTGCGCCGAGCTCTGGAACGGCTGGTTCGACCACTGGGGCGACCCCCACCACGTGCGGACGCCCGAGGGCGCGGCCGGTGTCGTCGCCGACATCATCGCCGAGGGTGGTTCGCTGAGCCTCTACATGGCGCACGGCGGCACGAACTTCGGCCTCTGGTCGGGCGCGAACCACGACGGCGTGCGCCTGCAGCCGACGCAGACGAGCTACGACTCGCACGCCCCGATCGCCGAGAACGGCGCGCTGACCGAGAAGTTCTGTCGCATCCGCGACGTGCTGCAGGATGCCTCGGGGCTGACGCCGCCCGAGGCATCCCCGACTCCGCCCGTGCTGCCGGCGGCGACGCTGCCCGTGCGGCCGGGTCGCGAGCTGCTCGACGTGCTGCGCGCGGCCGGCGAGCCGGTGCGCGCGGCGAACCCGCCCACGTTCGAGGAGCTCGGCCTCGACGCGGGCCTCGTGCTCTACGAGGCCCGTCCGGTCGTGCCGTCGGGCGGGGCACTGCTCACGATCCGGGGGCTGCGCGACCGCGCCCTCGTGTTCGTCGACGGCGTGCGGGTCGCGGTGCTCGACGCCGAGCAGGCCGCATCGGGCGTGCGACTCGCGGGGGAGGGGCGGCCCGTCGTGCTCGAGCTCGTCGTCGAGAACCAGGGTCGCATCAACTACGGTCCGCTGCTCGGCGAGGGCAAGGGCATCCTCGGCGGCGTGCAGCTCGACCGACGGCTCGTGCAGCGCTGGGCGGCGCGACCGCTGCCGCTCGACGAGTGGGGCGCGCGCGAGCTGGCCGGGCTGACGACGGCGAACCTCGCCGTCGACGAGCCGGCCGATGCGTTCCTCGCGTTCCCCGGCTTCGGCAAGGGGTTCGTGTGGGTGAACGGATTCCTGCTGGGCCGCTACTGGGAGATCGGTCCCCAGCAGACCTACTACGTGCCCGCGCCGCTGCTGCGGGCGGGCGAGAACACGATCGCCGTGCTCGAGCTCGAGCGACTCGGCGACGCCGTCGAGCTGCGCGAGCGTGCCGAGCTCGGACCCGAGCAGGAGTACATCGAGACCTTCGACTGAACTGCGCCGTCGGCGCAGGTCGATGTGGACGCGTCGACACGACGCGGGAATGGAGACGAAGATGCCTTCATCACGACCCCCTGGCCGCCTCTGGCGACTCGGGCTGGGGTGCGCCATCGCGGGCGGCGTGATCGCCCCGCTCGGCGCGGTGCCGGCGCAGGCCGCCCCACTCGTGCCCGACGGGTTCGCCGTCGCCGTCGCGGGCGAGACGTTCGCCCTGCAGAGCCGCGATCTCGCGGTGACGGCGTCGGCCGGCTTCCCGCAGGTCGTCGCGTACACCGACCGCGAGTCGGGCGCGACGATGCACGGCAACGACGCGACGATCACGTCGATCACGATCAACGGCACGGCCGAGCCCGTCGAGGTCGCCTCGCGCGTCGACGACGGCGACGCGGTCGACTACGTGCTCACGCCGTCCGCCCTCGACGGCGTCTCGATCGAGGCGCGGCTCTCGGTGAAGCAGAACGTCGTCACCATCGAGGTCACGAAGATCACCGACCCCGACGGCGTCGTGAAGACGCTGCAGATCCCGAACCACCGGCTCGTCACCGTCTCCTCCGACGAGGCCGGCGCCGCGGTCGCGGCGGCGAACCTGTCGGTCGACCGCAACGTCTCGGGCGACGTGTTCCTCCCCGTGACGGCCGGCACCCCCCTCGATGCCGCGCCCAAGGGCTCGAACGCGATCATCGCGAACACGGGCGAGCTCGCCGCGGCGTTCGCGACGAACGCGCTCTACGACACCTCGTCGGGGCCCTCGCAGAAGGACGCCGGCAACTTCTGGCGCCAGGCGGTCGCGGACGGCGACGGCGTCGAGGTCGGCATCGCGAGCGGACCGTGGCTCTACCGCGCCCAGGGGTCGAGCGACACCGAGGAGCTGCCGTGGGTCGCGGTCGCGATCACCCCAGACGCCAACGGCGACGACGTCGTCGACTGGCAGGACGGCGCGATCGCGATGCGCGACATCCGCGTCGCCCCGAACAAGGGCGACCAGACCCCCGAGAACGTCATCACGCACATCCCGTTCAACTTCGCCTCGCAGGCGACCCACCCGTTCCTGCGCACCCTCGACGACGTGAAGCGCATCGCGCTCAACACCGACGGCCTCGGCCAGGTGGCCATGCTCAAGGGCTTCACGAGCGAGGGCCACGACTCGGCGAACACCGACTACGGCGACAACTTCAACGAGCGCGCCGGCGGGCTCGACGAGCTCAACGCGGCGGTGAAGGCCGGCAAGAAGTGGAACGCCTCCTTCGGCGTTCACCTCAACGCGACCGAGATCTACCCCGAGGCGAACTCGTTCAGCGACGAGATCGCGAACGAGAACTCGAAGGGCTGGAACTGGCTCGACCAGTCGTACTACATCGACCAGCGCTACGACCGCGTCTCGGGCGAGCTCGACAAGCGCATCGGCGAGCTCGCAGACGCGACCGACGACAACCTCGACTTCGCCTACATCGACGTCTACTACGAGCACGGCTGGCTCGCCCAGACGCTGCAGGACTCGCTCGTCGAGCACGGCTTCCGCGTCGGCTCCGAGTGGGCCGACAAGCTCGCCGAGAACAACACGTGGTCGCACTGGGCGAACGACGAGAACTACGGCGGCTCGTCGAACAAGGGCGTGAACTCGCAGATCCTGCGCTTCGTGAACAACACGCAGTCCGACGTCTGGAACCCGCATCCGTTGCTCGGCACGAGCCACATCGTCGAGTTCGAGGGCTGGACCGGGCAGAACGACTTCCCCGGTTTCCTCGAGAACGTGTGGACGGCGAACGTGCCCGCGAAATTCCTGCAGCACCACGAGATCACGCGGTGGGCAGCCGACCGCATCGACTTCGAGGACGGCGTGAGCGTGACCGGCACCTCGGCCGCCGACCGCGTCATCACCGTCGACGGCACCGAGGTGCTGCGCGGTGACACGTACCTGCTGCCGTGGTCGTCGAAGGCGGGCAAGGCCGCCGACAAGCTCTACCACTACAGCCCGGCGGGCGGTCAGACCACGTGGCAGCTCACCGACGGGTTCGCGGATGCCTCGTCCCTGCAGCTGTTCGCCCTGGGCGACGAGGGCCGCACGAAGGTCGCCGACCTGCCCGTCACGGGCGGCGCCGTCACGATCGACGCCGAAGCGGGCCGGGCCTACGTGCTCGTGCCCGGTGCGAACGCGACGGGCGCATCGACGCTGCCGAAGAAGGCCTCGTTCGGCCAGGGCACCCCGGTGCAGGACCCCGGCTTCAACGAGACGGACCTCGACGGCTGGAACCCGCAGGGCGCAGCGACCGTCGAAATCGACGGCCGCGGCCGCCGTGCCGCCGTGCTCGGTGCCGGCGAGGCCTCGATCAGCCAGCGTCTCGGCGAGCTCGCGCCCGGCACCTACGCGGTCTCGGCCGACCTCGGCGTCGCGGCCGGGCGGACCAGGCCGACGACCCTGTCGGTCGACGTCGCCGGCGACGCCGGCGAGGGCGGTTCGACGAGCATCGACAGCTCTGGCGCCGTCAACCTCATGGCGGCCGATGAATGGCGCGACACCACGCTGCAGCGGCTGCGGAGCTACATCACCGTGACCGCCGACACCCGGCCGACGCTCACGATCGCCGCGGGTGACGGTGAGGCGCCCGTGCGCATCGACAACGTGCGGGTGGTCTCGAGCGACGACCCGACGGGGCGCGAAGACGTGCTCGTCGACGAGGACTTCGAACAGGTCGACCAGGGCTGGGGCCCGTTCTTCAAGGGCGACGCGGGCGGCTCGACCGACCCGCGCACCCACATCGCGAAGCGCAACGGGCCCTTCACGCAGCAGGGCTGGAACGGCCGCTCGTTCGACATGGTGCTCGACGGCGACTTCTCGCTCATGGCGCACGAGGAGAACCGCGGACTCGTCTACCGCACCTCCGAGTACACCGCGCCGTTCGTGGCGGGGCATCGCTACCGGGTCTCGTTCGACTATCAGAGCGGGGTCGCGGGCGCCTACTCGTTCGTCACGGGCGTCGACCAGATCGCCGACGGTGCGTCCAAGACGGTCGACCTCACCTCGTCGGCGTTCGACGCCGTCCACGAGACGACCGAGTTCGTGCACGAGTTCGACGCACCCGCTTGCGGCGACCCGTACATCGGCCTCCGGCGCAACGCCGTCGGCGGCGCAGGGTCCGACCTCATCCTCGACAACCTCCGCATCGTCGACCTCGGTGAGAGCGAGTCCTCGGGCGCCTGCGCCCGCCTCGCGCTCACCGCGCCCGTGAGCGGCCTCGTGCCGGGTGAGGCCAACGCCTTCACCACCGCCTTCACGAACCATGAGCCCGAGCCCGCGACGCAGGTCGCGACCGAGCTCGTCGCGCCCGAGGGCTGGAAGGTCACCCCCGTCGGCGCCGCGGAGTTCGCCTCGGTCGCGCCGGGAGCCACCGTGAAGACGACCTGGCGCGTGTCGGCCCCGGCCGACATCGAGCAGGGGAGCTACGAGATCTCGGCCGGGGCCGGGTACACCGTCACGGGCGGCACGCGAACCGTCGAGGCATCCGTCTCGGTGCCGACCCTGCCGCCGGGACTGATCCCGCAGTCGCGCCTCTCGATCGCCGGGGTCAGCGACGCCGAGCCGGGCACCGGCGACGGCAGCGCGAATGCCGCGATCGACGGCAACGCCGCGACCATGTGGCACTCCGCATGGTCGCAGGTGAACCCCGACACCCCGTACCCGCACTGGATCGCGCTCGACCTCGGCGACAGCTACGCGGTCGACGGGTTCGACTACCAGGTGCGTCGTGGCAACGGTTCGATCAAGCAGTACGAGCTGTATCTCAGCACCGACGGCAAGAGCTGGGGCAGCCCTGTGAAGGCCGGCCAGTTCGCGAGCACCGCCGAGGTGCAGCACCTGTCGTTCGCGGCGACGGACGCGCGGTACGTGAAGCTCGTCGGGCTCAACGCGATCAACGGTGCGGCCTTCGCCGGCGCGAACGAGCTCAACGTCTGGGGCACCCGCGCGGCCGCCCCGACGCCGCTGCCGAAGGACGCGATGACGGTCGTCGACGCCGACTCGGAGGAGACGGAGGGTGAGGACGGCCACGCGACGAACGTGATCGACGGCGACCCGGCGAGCTGCTGGCACAGCGAGTGGCTCAACGCCTCGCCGGCCTACCCGCACCACGTCTCGATCGACCTCGGCGGTGCGCAGGAGCTGCGCGGGATCTCGATCCAGCAGCGTCCGGGCACCGAGCCGAACGGCCGCATCAAGGGCTACGAGGTGTACGTGAGCGCCGACGGCGAGGACTGGGGCGACCCCGTCGCGAGCGGTGAGCTCGCCACCGGCACTGCGCCGCAGCCCGTCATGTTCGACGAGCCGGTGACCGCCGGCTTCGTGAAGGTCGTCGCCACGAGCTCGCACAACGGGCAGCCATGGGCCTCGATCGCCGAACTGGAGTTCTTCGGCGCCGAGTGATCGACCGGCGCCGGGCCGCTTCGCCGCCCCGCCCGGCGCCCACCTGCGCGAACGCCCCCGCGATCCTCACCGCGGGGGCGTTCGTGCGTCTAGCCCGCGGATCATGCACTCCGAAGGCGGATTCTTCGACCGGTTGCCCGTGCCTCCCGAGCCGGGCGCCCAGCCGCCGATACTTTCCGTGGTGGCAGCCGCCGCCCGGCGAGCTGCCCGGGCGGCTCGTACTCGATGAGGTGTTGTGTCACGACCGACGGCTCGTGATCGTGCTGCGCGAGCTGCGCCGATTCTCGAACGGGCTCGAGGTCGGACTTCGCGGTGCCCGAGCTCCGTCGAGTGCTCGGCGCGGAACTCTTCGACGTGCTTCCGGCGACGCGGCGCCTCTGGCCCGACGACGAGGCCTAGCCACCGGCTAGCGGCGGTGCCGCCTGCGGAACTCGGCCGGGCCGACTCCGATGCGCTGCGTGAACAGGCGCGAGAAGTAGGCTGCGTCGTCGTAGCCGACACTCGCCGCGACCGCCCGCACTGCGAGGCGGGTGGATGCGAGCAGCCCGCACGCGCGGTCGATCCGGGTGCCGATGACGAGCTCGTTGGGCGTCCCGCCGGTCACCTCCCTGACGTGCTCGCGGAGCGTGCCGACGCTCACGCCCGCGAGCGCGGCTCGGGCCGCGACATCCAGGTGCAGCGCAGCATCGGCCTGCACGGCGGCGACCGTCGCCTCGCTCGCCGTCGGCGAGGCGCGGCGGCCGGCGACCGAGTCGGCGAGGAGGTCCTGCGTGAGGGTCGATGCGTCGAACGCTCCCCGCCAGCCCGGCCGGCCGAGCGCGCCGCGCAGCGCGTCGAATCGGACGGCAAGGTCGGCCGGAAGCGTCACGCCGAGCTGCACGGGCCGGCGCCGGTCGAGCACGCCCAGCCCCTCGAAGGCGGCGACGGTCGCCCCCGTGTAGAGCACCCAGTGCTCGGTCCAGCCTCGCGGCGAGGCGTAGTCGTGCGGACGCTGCGGGAGCACCTGGATCGTCGCCGGCGCCTCGATCTCGATCGTGCCGACGAGCGGGTCGCGGTAGACACCGGCGCCGCTCGTGACGAAGACGATCGCATAGTCGCCGAGCCGGCGTCGACCGCCGAACCCGGGCGACGGGCCTTCGTGCCGACCGGCCCCGAGGCAGGCGAGGCCGTACTCGACGAGCAGCGGGTGCGATTGCGAGTAGAGCGCCCAAGCGGTCATGAAAGTCCAATTCCTTCGTCTCAGGAGTCTATTCCGCGTGCGCTCGCCCGAGTTGATGATGGACGCATGCTGACGTCCAACGGATACGTGCTCGAAGAAACTCCATCACGTCTCGGCGAGCTCGAGCCGGTGCCGATGGCCGAGCGCGGCGATCGCGATGCGCTGTGGGCCCGGCTGCGCCGAGACGGGTACCTCTACCTCACTGGCCATCTCGTGCCGGAGGACGTCCTCGAGTTCCGCCGCTACTACTTCGAGGTGCTCGCCGAAGCGGGCCTCATCGCCGAAGGGTCCGACCCCGTCGACGGCATCGCCGCGCCGCACGACGTCGACCGGGCCTCGTACCGGCGCATCCTGTTCGACGAGATCGTGCCCGGCGCGCAGTACGAGGCGCTCTGCCGGTCGCCGCGGATCTCCGAGTGGTTCGCGTGGCTGCTCGGCGACGACGTGCACCTGCACCGGCGCAAGATCATCCGACACACGAAGCCGGGCGAGCGCGGCATCGGCACGGCCACGCAGGCGCACTACGACCTCGTGTACCTCCGCGAGGGCAGCGACCGCGTGCTGTCGATGTGGATCCCGCTCGGTGACATCCCGCTCGAGCGGGGCGGACTCGCTTACCTCGAGGGCAGCCATCGCCGGGTGATGGCGCAGGAGGCGGCCGGTGAACTCCGCCACCCCGCGGCGTCGATCACCGCCGATCTTCCCGGCCTCGCCGACGAGTACGACGCCCGCTGGCTCGTCGCCGACTACGCCGCGGGCGACGTCATGGTGCACTCCGCGCACCTCGTGCACGCCGGCCTCGACAACGTCGACGCCGAGGGGCGCATGCGCCTGTCGACCGACATCCGGTACCAGCGCCTGTCGGAGCCGATCGACTGGCGCTGGCAGAACCACTGGCACCTGGAGGACGGGCTGTGAGCGGCTCGGCGCCCGCGTGACCGCTCGTGCTCATGCCGGACCGGGGCAGCGGCCCCGTACCGTACGCCCCTGCGGGCGCCGACGGCCGAGCCGTCGTCGATCCTGCGCGGTCGAATCGCCGGAGCATGCACGAGATCCGGCGCCGGTTCCGAGGCACCGGCCTCCGGGCCCGCCCTGATCCGGACGGGCACTCCGCGCGGCACCCTGGGTGAGGATGTCTCAGATAAGGAGGCCCATCATGTCGGTGAGCATCGGCGGCATCGAGCTGCACCTCGGCCCGCGGTCGGTCGGGGGACCCGACGACCTCGACGGCGCGATCCGCGACTTCATCGACGAGGCCGACCACAGCCTCGCGATCGCGGTGCAGGAGATCGACTCGCGCGCGATCGCAGCATCGATCATCGCGGCGAGGGCCCGCGGCGTCCGGGTGCGCCTCATTCTCGAAGGCGACTACCTCACGGAGGAGACCGCACTCGCCGACCCCTGGCGAAGCGCCGGCGACCACGAGGAGAACCGGATCATCCTCGGGGCGCTCCTGAAGGCCAGGGTCGACGTCGTGAGTGACCTCAACCCGAAGATCTTCCACCAGAAGTTCATCGTGCGCGACACGCGCAAGCCGAAGGCCGCGGTGCTGACCGGCTCGACCAACTTCACGCTCACCGACACCGGGACGAACGCCACCTCGGGCCGCGGCGCCGGACAGAACCTCAACCACGTCGTGGTGCTGCACGGGCAGCGGGCCGCGACCGAGTACGTCCACGAGTTCGAGCGCATGCGCTCGGGCACGTTCGGCGACCTCCACGAGCGGGTCGAGCCGAAGCCGAAGGAGTTCGACCTGCCGCACGTGCGGGTCAAGCCGCTGTTCGCGCCGCGGCACGGCCCCGAGATGGAGATCATGAAGCAGATGCTGAAGGCGAGGGAGTCGGTCGACTTCGCGATGTTCACCTTCGCGCAGTCCTCGGGCATCGACGACACGATGATCCGGCTGCGTCCTCTCGTGCAGCGCATCCGCGGGGTGCTCGACCGCGAGCAGGGCGCCGCGAAGTGGGCCGCGACCGCCGGCCTCGCCGCCGGCGACGTCGACCTCTACGTCAACAAGCCGAAGACGGGCGTGCGCAAGCTTCACCACAAGCTCATGGTCATCGACGAGCGCCTGCTCGTCGTGGGCAGCTTCAACTACACCGCCCCCGCCAACACCCTCAACGACGAGAACATCATCGTGATCGGCGACCTCGAAGAGACGGATGCCGCGGCCGAGGCCGAGCAACGCGAACTCGCGGCCTATGCGGTCGGCGAGATCGAGCGCATCATCGCCGATCTGGGTGCCCCGATCCCCGGCTGAGCGCCGGGCGATGCGGCTGCGGGGTCAGCGCGACTCGTCGGCGCGCACGCCGAACACGGCCTCGAGGCCGTCGATCCACGCACGCTGCTCGCCGGCGCGAGCGTATTCGCGTGAGCGCACCATGGGCGTGTGCAGCAGCACGCCGGCCATGTGCCGCAGTGCGGCCTCGACGCGTTCGTCGGCTGCGGGGTCGCCCGTGCCGCGCGAGCGGGCGCGGGTGATCTCGGCCTCGAGCACGCCCTGCACGTGCGCACGGAGCGCGACGACCGAGGGGGCGAGGTCGAGCTCTTCGCCGACGGCGCCGAAGTTGCGGGCCGCGCGCTCGATGAGCACGCGTGCGTCGTCGGAGGCGCCGAGCTCTTCGAGCGGTGCATGCCGGCGGATGGTCTCGAGGTCGAGCAGCTCGACGCCCTCGACCTCGACGACGTCGGTCGCGACGTTGCGCGGCATGCCGAGGTCGATGACGAGCTGGCGCGCGCCCTGCGCGGCCTCGGGCACGGGGCACCAGGCGCGGAACTCGGCGAGCACGGCGTGGGCCGCGGCATCCGGGCCCGTCGCCTGCGACTCGGGCGCGCCGGAAGCGGCGAGCGCGGCGTGCGAACCCGCGAGCGTCGCCCGGCCGCCCTCGAGCAGCACCCGGTCGACGACGTGGTGGTCGGCGGTCGTGCAGGTGATGATGACGTCGGCGGCCGCCGCGGCGATGGCGTAGCCCGCGTGCGAGACGGCCGTGATGTCGTGGCCGCGTGCGAACTTCGCAGCCCGGCCCGAGGGCGAGTAGACGCGCACGTCGTTCGCGCCGCGGTCGCGGAGCGCCGCGAGCGTCGCCCCGGCGTACTGGCCGGTGCCGACGAGCAGCACGCGCGCGGCCGACCAGTCGGCGACGCGGCTCGACGCGAGCTCGAGCGCGAGGCGCACGAGCGAGCGCCCGGCGCCGCCGATGCCCGTCTCGTTCTTCACCCGGCGGGAGGTCTGCGAGGCGCGCTGGAAGAGCCGCTCGAGTTCGGGGGTCGTGGTGCCCTCGGCGCGGGCGCGCTCGAGCGAACGACGCACCTGGCCGGCGATCTCGCCCTCGCCGACGACGACCGACTCGAGGCCGGCGGCGACCGAGAAGAGGTGGCCGGCGACGGCGTTGCCGTGCACGAAGCCGAAGGTGGACCGCAGCTCGTCGGGCTCGACGCCGGCCGCGTCGCCGACCGCGCGGATCGCCTCGTGCACGGCGGGCACGGGGGAGTCGCCCTCGCGGGTGTCGAGGTCGAGGTAGGCCTCGAAGCGGTTGCAGGTCGCGACGACGACCGCACCCTGGAGCGAGTCATGACGGTCGAGGATGCGCGGCGCGGCGGATTCCGCGTGCGCCGAAAGCCGTTCGAGGGTGTCGAATGCGGCGTTCTTGTGGCTCGCGGTCAGGCAGATGAGCACTCGTAGATTCTACCCGGGGTCGAAAGCGAGGATGACTCGGGGCGCAACAGCCTCGCGTCGCGCCCTACCGGACCCCCGCGAACGCCGCGCCCGGCCGGATCACCGGGATCGCGCCGGTCACGGGCGGCGGCTCGATGCCCTCGGCCCTGAGCGCCTCGCGGTGCAGCGCCTTCCAGCTGCGCACGAGCGCGAAGAACGGGGCGTCGCCCAGGGCGTAGGCACCGGGGCGGGGCGCACTGAAGACGATCGGCAACTCGACGCTCGTGCCGCCTCGGCGAACGCGCAGCACGAGCACGGAGACGAGCGTGCCGCCGATGACCATCGAGTCGGCGCGGATATTGCGCACCTCGCGCCACGGGAAGAAGACCGCTCGGCGGGGGCGGCGGCCGCCGTTCCAGAACGCGACGCCGAGCTCGTCGACGACGATCGAGTAGCGGGCCGCGAGGCGGATCGGATGCGGCTCGTCGACGCGCAGCTCGTTGAGGTCGGCGACGAGCATGCGCGTGCGGATGCCGCAGCTGACCTGGCCGCGCACGCTCGCCTCGAGCGCACGACGCCGGGCACGGCAGCGTCCGGCACGACCGAGGCGGACGAGGAGCCAGATCGCGCAGACGACCGCGGCGGCCGCGATCACGGCGAGCGTGGCCCTGCCGCCCGACACCGACGGCAGCCCGAGCACGACCTCGTCGACGCGGCTGCCGCCGAGGGCGAGGGCCGCGATCACGAGGGCGGCGAAGAGCGCGATGAGGACGGTCAGCTTCGCGCGGTGCGGCGCCTCGGCGTTCACCGGACGCCTCGCAGGCGACCGGCGCCGCGAGCGGCACGCGCGATGGACAGGGTGGACGACATCGTTCGGGACATGCGTTTCTCCGTGGGGGCGGAGGCGCGCCGCCTGGCGGCGCGTCGTCATGCGTGGGTGGCGCACAACGCCTCCGACCATAGCGCGTGGCGCGCCGCGAGCGGAAGAGTCGGTGAGCTTTCCTTCCTATTCGCCGCGGACCCTCTTCTCGCGAGTGCGAGCGGCGATCGGCCGGTGCCCGGCGAGCGTGCTCGGGTAGATCGACGACGCGCTCCGCTTCCACCGCTCGCTGCAGCAGCCCGCTGCTCCCAGCCCGATGCGAGACAATGTCGGGCGTGATCCTCTCCCCGCAGCATCCCCTCTCCGCCGGCCTCACCAGCGACTCGCGACTCGTGCGCGCGTACCGCGGCGAGCGTGCCGACACCACGCCCGTCTGGTTCATGCGCCAGGCCGGTCGCTCGCTGCCCGAGTACCGCGACCTGCGCGTCGGCACGCGCATGCTCGACGCCTGCCTCGACCCGGCGATGGCGAGCGAGATCACCCTGCAGCCGGTGCGGCGCCACGGGGTCGACGCGGGCATCTTCTTCAGCGACATCGTGGTGCCGCTGAAGCTCGTCGGCGTCGACGTCGAGATCCAGCCGGGTCGCGGCCCGGTCTTCACGAAGGGCTACGCGGATGCCGCGGCCGTCGCCGAGCTCACCGCCATCGATCCCGCCCGACTCGACGAGGCATCCGCCCCCATCGCCGAGGCGGTCGCGCTGACGATCGCCGAGCTGAACCGCACGCCCGAGGCGGCGTCGACCGGCGGGAACGCGGCGACCCCGCTCATCGGCTTCGCGGGCGCGCCGTTCACCCTCGCCGCCTACCTCGCCGAGGGCGGCCCCTCGAAGGACCACCTCGCCGCCCGCACGCTCATGCACGCCGATCCCGGTGCCTGGCGGGCGCTCATGGAGTGGACGGCCGAGCTCACCGGCCGGTTCCTGCGCACCCAGATCGTCGCGGGCGCCTCGGCAGCGCAGCTCTTCGACTCGTGGGCCGGCGCGCTCTCGCTCGCCGACTACGAGGCCCACGTCGCCCCGGCCTCGGCACGCGCGCTGAGCTTCGTGCACGATCTCGAGTTCGAGACCGCGGACGCCTCGGGCGCGACCCGGCCGGTCCCCGTCGTGCACTTCGGCGTCGGCACGGGCGAGCTGCTCGGCGCCATGAAGGAGGTCGGGGTCGACGTCGTCGGCGTCGACTACCGCGTACCGCTCGACGTCGCCGCCGAGCGCGTCGGCGCGGGGGTGCCGCTGCAGGGCAACCTCGACCCGGCGCTGCTCGCCGCGCCGTGGCCGGTCCTCGAGGCCGCGGTGCGCGAGGTCCTCGCCAAGGGAACGGTCGCGCCCGCGCACGTCTTCAACCTCGGCCACGGCGTTCCGCCCGAGACCGACCCGACGGTGCTCACCCGCGTGGTCGAGCTCGTGCACGAGGCGGGCGCGTCATGAGCGACCTGGCGGGATCCGGAGACGCGGCGCGTCGCGACGACGAACCCGCTCCTCGGCGCGACGCACAGGCGGAGTCTCCGAGTCCGCTGACCGCGGCCGACGTCGTGGTGATCGGCGGCGGGGTCGCCGGCATGGTCGCCGCGCTCGAGTGCGCGAAGATCGGCCTGCGGGTCGCGCTGCTCGAGCGTCGCGACGCGCTCGGCGGATGCGTCGGACGCATCGAGCTCGACGGCCTCACGCTCGACTCGGGCGCCGAGTCGTTCGCGACGCGCGGCGGCACGGTCGCCGAACTGGTCGCCTCGCTCGGGCTCGACGACGAGGTCGTCGACCCGAACCCGGCGGGCGCCTGGCTCGTCTGGAGCGGTGGCGCGAACGATGCGCTCGACGCCGCGCCCCTCCCGAGGACCGGCGTGCTCGGCATTCCCGCGAATCCGCTCGGCGACGACGTGCGCCGCATCATCGGATGGAACGGCGCGGCCCGGGCGTATGGGGACCGGCTCATGCCGATCCTGCGGATCGGTCGCGCCCGCAGCCTCGGTGAACTCGTGCGCTCGCGCATGGGATCGGCCGTGCTCGACAAGCTCGTGACGCCGATCTCGGCCGGCGTCTACTCGGCCGACCCCGACCTGCTCGACCTCGACGTCGTCGCGCCCGGCCTCAACGAGGCGATGACCCGCATGGGGTCGCTGTCGGGCGGCGTCGGCCAGCTCGTCGAGCAGCGCAAGGCGGGCGGTGCGGTACGCGGCCTGCGCGGGGGCATGCACACCCTCGTCGATGCGCTCGTGCGCGAACTCGAGCGATTCGACGTGACGGTGATCACCGGTGCGGAGGCCACCTCGATCGAGCGCGTCGGCGACGCGGGGTGGCGGGTGCGCGCGACGGTGTCCGACGCCGATGCCGATGCCGATGCCGATGCCGATGCCGATGCCGCCGACGAGTTCGACCTCGTCGCACCCGACGTAGTGCTCGCGGCGCCGGCGCACACCTCGCTCCGCCTCCTCGACGAGGCCGTCGAGGGCTGGGAGTCGACGGGCGACTGGCCGCACGCGGCCTCGGTCGAGCTCGTCACGCTCGTGCTCGACGCGCCGGCGCTCGACGCGTCACCCCGTGGCACCGGCGTGCTCGTCGCCGCCGACACCTCCGGGGTCGCCGCAAAGGCGCTCACGCATTCGACCGCGAAGTGGAGCTGGCTCGCCGAGCGCGCCGGTGGGCGCCATGTGGTGCGGCTCTCGTACGGGCGGGCCGGTCAGCCGAACCCGCTCGACGGCCTCGCCGACGACGCGGTCGCGGCGCTCGCGCTCGCCGACGCGAGCCGGCTGCTCGGAGTGCCGCTCGACGCGGGGATGCTTCGCGCATCCGGCCGCACCGAGTGGCGCGACGCCGTCTCGCACGCCGCCATCGGGCAGCGCGATCGCGTGCGCGCCCTCGAGGACGCCGTCGCAGCCGAGCCCGGCGTCGAGGTCACCGGCTCGTGGGTCGCGGGAACCGGGCTCGCCTCGGTCGTTCCGCACGCGCGCGAGGCGGCGGCGCGCATCCGCCACCGGGCGGTCGGCCGGCGCGAGCAGGGCTGACGCGGCCGCTCAGGCGAGGGTCGCCGCGAGCTGCTCGGCCGTGAGCTCGCGGTCGGAGTAGACCAGCCGGATCGCCGACGCGTCGGGGTTGCCCGCGTCGGGCGCGCGGTGGCGGAGTGCGAGCCCGACCTTCTCGGCGACGCGCGCCGAGGCGAGGTTGTGCTCGAGCAGGTAGGCGACGACGGGCAGCTCGGGCCGATGCGCACGGGCGTCCTCGACGGCGGCGAGCGAGAGCTCGGTCGCATACCCCTGCCCGTGCGCCTCGGGCCGGAATCGGTAGCCGAGGTTCCAGAAGGCGCCGCCGGTCGTCGCCCCACCCCGAACCGCACAGCCGCCGTGCCCGATCACCGTCGACGGGTCGGCTGCGGTGCGCACCGTCCACGCGGCGAAGCCGACGGTGCGCCAATCGGTGAGCCAGCGGTCGAGCACCCGCCTCGTCTCGTCGAGGCCGGCGTGCCGGCCCGACGGCAGGTGCCGCCACGTGCGCTCGTCGCCGTAGATCTCGTGGAGCGGCCCGAGGTCGGCGGCGACCGTCTCGTCGAGGAGCAGGCGGGCGGTGCGTCGGGTCATGCGAGGGAGTCTAGAGGCGCGCGCCGACGAGCACCGCGGCCGGAACAACGACGAGGCTGCGCCCGCGACGTCGTGAACAGGTCGGGCCTCGCGCTACGGCGCGTCGTCCAGAGCGAGACGCAGCGTGGCGCGTGCGCGACTGTAGCGGCTGCGGATGGTGCCGGCGGGCCGGCCGAGGTGGCGAGCGATTTCTGCCAAGCTGAAACCGTCCCAGTGGTGGAGCCGGATGATCTCGGCATCCAGGGGCGCGAGGGCCCCGAGGGCTCGGTGGACATCGTCGTCGCGTGCTGGCACGTGGGTGCCGTCGGTGAGTGCCTGGTCCCGCAGGCGGTCCATGAGCGCTTGTCGCCGAACTCGACCTCGGCGGCTGGTGCCGAGCACCCGCCGGGCGATTCCGTACAGCCACATGCGCGCTTCCTGGTCATCGTCGGGGAGGACGTCTGCGCGTCGCCAAGCGACGAGCAGGGTCTCACCGAGGAGATCCGGCGCTTCCTCGTACGGACAGCGTCGCTCGAAGTACGCGAGCAGCGCCGGTGCTTCACGTCGCACCACGCACTCGACCCGGCCCTGCAGTCGCCGTATCACCGTGGAGTCCGCGGTCATCCGCGGTACCCCAGCGCATCGAGATCGTCCGTGCACACCCGGCTGATCGCGCCGAGGTGCGGCTCACCATGACTGAACGGCTGGTTCGGTGGCGCCGTCCCCCAGACGATGCCGGGCACCACCTCGTCGAGGTCGTGAATGATCTGATCCTGGATCGCCTTCCATTCCTTGTCGTCCGTCGTCGGCACAACGCCGAGTCGGCTCTCGATGCTCGTCGCGAATGCCTCGGAGTCAGCTGTCGCCCAGTAGTCGCTCACCGCAGTGAACTCATCATCGGTGAGACCCTCGAGGTCGAGGTAGAGCGCGCATTGCTCGCCACGATCCGTTTCGCCGACAGAAACATACGGAAGTCCCGACATCGGGCGCATCGCTCCGTCAGTGAGGGTCGAGAACGGCGGTACCGAGAGCAGGTACGTGTCGAGATCGGTCGCGGCCGCGAGCCCGCCGGCGAGCGCGAGCCCTCCGCAGAGTGTGATGACGGGCAGCCACCAGCGGCGTCGTCGGGATACCGACTGAGCCGTGAGCTCGTCGATCACCGCGTCGAGCGCGACCGGAGTCGGTCGCGCAGGATCGGCGTACTTCAGTCGGCGATCCAGATCCTGATCCATGGGCTTCTCCCTGCTCTCATCATGAACATGGCCGGGAGTCGCCCAAGTGTTGCACGCATCGAACCGACCACCGAGACGCGTTCACGTGCACGGGCTCTGCGACGTCGCAAGGGCGGGCAGGCAGTTGACGTCCGAACGAGGCCCGATCGCATAGCCGGAACGGAATATTTCGACGCAACCCCCTTGCGCGCCTCGGTGCGGGGTCTACGCTGGAGGGGTCGCTGTGGGCGGATCAGCGGGGGAAGACGGGGTGCACATGAAGGGCAAGATCCTCTTCGTCGTAGGGCTGGGAGTCGGCTACGTGCTCGGCACGCGGGCCGGTCGAGAGCGGTACGAGCAGATCAAGCGGGCCGCAGAGGGCGTGTGGAACACGCCGGCGGTGCAGCAGGGCGTCGACCAGGTGAAGGGCTTCGCGGCCTCGAAGGTGGGCGATCTCTCCGACTCGGTGCTCGACGGCGTGAAGTCGTTCATCGGCAATGCCACGCGCGGGTCCGGCGCCACCAAGACCGACGTCGGCGATGCCGCCGCGAAGGCCAAGCGCGGCGTGTCCGACGGTGCGAAGGCTGCGAAGTCGGCGGTCGACGGGGTCGCCGACACGCTGAGCGACGCGATCGACTCGGCCGCCGAGGTCGCAGAGGGGGCGGCGAAGCCGTCGAAGCCCGCGCCGAAACGCACCACGTCGCGCGGCGGCAAGCCCGCGGCATCCGATTCCTAGACGGGAGGCGACCGCGCGATGGCCGCACCGACGAACGACGAACGCTCGCTCTTCACGCTGATCGGCGAACTGCCCGACACGATCTCGAACCTCGTGCGGGCCGAGATCGACCAGATCAAGGCCGAGGTGACCTACAAGGTCAAGCACTTCGGCATCGGCTCGGGCTTCTTCGTGGTGGCGCTCATCGTGCTGCCCTTCCTGATCTTCACCCTGCTCGCCGCGGCGATCTTCGCGCTCGCGCTCGTGATGCCGGCGTGGGCGGCCGCGCTCGTCGTGTCGGGCGTGCTCGTGCTCGTCATCGCCGTGCTCGTGTGGATCGGCATCGTGAACTTCCAGCGGGGCTCCGAGCCTCTCGAATCGGTCGAGAGCCTCAAGGCCGACCTCGACGCCCTGAAGGGAACGGGTGACTATGACCGCCGCTACTGACGCACCCCGCCCTTCGAAGCGCGAGTCCGCGCAGCGCGAGCGCAACCTCACCCGGGTGCAGGCGCGGGTCGCCTCCCGGCAGGCGCGCGACGAGTTCGCCCGCACCCTCGACGCCCTCGAAGACAAGCTCAACGTGCCGAAGCAGGTCGGCATCCGGGTCGACCGGGCGAAGCTGTCGCTCAAGGCGTTCTACGACGAGCAGCCCGGGGTCGCGATCGCGGCCGCCGTCGGCGTCGCCGCCGCCGTGGGCGGCCTCGTGTGGCTCGTCGTGCGATCGAAGCTCGGCGACTGAGCGGTGCGAGAAGCGGGCCGGCACCGGTGACGACGTCCTCAGCGGACACCGCCGTCGAGCGGGTCGCCGACGCGATCCGCTCGGAGATCCTGAGCGGGGCGATCGCGCTCGGCTCGCCGTTGCGCGAGGAGGCGCAGGCCGAGCGCCACGGGGTCTCGCGGCACACGGTGCGCTCGGCGTTCCAGCGGCTCGTGGCCGAGCGCCTCGCCGAGGCCCAGCCGTACCGCGGCGTGCGGGTCGTCAGCTTCGATCGCGATGAGATCCGGGCGCTGCAGCAGCTGCGCGCCGCCCTCGAGGGCGAGGCGGTGCGCATCATCGCCGAGCGGTACGGCGACACGTGGCCTGACGAGCTGCTGGCGCCGGCGGTCGACGTGCTCGAGCGGTTGAGCGGGTTGACGAGCGAGCGCGGCGAACGTCCTGAAGCCGAGTCGCATGCGGTCGCGGGCCTCGATGCACGTCCTCCGGCGTCGGGCGCCGCTCGACCGGCGGACGGGGACGTCGACTGGCTCGAGGTCGAACGGCTCCACGCCGACTTCCACCGCGCGATCGTCGCCGCGTCGGCGAGCCCGCGCATCATCGAGGCCCATGACGCGCTCGGCAGCGAGCTGCTGCTGTTCCTGCTGCACGTGCGCCCGCACTACACGCTCGAGGCCATCATCGACGAGCATCGCGAGCTCCTCGTCGAGATCCAGGCGCAGGGTCCCGAGGCGATGCGCGAGCATCTCGGGCACTCGACCGACCTGCTGCTCGGCCAGATCGACGGTTCCGACGTCACGGCGTGATCGCGGCGTACCAGATCAGCAGCAGCGTCACGACGAAGCCGACGGCGTAGTTGATGCCGAGGAACCGCTTCCACCCCGCGTTCGCACGGCCCGACGTCGCGTCGGTGACGTCGACGAACGGGGCCGCCGCCACGATGTAGGGCACGACGAGCACCGCGGCGAGCGGGCCCGGCCACGACGTCGCGAGCATGAGCACCCCGGCGACCGCCCACAGCGCGATCGCGAGGCGAACGGTGCGGCGCGCCCCCATCGCCGTGGCGATCGAGGCGATTCCGCCCGCCCGGTCGGGCACGATGTCCTGCACGGCTCCGAAGGCGTGGCTCGCGACGCCCCACGCCAGGAACGCGAGGAGCAGGGCGACGAGCGGTGGCGTGAACGCGGCCCCTGCCAGGACGAGCCCGTAGACGGCGGGCCCGACGAAGTGCACGCTCGAGGTGAGCGAATCGAGCCCGGGCACCTCCTTGAAGCGGAGGCCCGGAACCGAATACGCCGCGACGGCGAACAGGCACACCGCGAGCACCGCCGACGCCGCGAGACCGCCGAGCAGCACGAGCACCACGACGAACGGCAGGCAGGCCGCGATCGCCGCCATGATCGTCAGCCGGTGGCGTCCGGGCACGAGCAGCGCGCCCTCAGCGCCCCCCTTGCGCGGGTTCGCGGCATCCGACGCGTAGTCGAAGACGTCGTTCACCCCGTACATCGCGAGGTTGTACGGCACGAGGAAGAAGAGCGTGCCGACGACGAATGCGGCATCGACCTCGCGAGTCGTGAGCAGGTACGCCGCGGCGAACGGGTACGCCGTGTTCACCCAGCTGAGCGGCCGCGACGCGGTGACGAGATCGGCGAAGGCGCCGCGCCGGCGGACGTCAGCGCGCATGGCGAGGCCCGTCGAGGAGGTTCCAGAGCCCGCTGAGCAGCAGCACGCCGGCGATCGGGTAGGCGAGGTCCTCGACCGGGGCGAGCCAGATGCGCACCCCCCAGATGTGCGCGTCGCCGTAGTCGAAGAGCCCTGCGGCGATCATGACGGAGTCGAAGAGGACGGTCAGCACGACGAGGATGCCGCCGCTCGCCAGGACCGCCTCCCAGTGCCGTCGGGGAGCGCGCGGTGCCCCGACGGCGGCGACGGCGATCGCTGCGGCCAGGAACGCCGCCGAGAGCACGAGATAGGTCATCGTCGGCGATCCTCCCGCGTCGAGGCGAAGCGCAGCGCCGCCGTGTAGAGCACGAGCGTCAGGTACGCGAGGAACGCGAGGAACACGAGTTCCTCGATCGGCAGCTCGGGGGCGAGCAGCACGCCAGTGCTCACCGCGTTCTCAGCCCGATGGAAGATGCCGAGCGCGATGCCCGCGAGATCCCATGCGAGGAAGAACGCCACGCCCGCGGCGACCACCACGGCCGCGCGTCGCGACCGACCGGGGGCGGCGAAGACGAGGCGGAACCGCACGTCGACGAGCGCCAGGCACGCGATGCTCGCGGCGAGCGCACCGAGGTAGGCGAAGCTCATGCGGGCACCCGCCCGCCCTGCGGCTCCGGCAGGCGCGCGGCGCCGCGCTCGCCGCGCACGGCCTTGGCGACGAGCTCCGCGCTGATGAGGCACATCGGCAGGCCGATCCCGGGCACCGTCGTGGCCCCGGCGAAGTAGAGCCCGCGGACCTTCTTCGACGCCGTCCGACCGCGAAGGAACGCGCTCTGCCGCAGCACGTGCGCCGGCCCGAGCGCCGAGCCTCGCCACGAGTTGAGTTCGTCCGCGAAGTCGCCGGGTCCGACGGTCCTGCGGACCAGGATGCGGTCGGCGAGGTCCTCGATGCCCGTCCACGCCGCGATCTGCGCGATCGCGGCGTCGGCGACCCGTTCGATCGCGGGGTCCCCTCCGCCGTCGACGCCCCCGCGGCCGAGGCGCGGGTCGGCCGGCACCGGCACCAGCACGAACAGGTTCTCGTCGCCGGCCGGGGCGACCGAGGCGTCGGTGGCGCTCGGCCGGCACACGTACAACGACGCCGGGTCGGGTACCGACGGCGACGGGCCGAAGATGCGCGCGAAGTTGTCCTGCCAGTCGGCGGTGAAGAGCAGGTTGTGGTGCAGCAGCTGCGGCAGGCGCCCGCGGACGCCGAGCATCACGAGGACGGCTCCGGGACCGGGGTCGGCGCGCCGCCACGACGCGGCCGACCGGCTTCGGAGCTCGGGCGCGAGGAGGGCGGTCTCGGTGTGGTGCAGGTCGGCCGCCGAGACCACGAGGTCGGCCGTCTCGACGCGCGGCAGGCCGCGGGCGTCGAGCACGCGGATGCCTCGTGCCGTTCCGTCTTCCACGACGATGCCCGTCACCCGGGAACCGGTCACCACGCGGGCGCCGGCTTCCTGGGCGAGCGCCGCCACGCGATCGATGAGCTCGCCGAACCCGCCGCGCGGGTAGAGCACGCCGTCGTCGAGGTCGAAGTGGCTCATGAGGTGGTACATGCTCGGCGCGGCCGCCGGGGACGTGCCGAGGAAGACCGCCGGGTAGCCCAGGATCTGGCGGAGCCGCGGGTCGCGGAAGCGCCGGGCGATGAAGCGGTCGAGCGGTTGGAAGAGCAGACGCCCCAGGCCCCCGGCATGGCGGAGCACCGGGCGGGCCGCAATGGACGCGGGTGAGGAGAAGTCGTTGTAGAGGAAGTGGTCGACGGCGAGGCGCGCGGTCGACCCGGCCGAGTCGAGGTACCGCTCGAGCTCGACGCCGGCACCCGGTTCGATCGACTCGAACACGGCGGTCGCCCGCCGTCGGTCGGCGTGCAGGTCGAGCGGAGCGCGATCGTGCTCGAAGAACACGCGGTACCCCGGCTCGAGGCGCACGAGGTCGAGCTGCGCCTCGGCGCTCGTGCCCATGAGCCGGAAGAAGTGCTCGAAGACCTCGGGCATCAGGTACCAGGACGGACCGGTGTCGAAGCGGAAGCCCCCTGCCTCCCACCGGCCGGCCCGCCCGCCGATCGCGTCGCGCGCCTCGTGCACCGTCACGTCGTGGCCGTCGCGCGCGAGGAGGGCGGCGGTGGCGAGCCCGGCGATGCCGGCGCCGATGACGACCACCCGGCTCACGACCGTGCCCCGTGCGCGAACGCGCTGGCCTCGGCCGGGGCGCCCGGCCGAGGCATCCCGCGTCGTGGCCGGACGACCGAACGGAGCAGCAGCGCGAGCTTCCTCGGCGAGGGGACGCTGACCCGTTCGCGGACGAGCCGCGGCGCCGGCGTCCGCCGGAGCCGCGCCGAGAGCTCGGAGAAGAGCCCGTGCGCCGCGGCGACCGCCCGACGGCATCCGCCCGGCAGCTCCACGATCACGCCGCCCGCGATCGCGAGGTCGCGGTCGATGTCGTCGAGGACCCGCGACTTCTGCGCCTCGGTGAGATGGGCCGGGTCGATGCCCGGAAGGTAGCGGCGTCCGCGCTCGCCGAAGTCGTCGGCGAGGTCGCGCAGGAAGTTCAGCTTCTGGAACGCGGCACCGAGGTGCCGCGCGCCGCGCTGCCACCGCAGGTCGCGCTCGGCGTCGGCCGGCAGGCCCTCGCTGAAGGCACGCAGGCACATGAGCCCGATCACCTCGGCCGAACCGTACACGTACGCGTCGAGCTCGTCGGCGTCGAAGTCGACCGGGTCGAGGTCGCGGCGCATGGACGCGAAGAACGGCCGCGTCGACTCGACGCCGAAGCCCGTCGCGCGGGCCGTCTGCGCGAACGCGTCGACGACGAGGTTCGCGCTGTAGCCGCAGCGGATCGCCCGCTCGGTCTCGACCTCGAGGGCATCGAGCACGGCTCGGCGCTCGTCGCGGTCGAGCCCGGCCTCCTCGGCCGGACCGTCGACGATCTCGTCGGCGATCCGGACGAGCGCATAGATGGCGGCCACGTGCGTGCGCACGGCGCGCGAGCAGAGCCGGCTGGCGAGGCCGAACGAGGTCGAGTACTCGGTGATCACGCGCGCCGAGCCGAGCCGGGCCGTGCGGTGGTAGAGGTCGAGGCCCGTCGGGGTCATCGCTCTCGCCCCACGCATCCCGACGCCGTGGCGAGGAGGCCGGCACGGAGGGCGCTCGGGAAGTCGCCGAACTCGATCGCGGCGACCGCCTCGGCGTGGCGTTCGCGGATGACGGCCTCGACCCGCGCCCGGGCCCCGGTCGACTCGATCACCTCGCGCAGTCGGGCGGCGGCCGCGTCGTCGAGGTCGGGTCGTCCGAAGTCGTCGGCGACCGTGCGCCACGCCGGGTCGCTGCGAGCCCACGCGATCAGCAGCGTCTGCTTGCCCTCTCGGAGGTCGCCGACGACCGACTTGCCCGTCACCGCCGAGGTGCCGAACACGCCGAGCACGTCGTCGCGCAGCTGGAACGCCACACCCAGGTGCCGGCCGACTTCGCCGAGCCGGTCGACCGCGTCGCGGGGCGCGCCGCCGAGCAGGGCGCCCGCCTGCAGCGGCGCGCTGAACGAGTACCACGCCGTCTTGCGCTCGATCATCGCGATGATCTCGTGCCGCGTGGGCGAGGCCGTCGCCTGCCGCACGTCGGCGTGTTCACCCGCGGCGGTGAGGAAGACGCAGTCGTCGAGCACGTCGAGGAGCGCGGCACGGACACGGTCGGGCGCTTCGACCTCGGCGACGATGCGGTGCGCGGCGCTGATCAGCAGGTCGCCGGCGAGGATCGCCGCGGCCTCCCCGTAGTCGCGAGCCCGGCCGACGGCGAGTCCGCGTGCGCGGGCCTCGAGCATGAATCGGCCGGTCACGTTGGGTGCGCCGCGGCGCACGAGGTCGTGGTCGATGACGTCGTCGTGCATGAGGAAGGCCGTGTGCAGGAGTTCGAACGCCAGCGCGAGCCGCACCGCCTCGCCACGGCCCGCTCCCGCGTATGCGGCGTGCGCGGCGAGCACGAGTTCGGGGCGCAGCCTCTTGCCACCGGCCGCGCTGTCGCGTGCCGCCGTCCAGAGTTGCGCGTACTCCGCGTCGTGCGCGACCGCCCGGGCGATCCGCCTGGCGAAGAAGGCCTCGATCTCGTCGTCGATGTCGGTGATCGCGGCGCGCGGCGCCGCGTCGAGGGCCACGCCCGTCATGACGCGAGCACCCGCGGCTCGACGGCCGCCCCCGAGAGGAACGGCAGCAGCCGCGCCTGCAGCACGAGCCACGGACTGAATGCCCACGGGGCATCGTCGACGGCTGCGGCGAGGCGGGCGGGATCGACCCACGCGATGTCCATGACCTCGTTCGGGTGCGGATCGGGCGTCGAGCGGGTGCGGGCGGTGTAGACCGGGCAGAGCTCGTTCTCGACCACGCCCGACGCGTCGACAGCGCGGTAGTGGAAGGTGGGAAGCACGGGTTCGATGTCGTCGAGCTCGAGGCCGAGTTCGAACTCGCCGCGGCGGCGGATCGCATGGAGGAGGGTCTCCGAGGGGGCCGGGTGCCCGCAGAACGAATTCGTCCAAACGCCGGGCCAGGCCTGCTTCGAGAGCGCCCTGCGCGTGACCAGGAGTCTGCCCTGCCCGTCGAAGACGTGGCAGGAGAAGGCGAGATGTCGTGCGGTGTCGGCTCCATGGACGCTCGCCTTCGGAGCTCGACCGATGGGCCGGTCGTCGGCGTCGAGCAGGACGACCTCTTCGATCTGGGTCACTGTCACGGCGACTCCTCGTTCTATCTGCCTTGGCAAGAAGCTAGCTTAGCGAACTATATGCCGAGTTGGCTAGAATCACGACATGGCAGATGAGTCCGCCTCGTGGCGGGAGGTCGCGCGAGGCATGCACGACCCCCGCATCTCGGACCGCGACGGCGACCTCGTCGACCGCTCGGGCCTCGACGACGCCGAGGTCGACCAGGTCGTGCGCGTCATGCGGAGCCTGCGCGGCTGGCACGAGACGCAGCGCCGCATGAGCGAGGCCTCGCGGCGCTACATGAAGCTCAACGAGACCGACATGCGAGCGATCCGCTACCTCATCGCCGCCCGCAACCAGGGCGAGATCGCGACGCCGGGTGCGCTCAGCGCCTACCTCGGAATCTCGAGCGCCTCGACCACGAAGCTCCTCGACCGGCTCGAGCACGGCGGCCACATCGTGCGCGCACCGCACCCGACCGATCGTCGTGCGCTCGCGATCTCGGTGACGGACGCGACCCGCGTCGCGGCACGCGAGTCGGTCGGGCGTCTCCACGCCAGGCGCTTCGCCGTCGCCGCCGCGCTCACCCCCGCCGAGCGGGAGACGGTGATCCGGTTCCTCGACGCGCTGAGCGCGACCGAGCCCGACGAGGTGACCGAGCCCGAGCCGGACCCCGATCAGGCCTGACCGGTGACCTCGGGCGTTGCACCTGCTCGCTCCCACGACGCGACCGGGCCGTCGACGACCGTGAACAGCGGATGCGGGTCGGGCGTCACGACCGCCGACCAGCGTTCGGCGACCTCGGGACTCCGCGCCGCGAGCTTCGCCCGCAGGTGCCGCCACTCCAGGTCGAGCTGACCGCTCGTCACCTCGATGGCTGCCGCCGCGCCGCGCCGGTGCACCTTGGTCGTGTCGAAACGGTAGCCCCGGGCGCTCGCCTCGTCGGCGACGGCGGCGAGGTAGTCGCCGATCGCCTCCAACGGCCGGCTCGCCTCCCGGAACCGTTCGAGCTGCGGGTGCCGCGTGTATCCGCGGGTGGCGCCCTCGAGCACCGCCTGCGCGAGCAGCGTCTCCCGCCAGCAGGCGGTGAGGCCCTGGCGGTCGAGGTACCGGGGGTGCAGCGACCAGATCCGCATGGCAGGCAGCCTATGCGCCGACCGGCGGACGGACCGCTTTTGGCCGTTCGCTCCGGAAGGGGGAGACTGGAGACATGTCTTCCCCCGCTGCCGAAGCGGCAGCCGACGCGTTCCACACCGATTCCGACGCAGCGCAGACGCTCGAGGGGTACACGGTCTTCGCCGTGCTCCGCCGCGATCCCGCTCGTCCCGACGACTTCGACGGCCACGACGTCCCCCGCGTCGTGTCCGAGCTCGACGGCGTGATCTCGCTGATCGAGAACGAGGGCGTGACCCTCCGCGGCATCTACGACGTCTCCGGCCTCCGTGCCGACGCCGACGTCATGCTGTGGCTGCACGGCCCGACCGCCGAGGGCCTGCAGTGGGCGCTCCGCGAGCTGCGCCGCGCCCGGCTGCTCAAGGCGCTCCTGCCGACGTGGAACGCCATGGGCGTGCACCGCGACGCCGAGTTCAACAAGGCGCACGTGCCCGGGTTCCTCCGCGGCCTCGAACCCAAGGGCTGGCTCACGGTCTACCCGTTCGTGCGCAGCTACGACTGGTACCTGCTCGACCCCGCCGAGCGCAGCCGCATGCTCGCCGAGCACGGCCGCAAGGGCGCCTCGTTCCGCGGCGCCATCGCGAACACGGTCGCCGCGTTCGCCCTCGGCGACTACGAGTGGCTGCTGCCGATCGAGTCCGACGAGCTCACCGAGCTCGTCGACATGATGCGCGAGCTCCGCGCCACCGACGCGCGCATGCACGTGCGCGAAGAGGTGCCCTTCTACACCGGTCGACGCATCTCGACCGCCGAACTCGTGGAGGTCCTGCAGTAATGGCGCACTACGACGCGATCCTGCTGTCGTCGTTCGGCGGGCCCGAGGGGCAGGACGACGTGATCCCGTTCCTGCGCAACGTGACCGCCGGCCGAGGCATCCCCGACGAGCGCCTCGAAGAGGTCGCCCACCACTACCGCCATTTCGGCGGCGTGAGCCCGATCAACGAGCAGAACCGGCAGCTCAAGGCCGCACTCGAGGCGGAGCTCGCGAAGCGCGGCATCGACCTGCCGGTCTACTGGGGCAACCGCAACTGGGCGCCGTACTTCGGCGATGTCGTCGCCGAGGCCGAGCGCAACGGCCACACCGAGCTGCTCGGCCTCGTCACGAGCGCGTACACGAGCTACTCGGGCGTCGGCCAGTATCGCGAGGACTTCCAGAAGGCGACCGCGGGCACGGGCGTCGCGATCGACCGGGTGCGCGAGTACTTCGACCACCCCGGCTTCGTGCAGCCCTTCATCGAGGGCGTGCAGGATGCCGCGGCGGAGCTCGCCGCGGAGGGCGTCGCCGCCGACCGCACCCACATCATGTACGTGACCCACTCGATCCCGACGCGCGCGTCGCAGGAGTCGGGCGCCGGCTTCGAGGACCGCGTCGGCACGGGCGAGGGCGGGGCGTACGTCGCCCAGCACCTGGGCGTGGCGCAGGTCATCAACGAGGCGGCCGCGTCGTCGTCGCCGTGGTCGCTCGTGTACCAGTCGCGCTCGGGTGCCCCTTCGACGCCGTGGCTCGAGCCCGACATCAACGACGCCATCGAGGAGCTCGCCGTCGGCGGGCTCACCGACGCGATCGTCATCGTGCCGTTCGGCTTCGTCTCCGACCACATGGAGGTCATGTGGGACCTCGACAACGAAGCCGTCGAGACGGCGGGCGAGCACGGGCTGAAGGTCCGTCGCGTCCCCACCCCGGGCGTGCACCCCGCGTACGTCGCGGGCCTCGTCGACCTCGTGCTCGAGCGCGTGAACGACGTGCCCGAGGCCGAGCGCCCGCACCTCACCGCCCTCGGCCCCTGGCCCGACCACGCGCGCGTCGCCGGCGGAGCGGTGCTCGACCCCGCCCAGGAGGCGACGTCGCGATGACCGCCGTCATCCGGGTCGGCACCCGTGGCAGCGCGCTCGCCATGGCGCAGACGCGCCAGATCTCCGAGCGCATCGCGAAGGCCGCGAACGCCGAGATCGAGCTCGTGCCGATCACGACGCAGGGCGACACGTCGCGGGCCTCGCTCGCGTCGATCGGCGGCACGGGCGTGTTCGCCGCGGCCCTGCGCGAGGCCCTGCTCGCGGGGGAGTGCGACCTCGTCGTGCACTCGTTGAAGGACCTGCCGACCGCCGAGCACCCGGGCCTGCGGCTCGGTGCGGTGCCCAAGCGGGTCGACGCGCGCGACGTGCTCTGCGCACGCGACGGGCTCACGCTCGACGAGCTGCCCGAGGGCGCGCGGGTCGGCACGGGCTCGCCGCGCCGCATCGCGCAACTCCGCGGTGCCCGCCCCGACCTCGAGGCGGTCGACCTGCGGGGCAACGTCGACACCCGGCTGGGTCGGGTGCACGGCGACGACGCCGACCTCGACGCGGTCATCCTCGCCGCCGCCGGACTCGGGCGCCTCGGCCGATCGGACGTCGCGACCGAGCACTTCTCGCTGGGCGACTGGCCGACCGCACCGGGCCAGGGGGCCCTCGCGATCGAGGTGCGCCGCGAGCGCGGCGACCGCGACCTGGAACGCGCGCTCGAGACGATCGACCACCGTGCGTCACGGGCGACCGCGCTCGCCGAACGTCTCGTGCTCGCCGGGCTCGAGGCCGGATGCGCCGCACCCGTCGGGGCGACGGCCTTCGTCGAGGACGAACTTCTGTTCCTGACGGCGAGCGTGTACAGTGCCGACGGGACGCGACGACTCACGAGCTCGCACGCGACCACTCCTGACAGCCACTCGGCCGCCGATCTCGCGGTCGCAGCGCACGACGTCGCAGACCGCGTCGTCGCAGAACTCCTCGGCAACGGCGCCGCAACCCTCGTTCCCCCAGAGGAGCAGCCGTGAGCGAATTCGAACCGATGACGGGCGCGATCAACCTGCCCGCGTCGGCCGGCGGCGCCAAGCCGCTCGCCGGGTGGCGCGTGCTCGTGCCGCGCGGCGGTCCGTGGGGCGACGGCGTCGCCGCCGCGCTGCGCGCCCGCGGCGCCTCGCCGATGGTCGCCCCGCTCATCAACTTCGCACCGGCCGACGACCAGCCGGCCCTCGAGGCCGCACTCGCCAAGCTCGCCGCAGGCGGCTTCGACTGGCTGACGATCACGAGCGCGACGACCGTCGACGTGCTCTCGTCGTACGGCGCCGTGATTCCCGAGACGACGAAGGTCGCAGCAGTCGGCGAGACGACCGCTGCCGCGCTCGGCGCCGCGGGGTACCACGCCGACATCGTGCCGTCGGAGGAGAACTCGGCGCGCGGCATGCTCGAGGAATGGGAGGCCGCGACCGGCGGGGCGAAGGGGCTTCGCGTGCTCGCGCTCCGCTCGGCGATCGCCAAGCAGGTGCTCTCGATCGGCCTCGAGCGAATGGGCCACCACGTCGAGGCGGTCGTCGCCTACCGCACCATCGGCGTGCCGGTCTCGGCCAAGGTCGCCGAGGACGTGCGGGCCGGCCGCGTGAACGCCGTGCTCGTCACGTCGGGCAGCGTCGCCGAGCAGGTGCAGGACCAGCTCGGGCCCCTGCCCGAGTCGACCCTCGTCGCCGCCATCGGCCCCCAGACGAAGAAGGACGCGGCGAAGGTCGGCCTGCGGGTCGACGTCGTCGCCCGCGAGCGCTCGGCCGAGTCGCTCATCGACGCCGTCGTCGACGCCGCCACCGCGCTCGCGTGAGGCGCCGAGCGCGGGCTCGCAGCACTGCGTCGCCGCGGGAGACGCGATGACGCGGACCGACTCGCCCGAGGCATCCACGTCGCTCGAGACGCGGCCGCGCCGCCGCTGGGTGCCCGTCGTCGGCACCCTCGGGGTCGTGCTGGCGGTCATCGGCGCCGCCGCGTTCGCGACCAAGGGCATCGTCGTCAAGCTCGCGCTCGCCGAGGGCGTCGACTCGCTCACCACGCTGACGTGGCGAATGATCGTCGCCGTGCCGGTGTTCGCGACGGTCGGCCTCGTCGGCGTGCTCCGCCACCGGGGCAACCGCACGCCGACGGGGGAGCGGGTGCTCGACGTCGCCTCGGCGCTGCAGGCCGCCGGCGTGGGGGCCATCGGCTATTACCTCGCGAGCCTCCTCGACTTCACCGCCCTCGAGTACATCTCGGCGCAGCTCGACCGGCTGATCCTGCTGCTCTATCCGTTCTTCGTCGTGCTGTTCGGCGTCGTGTTCTTCCGCCGCAAGGTCACCCGCGTGATGATCGTCGGGCAGGTGCTCAGCTACCTCGGCATCGCCGTCATCTTCTGGCGCGACCTGAGCCTCGCGGGCGACCACGTGCTGCTCGGCGCGACCCTCGTGCTCGGAGCGGCGATCGCGTACGCCGTGTACCAGATCCTCGCGAAGCCCCTCATCGACCGCATGGGGGCTGGGCTCTTCACCTCGATCGCGATGAGCGGGGCGGGCGTCGCGATCGTCGTGCACTTCGCGGTGACGCACCCGATCACCGACCTCGCGGTTCCCGGCGAGGCGTGGCCGCTCGTCATCGCGATCGGGCTCGTCTCGACCGTGCTGCCCGCGTACTGCATCTCGGCGGCGATCGGCATGATCGGCTCGGAGCGCACGGCTGTCATCGGCAACGTCTCGCCGGTCATCACGATCGTGTTCGCCGTGTGGCTCCTCGGCGAGCCCTTCACCGTCTGGCACGCCGTCGGCACTGCCCTCGTGCTCGTCGGCGCCTGGATCTTCGCGATGCCGCGTGCGGCGCGGAAGCCGCGCTCGAAATCGCTTGCGCACGACGGTCGCGACGCCCCTATCATGCAGGAGTGACCGCACCCGAACCCTCGCGGGGCCACGCGCACACCGTCGTGCGCGACCGCATCCTCGGAATCGACGACGCCCGATTCCTCGCCCTCGTCGGCATGATGGCGACCCACCTGTGGGCATCGAACACGGACGACTTCTGGACGACGCCGCTCATCAGCGAGGTGATCGCCGGCAAAGCTGCGGCGCTCTTCGCCGTGCTCGCCGGCGTCGGCATCGCGTTCGTCACGGACGCGCCGATCGCGAACGGACGCCTGGCGGCGGCCAGGCTGACGGTGTTCGGCCGCGGGTTCGCGCTCGTCGTGATCGGCATGACACTCGGGCTCGTGCCCGGGTCGATCGCGGTCATCCTCGTCTTCTACGGCGTGGCGTTCTGGTTCGTCATCCCTTGGCTCCGCCGACCGGTGCGGAGCCTCTTCGCGCTCGCCGTCGTTTGGGCGATCACCTGGCCGATCATCTCGAGCTTCCTGCGGTTCGCCGTGCAGGACCCGACGGATCCGTTCGACTTCATCGAGGCGAACTGGCTCGAACTCGCCGACCCCGGCCGATTCGTCGCCGGCCTGCTCATCACGGGCGTCTACCCGGTGCTCACCTGGGTCGTCTACCCGATCGTCGGGCTCGCGGTCGGCAGGCTCGTCCGTCGTGCCCGAGAGCACGACGGGATGCGGCGGCTCGCGCTGCGCCTGCTGGTGGCCGGTGCCGCCGTCGCGTCTTCGGCCTTTGCCCTGAGTTGGCTCCTGACGGCGCCCCTCGGCGGGCTCGCCCGGCTCCAGGAGGACTATGCCGGGTACGGCTCGCCCGAGGAGATCGAGTTCACGTACTACCTCGAGATGCACTACGCGCCCCCGGGCGACCTGCGCTGGCTCGCTTCGCCCGCACCGCACACGGGCACCTTCTTCGACCTCGCGATCACCGGGGGCATCGCGGTCGCCGTGATCGGGGGCTGCCTGGCCCTGCGGACCGTGCTGCCCGAGCGTGCCGCGCGGCTGCTGCGCCCCGTCGCCGGTGCCGGCGCCGCCCCGCTGACGATCTACACGCTGCACGTGATCGCCGCGGGCCTCGTCGCCGAGCTCGTCGTCGCCGACTGGCTCGTCGAGGCGGCAGGCCCGGTGCCGTGGCTGCAGTCGAGCCCGTGGATCTGGGGCGTGCACGTCGCGGGCGCCCTCGTGATCGGAGCCGTCCTCTCCTGGCTGCATCGCCGGGGGCCGCTCGAGACGCTCGTCAACTGGACCGGTCGCGGCTTCGCGAGGATCGCCGGCCGGGCCCCGGCCGAGCCCGCGGCGCCCGCCGACCGCGCTGCGCCAGCCGAGCCCGCGGAACCCGCTCCGCGCGCCACCACTCCCGGAGTGCGCCCAGCCGGGCGCGCGTAGGCTGGTCCGGTGAGTTCCGCGCCCCTTCCCCGCGTCCGACCGCGCCGGCTCCGCGAGACCCCGGCCCTGCGCCGCCTCGTCTCCGAGACCCGCCTCGACCCCGCCGACCTCGTGCTGCCGATCTTCGTGCGCGAGGGCGCGGCGGCTCCCGTGCCGATCGGCTCGATGCCGGGGGTCGTGCAGCACTCGCTCGAGAGCCTGCCGCAGGCGGTCGACGAGGCCGCGGCCGCCGGGCTCGGCGGCGTGATGCTCTTCGGCGTGCCCGCGGTGCGCGACGCGCGCGGCTCGGGTGCGACCGACCCCGACGGCATCCTCAACGTCGCGACGCGCGTCGCCGCCGAGGCATCCGCCGGCCGCCTGGTCGTGCAGACCGACCTCTGCCTCGACGAGTTCACCGACCACGGGCACTGCGGCGTGCTCGACGAGCGCGGTCGTGTCGACAACGACGCGACCCTCGAGCGCTACACCGCCATGGCGCTCGCCCAGGCGCGTGCCGGCTCCGAGCTGCTGGGCCTCAGCGGCATGATGGACGGCCAGGTCGCCGCCGTGCGCGAGGCGCTCGACGACGCCGGCCGGCAGGACGTCGCGATCCTCGCCTACTCGGCGAAGTACGCGAGCGCGTTCTACGGTCCGTTCCGCGACGCGGTCGAGTCGACGCTCGAGGGCGACCGCCGCAGCTACCAGCTCGACCCTGGCAACCGCCGCGAGGGCCTGCGCGAGGCGATGATCGACATCGACGAGGGCGCCGACGTCGTCATGGTGAAGCCCGCGGGCGGCTACCTCGACGTGCTCGCCGACGTCGCCGCCGCGAGCGAGGTGCCCGTCTGGGCGTACCAGGTGTCGGGCGAGTACGCGATGATCGAGGCCGCCGCCGCGCACGGCTGGATCGACCGCAAGCGCGCCGTCGTCGAGTCGGTGCGCTCGATCAAGCGCGCCGGCGCCGACGCCGTGCTCACGTACTGGGCCGTCGAACTGGCCGAGTGGATCCGGAAGGGGGACGCCGCGTGACCGCGACGCCGACCAACGCCGAACTGTTCGCCCGCGCGCAGGCCGCGATCCCGGGCGGGGTGAACTCGCCTGTGCGCGCGTTCCGCTCGGTCGGCGGCACCCCGCGCTTCTTCGTCTCGGCGAAGGGCGCCTACCTCACCGACGTCGAGGGCCGCGAGTACGTCGACCTGGTCGCCGGATGGGGGCCCGCGATCCTGGGCCACGCCGACCCGCGGGTCGTGCAAGCGGTGCAGGACGCCGCGGCGCGAGGCCTCTCGTTCGGCTCGTCGACCCCCGCCGAGACCGAACTGGCCGAACTCGTCGAGGGCCGAGTCGCACCGGTCGAGCAGCTGCGGCTCGTGTCGACGGGCACCGAGGCGACGATGAGCGCCATCCGCCTCGCCCGGGGATTCACCGGCCGCGACCTGCTCGTGAAGTTCGCCGGGCACTACCACGGCCACTCCGACGGCCTCCTCGCCGAGGCGGGGTCGGGCCTCGCGACGTTCGCCCTGCCCGGCTCGGCCGGCGTTCCCGCCGAGATCGCCGCGCTCACCCTCGTCGTGCCCTACAACGACCTCGACGCGCTCCGCGCCGTGTTCGCCGAGCACGGCGACCGCATCGCCGCCGTCATCGTCGAGGCGGCGGCCGCCAACATGGGCGTCGTGCCGCCCGCGCCGGGCTTCAACCGCGCGCTCGTCGACCTCGCCCACGCCAACGGCGCGCTCGTCATCAGCGACGAGGTGCTCACCGGATTCCGCGTGTCGGAGGCCGGCTGGTGGGGCGTCGAGGCGCGGCACGAGGCATCCGCCTACACGCCCGACCTCATGACGTTCGGCAAGGTCATCGGCGGCGGCATGCCGGTCGCGGCCCTCGGCGGCCGCGCCGAGATCATGCAGCGACTCGCCCCGCTCGGCCCCGTCTACCAGGCCGGCACGCTCTCGGGGAACCCGGTCGCGGTCGCCGCGGGCATCGCGACGCTGCGCGCCGCCGACGCCGCGGTGTACGCGAGGCTGGATGCCGCGGCCGAGGCGATCAGCGAGGCCGTGACCGCCGCGCTCGCCGCGGAGGGTGTCGCCCACCGGGTGCAGCGCGCCGGCAACCTCTTCAGCTTCGTGTTCGGCGAGGACGTCGCGGGCGACGAGGTGCGCGACTACGCGACCGTGCAACGGCAGGAGTCGTGGCGCTACGCCCCGTTCTTCCACGCGATGCTCGACGCCGGCGTCTCGCTGCCGCCGAGCGTGTTCGAGGCCTGGTTCGTGACCGCGGCCCATGACGACGTCGCGATCGGGCGCATCGTCGAGGCGCTGCCGGCCGCGGCTCGGGCTGCGGCACGCGCCGTTCCGTCGGTCGGGTAGCGACGAAGGAGCGTCCCGAGGCCGCTGAGCGGCGGGTTGCGATGCACCTCTTCCGGCGTCGGGCGCGACTCGACCGGCGGTTGTCCCAGGTTTCGGGCAGGATGGGAGTATGGCGAAGCTCCGCGTGCATCACGACCGGGTCGAGGTCCACCTCACCGCGGCCGAGAAGTCGCTCGCGCTCCGTGCCGACGACCTCGTGGTGCAGCGCGACGACATCCGGTCGGCGACCATCACCGACGACCCGTGGATCTGGATCCGCGGCATCCGCCGACGCGGCACCGAGGTGCCCCTCGTCATCGCCGTCGGCGTGTGGAAGTACCACGGCGGCAGCGACTTCGTGATCGTCAAGGGCAAGCGCCAGGCCGTCGTGCTCGAGCTGGCCGACGGCGAGTTCGCCCGCATCATCCTGAGCACGAACCACGCGGCCGAGCTCATCGACCGCCTCCGGCTCACCCCCGTCGACGACCCCGCCGACGGCGCCGGCGAGTAGTCGCCGCGAGGCTCGGCGACCCGTTCGTGGCGCGCCCGCGTCATCTCGTCGCGCCCGGATTCGGCGGCACGACCGCCCTCGTTTAGGATGTCCCCCGGATGCCGCGGCCCTGCCGCGCCGCCGTCCGGGGGATGTTCGTCGCCGTCGGCGGTCTCGGCGAGGCGTCCGTCACCCGAACCCGACCGGCCCCGCCGGTGACCCGAACAGCTGGCAGGAGGGGCGCAGCTCGTGGCGAAACGCCTGCCCTCGGCACCACCCGTGCTCTCCGGGTACAGCTACGTGCGACCCCTCGGCACCGGGGGCTTCGCCGACGTGTTCCTCTACGAGCAGGACCTGCCCCGCCGCGTCACCGCCGTCAAGGTGCTGCTCGTCGACGTCGTCGACCCCGACGCCCGCCGCTCGTTCACGGTCGAGGCCGACGCGATGGCCCGGCTGAGCGCCCACCCCTCGATCGTCACGATCTACCAGGCCTCGATCTCGGCCGACGGCCGCCCGTACTTCGTCATGGAGTACTGCCCCGAATCGCTCGGCGCCCGCTCGAAGCGCGGCCCGATGCCCGTCGGCGAGGTGCTCGACATCGGCGTGCGCATGGCCGGCGCCCTCGAGACCGCGCACCGCTCGGGCCTGCTGCACCGCGACATCAAGCCCTCGAACCTGCTCGTCAACTCGCTGGGCGCCCCGGTGCTCGCCGACTTCGGCATCGCGGGCGCGATCAGCGACGACGGCACGGGCGACACGTTCGCGATGTCGATCCCGTGGAGCGCCCCCGAGGTGCTCGGCGAACGCACCACCGGCACCGTCGCGACCGAGATCTGGAGCCTCGGCGCCACGCTCTACACGCTGCTCGCCGGCCACAGCCCGTTCGAGCTGCCCGATCGCAGCCGCAACACCGTCGATCAGCTCTCGCGCCGCGTGCTCGGCGCGAAGTTCACGCCGCTCGCCCCGCGCGGGGTGCCGGCCCGCATCGACACCGTGCTCTCGACGGCGATGCAGCGCGACCCGGCTCGTCGCTACGGCACGATGGCCGAGTTCGGCGAGGCGCTGCGCTGGGCCCAGTACGAGTTGGGCGTCGCGCCCACGAGCCTCGAGGTCGCGTCGCCCGAGTGGGCGGCTGCGGCGCCGCTCGATTTCGCGGATGCCTCGGAGCGCGGCCCCGTCGTCACCACCGTGAACCCCGACTCTCGTCGGGCGGGCCGGGCGGCCGCCGTCGCCGCGGCGCGCCCTTCAGGACCGCGCGTCGACGACGGCGGCCTCGCACCCGCCAGGGCGCGCGGCGGCGTGTGGAAGCCCCTGCTCATCGGCGTCGGTTCGGCCGTCGTCGTCATCGGGCTGGCCGCGGCCGGGCTCGTCCTGTCGGGGGCGATCTGATGGCGGGCCGCCGGGGCGCGATCATCGCCTCGATCGCGGGGATCGCCGCGGTCGCGACCGTCGTCACGCTCGCGGTCACGGCGAACGGCTACGAGGCGCAGGAGGTGCCCCAGCTCGAGACCTCGATCTGGGTGACGCGCGACGCCGGCCAGTACGCGCGCGTCAACACCGACCTCGCCGAGATCGACCTCGTACGCGACGTCGACGACCCGAGCACCGTCGTGCAGTCGGGCTCGACGGCCGCGATCTACAGCCAGGGCCTGCGGCAGCGCTGGGCGATCGACCCCGCCGAACCCGTCGACCTCGTCGCTGAGGACGGCGGCGGTTCGGTGCCCACGCCGACCGGAACGCGCGACGTCGTCACGGCGGGCGACTGGGTCGCCTACCGTACCGACACCGGTACCGTGCACGCGGGGCGCATCGACGGCGACGACGCCTTCCCGGTCGACCCCTACGCCGAGGCTCGCAGCGACGACGGAGGCGACGGCGAGGGCGACGAGACGTACGCCGCGACCGCCGTCGGCGTGTCGTCGGCGGGACTGATCGCGATGTACTCGGCCCGCGAGGAGGCCGTTCGGCTCTACGACGCGTCGACGGGCGAGTTCACCGGCGGCGAGATGGGGGTGCCCGAGCCGCCCGCGGCCGACGCGTCCCTCGAGCTGACCGTGCTCGGCGAACGCTGGGTCATGCTCGACCCCGCCGACGGACGTGTCTGGCTGTCGGGGCGCGACGCGCCGGTCGCCCTCGACGTGGCGCCCGACGCGCGCCTGCAGCAGGGCTCCGGCCCCGAGGCATCCGTGCACGTCGCCGACTCGGCCGGCCTCGTCGAGCTGCCGCTCGACGGCGGCGACGCCGATCGCGTGGTCGAGGCGAGCGGGGCGCCCGCCCAGCCGATCCTCGTGGGCGACGAGCTCGTGGCGGCCTGGCTCTCGACCGACGGCGGGGCCGTGTGGACGTCGAGCGGCGGCGAGACGGTGCCGCTCGAGGTGCCCGAGGGCGAGGCCGCCGGCGAGGGACCGCAGTCGCTCACCCCCGTGCTTCGCGGCAACGGCGACCGAGCCGTGCTCAACGAGACCTCGTCGGGCATCGTCTGGACGGTGCCCGACGGCCGCGTGGTGCCGCTCGAGCAATGGGAGCTCGACGACGAGATCGAGGACCGGGTCGGCACGGAGGAGGTCGAGGACCTCGCCCGCCAGGAGCCGCCGGTCGCCGTGGCCGACAGCTTCGGCGTGCGGTCGGGCCAGCAGGTCGAGCTCCCCGTGCTCTACAACGACCACGACCCCAACGCGAAGGACGTGCTCACGGTCGACCCCGCGTCGATCACGGGCGGCTTCGCCGACCCCGCCTTCGGCGAGCTCGCGCTCACCTCGAACGACCAGACGCCGACCGTGCGGGTGCGCGCCGAGTCGGGGTCGACGACGTTCACCTACGCGGTGACCGACGGGTCGGCGAGCTCGGCGCCCGTGACGGTCACGCTCACCGTGGTGCCCTCCGACGTGAACTCCGCACCGGTCTGGTGCGGCGTCGACGACTGCCTGCAGACCTGGCCCGAGCCGCAGCTCATGCCCGGCGGCACGGCGCTCGTGTCGGTGCTGCCCGGCTGGGTCGACCCAGAGGGCGACGCGTTCGTGCTCGCCGACGCCCAGCCCGTCGACGCGAGCGCACCGGTGACGGTCGTGCCGATGGCCGACGGTCGCGTCGCGATCCGCCACACCGACCCGAACGCCGCCGCCGAGAAGGTGCAGGTGCGACTCACCGTCGCCGACGTGAACGGCGCGGCGACCGAGGCCACGCTCGACGTGCGCGTCACCACGAGCGCCTCGCTCGAGGTCGCGCCGGTCGCGGTGACCGCGGGTGCCGGCGAGACGGCGATCGTCGACATCGCCGAGCACGTGAGCGGCGGCTCCGGCTCGTTGCGACTGCTCGACGCCGTTCCCACGGCCGCGGCCGCGGGCGCCGGGCTCGTCGTCGTGCCGAACGCCGCCGCCGGCGAGGTCGAGCTCTCGGCCGAGAAGCCGGGCGCCTACCTCGCGACGTTCACCGTGCAGGACCTGGTGACCCGCGCCGAGCAGACCGCGACGATCCGCGTCACGGTCGCAGCTCCCGGTGCGCCCGTCGCACTCGCCCCGATGACGGCGTTCGTGCGTGCGGGCGAGGACACGATGGTCGACGTGCTCGGCGCGGCGCAGAACACGAGCGGTCGCGTGCTCGTCGTCACCGGCGCGGTGTCGGGCAGCCCCGAGCTCGGCGTCGGCGTCGTCGCCCAGTCGCAGGTGCGGGTGACGGGCGTGACCCGCAACGGCGAGCCGGGCCTCGTCGGCCGGGCGAAGGTGACGGTCGCCGACGGTGCCGGTGCGACGGCGACCGGCGACCTCAGCGTGTTCCTCGTCGCGCCCTCGGCGGGAATCAGCCCCATCGCGATGCCCGACACGGTCACGATGCGCGTCGGCGAGCTCATCTCGATCCCCGTGACCGACAACGACGTGAGCCCGCGCGCCGAGGCGCTCGTCGTGCACCCCGAGGTGTCGAGTTCGGGCGCCGACGGCGAGCTCGCCTTCGCCTCGGGCGACGAGGTGCGCTACCTCGCGCCCAAGACGCCCGGCACCTACGAGCTCGGCTACGCGGTCGGGCTCGCGCAGGCGCCCGAGCGCCTCGACCACTCGACCGTCACGGTGACGGTGCTGCCCGACGGAGCCAACCGCGCGCCCGAGCCGCACCCGCTCGTCGCCCGCGTGCTGAGCGGCCAGAGCGTGCGCATCCCCGTGCCCTCGACCGGGATGGACCCCGACGGCGACCGCACCGTGCTCGTCGGCGTCGCCCAGCCCAAGGCGGGCCTCGGCATCGCGACCATCTCGGCGGAGGGCGACGCGATCGTCTACACCGCGCCCGAGAACGGCACCGGAGACGGCCAGCCGTCGTTCGAGTACACCGTGCGCGACGCCTCGGGCTCCGAGGGCGAGGGGCGCGTGCGAGTCGGCGTGCTCACCGCCGCCGTGACCGACGCCGCACCCGTGACGTTCAGCGACTACGTGCGCGTGCAGCAGTCGGCCGCGTCGCCCGTCACGGTCGAGCCCGCCGGCAACGACCTCGACCCCGCCCAGGGCGAGCTCGAGCTCGTCAAGGTGGTGCCGAACGCGCCCGAGGGCAGCCCCGAGCACGACCGGCTCGCCGCGCTCATCGACCCGTCGACCGATCCCGCCGCCGGTCGCGTCGTGCTGCACCCCGGCGACGTCGCCGGTTCCAACTCGTATCGCTACACCGTGCGATCGGAGCGCACCTCGAGCACGGCCGAGGGACTCATCGTGGTCAAGGTCACCGAGGGCGAGTCGCCCGACGCACCCGTGGTCGCCGACACGGTCGTCACGGCGCGTTCGCGCGCCGACCTGCCCGAGAAGGGCCTCGACGTGATCGCCGGCCATGTCACCTGGGCCTCGGGCGACCTCGCCGCCCTCGAGCTCGAGCTGTGGGGCAAGGCGCCCTCCGGGTTCCGGGTCGAGGGGCACCGCATAATCGGGCCGCTGCCCGACGGGGGCGCGCTCGTGCCGTTCCGCGTGCACGGCGCCGACCGCGCCGGGCGCGACGCCGAGGCGTTCGGCTTCCTCGTCGTGCCCGCGACCGACGACCTCCGCGTGCAACTGCGAGGGGACCTCGACGACCTCGAGGTGAAGGAGGACGCGAAGGTCTCGTTCGACGTGCGCGAACTGCTCGACCTCGCGCCCGGAGACTCGGCCGAGGTCGGCACCGACGGGTACACGGTCCAGCGCGCGAACGCGACCTGCCGCCCGGTCGCGGGCGGCGGTGCCGAGTACGCGGCCGGGCGCGACGCACCGTGGAGCGACCACTGCCTCGTGCCCGTGCGCCTCGACGGCCAGAAGAGCTGGTCGTGGGTGGGCGTCCCGATCGCGATCGTGCCGCGCGACCCGCAGGCCATCCTCTCGGCCGTGAGCCGCACGGTGGCGCCGGGTGCCTCCGAGAGCGTCGCCCTCTACGACGAGATGACGACGTGGGAGGGCGGCCGCGAGGGCGACCGCGCGAAGCTCGACTACTCGATCTCGTACTCGGGCAGCGCGTTCACCGTCGAGCAGAAGGGCGACGGCGTCACCTTCGAGGCGCACGCGGATGCCCGCCCGGGCACCCGCGAGACCGCGACCGTCAGCGTGAGCGCGTTCGGGGGGCTCACCTCGGCCATCACGCTCGTCGTCGGCCAGGCGCCGCCCGACACTCCGCGCGGCGCCGTCTTCACGCAGCAGTGCTCCGTCGGCGAGGGCGCCTCGTGCACGATCGCGGTCGTCGGCGTGCCGGGCGAGTACGACCCGTTCTCGGGCAAGACGGGCGCGGGCCTCAAGCTCGCCGGCCTCGGGTCGGGCGCGAACAGCTGCCAGGTCGCGAGCATCCGGGCCGTCGACGACCGCTCGGTCACCGTCACCTGGCCGACCGGCAAGAACGCGTTCGGCGGCGAGTGCGTCGTGCCGTTCTCGGTGACCGACGCGCAGGGCCGTTCGGGCGACGGCCGGCTGACGGTCGACCTGCTCGGTCTGCCGCAGGCGCCCGCGTCGGTGTCGACCGCCGACTACACGGCGAACTCGGTGACGCTCGAGGTCTCGCTCGGCGAGGCGCTGCGCGCCCACCCCGAGGTCACCGGCGTCGAGATCCTCGAGGGCGAGCGCGCCGTGCGCGCCGACTGCAAGCCGGGCGCCCCCGGGGTGTGGTGGTGCACGGTCGGCGGGCTGACACCCGGTGAACGGCACCGGTTCGCGGCGCGCGCAGTCAACAGCGTCGGCGTCTCGACCGCGACGAGCCCCGTCGAGACGTGGAGCTACAAGGCCCCCGTCATCTCCGCGGCCTCCGCGTCGCCGGTCTACCGAGAGGGCACGACCGGTCCGAACACGGGCGTCGTCGAGCTGCGCATCTCGGCGGAGCGCGATGCACGCTCGTTCCGGGTGCAGGAGACCGGCCAGGTCATCGACCGCCGTGCTGCGACCACGACGACCGAGCTCACGCTCGTGCCCGGCCCGCAGATGCTCACGCTCGTGCCGATCAGCATCTACGAGCCCCCGACGGGCCGCGGCGGCAACGAGGGCGGCAACGCCGTCGTGCCGATCACGGCGGCCGGGTCGCCCGTCCTGAACCCGAACGGCATCGCGGCGGCCGCGGCGTCGAACACCTCGATCCTCGTGACGGGCGTCGGCCTCGACGCCAACCACAGCGCTCGTGCGTCGGAGCTCGTGTACCTCGCATGGCAGCGGGGCGACGCGCGGTGCTGGGCCGACGGCGACGGGGGGCTCCAGACCTCGGGCGCAGAGGTCGTCTCGAGCTCGTCGACGATCGCCGGGCTGCAGGACAGCCAGCGCTACTACATCAAGGCCTGCGCCTCGAACGGGTACGGCGTCGTCGAGACCGAGACGGTGCGCGCCGACACGATCCACGACGTCGACCCGCCGAGCGGCACGCTGACCTACACGGTCGCGACGGCGCCCGCCGGCGGCGGCGATCACTTCGAGTACCGGCTCGAGCAGGCGCCCGTCGTCGAGGCCGACAACGGGTTCACCCCGTACTTCTACATGTACGGCGAGTGGCGCGAGGACTTCGTGCTCGAGACGTGGGGCACGCCCGGCGACGTCAAGGTGAGGACCTGCAAGCGGTCGTGGTTCGACACGAAGTGCTCCGGCGACGTCGCCATCGTCGCGAAGACCGCGCCGACCGAGGTCACGGTCGACTTCGCGACCGGTTGCATCCCCAGCCAGGACGAGATCGGCGTCACCGTCTCCGATGCGGCGCGCGGCTCGTACGAGATCCGCAACTGGCGCCAGACCGACCCGACGAACGCGCCGCTCGCGGTCGCGTACGACCTCGTGTTCACCGGCGCGTTCATCGCGCTCGATCCGATCCCGCGCACGGGCGAGCTGTGCCCGCAGCCCGAACCGACGCCGACGCCGACGCCGACACCGACGCCCGAGGCGCCGGCGCCCTGACGTCGCAGCACCAGCCCCGAGACATCCCCGACCGCCCTTCGAGAGGAACACCACCGTGACGATCGCCCCGGAGCAATCCGCCTGGTTCGCCGAGACGTTCTCGCTCATCGCCGACAACGTCGAGCAGGCCGTGCTCGGCAAGCGCCACGTCGTCGAGCTCGTGCTCGCGACGGCGATCTCGGGCGGCCACGTGCTGCTCGAGGACGCCCCCGGCACCGGCAAGACCGCGCTCGCCCGCGCGATCGGCCAGACCATCCACGGCACCAGCTCGCGCATCCAGTTCACGCCCGACCTCCTGCCCGGCGACGTCACCGGCATCACGGTCTACGACCAGAAGGCCGGGCAGTTCGAGTTCCACGCCGGCCCGGTGTTCGCGAACATCGTCCTCGCCGACGAGATCAACCGCGCGAGCCCCAAGACGCAGTCGGCGCTGCTCGAGGTCATGGAGGAGGGCAACGTCACGATCGACGGCGTCACCCGCCCGGTCGGCAATCCGTTCATGGTGATCGCGACGCAGAACCCGATCGAGCAGGGCGGCACCTACCGCCTGCCCGAGGCGCAGCTCGACCGCTTCACCGTGAAGACCTCGATCGGCTACCCCGACGAGGCCTCGACCATGCGCATCCTGCAGGCGGTCGGCGCACCGAAGCCGCGCCTCGAGGGCATCGTCGGCACCGACACGGTCGTCGCGATGACCGAGCTGAGCCGCGGGGTCTACGTGAACCCGCTCGTCTCCGACTACATCATGCGCATCGTCGACGCGACCCGCCGCGCCAGCGAGGTGCGCCTCGGTGTGAGCGTGCGCGGTGCCATCGCGCTGTCGCGCCTCGCGATGACCTGGGCCGCGGCCGCGGGCCGCACGTATGCGACCCCCGACGACGTGCGCGAGCTCGCCGTCGCCGCGCTCGCGCACCGCCTCGTGCTCGAGCCCGAGGCCGAGTTCGACGGGGTGACCGCGATCGCCGTGGTCAACCAGATCCTGCTCGACGTGCCGGCGCCCCGGGAGAACGGCGTGGCGTGACCGAACCGACCGATCTCCTCCACAAGCCCGCGACCGCCGACACGCTCACCTCGACGCGTGGCGCGACGGTCACGAGGCTCTCGCGCACGCGCCGCGGCCCCGTGGCCGAGGGCGCGGCGCGACTGCGCCGCGGCGCGCGGTGGGCGGGCGGCGCGGTCCTGCGCGCCGTCGAGTGGGTGCGGGAGACGGTCTCACCGGCGGGGATGCTGCTCGCGGGGCTCGTCGTCGCCGGCATCGCCTGCGGTGCCGTGTTCGGGTGGTTCGAGGCCTGGGTGGTCGCGGTGATGGCGGCGACGCTCCTCGTCGTGTGCGTGCCGTTCCTGCTCGGGGCGCACGACTACCGGGTGAAGCTCGAGCTCGACCGCGACCGGGTGGTCGCCGGCTCCGAGATCCGCGGCACCCTCGACCTCGTCAACAGCGGGTCGCGGCCGTCGCTGCCGGGCGTCGTCGACATCCCGGTCGGCAAGGGCCTCGTCGAGGCGCACATCCCGCTGCTGCGCGGCGGCGGGCATCACCGCGAAGAGCTCGTGATCGCGGCGCAGCGCCGGGGCATCATCGACGTCGGCCCGATGACGGTCTCGCGCGGCGACCCGTTGCGGGTGCTGCGACGCGAGATGAGCTGGCCCGAGGTGCAGCGCGTGCACGTGCACCCGGTCACGGTGGCGCTGCCGCCGTCGAGCGCGGGCCTCATCCGCGACCTCGAGGGCGCCCCGTCGAACCAGCTCGTCGACGCCGACCTGTCGTTCCATGCGGTGCGCGAGTACGTGGTCGGCGACTCGCAGCGGCACGTGCACTGGAAGTCCACGGCCCGCACCGGCAAGCTCATGGTGCGCCAGTACGAGGAGTCGCGCCACGCCCGCATCGCCGTGCTGCTCGACCTCGACCTCGACGGCTACTCGAGCGACGACGAGTTCGAGACCGCCGTCAGCGCCGCCGCCTCGCTCGGCGTGCAGGGCGTGCACGAGGGTCGCGACGTGCTCGTCGGCGTGAGCGCCTGGCTCGACACCGCCGACCGCGGCGCCGTGCAGTCGATGCGGTCACTGCCGACCGTCACGTCCCGCGTGCTGCTCGACGGCATGTCGGGCCTCGAGGGCGGCTCCGCCGCCGGAACGGGTGCACGCGTCATCCGCCTCGAATCGGTCGCGGCCCTCGTCGCCCAGTCGTTCGGCGACCTCTCGATCGCGTTCCTCGTGACCGGCTCGCAGGTGCCGCTGCAGCGGCTGCGTCGGGCCGCGATCACCCTGCCGCCGGGCATCACGGTCGTCGCGGTGCGCTGCGAGCCGGGCGCCGAGCCCGGTGCGCGCCGCTCGAGGGAGCTCACGGTGCTCACGCTCGGCGAGCTCGGCGACCTTCCGCAGCTGCTCGCGAGGGGAGCGGTGCGATGACCGACGCGAACGGCCCCCGCACTGCTGCCACCTCCGCGGTCTCCGCCGCGGCGCCGGCCGGCGCCCGGGCGGCGTCACGTGCACGCGACCGCGAGTCGACGCGAACCGCGCTCGGCATCGGCTACGTCGTCGTCGCCGGCCTGCTCGCGACCGTCGCCGCCTGGCCGGTCTACGCCTCGGTGCGCATGCTCGTCGTCGCCGTCGTCGCCATCCTCGCGGGACTCGGGCTCGCCGCCCTCGCCCGCGCCCTGCCGCTGCACGGCGTCGTCAAGGCGATCGTCGTCGTGCTCGCGACCGCCGCGGCGTACGCGATCGTCGTCGTGCCGGTCGCGATCCCGTCGGCGATGGCCGATGCGCCCAGCTGGCTGCGAGGCATCCGCGACGGCTTCGTCGGCGTCGTCGTCGGCTGGAAGCAGCTGCTCACCCTCTCGCTGCCCCTCGGCGAGTACCAGGCGGTGCTCGTGCCGTTCCTGGTCGTGATGCTCGTCGGCACGCTCGTCGCGACGCTCCTGGTCGTGCCCGACCGTCGCACCTCGCCGCTCGCCGTGATCGTCGGACTCGCGATGTCGGGCTTCGGCCTCGCCTTCGGGTCGTCGACGCTCAGCGACCCCTTCGTGATCGGGCCCGTGTCGGTGCCCGCCCCCCGTGAGCTGCTCGTCGGCATCGGGGGACTCGCCGCCGCGCTGGTCTGGCTGCTGCTGCGGTCGCGCTCGATCCGGGCGGTCGCACTGCGCCGGGCGACCGCGGGCACCGTGCAGCGCGCGGGCCTGTCGGGCTGGCCGGCCTGGCGCCGACGCGGACTCGCGGGCGTGCTCGTCGTGCTGGCGCTCGTCGCCGGTGCCGTCGCGACGCCCGCGGCCGCCTCGCTCGCCGACCGCACGGCGCTCCGCGACCGGGTCGAGCCCGAGGTCGTCGTGCGGCAGACCGCCACCCCGCTCGCGAGCTACCGCGCCGCATTCGGCGCCGACCGCATCGACGAGACGTGGCTCGAACTCGACGGCAGCACCACGGGCGTGCAGCGCCTGCGGCTGGCGACCCTGGAGGACTACGACGGCGAGACCTTCCACGTCGCGACCGAGGGCGCGGCGTCGCGGTTCAGCCGGTTGCCGCGTGCTGCGGTGCGTGCGCCCGGCGACGTCGCGTTCGAGGTCGCCGTCGGCGACGGCTACGCGGGCATCTGGGTGCCCGCCCCGCTCGGGCTGCGTGCCGCGCCCGACTTCGGCGGGGCGCGGCAGTCGGCGCTCGACGACGGCTTCCACCGGTCGGCCGACGGATCGACCGCCATCAGCATCGCGAAGATCCCGGATGCCTCGGCCGCGCCTCCGAGCGTCGCGCGAGGGCTCGCGCCGGGCGACGTGTACGACCTCGTCGCGGCGCCCGACACCGTCGCGGCGCAGCTCGGCGAGCCCGGTGCGAGCGCGCAGCTCGACCTCGAGGAGTACCCGGCGCTGTCGGCGTGGCTCGAGCTGCAGGCCCAGCCGAACTCCGCGTCGGGCTTCACCGAGCTCGTGCAGCGCCTCCGCGCCCGCGGCTACCTGAGCCACTCGGCGGTCGACGGTCCCGACGCGGCGGGCTGGATCGGGCAGCTCGGCGGCGGCTACTCCTTCCTGCCCAGCTACTCGGGTCACTCGAAGGCGCGCATCGAGGCGCTCTTCACCGAACTCGTCGACCAGCAGCGTCTGGCGGGTCCGAAGGCCTCCGACGCGGCCCTCGTCGCCGGGATCGGCGACGACGAGCAGTTCGCCGTCGCGACCGCGCTCATCGCCCGCGCCCTCGGCTACGACTCGCGGGTCGTGCTCGGGTTCCGGCTGCCCGGTGCCGATGAGGTGCCGGGGGTCGCGACCTGCACCGACGTCTGCAGGGGCGGTGCGCTCACGGTGTGGACCGAGGTGTCGAGCAGCGGCACCGACGGCTGGGTGCCCGTCGACGCGACGCCGCAGTTCGAGGTCGCGCCGAGCCTGATCCAGGAGGGCGAGCAGCTGCCGCAGCACCCGACGACGCCCGATCGGCCGGACACCGCGACCGTCGATCCGCCGTCGGCGCAGAGCGAGTCGAGCGACGCCGCCGCGGCGCCGCCGAAGGACGACACGGTGTTCGGCTCGTCGCTGTTCGCGACGCTGCGCTGGGTCGGCCTCGGCGTCGCCGCCGCACTGTTCCTCGTGCTCCCGCTGATCGTGCTGTTCGTCGTGAAGGGGGCGCGCACGCGACGGCGTCGCAACGACCCGGTACCCGAGGTGCGCATCGTCGGCGCGTGGGACGAGCTCGTCGACCTCTACATCGACCACGGCGTGATCGACTCCGAGCGCGCCGTCCGCGCCGACACCGCCCGCGCGGCCGGTCGTCCTGCGGCCGTCTCGCTCGCCTCGCTGGTCGCCCGCGCGGTGTTCGCCGGCGACCCGCCGTCGGCCTCCGACGCCGATGCGGCGTGGGCGATCGTCGACACCGAACGGCGCGAGCTCCGCGCGGCTGCTCGCGCTCGACGCCGACTTTCCGCGAGGCTGTCCCTCGCCTCACTCTTCCACCCGTTCCGACCTGCTCGCGCATCACTCGAGGAGCCCGCACGATGACCAACGCCGACACGCAGCAACTCGCCGCGCTCTCGCTCATGATGCTCGGCATCTCCTTCCTCGTCGCCGTCGGCGTGTACGTCTGGTACGCGGTGATGTTCGCGAAGGTGCTGAAGCGCTTCGGCCAGCCCGCATGGTCGGCGTGGGTGCCGGTGTACAACGAGATGCAGCTCTTCAAGATCGGCGGTCAGCAGCCGTGGCTCGCACTGCTGCTCTACGTGCCGCTCGCGCAGATCGTGGGCATCGTGTTCAAGGTGTTCGCGCTCCACCGCATCAGCCAGCAGAGCTGGCGGGGCATCGGCACGACGGTGCTCGGCGTGCTGCTGCCGCCGGTGTGGGCGACCGTGCTCGCGTTCGGCCCGTCGCCCGACCCCGAGCAGGGTCGTATGCCGGTGCGGAGCACGCCGGCCGGTGAGATCCCGCCCGTCGCTCCGACCGGACCGCTCGCGGGCACGGCTCCGGGCGCGCCCGCACCGGCCGCGGCAGCGCCGTCGACCCCGGTCGCTGCGCCGGCCGCTCCCGACGGATGGTTCCTGGCGCAGCAGCAGCAGGCCGGACCGGCGCCGATCGTTCCGCCGGCGCCCACCGCGGCGCCCGTCCAGCCCGCGGCGCCCGTGCAGACCGCGCCGCCGGCCTCGTGGGCGGCACCCGCCAACGCCGCGCCGCCTGCAGCTGCCGTGCCCGGCTCCGCGACGGTCGCCGGCCCGGCCGTGCCGCCGCCGGCCTCCGCCGAGCCGGGCGGAACCGGCGCGACCGGAGGCGCCGCGGCGCTGTCGTCGCTCTTCGCCCCGCCGAGCGACGCGCCCCCCGCACCCGCCGCTGCGCCCGCCGAGCCGGCACGCATTCCCGGACGCATCGAGCCGCTGCCGCCGGCGCCGGTGATGCCGCCGCCCGCGGCGACGCCGGTTTCGCCCGCCGCGACGCCCCCGGCACCGCCTGCTGCGGCCCCGGCACCGCCTGCTGCGGCCCCGGCAACCCCTGCTGCGGCCCCCGCCCCACCCGCGGCGGCCCAGCCCGTGCCGTCTCCTCTGCCGGGGCTGCCGGTCGCGCCGCCGCCCGGCCTCGCCGCAGCCGCCGCGACGCCCATCGCCGGTTACGACCCCGCCGACGCGGAGACGATCGTCACGGGCGACGGCGAGGACGACCCCTTCGACCGGACGGTCGTCGTCACCCGGCGGCCGACCGTGCCGTGGCGCCTCGTGCTCGACGACGGGAACCCGCTCTCGCTCGACGCCGTCGTGGTCGTGCTCGGCCGGAACCCGCGCGAAGCGCTCACGGGCGAGCAGCGCCTCGTCGTGCCCGACCCGAGCCGCACGCTGTCGAAGACCCACGCCGTGCTCCGCCTCGAGGGCGAGCAGTGGGCGATCACCGACCTCGATTCGACCAACGGCGTGATGGTGCCCGACGGCTCGGGCGTCGACCAGCTCATCGACGCGGGCGTGCCGACGCCCGTGGGCGACCGATTCGTGCTCGGCACGCTCGGCGTCCGGCTCGAGCGCGTCGACGAGACCGCGGGCGGCCGATGACCGACGCTCGTGCCGTGATCCTCTCCGCCGCCGCCGCGACCGACGTCGGGCTCGTCCGGCGCGCCAACGAGGACGCCGCCCTCGCCGAATGGCCCGTCTACGTCGTCGCCGACGGCATGGGCGGGTACGAGGCGGGCGACCGGGCGAGCGCCGCGGTGGTCGCGGCATTCCGCGAGCACGTCGTCGGACAGCAGCTCGCGACCGTCACCGACGTGCGCTCGGCCCTCGCGACGGCGAGCGACGCGGTCGCCGCCGTCGCCGCGACGACGGCCCGCGGCGCCGGGTCGACGGTCGCCGGCATCGCCCTCGTCGACGACGACGGCGAACCCGCATGGCTCGTGTTCAACGTCGGCGACTCGCGCGTGTACCGCCATCACGGCACCGTGCTCGAGCAGCTGACCGTCGACCACTCCCTCGGCCAGGAGCTCGTCGACAGCGGGGCAATGCAGCCCGAGGACCTCGCGACGTTCGAACGGCGCAACGTCATCACGCGCGCGATCGGCGCACCCGACTCGACCGCCGACAGCTGGCTGCTGCCCGTGGTGAACGGAGAACGGCTGCTCATCTGCAGCGACGGGCTGACCGGCGAGGTCAGCGACGAGGGCATCCGGGCGACGCTCACCATGAGCGGCCGCCCCGAGTCGGCCGCGGCCGCACTCGTGCAGCGCGCCCGGCAGGCCGGCGGTCGCGACAACATCACGGTCGTCGTGGTCGACGTCGTCTCGGGCGGCATCGACGAGCAGGGCGACGCCACGACCGGGCTGCCGCGACCGACACCGCCCGAGGGGCCCGAGGTCGACGACGAGACCACGATTCCGGTGCGGGGACGCTCATGAGCGACGACACCGACCTGAACGACACCGACCTGAACGTCGACGGCGTGATCGCCGACCGGCACGACGAGGACGCCACCGTCGTCATCAGGGCGGCCGGCGATCCCGACGCGACGATCGTGGTCGAGCGCGGCCATCCCGATGCCGCGGCTCCCGGGGCCGATGCGGCGGATGCCGCCGACGATGCGACGGTCGTCGTGCGCCCGGCCGACTCCGACGACGCCACCCGGGTGGTCGAGCGCGGCGACCAGGTGAAGCAGCGCCTCACGCACGGCGAGCCGGTCATGAACACGCCCCGCCGTCGCGATCGACGCCGCCCGGCCCCCGCCCCGGTCGCCGAGGACGTGCTGCGCACCGCCGAACCCGGTGCCGGCCCCGGCCCGCTCGAACGCTACGAGGTGCGCGAAATCGAGGCATCCGCCCCGCCCGCGCCGCCGCGGTTCGCCGACGGACCGCCGGCCACTCGCGCGACCGACCGCCCGCTGCCGTCGGTGCGCCGCCGGACGCGACGCAGCGCCGCTGCGGCGATCGCCGTCTTCGCGGGGGCGTGCCTCGTCGCCGTCGGCGGGCTCACGGCCGTCGCCCTCGTCGTGCTCGGCGAGCTGCTGGGCTGACCGGTCCCTCGCTCCGGCGGTGCGCTCCGCCTCAGGCGAAGGCGAACAGCACGAAGCCGATCAGCGGGAGCGTGCCCTGCATCAGCGCCGGCTTCAGATAGCCGCGACCCGTCGTCGTGAGCACGGCCGCCGCGAGGAACATGCACGCCGTGGTGAACAGCACGAGCGTCTTGCCGACGGGCATCGCGCCGGCCCAGTACAGCACGAGCCCGAGGGCTGCGCCGATGCCGAGGAACAGGTTGTAGAAGCCCTGGTTGTACGCCATCGGGCGCGTGGCGTCGGCCTGCGCCTGGTCGGCGACGCCGAACCGCTTCCAGGTGGACGGGCGCGTCCACAGCACGCTCTCCATCAGGAAGATGTAGCCGTGCAGGAGGGCGGCGAGGGCGACGAAGACGGTTCCGATGACGGCGGCCATGCCGCGATCGTACGCGCAGTGGATGCCTCGTGGCGGGCGCCGCGCGTGGAGCCGCACCGCGATGAACGGATCTGGGGCGGCACCGGCCCGCAGGCGTGCCGGCCGTACCGAGCGGGTGTCGACGTCAGGCGGCGTCTGTTGCGAGGTGGGTTGCGGGGTCGGGTGGCGGTGGTGATGGTGAGAGCAGAGCATGATCCCGTTACTCACAAGTCACTAATGTGACCTCTATGAAGACGGTGAAGTCTGCAGCGATCTACGCCCGTATCTCGAGCGATCAGACCGGCGAGGGCTTGGGCGTGGCACGGCAGCTCGAGGACTGCCGCAGGCTTGCTGCCGAACGCGGCTGGAAGGTCGGCGCTGAGTACGTCGACAATGACATCTCCGCGTATCGGGGCAAGACTCGACCAGAGTACGCACGAATGCTTGCCGACATCGAGGCCGGACACATCGACGCGGTGATCGCGTACCACCAGGACCGGCTCACTCGTCGTCCGATGGAGTGGGAGCAGTTCGTCGAACTGTGCGACCGCGCCGGGGTCGAGCAATTGGCGACCGTCACGTCGGATATCGACTTCGGCAACGACAACGGGATGCTCGTCGCACGGATTACCGCAGCCGTCGCCGCGAACGAGTCAGCCCGGAAGTCCGCTCGAATCCGGCGGAAGATCCAGCAAAACGTGGAACAGGGCAAGCCCAACGGCGGCGCGCAACGGCCGTTCGGGTACGAACCCGACAAGGTCACTGTGCGCGAGCCCGAGGCCGAAGTCATCCGGCAGCTCGTCGCCCGATTCCTCGCAGGCGAATCACTACGCTCGCTCGTGACCTGGATGAACGATCAGGGCATCCCGACGATGGCCGGGGGCGAGGAATGGCGCACACCGACGCTGCGTCAGATCCTCGTTGGCGGCCGGATCGCCGGCATCCGCGACCACCACGGCGAGCCGGCCGGCCCTGCCGCGTGGCCGGCGATCATCACCCACGACCAGCACGACCAGATCCTCGCGACCATGCGCTCGAAGCAGCGCACCGGGCGGCGCGCACCGCGTCGCTACCTTCTCAGCGGACTGCTCCGCTGTGGGAAGTGCGGCAACCGGCTGTACAGTTCAGCACGGCAGGACCGCCGCCGCTACGTGTGCATGTCCGGCCCTGACCACGGCGGATGCGGCCGACTCACGGTCGTCGCCCCGCCCGTCGAGGAATGGATCGCCGCCGCCGTGCTGCTCAGACTCGACACACCCGAGATGGCCGACACCCTTGCCGGTCGCGCAGCAGCCGACGAGCGCCATGTGGCATTGATCGCGGAACTCAACGCCGCGCAGTCCACGCTGGGGGAACTGGCCGAAATGTTCGGCGCGGGCGAGATCTCCCGCGCGGAACTGCTCGCCGCGAGGAAGCCCGCGGAAGCACGCGTCATCGCGGCGCAACGACAGCTCGACCAGATCACCGGCACCCACGCCCTCGATGGGCTCGTCGGCAACGGAGCCGCGTTGCAAGAGTCATGGGACAGCCTCAACCTCGACCGTCAACACGCGATCGTGCGTGCTGTGTTGGAGCACGCGACGATCTTGCCGGGAACTTCAGGCGCCCGAACCCTGGACCCGTCCCGCATCGTTCCCACTTGGGCCAGCTGAGGGCTCCGGGGTCGCGGCGCCGCCGCTCCGCGGCAGCATGCCGCGATCCCCGGACGCCCCGAGCAGGACCCCAAGTCGGGACACGATCGCCGGATCGGTCACATGCACTGGCACCCCCTGCGCCGCGCACGACGCGATCAACCATGCCCGCACCGATTCGAGATCAACGTTGAGCATCAGCGACCCCACTGAGCCCAGATCGCGGGGGCGCCCTGCCACTCCGGATTCTCCGACGATGACCACCGGGTGAATGGGTCGCCGCCCATCAACTCCGAGGCTTCATCGACCACGGCCTGCGCCGAGGTTCCGGTGAGCCGGATTCGTTCCGGCTGGAATCCCTGCGCCACGTCATACCGATGCAGGCCCAGATCCCGAGCGACCGGATCCGCGAACGTCTTCGCGACGTACTTCGATAGGTATGTCGCCGCGATGCGGGCCTCGGACAGGGCCCCAGCGCCGACCGGCAGGTCGCCGATCAACTTGATTCCGATGTACCCGCGTCCCCACGCCTCATCGATCAGACGCCGCTTGATGTACTTCCCAACCGCGAAATGCGCGTGCAACCCGTGATCGGTCTTGTGCCATTCCGGTACCCATGCATAGGGCAGCGGCTTGCCGCCAAGCCCGTCCCGGAGGTTCCGGAAGAAGTCGCCCAAATGTTCGCGCAGCAAAGCCGGGTCATGGTTGCCCGCGCCGCGGTACGTCAACGTGCCCAGCCGATTCAGTCGGTTCGCCGCGCAGTACCGACGAAGGCGCGACCTCGCCCTCCGACCCGCCTCGGCAAGAGCACGCTCGGGATCCTTCGCTGCACCGCGTGCGACGTACTCCGGAACCCGCCGCACGGAACGCTGAAAGGAGCCTCCGCCCTCACCCGCGGCTGGACAGAGCGTGAAGGACCAGCCCGCGTCCGGGCGGGCAAGAAAGGACAGCGATGAGGTGGAAGGGGAGACTGACACGAGAACCCGTTCGATGGCGCCGACAAGAAGTCGGCCCGAACAGGTATGGGTAGCTTTCGCGCGACGGGCACTGGCCGATTAGTGTCGCGCAGCCCTCCCAGACAAGGGCTCCTCGCTCAGTCTCTTTTGTCCTCCCGACGGGATCTGGGGTGCCCCTTATCCGAGATTGGTTCCAGTCAACCTGGGACCACCGACATTCATCAACACCACGAGCAGGGCACAAACTGCCGCGCGTTCACCCCCTGACGGGGGTGAACGCTTGCCAACGACGGCGCGACAGAGCTCCCGAGTTATGTTGCAGATTCAAGTCAAGCGCGCCGCTTGCGCGCGCTACCCCCGTAGCTTCCTATCCCCGGAAGCAAGGATTCGATCTGCGTGAGCTTGGGTGGCCTGGTTGCATTGCGCGCCCCCGGAGAGCGCCGCCTGCAGCCACCCCGGCCCTTTACGAACCGCAATTTCTGGCGCTAGTCTCTCTAGCTCTCCCTGCTCGACTAGTACCACACCAATGTCGTCGAGCTCGCGAAGCAGCGATGCAACCGCCTGCCTCGCTTCCCCCTTGAATGCCGACAGACCGTGATCCTTTACGGCCCCCCAAGGCGACCCGCCGGTACGAAGCTGCGCGATGACAAGCTCTCTAAACGCTGCCGAATACGGTTCACCTCGGCTCGAATCAAGTGCTGCTGTGATCGCATCCAAGACGTGACCCACCTTCGCTGGCTCCCTGACGGCCCGAAGGTCCGCAGTCGCGATTGACCACAGCTTGGAAACCTCTTCCGTCCAGGCGCCTCCCACCGATTCGACCAGGGCCTTCAGCTTCGACTCATCGGACAGCACGTCGAGGTCCGGAGCGGCGACAACGGGAACGTTCACCGCAGTGAGTGCCGCGCATACCTTCGGCATCCCATCCTTTCCGCCAGTCGGAACGAAAAGGATCTCGTTACGAGGCAAGGGGCCTTCGCCACGCCCTTCACAATCCAGTGCAGCCGCAAGGTATGCGCAATCCCCCTCTGCCTCTGCTACGACGACGAGACGGTGAAATAGACCATCAAGTACATTCGTGTACTTGAGAACAGGGTCCGTCCAAAGTGCCTTCAGCTGGGCAGAGTCCAGTCGGCTCGCCTTAGGCGGTCCGTCACCTCTCGTTAGCCTCACGACGGATACGTCAACACCGGAATCAAGGAGTCCTGTCAGCAGAGCCCGGTCGTGAGTCGCCACAAGGATCTGGACACCGCCGGTAACAGCCAGCCGACCAAGCTCCACTCCGAGTGCATGCGCTTGGGGTGGGTGCAGGAAGGCCTCGGGCTCATCGACAACGATGAGCCGGTAGGCAGCAGTCACCACAGGCAGCAGCTGACCCAGCAAACTCCGCATACCGTCGCCTTGTTCGTCCAGAGGACGCAGACGCGACATCTGCTCACGGTACTCAGTTGGAATGTCGTCTATTCGGGGCGCCTCTAGAGATACTTCACCGACCCGCAGCCGCAACGTTCGCCCAAGGGTATCGAGAGTGAGTTTTGGGCCAAAGATCTGTTGCGTAACCGAGCTAACTTCGTCCAGTAGCGCCTTTGAGTCCTGTAGATAGTGAACGGGATGCTGAGGGGGGTCGCCTACCGACTCCCGCATCTCTGCAGAGCCTCCGATGCTGAAACGGCCCTGGGCGTTTCCGTAGAAAGTCAGGAAGGGCGCGAGCGCGCCCAGACCCTCCAACGGAGAGGGCCATGTCTTCACGAGAACCCTCGGTTGCTCGATGCTTGTCTGCGGACGTTGAAAGCCCGCGGACGTGCCCTGCACCACGAAGTTCGAGTTGTTTCCGAGCCAGGCGATGACGTCGTTGGGTCCGCCCTTGCGAGTTGTTTGAAGCGAGTCAACAGCGACACGCGGTTGCTCCGGGAAGCCTCGCCGATGATTAAGCTTGTCCACCACCTCTCGCAGAATCGTGGATTTTCCGACGTTGTTGGCCCCAACGATCGCTGTAACTCCCGCCTGCTGCAACTCGATGCGCTCTCCGCCGATTAGCTGGATGGAGTCCACCGAAAACTCGAAGGCTTCTGCGTCGCCGTCCGCTAGGTGGGCGTCGTTGGGGAAGGCGAGCTGAATGCGCTCGCGCCAGTCTTGAGTCATGTCGCCTACGCTCTCATCGCAGGCCCGCGCTCGCCATGAGGTTGTATTTAGGATTGACCCCGTTGTCGAGATCGGTCGTGCCCTTGTGGCGCTTCCACCACCTGATGCGGTGCGGCTGGGTGTGCGACGGTGGCCCTGTGCACCCGGGCCACGCGCACCCGCCGCAACGGTGCCCGTCATTCGCGCCCAACGAGCGCCGGGCGATGTCGGCGAGGGCGTCGAGTTCATCTGCACGATCGTGCGCTCCTCGGCGAACACGTCATCGACCGGGTCGGGGCCCTGCCCGCGGGCCGCATGCCGTGCTCGTCTTCCCGGATGCGACCGTCTCGATACGCTCACTCCCCGTCCATCGGCTCGAAGGCGACGTCGGTCGACATTCCGAGGAACGCGCCGACCTCGGCCAGGCCCGCGTCGAGCGAGCGCCGCTCGCCGCGCGAGAACACCCGCCACGGCAGCACGCGCAGCGTCGCCCGCCCGCCCTGCACGACCGGCGCCCATCGGCCGACCATGACGCCGCCGGCGAGCATCGCGTGCAGCGGGAACTCGGGGATGATCGGCGCCTCGACGCCGGGCGGCTGCAGGTACGCGCGGGGCATCGCGTAGCCCATGATGTACTCGTCGTAGCCCTGGAGCAGGTCGACCCGCTCCCCGTCGTCGTCGTGCGCGGCCCGCGCCGCGGGCCGTGCCGACCAGGCGGCCGCGACCTCGGCGTCGTGCCAGAGCTCCTCCTCGTCGTCGTCGAACCGCTCGATCCGGCCCCGGCTGCGTTCGGATGCCGCGGCGAGTGCCGTCCGCACGTCGCCGAGCGTCGAACCCGACCAGGCGGCGAGGTCGCGTACCGTCGCGGGGCCCCGGGTCGAGAGCGCGCGGTCCACGAGTTCGGCGAGGGCCTCCTCCCGTGGGCGGGGCGCCGCGGCGGGCACCCGCTCGTCGAACGCCGCGTACGTGCGCTGCCGCCCGGCGCTCGCACCGGAGATCGCGACGAGCTCGAGCTCGGCGATGAGCAGCACGAAGAGCAGCCCCGCCGTCGGCAGGCCGGCCCGTTCGAGCTCCTGGGCGATCTCGCCGCGCGTGCGGTGGCCGCCCGCGACCGAGCGCGCCACCACGTCGACTGCCCGTGTGCCGGCCTCGCCGTCCCATCCGGCCTTGCGGATCGTGCCGGCCATCTGCCGGCGCACCCGGGGCGCCGACAGCTCGAGCAGCCATCGTGCATCGTCGGGCGCCACGAAGTGCCAGGTCGGGCGCAGCACGTGGGTACGCAGGATCTCGCCGCGATCGATCGCGGCGGCGACCGCGGCCGCGTCGGGTCGACCGTCGGGCGCGATGCGCTGCGCGAGACCCCATTGCGCGGGCAGGTACTCCTGCGCCTGCACCGCGAGCGCACGCCGCACGACCTCGGGGGCCGTCGTGGGCGCCGGCCTCGAGGCATCCGGCCCGCGCAGGCCCTGCGCGAACAGGCGCCGCGAGCGCAGCTCGGCGGCGAGCACCTACGTCACGTCCCTCCGCCAGGTCGTCGCGCCGCCGATCACGGTCGCGACGACGGCGATGCCGAGCAGCACGAGCCCGCCCTGCCACCACTCGAGCGACTGGGCGGTGCCGCCCGGCGTCGCCATCGTGTAGAACGACGCCCCGACGAGGGCGTCGCTCGCCGCGCCCGGCAGGAACTTGCCGATCGCGGCCGTGACCTCGCTCAGCGAGGCCACGATGCGCAGGATCGGCTCGATGAACTGCGCGAACACGATGACGATCACGATGGCCGCCACCTGGTTGACGACGAGCACGCCCAGGCCGACGCCGATGCCGCCCCAGAGTGCGAGGGCGAGCACGCCGCGGCCGATGAGGGCCCAGGTGTCCGACGAGTCGAGGCCGGTGTCGAGGCCGAAGCCCGCGAGCGCCGCGGCTCCGGCGCCGACCGAGGCGGCGAACGCGACCACGCCGAGGCCGGCGCCGATGACGATCTGCGTCGCGAACTTCGACCACAGCACGACCTGACGGTGCGGCGCTGCGAGGAACGTCGGCGTGAGCGTCTTGTGCCGGTACTCGCTCGTGACCGCGAGCGCGCCGAGGAGCACCGGGAACACGTACCCGATCGACGAGGCGAAGCTGTAGATGAGCGGTGCCAGTTCGGTGCCGGGCGGAACGACCGCGCCGCCGCCCGGTCCGCCGCTCGCCTCGGCGGCCGCCTCGGGGTTCGCGGTCGCCCAGCCGAGGAAGGCGCCGAGTCCGCCGGCCGTGACCCCGACGTAGGCGAAGAGGATGATCGCGAGCAGCCACCACATCCGCGTGGTGAACACCTTGCGGAACTCGGCGCCGATCGCGTTCCAGCCGTTCACGACTCGTCACCCCCGCCCACGAGCGACAGGAACGACTCCTCGAGCCCGGATTTCAGCCGGTGCAGCGCGCTGAGCTCGACGCCGCCGACGAAGGCCGCGTGCCCGACGCGCGCCGGATCGGGCTCGGCGACGATGAGCCCGCCGCGCCCTTCGGTGTACTCGAGCCCGGCCGCGTCGAGCGCCGCCACGAGCGCCGCCCGGTCGGGCGAGTCGACGATGGTGCGGGGCGCCGCGTCGAGCTCGAGGCTCGCGAGGGTGCCGCGCTTCACGAGCCGGCCCTTCGAGATGATCACGACGTCGTCGACCGACTGCTGCACCTCGCTCAGCAGGTGCGACGAGACGAGTACGGTGCGTCCCTCGCGGGCGAGCGCCTGCAGGAAGCCCCTGATCCACTTGATGCCCTCGGGGTCGAGCCCGTTGATCGGCTCGTCGAGCACGAAGACGCCGGGGTCGCCGAGCAGCGTGTACGCGAGCGCGAGGCGCTGCCGCATGCCGAGCGAGTACCCGCCGACGCGGCGGTCGGCGTACTCGGCGATGCCCACCTGGGCGAGCACCGCCGGCACGCGCGAGCGGTCGATGCCCGCCGCCGTCGCGTACACGAGGAGGTGGTTGCGGGCCGACCGGCCGGGGTGGAAGCTCGCGTCGAGCGATGCGCCGACGGTCTCGAGCGGGCGCGGCAACGCCGCGTAGGGCGTGCCGCCGAACGTCGCGGTGCCGGCGTCGGGTCGCTCGAGCCCGAGCAGCACGCGCAGGGTCGTGGTCTTGCCCGCGCCGTTGGGCCCGAGGAAGCCGGTCACCTTGCCGGGCTGCACCGTGAACCCGAGGTCCTCGACCGCGGTGACCGCGCCGAAGCGCTTCGTCAGACCCGTGATCTCGATGGGGATGCCGTCGGCCATGCGCGCTCCTCACGTCAGGGGCGTCGCAGGTCGCCCCCTCGACGAGCTCGGGGACCGGGCCGCGCCCCCGCTCGACCCATGCTCGCGGCCGAGGCCGCGGACATGCTCACCCTAGCGAGCGCGCGGGCCCTCGGGCATCCGTCTCGTGGGGGATTCGCAGATCAGCGCAAGGATCGCTCGGTCTCAGTTCAGCGCCCGGATGCCGTCGGGCAGCACCCCGCCCGAATAGAGGTCGGTCGCGAGGTCCTGCAGGGCTCCGAGTGCGACCCGCTGGGTCGTCGGGCCGTAGGAGAGGCGGGCGACGCCGAGCGCCTCGAGGCGGGCGGGGGCCGGCACCCCTGGCAGCCCGATGAGGGCCAGCTTCTGCTCGCCGAGGGCGGCGACGATCTCTTCGATCTCGGCCTCGCCGAACACGCCGGGAACGAACACGCTCGTCGCACCGGCGTCGAGGTAGGCGCTGCCGCGCTCGACGACGTCGGCGATCCACACCTCGCGCGGGCGTTCGCGGCCGCGCAGCCACGCGTCGGTCCGGGCGTTGAGGGCGAACGGGACGCCCTCGGCCTCGGCCGCGGCGACGGCCGCCTGCACCGTGGCGACCGACTCGGTGAGCGGCTTCAGCCGGTCTTCGATGTTCGCGCCGACGATGCCCTCGCCGATCGCACGACGGACCGTCTCGCCGGGGGCGCCGTAGCCGTCGTCGAGGTCGGCGCTCACCGGGACCTCGACGGCGCGGGCGATGCGACCGGCCATGTCGAGCATGAGCTCGACCGGGATCTCGCCGTCGGCGTAGCCGAACGACGCGGCGATCGAGTGGCCGGCGGTGGCGAGGGCGCGGGTCTCGGGCAGGGCGGCGACGGCGCGGGCGCTCACGACGTCCCACACGTTCACCACCTGCAGGAGCTCGGGGGCGGCGTGCAGTCGGCGGAGTTCGGCGGCGGTCTCGGCGAGGGTCATGACCTCACCCTACGGGCCTCGTCCGACAGGGGCGCCGTGCGTTCGCCGCGAGTAGCATTCGGACATGGGGGAGCGTCCGGCCGAGGCATCCGGGCCGCCGCGCGCCCGCAGGGTGTCGCTCAGTGCCGTGCTCGACGGCTTCTTCTTCGTCTACGCGGGGCTCGCCTCGATCTGGCTGGCCTGGCTCGTGCTCGAGCAGAGCTTCGACTGGGGCTGGTTCGGGCCGCTGTTCTTCGTCGTGTTCTGGCTCGTGCTCGCGTACCTCGTGCTGCCGCGCCTGCACCGCATCCTCACGACGATCTACGTGCCCGACTACTTCATCGGCCGGGCCCGCACGAGCGACGGGCTGCTGGGCGACCCCGTGAACCTCGCGCTCCGGGGCGACGAGCGATCGCTGCACGAGGCGATGGCCGCCGCCGGCTGGACCCGTGCCGACGACGTCGACGCCCGCTCGAGCTGGCGCATCATCGCCTCGACGCTCACGCGCAGGAGCTACGACGAGGCGCCCGTGAGCCCCCTCTTCCTCTTCGGCCGGATGCAGGACTTCGCCTACCAGCAGGAGGTCGCGGGCAACCCGGCGAAGCGCCACCACGTGCGGTTCTGGCGCACCCCCGACGGCTGGCTGCTGCCGGGCGGGCGCCGGGTCGACTGGCTCGCCGCCGGCACGTTCGACCGCTCGGTCGGGTTCTCGCTCTTCACCCTGCAGATCACGCACAAGATCGACGCCGACACCGACGTCGAGCGCGACCACATCGTGCGCACGCTCGTCGACTCGGGCGTGCCCGTCGAGGTCGGGGTGATCAGCGACTTCTCGACCGGCTACCACTCGCGCAACGGCGGCGGCGACACGATCCGCACCGACGGCGACCTGCCGGTCGTCGTGCTGGGCGATGCCATCGGCGTGGAACCCGCGGCCGCCGATGCGGCGGCGCGCGCACGACGCGACGAGCTCGAGGCCGCACTCGCCGCCGGCGGCGGGCCCGGCGAGGTCGGCAAGCGCACCGCCTTCGAGCCGTTCGCCCGTCTCGCCGAGCGCGACACCGGCCGGATGCCTCGGCCGGCGGCCGCTCGACGGCCGATCACGATCTCGCTCGGTGCCGCGCTCATCGTGGTGCGCGTGCTGCTCGGCGTCGTCTGGCTCATCTCGCTCGCGATGCAGTGGCCGACGATCGTGGGCGAGGCGGCCGACATCCACATCGACGACGTCTCCGACGCCGACGCGGCGCAGATCGTGCTGTGGTTCATCGTGGGCGCCGGGGCGATCGTGCTGCTCGCGCAGCTCGTCTTCGCCTGGCTCGTCTTCCGGGGCAGCAACTGGGCCCGCGTCACCGTCATGGTCGTCGCCGTGCTGTCGACGCTGCTGTCGGCGATCGACTACTGGGTCGGCAGCGCCGAGATCACGATCCGCACGACGCTGCTGACCCTCGCCGTCGACATCCTCGTGCTGCTCGCACTGTCGAGCCGGGCGGCCCGCACATGGTCGCGCCGCCCGCGGTATCGCTCCGCCGGCTGAGCGCGACGACCGTCGACGGGCCGCGGGGGCGGGACGAACGTCCCGCCGCCTTCACCCGGCCGCGACCCGTTCGCCCGGCTCGATCGCGGGCAGTGCCAGGTCGGGCGTTCCGGCCGCGAACATGCGCCGCACGATCGGCAGGAACGGCTTCGACAGCATCACGCGCGTCATCAGCCTGGCCATCGCCGCGTCGAACCGGCTCGCCGGCACCATGCGCTTGATGCCGCCGCCCGGGATCCGCTTGCCCGCCTCGACGAACGGCGCGATGTCGCTCGCGTACCGGGCGAGCGCCGCCGGCAGCTCCCCGGGCGAGGCCACGACGTGCTCGGCGAGCAGGTAGGCGCCGATGAGCGCGGTCGCGGTGCCCATGCCCGTCATCGGCGAGCCGCACGACGCGGCATCGCCGAGGAGCGCGACCCGGCCGTTCACCGGCTCGTCGAGGTCGATGCGCACGAGCTCGTCGAAGTAGAAGTCGGATGCCTCGGCCATCGCCGCGACGATGGTGTCGGCGTGCCACCCGGCGCCGTCGAGCGCCCGGCGGACGAACGCCTCCTGCGCGGCGCGGTCGCCGCGCAGGGCGGGGTCGTGCGCGCCGCGCAGCGTCAGGATCGCCTTCGAGGTGGCCGGGTCGCGGTCGGGCCGGAGACCGAACGCGATGCCGGGCACGAAGCGCAACGCGAACCAGCCGGGCTCGAGGTCGGCCGGCGTCGGCAGGGTGAAGAACGCGGCGTATCCGCCGAGCGGGTGCGCGTAGCGCTCCTCGGGGCCGAAGGCGAGTCGCCGGGTCGCCGAGTGCACGCCGTCGGCGCCGACGACGAGGTCGAACGAGGCGGGCGCGGCGTGCTCGAAGCCGACGTCGACGCGGTCGTCGTGCTGTTCGAGCGCAGTGATGCGGTCGCCGTAGCGCACCTCGACGAGCCCCGGAGCGGTGGCCGCAGCCTCGTCGAGCGCCTCGAGCAGTGCATCGGCGAGGTCGCCGCGGGCGATCTCGATCTCGGCGACGGCGCCCTCGCCGTCGAAGTCCTCCATCGACATGCGGCCGAAGACCCGGCCCTGTTCGTCGACGTAGGACATGCCGGTCTCGTGCACCCGGCGGGCGTCGATGCCCGGCATTAGCCCCATGCGCTCGGCGACCTCGCGGCTCGCTCCGCGCAGGTCGACGGCCTGGCCGCCGGGGCGCGGCGCGTCGGCGCGCTCGACGACGGTGGCGCGGATGCCGTGGCGCACGAGTTGCAGTGCGAGCGCGAGGCCGGCGATGCCGGCGCCGGAGATCAGGACGTGCGGTGCTGCGGTGCTGCTCATGTTCGTGCCCCTCCAGGATTGAGACATTTGTCTGATACGTCTGTTCTACACCCGATTTAGACAAATGTCTAATACAAACGTCTGAATCGTTCGGTACGATGGGGGCATGGGCAATCGTGAGGACCTGTTGGAGGGCGCGCGCCGGGTGATCCTCGAGCGCGGCGTGGCGAAGGCGACCGCGCGCGACATCGCGGCGGCGGCCGGCGTGAGCCTGGCGGCGATCGGCTACCACTTCGGGTCGAAGGAGCAGCTCATCACCGAGGCGCTCACGGAGTCGCTCGGATCGGGTATCGGCGATCGCATGGAGGCCGTCATCCAGGAGACGACCGCGCTCCCGGCCCTCGAGGGGTTCGCGGCGCTCTTCAACCGCATGCCCGAGGTGTTCGCCGACAACCGCGAGGCCCTGCTCGCCAGCCTCGAGAACACGGTGCGTGTGCTGCGCGGTCCCGAAGGCGCGCACGACCTCGCCGCGGCGACGAACGAGGCCTGCCGCGGGATCGCCGAGCATCTTCGCATCTCCCGGCCCGAGCTCGACGACGCCCGGGTCGACGCGATCGCGAAGCTCGACTTCGCGCTGACGCAGAGCCTCGGCATCCTGTGGCTCGTCGACCCCGACCTGGTGCCGACGGGCGACGAGCTCGCGCTCGCCGTCGCGGCGATCGCGGGGGAGCCGCAGACCGCGCCGCCGGCCGAGTAGCGCGCGACGAAGTCGCACCCGTATCGACGCCCTGGTGGCCCGGTCTCGCGACCGGTCACGTGGTTTCGAGGTGCGTCGGCGCTACTCCACGAGCGATCGGTGCGCCGCGCACGGCGCGGCGCCGCACGGCTCGCACAGCACGAACTCGGCGTCGCACGAGGCATCCGTGCAATTGGCGGTCCTGCTGGTCGCCGCACCGCAGCGGGCGCACTCGCCGATGACGGCCGCATGGTCGGAGAAGTCGATCGACCCGCGCCCGTCGAAGACGTACAGCGATCCCTCCCAGAGCCCGTCGTCGCCGTAGCGCTCGCCGTAGCGCACGATGCCGCCGTCGAGCTGGTAGACCTCGCCGAAGCCGCGGCTCGTCATGAGGCTCGAGAGCACCTCGCATCGGATCCCGCCCGTGCAGTACGTGACGACCGGGCGGTCCTTGAGGTGGTCGTACGCTCCCGAGTCGAGCAGGCCGACGAAGTCGCGCGTCGTCTCGGTCGGCGGCACGATCGCTCCGCGGAACCTCCCGATCTCGGCCTCGAGCGCGTTGCGGCCGTCGAAGAAGACGACGTCGTCGCCGCGCTCGCCGACGAGGTCGTGCAGCGCGTCGGGGTCGAGCTTCGTGCCGCCGCCCACGACGCCCGTCTCGTCGACGCGGAGCTCGCCGGGCGCGCCGAACGACACGATCTCGTCGCGCACCTTGACGCTGAGCTTCGGGAAGTCGAGGCTGCGGCCCTCGTCGTCGAGGCCCGTGCCCTCGCTCCACTTGAAGTCGACATGCTTGAAGGGCGCGTACTCGCGGGTCTTGCGCACGTAGCGCTTGAGCGCCCGCAGCTCGCCGCCGAGGGTGCCGTTGAGCCCGTCGTGCGAGATGAGCAGGCGCCCGCGGAGTCCGAGCGATTCGGCGAGGTCGCGCTGCCACAGCCGGATCGCCTCGGGGTCGGCGAGCGGCGTGAAGGCGTAGTACAGCAGGATCTTGGCGACGGGCACCCGCAGATCTTACGGGCGTAGGCTGACGACGGCCTCGGATGCCGCGTCCGAGGCCGGAGAGGACGCCGATGTTCGACTACGATCCCTACGCGCAGTTGCAGGCCCTGAGGCCCCTCGACTCGTTCACGGTGACGAGCGCGGACCTCGAGCCGGGGCAGCCGCTCGCCGCGCCGCAGCGGAGCGCCGGTCGCGGCGGGTCCGACGTGTCGCCGCAGCTCGGCTGGACGGGATTCCCGGCGGAGACGAAGAGCTTCGCGGTGACGTGCTTCGACGCCGATGCGCCGAGCGGGGCGGGTTGGTGGCACTGGGCCGTGGCGAACATCCCGGTGACGACGACATCGCTCGAGGCCGGCGCCGGCGCGCCCGATGCGCTGTCGCGAGGCCTGCTGCCCGAGGGCGTGGTCGTGCTCGACAACGAGTACCGCGAGCCCCGGTACCGCGGCTCCGGGCCGCCCGCCGGTACCGGCGTGCACCGCTACTTCTTCGTCGTGCACGCGCTGGGGGTCGAGCGACTCGACGTCGACCCCGCGACGACGACGCCGACGGTGCTGAGTGCCCAGTGCTTCTTCAACGGCGTGGCCCGGGGCATCCTCGTCGGCACCGACGTGAACCCCGCCGACGCGTAGCCCGCGTCAGTGCTTCGAGCCGCTGAAGGCGAGCACGCCGCCGAGGCCGATCATCATCACGCCGCCGGTCGCCGCGAGGTGCTCGGCGCGCTTCGGCGACTTCGCGAACCAGTCGCGAGCCGACCCGGCCGCGAGCGCCCACACGGAGTCGCACGCGAGGGCGAGCACGACGAACACGAGGCCGAGCTCGGCGAGCTGCAGCGGAATCGAGCCGGCGTCGAAGTCGACGAACTGCGGCAGCACCGCGACGAAGAACGCGATGGTCTTCGGGTTCGAGACGCCGACGAAGAATCCCTCGGAGAGCAGCCGCAGGGGTGAGCGGCGCACGACGGTTCCGGTCACCGCGGCCGACGCGTCGGCCCGGTGCCGGATCGCCTGGATGCCGAGATACGCGAGGTAGAGCGCGCCCGCGATCTTGATCGCCGTGAAGACGACGACCGACTGCGCGACGATCACCCCGACGCCGAGCGCGACGGCGGCGATGAGCGGGAGCATGCCGATCGCGTTGCCGACGACGCTGAGCAGCCCGCCCACGCGGCCGAGTGCGAGCGACCGCCCGATGACGAACAGCACGCTCGGCCCCGGGATGACGATGAGCACGACCGACGCGACGATGAACGCCCAGAGGTTCGATGCGGGGACCATTCCGGAATCGTACGCCTGATCGCTCCCTCAACCCGCCCTCGCACCTCTCCGGGCGGTCGCTCGCCATGCGGACGGATCCGCGGTGCCCCTTCCGCCCGGCCCGGTGCCGGTGCTCTGCATGCGGCGCGGGTGGGGCCGGGCGGGCACTCGAACCCGTGGAGGACGACTCGGAGCGATACGGTGGCACACGTGAGCGCCCACATCTCCGCGACGGTCGCCGACGGCGTCGGCCACGTCACGCTCGACCGACCGCAGGCCATCAACGCCCTCTCCTACGAGATGGTGCGTGAACTCACCGCCGTGTTCGACGCCTGGCGCGACGACAGCGAGGTCGGCGTCGTCGTGCTCGACGGCGCGGGCGACCGCGGGTTCTGCGCGGGCGGCGACATCCGCGAGCTCTACGGCTACGCGACCAACGGCGGGCACGGCGAGGCGCGCGACTTCTTCCGCACCGAGTACCGGCTCGACGCCGCGATCGCGCGCTACCCGAAACCCGTCGTGTCGATCATGGACGGCATCACGATGGGCGGCGGCATCGGCCTCTCGGGCCACGCCTCGATCCGCGTCGTCACCGAGCGGTCGAAGCTCGCGATGCCCGAGACCCGCATCGGCTTCACTCCCGACGTGGGCGGCACCTGGTTGCTCGCGAAGGCGCCGGGCGAGCTCGGCGTGCACCTCGCCCTCAACTCGCGCACGATGACCGCGGCCGATGCCCTCTACGCCGGCTTCGCCGACGCCTACGTCCCTTCACGCGATCTGCCGCACCTGCTGCAGGCGCTCGCCGAGCGCGCCGACCCCGGCAGCCCCGCCGAGATCGTCATGCTCTTCGACGAGACGCCGGCCGAGGCATCCACGCTCGCCCTCGCCCGTGACTGGATCGACGACTGCTACGTCGCGCCCTCGGTGGGGGAGATCATCGCCCGACTGCGCGCGCACGGGCACCCCGATGCCGCGACCGCGGCCGACGAGCTCGAGACGCTCTCGCCGACGGCGATGGCCGTGACGCTCGAATCGGTGCGCCGGGCGCGCACCCTGCCGAACCTCGAGGCGGCGCTCGAGCAGGAGTTCCGCGCGGTCAACTGGTTCCTCGGCCAGCACGACCTGCACGAGGGCATCCGGGCGCAGGTGATCGACAAGGACCGCGACCCGAAGTGGAACCCGCCCGAGCTGCGCGACCTGCCGCGCGACCTCGGCGCGCGCGTGCTCGACGACCCGAGCGCCGGCCGCGTCTTCGACACTCCCGCCGGTTGAGGGGCACCGCTCCTCAGCGAGCGGGTCGGGTCGCCTGCGCGAGGCACGCCTCGAGCGCGACCCACGCGAGCATCGCGCACTTGACGCGCATCACGTACTTCGAGACGCCGTGGAACGCGATCGCGTCGCCGAGCACCTCTTCATCGGGTTCGCCCGCTCCCTGCGACCGCAGCATCGCGCGGAACGCCTCGATGAGCTCGCGCGCCTCGTCGACCGTGCGCCCGGCGACGAGTTCGGTGAGCGTCGACGCCGAGGCCATCGAGATCGAGCATCCGTCGCCCTGCCAGGCGAGCTCGGCGATGCGGGCGGTGCCGGGGCCGCCGCGGTCGTCGGTCGAGTCGGCGGCATCGGCGGACGAGAGCTTCACGCGCACGGTGATCTCGTCGCCGCAGGTCGGGTTGTACTCGTGGTGCTCGGCGTCGGGGTCCTCGAGCAGTCGGTCGCCGTTGCGCCGCTTCGACTGGTCGAGGATGATCTGCTGGTACAGCCCCTCGAGCCCGCTCACGCGATCACCGCCGCGGCCTGGTCGGCGACGCCGAAGAACCGTCGCACCTCACCGAGTGCGTCGACGAAGCGGTCCATCTCGTCGGCCGTCGTGTAGACGTGCGCGCTCGCACGCGTCGTGGCGGTGACGCCGAGCGCACGGTGCAGCGGCTGCGCGCAGTGGTGGCCGACCCGCACGACGACGCCGGCCTCGTCGAGGAACTGCCCCACGTCGTGCGCGTGCACCCCCTCGACGCCGACCGCGACGAGGCCCGCACGCGGGGCACCGGCCTGCGGGCCGACGACCCGCACGCCGGGCAGCGACGCGAGCCGGTCGACGACGCGCGCCGCGAGCGCCTGCTCGTGGGCGGCGACCGCCTCCATGCCGATCGCCTCGAGGTAGCGCACCGCCTCGGCGAGGGCGACGGCCTGCGACACGGGCTGGGTGCCCGCCTCGAAGCGGTGCGGTGCCGGCAGGAACTCGGCATGGTCGAGCGTCACCCGGGTGATCGTCGATCCGCCGGTGCGAGCGGGCGGCAGCGCGTCGAGCAGCTCGGCGCGTCCGTAGAGCACGCCGATGCCGTTCGGACCGAGCATCTTGTGTCCCGAGAACGCGGCGAAGTCGACGCCGAGCGCCGCGAAGTCGGTCGGGCGGTGCGGAACGGACTGGCACGCATCGAGCACGACGAGCGCCCGCGGCGCCCGCTCGCGCACGAGCGCGACGACGTCGGCGACGGGCGCGATGAAACCCGTGACGTTCGACACCTCGGCGAACGCCACGACCCGGGTGCGCTCCGAGAGCTCGGCCGCGAGCCCGTCGAGCGACCACAACCCGTGCTCGTCGACCCGCACGCCGCGCAGGCGCGCGCCCGTGCGGGCCGCGAGTCGTTGCCACGGGATGAGGTTCGCGTGGTGCTCGGCCTCGGTCACGACGATCTCGTCGCCGGCTTCGAGCACGAATCGGGATGCCTCGGGGCCGGCGAGTCCGGCCGAGGCGTCGGCCAGGCCGAGCGCGACGATGTTGAGCGCGTCGGTGGCGTTCTCGGTCCAGACGACCTCGCGGTCGCCGGCGCCGACGAAGCGCGCGACCGTCGCACGGGCGTCTTCGAAGAGCGTCGTCGAGCGGCCCACGGCCGCGCTCGCACCGCGGTGCACGGGCGCGAGGTGCCGTTCGAGGTAGTCGCGTTCGGCGTCGAGCACCTGCCGCGGGCGTTGTGCGGTCGCGGCGGAATCGAGGTACGCCGGGGCCGAGCGGTCGGCGAATGCGGGGAAGTCGCCGCGGAGGTCTGAGACCGCACGTGCGCCGATGCGGTCGAGGTCGGTGGTGCTCATCCCTTCAATCGTCCCACGCATGAGAGCCGTGTCGGCTGGGAACTCGATGTATACACAATTGCCAGATTTGCTCGGAATTTGCGCCGAAGCGGGCGTGAGCGTATACATGAGTGGGGGAGGGTAACCATGCGAGCGAGTGAACGCGCCTACCGGGCGCTCCGCGAGGAGATCCTCGACGGCGTGCTCGCGCCCGGAACCGCGCTCGCCGAGGTCGAGCAGGCGAACCGGCTCGGCGTCTCCCGCACCCCGGTGCGCGAGGCGCTCGCGCGACTCGAGGCCGACGGGCTCGCGACGGCCGCCTCGGCGCGCGTGCTGCAGGTCTCTGCGCTCGACGCCGCGAGCATCGTCTCGCTCTACGAGGTGCGCGAGGCGCTCGAAGGCCAGGCCTCGCGCCTCGCCGCGCGCCGTCGCGACCCGGCTCGCTTCGCCGAGCTGCGGCGTCGGCTCGCCGAGGCGCCCGAGCTGCTCGACGAGGGCGACGACGGGCTTCGCGCCTACTACGACGTCGTCGACGCCCTCGACGACGAGATCGAGGCGGCCGTCGCCAACCCCATGCTCGCCGCCGCCCTGCAGAGCGCCCGCCTGCACTCGGCCCGCGTGCGCCGGCTCGCGCGCCAGCACCCCGAGCGACTCCGCGCCGCGGCATCGGAGCACCTGCTCATCGTCGACGCGATCATCGCCGGCGACACCGATCTCGCGGCGCACGCCACCCACGTGCACCTGCACCTCAGCCTCCGGCACGCGCTCGCGTCGATCGAGGAGAGATCCGCGCTCGTCAGCCCGACGGGCACCGCGTAGCCTGACCGATGGAACACTTCAGAAAGGTCCACCCCATGCACAACCACCACGTCCGCACGCACCGCAGCGATGAGAACCTGCAGCGCGAGGGCCAGCTCGCCTGGGCGCTCGCCGGTGTCGCGACCGACCCGGTCGAGCTCGACGACGACGTCGTCGACATGGTGGTGAACCGCGTCATCGACAACGCCGCGGTCGCGGCGGCCGCGATCGCACGCCGCCCCGTCGTCTCGGCCCGCAGCCAGGCACTCGCCCACCCCGTCTCGATCGGCGGCGACGGCGCGACCGTGTTCGGCGCCGACGCGGCACGCCGCACGAGCCCCGAGTGGGCGGCGTGGGCCAACGGCGTCGCCGTGCGCGAGCTCGACTACCACGACACCTTCCTCGCGGCCGAGTACTCGCACCCGGGCGACAACATCCCGCCGATCACTGCGGTCGCCCAGCACCTCGCGCAGGGCCGCGGCCTCAGCGGGCGCGACCTCGTGCGGGGCATCGCGACCGGCTACGAGATCCAGGTCGACCTCGCCAAGGCGATCTCGCTCCACCAGCACAAGATCGACCACGTCGCGCACCTCGGCCCGTCGGCCGCCGCCGGCATCGGCACCCTGCTGGGCCTCGACCGCGAGACGATCTTCCAGGCGATCGGGCAGGCCCTGCACACGACCACCGCGACGCGCCAGTCGCGCAAGGGCGAGATCTCGACGTGGAAGGCTCACGCGCCCGCGTTCGCCGGCAAGATGGCGATCGAGGCCGTCGACCGCGCGATGCGCGGCCAGACGAGCCCCGTGCCGATCTACGAGGGCGAGGACGGCGTGATCGCGTGGCTGCTCGACGGGCCCGACGGCTCGTACGAGGTGCCGCTGCCCGACGAGGGCGAGTCGAAGCGCGCCATCCTCGACTCGTACACGAAGGAGCACTCGGCCGAGTACCAGGCGCAGGCGTGGATCGACCTCGCCCGCAAGCTCCACGAGGAGTACCCGCTGATCCTCGACGCCGAGCACATCGAGTCGATCACGCTGCACACCTCGCACCACACGCACTACGTCATCGGCTCGGGCGCGAACGACCCGCAGAAATACGACCCGGATGCCTCGCGCGAGACGCTCGACCACTCGATCCCGTACATCTTCACGGTGGCGCTGCAAGACGGGGCCTGGGACCACGAGGTCTCGTACTCGCCCGAGCGTGCGCACCGCCCCGAGACGATCGCGCTCTGGAAGAAGGTGTCGACCGTCGAGGACCCCGAGTGGACGCGCCGCTACCACTCGCTCGACATCGCCGAGAAGGCGTTCGGCGGCCGCGTCGTCATCAAGCTCGCCGACGGCGGCGAGATCGTCGACGAGATCGCCGTGGCCGACGCGCACCCGCTCGGCGCCCGGCCGTTCGCCCGCGAGCAGTACGTGAACAAGTTCCGCACGCTCGCCGAGTGGGCGCTCACGCCCGACGAGATCGAGCGGTTCCTCGACGTCGCGCAGCGCCTGCCCGAGCTCGGCCCCGACGAGCTCGGCGGCCTCACCTTCACGGTCGCGCCGGGCGCCCTCACGGGCGTCGAGATCCCCGAGGGGCTGTTCTGATGCTGTACTCATCCATTCCGGCCCACGAGAAGCGGCGGCTCTTCCGCGAGCGGCTCGCGACCGGCGAGATCATGCGGTTCCCCGGCGCGTTCAACCCGCTGTCGGCGAAGCTCATCGGCGAACGCGGCTTCGAGGGCGTCTACATCTCGGGCGCCGTGCTGTCGGCCGACCTCGGCCTGCCCGACATCGGGCTGACGACGCTCACCGAGGTCGCCGGCCGGGGCAGGCAGATCGCCCGCATGACCGAGCTGCCGGCCATCATCGACGCCGACACCGGCTTCGGCGAGCCGATGAACGTCGCCCGCACCGTGCAGGAGATGGAGGACGCGGGTCTCGCCGGCCTCCATATCGAGGACCAGGTCAACCCGAAGCGCTGCGGCCACCTCGACGGCAAGCAGGTCGTCGACGACGAGACCGCGCTGCGCCGCATCCGTGCCGCGGTCGACGCGCGCCGCGACGAGAACTTCCTCATCATGGCGCGCACCGACATCGCCGCGGTCGACGGGCTGCAGGCCGCGATCGACCGGGCGAAGGCGCTCGTCGACGCCGGTGCCGACGCGATCTTCCCCGAGGCGATGCGCTCGCTCGAGGAGTTCGCTGCGATCCGCGCCGCGGTCGACGTGCCGCTGCTCGCGAACATGACCGAGTTCGGCAAGAGCGAGCTCTTCACGGTGCAGCAGCTGGCCGATGTCGGCATGAACATCGTCATCTGGCCGGTGTCGCTGCTGCGACTCGCGATGGGCAGCGCGATGCGCGGGCTCGACGAGCTCGAGGCATCCGGTTCGCTCAGCGCCAAGCTCGGCGACATGCAGCACCGGGCCGAGCTCTACGAGCTCGTCGACTACGAGGCGTACAACCACTTCGACACCTCGATCTTCAACTTCACCGTCGCACGCTGACGACCGCAGAACGCCAACGCAAGGGAGCATCCATGGCCGAGCAGGAGATCTACAAGGGGCTGGCCGGGGTGCCGGTCGACTACACCGCCATCTCGAAGGTCAACCCCGAGACGAACTCGCTGCTCTACCGCGGGTACCCCGTGCAGGAGCTCGCCGCGTCGTGCACGTTCGAGGAGGTCGCGTACCTGCTCTGGTACGGCGAGCTGCCGAACGACGACGAGCTCGCCGCGTTCGAGGACCGCGAGCGGTCGCTGCGCGGCCTCGACCACGAGGTGAAGCGGATCATCGACGAGCTGCCGCTGTCGGCGCACCCGATGGACGTCGTGCGCACGGCGGTGAGCGTCATCGGCGCGAGCGACCCCGCGACGCCGGACGACTCGCCCGAGGCCAACCTCGACAAGGCGATCCGGCTCTTCGCGAAGCTGCCGTCGATCGTCGCCTACGACCAGCTGCGGCGGCGCGGACTCGAGTTCGTCGAGCCGCGCGACGACCTCGGGTACTCGGCGAACTTCCTCTGGCAGACGTTCGGCGAGGTGCCCGAGCTGCCGGTCGCGAACGCCTTCGACGTGTCGATGATCCTGTACGCCGAGCACTCCTTCAACGCGTCGACGTTCACGGCGCGGGTCATCACCTCGACGCTGGCCGACCTGTACTCCGCCGTCACGGGTGCGATCGGTGCGCTCAAGGGGCCGTTGCACGGCGGCGCCAACGAAGCGGTCATGCACGCGTTCGATGAGATCGGCCCGGGCGAGGGCGGCGCGGAGCGCGCGGTGGCGTGGCTCGACGACGCGCTCGCCTCCAAGCGCAAGATCATGGGCTTCGGGCACCGCGTCTACAAGAACGGCGATTCGCGCGTGCCGACGATGCGCGACGCGATGGAGCGCATGGTCGAGTTCTACGACCGCCCCGACCTGCTCGAGCTCTACGTCGCCCTCGAGCAGGCGATGGGCGAGCGCAAGAACATCAAGCCGAACCTCGACTACCCGGCGGGCCCGACGTACCACATGATGGGCTTCGACACCCTGACCTTCACGCCGCTGTTCGTCGCCTCGCGGGTCACCGGGTGGACGGCGCACATCATGGAGCAGGCCGCGTCGAACGCGCTCATCCGCCCGCTCTCGGTGTACAACGGGGTCGACGAGCGGCACGTCCCGGCCAAGGGCTGACCATGTCGCACGTCTTCCTCGAGATGACGATGACGCTCGACGGCTTCACGGCCGCACACGGCGTGAGCCTCGAGCATCCGCTCGGCATCGACGGCGAACGCGTGCACGAGTGGATCCGCAACTCGGTGTTCGACGGGACGGTGCCGCGCGACAGCGACGCCGTCGTCGACACGGGGCCGCAGCGCATCGATCGCGAGGCGGCCGAGCGCATGTTCGAGTCGACGGGGGCGTTCGTCATCGGTCGGCGCACGTTCGACGTGGGCGAGGGCCCGTGGAGCGACGACCCGGTGTTCGAGGGCCGGCCGTGCTTCGTCGTCACGAGTCGCGATCGCGAGCCGATCGTGCGCGGCGGCTCGCGATTCGAGTTCGTCACGGGCGGGGTGGCCGAGGCGGTCGAGCGTGCGAGTGCCGCCGCGAGCGCCGCGTCGGTGTGCGTGATGGGCGGCGCAGAGGTGGCCCGCCAGGCGCTCGCCGCCGGCCTCGTCGACGAGGCGCGCCTGCACCTCGTGCCCGTGCTCCTCGGCGGCGGCTCGCGACTGTTCCCCGACTCGGCGGCGCACCGCGTCGAGCTCGAGACTCTCAGCGTCGCGCAGGGCGCGAAAGCGACGCATCTGCGCTACCGGGTGCTGCGTCCGGAGGCGGTCGAGTAGCGAGCGCCAGCGAGCGTATCGAGACCACTCGCCTGTGGTCTCGATACGGCGCTCCGCACCTACTCGACCGACGGCTGGACCGTGATGAGGTCGACGGCCGAGGTGTTCATGAGCACCGCGCCCTCGTCGCCGACCACGACGATGTCCTCGATGCGCACCCCGAACCGCCCGGGCAGGTAGACCCCGGGCTCGATCGAGAACGCCATGCCGGGCTCGAGCGGCCGCGTGTTGCCGGCGACGATGTAGGGGTGCTCGTGCACCTCGAGCCCGATGCCGTGGCCCGTGCGCGTGATGAAGAACTCGCCGTACCCGGCCTGCTCGATCACCTCGCGCGCGGCTCGGTCGATCGACTCGGCGGTCGCGCCCGGCCGCACGGCGGCGACGGCGGCGCGCTGCGCGGTGCGCACGAGTTCGTGGACCAGCGCGAACTCGGGGTCGGGCACGCCGCCCGCCACGAGGTAGGTGCGCGTGCTGTCGGAGTTGTAGCCCGCCGGGTTCGGCCCGCCGATGTCGACGACCACCGGGTCGCCGGCCTCGATGACCCGGTCGGATGCCTCGTGGTGCGGCGATGCGCCGTTCGGGCCCGACGCGACGATCACGAAGTCGGCCGTGCGGTGTCCCTCTTCGACGAGCGCGGCGGCGATGTCGGCGGCGACCTCGTTCTCGGTGCGGCCGGCGCGGAGCCATTCGCCGATGCGCCGGTGCACACGGTCGATCGCCGCGCCGACCGAGGCCAGCTCCTCGATCTCGTGCGGCTCCTTGCGCATCCGCAGTTCGCCGATGAGCTCGCCGGCGGGCCGCAGGCGCAGCTCGGGTCGGGCCGACTGCAGCCGGAACGCATGCAGGAACGGGAGGTGATCGTCGACGGCCGCGGCGCCGAGATCGTCGCCGAGTTCGCCGAGCAGCGCGGCGTAGGGGTCCTCGCCGTCGAGCCACGTCACGAAACGGATTCCGGCCGCCTCGGCCGGGCTCCCGTCCCAGCCGCCGCGCTCGAGGGCGGGCAGGATCATGACCGCATCGTCGGGTGCGTCCGAGGGCACGGCCAGCAGCGTGAGCCGCTCGTGCGAGGCGACCGAGCGGCCGACGAGGTAGGCGAGGTCGGGCCCGGGCGCGACCAGCACGACATCGACGTCGGCGTCGCGCGCGGTGCCGGCGAGGCGGCGGAGGCGTTCGGTGGTCGTGGCGGCGGCGGTCGACATGCCATGGAGTCTACGGCGGGGCCCCGAGGCGCCGAATGGGGCGCCCGGTGGCGGCGCGCGGCGGCGGGCCACCGAGCATGTCGGATGCCTCGACCGCTCGCCGCACCCTATGCTGCTGACGTGGAACCGGAACCCGAGACGCGGGCGCAGCAGCCCGTGCCCAAGCGGCGGTTCCACTGGCTGCGCACCGCGAGCGACCGGGTGCCGACGAAGTGGTTCGCGACCGCGGGCACCGTGCTCTTCCTCGCGGCGACCGCCGCCTTCGGCGGCCTGGCCACCGCGGAGGAGCCCGGCCCCGCCGCCCTCGCCGTCGGCGAGGAGCATCGCAACGACCAGCTCGCCGTCGCGGTGCAGCGCGCGGTGCTCATCGACAAGCTGCCCGAGGCCGGCATCACGGTCGAGCCGGGACAGCGGGTGCTCGCGCTCGTCGTCGACGCCGAGAACCTGTGGACCGAGCCGCTCATGACTGCGCGGGGTTACAGCGTGCGAGACGCGGTCGTCCTCGAGCGGGGCTCCGACGTGGTCGAGGCCGACGAGGTCGCCCGGCTCGACGACGGCACCTTCGGACCGTGGCTGCAGCCCGGGGTGCCGGCGACCCTCGTGCTCGCGTGGGCGGTCGACGGGCGGTCGTACCGCGACGACCAGGAGCTGCGCTTCGTGGTGCGCGACGAGACCCTCTACACCGCGTCGTTCGTGGCGAGCGGGCGGAGCTGGGAGGACCCGGTTCCGGCGGCGTACGTCACCGTCGCGATCGAGGATGTCGGGGCGGGGAAGGATCCCGATGCGGATGCCGCGGACGACACGCCCGTCGATCCCGCCGTCGGTCAGAGCGACGAAGGGGCCGCCGGATGACCCGCCGCTGGGTGCCCCCGGTCGCGGGCGCCGCCTTGGTCGCGGCGGCCTGGGGCGTCACGGCCGTGACCCCGGCCGAGGACTCCGCCGAGCAGCCGTTCGTCGTCGCCGCGCCGGTGGGGATGCGCGCCGAGGGCCGGAACCTCGCGCTCACCGTCACCGGCGTGCGCGCCGCCGACGCCGTGGTGAACGGGGGCTGGCGGGCCGAGGGGGAGTGGGTGGTCGTCGATGTCGAGTCCGAGGCGACCCGGATGGAGACGGGAACCCTGTTGCAGTTCGTGACCCTCCGCCTCGGCGGCCGCACCTACCGGGCGAGCGAGCGCCCGCCCGATTCGATGTTCGGCCATCCGCTCTCGGTCGGCCTGCCGTCGGCCGGCTCGGTCGCATTCGAGCTGCCCGAGGGCGCGCTCGACGCCGGCGCAGCGGGCGTACCGGACGAGCTCGTGCTGCGCTTCGGCCTGAACCTCGACGACCGACTCGACTCCGTGCTCGAGACCCGCGTGCCGCTCGACGATCTCGAGCACGTCGGGGAGGCCGAGATCGCGCCCGTCGACTGGGCGGGCTCATGAGCGAGGTGCGGCAGGAGGGGTCCGTGAGGCCAGGGCGACGCCGACGCCCGGGCGGCTGGTGGCGGCGCAACGCCGCAGCCCTCGTCGCGCTGGCGCTGCTCGTGCCCGCGACCTTCGGTATCATCAGCTCGAACGAGGCGAGCACGAACGCGACTCGCGCGCAGATCGTGCCGATCGAGGTCGAGTGGGGGCAGACGTACGACTACGCGGGCACGACATGGGGGCCCGCGACCGTCGAAGAACTGCCCGTCACCGACGAGTACGACATCCCGCAGGACGCTCGCCTCATCGAGGTCACCATCCCGGTGGTGCCGGGCGATGAGGAACCGGGATGCTTCCCGCCGACGCTGCTCGAGACGGGCGGCGAGCAGCGGCAGTGGGATCAGTCGGGGATCCTCCTCGGCTGGAACACCACCTCATGCGCGCTCATGGGGACCGAGCCGTTCGACATCGTCGCTCCGTTCGTCCTCCCGCCCGATGCCGAGGGCCCGTTCGTCGTCGACCTCGAGCTCGTCGCCGACGCGCCGGCGATCCTCCGGCTGCCCGTCGGCGACTGAGGCCGCCGCGGCATCGGCGTCGGAACCGGGCGCCGTCGGGGCGCCGGGCGCCGAGGCATCCGTCGCGGCGAGCCGTCCGATGACCGCGTCGTACGCACTCGAGACGAGGGCGATGCGCACGGGCTCCGTCACGAGCGGCACGACGAGCAGGATGGCCGTGTCGGCCACGAACCAGAACGTCTTGAGGTCGTGCGGTCCGATCGCCCGGGTGATGCCGTAGCCCAGCAGCCGCTCGCCGGCGACGAGGAGGGTGGCGAGCAGGATGTAGCCGCCGATCAGCACCGGCCCCGCGCGCCACATGAGCACGAAGGCGCGGCCGATGGGTCGGAACCGCGAGACGAGCTCGCCTCCGATGTCGGCGAGCCGGCGGCGGACGCCCGACGGGAGTGCGCCCCAGCCGTGGCGCGCCCGATCGAGGATGCCGACGGACAGCTGCGGCGCCTCGGCGGCGACCGCCTGCCCGTAGATCACCCCTGCGATCGTGAGCCAGGCGACCGGCAGCAGGATGACGCCGCCGAGTTCGCCGAGGAGCCACTCGACGCCCTCCCAGACCCAGGCGATCGGCACCAGCTGCTCGGCGGTCCACGCGCGGAGGTCGGCGAGCCACACCATCCCCTGCCGCGAGGCGACCCACTCGCCGATCCAGCCGGTCGCCTGCGAGAGCAGCATCACGGTGAGGAACACCCAGATCGCCTCGAGGTAGACGGCGACGAGGCTGAGCAGGCGGGGGAGCCGGTCGCGGTAGCGATTCCAGGCCCAACGACCGGCGAAGGCGACGACGATGAGCAGGATCGTGACGGGTTCGAAGCCGAGCTGGTCGATGGTGCCCGCACCGCGAGCGACCGCCTCGCCGCCCAGCAGCTCGGACGCCCCGTTGACCTCCGTCTGCACCTCGAGTGCACGTGCCGAGTAGGCGGCCATGTCGTCGCGCAGGTAGCCCCAGGCGGCGTAGAACGCGAAGAACGGCAGCACGCCGGCGAGCAGTGCGTCGACGAATGCCCGGCGCCGCTCCGACGCCGACGGCGGCAGCGGGGCGATCGCACCGAGACGGGCCATGCCGTCTCGCACGGTGAGGAACATGGCCACGAAGCCCACGAGCCGCGCGAGGATCGCGAGCGGCATGAGCAGCAGGCCGCCGACCGCGCTGTACGCCCCGACGAACCCGGCGAGCTCGATGACGAGATAGCGGACGAGCACTCCGGCGAGGAACCACGCGAGCAGTGCCGGCCAGTGCGCGGCGAGCAGCCGTCCCGTCGTCTTCAGCATGGCGAGCACGACACCACGGTAGCGGCTCCGCCAGGCAGGGGCACGCGCATCGTGATCGGTCCCCACAACTTCGGCGCGAGGCATCCGCCCGTGATTGTCTGGATCGACGGATTATCCATATCCACTGCGATCTCGTCATACAGTCGTGGATCATGCACATGTTCTTCCGCACGATGCTGCATTTCGTCCTCGCGCGCTTCCGCTCACGGCTCGGCCACGGCGACGTCGCCCGCACGAACTTCGTCACGCTGCCGACCGACCTCGACATCCTCAACCACATGAACAACGGGGTCTACTTCTCGATCATGGATGTCGCGCGGTTCGAGATGCTCGTGCGCAACGGCGTCTGGCAGCTCATGCGTGATCGCGGCTGGTACCCGGTGGTCGCGAGCGAGACGATCACGTTCCGCAAGTCGCTCAATCCGTGGAAGCGGTTCACGGTCGAGTCGCGCATCATCGGCCACGACGACAAGGCCGTCTACATGGAGCAGCGATTCGTGCGCCCCGATGCATCGGGCAAGCCCGAGATCTATGCCACGGGATACATCAGGGCCCGGTTCCTGCGGAAGGCGGGCGGCACGGTGCCGATGGGCGAGCTCGTCGAGGCGTTCGGCGTCGAGGGCTTCGAAGGCATCCCCGAGTGGATGGAGCGCTGGGGCAAGGACGTCGCGCTCCCCGTGACCCGCGCCGCGGCGCCGTCGATCTGGGAGTGACGCCCCCGGCGGTCGGGTCGGCGCGGAGCGCCGTGTCGAGACCCCCGTTCAGGCCTCCTTCGCGAGCCCCTCGAGCACGAGGCCGAGCTTGTCGCCGAACGTGCACGCGAACAGCTCGTCGACCGGGCCGTCGTCGATCTGCTCGGTCAGGTTCGAGGCGATGAGCGTGTTGATGAGCATGCCCTGGGCCATGAAGCGCATCGCCTCGTCGGCGTCCATCACGTCGCGCATGCGCGAGTAGATGCGCATGAACCCGGCGCGCGCGACCGGACCGATACGGGGGTCGTGGCCGAGGAGGAACCCCTGCATCAGCGCGAGCAGGATGCCGCGGTCGGTCTCGACGAGCTCGACGTACGCCTCGCCGATGCGCGGGCCGACCGGCTTCTCCGAGGTCTCGTCGGCGACCGCCGCGTCGAAGGCCGCGAGGATGCGGGCGCAGGTGCGCTCGAGCACGTCGATGAACAGCTGCTCCTTCGTGCCGAAGAGGCGCACGACGTAGGGCTGGCTGATGCCGGCGGCCTTCGCGACGCGGTCGGTCGTGGCGCCGGCGTAGCCGAGCTCGCCGAACACGCCGGTGGCGGCTTCGAGGATCTGTTCGCGCCGCTCCGTCGCGGGGATGCGATCCGTGGTGGAACTCATGCTTGACATGTTATCAGTCGATTACTACAGTCGCTTCCATACTGGTTATCAGTCGATTACCACACCATCTCGAAGGAGCTTCCGATGTCCACCAGCGCACGCCGCATCCCCGTGTGGCTCGCGATCGTCGCGGCATCCCTGCCGATGTTCATGGCGACGCTCGACAACCTCGTCATCACCAATGCGCTCCCAGCGATGGCCGTCGACCTCGGTGCCTCGATCGAAGAGCTGCAGTGGTTCGTCAACGCCTTCACGCTCGCGTTCGCGACCTTCATCCTCGCCGCGGCCGCGCTCGGCGACCGCATCGGCCGCCGCACCGTCTTCGTCGTCGCGATCGCGATCTTCACCGGGGCGAGCGTGCTCGTCGCGCTCAGCACCGAGCCGTGGATGGTCATCGCGAGCCGCGCCGTGCAGGGCTTCGGCGCCGCGGGCATCATGCCGCTCTCGCTCACCCTGCTCGCCGGCAGCGTGCCGAAGCGACTGCGCCCGATGGCGATCGGCATCTGGGGCGGCGTCGCCGGCCTCGGCGTCGCGCTGGGCCCGCTCATCGGCGGCGCCGTCATCGAGGGCTGGAACTGGCAGGCCATCTTCTGGCTCAACGTGCCCGTCGGTCTCGTCGCGATCCCGCTCGCACTCGCCGTGCTGCCGAACACGCTCGGGGCGCGGGCCCGCATCGACCTCGTCGGGGTCGCGCTCGCCGGTCTCGGCGTGCTCGGGCTCGTCTTCGGGATCGTCCGCGGCAACGACGCGGGCTGGGAGAGCCCCGAGGTGATCGGCTCGCTCGTCGCCGGCGCGCTGCTGCTCGCCGGGTTCATCGCCTGGGAGGCGCGGGCGAAGGCGCCACTGCTGCCGCTGCGCCTCTTCCGCGACCGCAGCTTCACGGCGGCCAACCTCGTCGGCTTCTGGTTCAGCTTCGGCATGTTCGGCTCGGTCTTCGTGCTCATCCAGTTCCTGCAGGTCGTGCAGGGCGCGTCGCCCCTCGAAGCCGGCGTGCAGACGATGCCGTGGACGCTCGCGCCCATGTTCATCGCCCCGATCGCCGGCGCGATCGCCCCGCGCGTCGGCACGCGCACCCTCATCGTCACCGGTCTCGCCCTGCAGGCCGCGGCGCTCACCTGGATCGCGCTCGAGATGGACCCCGACGTCGCCTACGCGTCGCTCGTCGGGCCGTTCCTCATGGCCGGCATCGGCATGTCGCTCGTCTTCGCCCCGATGTCGACCGCCGTGCTCGCGCACATGCCCGAAGACGACCACGCCAAGGCGTCGGGCACGAACTCGACGCTCCGCGAGGTCGGCGTCGCGCTCGGCGTCGCGGTGCTGACGGCCGTCTTCACGGGAACGGGCGGTGAGCTTACGCCCACCGGCTTCACGGATGCCGCGGTGCCGGCCGTGCTCGTCGGCGCCGCCGGCCTCGTGGTCGCGCTCGTCGCGGCGCTCTTCCTGCCCGCGGGCCGCGGCACCGGCGAGCAGGGTCCGGCGGCCGAGGACGACGCGGCCGGGGCATCCGCGGTCGGAGCCGAGCCGGCCGGCCCGGCCGGGCGCGCCGAGCCTGCCGAGCCTGCCGAGCCTGCCGAGCCCGAGCCTGCTGCCGTGTAGCGCGGCCGCGACCGGGCGGCGAAGGCGCGGCGCAGAGGGTGGCGCGGCAGGTGGGCGGTGAAATCGCTAGCTGCGCGCCTGCCTCGGGATCACGACCTCGCGGATGATGAGCAGGATGCCCGCCGAGATCGGGATCGCCACGAGGGCGCCGAGCAGGCCGAGCAGCGTGCCGCCCGCGAGGGCGGAGATGAGCACGATCGTGCCGGGCACCTGCACGGCCTTGCCCATCACCTTCGGCGTCAGGATGTACGCCTCGACCTGCATGTAGACGAGCATCGCGATGAGCACGATGATGCCGGCGAGCGGCGAGACGAAGAGCGCGACGATCGTCATGATCACGGTCGTGATGACGGTACCGATGAGCGGGATGAGCGTGATGAAGAACGCGAGCACACCGATGAAGAGGGCGTACTTCACGCCGACTGCCGCGAGCAGGATCGTCGAGAACACGGAGTTGCAGAACGCGAGCACGACCATGCCGCTCAGGTACTTGCCGACCGAGAGCATGATGCGCTCTGCGAGGCTCTCGACCCGGGCTCGGTGGCTCGCGGCCACCAGGGTGTAGCAGGCGCGCTTGGTCGTGTCGAGGGTCGCGATGAAGTAGATCGAGAGCACCACGACGAACACGCCCGTCGAGATGCCGTCGAGCAGTGCGGCGCCGAACTGCAGGGCGCCGCCGCCGATCGCCGCCCACGTGTCGGGGTCGGTGAGCACCCCGCCGACCCACTCGACGATCGACGAGAGCACGCCGTTCGTCGACTCGTCGTACCGCTCGAACCACCCGGAGTCGACCAGGTGGTGGATCTCGGCCGGCATCGTCTTGATGAAGACCGCCGCCTGGTTGACGACCGGCGGCACCACGAGCCACACGATGCCGACCACGACGGCGACGAACAACAGGATGACGGTCACGATCGCGGCGCCCCGAGGCAGCCCCCTGCGCTGGAACCAGCGGATGAGCGGGTCGAGCCCGAGCGCGACGAACGCGGCGATGAACACCGAGAGCACGACGCCCTGCAGCGCGACGAGCGCCGACGCGAGCATGAGCGCGAGCAGCACGCCGAGCGTGACGATGAAGCCCCAGCGCAGCGGGTGGTTGACGAAGAGCCCGTCGCGCGGGCGATCGCGTCGCCGCCGGAGGCGTTCTGCCGTGTTCACGCGCGCCAGTCTAGGGTCGGGCCGGCCTCAGTTGGCGGTGTCGGGCACCTTCAGTTCGCGGTAGTGGGGCGAGAACTGGGGGAAGTAGGTCTCCCACGCGGGCATCGCGGCGCCCGAGCGGGCGGCGATGAGCCGGTCGAGGTAGAAGTCCCAGCCCGGGCCGATGCTCGCCGCGTCCGCCCCGTCCTTCACGCGCTGGCCGAGCGTCAGGGTCGTCATGCCGCCGCCCTCGACGAGGTGGCAGAACACCCGGACCCCGCTCGGTCCCGACCCCGAATCGGCCGTGAACCGGTGGGGTGCCGCGCACTCGAGGATGGAGACGTTCATCCACTCGGCGCCCTCCTCGCTCATCTGGAAGCGCACGCCGCCCGTCGACGGGCTGCCCGTGTAGGTGCCGATCCACGCCTTCATGGCGTTCGGGTTCGTGAGGCTGTACCAGACGTCCTCGATGGGCGCATGGAACAGCCGATCGAACTGCAGGTAGAGCCCGTCGGCCTTCAGCACGTAGTGCCCGGTCGGTTTCGCGGTCATCATCGCCCCCAGTCTTTCGTTCAATTCAGGCTAAGCCCGCGGATGCACGAACCACTAGAGTCGGTGGCATGAGTTCGAAGGGGCGCGTTGCGCACGAAGAGACGATGGACATCACCGAGGGCAAGTCGGGGCTGTGGGGCTGGCTCGCCGGCCTGATCGTGCTCGTCCTCGTCGCCCTGCCGCTGTCGGCCGCGTTCGCATTCGCGACGAACCCGCACACGCAGCAGCTGTTCTCGGGGCGGCTCGAAGAAGTGGGCACCGGCGCCTACCAGACCTTCTGGTGGATCGTGACGCTCTTCCTCGTGGCCGTGCCGATCCTCGTGGGCTACGTCGTCGCGAATCTCTCGGCGAAGTCGCTGGCGATCGCGGGCGCCATCATCGCGCTGTTCGTCATCGCGATCATCGTGCTCGGCCAGATGTTCATCTTCTGACCCCGGCACCGGGTCTCACCCCGTTCGGGTGGATGCCTCGTCGAAGGCGTCGCGGGCGTCGGTGATCTGCTCGTGGTGGGCGGCAGCCCACCCCACGAGTCCGAGCACGGGTTCGGCGAGCGAACGGCCGAGCTCGGTCGCGGCGTACTCGACGCGAGGCGGGATCTCGGCGTAGCTCGTCCGTGAGACGAGTCCGTCGCGCTGCAGGTTGCGCAGGGTCTGCGTGAGCATGCGGTGCGAGATGCCGTCGATGCGGCGCTGCAGTTCGGTGAAGCGCAGCGGTTCGTTGTGAAGCAGCCCGACGACGAGCAGGCTCCACTTGTCGCCGACGCGGGCGAGCACGTCGCGGATGACGTCGCTCGCCTCGTGCTCGACGCTGCACGGCGACGCCGCGGGCGGCAGGCGATCGACGACGGCGTCGGCGGTCAGCGGGGTCGCCATGGTGCTCCTCTCCGGTCGCACGCTGCCCCCGATACGCACCTCGGGGTGCGTGACGCACGGTGAAGTGCGTGGGGGTCGTCGGTTAGAGTCACCGATCGTGCGTTACGCACTGATGGTAACCGACTCGTCTGGAGAAACACCTTGATCATCGCGCTGTGGATCGTCACCGGCCTGCTCGCCCTCCTGTTCGTCATGGCCGGAAGCATGAAGGCGCTGAAGTCGCGCGAGGCCGTGCTCGCCAACATGCCCTGGGTCGAAGACGTCAGCGCCGGCCAGCTGAAGACCATCGGCATCCTCGAGCTGCTCGGCGGCATCGGGCTCGTGCTGCCCGCCGCGACCGGCATCCTCGCCTGGCTCACCCCGACCGCGGCGTTCGCGCTCGCCGTCACCATGGTGTTCGCCGTCGCGCTGCACGTGAAGCGCAAGGAGTCGTTCGTGCCGAGCCTCGTGCTGGGCGTCGTCTCGCTCGTCGTCGGCGTCGGTTGGATCGTGCTCGCCTGAACCGCGGCATCCTCGTGTCTGGTCGCAGGCCATACCATACGGTATGGTATGGAACATGGATGCCGCCCTTCCCGACCCGGTCTGGCCCGTCGTGCTCCTCGCTGCGATCTGCTTCGGCGACGCCCTGCTCTGCCTGAAGCCCGTCGCATTCATCGCGAAGTGCTTCGAGGACGTGGGCTTCCCGAAGAAGTGGTGGTGGGTGATGCCGCCGATCAAGTTCGCCGCCGCCGCGGGGCTCATCGCGGGCATCTGGATTCCGTACCTCGGCGCGCTCACCTGCGCCGCGCTCATCGCCTACTTCCTCGTCGCGATCGGCATGCACGTGCGGGCGCGCGACCTCGGGCGCAACCTGTTCCTCAACGCGACGGGCATGCTCGTGATCTGCCTCGCGACCGGACTCTTCTGCTTCGTGCTCTGACCTGCGGGCCTCCGCCCCGGTGCGCCGGCCGGCCTCAGTCTCCGGCGCCGTCGCCGTCGCCGTCGGCCGTCGGTCCGCCCGCGACCGGGGCGATCTCGAGCAGGAGCTCGTAGACCGCCCGGAGCTCGTCGCTGCTGATCGGCGGCACCGTCGCGGCCGCGCCGACCGAGACGAGGTACGGCACGAGTGCCGCGGTCCGGGCGGCCGCGTCGGATGTCGTCGCCGGCCGCCACACCGCCTGCAGCGCATCGATGATGCGCGCGTCGATGCGCGCCTGCGTCGCCCGCGCATCGTCGTCGGAGTGCGCCCAGGCGCGCACGGCAGCGTCGAGCGCGGTCGGGCGGATCGATGGAGCGCCCGAGATCGCGAGCTCACTGAGCCACGAGAGGGTGGCGCGCGTGCCGCGGGCGCGCTGTGCCGCGATCCCCTCGTCGATCGCGGCGAGGGTGTGCTCCTCGTAGTACGCGAGCAGTGCGTCCTTGTAGGCGCCGGCCCCGGTGAAGTGGTGGTGGAACGACCCCTTCGTCACGCCGAGGCGTGCCGCGAGCCGGTCGATCCGCAGCCCCGGCGCGCCTTCGGTCGCGAGCACCTCGAGCCCCTCGTCGAGCCAGCGCTCGCGTGTCGTCGACATGGAGCCACCGTACCGGAGGGTATGGCGCGGCGCCCCATCCTCAGCCGCCGCGCCCTCAGCCCGCCAGCTCCTCGAGCACGGCCATCGCGGCGTTGTGCCCGCCGATGCCGCTCACCGCGCCGCCGCGGACCGCGCCCGACCCGCACAGGAGCACGCGAGGGTGCCGCGTGGCGACGCCCCACCGCTCGGCCGACGTCGCGAGCGGCGCGCCGTCGTCGGCCCACGGCCACGACAGCGGGCCGTGGAAGATGTTGCCGCCCGGCATGCGCAGCGACTCCTCGAGGTCGAGGGTCGTCTTCGTCTCGATGCACGGCCGGCCCGAGGCATCCTTCGCGATGACGCCCTCGACGGGTTCGGCGAGCACGCTGTCGAGCGAGTCGAGCACCGCCTGCTGCAGCAGCTCGCGCAGCTCGGCGTTGCCGTGGCGTTCGAGCAGGCGGTGCGGCACGTGCAACCCGAAGACGGTGAGCGTGTGCATGCCCGCGGCGGCGAGTTCGGGCGCGAGGATCGACGGATCGCTCAGCGTGTGGCAGTAGATCTCGCACGGCATGGGCGAGGGGATGCCGCCGCGCACGGCTGTCGAGAAGGCGGCGTCGAGCTGCGTCGCGAGCTCGTTGATGTGGAAGGTGCCCGCGAACGCCTGCTCGGCGGCGACGTCTGCGTCGCGCAGCCGGGGCAGCCGCTCGAGCAGCAGGTTGACCTTGACCTGTGCGCCCTCGGGCGCGTGCAGAGCGTGCAGGCGCGCACGCACGACGGGCGGCACCGCGGCGGCATCGGGGTCGCCCGCCTCGACGAGCCGCTCGAGCACGGCGGGCGCGACGTTCGCGAGCACCGTGCCCGCGGTCGCGACCCGTTCGCCGCCGTCGACCCGGTAGCGCACGCGACCGGTCGGGTCGACGGCCACGACCTCGGCGCCGGTCACGAGCCGCGCTCCTGCCGTGCGCGCCGCACGCTCCAGCTCGCCCGAGACCGCGCCCATGCCGCCGATCGGCACGTCCCAGTCGCCGGTGCCGCCGCCGATGACGTGGTAGAGGAAGCACCGGTTCGCGTCGAGCGACGGGTCGTCGAGCGCGGTGAACGTGCCGATGAGCCCGTCGGTCGCGACGACCCCGCGCACGAGGTCGCTCGCGAAGGTCGCGTCGATCGTCTCGCCGAGCGGGCGCTCGACGAACGCATTCCAGACGTCGTCGTCGCCGACGAGCGCGCGGGCCTCGGCGCGGGTCGGCAGCGGCTCGGTCAGGGTGGGGAAGAGGCGCTCGGCCAGCCGTGCGGTGCTTCGATAGAACGCGTCCCAGGCGGCGGCGTCGGCCTGCGCGTCGACGCGCTCGAAGGCGGCGCGGGATGCCTCGGGGCCGGCGTCGCCGTCGACGAGCAGGCCGCGCCCGGGGTCGGCGGGGTCGGGCGTGTACGACGAGAACCGGCGGCGGACGAGCCCGATCTCGAGGCCGAGGTCGTCGACGATTCGCTGCGGCAGCAGGCTCACGAGGTACGAGTAGCGGCTGAGCCGTGCGTCGACGCCCTCGAACGCCTCGGCCGAGACCGCCGCGCCGCCGAGGTGGTCGTCGCGCTCGAGCAGCAGCACGTCGAGGCCGGCGCGGGCGAGGTAGGCGGCGGCCGTGAGGCCGTTGTGGCCTCCGCCGACGATCACGACGTCGTGCGCGGTGAGGGCGGCGGCGGTGGGGGCGGCGGCGGCGGGCTCGGGCGCTGGTCGGGGGAGCGGCATCCTCCGAGCGTAAACGCCCCGGCTGGGGCGGGGGTTCCGCAAACGGCAATGCCGGTTCCGCCTCACATGGGGCGGAACCGGCATTGGCCGAATCGTTACTCCCGGCGGGGTGCCGACGACGGCTGCGGGCGTCACGATGGAGCGAGCATCAACTCGGGAGGCGTCATGATCGGCTCGACTGTGCTCACCTCGTGCGCGACGAACGTCGACTGTCACGACACGGCGGCGGTCACGTTCGATGCGTCCTGGCTGGTCGCGACCCTGCTCGTGCTCGGGGCGGTGATCGTCGTCGCTGCCGTCGTACTGGCGCGTCGAGGTTCGAAGGGCTGAGCGCGCTCAGCGCGCCCGGCGCATCGCGCGCACGCCGACGACGACACCCACCGCGCACGTGACGATCGCGGCGATCGCGCCGCCGACGACGGCGGGGGCTCCGAAGTCGCCGGCGAGCAGCGCCCGCTCGGCGCCGACGAGGTAGCTCAGCGGGTTCACGGCAGCGGCCACCTTCATCCAGCCGGGGCCGTCGTCGAGCGGCAGCAGCATGCCCGAGAGGATCATGAGCGGGAAGAGCAGCGTCTGGTGCACCATCCAGAACATCCAGTCGCGGTTCCGGCAGGCGAGCGCGAGCGTGTAGCTCAGTGCACCGAAGCCGATGCCGAACACCGCGAGCACGAGCAGGCCGGCCACGAGCCCTGCCGCGTTCACGCTGAACCCGAACGGCACGGCGACGAGCACGACGATCGTGCCCTGGATGACGAGGGGCACGACCTCCTTCAGGGCGCGGCCGACGAGCAGGGCGCTCCGCGAGAGCGGGGCGACGAGGGTGCGCTCGTGCGAGCCGGTCTGCATCTCGAACAGCAGGTTCGCCCCGGTCGAGGCGGTGCCGAAGAGGGCGACCATGACGAGGATGCCGGGCACGAACCACTGCAGCGTGCCTGCGACGTCGCCGCCGGCGGCGCCGATGAGCAGCGGCCCGAAGAGCCCGAGGAAGACGAGCGGCTGCACGAGCGAGAACACGACGCTGAACGGGTCTCGGATGAGGGGCTTCGACTCGCGCACGAAGACGGCGGCGGTGTCGTGGACGAAGCCCGTGGGGCGGGCGGTGGGTGCGGTGGTGGTCATGAGAGCGGTCCCTTCAGGTGATCGTGCGGTCAGACGGTGGCGAGTTCGGCGGGCTCGGCGTGCGCCGCCTCTTCGCGGAGACTGCGGCCGGTGAGGGCGAGGAAGACGTCGTCGAGGGTCGGCTGCCGGTGCGTGGCGGCGACGACCTCGATCCCGGCGTCCGACAGGTCGCGGATGTAGCGGGGCAGCGCCCGGTCGCCGCCCGGTGCCGTGACGGCGACGACCCTCGGGTCGGCCGGGTCGGGCTCGGCGCCGATGCGGGCGGCTGCGGCCGCGGCATCCGCGGCGGTGTCGAACGCGAGCGTGACGCGGTCGCCCGCGAGCGACGACTTGAGCGCCCCTGCCGTGTCGTCGGCGATGACCGAGCCGTGGTCCATGACCATGACGCGCTCGGCGAGCTGGTCGGCCTCGTCGAGGTAGTGCGTCGTGAGGAAGATCGTGGTGCCGGTCTCGCGGCGGAGCTCGACGATGTGCTGCCAGAGGTTGGCCCGGCTGTGCGGGTCGAGGCCCGTCGACGGCTCGTCGAGGAACAGCAGCCCGGGCCGGTGGATGAGCCCGAGCGCGATGTCGAGCCGGCGCTTCTGCCCGCCCGAGAGCTGCTGCACGGTGCGGTTCGCGACCTGGCCGAGCTCGAGCGACTCGATGAGCTCGGCCGCGCGGGCGCGGGTCTCTCGGCGGCCGAGCCCGTAGAACGCGCCCTGCGCGTGCAGTTCGTCGCGCACGCGCTGGGTGTGCCCGCCGGAGCTGCCCTGGCCGACGTAGCCGATACGGCGGCGAACCCCGGCCGCGTCGGTGCGGATGTCGCATCCGGCGACCGTGGCCCCACCGCTCGTCGCGGGCAGGAGGGTCGTGAGCATGCGGAGCGTCGTCGACTTTCCGGCGCCGTTCGGGCCGAGGAACGCGACGAGCTCGCCCTCGCCGACGGCGAGGTCTAGGGAACGGACGGCCTCGACGGTCTGCCCCTTGGAGCGGAACGTCTTCGTGAGGCCCTGTGCGGTGATCATCTGGTTCGTCATGCGGCCAGTCTCTCGAGGCATCCGGTCACTTTCTGTCCGCATTAGAGGGAGAATCGGAACATGGCCGCGACCACCTCGAGAACCCTCGAACTGCTCTCCCTCCTGCAGAGCCACCGGCACTGGTCGGCGCGCGAACTCACGGGCCGGCTCGGCGTCAGCGAGCGAACGCTCCGACGCGACGTCGAACGGCTGCGCGAGCTCGGCTACGGCATCGAATCGGTGCGCGGCAGCGCCGGAGGCTATCGGCTCGAAGCGGGTACGGGACTGCCGCCGCTGCTGCTCACCGACGACGAGGGCGTCGCGATCGCGCTCGGCCTGCGCTCGCAGGCGACGGCCGGGCTGCGCGGCGCCGAGCACACGACGCTCTCGGCGCTCGCGAAGATCGAGCAGGTGCTGCCGCCCGCGCTGCGCCGGCGCATCGAGGCGCTGCAGTCGCACACGGCGGTCGGCGTCGGCGTGGGCGGGTGGAACCGCTCGGGCCGTCCGGCACCCGAGGTCGACGCCGAACTGCTCGGACTGCTCGCCCTGTCGTGCCGCGACGGCGAGCGGCTGCGGTTCAAGTACACGGATGCCTCGGGGCAGGGGTCCGCCCGCAGCGTCGAACCGTACCGGCTCGTGCCCGTCGCCCGTCGCTGGTACCTGCTCGCGTGGGACCGCGATCGCGACGACTGGCGCACGTTCCGGCTCGACCGCATCAGCGACGTGTTCCCGACCAGGGTGCGCTTCGAGCCGCGTGCGCTGACCGAGGAGGATGCGCGCGAGCGCGTCGAACGCGCGGTGCGCTACCGGCGCCGCAGCATCGAGGCGCGCGTGATCGTCGAGCTTCCGCGCGCCGAGCTCGTCGAGCACCTCGGCTGGTACGGGCGCGAGGTCCAGGCCGTCGATGAGGCGCACTGCGCGTGGCCGCTCGAGGCCGAGTCGGTCGAGGCGCTCGCGATGGCCCTCATGTGGATTCCTCCGGGCGTGCGCTACCGCGTCGAAGGGCCGGAGCTGGCCGAGTTCCTCGGCCGGCAGGCCGAACGCTTCGCGCAGGCCACCGCCTGAGCGGGCGCGCTCAGTCGGAGCGTTCGAGGGTGCCGATCTCGTAGCCGTCCTGGCCGAGCACGGTCATCGTGTCGTCGGCGATCGTGGCCTCGTTCAGCCCCGCGAGCCAGGTGTCGACGCCTTCGCACGCCATCTGGGTGACGGCGACGTCTTCGAAGTGGACGTGGTCGGACTCGTCGACCGTCCAGGTGCCGCTCAGCCGGTTGCAGCCGTCGGTGCCGCTGAAGTCGCCGCCCTCGTCGAGGGTGAGCGAGGGTGAAGCCGTGTCGGTCGCATCGCCCCAGGTGCCGGTCGGGTCGATGGAGCCTCCCTGCACCGACCCCTCCTCCCCGAGGCATCCGGTCAACAGGAGCAGCATGACCGCTGCGCCTGCACCGAGCGCGACCCTCCGAGTGATGGTCATGCCGGTCAGGGTAGTGGCCCGGCGGGTCGGCCGCCATGCCCAGAAGTGGGCTGCCTACGCCGTGCGGGGGAGCGTCGCGACCACGGCGTCGTGATCGTCGTGGACGGTGAGGGTGTCGCCGTCGACCTTGGCCCAGTCGAGCTTCGCGAGCGACTGGTCGACGCCCTCGCAGGCCATCATCGTGGACGCCATCCGGTCGAACTCGATCGTGCCGTCGTCGTCGGGCTCCCACGAACCGGTGAGCGAGTTGCAGCCGTCGCTGCCCGTGACGGTGCCGTCGGCGGCGATCACGAGGAACGGCTGCTGCGGCGCATCGGTGCCCCAGGTGCCGACGAACGCGCTCGCCGCTCCCGACGCCGCCGGGTCGTCGCCCGCGACGGCCGGCTCGTCGGAGGTGCGTTCGAGCGTGCCGAGCTCGACGTCGTCGTCGCCGAGCACCGTCATCGTGTCGCCGTCGATCGTCGCCTCGTCGAGTGCCGAGAGCCAGGTGTCGACGCCCTCGCAGGCCATCCGTGTCGAGGCGACGTCGTCGAACTCGATGCGGCCGGCGCCCTGGTCCTCCCAGCGGCCGGTGAGCCGGTTGCAGCCGTCGGTGCCGGTGAGCGTGCCGTCGGCGGCGAGCGAGAGCGACGGCGCCGTGGTGTCGGTCGGGTCGCCCCACGTGCCGACGGCGCTCGCCGGGCTCGGGCTCGGCGACGAGTCATCCGACCCGCCCGGGCTCGCGCACGCGGACACCAGGGCGACGGTCATGACGGCGATGATCGCCGCGCCGGTTCGCATGAGCGGGCGGCGCGGGGCGCGGTTCCGGAGCGTCAGCGGTTCCATGCGCCGAGCGTAGCCCTCGGTGGGGCTCGCCGTGCCGCGCCGTGCCGCGTCAGTCGGCGGCGGGCGTCGCGGTCGCGCGGGCCGCGCGGGCGAGTGCGTCGCGGCACGCGACGACGGCCGGCCGGGCGGCGGCGGCGTGCCGCGTCGACGTGAAGACCTCGCGCTCGGGGTGCCCCGGCAGGTCGACGAGGCGCACGCTCGGCGCCTCGCCCGCCCACACGAGGTCGGGCAGGAGCCCGGCGGCGTTGCCCGACCGGATGAGCCGGATGTGCGCCATGAGGTCGGCGGTCTCGAACCGCACGTCGGGTTCGAAGCCCGCCTCGCGGCAGAGCTGCTCGGCCCACTCTCGAGACGCCGTGCCGGCAGGCTCGAGCACCCAGGGCATGCTCGCGGCGGTCTTGAGCCCGGCGGGGCGCGACGCGGGGTGCGGCGGCAGTGCGAGCCGGATGGCGTCGGCGGCGAGGTGCACCCGGTCGAGCTCTTCGCGGTGCGCGCGCGTGTGCCCCGGGTACTGCTCGGCGATGACGAGGTCGAAGTCGCGCGCGGCGACCTCGAAGAGCCCGACGTCGGGTTCGCGCTCGGTGATCTCGACCCGCAGCGCGGGGTGCTCGGCGCGCAGCAGGGTGAGCGCCTGCGGCACGACCGCGTGCGCCGCCGACTGGAACACCGCGATGCGCACGGTGCCGCCGACCGAGGTGAGCGAGCGGGCGACGTCGGCCTCGGCCTCCTCGAGCCGGTCGAGCACCGCGCGCGCGTGCTCGACGAGCACGAGCGCCTGCGGCGTGAGCTGCACGCGCCGGCCGACCTGCACGAGCAGCGGCACGCCGGCCTCGCGTTCGAGCTGGCTGAGCTGCTGCGACACGGAGGAGGGGCTGTACGAGAGGGCCTCGGCGACTGCGGCGAGCGTGCCGCGCTGGCTCAGTTCGACCAGCAGGCGCAGGCGGCGCACATCGAGCATGGGGGCCTCCGGGGGCATCCGAGCAATCGTTCGGTTTCCCTGAATAGTATGCATCGGAATCGTTCGCTGTACCTGACGGATGTCGCGGCGCACACTTATCTCGAGAGGCGCGCGACAACCCCCGGCGTGCCCGAAGCAAAGGACACTACCCTCGTGACCATGTCGAACGCCGCCACTGACGCACGGCCGGATACCGATCACGTCGTCGCCCTCGTGCGCCGCTGGCTCGAAGAGAGCGCGAATCACCCCGTCGACCCCGCCGCCGAGCGTCTCGCCGGCGTGCTGAAAGACCCGAACGGCCTCGCGTTCACCGTCGGCTTCGTCGACGGCGTCATGCGCCCCGAAGACCTCGGCGTCGCCGGCCGCAACCTCGCCCAGGTCGCGAAGCTCACCCCGAAGTTCCTGCCGTGGTACCTGAAGGCCGCGATCCGCCTCGGCGGGATCGTCGCGCCCGTGCTGCCGTGGGTCGTCATCCCGATCGCGCGCCGCGTGCTGCGCGCCATGGTCGGCCACCTCGTGCTCGACGCCACCCCGGCGAAGCTCGGGCCGGCGATCGCGAAGCTGCGCGAGTCGGGCAACCGGCTGAACCTCAATCTCCTCGGCGAGGCCGTGCTGGGTGAGGACGAGGCCGACCGGCGCCTCACGGGCACCTACGAGTTCCTCGCGCGCGACGACGTCGACTACGTGTCGATCAAGGTGTCGTCGGTCGTCAGCCAGCTCTCGATGTGGTCGTTCGACGAGGCGGTCGCGAAGGTCGTCGCGAAGCTCACCCCGCTCTACGAGCTCGCGGCCGCCGGCAGCGCGAAGGGCACGGCGAAGTTCATCAACCTCGACATGGAGGAGTACCGCGACCTCGACCTCACGATCGCGGTCTTCACGACCCTGCTCGACCAGCCGCAGCTGCGCGGTCTCGAGGCCGGCATCGTGCTGCAGACCTACCTGCCCGACGCGCTCGGCGCCATGCAGGAGCTCACCGCGTGGGCGCAGGCCCGGCGCGCCGCGGGCGGCGCGCCGATCAAGGTGCGCATCGTGAAGGGTGCGAACCTCGCCATGGAGCAGGTCGACGCGGCCGTGCACGACTGGCCGCTCGCGACCTACTCGTCGAAGCAGGACTCCGACACGAACTACAAGCGGGTGCTCGACTGGTCGATGACCCCCGAGCGCGCCGACGCGGTGAAGCTCGGCGTCGCCGGTCACAACCTCTTCGACGTGGCCCACGCCTGGCTCACCGCGCGCGAGCGCGGCGTCGAGAGCCGGGTCGAGTTCGAGATGCTGCTCGGCATGGCGACCGGCCAGGCCGAGGCGGTGCGCGGCGATGTCGGCAACCTGCTGCTCTACACGCCCGTCGTGAACCCCTCCGAGTTCGACGTCGCGATCGCGTACCTGATCCGCCGCCTCGAGGAGAACGCGAGCCAGGAGAACTTCATGTCGGCCGTGTTCGAGCTCGGCGCAGACCGGCGCCTGTTCGAGCGCGAGCGCGAACGGTACCAGCGCTCGCTCGACGCCCTCGAGGCCTCGAACGGGGATGCCGCGGTGCCGTCGCCGAACCGCACCCAGAACCGCCGCACCGAGTGGGAGGGCGACGCGCTCGCCACGGCGATGGCCGCCTCCGACGCACCCGCACCGGGCAGCGAGCACGAGGGATCGCTCACGAGCGTGGTGCTCGGCATCACGCGCGGGTCGGCGGGTGACGAGCTCGTCTCGCCCGAGGCATCCGCGTCGGCATCGGCCGATGCGCCCGGAGCGGTGGCCGGTCCGGGCGTGACCCCCGGGTTCCGCAACGAGCCCGACACCGACCCCGCCCTCGCGGCGAACCGCGAATGGGGCCGCCGGATCCTCGCCAAGGTGCCCGACACGAAGCTCGGCCTCGACGCCGTCGCGGCCGCTCGCGTCGACGACGAGGCGACGCTCGAGCGCATCATCGAGACCGTCGCGGCGAACGGCAAGGCCTGGGGCGAACTGCCCGGCGCCGAGCGCGCCGCCGTGCTGCACCGCGCGGGCCTCGCGCTCGCCGCGAACCGCGACCGGCTCATCGAGATCATGGCCGCCGAGACGGGCAAGACCATCGCCGAGGCCGACCCCGAGATCAGCGAGGCCATCGACTTCGCGCACTACTACGCCGAGCGCGCCCGCGAGCTCGACCACGTGCAGGGCGCGACCTTCGTGCCGTCTCGCCTGACGGTCGTCACGCCACCGTGGAACTTCCCGGTCGCGATCCCGGCCGGCGGCGTGCTCGCGGCGCTCGCCGCGGGCTCGGGTGTCATCATCAAGCCCGCGAAGCTCGCGCAGCGCTCGGGCGCCGTCATGGTCGAGGCGCTGTGGGAGGCCGGCATCCCCAAGGACCTGCTCGCCCTCGTCGACATCGGCGAACGCGAGCTCGGCAAGCAGCTCGTCTCGCACCCGACGGTCGACCGCGTCATCCTCACGGGTGCGTACGAGACGGCGCAGTTGTTCCGCTCGTTCCGCGAGGACCTGCCCCTGCTCGCCGAGACGAGCGGGAAGAACGCGATCATCGTCACCCCGTCGGCCGACCTCGACCTCGCGGCCTCCGACGTCGTGAAGAGCGCCTTCGGCCACGCCGGCCAGAAGTGCTCGGCGGCCTCCCTCGTCATCCTCGTCGGGTCGGTCGCGAAGTCCGAGCGGTTCCGCCGCCAGCTCGTCGACGCGGCGACCTCGCTGCGGGTCGGCTACCCGGCCGATGCGCAGAGCCAGATGGGCCCGATCATCGAGCCCGCGAACGGCAAGCTGCTGAACGCGCTCACCGAGCTCGGCATCGGCGAGGAGTGGCTCGTCGAGCCCAAGCAGCTCGACGACACCGGCAAGCTGTGGTCGCCCGGCGTGAAGACGGGGGTCGCGCCCGGCTCGTACTTCCACCTCACCGAGTTCTTCGGCCCGGTGCTCGGCATCATGCACGCGAAGGACCTCGACGAGGCGATCCGCTTCCAGAACGCCGTCGACTACGGCCTCACGGCGGGCCTGCACTCGCTCGACTCGGAGGAGCTCGCGACCTGGCTCGACCGCGTCGAGGCGGGCAACCTCTACGTCAACCGCGGCATCACCGGGGCGATCGTGCAGCGCCAGCCCTTCGGCGGCTGGAAGAAGTCGGCCGTCGGCGCCGGTGCCAAGGCCGGCGGCCCGAACTACCTGTTCGGCCTCGGCGACTGGGTGCCCGAGCACGGCAGCGCCTCGAAGTCGCTGCACCTGCGCGGCCTCGAGCGCCGCGTGACCGAGCTCATCGAGGCGGCGCAGTCGGCCCTCGACTACGACTCGTTCGAGGTGCTGCGACGGTCGGCACTGTCGGACGAGGTCGCCTGGGCCGAGGAGTACGGCACGACGCGGGACGTCTCGGGCCTCGGCGTCGAGCGCAACGTGTTCCGCTACCGGACGCTGCCGGTCGCCGTGCGTATCGGTGAGCAGGCGACCCTGGCCGAGGGTCTGCGGGTCATCGCGGCGGGACTGCTCGCGAAGGCGCCGTTCACGGTCTCGAGCGGCGTCGAGCTGCCCAAGAACGTGCGCACGGTGCTCGCCGCCCGCGACGTGCGGGTCGTGCGCGAGAACGACCGCGACTGGCTCGAGCGGGTGCGCGCCAACCGCGCGAACGCGCTGGGCGGCGCCAGCCGCGTGCGGCTCGTCGGCGGGGATGCCTCGGCGCTGGCGTCGGCGCTCGGCGGTTCGCCCGACGTGGCCGTGTGGTCGCACCCCGTGACCCCGTCGGGCCGCGTGGAGCTGCTGCCGTTCCTCCACGAGCAGGCGATCTCGATCACCAATCACCGCTTCGGCAACCCGACGACCCTCTCCGACGGGGTCATCTGAGCCGAGTTCGGTCAGTTGCAGGATGAGCCGGTCGGCACCTTCGTATGAGACGGTGCTCGCCGGCTCATCCTGCAACTTTCGACCACCGCGGCCTCGAAAGCACTCAGTCACCGCGGCGATCGCCGCGGTGCGGGAGTCGAGCCGTCCTCGACCTCCCATTCCGCTCGCGACCAGTGCGTCGGGAGCTCGCCGGTGGTTCGGCGGTGTAGCGCGCCCTGTTCATCGATCTCGATGTGCAGCGTCCGCGTATGCAGCCGGTACGTCGGCACTCCGGACAGCCAGTAGAGCGGATTGATCAGCTCGATGAGCATCCGCCAGCCGGGCGGGGTGGCGACATGGGTCATCGTCAGCTCGAACGCCGATTGCCGGGCCACATCCCAGCCCTGATTCATCCTGAGCAGCATCTCGCGGCGCAGTGCGGCGGTTCGCGCCCCCTCGTTCACGGCGAGTCAGCGCCCGCGGTTGCGGCGGCGGATGCCTCGGGGCGCGCGCCCGCCGACGAACGACTGCGCCGAGTCGACGACGAAGCCCTGTCGCAGCGCCTCGCGGCCGATGAGCATGCGGAAGCCCATCTCGTCGCGATTCGTGAGCGTGACCTCGGCCGTCACGGTGCGGCCCTGCAGCACGACGTCCATGAGCACGACGATGCGCTCCTCCGAGTGGCCCGACGAGCTCCGCACCTGGCGGCGATCGTGCACCGGCAGTTCGACGACGACCGCGTCGTCCTCGCTCTCCTGCCACGGGTGCACGCCGAAGCGCACGCGTCCGAGCGGGGCGTCGGCCGAGGCATCCGACCCTTCGGCGGGCTCGGCCGACGGCGACGGCAGCTCCTCGACGTCGAACGCGTGCAGCGACGAACTCCGCGCGCCCGTGTCGAGCTTCGCCTTGATCCATGGCACCCCGAGTGCGGGCAGCGAAACCCATTCGCGCCATCCTGCGATGGTGCTTGAATGGGAGGTCTCAGTCACATCGTCCATCTTGGCAGGGCACCACGCATGAAACTTGCGATCCTCTCGCGCGCGCCGCAGGCGTACTCGACCCAGCGGCTGCGCGCGGCCGCGCAGCAGCGCGGGCACCAGGTGAAGGTGCTCAACACGCTGCGGTTCGCGATCGACCTCGCCGGGCCCGAGCCCGACCTGCAGTTCCGCGGGCGCCAGCTGAGCGACTACGACGCGATCCTGCCGCGCATCGGCAACTCGATCACGTACTTCGGCACGGCCGTCGTGCGCCAGTTCGAGCAGATGGACGTGTACACGCCGAACACGGCGAACGGCATCTCGAACGCCCGCGACAAGCTGCGCGCGAACCAGATCCTCTCGCGGCACAACATCGCCCTGCCGCCGACCGCGTTCGTGCGCAACCGGGCCGACGTGCGGCCCGCGATCGAGCGCGTCGGCGGTGCGCCGGTCGTCATCAAGCTGCTCGAGGGCACGCAGGGCATCGGCGTCATCCTCGCCCCGCAGGTCAAGGTCGCCGAGGCGATCATCGAGACGCTGCACTCGACCAAGCAGAACGTGCTGATCCAGAAGTTCATCGCCGAGAGCCGCGGCCGCGACATCCGCGCCCTCGTCGTCGGCGACCGCGTGGTCGCCGCGATGCGACGCGTGGCGGCGGGCGACGAGTTCCGTTCGAACGTGCACCGCGGCGGCACCGTCGAACCCGTCGAGCTCGCGCCCGAGTACGAGCTCGCGGCCGTGCGCTCCGCGCAGATCATGGGGCTCAAGGTCGCCGGCGTCGACATGCTCGAGGGCGACGAGGGCCCCCTCGTGATGGAGGTCAACTCCTCGCCGGGCCTGCAGGGCATCGAGACGGCGACGAACCTCGACGTCGCGGGCGCGATCATCGACTACATCGCCAACCAGGTCGCGTTCCCCGAGATCGACGTACGCCAGCGACTCACCGTCTCGACCGGTTACGGCGTCGCCGAGCTGCTCGTGCACGGCAACGCCGACCTCGTCGGCAAGACGCTCGGCGAATCGGGCCTGTGGGAACGCGACATCACCGTGCTGACGCTGCACCGCGGCACGACCGTCATCCCGAACCCGCGCAAGGGCGTCGTGCTCGAGGCCGACGACCGGCTGCTCTGCTTCGGCAAGCTCGAGGAGATGCGGTCGATGATCCCCGAGCGCCGGCGCCGCCGGGCGAAGGTGCGCAAGCTCCCGAAGCAGCCGCTGCAGCAGAGCGAGTAGCGCGCGCCGCGCAGGGCACGCCTTCGCTCGTCGCCGCCAGCCTCCGCCCGGCGCTGTCCACGGGTCTTCCCGCATCGTGAAGTCGCGCATGCTGCGCCGCGGCCGGAGTGTTGGGCGTGGGCGGTCAGCCCGCGTCGAGTGCGGCGGCGACGATCGAGCGGGCGGCGGATGCCTCGACGCCGAGCCGCTTCGCGAGCGCGGCGTAGTCGGCGGCGGCGGCCTGCAGGGCTCGTTCGGCAGGGTCGCCGTGCTCGGCGACGAAGGTGCCGTTGCGGCCCCGGCCCTCGACGACGCCGTCGGCCTCGAGCGCCTTGTACGCCTTCGCGACGGTGTTCACCGCGAGGCCGAGCTGCTCGGCGAGGGCGCGCACGGTCGGCAGCTTCGTGCCGGGGGCCGCACGGCCGGTGCGCACCGCCTCGACGACGGCCGCGTGCAGCTGCTCGTACGGCGGCAGGGACGAGGGCTGATCGATCGAGATGCTCAGGCTCGAGGCATCCATGTCGTGGCCGAGGTCGCCCGCGGGTCAGTCGCGGTTGCGGTTGACGAGGCGCGAGAGCACGATCGCGCTGCGGGTGTGGTCGACGTTGGGGGCGATGCGCACGCGCTCGAGCGCGTCTTCGAGCGAGGCGATGTCGCGCGCGCGGATCTGCACGATCGCGTCGGCCGAACCCGTGACGGTGCCGGCGTAGACGACCTCGGGCACCTCCTGCAGGATGCGCTTGAGCTCGTCGGGCGCCACGGTGCCGCGGCAGAACAGCTCGACGTAGGCCTCGGTCGACATGCCGTCGACGGTGGGATCGACCTGGATCGTGAACGACCGGATCACGCCGTCGGCGACGAGTCGGTCGACGCGCCGCTTCACCGCGGAGGCGCTGAGCCCGACCGACGAGCCGATGTCGCCGTAGCCCGCCCGGGAGTTCTGCCGCAGCAGATCGAGGATCGCGCGATCGAGGTTGTCCATGGTGGGAGTGTACGCGGATTCTTTGCGCGACAACACCGGATTGCGGCGGAATCGTGCTTGCGCTAGTCGACCGGGGTGAGCGCGGCCGCGCGCCGCGCGCGAAGCCCGTCGAGCAGTGCGGCCATGCCGATCTCGAACGCGGCGATCGCGCTCGTCGACTCCTGGTACTCGGGCGCGAGGGCGGCGTGCACCATCTCGAGCTCGGCGGGCACGGAAGCCTGGTCGAGCATGTCGCTCGGAGCGACGATGTCGAGCGCCGAGCCGAGCACGTGCGCCTCGACCGTGCGCATCACGGCGACCGCGTGGTGCATCGGCCACCCGGCATCGATGAGCGCGCCGATGACGACGTCGTAGATCTCGAACGTCGACACGTCGCGGATGGGCGTCGTCGCGAGCACGCGGATGAGGTTCGGGTGCGCGGCGAACACGGTCAGGTACGAGCGGGCCCAGGCCTCGAGGGCGACGTCCCACGGGTGCTCGCCGAACGCCGAGGTGTCGATGTCGCGCACGATGTGGGCGCGCACCAGTTCGATGAGCTCGTCGCGGCTGCCGACGTGGTTGTAGAGCGACGAGACCTGGCGGTGCACGCGGCCCGCGAGGGTGCGCATCGTGAGCGCATCGCTGCCCTGCTCGTCGACGATCTCGAGCGCGACGCGCACGAGCTGTTCGCGATTCACCGTCGACATGTTGCGCCCCGCATCTTCCGTTCGCCCTGCGGAGAGTGTAACCTCTCAGCACTCGGTACGAACAGTGTTCGTACGAACGATGTTCGTACGGCCCGCACATGCGGGCGGACGCGGCTCACGGAAAGCAACGGTGCATTGACCACGACCCACTTCTTCGGCGGAACCATCTGGCGCGGGGCCGGTGAGGCCACGTCGCGCTCGCTCCTCGTGCGCGACGGCGTCGTCGTCGCGCTCGACGACGAGGCGGATGCCGCGGCCGCGGCCGTCGTCGCCGCTTCGCCCGCCGATCTCGAGCGGGTCGACCTCGACGGCGGGTTCCTCATGCCCTCGTTCGGCGACGGCCACGCCCATCCGCTCTTCGGCGGCCTCGAGGCCGAGGGTCCGGCGGTACGCGACTGCCGCTCGGTCGAAGCGATCGTGGCCGCCGTCGGCGAGTACGCCGCCGCGCACCCCGACGTGCCCTGGATCTTCGGCGCCTCGTACGACCCGGCCCTCGTCGAGGCGGGGCTCTTCGACGCCCGCTGGCTCGACGAGGCGGTCGCCGATCGCCCCGTCGTGCTGCGGGCCTACGACTACCACACCATCTGGGTCAACTCGAAGGCGCTCGAGCTCGCCGGCATCGACGCCGCGACCCCCGAACCCGTGCTCGGCGAGATCACCCGCCGCGCCGACGGCAGCCCGCTCGGCACGCTGCGCGAGTGGGGCGCCGTCGACCTCGTGCTCGACGTCGCGCCGACCCGGCCCGCCGACGAGCGACGTCGCGCCCTGCAGCGCGCAGGGGAGTACTACCTCTCGCACGGGGTCACCTGGGTGCAGGACGCCTGGGTCGAGCCCGGCGACGTCGACAGCTACCTCGACGCCGCCCGGCACGAGTTGCTGCCCGTGCGGTTCAACCTCGCGCTCTACGCCGACCCGCGCCGCTTCGCCGTGCAGTTGCCGCGCATGCTCGACTCGCGTCGCCGCGTCGAGGCGCTCGGGTCGCCGCTGCTCACCGCGAACACGGTCAAGTTCTTCGCCGACGGCGTCATCGAGTCGGAGACGGGCGCGCTGCTCGAGCCGTACTGCTCGGCACTGCACAAGCACGGCATGTCGGTCTGGCAGGGTCGTGATCTCGACGACGCCGTCCGCGCGGTCGACGCGGCGGGGTTCCAGGTGCACATCCACGCCATCGGCGACGCCGCCGTGCGCCAGGCGCTCGACGCCATCGAACGGGCGCTCGACGCCAACGGTCCGCGCGACCGACGCCCCGTCATCGCCCACGCCCAGCTCGTCGACGACGCCGACCTCGCCCGCTTCGCGGAGCTCGGCGTCATCGCCTGCATGCAACCGCTCTGGGCCCAGCTCGACCCGCTCATGACCGTGCTCACGGTGCCCCGCCTCGGTCGGGAGCGCGCCGACCGCCAGTACCGGATGCACTCGATCGACGAGTCGGGCGCGGTGCTCTCGTTCGGCTCCGACTGGCCGGTGAGCTCGGGCGCCCCGCTCGACGGGCTCGCGATCGCGGCCTCCCGGCAGACGGCCGACGGCGTTCCCGCCGGCGGCTGGACCCCCGACGAGATCCTCCCCGTCGACCGCGCGCTCGACGCGTACTCGGCCTCGGTCGCCTACCAGGCGTTCGGGGATGCCTCGGCCGTCGACGCCCGCGACGCGGCATCCGCCCCGTGGGGCCGCATCGAACCCGGTGCGAGCGCCGACCTCGTCCTGCTCGCGCGCGACCCGCGCGAGCTCGAACCGGGCGAACTGCCCGTCCTCCCCATCCGCGCCACCTATCTCGCAGGAAGCCCCCGATACCGCGCCGCAATGTAGCGGCGCCCACGAAAGGATCCCCCACCATGTCCCAGTCGACCGGCCCCGAGCCGTTGATCTCACCCACGTCGGCCACCGCCCAGGTCACCGAGGGCCGCTTCAAGCGGGTGCTCGGAGTGCCCTCCCTCACGCTGTTCGGCCTGGCCTACATGGTGCCGCTCACGGTGTTCACCACGTACGGCATCGTGACGCAGATCACGGGCGGCCGGGTGGCGGCGGCGTACATCATCACCCTCGTCGTCATGGTGTTCACCGCTCGCTCGTACGCGCGGATGGCGGTCGCGTACCCGTACGCCGGCTCCGCGTACGTGTACGCGCAGCGCAGCTTCGGCGGCGCCGTCGGGTTCATGGCCGGGTGGGCGCTGCTGCTCGACTACCTCTTCCTGCCGATGATCAACTACCTGGTGCTCGGGTTGTACCTGAACACCGCCTTCCCCGTCGTTCCGCCCTGGGTCTGGATCGTGCTGTCGATCGCGATCGTCACCGTGCTGAACCTCATCGGCATCGTCTCGGTCGCCCGCGCGAACTTCGTCATCATCGCCGTGCAGGTGATCTTCATCGTCGTGTTCGTCTCGCTGGTCTTCGCCTCGGTGGGCGGCAGCGACGTCGACCTGCTGGCTCCGTTCACCGGTGACGGCACGGTCGAGGGCTTCGCACCGCTCTTCGCGGGCGCGGCGATCCTCTGCCTGTCGTTCCTCGGCTTCGACGCGGTGTCGACCCTCTCGGAGGAGGCGAAGGACTCGACCCGCACGGTGCCCCGGGCCATCATGATCACGACCATCGGTGCCGGCCTGCTCTTCATCGTGCTCGCGTACTGCGCCCAGATCGGGTTCCCGTCGAACGAGTTCGGCTCGGCCGACACCGCGGCGTTCGACGTCGTGCAGGCGGTCGGCGGCCAGTGGCTGACGCCGCTCTTCATCGCCGGGTTCGTCGCGGGCGCCTTCGGCTCCGCCCTGACCTCGCAGGCGTCGGTCGCGCGCATCCTCTTCGCGATGGGCCGCGACGGCGTGCTGCCGCGGTCGGTCTTCGGGCACCTGAACAAGCGCTTCGGCACCCCGCACGTGGCGATCCTCATCGTCTCGGCGGTGTCGCTGCTCGCGATCGTGTTCGACCTGACGCTGCTCAGCGAGATGATCAGCTTCGGCGCGCTCATCGCGTTCTCGGTCGTGAACCTGGCGGTCATCAAGCACTACTACGTCGACCGCAAGGAGCGGTCGGGCATCGCCGTGCTGCGAAACCTGATCCTGCCCCTCGTCGGCTTCGGCCTCACGGTCTGGCTGTGGACGAACCTGTCGCCGCGCACGTTCATCATCGGCCTCTCGTGGCTCGCCATCGGCGTCGTCATCCTCGCGATCGCCACGAAGGGCTTCCGCCGGCCGACCCCGATGCTCGACCTGAAGGAGTAGCCGTGCCGGGCGGGGTCGTGCGATCTGTGTGAAATCCGGCCCCGCCCGTGCGCCGCGCTTGAGGCCGTCCCCCGGCCATCGCCACGATGGGGGACATGGTGCCGAAAGTCTGGTGGGGAATTCTGGCGGCGATCTTCGCGGTGTTCGTCATGTTCGTGGGGGTGCTCTACAACTCGTCGTCCTCGACGCCGGTCGCGACCGGGCCGGGCGTCGAGGGTGAAGGCGAGCACAAGAGCTGGACGTTCATGGTCTACATGATCGGTGACACCAACCTCGAGCCGTACGCGCTCGACGACCTCGCCGAGATGGCGTCGGTCGGCTCCACCGACGAGGTGAACATCGTCGCGCTCGTCGACCGCAGCGCCGACTACACGACCGATCCGGCCGTCGACCTCGCCGACTGGGAGGACACGGTCTCGTTCCAGGTGCAGCAGGATCACCTCGCGATCATCGACGAGCCCGGCGAGCTCAACATGGGCGCCCCCGAGACCCTCGCGGACTTCATCGCCGACACGACGACGCGGTTCCCGGCCGACCAGTACGGCCTCGTGCTCTGGGACCACGGCGCCGGCTGGCCGGGAATCGGGCCCGACGAGACCGACGGCTACGACGTGCTCGACCTCGACGAGATGAACGCGGCCCTCACCGACGGACTGGGCCGCGCCGGAATCGACGCGCTCGACTTCATCGGGTTCGATGCGTGCCTGATGTCGACGTACGAGGTCGCGAGCGTCATGTCGGAGCACGCCGGCGTGATGGTCGCATCGCAGGAGCTCGAGCCCGGCCACGGCTGGAACTACACGGAACTCGCGACGCTCGCCGACGACCCCGGCACGACCCCGACCGACCTCGGCTCGGCGTTCATCGAGGGCTACGCCGAACAGGCGGAGGAATGGGGCACGGGCGCCGACATCACGCTCGCGATGCTCGACCTCGCCCAGGTCGCCGGGGTCCAGGAGGCCGTCACCGGACTGGCCGACGTCTACGAGGCCGATCCCGACGGCCTCGGCCCGGAGATGGCGACCGCGCAGACCGACGTGCTCGAGTTCGGCCGCAACCCCGACCCAGAGCTCGCCACGAACCAGATCGACCTCGGCGGATACGTGCAGAGCCTCGCCGAGACCGGCGGGCCCGAGGTGGCCGCCGCGGCCGAGGCGGTCGCGCAGTCGCTCGACGCGCTCGTGCTCGACGAGACGACCGGGCCGGCGACCGACTCGGCATCGGGCCTCTCCATCTACTTCCCCGAGGTCGAGGCGTACTTCTCGGACGACTACTACTCCCTGCGGGACGTGCCCGCGTGGCCCGACGCCCTGTCGGCGTTCTTCGACAGCGGAAGCCGGCTCGCCGACGACGTACGTGCGCGGTTCGAGACGGGCGACGATGCGACCGAGGTGGCGTTCGACGACGACGGCGTCGCCTTCACGGCCTACCTGCCGCCGGCATCGGCCGCGGCGGTGATCAGCTCGACCGTCTCGGTCGGCTACCGCGACGGGGACGACCTCGTCTATCTCGCCGAGATGCCGGCCGCGCTCACGGCGGGCGACGACGAGGCGTCGGTGTCGGCCCGGTACGACCTGACCTACCTCACGCTCAGCGACGGCGACGGCGAGATCGCCGTCTACCAGGACATCACGACCGACGACGAGACCGGCTACCGCACGATCGACGTGCCGCTCGAGTACGTCGCGCCCGACGACGACGAGTACCAGGACGCCCTGCTCTCGATCGTCGTCGACGCCGACGGCTCGGTCCTCGAAGAGGACTTCTACGTGGTCGACGAGTCGGGCACCTACGGTGCGATGACGCCCGACCCGGAGGCGACGATCTACCCCGTCGCCCTCGTGCTCACGGGCGACGAGGAGTGGGAGTACCAGCGCACCGACGACGACGGCATCGCCGCCGACCTGCCGTCCATCGAGTACGCGCTCGAGTACCTCGAGTCGGGCACGACCCTCGTGCTCGACGCCGACGTGCAGGACTACGGGCAGGAGGCCGACACGGTGAGCGTCGAGGTGGTCATCCCCTGACCGGCTGAACCGCAACCCGAGTCGTAGGCTGGGCGCATGCCCTACGACGATCGTGCGCGCCTCGGCGTGCAGCTGCAGCCCCAGCACGCCCGCTACCCGGCGATCCGCGATGCCGTGCTGCGCCTCGAAGAGCTCGGTGCCGACCTCGTGTTCAACTGGGACCACTTCTTCCCGTTGCACGGCGATCGCGACGGGCTGCACTTCGAGGCGTGGACGATGCTCGGCGCCTGGGCCGAGCAGACCGAGCGCATCGAGTTCGGCACGCTCGTCAACTGCAACTCGTACCGCAACGCCGACCTGCAGGCCGACATGGCCCGCACCCTCGACCACATCTCGGCCAAGGGCACGGGCGTCGGCCGCTTCGTGTTCGGCACCGGCGCCGGCTGGTTCGAGCGCGACTACGTCGAGTACGGCTACGAGTTCGGCACCCGCGGGTCACGGCTGAACGACCTCGCGCGGGCGCTGCCGCGCATCGAGGCGCGCTGGGCGAAGCTCAACCCGGCGCCGACCCGGCGCATCCCCGTGATGATCGGCGGCAAGGGCGAGCAGAAGACGCTGCGGCTCGTCGCGAAGCACGCCGACATCTGGCACTCGTTCGTCGCGCCCGATGAGCTCGCCCACAAGCTCGACGTGCTGCGTCGGTGGGGCGACGAGGTCGGCCGGGATGTCTCGGAGATCACCGTCTCGAACGAGCTCGACCGTCACGGGGTCGATGTCGAGCACGCCGACGCGCTCTACGCGCAGGGCGTGCGACTGTTCACGATCGGGGTCGACGGCCCCGACTACGACCTCGGGCCGGTGAAGCGCTGGCTCGCCTGGCGAGACGCCCGCAACGGCTGAGACGCACGGCGTCGAGCCGGGCCTACTCGGCTTCCGGTCGCACGACCGCTCCGAAACCGGCCGTGCCGCCGGGATTGAGGAAAGCGGTGATCGGCGGGTAGTCCTCGTAGCCGACGGTGACCTGCAGGCCGGTCGCCGGAAGCATGCCGTCGGAGGTGCAGGTGGTTCCGGCGCCGCCGTTCGGCATGACCATCACGAGGCAGAGATCGGCGCCCTTCGTCACCGCATACGCCGCGGCGCCGTCCGAGCGGGTGACCAGCAGCCGGCTGCTCATGGCATCGAGTTCGGACCCCGAGACGATATCGGCGGGCAGTTCGTCGGACGGCTGGGGGTCGCGCCGGATGAGCTGTAGGCCTCCGTGGCAGTGGCGGCTTCGGCTGCTCCGATCATCATGGGTCTCTCGGCGTCGGGTGCGCTGCCGGAGCGCGGATCGCCCGCGTCGATGATGCCCAGCGAGACAGGCTCTTCCGGGATCATCGCCGAGGTCAGCGGGCCGAGGCTCGCACCGCCGACAAGGCCGGCGACGAGGGCGGCGGCCCCGGCGACGACGGCCCAGCGCGCGGTCGACCGCGTCGAGCGTGGTGACGGGGCGGCGTCGATCGCGTCGAACGGCGCGTCGGGATCGACGCCGCCCGGCGAGACGTCGGCATCGGCGCCGGCGGCAGCGCCAGCGGCAACGGCCTCGCCCGCGTGCGCCGCGACGTCCGCGAGCTCGAGCAGCTCCGCCTCGGCGGCCGCCCGCTCTTCGGGCGAGGCATCCGCACCGTAGGCGATCCGCTGCAGGCGTCGCCGCCGTTCGTCGTGCTCGGAACCGTCCACGCGACCTCCGGGTTCGGCCGGCAGGCCGCCGGGTCTGCTCAGACTGCCGCAGGCCGCGCGCCGTGGCAAGCGGCAGCCGCTGCGGGCCGCGTCACCGGCCGACGACGCGGATGGCCCCGTTCGACGTCGAGAGGTCGAGCAGGAACTCGCCGTCGGCGAGGTCGTCGATGTCGACGTCGACCGAACCGTTCGAGGTGTCGGTCTCGACCCGGTAGGTCGCCCCGTCGGTCGGCACGGCGAGGTCGATCGCCCCGTTCGACGTGCGCGCCTCGACCTCCTGCCCGGTCTCGAGCTGCAGGTCGATCGCCCCGTTCGAGGTCACGGCGCGGATTCCGGCGCCGGCGAGGCCGCGACCCTCGATGCGCCCGTTGCTCGTGCGCGCAGCGACGGTGCCCGACACCTCGTCGAGCTCGATGCGTCCGTTGTTCGTCTCGACGTCGACGTCGGACACGTCCGTGAGCTCGATGGACCCGTTCGACGTCGAGCCGCGCACCTCGACGCCTGCCGGCAGCGACACCGTGTAGTCGACCGAGCAGTTGCGCCCGCAGCCGCCGAGCACGAGCACGCCGTCGCGCACCTCGGCGGTCTCGCGGGTCGGGCGCTCGCCGCGGTACGACACCGTGCGCTCGACCGTGACGGGTCCGGAACCGGACCCGCCCTCGACGCTCACCGCACCGTCGGGATCGTCGATCTCGATCGCGCGCACCGGTTCGTCGAACGATGCGTCGTCGCTGAACCGCTCGACCGGCGCCAGCCAGGCGCACCCGGCGACGAGTGCGGTCGCCGCGACCGCGACGGCGGATGCGATGGTCCGGGTGGTGCGCGTCATCATGCCTTCTCCTCGGGGCACGGTGTCTCCCAGCCCCCATTCGATGGTGGCACGTGGAAGGCGACGTCGCACGGGGGAGGACCCCCGGGGGTCTCGTGACGCTCGCTGCGCTCGCTCCTCAACCCGCTCGACGGGTGGGGAGTAGGGTGACCCGCATGGGCAGTGTCACCGAACCTGCCCCGGGGGAGTACGGACCGCCTGAGCCGGGTGTGACCGACGGCGGCGAACGCGATACCCGGGGCGACCACGGATTCTTCGGGCAGCCGCGACCGCTGATCCACATCTTCGGCGTGGAGATGTGGGAGCGGTTCAGCTTCTACGGCATGCAGGGCATCCTGCTGCTCTACCTCTACTACTCGGTCGCCGACGGCGGGCTCGGCATGGACCAGACCGCTGCGGCGGGCATCGTCGGCGCCTACGGCGGCACGGTCTACCTCTCGACGATCCTCGGCGCGTGGATCGCCGACCGGCTGCTCGGCAGCGAACGGGTGCTGTTCTACAGCGCGAGCGTCATCATGGCCGGCCACCTCGCCCTCGCGTTCCTGCCGGGCTTCTGGGGGGTCGGCGTCGGGCTCGTGCTCGTGGCGTTCGGCTCGGGCGGCCTGAAGGCGAACGCCACGAGCGTCGTCGGCACGCTGTACTCGGAGCACGACCCGCGTCGCGACGCGGGCTTCTCGATCTTCTACCTCGGCATCAACCTCGGCGCGTTCCTCGGGCCGATCCTCACGGGGCTCGCGCAGACCACGCTCGGCTTCCACTGGGGCTTCGGGCTCGCCGCGGCCGGCATGGCGTTCGGCCTCATCCAGTACTCGTTCGGCCGCAAGAAGCTGCCGGCCGAGGCATCCGTGGTGCCGAACCCGCTGCCGCGCGACCGCATCGGGCTCGTGATCGGCATCGCCGTGGCGGCCGTCATCCTCGTCGCCGTGCTCGTGCTCACCGGTCTCGTGACCGCGACGAACCTCGTGAACTGGGTGATCGGCGGCACGATCGCCGCGGCCGTCGCGTACTTCATCGTGATCCTCGCGAGCAAGCACCTCTCGTCGACCGAGCGCAGCCGGGTGTTCGCGTTCATCCCGCTGTTCATCGCGAGCGTGGCGTTCTGGTCGCTCTACCAGCAGCAGTTCACGGTGCTCACGATCTACTCCGACGAGCAGCTGAACCGCGACCTGTTCGGCTGGGAGATGCCGGTGTCGTGGGTGCAGTCGATCAACCCGATCTTCATCATCGTCCTGTCGGGCGTGTTCGCCGCGATCTGGACGAAGCTCGGCGACCGGCAGCCGTCGACGCCCGTCAAGTTCGCGCTCGGCACGATGATCATGGGCGTCGCGTTCCTGCTGTTCCTGCCGTTCGCGGGCGGTGGCGAGGGCTCGACCCCGCTGCTCTGGATGGTGCTCATCCTCTTCGTGTTCACGGTCGCCGAGCTGCTGCTCTCGCCCGTGGGGCTGTCGGTCACGACGAAGCTCGCACCGCGGCGGTTCCACACGCAGATGGTGGCGCTGTTCTTCCTGTCGATCGCGCTCGGCACGTCGATCGCGGGCCTGCTCGCCGAGTTCTACACGGTCGTCGACCAGGTGACGTACTTCGGTGTCCTGGGTGCCATCGCGATCGTGCTCGGCGCCGCGCTCGCGCTCGGCAGCCGCGGGGTGCTGAAGCTCATGGCCGGAGTGCGGTGAGGGGTCGCCCGCACCGGTTACGATTCTCTGGATGTCCCGACCGCTCGTGGTGATTCCCACGTACAACGAACGTGAGAACCTCGCCTCGATCGTGGCGAGGGTGCGCACGGCGGTTCCCGATGCCTCGGTGCTGGTGGTCGACGACGCATCGCCCGACGGCACCGGGGTGCTCGCCGACGAGCTCGCGGCCGCCGACCCCGCGGTGCAGGTGCTGCACCGCGGCGGCAAGGAGGGGCTCGGCGCCGCCTACCTCGAGGCCTTCGACTGGGCGCTCGGGCACGGGTTCGACCCCGTCGTGCAACTCGATGCCGACGGGTCGCACCAGCCCGAGCAGCTGCCGTCGCTGCTCGCCGCGCTCGCGGGCACCGACCCGGCCGGCGAACCCGTCGACCTCGTGATCGGTTCCCGCTGGATCCCGGGCGGGGCGATCGAGAACTGGCCCCGGCGCCGTCAGCTGCTCTCGCGCGGCGGCAGCGCGTACGCGCGCTGGGTGCTGCGGCTGCCGACCCGCGACGCGACCGCCGGGTATCGCGCGTTCCGCGCCGACGCGCTGCGGCGCATCAGGCTCGAAGACGTGCACACGCGCGGCTACGGCTTCCAGGTCGACATGCTGTGGCACGCCCGCGAGGCCGGACTCACCGTGGTCGAGGTGCCCGTGACCTTCGTCGAGCGCGAGCGCGGTCGCTCGAAGATGAGCGCCGGCATCGTCGTCGAGGCGATGCTGCGCGTGACCGGCTGGGGCATCTCGAGCCGGTTCCGCCGACCCCCGCGCTGAGCGCGCCGAGCCCTCAGCCGGCGAGCAGCAGCGGCTCGGCGAGCAGCCGTTCGCGGGCCTGCAGGCGGGCCCCCACGAGTGCGGCCTCGCCGCCGACACGGCTCGGCGAGAGGGTCGGGATCGCCTCGAGCGCACCGCCGCCGAGCGTCGGCCGGTTCGCCCGGAAGGCGGCGTCGATGTCGCCGATCAGCTGCCCCCAGTAGCCGCCGACGACGACGACGGTCGGGTCGAGGGTCGGCACCATGAGCTGCAGCGCCCGACCGACCCAGTGGGCGGCGTCGAGCCACGACCAACGGGCGCGGTCGTCGGCGGACCGCACCCCGGCGACGAGCTCCGCGAGCGCGGCGAGCTGCCCCTGCTCGGCAGCCAGGTCGGCGAGGCCGGCACGTTCGACGATGCGCTCGGGAGCGGCGACGGTGACGAGGCATCCCTGCTGGCCGCATTCGCAGCGCACCCCGCCGGGAACGACGGGCAGGTGGGCGAAGCCCGTGGCGAGCCCGTGCGCGCCGGGCATGGGGCGTCCGCCCGAGATCGTCGCTGCGGCGAGGGCGTCGTCGCCGACGATGTAGAGCACGTCGTCGATGCCGGGCAGTTCGGAGTGCTCGGCCGCGACGGCCGCGGCCGCAGCCGGGCGCAGCGAGACCGGCAGCGCGAGCGACGACTCGACGTCGGCGAACGCGGGGGCGTACCCGCGCAGCACCCCGAGCAGGTCGAGCGGTTCGGCGCCGAGGCGGGGGTCGGCGACGACGATCGCGGGCCGGCCGACGACGGCGCCGCCGGCGAGCACCGTGACCTCGGCGATGGGATGCTTCCCGCGCTGCGCGCGGCCGATCGACCTCGAGAGCACGGTCGAGAGCAGCTCGAGGGGGTCGGCTTCGATCGTGAGCGGCTCGGTGAATCGGGCGAGCTCGGTGCCGTCGAGCGCGGCGACCGTCGCGATCGCCTCATCGGTGCCGAGCATCGCCGTGATGAGCGCGTGGTCGGCGGCCGCGAGGGTGAGCGGGGCGGCGCGACCGTCGCCCGCCGTGCCCGACGCTCCGGGACGCAGCACGCCCGAGTCGAGGAGTCGCGAGGTGAGCCCGGCGATCGTGCCGCGGCCGAGGCCGGTCGCGGACGCGAGCTCCGAGCGGGTCGCGGGCCCGTGCACGACGAGGTGATCGAGCAGCCGGGCCGACTGCGCGCGGTGCACCTCGTCGAGCGGGCCGGTGGTGGTGGGTACGGGATGTTCGCCGGCCGCGGTCATGTTCGCAAGCATGCTCGGCTCGGGTCACGCGGTCACGTACCCCGTTCGGGGGGCATTTCGTACCGTGCGGTGCGCGCCGCCGGGGCACCGGCGGGTGCTCGCCCTGGTGCCGGGGCTCGGTCTTCGGAACGGATACGCCGGTTCCCCCTCATCGCTGAGGGGGAACCGGCGTCGCGTGAACGGATGTCCGGCCGATCGATCCGGCCCGCTCGGCGTCAGAGCAGGGGGCGCACGCTCGCGTAGCCGTCGTCCGCCACGATCGACGGGGTATCGTAGACGCGCGTCGGGTACGCGTGCGGGTCGGCGCCCACGGGCGCCCACGGCACCGAGCCGCCGACGACGAACGCGACCGCGCCCGCGTGCAGCTCGTCGGCCAGCGCCTGCGGCGGGTTCGGGCCGGCGAGCGGCACCATCGCGGGGCCGTCGAGGCAGTCGAAGAAGAACGGCACGTCGAGGCAGTGCTCGGCGAAGCCGAACGTGCCGCTGGGCCAGGCGAAGCGGTAGAGCCACGTGCCGCCCGTGGGCCCGTCCGTCGCGCCGGTCGCCGCCGCGCGGGCGGCGACGGCGCGCAGCATCGGCACCTTGAACATGCGGTCGGTGATGAGCCGGCCGAGCAGCCTGGCGTTGCCGTGCTTCGCGACCTCGCGGTTGGCGTCGAGGTACGGGCGCACACGGGACTTCGACAGGCCCGACTTCTTCAGCAGCATCGACTTCGGCACGAACCGCAGCGCCGTCGGCGCATCGAGCAGGGCCATCGCGAACTCGTCGTCGGTCGCGCCGAGCACGAGCGGCTTGTCGGCGCCCACGCCCGCGGCGAACGAGTCGATCGTCGAACGGCGCAGCAATTCGCCGTCGATCGCGGGCCCGAGCTGCAGGCCGACCTCGAGCAGGTCGTTCATGGCGTCGGGGCCCTCGAGCGCGGTGGCCGACTTCTGCACCTCGATCAGGCGCTCCTCGCTCACCGATCGGAACCCGGCGAGGGTCGGCTCGACGCCGAGCTCGGCGGCGACCCTGCGACCGAGCGCCTCGGCCCGCGAGGGCGTCACGTCGGCCGTCGCGCCCGAGATCGCGTACACCCCGTGGAAGAGGTGCTGCGCCGCCTCCATGCCGAGCAGCGTGAGCACCGCGCCGCCGCCGGCGGACTGGCCGGCGATCGTCACGCGCGCCGGGTCGCCGCCGAACGCGGCGATGTTCTGCTGCACCCACTCGAGTGCGAGCAGCCAGTCGCGGACGCCGCGGTTCGATGGGGCGTCGGCGATCCAGCCGAAGCCGTCGAAGCCGAGACGGTACGAGATCGTCACGGTGACGACGCCGTCGCGGTTGAAGTTGCGGCCGTCGTACCAGGGGCTCGCGGGGGAGCCCGCGAAGTAGCCGCCGCCGTGGATCCAGACGAGCACGGGCAGGCCGGCGTCGCCCTCGGCGGGGCGCTCGGGCGAGGGGGTGAAGACGTTCACGTTCAGCGTCGAGTCGCCCTCGATGCTCGGCTCGGGGATGAGCGTCACGCCGGGATCGCCGCGCTGCGCGGTCGGCGCGAACTCGAGGGCGTCGCGCACCCCCGCCCACGGCGCCTTCGGCACGGGCGCCGCGAACCGCAGTTCGCCGACCGGCGCCTCGGCGAACGGGATGCCGAGGAACGCCGCCGACCGCGCGGCACCGCGACCTCCGCTCGCGTCGGCTGCGTGGCGAACGGTCGGGCGCCACCGGCCGCGCACGCGGCCGCCGAGGGTGTCGACCTCGACGAACGGGGATGCCGCGGAGGCATCCTGCTCGGTGCTCGTGCCCGGCCGGGCAGGGGTGTGCGACATGTGGATCTCCTAACGCACGCTCTTGATCGGGGCCGTCGCGATCGCCGCGACGACCGTGAGCACGATGCCGAAGACGAACAGCATCGCATAGCCGCCGAGCGAGGTGATGATGATGCCGGCGATCGCGGCGCTCATCGCCTGCGGCACGTTGGTGGCGATGTTGAGGATGCCGAGGTCCTTCGCGGCGGCCGTTCCGCCGCCGGGCAGCACCTCGGTCATGAGGGCGGCATCGACCGACATGTAGAGCCCGAAGCCGATGCCGTTGACCACGTTCAGGATGATCATGCCGGTCATGTCGGGCATGAGGATCGGGGCGACGAAGCCGGCGGCCATGATCGCCGACGACACGTAGATGAAGACCTTGCGCTTGCCGATCCTGTCGCTCCACCAGCCCGAGAGGGCGATCGCCGCGAGCGTGGGCACGAGCGAGACGAGGGTCAGCATGACGGTGGCCTGGCCGGCCTCGACGAGCGACATGCCGACGTAGTCGGTCAGCATGTAGAACGACATCGCGACGACGACGAAGTAGCCGAGCATGAGCGCGAAACGGGCGGTGAAGGCCCAGGCGAAGTCGGGGTACTGCCTGGGGCTGACCCAGAAGCCCGCGAGGAACTTCTTCCAGCTCCAGGCCTCGACCGCTGCCTCCTTCGACGACCAGTCGCGGTCGACGACGACGAAGACGACCGTCACCACGATGATGGCGATGCCGTACGAGGCGTAGCCGAGGCCGAGGTCGAGGGTCTCCGCGAAGACGCCGGCCGCCATGATGCCGAGCGTCATGCCGACCTGGGTGCCGATGCCGAACATGGCGCTCGCGCCACCGCGCCTGTCGCGCGGGAAGCGGTCGGGCGTGATCGCCGAGAGCGGGCCCTGCACGGCGTTCAGCGCCACCTGGATGAGGACCCAGAAGACGCCGACCCAGAACACCGAGTCGAGGAAGCCCATGCCGAGCAGCAGCACGCCGCCGATGAGCGCGCCGCCCACCATCCACGGGGCGCGCCGCCCGAGGCGGGAGCGGGTGCGGTCGCTGATCGCGCCGACGATGGGCTGGGCGAACAGCGTGAACACGAACGACAAGGTCGAGACGATGGCGAGGTTCTGCACCTTGTTCGCGTCGTCGATGATCGCGACCTGCATCGGCAGCAGGATGGCCCCGATGCCGCCGTAGATGCCGAACAGCACGAGGCCGACGGTGAGCAGGCCCGGCAGCGTGCGCCACGTGGGCGGCGGGCTCGCGGGCGGGTCGCCGTGCAACGGCTCGGTCGCGGTGATCACCCCGGTGGGGGCGAGCTCGGTGGCGGGGTCGCTGGGGGGCAGAGCGGACAACGGTGGCTCCTCTTCGTCGAGACGGCCGAGCGGGGGGCTGGGCGGGTCGGTGCGAGCGCGTGCGGTGAAAGACGAATGGCACTCGGCAATGAGTATGCACCTCGCAGGGTATAAATTCAACCGTTGAACTAATCTCGCGAACGGGCGGCCCGGTTCGCATGGGCGCTGCCCGATCGGCGCGCGGCGGCCGCGGTTCGCGTGGGCCCCGGGCGAGTCGGCCGGGTTCAGCGCGCGAGCAGCAGCTGCGGGTCGGCGAGCAGGCGGTCGCGGGCCTCGTGCACCGCCCCGAGGAGCGCCGCGTCCGAGCCCAACCGGCCCGCCTCGATCGCCGGCACGGCCGGCCACGAGCCGTCCCCCCGCGTGATGGTCGGCCGATTCTCCCGGAAGGCCGCCTCGATCGACGCGGTGAGCCTCGACCAGTAGCCCCCGATGACGATCACCTCGGGGTCGACGGCGAGCGAGAGGATCTGCAGCGTGCGCGCGATCCAGGGGAGGGCGCCCCGCCAGGCCGCGGCGGCGAGCGGCTCGCCCGCGAGGATGCGCGCCGCCAGCTCGTCGAGGGTCGCGCCGAGGCCGCGCTCGCCGACGAGGTTCGTGAGACCCGCACGCTCGAGCAGCACGTCGGGGCCGGCGACGGTCACGAGGCAGCCCCGCTGGCCGCACTCGCAGTGCCGTCCGTCGGGCACCACGGGGAGGTGGCCGAGCGCGCCGCCCGCCCCGTGCGTGCCCTCGAGGATGAGGCCGCTCGACACGATCGCGCCGCCGATGCCCGAGTTGCTCTTGAGGTAGAGCAACGCATCGACCCCGGGCAGCAGTGCGCGCTCGGCGAGCGCCGCGAGCCAGCCGTCTGAGGCGAGCGTGACGTTCGCGCCGGGGTCGAGCTCGGGGAGGCGCTCCCGCAGGCCGGCGGCGACGTCGACCGCATCCCAGCCGAGATCGGTGTCGGCGAGCACGACCGCCGGCTCCCCGCCGACGGGTGCGAACACGACGACCGGCAGCTCGGCGACGCGGCGGCCCAGCGCGGCCGTGGCGTCGAGCGCCTCGCCGACGGCGGTCGCGAGCAGGTCGAGCACGCGGCCGGGGTCGCCCATCGGGCGGCCGTGCTGGCGCGAGGTGCGGTGCAGCTCGGTTCCGGCGAGGTCGGTCACGAGCGCGGTCGCGGTGTCGGCGTCGACCTGCGCGACGACGATCGCCACCTCGGGCGCATCGAGTTCGAGGCGCGTCACCGGACGGCCGGCCCCGCCCGGCTGGGGTGGCTGCTCGCGCAGCACGCGGGCATCCGTGAGCGACGCGACGAGGGCGGTGACGGCGCCCCGCGTCAGCCCCGTGGCGGTGGCGATCTCGCTGCGCGCGCTCGGGCCGGCCGCCGCGACGTGCCCGAGCACGAGCGACAGGTTGTGGCGACGGACGTCGCCCGAGACGAGCGAGCGGGCGGAGCGGGGCACGCGTCAGCTCCGGCGGACGACGAGCTGCCAGAGGTAGGCGATGCTCTCGGCCATGTCGATCGACGGGTCGAGCATCCACTGGGTCTGCAGGCCGTCGGCTGCGGCGAGGAAGAGGTTCGCGGTCTGCTCGGGGTCGACGTCGGCGGGGACGTTGCCGGCCGCCTGCTCGTCGCGGATGAGGTCGGAGAAGCGCAGCCGGAACTGCCGGTACCGCTCGATGAAGAACTCGCGCGCCGGGTGGTCGGGGTCGCCCGCCTCGGTCGAGAGCTGGGCGTAGAGGCGCACGAGCCCCGGGACCTCGGCGTTGTGGCGGATGACGGCGAAGAACCCGTCGATCGGGCGCTCGCGCTCGCCCTCGAGCGCCTGGCTGTCGACCTCGTCGCGCTTGCGCAGGATCTCCTGGAAGAGCTCCTCCTTCGAGGAGAAGTAGTGCAGGAGGCCTGCCTGGCTGAGCCCCACCGCGTCGGCGAGCTCGCGCACGCTCGCACCGCGGTAGCCGTTGCGGGCGATGACCTCGAGCGCGGTGGTGAGGATCTCCTCGCGCTTCGCGACGCCCTTCGCGTACGAACCCCTGCTTGCCATATCTGCATGCTAGTCGCTTGCGCGTCAAAACCGAGTGACATATGGTTTTCGCGCTCGGTCTCATCGGCGAGGCCGCCTCGAGAAGCGATCCCCCGGATGGCGATGGCGTCACCGTGTCGTACGAGCAGATCGGGCGGCTCATCGCCGCGGCGAACGCGGGTGGCGACGGGGCCCGGTAGGACGCGTACGGGTCCTACCGGAGCCGACTCCGGCACCGCCGCCGGACGGGCGTCGGTGGCGGCGTCGCACCGGGGCGCCGCCCGAGGCGAGCAACCCTGAGACGGCCGGCTCCGATCGGCGCATCATTCGGCGGGACGGCCCGGGTGCGAGGCATCCGGCCGCCCCGTAGCTTTCGGAGCATGGACCTCGCCGTCGTCGCCGGCGCGATCTCGACCGGCCTCTTCGCCATGAGCTACCTGCCCATGCTGGTGAAGGCGGCGCGCACGAAGGACCTGTCGTCGTACAGCGTCGGTAACCTCGTCATCACGAACGTCGGCAACGCGCTCTACACGGTCTACGTGGTGAGCATGCCGTTCGGGCCGATCTGGTTCCTCCACGGCTTCTACCTCGCGAGCTCCGCGCTCATGCTCGCCTGGTTCCTGCGCTACCGGTCGCGGTCGGATGCCTCGGGCTCGCCCGGCCCCGACGAGGCGGAGGGCGCGGCGAACGCGCGCGCCGCGGCGAGCCCGGCGTCGAGCGAGTCGCCGATCCGCGGTGTCGCGGCGAAGACCCGGTCGCGGCCGATCACGACGGTCGCCCGGGTCGCATCGAGCTGGGTCATGACCCGGTCGCCGAGCCCCACGAGGATGAGCGCGCCGCCGGCTCGCCGCAGGCGCTCGGCGTAGTCGGTGACGACCCGGATGAACGTCGAGCCGAGCTCGTCGGTGCCGCGCATGCGCAGCACCACGACGGCGCGCTCGCAGCGGTCGGGGATCTCGGGCAGCTGGCCGGCGAAGATCGGTGCGGCCGCGAAGAACAGGCTGCCGTAGGGCACGAGCACGACGACCTCGCCGGGCGCGAGCACCGCGGGCGGCTCGGTCTCGACGGGGTGCGGGCTCGAGTCGTCGTAGACCCAGCGACGGATCACGACCCGGTTCGACTGCCGGGCCACGTGCAGCACCACGGCGAGGCCGACACCGACGAGCACGGCGTACTGCAGCGGCACGATGAGCGTGAGCACGAAGGTGACCGCGAGCACGCTCGCCTGGATCGGGCCGGTTCGCCACACCATCACGAGGTCGCGCGGCTTGAACGTGCGCACGCCGACGAGGATCAGCAGGCCTGCCAGGGCGGGCATCGCGACCTGCGTGATGACGCCGCCGAGCAGCAGCACGCCGACGATCATGACGACGGCGGCGAGGAGGTTCGCGAGCGCGCTGCGGGCACCCGCGGCCCGCACGATGGCGGTCGCCGACATCGAACCGCCGACCGGCATGCCCTGGAAGAGCCCGCTCGTGAGGTTCGCGATGCCCTGTCCGCGGAAGTCGGCGGACGCGTCGGGGTACTCGCCGTCGGGGTTCGCGATGGACCCGGAGATCGCGGCGCCCTGCACGAGCCCGACCAGGGCGAGCGAGAGCGCGGGCACCAGCAGGTCGAGCGTGAGGGACGGGTCGGGCAGCGCGGGCAGTGGGATCGCGTTCGGCACGTCGGTGAGGTCGCCCACGATGGCGGCGTCGCCGAACCACGGCACGAGCGGCAGCAGCGAGGCGAGCACGACGGCCACCACGAGCGAGAGCGGGCCGAGGAAGGTGCGCTCGAGCAGCAGGATGAGCCCGATCGTCACCGCCCCGATGACGAGGCTCGGCCAGTGGATCGACGTGAGGTGGGCGAACGTGTCGATGGTCCGGATGATGCGGTTCGCGCCCTCGCCCGCGTAGCCGGTGAGGTTGGCGAGCTGGCCGAGCACGATGTTCACCGCGACGGCGTTGATGAAGCCGACGAGCACGGCGGTCGGGATGAACCGCACGAGCGAGCCGAGCCGGGCGAGACCGAGGCCGAGCATGACGAGGCCGGTGAGGATCGACAGCGTCGCGATGACGACGCCCTGCCGGTCGGAGCCGACCACCAGGGGCACGTCGGCGATCATGACCGACATCGCCCCGGTCGCCTGCACCGACATGTAGACCGAGCCCGTCGCGAGCGCGCCGCCCAGCGTGCCGAACAGGTAGCCGTAGAGGCCGTAGACGGGGTTCACCCCGGCGAGCACGCCCGAGGCGAGGCCGTCGGGGATGCTCTCGATGCCGAGCACGAGCCCGGCGCGGGCGTCGGAGAGCATCGTGCGCCGGGTGCCGAACCGGGCGAGGTAGCGGCGCACCGGCCCGCGCTTCGGAGGGTGCGGGGCGCCGGCCGGCGGCTCGGCGGGCGGCTCGGCCGAGTCGTTCTGGCCCGTCTCGCCCGCGGCATCCGACATGCTCGACCTCCCCACCGCTCATCGTAGGGGGCCGCGTCAGGTGCGGGGCAGCAACCCCGCCACGAGCGCGTCGACGATCTCATCGGTCGAGGTGCCGGGATCGATCGGCGTCGTGAGGCGATCGAGCACGAGCCCGTCGAGGGCGTAGTGGAAGAGCGCGATCTCGCGGCGCCCGCCGGGCAGTCCCGCTGCCTCGTTGAAGGCGATGTCGGCGGCGAACGCGGTGCGCTGCCATTCGTGGAGCACGGCGGCGATCTCGGGCCGGCGGGTGCTCTCGAGCCGGAGCTCGAAGAGGGCGAGGGTGACGTCGCGCTCGGTGCTCAGCCGTCGCACGATGTCGCGCACGTAGTCGGCGAACAGCGCGGGGCCCGCGGGCTGGCCGGCGCGGATCTCGAGGTCGTCGTCGGTCGGTCCGAGTCGCTCGCCGATGCGCGCCACGAGCCCGGCGATGAGGGCGTCGCGGCTCGCGAAGTAGTTCGATGCCGTGCCGAGCGGCACCCCGGCCGCGCGGTCGACCGCACGGTGCGTGAGCCCGCGCGCTCCTTCGGCGGCGAGCACGCCGATCGCGGCATCGGCGAGCAGTCGGCGGCGTTCGTCGTTCCGGGCCATGCGGTCGAGTCTAGACAAGATCACGACAGGTGTAGTAGTTTCGCAACCACAACATCAGTAGTGGATAAGGAAACGATGCGAGAACTCGTGTACTACGTGGCCGTCAGCCTCGACGGCTTCATCGCCGGGCCGAACGGCGAATTCGACGCGCTCGACGCCGAGGGCGACCACATGGCGACGATCTACGAGCGCTACCCCGACGCGATGCCGACGGCGGGTGCCGCAGCGCTCGGGGTCGAGCAGTCCGGCGCCGTCTTCGACACCGTGCTCATGGGCTGGAACACCTACGCGATCGGGCTGCCCTTCGGCATGACGAGTCCGTACTCCCACCTCCGGCAGATCGTGTTCTCACGGTCGCACCGGGCCGAGGGGGCGAACCTCGTCGTCGTCGACGACGATCCCGTCGACGTCGTGCGGGCGCTCAAGGCCGAGGCCGGCGGCACCGACATCTGGCTGTGCGGCGGTGGGGCGCTCGCCGGGCAGCTGGTCGACGAGATCGACCGCCTCGTGCTCAAGGTGAACCCGAAGCTGTTCGGTACCGGCATCCCGCTCTTCGCCGGGCTCGACTACCGGCCGCGCGCCTTCGAACCGGTCGAGAGCACGAGCCACGGGTCGGGCGTCACGATCGCCGAGTTCGCACGGCGGCGCTGAGCCGGCCGCTCCCGGGGTGTTCGGGGCCGTTCGCTCTGCGGCGCGCCCGCAACCCCCTTGTCGACCCGGCGGTCGCAACGTAGACCGGGAGGGTATGGAAGGGAGCACGACATGGCGATCAGGCTGAACGAGACGGCGCTCCGCCACGCGAGGTCGCTCGTGCGCGACGACAGGGTCGAGCGCGACGAGCGCGACGACTGGAGCGAGCACGCGCCGAGCGCCGACGAGGAGAACGCGTTCATCGACGACGAGGGCTGGACCGAGTACCGGCACTGGCACCTCGGCATCGACGACGACGCCGACAATGAGACGAAGGAGGCGTACTCGTTCCCCTACGGCGACTTCCGCAGGGTGCACCGATGCGCCGTGATCTCGCTCGAGAGCCGGGCCGGGCAACACGACCACGACGAGATCCGCGACGCGGCGAAGCGCCTGCTCGAGCTGATCGACGAGGGGTGAGCATGCGGGAATCGAAGAGGGCCGACCGCCGCCGCGCGAAGGAGGCGATCGCCGCGGTGCGCGAGCTGGAGGACGAAGTGCGCCGCATGGCGAAGCGGCTGCCGGGCGACGCGCGGGCCAGGCGTCGCCTCGAGTCGGCCGTGGAGTTCGCGGAGGCCGCGGCCCTCGCCGCCGACGCCGAGCGCCGCAGGTCGCCGCGTTTCGCCGCAGAACGAGCGGCGCTTGCGGCCGCCCGGCTGGATCGGGCCTCGATCCGGTACGGAGCGGCCCCCGCGTCGACCGGACGCGCGGGTGACGTGCCGCCGGTCGGCGCCGATGCCGCCCTGCGAGCCCGACGGCGTGCGAAGCTCGTGAAACGCCGGCGCACGCAGGCCGAGCAGGCGCGCAAGATGGCGGCCCGTGCGGCCGCGCTCACGATCGCCCAGTCGATCGTGGTGCCGAAGGGGCGCACCGGGCGGGCGCGCTGAGCTCGCCGGTCTACTGAGGGCGTCGATCCGGCGCGTCCGGCTCACCGGGCCACGGGCCGCGCCGGTCGCCTCACTCGGCGGCGGCCGTCTTCGGCTTCGTCCCTCGGGCAGTGCGGGGCTTCGCGACCGTCTTCGCCGTGGTCGCCTTCGCGGTGGTGGTCGCCTGCTTCGCAGCGGCGGTCGCCCTCGCTGCCGGGGCGGCCTTCGCCGCCGCAGTCGTCTTCGCGGAGGCGGCGGCCGCGGCCCGCGTCGCCGGCTTCGCCGCGCGCGGGCTCCGGACGGTCGTGGGCCTCGCCGACGAGGCCTCGGCCGCGGCATCCTGCACCGGCCGTGCGATGGGCTGCAGTCGGGCCAGCTGCGTCACGTGCTGGGGGCCGAGCTCGTCGAGCGTCTCGACCTCGAGCAGCTTCATGGTGCGCTCGATCTCGGTGCGCAGGATCGAGATCGTCTTGTCGACGCCCGCGCGACCGCCGGCCATGAGGCCGTAGAGGTAGGCGCGGCCGATGAGCGTGAACCGGGCGCCGAGGGCGATGGAAGCGACGATGTCGGCGCCGTTCATGATGCCGGTGTCGACGTGCACCTCGAGGTCGTCGCCGACCTCGCGCACGACGTGGGGCAGCAGGTGGAAGGGGATCGGCGCCCGGTCGAGCTGGCGCCCGCCGTGGTTCGACAGCACGATCGCGTCGACGCCGCGGTCGGCGAGCAGCTTCGCGTCGCCGACGGTCTGCACCCCCTTGACCGCGATCTTGCCGGGCCAGATGTCGCGGATGATGTCGAGGTCGTCGAACGAGATCGTCGGGTCCATCGCCGAGTCGAGCAGCTCGCCGACCGTGCCGCCCGTCGAGCTGAGCGACGCGAACTCGAGCTTCGGGGTCGTCAGGAAGTTGATCCACCACGCCGGTCGCGGGATGGCGTTGACGATCGTGCCCGGCGTGAGCTGCGGCGGGATCGAGAAGCCGTTGCGCTTGTCGCGCAGGCGCGCGCCAGCGACGGGGGTGTCGACCGTGAAGAAGAGGGTGTCGAAGCCGGCGGCCGCGGCGCGCTTCGCGAGGTCGTACGAGATCTCGCGACGGCGCATGACGTAGAGCTGGAACCAGTTGCGCCCGTTCGGGTTCGCCGCCTTCACGCCCTCGATCGAGGTCGTGCCGAGCGTCGAGAGCGTGAACGGGATGCCCGCCGCGCCCGCTGCACCGGCGCCGGCCACCTCGCCCTCGGTCTGCATGAGGCGGGTGAACCCGGTCGGCGCGATGCCGAACGGCAGGGCGCTCGGGCCGCCGAGCACCTCGCGGCTCGTGTCGACCTCTGGCACGTTGCGCAGGATGCCGGGGTGGAACTCGATGTCCTCGAACGCCTGGCGGGCGCGGGCCAGCGACAGCTCGCCCTCGGCCGCGCCCTCGGTGTAGTCGAACGGCGCCTTCGGCGTGCGGCGCTTCGCGATCGCACGCAGGTCGGCGATCGTGAGCGCCTTGTCGAGCCGGCGCTTCGTCGCGTTGAGCTCGGGGGCCTTGAAGCGCATGAGCTCGGCGAGCTCCTTGGGGTTCGGGAACTGGCGCTGGACCATCGTGGTGCGTGCCTCTCTCAGTGGTGGTCGATGAACGTCTCGGCGTAGTACCCCGAGATGTGGTCGTGGATGCGGGTACGGGCGGCCGCGGCATCGCCCGCGCGGATGGCGTCGACGACCCCGCGGTGCTCGCCGCGCAGGCGAGCGGAGGTGGTCGGCCAGTCGTCGATGCGGGCGAGCCCCTCGAGCGCGTAGCCCTCGATGCCGCTGCGCAGGCCCGCCATGGTCGCGGTGATGACCTGGTTGCCGGATGCCTCGGCGAGCGCCAGGTGGAACTCGGCGTCGAGTGCGAGGAACTCGGCGGGCTCGAGCGCGGGGGAGTCCATCGCGTCGAGCAGGCGGTCGGCGGCGGCGAGGTCGGGGGAGTGGGCGCCGCCGTCGAGGCTGCCGCGCTCGGCGAGCTCGCCCGCGACGGCGGTCTCGAGCAGCAGCCGGGTGCGCACGATGTCGGCGACCGGGAACCCGCTCGCCGCCACCTGCAGCCGCATGAGCGCGCTCATGCCGCCCGACGGTGTCGCGATGATGATGGCGCCCGCGTTCGGGCCCGAGCCCGTCTGGGTGCGGATGAGCCCGAGCACCTCGAGCACCCGCAGCGCCTCGCGCACGCTCGAGCGGCCGACGCCGAGGTCGGCCGAGAGGGCCCGCTCGCCGGGCAGTCGGTCGCCGGGGCGCAGGCGGCCCTCGATGAGCTGCGACTCGATGTGCTCGAGCACGGTGCGCCACGCGCGCGTCTCGCTCATGCTCCGTCGCCTCCGTGCCTGCACCCACTGTGGTCAGACCACAGCGTACCAGATGTGGTCAGACCACAGAGCGTCCGCCATGAATCAGGTACGACGCGCTGAGGTGGGTTCAAACCGACCTCAGCGCGCCGAACCCACCTCAGCGCGGAACGGCCCCGTCAGGGAACGACGACCGCGCGCCCGCGCAGAGTGCCGTCGTGCAGGCGCCGGTACGCCTCGGGGGCGTCGTCGAGCGAGAAGCGCTCGGTCTCGATCTTGACGAGACCCGCGCGGGCGAGATCGAACACCTCGAAGAGCTCGGCGCGCGAACCCCAGTACGGCGAACGCACGGTCGCGTCGTACGGCGTCATGAGCATGCCGGCGGGCAGCATGCCGGCCCCGACGCCCACGAGGACCTGGTCGCCCTCGACCGCGAGCATCGCGTGGCCCGCGTCGAGCGTCGGCTGGATCGCGACGAAGTCGAACACGGCGGCGGCGCCCTTGCCTCCCGTGAGCTCCTTGACCCGCTCGGGCGCCTCTGCGTCGGACGGGAACACGTGATGCGCGCCCACCTCGGTCGCGAGGCGCAGCTTGTCCTGGCTCACGTCGAAGGCGATGACCGTCGCCGGCGTGAGCGCGCGCAGGATCTGGATCGCGACGTGGCCGAGCCCGCCCGCGCCGATGACGACGGCGGTCGAGCCGGGCACGAGCTTCGGCAGCGACATCTTGATCGCGTGGTACGGCGTGAGCCCCGCGTCGGTGAGGGCCACGTGCTCGACCGGGTCGAGGTCGCCGAGCGGCAGCAGGAACCGGGCGTCGGGCACGACGAGGAACTCGGCCATCGCGCCCGGGGAGCCGAGCCCGGGCGGGCGGATGCCGAGCTCGGCGGCGCGCTCGCAGTAGTTCTCCTTGCCCTGCGCGCACTGCACGCAGCGGCCGCAGCCCCACGGACCGTAGACGGCGACCGCTTCGCCGACCTCGAGCCCGGTGACGCCCTCGCCGAGCTTGTCGACGACACCGGCGCCTTCGTGCCCGAGCGTGAGCGGCAGGCCGTAGACGTACTGCTCCTCATTCAGCCCCATGATGAAGCTGTCGGAGTGGCAGGCCCCGGCCGCGGTCACCCTGATGCGCACCTCGCCCGGTCCGGGCTCGGGCGTCGCGATCTCGACCACCTCGGGCGGCTGCCCGATCGTGCGGTACTGCAGTGCCTTCATCTTGCTTCCCCCTTCGTATGACCTCGTCCGCCGGTTGAGGAGCCGACGACGGAGGCGTCTCGGAACCCCGCCCTCAGTCCTTGTTCGTGCGGATGCGCACGCGCCCCCGGCCCGTCTCGTCGAGCTCGACGACGCCGCCGCGCGACTTCAGGAACTCGCTGAACGAGGCGAATCCCAGACGCCGCTCCTGGAACGACGGGTCCATGCGCAGCATCTGGTTCTTCACGGCACTCGAGGACTGCCACTCCTCGTCGTTCTTCGACCGCAGCAGCTCGATCGCCTTGAGCAGCAGTCGACCGGGGTTGCGCGGGCTGCCGGTCGCCTCGTCGGGAACGTGGTCGGTCGGGGCGACGAACTGGATGACGCGCGCCGACGGCCGCTCGGCGGGCTCCGCCGGCGTCTCGTCCGCCTCGGCCGCGCTCTTCGCGTCCTCCTTCGGCTGGCTCCTCGCCCTCCGGCTGCTGCGGGGGGATGCCTCGGGCGCGGCGTCGGCCGCGGCATCCGGCTGCTTCGTGCTCGCCCTGCGGCGCCGCGGCGCCGCCTCGGGTGCGCGCTCGACGACGTCGGCCTCGTCGTCGACCGCGGCGTCGGTCGAGAGCAGCGCGTCGTAGTCGGCGAACTCGTCGACCGCGGCGGTGAGGGCGCGGCTCGTGCCGCCGGCGACGCCGATGCCGACGACGTATCGGCCGAGCCGCTTCGCCTTCTGCGCGAGCGCGACGTAGTCGGAGTCGCCCGCGACGATCACGATGTGCGTGAGGTCGTCGATGCGGAACATGTCCTCCACCGCGTCGACCGCGAGGCGGATGTCGGCGCCGTTCTTCGTCGCCGAGAGCGGGAAGAGCTGCACGAGGTCGACGGCGCGGTCGATGAGCTGGCCGCGGTAGCTCGCGTTCACGGGGGTCGACCAGTCGGCGTAGGCGCGGGCGATCGCGATCGTGCCGAACGTCGCGGCGAAGTCGAGTACCGCGTCGATGTCGACCGTCGCCTCGCGGAGCTTCTCGGCCGTCTTGGTGCCGGCGGTGGGCGCCTTCGAGCGCGAGGTGTCCTTGCGGTAGGCGAAGTCGCCGTGGAGCTGGTCGTACCGCGAGATGACGATGTTGTCGAAGTCGAAGTAGAGGGCCACGCGGGGTTCTGCCGAAGCGGGCATGTCGACCTTCCGTCGGTTGCGTCACCTTCGAGCCTATGCCCGCCCGCGCCGATCGCACACGCGTCATCGTGCGCAACACGGGGAATACCCGGCCGACGCCGTCGTTGTCCTCCGGTGCCGACGACCGTTCCGACCACGAGGAGCCCCATGACCGACGCCACCGCCACCGCCTTCCGCCGCCCCATCGGCGCGTCCGATCTCGAGGTCGCCCCGCTCGCGCTCGGCACGAACGTCTTCGGCTGGACCGCAGACCGCGACGCCACCTTCGCGGTGCTCGACGCCTTCACCGCCGGCGGCGGGAACTTCCTCGACACCGCCGACGGGTACTCCCACTGGGTGCCCGGCAACACCGGCGGCGACAGCGAGCGGCTCATCGGCGAGTGGCTCGCGTCGCGCGGAGCGCGCGACGACGTCGTCATCGCGACCAAGGTGAGCACGCACCCCGAGTTCACGGGCCTCGCGGCGGCGAACATCCGGGCGGCCGCGGATGCCTCGCTGCAGCGTCTCGGCACCGACGTCATCGACCTCTACTACGCCCACTTCGACGACGCCGCGGTGCCGCTCGAGGAGACGGTCGGCGCGCTCTCCGAGCTCGTCGACGCGGGCAAGGTGCGCGCGATCGGCATCTCGAACTACACGCCCGAGCGCATCGACGAGTGGTTCCGGGTGACCGAGGCGAACGACTTCCATCGCGCCGTCGCCCTGCAGCCGCACTACAACCTCGTCGAGCGCGACTTCGAGGCCAACGGGCTGCGCGAGCGCGCGGAGCGCGAGGGGCTCGCGGTCTTCCCGTACTTCTCGCTCGCGAAGGGCTTCCTCGCCGGCAAGTACCGCACCGAGGCCGATGTCACCGCCGAAGGGGCGAGCGTGCGCGCGGGCGGTGCCGCGCCGTACCTCGGCGAGCGGGGGAGCCGTGTGCTCGCGGTGCTCGACGAGGTCGCGGCCGCGCACGGGGCATCCGTCGCCTCGGTGTCGCTCGCGTGGCTCCGGCAGCAGCCGACCGTCGTCGCGCCCATCGCGAGCGCCCGCAGCGTCGAACAGCTCCGCGAGCTGCTCGACTCGATCCCGCTCGAGCTGACCGCGGCGGAGCTCGCGGGGCTCGCCGACGCGTCGGCCTGATCCGTGCGGCGGCACCGGATCGACCGCTAGGCTGCGCTCGTCGGTCCATGGGGGTCCGGGGCTCGGGGGAGCCCGGTGCGATGGGGGAGGAACGCCATGCGCGTCGTCCGAGGTGCCGCCGTTCCGGCGGTCGTGATCATCGCCGCGGCGCTCGCCGGGTGCACGGCGGCCGAACCGTACGCGCCGAGGATCGAGCTCGGCGACGCGCCGCCGGCCGACGCGGTCGAGCTCGCCGAGGGAGCCCTCGACCCCGCGCTCGAGTCGCTGCCGGGCCTCGTCGAACGCGTGCTCGACGAGACCGGCGTGCCCGGCGCCGCCGTCGCGGTCGTGCACGGTGGCGAGACGGTCTTCGCCGACGGGTTCGGGGTTCGGAAGGTCGGCGAGGACGACCCCGTCGACGCCGAGACGGTCTTCCAGGTGGCGTCGATGTCGAAGCCGATCGGGGCGACCGTCGTCGCGACGCAGGTCACCGACGGCGTCGTCGGCTGGGACACCCCCGTCGCGCCGCTGCTGCCCGGGTTCGCGCTCGCCGACCCGTGGGTGACGGAGCACCTCACCGTCGGCGACCTCTACGCCCACCGCTCGGGTCTGCCGCTCGCCGCGGGCGACGACCTCGAAGACCTCGGATACGACCGCGAATACGTCATCGACCACCTCCGGTACCAGCCGCTGAACCCGTTCCGCATCAGCTACGGCTACGCGAACTTCGGCATGACGGCGGGTGCCGAGGCGGTCGCGAACGCGGCCGGCGTCGACTGGGAGACGCTCTCCGAACGCGAGCTCTACGAGCCGCTCGGCATGACCTCGACGAGCTCCCGGCACGACGACTTCGTCGCCCGCGAAGACCGCGCCGCGCTGCACGCCCTCGTCGACGGCGAGTTCCAGCCCCTGTACGAGCGCGACCCCGACGCGCAGTCGCCCGCGGGCGGCGTGAGCTCGAACGTCGTCGACGTGGCGAAGTGGATGAGCTTCGTGCTGGCCGACGGCGTCGCCGACGGCGAGACGCTCGTCGACACCGCCGACCTGGCTGCGGCGATGCGCCCGCAGGTCACCTCTGCCCCGTCCGACGTGCCCGGCATGCGGTCGGGCTCGTACGGCTTCGGGTTCAACGTCGGCACCCAGACGAGCGGCCGCGCCACCGCCTCGCACTCCGGCGCATTCGTGCTCGGGGCGGGCACGAACTTCCAACTGGTGCCGTCGCTCGGGCTCGGCGTCGTCGCCCTCACGAACGGGGCGCCGGTCGGTGCCGCCGAGGCGATCGTGAGCGAGTTCCTCGACCTCGTGCAGTACGGCGCGTCGACGCGCGACTGGGTCGGGGCGTACGGGGCGGCCCTCGCGCACTACCGCGAGCCGGCCGGGGACCTCGTCGACCAGTCGCCCCCGGCGTCGCCCGCCGCGCCGTCGGAACCGCTCGAGTCGTACGCGGGCACCTGGTCGAACGAGTACTTCGGCCCGGCCGAGGTCGTGGTCGAGGACGGGTCGCTCGTCGTGCACCTCGGGCCCGACGGCGGCTACGAGGTGCCGCTCGAGCCGTGGGACGGCGACGTCCTCGCCTTCACCCCTGACGGTGAGAACGCGCCCGAGGGCTCGCGCTCCTCGGCGACGTTCGTGCTCGGCGGCGCCGGGTCGTCGACGATGACGCTGCAGTTCTTCGACGGCAACCACCTCGGCACGTGGTCGCGCTGACCGATCGTGCCGCTCGATGCGACGTCAGCTGCGCAGCACCACGTTCTCGGGCGCCTCGCCCCGCAGCATCCGCTCGATCTGGCGGCGCAGGAGCCGCGCCATGCGCGGCATCATCGCGGTCGACGCACCGCCCACGTGCGGCGTGACGAGCACGTTCGGCAGGGCGAAGAGCGGGTGGCCGTGGGGGAGCGGCTCGGGGTCGGTGACGTCGAGCGCGAACCGCAGCCGGCCGGTGCGGGCCTCGGCGAGGATCGCCTCGGTGTCGGCCACGCGGCCGCGGGCGACGTTCACGACGAGCGCGCCGTCGGGCAGCGCGGCGAGGAAGCCGGCGTCGACGAGCCCGGTCGTCGCGTCGCTGAGCGGCACGCCCACGACGACGACCTCGGCCTCGGGCAGCAGCGCCGGCAGCTCGTCGACCCCGTGGATGCGGCCGCGCTCGTCGTCGCGCGCGTGCCCGGCCACCCGGGTGATCTCGACCTCGAAGGGCTCGAGGCGGGCCTCGATCGCGCGGCCGACGCCGCCGTAGCCGACGATGAGCACGCGCCGGTCGGCGAGGCTCTCGTGCCGGGCGGGCGCCCAACGGCCGTCGGCCGCGGCACGCACGAAATCGGGGATGCCGCGCTGGCACGCCAGCACCATGCCGACCGCGAGCTCGGCGGTCGAGGGCTCGTGCACGCTCGCCGCGTTCGCGAACACGTGCCCGGGCGGCAGGGCGTCGGCGATGTCGTCGTAGCCGATCGACTGCGACTGCACGAGGCGCGTCGTCACCCCGGCGAGGGCTCCGAGCCGGTCGGAGGTGCCCATGTACGGCGGCACCACGATGTCGAGGTGCGCCGCGGGCGGCGGCGATTCGAGGTCCCACACGACGACCTCGACGCCGTCGGGCGGGGCGCCGAGCGCGTCGCGCAGGGTGGTGCCGGGCACTGAGACGGTGAGCGTGGCAGCCATGCTCCGATCCTCGCAGACCGCGCCGGGGCCGGGTGCTACCGTTCTGCGCATGGAGCACGGTCACGGTGAGGACCGTCCAGAGGACGAGCGGGGCGAGGCGCTGAAGGAGCGCGTCTACGCGACGTTCACGGGGCTCGCGATCGTGCTCGTGCAGCTCGGCAACGTCGAGCACGTCGACGCGACGCGTGCGGTCGTGACCCTCTTCGTCGGCATCGTCGCGATCACCGCCGCGGGCTTCGTCGCCGGGGTGATCGCGCACCTCGCCGTGCACAGCGCGTTCCCCGACCGCGCCGAGGTCGGCGGCATGCTCCGCGTCGCCGGGTCGGCCATCGCGTCGGCGGGCGTGCCGCTGGTGCTGCTCGCCCTCGCGGCGCTCGGGCTGCTCGACCTCGAGTTCGCGCTGCGCGCCGCGTCGATCGTGTACGTCGCGACGCTCGGCCTGATCGGGTACATCGCGGTGCGCCGCACCCGCGTCGCGTGGTGGAAGCAGCTCGTCGCACTCGGTGCGCTCATCGCCCTCGGCCTCGCCGTGGTCGGCCTGCAGCAGCTCGCGCACGGCCACTGACCCGCGGCCGCGTCACACTCGGCCGGGGCATCCGCGCCCGTGGGTATGGTGGAGAGCGCCGCGCGCGAGAGCACCACGTGGCCATCCGTTCGAACCTGAAGGAGCGCGCGTGACCGAGCCTCGCACCGCCATCGACGACGTCTACAGCCAGATCCTCGCCCGCAACCCGGGCGAGTTCGAGTTCCACCAGGCCGTGCGCGAGGTGTTCGGCTCGCTCGACCGCGTGCTCGAGCGCAACCCGCACTACGTGCAGGCGTCGATCCTCGAGCGCATCTGCGAGCCGGAGCGGCAGATCATCTTCCGGGTGCCGTGGGTCGACGACGCCGGGCGCGTGCAGATCAACCGCGGCTTCCGCGTGCAGTTCAACTCGGCGCTCGGGCCGTACAAGGGCGGCCTGCGGTTCCACCCGACCGTCGGCCTGGGCACGGTGAAGTTCCTCGGCTTCGAGCAGATCTTCAAGAACTCGCTCACCGGCATGCCGATCGGCGGCGGCAAGGGCGGCAGCGACTTCGACCCCAAGGGTCGCAGCGACGCCGAGATCATGCGGTTCTGCCAGTCGTTCATGACCGAGCTCTCACGGCACGTCGGCGAGTACCGCGACGTGCCCGCCGGCGACATCGGCGTCGGCGGTCGCGAGATCGGCTACCTCTTCGGCCAGTACAAGCGCATGACGAACCAGTACGAGTCGGGCGTGCTGACCGGCAAGGGGCTCACCTGGGGCGGCTCGCTCGTGCGCACCGAGGCGACCGGCTACGGCGCCGTCTTCTTCACCCAGCACATGCTCGAGACCCGCGGCCGTTCGTTCGACGGCGCCCGCGTGCTGGTCTCGGGCTCGGGCAACGTGGCCGTCCACGCGATCGAGAAGGTGCACGAGCTCGGCGGGCTCGTCGTCGGCGCCTCCGACTCGTCGGGCGCCGTGCACGACCCCGACGGCATCGACGTCGCCGTCCTCCGCGAGGTGAAGGAGGTGCGCCGCGAGCGCATCGAACGGTACGTCGCCGAGCGCGGCGGGCGCGCCGAGTTCGTCGCGGGCGCCACCGTGTGGGACCTCGCCGATCGCGGCCCGGTCCACGTCGCGCTGCCGTGCGCGACGCAGAACGAACTCGGCGAGGCGCACGCACGGGCGCTCGTCGCCGCGGGCGTCGTCGCCGTCGCCGAGGGCGCGAACATGCCAACGACGCCCGAGGCGATCGCGGTGCTGCGCGAGGCGGGCGTGCTGTTCGGGCCGGGCAAGGCGGCGAACGCGGGCGGCGTCGCGACGAGCGCGCTCGAGATGCAGCAGAACGCGTCGCGCGACTCGTGGAGCTTCGAGCACACCGAGGAGCGCCTCGCCGCGATCATGGCCGCGATCCACGAGCGCTGCGCGACGACCGCCGACGAGTACGGCGCGCCCGGCGACTACGTCGTCGGCGCGAACATCGCCGGCTTCATCCGCGTCGCCGACGCGATGCTCGCGCTCGGCGTGATCTGACGGTCCGGGACGGGGCGCCTCGCGGCGCCGCCCCTCCGGATCACAACGTTGTACAGTGACTCCATCCGGTTCGGCGAGGGAGGGCGCAATGGCGGTCACGCTGCACGACGTGGCCCGGCTCGCCGGGGTGTCGATCAAGACGGTCTCGAACGTCATCAACGACTACCCGCACATCCGCCCGGCGACGCGCGAGAAGGTCGAGCAGGCGATCGCCGAGCTCGGCTACACCCCGAACCTGACGGCGCGCAGCCTGCGGTCGGGTCGCACGGGCGCGATCGCCCTCGCCGTGCCCGATCTCGCGCTCGCCTACTTCGCCGAGCTCGCCGCGTCGGTGATCGCGGCGGCCGAGGCATCCGGCCTCGTCGTGCTCGTGGAGCAGACCGGCGGCGACCGCGACCGCGAGCTCGAGCTGCTGCGGAGCCCCCGGTTCAAGATGACCGACGGGCTGCTCTTCAGCGCGCTCGGCCTCGGACAGGACGATGCGGAGGTGCTCGACGTGCCGTACCCGCTCGTGCTGCTCGGCGAGCGGATCTTCGACGGCCCGACCGACCACGTGACGATGCAGAACGTCGCGGCGGCGCGCGCGGCCACCGAGCACCTCATCGCCGCCGGTCGCCGGCGCATCGCGGTGGTCGGCGTGCACGAGGGCGAGGTGATCGGCTCGGCCGGGCTGCGCCTGCGGGGCTATCGCGAGGCGCTCGAGGCGCACGGCATCGCGTTCGACGAGGCGCTCGTGGGGCCGTCGATGGCCTGGCATCGGGAGAGCGGTGCGCGGGCGATGCGCGAGATCCTCGCGCGCGGGGTGCCGTTCGACGCGGTCTTCGCGATGAACGACACGCTCGCGCTCGGCGCGATGCGTGCGCTGCTCGAGGCCGGAAGGCGGGTGCCCGACGACGTGGCGGTGATCGGGTTCGACAACATCGACGAGGCCCAGTACACGGTGCCGTCGCTGTCGACGATCGACCCGGGGCGCGAGTGGATCGCCAACACCGCGGTGGGCACGCTGCTCGAACGCATCGAGCGCGGCGACGCGGCCGGCGGGCCGCGCACCCTGCTCGCCGACTTCGCCGTCGTCGCGCGCGAGTCGGCGCCCGCGGTCGACCCTGTGCCGGCGGCGATCGCCGCAGTCGTCGGCTGAACACCGCACGCCGTACGTCCGTGCGAGGTTGACACGTCGCGACGGGCGCGGCATCATGTCCGTTACAACGTTTACGTACAACGTTGTAAAACAAGCGGATCCCCCCGACCGCGCCGACGTGGGCGCGGCGGCACCCAGAGACACCGGTGTCCCCACCGCGAGAGGAAGCACAGCACAATGAAGTCGAAGTTCCTGGCAGCGGGCGGCGTCGTCGCCGTCGCCGCAGCCGCGCTCACCGGCTGCTCGGCCGGCGGCGCCGAAGAGGCCTCCTGCACCAACAAGATCGTCAACGCCGACGCCACGCAGGTCAGCGTCTGGGCCTGGTACCCCGCGTTCGAAGACGTCGTCGACCTCTTCAACGAGAGCCACGACGACGTCCAGATCTGCTGGACGAACGCCGGGCAGGGCAACGACGAGTACACGAAGTTCTCGACCGCCATCGAGGCCGGCTCGGGCGCCCCCGACGTCATCATGCTCGAGAGCGAGGTGCTCTCGAGCTTCTCGATCCGCGACGCGCTCGTCGACCTCACCGAGTACGGCGCAGGCGACGTGCAGGCGGACTACACCGACGGCGCCTGGAAGGACGTCTCGAGCGGCGACGCCGTGTACGCCATCCCCGTCGACGGCGGCCCCATGGGCATGCTCTACCGCAAGGACATCCTCGACCAGTACGGCATCGCCGCCCCCACCACGTGGGACGAGTTCAAGGCCGCCGCGCAGGCCCTGAAGGATGCGGGCGCCCCCGGCGTGCTCGCCGACTTCCCGACCAACGGCCGCGCCTACAACCAGGCGCTCTTCGCCCAGGCCGGCTCGGTGCCGTTCGCCTACGACAACGCGAACCCGACCGAGATCGGCATCGACGTGAACGACGACGGCTCGAAGCAGGTGCTCGCCTACTGGGACGGGCTCGTGAAGGACGGCCTCGTCGCCACCGACGACGCGTTCACCGCCGACTACAACACCAAGCTCGTCGACGGCTCGTACGCGATCTACGTCGCCGCCGCATGGGGCCCCGGCTACCTGCAGGGCCTGTCCGACGCCGACAGCGACGCCGAGTGGCGCGCCGCACCGGTTCCGCAGTGGGACCCGGCGAACCCCGTGCAGATCAACTGGGGCGGCTCGACCTTCGCCGTGACGAGCCAGGCGAAGGACAAGGAGGCCGCAGCGACGGTCGCCAAGGAGATCTTCGGCACCGAGGAGGCGTGGAAGATCGGCATCGAGCAGGCCGCCCTCTTCCCGCTGTGGAAGCCGATCCTCGAGTCCGACTACTTCCGCGACCTCGAGTACCCGTTCTTCGGTGGGCAGCAGATCAACAAGGACGTCTTCCTCGAGGCCGCCGCCGGCTACCAGGGCTTCACGTTCAGCCCCTTCCAGAACTACGCCTACGACCAGCTGACCGAGGAGCAGTTCGCGATGGTGCAGGGCGAGAAGACCTCCGACCAGGCGCTCGACGACCTGCAGGCCTCGCTCGAGCAGTACGCGACCGAGCAGGGCTTCACGCTCGAGTGATCGGCGGGCGGATGCCTCGCGCCCATGCCGAGGCATCCGCCCGTGCCCCGCGCAACCGACCACGGACCCCGGCTTCCGACCGTCTCGACGAGGAGAACGAGCCATGACCACCCAGACCAGCGTCGCCGCCCCCGCGGTGCCGCGACGCCGCGCCCCGCGCGCCGGCGGATCCACCCTCCTGCGCCGACGGCAGCGCTGGGGCTGGCTCTTCGTCTCGCCGTTCCTCGCCGTCTTCGCGCTGCTGCTCGTGTTCCCCCTCGCCTACGCGTTCGGCATGAGCCTGTTCACGTCGACGCTCGCGACCGGCACCGAGTTCACCGGGCTCGGCAACTACGCGAAGGCGTTCACCGACCCGCTCTTCCTCGAGGGCATGCTGCGGGTGCTCGCGTTCGCCGTCGTGATGATCCCCGCGCAGCTCATCGTCGCGATCGCCGCGGCGCTCGTGCTCGACACCCTCGCGACGAAGCTCTCGAAGCTCTCGCGGCTGCTGATCTTCGCGCCGTACGCCATCCCCGGCGTCATCGGCGCACTCATGTGGAGCTTCCTGTACAGCCCCCGGTTCGGCCCGGGCGGCACGCTCTTCAACCTCGTCGGCCTGCCGACCCCCGACTTCCTCGCCCCGGGCACGATCTTCGGCAGCCTCGTGAACATCGTCACGTGGCAGTGGGCGGGCTACTACATGGTCGTGATCTACGCGGCCCTGCGCGCGATCGACCCGTCGATCTACGAGGCGGCCCGCATCGACGGCGCGAACGGCTGGCAGACGGCGCTGCGCATCAAGGTGCCGATGATCGGTTCGTCGATGGTCATGATCGTCATGTTCGCCCTCATCGGCACGCTGCAGTTCTTCACCGAGCCGGTTGTGCTGCGCAACGTCGCCCAGGGCGCGATCGACGCGGCGTACACGCCCAACATGTACGCGTACTCGCTCGCCTTCTCGTACAGCCAGTTCAACTACGCGTCGGCGATCGCGTTCTCGCTCGGTGCCCTCGTCTTCGCCGGCTCGTTCGTCTTCCTGTTCCTCACCCGCAAGCAGAGCGGACTGAAGTGATGTCGATCTTCACCCAGCGCCCGACCGAGGCGGCCGAGCCGCTCACCACCGCGACCGGGGTGCCCTCGCACGTCGACCGAAGCGCCAAGGGCCGCCGCCGCGCCGGCGGGCGGCGCATCGGCTCGCACGTCTTCCTCGTGATCCTCGCGATCTACTTCGTCGTGCCGATCTGGTGGCTCGTCGTCGCCTCGACGAAGGACACGGCAGGGCTGTTCTCGAGCCCGGCGTTCTGGTTCTCCGGCGACTTCTCGCTGTTCTCGAACATCGCCGAGCTGTTCACCCACCAGGGCGGCATCTACTGGCGCTGGCTCGGCAACTCGTTCCTGTACGCCTTCGCGGGCGGCATCGGCGCGACGATCCTCGCGATCCTCGCGGGGTACGGCTTCGCGAAGTACGACTTCCGGGGTCGCGGGGCGGTGTTCACGGTCGTGCTCGGCTCGGTCATGGTGCCGCTCACGGCCCTCGTCATCCCGACGTTCATGCTGCTCAGCCAGTACGGCATCATCAACACCCCGTGGGCCGTCATCCTGCCGAGCCTGCTCAGCCCGTTCGGCGTCTACCTGATGCGGGTCTACACGCAGGACGCGGTGCCCGACGAGATGCTCGAGGCGGCCCGCATCGACGGCGCCGGCGAGCTGCGCACCTTCTTCCAGGTCGCGCTGCCGCTGCTGCGCCCCGCGATCGTGACCGTGCTGCTGCTCTCGATCGTCGGCACGTGGAACAACTTCTTCCTGCCGCTCGCCGTGCTCACCGACCCGCAGCTGCTGCCCGTCACGGTCGGCCTCAACCGGTGGACGGCGCTCTCGAACGCCGGCGCCGGCGGCGAGCAGGTGTGGAACCTCATCACCTCGGGCGCCTTCATCTCGGTGCTGCCGCTCATCCTCTCCTTCCTCTTCCTGCAGCGCTACTGGCAGGGCGGCCTCTCGGTCGGCTCGATCAAGTAGCACTCGACGAACGGGCGGTGCCGAGGCGACCGCCCCCTTGAACCGAACACGAAACAGAAAGCACCCGCATGCCCAGCGCACACCTCACCATCGACCCGCACTTCGAGGTCGGCCGCATCGACCGCCGCGTCTTCGGCGGCTTCGTGGAGCACCTCGGCCGCCACGTGTACGACGGCATCTACGAGCCCGGTCACCCCGCAGCCGACGCGGAGGGCTTCCGCACCGACGTCGTCGAACTCGTCAGGGAGCTCGGCGTCTCGACCATCCGGTACCCCGGCGGCAACTTCGTGTCGGGCTTCCGCTGGGAGGACTCGGTCGGACCGCGCGAGGAGCGTCCGCGCCGGCTCGACCTCGCGTGGCACTCGACCGAGACCAACGAGGTCGGGCTGCACGAGTTCTCGTCGTGGCTCGACAAGGTCGGCTCGGAGCTCATGCTCGCCGTCAACCTCGGCACCCGCGGCACCCTCGAGGCGCTCGACCTGCTCGAGTACGCGAACCTCGCGGGCGGCACCGCCCTGTCGCAGCGCCGCATCGACAACGGCCGTACCGACGCGTTCGGCGTGAGGATGTGGTGCCTCGGCAACGAGATGGACGGCCCGTGGCAGCTCGGCCACCGCAGCGCCGACGACTACGGCAAGATCGCGTCGCAGACCGCGAAGGCGATGCGCCAGCTCGACCCGTCGATCGAGCTCGTCGTCTGCGGGTCGTCGAGTGCGCACATGCCGACCTTCGGCGAGTGGGAGCGGGTCGTGCTGACGCACGCCTACGACGACGTCGACTACATCTCGTGCCACGCCTACTACGAGGAGAAGGACGGCGACCTCGGCTCCTTCCTCGCGTCGGCCGTCGACATGGACGGCTTCATCGAGACCGTCGTCGCGACCGCCGACCACGTGAAGGCCGTGCGCGGCAGCGACAAGACCGTGAACATCTCGTTCGACGAGTGGAACGTCTGGTACCTCTCGCGGTTCCAGAACGTCGACAAGATCGAGGGCCTCGACAACTGGCCGGTCGCGCCGCGCCTGCTCGAGGACGTGTACTCGGTCGCCGACGCGGTCGTGTTCGGAAACCTCATGATCTCGCTGCTGAAGCACGCCGACCGGGTCACCTCGGCGAGTCTCGCCCAGCTCGTCAACGTCATCGCGCCGATCATGACCGAGCCCGGCGGACCTGCCTGGCGCCAGACGACGTTCTTCCCCTTCTCGATCACCTCGCGCCTCGCGCAGGGCGCGGCGCTCGAGCTGAAGCTCGACGCGCCGACGTACGAGACGAAGGAGTACGGCGTCGTGCCGCTCGTCGACGCGGTCGCGACGCACGACGCGTCGACGGGGCGTTCGGCGGTCTTCCTCGTGAACCGCTCGACGACCGAGGCGCTCGACGTGACCGTCGACGTCGCCTCGCTCGGCGACGTCTCGGTCCTCGAGTCGCACACGCTCGCCGACGAGGACGCGTACGCGAAGAACACCCTCGCCGAGCCCGAGCGGGTCGCGCCGCACGAGAACGACTCGGTGCGCATCGAGGGCGGCGCCCTCACCGTGACGCTGCCGCCGGTGTCGTGGACGGCGCTGTCGCTCGGGTGAACCGTGCGCAGCGGCGGGCGCGCCGACCCGTACGGTGGTGACCATGCGCACCAGTGAGGGCCGGCGGAACTGGGCCGGCAACCTCGGATATCGAGCGAGCCGGGTCGTGCGACCGCGCTCGGTCGCCGAGCTCCAGAATCTCCTCGCCGACCCGGGCTGGGTGGGCGGCGACCGGTTCCGCGCGCTCGGCTCGCGGCACAGCTTCAACGACCTCGCCGACACGGCCGGCACCCACATCGAGACCGACGGGCTGCCGGTCGAGGTCGATGCCGGCAGCGCGCCCGGGGCGGTGCGCATCTCGGGCGGACTGCGCTACGGCGCACTCGCCGAGGCGCTGCACGCGCGCGGGCTCGCCCTCGCGAACCTCGCCTCGCTGCCGCACATCTCGGTCGCGGGTGCGATCGCGACCGGCACCCACGGCTCGGGCGACCGGCTCGGTTCCCTCGCGAGCGCCGTGCGCGCGATCGCGATCGTCGGCGGCGACGGCGAGGTCCGGAGCCTTCGGCGCGGCGACGCCGACTTCGAGGGCGTGGTCGTGAACCTCGGCGCCCTCGGCGTGGTCGTCGCCCTCGAACTCGACGTCGAGCCGGCGTACGCGGTCGCGCAGCACGTCTTCGACGGGCCGCGGTGGGACGCCGTGCTCGACGGGTTCGACCGGGTCACCTCGCTCGCGACGAGCGTCAGCGTCTTCACGACATGGCAGCGCACCGACCGGGCCGACCTGCTCTGGCTCAAGCAGCGAGCGGATGCCTCGGGGCCGGGTGCCGACGGCGAGGCATCCGCGTTCATCGCCGGCACGCTCGGGGCGACGGCCGCCGCAGCGCCACGCCATCCCGTGCCGGGCGGTGACGCGCGAGCGACGACCGAGCAGCTCGGGGCGCCCGGCCCGTGGCACGAGCGGCTGCCGCACTTCCGGCTCGCATTCACGCCCTCCGCGGGAGAGGAGCTGCAGTCGGAGTACCTCGTGCCGCGCCGTGACGCGGTCGCCGCGATCGAGGCCGTGCGCTCGCTCGCCGACCGCGTCGCGCCGCTCCTCCACGTGTGCGAGATCCGCACCGTCGCGGCCGACCGCCTGTGGCTGAGCTCGTCGTACGGGGTCGACGCCGTCGGCATCCACTTCACGTGGCGGCGCGAGCAGGCGGCCGTCGAGGCGCTGCTGCCGCGGATCGAGGCGGCCCTGCCGGCGACCGCGCGTCCCCACTGGGGCAAGCTCTTCGCGCTGCCCGGCGAGGAGGTGGCCAGCCGGTACCCGCGCTGGCGCGACTTCGCCGTACTGCGGGAGCGATTCGATCCCGAGCGCCGTTTCGTGAACTCCTACCTGGAGCGGCTCGGGCTCTGAACCGCCCTGCCGAGTCCTGCGACACCTCCGGCAACCGTCCATCCCGCACGGTGTGCGGGATGGACGGAGCGAATAGTCTGGTCCCGTCGGCTCGCGGATGCGCGGCCGAGGTCCGGCGCATCTGCGCTCCCGAGGCAGGAGATCGGTGGTGAGCGGCATCGAGGTAGGTGAGCGCCCCGAGAAGCTCGGCATCCGCGAGGTCGCCGCGCTCGCCGGGGTATCGCACATGACGGTCTCGCGTGTGCTCAACGGGCATCCCGGGATTCGGCCGTCGACCCGCCAGCGCGTGCTCGATGTCGTGCGCGAGCTCGATTTCAAGCCGAATAGCGCAGCCCGGGCCCTCGCGACCCAGCGCACCCAGCGCATCGGCGTCATCGTCGACAGCGCGGTCGAGTTCGGGCCGACGAGCACGTTGCGCGGACTCGAGCTCGCGGCCCGGTCGAGCGGCTACTCCGTGACCTCCGTCGCGATGCAGGACGACGCGAACCTCACCCCCGAGGCGGCCGTCGGCCACCTCATCGCGGAGGGCGTCGACGCGCTGTGCGTCGTGGCCCCGCGCTCCTCGTCGGTGACGGCGCTGCGCAGCATCTCGATCGACGTGCCGGTGCTCGTCGTCAAGGCCGCGAAGGATCCGACCTTCCTCACGGTCAGCGTCGACCAGCAGCTTGGAACGATGCTCGCCGTCGATCACCTCGTGTCGCTCGGCCACCGCGACATCCTGCATCTCGCCGGCCCGCTCGACTGGCTCGACGCCCGTGGCCGCGAGCGTGCGTTCCACACCCGCATCGAGGAATGGGGACTCAAGGCGCGCCCGATCGTCGTCGGCGACTGGACGGCCGACTTCGGCTACGAGTACGCGGCCGGGCTGAAGGGGGTGCCCGACTACACCGCGATGTTCGTTGCGAACGACGAGATGGCGCTCGGGGTCGTGCACGGCTTCCACGACCGCGGCATCCGCGTGCCCGACGACGTCAGCGTCGTCGGCTTCGACGACCTGCCGTTCTCCCGCCACTTCATCCCACCGCTGACGACCGTCAGGCAGGACTTCCACGCACTCGGCACCAAGGCGATGGAGGTGCTCCGGGCTGCGCTCGAGGGGCGAGAGATACCGCAGCGCTCGAAGATCGCGAGCGAACTGGTCGTTCGGTCGTCGACCGCGCCGCCGAGGTCGACATGACCGCGACGGATGCCTCGCCGTCGCGGGTCGCCGACGAGCGGCCCGTCGTCGAGATGATCGGCGTCACGGTAGAGATCGAGGGGAGGCCGGTGCTGCATGAGGTCGATCTGCGGCTCTACCCGGGCGAAGTGCATGCGCTCATGGGCGGCAACGGCGCCGGCAAGTCGTCGCTCGTCAAGGCGCTGACCGGCGCGTACCGCATCGGCGGCGGTGAAGTGAGGATCGCGGGGGAGAGCGTTTCGCTCGCCGGACCCGGTGCGGCGGAATCCGCCGGGATCGCCGCGGCGTTCCAGGACGTCGACCTCTGCGTCAACCTCTCCGTCGCCGAGAACGTCATGATCGGCCACGAGGAGCGCCGCTGGTACGGCATCGCCTGGGGCGCGACCCGGCGGCGTGCCGTGTCGGTGCTCGAAGAACTCGGCTTGGGGGGCCTCGACCCGCGCAGCGCCGTCGCGACGCTCGCGCCGGCGATGCAGCAGCTCGTCGCCATCGCGCGAGCGATGGTGACCCACCCCAAGGTGCTCGTGCTCGACGAACCCACGTCGAGCCTCGACGCCGACGAGGTCGCGACGCTCTTCCGCGCGCTGCGCAGGCTGCGCGACCAGGGCGTGGCCATCCTGTTCGTCTCGCACTTCCTCGAACAGGTCTATGCGATCAGCGATCGCATCACCGTGCTGCGCGACGGGCGCGGTCAGGGCGAGTACGCGACACGCGAGCTCGATCGCGCCGTGCTGATCTCGAAGATGATCGGCAAGGACCTCACGGAGTTGCGGCGCATCGGATCGGAGCGGCGCGCGCACCGCGCCGACCCGACCGGGGAGCCCCTCTACCAGGCAGCCGGCGTCGGGCGGCGCGGCGAGTTCGCGCCGACCGACCTCGAGCTGCACCGGGGTGAGATCGTCGGACTGGGCGGCCTGCGCGGCTCCGGTCGCAGCGAGCTCGGGCAGCTGCTCGCGGGGGTCGTCCGGCGGGACTCGGGCACGATCCGCGTGGACGGGCGGGAGGCCGCCCTGCCCAACCCGGCAGCGGCCCTTCGCCGCCGTGTCGCGTTCGCGAGCGAGGACCGCCGGGACGGCGGCATCATCGAAGAGCTCAGCGTGCGCGAGAACATCATCCTCGCGCTGCAGGGCATCCGCGGCTGGGCGAGGCCGATCTCGCGCGCGGAGCGGGATGCGCTCGTCGATCGGTTCATGGAGTCGCTCGCCATCGTCGCCCCGGGGCCGGATGCGCCCGCGCGGCAGCTCTCGGGCGGCAACCAGCAGAAGGTGCTGCTCGCGAGATGGCTCGCCACGCGGCCGCACGTGCTCGTGCTCGACGAACCGACCCGCGGTGTCGACATCGCGGCGAAGGTCGAGCTCCAGGCCGTCGTCGCCGAGCTGGCGCGCGAGGGGGTCGCCGTCGTCTTCATCTCGTCCGAGCTCGACGAGGTGGTGCGGTTGAGCGATCGCATCGTGATCCTCAAGGACCGCCGCAAGATCGGCGAGGTGAGCAACGGCCCGGGGCTCAGCGTCGACACGATCATCGAGATGATCGCGGCCGACACCGACGACGACGCGTAACCCCAGCCTGCCGCTCGATTTCCGACGTGTGTCCAGAACGTTATGTTCCCGGGAACATTTTGTATTGCGCGGACGTTTCTGTTCCCGGTAACATCGCCGCGTGGCCACGCATCGAGCGTCGCTGCAATCACTCGAAATCCCGCGCGAGCGGGGAGCTAGCCGGCGCATCGGTGCCGGGTCTCAAGGAGGAGATCTCATGTCAGTTCAGAGGCGATTCACGAAGTTCCTCGGCCTGGCGGCCGTCGGCGCGATCAGCATCGGCCTCGCGGCCTGCTCGAGCGGCGGCGGCAGCGCGGAGGCCGGCGACGACGACCTCACCACCGTCGGCTTCGTCGCCGTCGGCCCCGAAGGGGCGTGGCGCGAAGCCAACGAGAAGAACATCCAGGAGACGTTCACGAAGGACGCCGGCTTCGACCTGAAGTACGCTCCGGCCACCAACCTCGACCAGAAGTCGCAGATCGACGCGTTCACGTCGTTCGTCGACGAGGGCGTCGACGTCATCCTGCTCTCGGCCACCGAGGCGTCCGGCTGGGAGGACTCGCTCTCCCGCGCACAGGAAGCCGAGATCCCCGTGATCCTGCTCGACCGCGGCATCGAGCCCGACGACACGAGCCTGTACGTGACCCGCATCGCACCGGACAACGTCGAGGTCGCGAAGGAGGTCGGCGCCTGGGCGGTCGAGACGTTCCCGGACGGCGGCAACTACATCACGCTCGAGGGCCCGGCCGGCGTCGGCGTCGTGAACGAGCGCAACGAGGGCTGGGACGCCTCGGTCGACGGCTCGAAGCTCGTCGAGGTCGCCGCGCAGACCGCCAACTGGTCGGCCGAGGAGGGCAAGAGCGTCACCGAGACGCTGCTCAAGGCGAACGGCAACGACATCCAGCTGATCTTCGCGCAGAACGACGAGATGGGCCTCGGCGCTGCGCAGGCCGTCGAAGAGGCCGGCCTGAAGCCCGGCGTCGACGTCAAGATCGCCACGATCGACGGCACCGCCGCGGCCATGGAAGCGCTCGCGAACGGCCAGCTGAGCTACGTGCACGAGTACAACCCGCTGTTCGGCGAGACCGCGCTCGACGTCGTGGAGAAGACCCTCGCGGGCGACTCGGTCGAGTCGTACATCATCGTGCCGAGCGAGGCGTTCGACTCGCCCGAGGCGGCCCAGGCCGTCCTCGCCGACCGCAAGTACTGACCAGCCGACGGCGCCGTCTCCCTCGGCGCGCTGCACATGCGGTGCGGGGTCAGCCCGATGGCGGCCCCGCACCGCTGCCCACCGAGACGTCGGCCGCTGCGGCCGGGTACAGGATGCGAACGTAATGACTGAAGCACTGCCCATCGTCGAGATGCGCGACATCTCGATCGAGTTCCCGGGCGTCAAAGCGCTGGACGGGGTCGACTTCCGCCTCTTCCAGGGCGAAGTCCATGCGCTGATGGGCGAGAACGGCGCCGGCAAGTCGACGCTCATCAAGGCGCTCACGGGCGTCTACCGGATCGACGGCGGTTCGATCGTCGTCGCCGGCCAGGAACGCCAGTTCAACGGCACGGCGGATGCGCAGCATGCGGGCATCTCGACCGTGTACCAGGAGGTGAACCTGGTCACCAACCTCACGATCGGCGAGAACGTCATGCTCGGGCACGAGGTGCGCGGCACGTTCGGCGTCAACTGGAAGGCCACCCACACGGCCGCGACCGAGGCGCTCGCCCGGCTCGGACTCGGGCACCTCGACACCCACAAGCCCCTCTCCACGCTGTCCATCGCCATGCAGCAGCTCGTCGCGATCAGCCGCGCGATGGCGATCAAGGCGAAGGTCCTCATCCTCGACGAGCCGACCTCGAGCCTCGACGCGGCAGAGGTCGAGGGCCTGTTCCGCGTCATGCGGACCCTGCGCGACGAGGGCGTCGCCATCCTCTTCGTCTCGCACTTCCTCGATCAGGTCTACGCGATCAGCGATCGCATCACGATCCTGCGCAACGGCCGCTACGAGGGCGAGTACCTCGCGCGAGAGCTCGACCGGCACGCACTCATCTCGACGATGATCGGCAAGGACCTGAACGTGCTCTCCTCTCTCGGCGGCAACCGCCGCGTCGAGGAGCGCGACTACGCGGCGGAGGAGCCGCTGCTCGCAGCGAAGGGGATCGGCCGTCGCGGTTCGATCGAACCGACCGACCTCGACATCCACCCCGGCGAGGTCGTCGGGTTCGCAGGCCTCCTCGGGTCGGGCCGCACCGAGCTCGCCCGACTGCTCTACGGCGCGGACCGCCTCGACGAGGGCTCCATCACGCTGCGGGGCGAGCACGTCGACATCAAGAATCCCGCCGACGGCCTCGGCAGGCGCATCGCCTTCTCGACCGAGAACCGGCGCGATGAGGGCATCATCGGCGATCTCACGATCCGCGAGAACATGATCCTCGCGGTGCAGGCCGAGCGCGGCTGGGCGCGCCCGATGTCGCGCAAGGAGCAGGACGAGATCGTCGACCGGTACGTCAGCGCGCTCAACGTGCGGCCCGCCGACCCGAACCGCCTCATCAAGAACCTCTCGGGCGGCAACCAGCAGAAGGTGCTGCTCGGCCGGTGGCTCGCCACGAAGCCCGACCTGCTCATCCTCGACGAGCCCACGCGGGGCATCGACGTCGGCGCGAAGGCCGAGATCCAGGAGGCCGTCGCCCGGCTCGCCGAAGACGGCGTCTCGGTCGTGTTCATCTCCTCGGAGCTCGAAGAGGTCGTGCGACTCAGCGAACGCATCGTGGTCCTGAAGGATCACCAGAAGATCGGCGAGATCGTGAACGGCCCCGACGTGACGGCGCAACAGGTCGTCGACGTCATCGCCGCGCACGGGGTCGACGCCGCCGCTCGCAGTGGCATCATCGATGCCGAGGACGACGCGCACCCGACCGCCTCGACCGACGACGGGCAACTGCCCGAGCTGACGGAGGAACACTCATGAGCACCGCCGCTCGATCCACCTGGCTGCACGACCTCGTGCGCAAGCCGTTCTTCTGGGGCGTGGTGGCGATCATCGCCCTCCTGCTGCTCAACGTCATGAAGGACCCGACGTACCTGGCGATCTCGGTCAACCCCGACAACGGCAACCTGGTCGGCAACCTCGTCGACATCCTCCGCGCCTCGGCGCCGATCCTCATGATCGCGGTGGGCATGTCGCTCGTGATCGCCACCGGTGGCATCGACCTCTCGGTCGGATCGGTGATGGCGGTCTCCGGCGCGGTCGCGATGGTGTTCATGAAGGACGCCGGACAGTCGGGTTCCCTCGGCGTCGCCCTCGGCGCCATCGGGCTCGCGCTCGCCGTGAGCGCCGTGCTCGGCGTCGTGAACGGCGTGCTCGTCGCCTACATCGGCCTGCAGCCGTTCATCTCGACCCTCATCATGATGCTCGCAGGGCGGGGCATCGCGAAGGTGATCACGGAGGGGCAGAACACGTCGGCGACGAACGATCCGTTCCGCTGGCTCGCGAACGGCTTCATCGTCGGCCTCCCCGTGGTGTTCCTCCTCGCACTCGCGATCGTCGGGCTCGTCGGGCTCGTGGTCCGCCGCAGCGCCCTCGGCCTCATGATCGAGGCGATCGGCATCAACCCCAAGGCGAGCCGCATGGCCGGCATCCGACCGAGCGGACTGCTGCTGACCGTCTACGTGCTGAGCGCCGTGCTCGCCGGTATCGCCGGCATCATGTCGGTCGGCACCGTGATGACGGTGGACGTCTCGCGAACCGGCTACCAGATGGAGCTCGACGCGATCCTCGCGGTCGTCATCGGCGGCACGTCCCTGTCGGGCGGCAAGTTCTCGATCGGCGGCGCAGTGGTCGGCGCCCTGCTCATCGCGACGCTCGACAAGACCGTCGTCTTCCTCGGCGTCTCGTCGTCGGCGACGCCGGCGTTCAAGGCGATCGTCATCGTCGTGCTCTGCCTGCTGCAGTCCGACCGGGTGCGCGGCTGGTTCGTGCAGCGTCGGAAGCCTCCGAAGGAACGACCGGTTCCGAACGCCGTCACCGCGAGAGAAGAGGTGTCGGCATGACCGCACTGCAGTCCCCCCGCCTCGAGCCCCAGGTCGAGGCATCCCCGCACTCGCGACTGTGGGAACGCGTGAAGCGCGTCGTCGCGTCGAACCCGTCGGTGCTGCCGACGGCCGCGGCCATCGTGATCTTCATCGGCATGGTGATCTACGGCGAGGTGGCCTACGGGCGCATCGTGCAGTACAACACCCTGTCGAACCTGCTCATCAACAACGCGCACCTCATCATCCTCGCGGTGGCGATGACGTTCGTGATCCTCACCGGCGGCATCGACCTGTCGGTCGGCTCGGTGATCGCGCTGTCGAGCGTCGCAGGCGTCATGCTCTCGAACGCGGGATGGAACCCGTGGGTCGTGATCGTGCTGATGATCCTCATCGGCACCGCGTTCGGCCTCGCGAGCGGCATCCTCATCCAGTACTTCAACGTGCAGCCGTTCATCGCGACGCTCGCCATGATGTTCCTGGGGCGCGGCCTCGCATCGCTGCTCAGCACGAGGCCCGAGCGGCTCGCCGACGACTCGCCGATCCTCTGGCTCGGCGAGCAGCTCAAGGTCATCGACGGCGAGAAGGTGAACGACGTCGTCATCACGCCGGGCGTCATCATCGCCGTGCTGGTCGTCATCGTCGCGTTCTTCGTGCTCCACCGCACCCGCACGGGCCGCACCGTCTACGCGATCGGCGGCTCGGAGAGCTCGTCGTCGCTCATGGGCCTCGCGGTGCCGCGCACGAAGGTGCTCGTGTACGTCATCAGCGGGACGCTCGCGGGCGTCTCGGCGGTCGTGTACACCTCGCGCCTCGGCATCGCGCAGAACATCACCGGCATCGGGTGGGAGCTCGACGCGATCGCCGCGACCGTCATCGGCGGCACACTGCTCACGGGCGGCTACGGCTACGTGCTGGGCTCGGTCGTCGGAGCCCTCGTGCTCGGGCTGATGAACGTGCTCATCACCCGCGACGGCGGCATCCCGCCCGAGATGACGACGATCATCACCGGCGGCATCCTGCTCGTGTTCGTGCTCCTGCAGCGCCTCGTGCTCATGCGCCGGCGGACGTAGCCGACACGCTCGGTTCCCGGCGATCTCGTCGACGGCACCTCCCCGCACACCCACAAGCCCGATTGGGGCCGGCCGCAGTCGGTTCACGCGAACCGACTGCCGCCGGCAGCTCCATCGAGCTCTGCCATCGTGTCCAGACGTTGCGTCGCGCCGGTGTTCCGGCGTCCGCAGCGCGAGGCGGGCGGAGCTCATCGCGATCGAATCAAAGGAGACAAGACGTGAAACGACATGAACGACTCGCGGGCCGCGGACGCGGCCGCCCTGCCCGGGCGTTCGCCGCGACGCTCGGCATCGGCGCCCTGGTCGCCTCCGTGCTCAGCGTGGGAGGCGGCGCATACGGCGCAACGACGGACATCATCGAGAACGGTACGTTCGAGACCGGCATCGTCGGATGGTCGGCCCCGCTCGGCGGGACGCTCTCGGAGAGCGACGACGCCAAGTCGGGTGCGAAGGCGCTCGCCATCAGCGGACGGACGAGCTTCCAGTCCGGCCCTGCGGCGACGGTCACCGGCCTGCTCGAGACCGACAGGTCCTACGATCTGAGCCTCGCCGTCAAGTTCGACGCCGGGCGGGCATCCCAGAACTTCAACGTCGTGCTCTGCACGGCATCGCGGAGCCGCTGCGACGTCGTGGCCTCCGCGGCGGTGACGGCGGGCCAGTGGACCACCATCGAGAAGGCGTTCACGCCCCTCTCGGCCGACTACGACATCCTCTTCGTCGAAACCCCGTGGAACACCGACATCCAGACGTTCGTCATCGACGACGTGTCGCTCACGACCGAGGGCGGGTCAGGACCGGCGATCGAAGAGCCGCCCGCCGTCGCGGGCAATCTTCTTCCCGACGGTCGCTTCGTCGACGGCTTCACGGGGTGGAGCAGCGTGCGCGGCGGCACGCTCGCGCTCAGCACGGATGCCGCGAGCGGTGCCAACTCCCTGCAGGTCACCGGCCGCGCCAACACGCAGTCGGGTCCGTTCGCCGACGTCACGGGCAAGCTCGAGGTCGGGGCGACCTACCGCATGAGCGGCAAGCTGAAGTACGAGCAGGGCAACGACACCCAGCAGTTCAACTTCACCTTCTGCCCCTCGAACTTCAACGGCTGCGCCGACTACGGCCAGAGCTTCACCCGCGGCGAGTGGGGCACCTTCTCGCGCGAGTTCACGGCGGAGGCGAAGCATGCCGCGGCGAACTGGCTCTTCGTCGAGACGCCGTGGGGAGCGAACGCGCTGCAGGACTTCAAGGTCGACGACGTCTCGCTGATCAAGATCGCCGATGCCCCGCCGGCTCCGGAGTACACGAGCCTCGAGAAGGTGCAGACGAAGCCGGTCGGCGACCACAACCCGCTGGTCGGCCACAAGTTCGGCGCAGACCCGCACCACCTCGTGTACAACGGGCGGCTCTACATCTACTCGACCGACGACACCCAGCAGTACGAGCTCAACAGCAAGGACGCGAACGGCCTGCCGACGCAGTCGAACGGCTACGGCGGCATCACCCGGCTGAACGTCATGTCGACGAGCGACATGGTCAACTGGGTCGACCACGGCGCCGTCCCGGTCGCCCGTGAGGGCGGCGCCGCCCCGTGGGCCCGCAACTCCTGGGCTCCGGCGGCGATCGAGAAGGACGGCAAGGTCTACCTCTACTTCTGCGACAGCGGAACCGGCACCGCGGTGGTCGTCGGCGGCTCGCCGCTCGGGCCGTGGACCGACCCGCTCGGCAAGAAGATCATCCCCGACACCGTCTCGCAGGACTACATCGCGAGCGGCGGGTTCCCGGCCGGCATGTGGCTCTTCGACCCCGAGGTCTTCATCGACGACGACGGGCAGGGCTACCTGTACTTCGGCGGGAACTCGCAGATCGGCACCGCGCCGAACATCCAGGGGCCGCAGAACCCGAAGTCGACCCGCGTGGCGAAGCTGAAGGACGACATGGTCACCCTCGACGGCGACCCGGTCGAGATCGACGGACCCGGCATGTTCGAGGCCTCGAGCATGTTCAAGCACGGCGACAAGTACTACTACTCGTACTCGTCGAACTTCCAGGTGAACGAGGTGCCGGGGCAGTACCCCTCTCGGGGCGCCATCGCCTACATGATGACGGACGACCCGATGGACCTGCCCGCCGCGAAGTACGCCGGCGTCGCGTTCCAGAACCAGGGCACGTTCTTCGGGGCGGGCAACGGCGGCAACAACCACTCGGACATGTTCACCTACAAGGGCGAGACGTACTTCACCTACCACGCGCAGACGCGCGGGGCGGCGTGGGCCGCTGCGCTCGGCACCCCGGGTGCGACCCAGGGCTACCGCTCGGTGCACATCGACAAGCTCGAGTTCAACGCCGACGGCACGATCAAGCCGATCACGGGCACCCGCGCAGGGGTGGAGCAGGTCGAGGCCTTCGACCCGTACCGCACGTTCGAGGCCGAGACCCTCGCCTGGCAGCTCGGCATCGGCACGGCCAAGACCGACGTCCCCTCGGCCGAGTTCCCGGAGCACAACGGCAACGGCAACATGGTGCTGTCGCGGATCGACGACGGCGACTTCGCCGGCCTCTCGGGCGTCGACTTCGGCTCAGGAGCCACCTCGGTGTCGGCCGAGGTCAAGCCGCTGGTCGAGGGCGGGAGCATCCAGGTGCGCCTCGACGACGCCGACGGCCAGGTCGTCGCCGAGATCCCCGTCGAGGGCGAGGTCGGCGAGTGGACCACGGTGACGGCCGACGTCGACGGCGCGAGCGGCACCCACGACGTGTTCTTCGTGTTCGCCGCTCCCGACGGCCTCGACGCCGACACCGACCTCGTCGAGGTCGACAACTGGGCGTTCGCGGCCCTGCAGCCGACGGCGCCCACCGCGCCGCAGGCTGTCGCCGTCGTCTCCGGCGATGCCAGTGCGAAGGTGACCTGGCAGGCGCCCGCGAGCGACGGCCACTCGGAGATCACCTCGTACCGCGTGACGGCGACACCCGTGGTCACCGGTGGCAAGTCGAAGCAGGCGGTGCCCGTCGTCGTCGAGACCACGGAGCCGGCCGCGACCCTCAGCGGCCTGCGCAACGGCGTCGACTACACCGTCGTGGTGACGGCGACCAATGAGCACGGCACCTCCGAGGCATCCGAGCCGGTCGTGGCGAGCCCGCGCGTCGCGCGGGCGACTCCGGCCACGCCGCCCTCGAAACCTCGCGGCTGATCGCACGCGAACGGGCCGGGCCCCGGCGGTCCGGCCCGTTCGCGCGTGCCCGTCGCCGACGCGACCGTCGACGACGCGACCGTCGCCGACGCGACCGTCGACGAGGCGGACCTTCGGCCGCCCAAGGCGGTGGCGGGCGCCGCTCCGGGAGTCGGCTACCCTCTCCTCGTGCGGATTGCAGTCGTGGGGGTCGTTCTCGTCGTCCTCGGAATCGCGGCGATGGTCGGCGGTGTCCTCCCACTCGACGCAGTCGGCGCACTCGCCGTTCGATCGGCGCCCATCCTGGGTTTCGTCGTCGCGATGACGATCGTCGCGGAACTCGCGGCCGAGGCCGGGGTCTTCCGTGCGATGGCGCAGCGGCTCGCCCGATTCGCCCGCGGCCGGGCGATCGTGCTGTGGCTGCTCGTGGTCGCGGCCGCCACCGCGTCGACGATCTTCCTCTCGCTCGACACGACGGCCGTCCTGCTGACGCCCGTCGTCGTCGCGGTCGCGGCGCACGCCCGCATCTCGCCCATCCCGTTCGCGCTGACGACCGTCTGGCTCGCGAACACGACCTCGCTCCTGCTCCCGGTGTCGAACCTCACCAACCTGCTCGCCGCCCAGCGCCTCGAACTGCACCCGATCGGATTCGCGGCGCTCATGTGGGCCCCGACCCTCGTCGGGATCCTCGTGCCCGCCGGGTTCCTCCTCGCCACGCGTCGGAGGCAGCTCAACACTCGGTTCGTGCCCGACGAGCCCGCACCGCCCCGAGACCGCGTGCTCCTGACGATCGCGTCGATCGTGCTCGTCCTGCTCGTCCCCTTGCTCGTGTCGGGCGTCGAGGTGTGGATTCCGGCGACCGCCGCCGCAGCGGTCCTGGTGGTCGTCTTCCTCGTGCGCCGACCGGCCGTGGTCCGCCCCGCGCTGGTGCCCTGGCGGCTCGTGGTGTTCGTCGCCGGGCTCTTCCTCGCCATGGAGGCCGCCCATGAGCTCCGTCTCACCGAGGTCCTCGCCTCGCTCGCCGGCGGCGGGGAAGGCCCGATCGAGCTCCTGCGCCTCGCCGGGGTCGCAGGATTGAGCGCGAATGCGTTCGACAACCTTCCGGCCTACCTCGCGCTCGAGCCGTTCGCCGACAGCCCGTTGCGCACCGCGGCCCTCCTCATCGGAGTGAACGCCGGCGCACTGATCACGCCATGGGCATCGCTGGCGACGCTCCTGTGGCACCACCGGCTGGTCGCGATGGGCGTCCAGATCTCGTGGCTGAGATTCGCTGCGCTCGGACTCGTCGTGGCGCCCCTCACCGTCACCGGCGCCGTCCTCGCCCTCGCCGCATTCGCGTGAGCGGCCGGTCGCCCGTGTGCGCGGCTGCCTCCGCGGCGGCACGCGCGGTCTCGCCGCCGCGCACTCGGGTCTGCCCGCCGCATGCCCGGCCCCGCCCGCCGTACACTCGGGCGGTGGAGGTGTGATGCGGTGAGCGAGGCGAGCCCCGAGGTATCCGGCGCCGACCGCGCGCGTGCCCGCCCGGTCGGCGTGCGCGAGGTGGCCTCCCGCGCCGGTGTGTCGCGGCAGACCGTGTCGCGTGTGCTGAACGACCATCCCGATGTCGCCGACGAGACGAAGCAGCGGGTGCTCGACGCCATGCGCGAGCTCGGGTACCGCATGAACAACGCCGCCCGCGCGCTCGGCACGAACCGGTCGCGTACCATCGGCGTACTCGCCTCGGACGCACTGCAGTACGGCCCATCGCGCAGCATCGCGGCGGTCGAGCAGGCGGCTCGGGCCGCGGGCTACTGGGTCAGCGCCGTCTTCGCCGAATCGGACGACCCCGGCCAGGTCGCCGCCGCGGTGCAGCACCTGCAGGCGCAGTCGGTCGAAGGGCTCGTCGTGGTCGCGCCGACGAGGGGCGCGCTCGAGATGATCGAATCGCTCGACGCGGGCATCCCGATCGTCACCCTGCACTCGGCCGGGCACGAGCCGAACAGCTTCTCGGTCGACCAGGTGGCCGGTGCTCGACTCGCGGTCGCATGCCTCGCCGATGCCGGGCACCGCCGCATCGCGCACCTCGCGGGCCCATCGAACTGGCTCGAGGCCGAGTCCCGTGCCGCGGGCTTCGTGGCGGAGCTCGCCGCACGCGGGCTCGAGACCGGACCCCGGTTCGCCGGAGACTGGACCGCGCGCTCGGGGGCGGATGCCGCTGGCGCGGTGCTCGCCTCCGGAGTCACCGCGGTCTTCGTCGCGAACGACCAGATGGCGCTCGGGCTCCTCAGCGGGCTGCGTGAGGCCGGCATCGACGTGCCGGCCGCGATAAGCGTGGTCGGCTTCGACGACGTGCCCGACGCCGCGTACTACTCGCCTCCCCTCACGACCGTGCGGCAGGACTTCGAGGAGCTCGCCCGCCGGGCCGTGCACGCCCTCATCGGTGCGGCCGAGGGGGCGGATGAGGTGCCCCGCGAGCCGCTCGTTCCCGAGCTCATGGTTCGCCGCTCGGTCGCAGCACCGCCCCGCTGAGCGACGAACCGGAGCGGGTTGACGCGCTCACCGGTTCATGGTTCACTGTTCCGTGACCGGTCACAGTGACCGGTCACGGCCGCTGGCTCGGTGCGGTGGTCTCGAAACATGGCCGCTCGTTGAGACCGGCCGGGACCCCCGGTGGTCCGGCCAGAACAGAGGAGTCGACCCGCATGAGTGCATCGAGGCACTACGAACCAGAGGTCGAGACCGCGATCAGTCGTGTCCGCGACGAGGTCGCGCGCCTGCACGGCGAACTCGTGCGCTACGGCCTCGTCGTCTGGACGGGCGGCAACGTGTCCGGCCGGGTGCCGGGAGCCGACCTCTTCGTCATCAAGCCCTCGGGGGTCGCGTACGACGAGCTCTCGCCCGAGAACATGATCCTGTGCAACCTCGACGGCGAGATCGTGCCCGGCACGCCGGGCAGCGACCGCAGCCCCTCGAGCGACACGGCCGCGCACGCCTACGTCTACCGCAACATGCCCGACGTCGGGGGAGTGGTGCACACCCACTCGACCTTCGCCGTCGCCTGGGCGGCACGCGGCGAGGAGATCCCGTGCGTGATCACCGCGATGGCCGACGAGTTCGGCGGCCCGGTGCCGGTCGGTCCGTTCGCGATCATCGGCGACGACTCGATCGGCCGCGGCATCGTCGAGACCCTCACCGGCCACCGCTCGCGTGCGGTGCTCATGCAGAACCACGGGCCGTTCACGATCGGCTCCGACGCGAAGGACGCGGTCAAGGCCGCCGTCATGCTCGAGGACGTCGCGCGCACGGTGCACCACGCCCGGGAGGCGGGGCCGCTCGTCCCGCTCCCGCAGGAGTCGATCGACCGCCTCTTCGCGCGCTACCAGCACGTCTACGGTCAGCCCGGCGAGGTGCGCCGATGAGCACGGATGCCTCGCCGTCGACCATCCTCGAGGCGCGCACCGCGCTCGGCATCGAACTCGGCTCGACCCGCATCAAGGCCTGCCTCGTCGACGCCGACGACCCCACCACGGTGCTCGCGACGGGCTCGCACGAGTGGGAGAACGAGTTCACCGAGGATCGTCGCTGGAGCTACTCGCTCGAGTCGGTCTGGTCGGGTCTCGCCGCCGCCTACGCGGAACTCGTCGCCGACGCCGAGCGACGTCACGGCGTGCGGCCGACGACCTTCGGCGCGATCGGCGTCTCGGCGATGATGCACGGCTACCTCGCGTTCGACGAGCAGGGCGGGCTGCTCGTGCCGTTCCGTACCTGGCGCAACACCTCGACCGGGCCGGCCGCCGCCGAGCTGAGCACGGCGTTCGGCCTCAACATCCCGCTGCGCTGGTCGATCGCGCACCTGCACCAGGCGGTCATCGACGCCGAGCCGCACGTCGAGCGGCTCGACTTCCTGACCACCCTCGCCGGTTACGTGCACTGGCGGCTCACCGGCCGGAAGGTGCTGGGAATCGGCGACGCCTCGGGGATGTTCCCGATCGATTCCGCCACAGGCGGTTACGACCCCGACCTCCTCGTGCGCTACGACGCACTCGCCGAGGGCCGTCGGCCGGGTACGCGGGTCGCCGAGCTGCTGCCCGAGGTGCTCGGCGCGGGCGAGCACGCCGGCGAGCTCACCGCCGAGGGGGCGATGCTGCTCGACCCGACGGGCGAGCTGCGACCGGGCGCGCCGCTCTGCCCGCCCGAGGGCGACGCGGGCACGGGCATGGTCGCGACGAACTCGGTCGCACCGCGCACGGGCAACGTGAGCGCCGGCACGAGCATCTTCGCGATGGTCGTGCTCGAGCGGCCGCTCGCGAGCGCGCACCACGAGATCGACCTGGTGACGACCCCCGCGGGCGATCCCGTCGCGATGGTGCACTGCAACAACGGCGCCTCCGAGCTGGCGGCGTGGGCGGGCGTCTTCGAGCGCTTCGCCGAAGCGGCCGGCGCGACCCGCGACGGCGCGCCGCTCGCGCGCGACGCGGTCTTCGAGGTGCTCTTCGGCGAGGCGCTCGCGGGCGAGCCCGACGCCGGCGGACTGCTCGCCTACAACACGCTCGCGGGCGAGCCGATCGCGGGGCTCGACGAGGGCCGGCCGATGGTCGTGCGCACGCCCGACAGCCGGCTCACGCTCGCGAACCTCATGCGCGCGCAGCTCTACGGCGTGTACGGCACGCTCGCGCTCGGCATGCGCGTGCTCTCCGCCGAGGGCGTCGAGCTCGACCGCATGTTCGGCCACGGCGGCATCTTCCGCACGGCCGGGGTGGCGCAGCGCTTGCTCGCCGGGGCGCTCGATGCCCCGGTCGCGGTCGGCGAGACGGCCGCCGAGGGCGGTGCGTGGGGCATCGCGGTGCTCGCCGCGTACCTGCGCGAGCGCGGCCACGGCACTGACGACGAGCGGGATGCCTCGCTCGGCGCGTACCTCGACCACCGGGTGTTCGCGGGGTCGGCCGTCGAGGTCGTCGAGCCGGAGGCATCCGACGTCGCGGGCTTCGCCGCCTACCTCGAGCGGTACCGTGCGGGCCTCGTCGCGGAAGCCGCGGCCGTCGCGGCGCTCGCCCCCACGACCACCCCGACCCCCGAAGACGAGTCGACGAAACAGAAGTAGTCGGCTTGGTGGCCGCGGCGCGCCACCTCTTCCGCGGCGGGGCCGTCACGGCCCCGCCGCGGACCAGACCCCGGCCGACCAGGCCAGAAGGAACGACATGACCCGCACCAAGCTCTCCACCTCGCTCGACGGCTACGAGGTGTGGTTCCTCACCGGCAGCCAGCACCTCTACGGGCCCGAGACGCTCGCGCAGGTCGCCGAGCAGTCCCGCGCGATCGCCGCGCAGCTCGACGAGGCGTCCGACGTGCCGGTGCGAGTCGTCTGGAAGCCCGTGCTCACCGACTCGGCCGCGATCAAGCGCACCGCGCTCGAGGCGAACGCCGACGACCGCGTGATCGGGCTCGTGGCCTGGATGCACACGTTCAGCCCCGCCAAGATGTGGATCGCCGGTCTCGACGCCCTGCGCAAGCCGCTCGCCCACCTGCACACGCAGGCGAACGTCGAACTGCCGTGGGCCGACATCGACTTCGACTTCATGAACCTCAACCAGGCGGCGCACGGCGACCGCGAGTTCGGGTACATCCAGACGAGGCTCGGCGTGCCGCGCAAGACGATCGTCGGGCACGCCTCCGACCCGGCCGTGCAGCGCGAGCTCGGCACGTGGCAGCGCGCCGCCGCCGGCCTCGCCGCGAGCCGCGACCTGAAGCTCGCCCGGTTCGGCGACAACATGCGCTACGTCGCCGTCACCGAGGGCGACAAGACCGAGGCCGAGCTGCGGCTCGGCGTGCAGGTCAACACGTGGGGCGTCAACGAGCTCGCCGCGGCGGTCGCCGCGGCGACCGAGGCCGACGTCGACGCGCTCGTCGCCGAGTACGAGGAGCTCTACGACGTCGCGCCCGAACTGCGCCGCGGCGGTGACCGCCACGCGTCGCTGCGCGACGGAGCGGCCATCGAGCTGGGCCTGCGCTCGTTCCTCGAGGAGGGCGGCTTCGGCGCCTTCACGACGAGCTTCGAGGACCTCGGCGAGCTGAAGCAGCTTCCCGGCCTCGCGGTGCAGCGCCTCATGGCCGAGGGCTACGGCTTCGGTGCCGAGGGCGACTGGAAGACCGCAGTGCTCGTGCGCATCGCGAACGTCATGGGCGCAGGTCTCCCGGGCGGTGCGAGCCTCATGGAGGACTACACCTACGACCTCACGCCGGGCGACGAGCTCATCCTCGGCGCGCACATGCTCGAGGTCTCGCCGTCGCTCACGACCGCGAAGCCCTCGCTCGAGGTGCACCCGCTCGGCATCGGCGGCAAGGACGACCCGGTGCGTCTCGTCTTCACCGCCGACCCCGGCCCCGCCGTCGTCGTCGCGATGAGCGACCTGCGCGACCGCTTCCGCCTGACGGCCAACGTCGTCGAGAACGTCGCGCCGCGCGAGGCACTGCCGAAGCTGCCGGTCGGCCGTGCCGTCTGGAAGCCCGCACCCGACTTCGCGACGAGCGCCGCCGCGTGGCTCACGGCGGGCGCCGCGCACCACACCGTCATGTCGAACGCGGTCGGCATCGAGGTCTTCCGCGACTTCGCCGAGATGGCCGAGCTCGAGCTGCTCGTGATCGACGAGCAGACCACGCGGGAGGGGTTCGCCCACCAGGTGCGCTGGAACCAGGCGTACTACCGCCTGGCGCAGGGGCTCTGAGATGACGGATGCCTCGCGGCCGGCGCTCGCGGCCACGACGGTGCCCCGATCGGGGCGGCAGTTCGGGATCGCCGCGCACGGGTACGCCGCAGAGATCGCGAGCGTCGGCGCGAGCCTGCGCACGCTGCGCTTCGACGGCCGCGACCTCGTCGTGCCGTTCGACGCCGACGAGGTGCGGCCCGGCTACCGGGGAGCGACGCTCGCACCCTGGCCGAACCGCATCGTCGACGGGCGGTACGCGTTCGCCGGCGACGAGCTCCAGCTGCCGCTGACCGAGCCCGCCCGCGGGCAGGCCCTGCACGGACTCGCCGCCTGGCTCGACTTCGCGCCGCGCGTCGTCGAGCACGATCGGGTCGTGCTCGCCGCGGTCATCGAGCCGCAGGCGGGATACCCGTTCCGCGTCGAGGTGGAGGTCGAGTACCGGGTCGATGCGGCGGGCCTCGGCCAGACCGTCACCGGCCGCAACCTCGGGCCCGACGCGGCGCCGTGGGGCACCGGCCCGCACCCGTACCTCATCGCGGGACCGGGACGGGTCGACGACTGGACGCTCGAGCTGCCCGCCGCCGAGGTGCTGACGGTGACGCCCGACCGCCTCAGCCCGCTCGCGGTCGAGCCCGCCGAGGTGCAGGGCTTCGACTTCCGTGCTCCGCGGGCCATCGGGCCGACGTTCATCGACCACGCGTTCACGGGGCTCGCGGCATCGCCGGGTGGCGCGATCGACGCGGCGATCGGCGCCGGCGCCGAGGCATCCCCTTACCGGGTCGTGCTCATGGCACCGGGCGGCACCGGCGTCGAGATGGCGTGGGGCGCCGACTGCCCGTGGGTGCAGGTGCACACCGCCGACACGCCCGGTGCCGACGCGACGCACCGCATCGGCCTCGCGGTCGAGCCGATGACCTGCCCGCCCGACGCCTTCAACTCGGGCGTCGACCTCGTCGTGCTCGAGCCCGGCGCCGCCCACGTCGCCGGGTGGCGCATCGCCGCGCTCGGCTGACGGAACGTGACGGCCGGCATCGTCGCCGGCTCCGAGAGGTGCGAGGATGAGCGCCGTGACCAGTGCAGCGCCCCGTGACCACGGACGTCTCGAGTTCCCGCGCGGGTTCGTGATCGGTTCTGCGACCGCGTCGTACCAGATCGAGGGCGCCGCCGACGAGGACGGCCGCACGCCGTCGATCTGGGACACGTTCAGCCGCACCCCCGGCCGCACCTGGAACGGCGACACCGGCGACGTCGCATGCGACCACTACCACCGGCTCGACGCCGACCTCGACCTCATGGCATCGCTCGGGCTCGAGGCGTACCGGTTCTCGATCTCGTGGTCGCGCCTGCTGCCCGGCGCCGGCGACCGGCCGAACCCGGCCGGCGTCGACTTCTACTCGCGCCTCGTCGACGGGCTGCTCGCCCGGGGCATCCGACCCATCGCGACGCTCTACCACTGGGACCTGCCGCAGGAGCTCGAAGACGCCGGAGGCTGGGTGAACCGCGACACCGCGCTGCGCTTCGCCGACTACGCGGGGCACGCCGTCGAGGCGCTCGGCGACCGGGTGCACACGTGGACCACGCTCAACGAGCCATGGTGCTCGGCCTACCTCGGCTACGGGTCGGGCGCCCACGCGCCGGGTCGCACCGACGGGGCCGCCGCGCTCGCCGCGGTACACCACCTGAACCTCGCGCACGGGCTCGCCGTGCCCGAGATCCGGCGTCGCGCCTCGAACGACCCCGACGTGTCGGTGACCCTGAACTTCCACGTGATCCGGGGCGGCGACGCCGAGGCGACCCGTCGCATCGACGCCCTCGCCAACCGCGCCTTCACGAGCCCGATGCTGCTCGGCCGGTACGACGACGACCTCGTCGCCGACACCGCCGGGGTCACCGACTGGTCGTTCGTGCGCGACGGCGACCTCGCGCTCGTGCACCAGCCGCTCGACGTGCTCGGCGTCAACTACTACTCGACCGTCACCGTCGCGATGTGGGACGGCGAGGGTGAGCGCAGCCGCAACGACGGGCACAAGGACGTCGGCGGCACGCCGTGGCCCGGCAGCGAGCACGTCGCGTTCCTGCCCCAGGCCGGCCCGTACACCGACATGGGGTGGAACATCGCGCCCGACGGTCTCGAAGACCTGCTGGTGTCGCTCGGCGAGCGGTTCCCGGGGCTGCCGCTCATGATCACCGAGAACGGGGCGGCGTTCGCCGACGTCGTGTCCGACGGGCCAGACGGGCCGCGCGTGCACGACGCCGAGCGCGTCGACTACCTGCAACGGCACTTCGCGGCGGCACGGCGCGCCATGGATCGCGGGGTCGACCTGCGCGGGTACCTCGTCTGGTCGCTGCTCGACAACTTCGAATGGGGCTACGGATACTCGAAGCGGTTCGGCATCGTGCGCGTCGACTACGACACGCAGCAGCGCATCGTGAAGGACAGCGGTCGCTGGCTGGCGGGGCTGCTCGCGTCGCGCTGACGTCGGGGGAGTGCCACTACGCGACGGCCGCAGCCTCGAGCGCGAGCACGGCTTGGCGCGCGGCACCGAGGGCGACGTACTCGCCGGGAGCGGGCACCTCGACCGGAAGGCCGAGGACGGCCGGAGCGATCCGCCGCACGGCCTCCGACTGCGCGCCGCCGCCGATGAGCAGGGCCCGTTCGAGCGGGATGCCGAGGGCGCGCAGGGCATCGAGGCCGGCGCCGAGCCCGCCCAGCATGCCCTCGACGGCGGCCCTCGCGAGGTTCGGACGAGTCGTCGAGGCGAGGGTCATGCCGGTGAGCGACGCGGTCGCGTCGGGCAGGTTCGGAGTGCGCTCGCCCTCGAAGTACGGCAGCATGGTGAGACCGCCCGAGCCGGGCGTCGCTTCGAGGGCGAGCACCCCGAACTCCTCGTGCGAGACGCCGAGCAGCGACGCGGTCACGTCGAGCACGCGCGCCGCATTCAGGGTCGCGACGAGGGGCAGGAAGTTGCCGGTCGCGTCGGCGAAGCCCGCCACCGTGCCCGAGGCATCGAAGATCGGCTCGCGGCTGATCGCGGACACCGTGCCCGACGTGCCGATGGAGACGATCGCATCACCGGGCTCTGCGCCGAGGCCGAGGGCTGCGCCGGCGTTGTCACCGGCACCGGCACCGACCCGGCGGCCCGACGCATCGGTCGTCGACCCGAACGGCCCGAGCACCCGTGGGAGCACCACGTCGTGGCCGAGCGCCGCGATGAGCAGCTCGCGGTCGTACGCGCCGGTCGCGGGGTTCCAGTAGCCGGTGCCCGAGGCATCCGAACGGTCGGTGACGAGCTCGTCGAGCACCGGGCCGCGGGGCGAGGTCCGAGCCGGACCGAAGCCGCGCAGCCGCCACGTCAGCCAGTCGTGCGGCAGCGCGACCGCGGCGACCCGAGACGCGTTCGCCGGCTCGTGATCGCGCAGCCAGCGCAGCTTCGTGATCGTGAACGAGGCGACCGGCACGAGGCCGGACCGCGTCGCGAGGCGGGCGGCGCCGAACTCGGCGATCAGGTCCTCGGCGGCCCCGGCCGAGCGCACGTCGTTCCAGAGCAGGGCGTCGCGCACGACCTCGCCGGACGCATCGAGGGCGACGAGGCCGTGCTGCTGCCCGCCGATCGACCAGGCCGCGACATCGTCGAGGCCGCCGGCCTCGACGATCGCGGCCTGCATCGCGAGCCACCAGGCCTCGGGGTCGACGGAGGTGCCGTCGGGGTGGGCGGCACGACCCGAGCGCACGACGCTGCCCGTGTCGGCGTCGACGACGACGACCTTGCACGACTGGGTCGACGAGTCGACCCCGAGGACGAGTGGCATGACCGTTCGCCTCGCGAGCTCTAGCGCGCGCCGAGCAGGTGCTCGGTGGCGAGTTGCTGCAGACGCACGAAACCGCCGCCCTTGCCGCCCAGGTAGGCGTTCGCGTCGAAGTCCTCGTACGCCGACCGGTCGGCGAGGAAGTCGGCGTAGCTCTCGCCCGGGTTCAGGGTCGGCACCGACAGCTCGTCGACCCGCGCGGCCGCGAGCGCCTCCTGCACCTCGGGGTCGGCGCGGAATGCCGCGGCGCGCTCCTTCAGCAGGAGATACGTGCGCATGTTCGCCGCGGCCGACTCCCACACGCCCTTCTCGTCTTCGGTGCGGCTCGGCTTGTAGTCGAAGTGGCGCGGACCCTCGTAGGCGGGGACGCCGCCGGAGCCGCCGTTCTCGAGCAGGTCGACGAGCGCGAACGCGTTGTGCAGGTCGCCGTGGCCGAACACGAGGTCCTGGTCGTACTTGATGCCGCGCTGGCCGTTGAGGTCGATGTGGAAGAGCTTGCCGTGGTACAGGGCCTGGGCGATGCCGGCGGCGAAGTTGAGGCCGGCCATCTGCTCGTGGCCCACCTCGGGGTTGAGGCCCACGAGCTCGGGACGCGCGAGTGAATCGATGAAGGCGATCGCGTGGCCGAGTGTCGGCAGCAGGATGTCGCCGCGGGGTTCGTTCGGCTTGGGTTCGATCGCGAAGCGGATGTCGTAGCCCTGGTCGACGACGTAGTCGCCGAGCAGGTCGACGGCCTCGCGGTAGCGCTCGAGCGCCTGGCGGATGTCCTTCGCCGAATCGTACTCGGCGCCCTCGCGGCCGCCCCACATGACGAACGTCCTGGCGCCGAGCTCGGCGCCGAGGTCGAGCTGGCGGAACACCTTGCGGAGCGCGTAGCGACGCACGTCGCGGTCGTTGGCGGTGAAGCCGCCGTCCTTGAAGACGGGGGCCGAGAAGAGGTTGGTCGTCACCATCGGAACGATGAGACCGGTGTCGGCGAGTGCGCCCTTGAGCCGGTCGATCTGCGTCTGGCGCTCGGCGTCGCTCGACCCGAACGCGAAGAGGTCGTCGTCATGGAACGTGAGTCCGTAGGCGCCCAGCTCGGCGAGCTTCTCGACGGCGTGCACGACATCGAGGGGCTCGCGGGTGGGGCCCCCGAACGGGTCGGTGCCGTTGTACCCGACCGTCCAGAGACCGAATGAGAACTTGTCGTCGCGGGTGGGCGCGCTGGCCATGGAGGGTCCGCCTTTCAGCGTCATCGATGATTTGTTGGCAGATACAACATAAACCGCAGGAACAGCGCGCGCAAGACTTTCGCGCCGCAACTTTCGTGATTAGGCTTCGAAAGATGAAGACGGATGCCGCAAGCGAGCGCGTCACCCTCGCCGAGATCGCCGACGAGACCGGCACGAGCCTCTCGACGATCTCGAAGGTGCTGAACGGTCGCACCGATGTCTCGGACGCGACGCGAGAACGCGTCGAGCAGGTGCTGCGCGAACGCGGGTACGTGCGCCGCGGCCCAGCACGCTCCGAATCCCGCCCCGAACTGCTCGAGCTCGTCTTCCACGGCCTCGACCCGATCTGGTCGATGGAACTCATCGGCGGCGTGGAGGCTGTCGCGAAGGAGCACGGCCTGAGTGTCGTGCTGACCGTGAGCGGTGATCGCCATGCACCGGCTCCCGACTGGATCGAGGGCGTCATCCGGCGACGCCCGGTCGGCGTCGTGCTCGTCTTCTCCGAGCTCTCGCCCGAATACCGCGAACGGCTGCGGGCACGGGCCATCTCCTACGTCATCGTCGACCCCGCCGGCGATCCGTCGCCCGACGTGCCGAGCGTCGGCTCGGCGAACTGGTCGGGCGGCCTCGCCGCGACGCGTCACCTGATCGAGCTCGGGCACCGGCGCATCGCCGCCGTCACCGGGCCGGAGGACATGATGTGCTCGCTCGCCAGGCTCGACGGCTACCGCAGCGCGATGAACTCCGCCGGCCTCGCGATCGACCCCGCCTGGGTCGGCTACGGCAACTTCGAGGTGGGCGGGGGCCGAGATCGTGCGCGGGAGTTGCTCGCCCTGCCCGCCGACCGCCGGCCGACCGCGATCTTCGCCGGCAGCGACCTGCAGGCCCTCGGCGCCATCGATGCTGCCCGCGACGCCGGCTTGTCGGTGCCCCGCGACCTCTCGATCGTCGGCTACGACGACATCACCCTCGCGCCGTGGGTGAGCCCACCGCTCACGACCGTGCACCAGCCGCTCCGACGCATGGGCGAGGAGGCCGCGCGGCTCGCGATCCGCCTGAGCGGCGATCAGCCCACGACGACCCCTCGCATGGACCTCGCGACGAACCTCGTCGTGCGCGAGAGCACGGCGCCGCCGGCGGGCTGACGTCGGCCGCCTGTTGCGCGGCGGCACCGGGGCGGGCTCAGCCGCCGTCGCCGGATGCGAAGGGCGCGCCGACGGCCGGCGTGCCCTTCGGGAGGACGAAGGTCCAGCCGGCGGCGAGGCGTTCGGCCACGACGGTCTTCACGGCTGCGAGGGTGCCTGCCCGGTCGCCACGGTCGCCGGTGCCGCCGTCGTGCGCGAGCACGATCTCCCCGGGCTTCATCGCCGCACGCAGGTTCGACGTGAGCGTCGCGACATCCTGCGTCTCCCAGTCGCCGATCGTGTTGACGACGGCGAGCGGCTGCATGCCGAGCTCGACGGCGACCTGTCGAGTGATGCCCCAGCTGCCGTTCGGTGCCCGCCAGTACGGCACCGGCGCGATCGGGTCGCGGAGTGCGTCGCGGATGATCGCGAGGTTCTCCACCAGGTCGGCCCGCACCCGGCCCGCCGGCCACGAACCCATGTCGGCGTAGCTCGTGGCGTGGTTGCAGAGCACGTGCCCCTCCGCGACGATCCGTCGCAGGATCGCCGCGCCCCCCGGGGCGGTGATCATCTCGCCGATGACGCAGAACACGGCCTGCAGGTCGTGCTCGGCGAGGAAGTCCAGCAGGGCAGGGGTGGTCCGGGGGTCCGGGCCGTCGTCGAACGTGAGTGCGGCGACGTCGCCCGTGCCGTCCGCGAGGTGCACGGGTGCGACGACCGGGTCGATCGCGCCCCCGGGAACGGCATCCGCTTCAGACATCGGCTCGTTCCCCCCGCTCCGCCGCATGCTCCAGCCGGAGCCGGCCGAAGTCGGCCCAGGGTGAGGACCCGGGGATCGGGCCGTCGGCCGAGCCGGAGCCGGCGGGCCCCGCCGGGACGGGCTCGCGGACGACGAAGACGCCGCCGACGACCCCGACGAAGCCGCCGCCCTCGCTCGGGCTCAGCGGCGAGAGGTCGACGACGCCGACCGGGGCGGAGGCCGCGTCGTCGTCGGCGCGGTCGCCGCACTCGAGGCGGGCGACCGCCCCGAACCCGTCGAGGTCGAGCACGAGCCCGAGCCGTCCGGGCGGCGCCTCGACGCTCGCGAGCGGCCGGTCGTCGCCGTCGAGGTGGAGCACGAGCTCGAGCACCCGGGCCGATCCCGAGCCGGGCACCTCGGCACGCGGACCCGGGTTCATGACACGGACCGCGAAGCGCACGTGACGGCGGTCGCTGAGCCGGAGCGCGAGCCCGGCGACCAGGCCGGCCGACGCGGCATCCGGGATCTCGAGCTCGGTCGAGAGGCGCGCGACCGGCTGCTCGAGCCTGAAGCCGACGAAGGCGTGGGGGACCGGTTCGGCGAGACCGCCGGAGACGGCCTCGAGCCGCAGGTGGCCCGGGCGCTCGCCGAGCCGTGCCCGGCGCATGCCGGGTGCCGTGCGGATCGTGAGCAGCTCGCGATGCAGCGCGGGCCCGTCGAACTCGTCGACGAGCTTCGACGGGCCGGGAGCGGTCGCGTCGGCCCAGGGCACCTCCACCTCGTGGCGGAGGCGGCCCTCGCCCGGTGCGAACACGGGCCAGCCGTCCTCGAAGACGACCGGCACGAGCCACGTCTCACGACCCTGCAGGGCGTCGGCGCGCGTCATCCCGGTCCCGGCGAGCCGCCGGGTCGCGAGCACCGTGGCCCACCATCCGCCGCGGCCGTCGTCGACGAGGTCGGCGTGCCCGACGTTCGCCACGTCGACGTCACCGCCGAGGTGGCGGTGGGTGAGCAGCGGGTTCGCCTTCGACCCCGTGAACGGGCCGGTCGGTGCGGTGCCGCGGGCCGCGCTGACGGCGTGGTGGCGTTCGGTGCCGCCCTCGCTCGCGAGGAGCAGCACCCCGTCGTCGAGCCGGTGCAGATGCGGGCCCTCCGCCCAGACGGCGCCCTCGACGGCGCCGTGCCAGACGACGTGCTCCTCGCCCACGAGCCTCATCGCGGCGACATCCAGCTCGCGCACCCAGACCTCGGTCTGCTCGGGCCAGTCGCCGGGATCGGCGAGCCGGGTGCCGCACCACCACGCTCGGCCGTCGTCGTCGAAGAGGAGCGACGGGTCGATGCCGTGGGCATCCTCGATCCATGCCGGGTCCGACCACGGGCCCGCCGGGTCCGTCGCGGTCACCACGAAGCTGTCCTGTGCTCCCTCGTCGCCGATGAGCGTGCAGGCCACGAAGAAGCGGCCGTCGTGGTGGCGGATCGTCGGGGCGAACAGGCCGCCCGACGCCGCCACCCTCGACAGGTCGAGCTGCTCCTCGCGGTGCACCGCGTGACCCACGAGCTCCCATTCCACGAGGTCGCGAGAGCGGTGCACCGGCAGCCCGGGGAAGTACTCGAACGTCGAGGTCACCACGTAGAACTCGTCGCCCACGCGGCAGATGCTCGGATCGGGATGGAACCCCGGCAGCACGGGGTTGCGTGCTGCGGTCACGGTGCCTCGGTGCCGATCCACTCGGCGTTCCAGACGGGGTGCAGCTCGCGGGTGTGGTCGACCACGCGCACCGGGCCGGTGAGCTCGACGGCCGCCGTGAGCGACAGGTCGGCGCTCGAACGGCCGAACCCGAGCACGAGCGCTCCGGGCTCGACGATGCGGAGACCGTCGCGTCCGGTGAACGACGCGAGATCGGCCGGCACCTCGACCCCCAACCGCACGGATGCCCCGGGCTCGAGCTCGATCCGCTCGAAACCGATGAGCCGTTGCAGCGGTCGCACGACGGAGGCCACCGGGTCGTGCAGGTACAGCTGCACGATCTCGGCACCCGCCCGGTGCCCCGTGTTCTCGACCGTGAGCGACAACCGGAATCTGCCGTCGGTCGTCGCCTCGGCCGCCTCGACCACGAGGTCGCTCCAGGCGAACGAGGTGTAGCCGAGACCGTGGCCGAAGGGGTATCTGGCTGTCGGGTCGATGTTCGAGACCTCGCTGCGCCGCGCGAGCGTCGAAGCCAGGTACGTCGACGGCTGGGCGCCGGGGCTGGCCGGCACGCTGACCGGGAGTCGCCCGCTCGGGTTCACCCGCCCCGAGAGGATCGCGGCGAGGGCGCGCGTGCCCTCCTCTCCCGGGAAGAACGCCTGCAGGATCCCCCCTGCGCGCTCGGGGGCGGAACCGAGCACGTAGGGACGGCCGGCGAGGAGCGTGAGCACGGTCGGCGTTCCGGTGTCGAGCACCGCCTCGAGCAGGGCGCCCTGCGCGCCCGGCAGGTCGAGGGTCTCCGCATCGCAGCCCTCGCCGCTGGTGCCCCGGCCGAAGAGACCCGCTCGGTCGCCCAGCGCGAGCACGACGACGTCGGCGGATGCCGCGAGGTCGACGGCCGCCGCGATGCCGTCGGTCTCGCCGCCGTCGATCGAGGTTCCCGACGCCAGGGCGATCTCGGCCCCGGGGAACTCCTCGCGCAGCGCCTCGACGAGGGTCGGAAGCTCGATGCCCATCCCGCTCTCGGGGTGGTGCACGCCGACATGGGTCGGGAATCCGTAGCACCCCAGCACCGCGAGCGGGTCGTCGGCGGTCGGCCCGATGACGGCGATCCTGGCCGGGGCGGCGAGCGGCAGCGTGCCGTCGTTGCGGAGCAGCACGATCGCCTGCTCCGCGATGCGGCGCGCGAGTTCGCGGTTCTCGGGGGAATCGAGGTCGACGGAGCCCTTCGCCGCAGCGGCGGCCGGGGGCGCGGCCGGGTCGTCGAGCAGCCCGAGCCCGACCTTCTGCTCGAGCACGCGGAGGAGGGCCCGGTCGATGACCGCCTCGTCGATGCGGCCGTCGGCGACGGCGGCCCTGAGGGGATCGCCGAAGGCTTGGACCGTCGGCAGCTCGACGTCGATGCCCGCCTCGAGCGCGGCCACGGCCGCATCGCCCAGGTCGCCGGATGTGCCGTGCAGTGTCTGGAGGAAGGCCACCGAGAAGTAGTCGGCGACGACGGTCCCCTCGAAGCCCCAGGTGTCGCGCAGCAACCCCGTGAGCAGCTCGTGGTCGGCGGCGGTGGGCACGCCGTCGAGATCGGTGTACGCGTTCATCACCGAGCGCGGCCGGGCCTCGCGCACGACCATCTCGAAGGGCGGCAGCAGGACGTCGGCGAGTTCTCGGCGACCGACCGAGACGGGCGCGAGGTTGCGGCCGGCGCGCGACGCCGAGTACCCGACGAAGTGCTTGAGCGTCGCGACGATCCCGGAGGCTTCGAGCCCGACCACGTACGCGGTGGCGACCCGGCCCACCAGGTACGGATCCTCGCCGATGGTCTCCTCGACCCGGCCCCAGCGGGCGTCGCGGACGACGTCGAGCACGGGCGCCAGTCCCTGATGCACGCCCACCGATCGCATGTCCTCGCCGATTCGACGCGACATCCGCTCGATGAGGCCGGGGTCGAACGTCGCGCCCCACGAGAGGGGCACCGGATACGCGGTCGCGCCGTAGGCGGCGAAGCCGGCCAGGCATTCCTCGTGCACGAGGGCCGGGATGCCGAACCGGCTCGAGTCGACGATTCGCTCCTGCAGTCGTGCGAGCGACTGCGCGCCGACGGCCGCGTCGATCGGCGCGGTGCCGAAGGCGCGGGTGATCTGGCCGAGCCCCTTGGGCAGCAGGACGTCGAGGTCGACGACGCCGCTCATCTCGTGCTGGTGCGGGGCGACGTCGGCGCCGTCTTCGGCCGCGCCGATCCAGATGCCGTAGAGCTGGGCGATCTTCTCCTCGAGGGTGAGTTCGGCGATGAGGGCACCGGCTCGCGCGGCGGCCGGAAGCGACCGATCGCGCCACGGCGGGTCGGTCGTCGCGGCGGGGTGGGTCGTGGCTTCCGTCATCGTGGCTTCCGTCATCGTGGGGTCCGTGGTGGTCATGGCGGTCGTGCTGCGAGTGGTTCCGTCGGTCGCGGTATCCGTGATCGTCGGCTCGGTCATCCCTTCACCGCTCCCGTGAGGCCGCCGACGATGCGGCGCTCGAACACGCTGAAGAAGACGAGGGCGGGGATCATCGACAGCGAGGTGAAGGCGAGCACCTTCGCCGTGTCGACCGAGTACTGCGACGCGAAGGCCTGCACCCCGAGCGGGAGGGTGAACGCGGCCTCGTTGTTCAGGATGAAGAGCGGGAGGATGTAGCCGTTCCAGCTCGCGATGAATGCGAGGATACCCACCGTGATGACGCCGGGCAGCGCGAGCGGCACGACCATCCGCCAGAAGAAGCCGAGCCGCGAACAGCCGTCGATCGCGGCGGCCTCCTCGATCTCGTCCGGGATGGCCCTGAGGAACGGCACGAGGATGATGATCGTCGTCGGCAGGGCGAAGGCGATCTGCGGCAGGATGATGCCGCCGAGCGAGTTCATGAGGCCGAGGTTGCGCACCATGATGTAGAGCGGCGTGATGGCGACCGTCATCGGGAACATGAGTCCCGCCGCGAACAGCGCGTAGAGCACGCCGCGCGCCCTGAACCGGTAGCGGGCGAGCACGTAGCTCGCCATGAGCCCGAGCGCGACGACGCCGACCGTGGTCACCACGGCCGCGACGGTCGAATTGAGCACCTGGCCCCAGAAGGTGGTGCTGGCCAGCACGTCGGCGTAGTTCGTGAACACCCAGGGCGCAGGCAGCGCCGACGGATCGGCCGTGATCTGCGAGTTCGTGCGGAAGCCGCCGATGATGATGTACGCGAGCGGCGCGAGCATGAGGGCGATCACGACGACGGCGACGACGTAGATGGTGGGGCTCCCCCACGGAAGCCTGCTGGTCTGCCGCGCCTTCGGCGGTCGGGGCAGGGCGATTGACGACGCGGTCATCGTTCCGTCCGTTCGGTGAGGGCTCCGGCCGTGTCGCGGCGGAGCACGAATCGCTGGTAGACGAGGGCGACGACGAGCGAGATGAGGAAGAGCACGACTGCGACGGCGTTGCCGTAGCCGTAGTTGCCGGCGTTGCGGCCGTTCGCGACCATGTAGGTCGCCATCGTCGAGGTGCCCGCGGTCGACGCGACGTACTGGCCCCAGATGATGTACACGAGGTCGAAGAGCTGCAGGGCGCCGATGATCGAGAGGAACGCCCAGATGCGCAGGGTCGGGCCGAGCAGCGGCAGCGTGATTCGGCGCTGGATCTGCCAGTAGGAGGCGCCGTCGATCTGCGCGGCCTCCGTGAGCTCCTGCGGGATGCCCTGCAGGCCGGCGAGGAAGAGGATGACGGCGAAGCCGATGTACTTCCAGGTGAGGATGACGAGCAGGGTCCCCATGGCGATCGCGGGGTCGGCGAGCCAGTCCTGGGTGAACGCCCCCAGCCCGACCTTCTCGAGGAGCCCGTTCAGCGCGCCCTGGCTCTGGAGCATGAGGCTCCATCCGGTGCCGACGACCACTTCGGCGATGACGTACGGCGCGAAGATCAGCACGCGGATCGCGGACTGGCCGCGCATCGGGCGGTTCAGGAGCAGCGCGAGAAGGAGGGCGGCGGGGCCCTGGAGCACGAGCGACATCACGACGATGATCGCGTTGTGCGACAGAGCCTCGTGGAACGTGGGGTCCTGGAAGATCGTGACGTAGTTCTGGAGGCCGACGAAGTCGGTGGGCGGGCCGAAGCCCTTCCAGCGGAAGAAGCCGTAGTAGCCGGCCATGACCACGGGGAAGATGACGAACGCGAGGAAGACGAGCAGTGCTGGGCCGACGAGGACGGCGATCTCGATGGCCTTGCGCGGGTCGCGGCGGGGACGACGCCGGTCGCGGGGCGACGTTGCAGCGACCCGGCCGGCGGCCGGAGACGGCGAACCGCCTCCGGCCGTGACGTCGTCCGCCTCGACTCGTCCCGCGACGGGGGAGTTGGTGCGAACGTTCATGATGCGTTCGGCCTCAGCCCTTCTTGATGGCGTCGTCGACCGCATCGACGATGCCCTGGGGCGAGCCCTTGCCGGCGAGCAGGTCGACCACGCCGACGTTCAGCGCGTTGCCGACGTTCTGGCCGAGGAGCGTGTCGAGCCAGACCGAGACGTACGGGGCCTCGTTGACGGCGGCGAGCACCTCCTGCAGGGCGGGGTCGGTCACGACCCCTTGGGCGTCCTTGTTGGCCGGCAGCGTGACGAACGCGTTCGCATAGCCCTCCTGGTACTCCTTCTGCGAAGCGAACTCGAGGAATTCGCCGCATTCCTTCGGTGCGTCGACGTAGCACGAGAAGCCGTCGACGCCGCCCATGAGCGCGCCGGCCTCGCCGTCGCCGCCCTCGACCTCGGGGAACGGGAACCAGCCGAGGTCGGCCAGGGGCTTCTCGTCGGGCGTGAGCGAGGCGATCACGCCAGGATCCCAGGCGCCCATGAGCTCCATCGCGGCCTTGTGGTTGGCGACGAGCCCTGCGGAGGAGCCGGCGCCCTGCTGGGCGGTCGTCGTCAGGAAGCCCGGGTTGAACGGCTCGATGCCGGCGAACTCCTCGAGGTCCTCACCGGCGCGCAGCCAGCACTCGTCGGAGAAGCTGGGGTCGTCGGTGAGGCCGGTGATGACGTCCTGGCCGCACTCGCGGAGTGCGAAGAAGTAGTACCAGTGGGCGGCGGGCCAGGCGTCCTTCGCGCCGAGCGCGATCGGGTCGATGCCGGCGGCCTTCAGCTTGTCGACGGCTTCGCCGAGCTCGTCGAACGTGGTCGGCGTCTCGGTGATGCCGGCCTGGGCGAAGAGGTCCTTGCTGTAGTAGATGCCGCCCGGCAGCACCGACGACGGCACCCCGTAGAGCTTGTCGTCGACCGAGAACGCCGAGAGGGCGCCTTCGCCGAGGGCGGCCTTCGTCTCGTCGGAGAGCGCGGAGCTGAGGTCCTGCGCCTGGCCGGCCTCGACCACGGCTGCGAGCTTGCCGCCGCCGCGCGCCATGAAGATGTCGGGCGCGTCGCCGGAGTTGAGGGCGGTCTGGAGCTTGCCGTCCATGTCCTCGTTCTGGATCGCCTGGATCTCGATCGTCACGCCCGGGTGCTCCTCCTCGAAGGCGGCTGCGGTCGCCTCCCAGTACGCCTTGCCGTCACCGGTGGTGGAGTTGTGCCAGAAGGTCATCGCGGTCTCGCCGCTCTCCTCCCCGCCGCCCGCCGAACAGCCGCTGAGTGCGGCCATCGCGATGCCGCTCGCCGCCGCCAGGGCGATGAGACGAGCCGTGCTGCGTCTGTTCATCCTTGAACAACCTCTCGAAAGTTTCGACACCAATGTCGAAAGTGATCTGGACGCCTTGAATATACGGCTCGGGCAATTTCGAGTCAAGGGCAACATATTCGGTGCGTCGCGAGCGGGCGTGTCGACGGCCCCGCCTAGAGTTGTCGCGTGGCAGAGCGCATCGGCACCTTCGACGGCGTGCATCGTCGAAACCTCGCGAAAGTCCTCGGGCTCGTGCACCTCGAGGGACCTCGATCGCGCGCCGCGCTGACCGCCGCGACCGGCCTCAACCGCTCGACGATCGCGGCCCTCGCCGCCGAACTCGCCGAGGCCGGGCTCGTCGAGGAGCGGGCGCCCGACCCGACGAATCGCGTCGGCCGCCCCTCGCCCGTCGTCGCCGCCCACCCCGGCGTCACCGCGATCGCGGTGAACCCCGAGGTCGATGCCGTCACGATCTCGGCCGTCGGACTCGACGGGCGGATCCCCGTACGAGAGCGCAACGAGGTCGATCACCTCGTCTCGCCCGAGGAGGTCGCAGCGATCGTCGCATCGACCGTCGCGCGCTGGCGCGCCGGGCCGCTGCGCTCGGCACGCATCGTGGGCGTCGGCCTCGCGGTGCCGGGCCTGGTGCGCGCCGCCGACGGGCTCGTCCGCATGGCACCGCACCTCGAGTGGAACGACGCTCCGCTGCGCGAACTCGTCGAGGCCGCGACCGGGCTGCCCACGGCCGTCGGCAACGACGCGAGCCTCGGCGCCCGCGCCGAGCACCTGTTCGGCGCGGGCCGGGGCATCGATGACCTCGTCTACCTCAACGGCGGCGCGAGCGGCATCGGCGGCGGGCTCGTCGTCGGCGGTGTCGCCGTCGTCGGCGCCGGCGGATACGCGGGCGAGTTCGGGCAGAATCGCCCGGGCATCGCCGCGGACGAGGATCGCCGGGCCGAGGGCGGCGTGCTCGAAGACGAGGTCGCGCGATCGCGACTGCTCGCGGTCGTCGGGCTCGCCGCTGCCGACGAGCCGACGTTGCGGGCCGCGCTCGAGGCAAGCGACTCGCCAGAGGTCGCGGCCGAGCTCGCGAGGCAGCGGCGTATCCTCGCGACGGCCCTGGCGAACGCGGTGAACGTGCTGAACCCCTCACGGGTGATCCTCGGTGGGTTCCTCGCGACCATCGCCGAGAGCGACGCCGATGCGCTCACTGCCGCGGTGCTGGCCCAGGCGATGCCCGCCGCTGCCGAGGGTGTCGAGCTGCGGGTCGCCGCGCTCGGCGAGGATCGGCTCGCGATCGGGGCGGCCGAGCTGGCGTTCGGGCCGCTGCTCGCGGACCCCGAGTCGGCGCTCGACGCCTGAGCCGCGCGGCGCCGGCGCCGTTCGCGTTCGCGCAATTCGTGCGACTCCGCATCGCGAAGTCGCGCGAACGGTTGCTGAACGGCGACGGCCCGGACTCTTCGCGCGACCTCGTCGCGGACGCGCGGCGTGGGTGCGAGGCGTGCGCGCGCGTCAGCCGCGGGTGACGGGGCGGCCCTGGAGCGAGGCCCGCAGCGAGGCGTCCCGGACACTCGTCGCCGCGGTCGGTGCCTGCAGCGCCTCGGTCGGCACGGCGATGGCCGCCGTCGGCACTTGCAGCGCCTCGGTCGGCACTTGCAGGGCCGCGGTCGGCACCTGCAGCGCCTCGGTCGGCACGGCGATGGCCGCCGTCGGCACGACCGCGATCGCGGCGGTGGGCGGAGCGTCGAAGCGCACGGCCGGGGCCCAGCGGCGTTCGGGATGCCTCGTGAGCCGCATGCCGCGCGAGACGACGAGCCAGATCGCGCCGATGAGGGCGGCGACGCCCGCGGCGATCGCGGCGACGCCGAGGCCCCAGCGCGGGCCCCAGCTGTTCGCGACCGCGCCGACGATCGGGGCCCCGATCGGCGTGCCGCCCGAGAGGATCGCGAAGTACAGTGCGAGCACGCGCCCGCGCAGCGCGGGGTCGGTCGTCGTCTGCACGTAGCCGTTGGCGGTCGTCAGCATCGTGACCGCGGCGAAACCGATGAGCACCGTCGAGGCGGCGAACAGGGCGAAGGTCGGCATCACCGCCGAGATCGCCGCCGCCACGCCGAAGCCGGCGGCCGCGAGGATCACGACGCGCATGCGCGCTCGTTCGCGCCGGGCGGCCAGCAGCGCCCCGGCGAGCGAGCCGATCGCGAGGATCGAGTTGAGCAGGCCGTACTCGCCGGCGCCGCGCCCGAACTCGACGGCCATCGTCGAGGAGAAGATCGGGAAGTTCATGCCGAACGCGCCCACGAGGAACACGATCACGAAGACGACGACGAGGTCGGGTCGGCTCCACACGTAGCGGAAGCCCGCGACGAAGGCGCCGCGCTCGCGGCTGGCCCGCGGCATCCGCTTCAGCTTCTTGCCCTTGAGCATGGCGAGGGCCGCGAGCACCGCGACGAACGTGAGCGCGTTGATGATGAAGACCCAGCCCGAGCCGACGAGCACGATGAGCACGCCCGCGACGGCCGGGCCGATCAGGCGGGCCGTGTTGAACGAGGCCGAGTTGAGGGCCACCGCGTTCGACATGTCGGTGCTCGACACGAGGTCGGTCACGAAGGTCTGGCGGGCGGGGTTGTCGATCGCGTTCACGATGCCGAGCAGGCCCGCGAAGACGTAGAGCTGCCACAGCTGGGCGTGGCCGAAGATGAGCAGGGCGCCGAGTCCGAGGGCGAGCAGCATGAGCGCCGTCTGCGTGCACATGAGGATCTTGCGCCGGTCGAAGCGGTCGGCGATGAGGCCCGTGACCGGCACGAGCAGCAGTTGCGGGGCGAACTGCAGGGCCATGGTGATGCCCACCGCGAACGCGTCGTTGTCGCTGAGTTCGGTGAGCACGACCCAGTTCTGGGCGGTGGCCTGCATCCAGGCGCCGACGTTCGAGACGAGGGCGCCGATGAACCAGATGCGGTAGTTGACGTGGCTGAGGGAGCGGAACATGGCACTCACTGGTCGAGGAGCCTCCCGAGGATCGTGGTGGCGCGGGCGAGGACCTCGCGGTCGTCGGGGCTGAGGGCGGCGTACCGCTTCGCGAGCCACGCATCGCGCCGCTTGCGGGTCTCGCGGACGACCGTGTCGCCGGCGTCGGTCACCTCGACGAGCACCTTGCGGCGGTCGTCGTCGTCGGTGCGGCGGGTGACGTAGCCCGCGTCGACGAGGCAGTTGACGGTGCGGTTCATGCTCGGTGCGGTCACCCGCTCGAGCTCGGCGAGACGGCCGATCGTGAGCGGCCCCTCGCTGTGGATCCACCCGAGCGTCGAGAACTGCGATGCGCTGATCTCGGTGTCGCTGCGCTGCTGTCGCAGGCGCCGCGAGAGGCGCATCACGGCGATGCGGAGTTCGGTCGACTGCTCGGCGAGCGTACGGCGGTCCCGGGTCAGCCGAGAGGATGCCGCGGGGGCGGGCCGCTCGGGCGCGGTCGTCTGCAGGGCATCGGTCATGATGCTTAGTCTAACAAATTAGTGTGGCTAAGCATTTCGCCGCCCGCTGCGAACGCGGGTGCCCGCGGATCACGGGAGCGGCCGGATCGGTGCGAAAAGTACTGAAATCGATTTCGAAAATCGTGCGTCGCGCGTAGGGTGTCGGGGAGATCGAGGAGGATCATGCGCCGTGCCCGAACCCGTCGTCCCGTCCGCGTCGCCGCCGTCGCGGCATCCATCGCCGTCGCGCTCTGCGCGTGCAGCGCGACGGGTGGCGGAGGCGACCCCATGAGCCCCGTCGCGGTCGATCCCGACCCCGACAAGCCCGCCGTGCTGACCGGTGTCACCGGGCTCACCGAGATCGCGAAGCTCACCGGCCCCGATGCGATGAACGACACCGAGTCGGTCGGGGTCGCCGGCACCGACCTCGGCTCGATGGTCAACCTCGGCGACACGACGTACTTCCTCTTCGGCGACACGTTCGGCGAGCGCGATCCGGACGCCTACGGCGGGCAGGGCGGCCTGTGGCGCTCGAACGTGTCGGCGTGGACGACCGACGACGACCCGTCCGACGGCATCGAGTTCGACGCGTGGGCGCCGGTCGACGGGCTCGGCCTCGCGACGGCGATGGTCGAGGGCGAGCACGACGCGAACGACGGCACCGGAGAGGTGACGAAGATCCCGACGTACGGCTTCGCGATCGGCGAAACGCTCTACCTCTCGTACATGTCGGTGAAGTTCTGGGGCGCACCGGGCGCGTGGGACGCGAACTTCGCGGGGCTCGCCACGTCGACCGACGGCGGCGAGACCTGGACCGCGCTCGAGTCGCCGACCTGGCCCGGCGACTCGAACTTCGTGCAGGTGGCCGCGGCGCACGTCGTCGACGACGGCGCCGAGTACGTCTACCTCTGGGGCATCCCCGCCGGACGTTTCGGCGACGTGCAACTGATGCGGGTGCCCGCCACGGTCGAGGCCGTCGAGGATGCCTCGGCGTACGAGTACTTCGCCGGCACCGGCGACGCTCCGGCCTGGAGCGCGGATCCGGCCGAGGCATCCACGGTCGTCGAGGGCACGATCGGCGAGCTCTCGGTGATGTGGTCGGACTACCTCGACCGCTGGCTCATGGGCTACTCGGATGCGGGCAACGCGTACCTGCGCGAGGGCGCGACGCCGTGGGGGCCGTGGGGAGACCCGGTCGAGCTCGTGCCGGGCGACGAGTATCCGGGGCTGTATGCGCCCTACCTGAACCCGCGCTACGTCGGCGACGGCGGGCGCACGGTCTACTTCGCGCTCTCGCTCTGGGGGCCGTACAACGTGTACTGGTTCTCGGCCGAGCTCGAGAAGGCGGAGTGATCGAGACCCGGACGGGCGTCGTCATCGCCCACCGCATCGGCTCGAAACATCCGATCGTTGCGCTTGAAATCGATTTCGCATACTCTGGCCGCAGGTGAGGTCAACGGCGAACCGAGAACCTGCCGGCGCCCACGGCCGAAGCCCGACCGAACCGGGGTTCCTGACCCGGCCACAGCATCGACTCATCGACGAGTCGAGTTCCTGAGGAGGGACGAATGCACAAGAGAATGAAGGGTCTCGCCAAGGCCGCCGCGGTCATCGCGGCCGCGGCACTGCTCATGACGGGCTGCACCGCCGGAGGCGGCGGAGGCGGCGGCGGCGCGGAGGGCAGCCCCGACAGCGGCGACCTGAGCTTCGTCTACATGGGCGACGCCGACCAGCAGAAGGCCTTCAACGCCCTGTTCGCCGAGTTCAACAAGGAGTACCCCGACATCAAGCTCAAGGCCGTCGGCATTCCGAGCGGCAACTGGGCGACGTTCTCCACGACGGTCGCGACGCGGCTCGCCGGCGGGCAGAAGATCGACATCATCCAGGTGGCGACCGAGGGGCAGCGGCTGTTCGCCTCGAAGGGCATCCTCACCGACCTCGCGCCGTACATCGAGCAGGACCAGGAGGTCGTCGACGACTACTGGGCCGACCTCAGCCCGAACCTCGTCAAGTTCAACGAGGAGTACGCCTCCGGACCCGACGGCGAGACCGTCTTCATCCCCGGCGGCTTCAACACCATGGCGATGTACCTCAACAAGTCGGTGTTCGAGAAGGCCGGGGTGCCGATCCCCGAAGACGGCAACTGGACCTGGGACGAGTTCGTCGCGGCCGGCAAGCAGATCAAGGAGAAGACGGGCGCGTACCTCACCGGTGCCGGCTCGGGCTACTTCGTCGACGTCATGCCGTGGCTCACGACCAACAGCGCGAGCACCTTCAACCAGGACTGGAGCGAGCCGACCTACAACACCCCTGAGGCCGTCGAATCGGCCGAGTTCGCCCGCAGCCTCGTCGAGATGGGCCTCGCGCCCAAGCCCGGCGGGCAGTTCGACGGCAACACGGCGTTCAAGCAGGGCAAGCTCGCCACCCTCAACGGCGGGCGGTGGCCGGTGCTCGGCGTCCGCGACATGGACATGGTCGACCAGACGGTCGTCGTGAACTGGCCCACCAACACCCAGAACGGCTCGCCGGTCGGCTGGGATGCCTGGAACATCACGAAGAACAGCGAGAACAAGCAGGCCGCCTGGACCTTCATCAAGTTCCTCATGTCGAAGGAGGCCGGCGAGTACTTCGCGTCGATCGGCGGCACGATCGTGCCGGCGCGCGAGTCGGTCGCGAACTCCGAGGCGTTCACCGGCAACGCCCCCGAGGGCACCGTGCGGCTGAGCGAGGCGATGGGCTGGGCGACGCCCATCCCGTCGATCGACCAGGGCGCCGAGGCGCAGAAGGTCATCGAGGAGGCCTGGGGCACGATCGTCGCGGGCCAGGGCGAGGCGCAGCCGACGCTCGACGCCGCGCAGGACAAGCTGGAGTCGCTGGTCAGTGAGTAGCGACACGATCACGGCGCGGCGCCCCGGAGCACTGCTCCAGCGGCGCCGCGCCGAGGCGGCGGGCTGGCTGTTCGTCAGCCCCGCCGTCCTCCTCTTCCTCGTCTTCGTCGCGGGGCCGTTCGTCTTCGCGATCGCGCTCGCGTTCCTCAAGTGGGACCTGCTGACGCCGCCCGAGTTCGTGGGCCTCGCGAACTTCGAGCAGCTGTTCACTGACCCCGAGCTTCCGCAGGTGCTGTGGAACACCTTCGTCTTCGCGTTCGCGTCGATCGTGACGCACCTCGTGCTGGGCCTGCTGCTGGCGCTCGCCGTGAACAACCTCATCAGCAGGTCCATCGGCTACTTCGCCCGCGTCGCGATCTTCTTCCCGTTCCTGATCTCGTGGGCGGCGGTCTCGCTGCTGTGGAAGTACGTGCTCGACCCGACGTTCGGATACGTCGGACAGTACGCCGCGATGCTCGGCATCGAGCTGCCGAACTTCCTCGCCGACCCCGCGTGGGCCCTGCCGTCGATCATCGTCATCGACCTCTGGCACACGGTCGGGTTCACCTTCATCATCATGCTGGCCGGCCTGCAGACGGTGCCGTCCGAACTCGTCGAGGCGGCGCGCACCGACGGTGCGACGGGCCGGCAGATCTTCTGGAACGTCACGCTGCCGCTCATGTCGCCGACCCTGTTCTTCGCGACGATCATCACGTTCATCGGGGCGTTCCAGATCTTCGACCCGATCCAGATCATCACCAAGGGCGGGCCGCAGGGGTCGACCACGACGATCATCATGTACCTGTACGAGAAGGGCTTCCAGGCGTTCGACATGGGCTACGCGGCCGCCGTCGCGCTCCTCGTCTTCGTGATCATCATGGGTGTGACGCTCCTGCAGTTCATCGGCCGGAGAAGGTGGGTGCACGAATCATGACGACCATTCCGCAGGCCCGGCCGATGCCGAGCGACGACCTGCTCGCCACCCTCGAGAAGGCCGGCCGCCGCAAGTCGCGGCGACGCACCCCGGGCGGCGTCGCCGTCGACATCGTGCTCGTCGTGTTCGGCATCGTCATGATCGCCCCGCTCGTGTGGCTGATCGTGCAGAGCCTCACGGTGCCCGAGTTCGCCTTCGCGAGCCCGCCGAGCTGGCTGCCGATCCCGTTCACGTTCGAGAACTTCGCCGACGTGCTCGACTACATGCCGTTCTTCCAGCAGTTCGGCAACTCGCTGCTGCTCGCGGCCGTCTCGACGGCGGGAGCGCTGATCTTCTCGATCCTCGCCGCCTACGCGTTCGCCCGCATCGACTTCCGGGGCAGCCGCCTGCTGCTCGTCGTCATGCTGTCGGCGCTCATGGTGCCGGCGCAGCTCGTGATCATCCCGATCTTCATCATGATGCGGCAGGTCGGGCTGGTCGACACGCTGGCCTCGCTGTGGCTGCCCGCCCTCATCAACGTGTTCCAGATCTTCTTCCTCTCGCAGTACTTCAAGACGATCCCGCGCGAGCTCGACGAGGCCGCCCGCATCGACGGGGCCGGGCACCTGTGGATCCTCTTCCGCATGCTCGTGCCGCTGTCGGCGCCGGCGATCGCCGCGCTCGCCATCCTCGGGTTCGAGGCGTCGTGGAACGGGTACTTCGGACCGCTCATCTTCCTCTCGAGCCCCGAGAACATGACCCTGCCGCTCGGGCTCGTCACGCTGCAGAACGGCTTCGGGGCGGCACCGGCCGTCGTCGTCTTCGCGGCGATCACGATGGTCGTGCTGCCGCTGCTCATCGTGTTCCTCGCGTTCCAGCGGCAGATCGTCGAGTCCGTCGCGTCGACCGGGTTGAAGGGATGACCGCCGTGGAGCCGGGCGCGGCCGTCGACCCGGTGCTGCGCCGGCTGCCGGCGGCGGCGTGGCGATCGCTGCCCGCGCTCGCCGTGCTCGGCGTCGCCGTCGTCGCCGTCTACGCCGCAGCGGGTCGGGTGCTCGGCCCCGCGTCGCCGATCACCTGGATCGTCGTCGCCGCACTCGCGGCGCCCGGGCTGCTCTGGGCGGTCGACCGGCTCGGCGCCGAGCTCTTCGAACTCGGCGGCGAGCGGCCCGGCTTCGGGCGGCGCCTGCTCGTGGTCGCGGTCTTCGCGGTCGCCCCCTGCATGCTGGCGGCGTGGAGCGCGCTCGTCGCCGTCGTCGCCGAGGCCTCCGGATCCGTGGCCTTCCAGGTGCTCGCCGTCGCCGGCACCGCGCTGGCCGTCGTCGCCGCGCTCGTCGCGGCGGTCGCGATCCCGGTCGGCGTCGTGCGGGCCGACGTCCGCCTGCGCAGCATCGTCGCGATGGCGTTCATCGCCGTCGTGCGCCGGCCGCTCGGCCCCGTGTCCGCGGTCGCCGCCGCCGCCGCCGTCGTCTGGCTCGGACTCACCTGGCTGACCGTCCTGCTCGCGATCGCCGCGCCGGTGTTCGTCGTGCTCGCCGTCGGTTGCGCCTGGCCGACCGCGGCCGCGGTCGGTGTCGCGCTGCCGCCGCTCGTCCCGCTGCGCCGCAGCCCCATCACCGTCACGCAAGGAGAGGCATGACCGACATCCTCCGGCAGGAGCTCCCGCACACCGCAGTCCCCGCCCTCGCGATGCCGATCGGCGGCATCGGCACGGGCGGATTCGCCGTGGGCGCCGACGGCTCGCTCCGCCAATGGCAGCTGCACGGCATGCCGAACCACGTGGGCGCCCTGCCCGGCACCGGGTTCTGGCTGCGCGTCACGCAGATCGAGCCGCCGCTCGACGTCGTCTCGATGGTGCAGGGGCACCCCGTCGACGACCCGGGGGCGTCGCTGACGACGGACGCGGTCGTGCCCGAGTGGATGTCGGCGGCGGCCGACCGGTTCGGCACCTTCGCGTCGGCCCGGTTCAGCGGCACCTATCCGATCGCCGAGGTCGGGCTCTCCGATCCGAGGCATCCCGTCGCCGTCACCATGCGGGCGCTGAACCCCATGGTGCCGGGCGACGTCGAGACGAGCGGCATGCCGAGCGGGCTGTTCTCGTTCACCCTCACGAACACGGGCGAGTTCCCGGTGCACGGCACGCTCGCGGGCTCGCTGCTGAACGCCGCCGGGTGGGACGGCATCACCCCGATCGGCGAGCACACCCCGGGGCTCGGCGGCAACGTCAACCGACTGCTCCGCGGGCGGGGCTGGTCGCGGGTGGTGATGGACAACCCGTCGATCGACGAGTCCGACCAGCTCGCCGGGCAGCTGGTGCTCGCCGCCGACGACCCGTCCGCGGCCGTGCTCGCGCGGTGCACCGGCGTCGAGCATCTGCGCGCCTTCCTCGACTCGCGCGCGCTCAACGACGGGCGCTCGCGTCTCGAGGTCGCGCCGACCGTCGGCGACCCGCAGTTGAACGCGCCGCGCGGCGGCTCGGGTGCGAGTGCGCCGGGGCGCTCGTGGCTCGGCGTCGTCGGGGTGCCGTACTGGCTAGAGCCCGGGCAGTCGCGCACGATCCGGTTCTCGATGTCCTGGCATTTCCCGAACCGCTTCGTCGACATCGAGCAGTTCGGCCGGCCGCACCCCGAGGCGGGCGCGTCGCGGTTCTACCTCGGCAACGGCTACGGGCAGCGATACCGCGATGCGCTCGACGTGCAGGCCGAGGTCGAGGAGCGGTGGGACGACCTCGTCGCCCGCACCTCGCGCTGGACCGAGACCCTCACGACCTCGAGCCTCGCGCCGCGCGAGGCCGACTACCTCGCCGCCCAGGCCGCCTACGTGCGGAGCCCGACCTGCTTCATCGGCGCCGACGGCCGCTTCTACGGATACGAGGGTTCGCTCGGCGCCTCGACCTGGATGTGGTCGGGGGTGTTCGGCGGGTCGTGCCCGCTCAACTGCACGCACGTCTGGCAGTACGAGGCGGCGCTCGCCGGGCTCTGGCCCGAGCTCGAGCGCGACATGCGCGACACCGAGTTCGACGTCATGCAGGCGCCGAACGGCGCGATCCCGCACCGCCTTCGGGTACCGACGTACCTGCCGCAGATGACCCACGAGATGATCGGCGGGCCCGAGGAGCCGGCGCTCGACGGCATGCTCGCGACGATCCTCAAGTCGCTCCGCGACGTGCAGCGGGGCGCGGGAGCCGAGTGGCTCGAGCGGCGCTGGCCGTCGCTCCAGCGGCTCTATCGCCACATCGCCGAGAAGTGGGACGCCGACGGCGACGGCGTGCTGCACGGCATCCAGCCGTCGACGCACGACATCGACCTGGCTGGGGTCAATCCCTTCATGGGCACGCTGTGGCTCGCGGCGCTGCGCGCGTACGAGGAGCTCGCGCTGCTCGCCGGCGACGACGAGGCGGCGGCCGAGGCGCGAGCGCGCTTCGAGTCGGGCTCGCGCGGCTACGACGAGGCGATCTTCGACGGCACGCACTACATCCAGCGCCTCGACGAGGGCGACCCGACCGACTTCCAATGGCTGACCGGCATCCTGAGCGACCAGGTCATCGGGCAGTGGTGGGCGCACCAGCTCGGCCTCGGGCACATCCTGCCCGCCGAGCACGTGCGCAGCGCGCTGCGCCACGTCGTCGGCTCGAACCTGCGGCACGGCTTCGCCGACTTCACCCACCCCTACCGGGTCTACGCCGACACGGCCGACGATGTCGGGCTGCTCATGTGCTCGTGGCCCGACGGCGGCCGACCCGAGGTCCCGACGCGGTACGCCGACGAGGTCTGGACGGGCATCGAGGCGCAGGTCGCCGCGCACTGCCTCTTCGAGGGCCTGGACGACGCGGGCCAGGCCGTGCTCGACGGACTGTGGAACCGGCACGACGGCTCGCGACGCAACCCGTACAACGAGATCGAGTGCGGCGACCACTACGCGAGGGCGATGGCCGGCTGGACGCTGCTTCAGGCCCGATCGGGCGTGCGCGTCGACGAGGCGACGGGATCGCTGCACGTCGGGGCGAACGGTCGTTGGCCGTGGGTCGCCTCGACGGGGTACGGCACGGTCGTCGTGACCGATGACGACGTGGCCGTCGAGATCGCCGAGGGCGCGTTCGGTCTCGAGGTGGTGCGGGCCTAGCCTGCGGCACCGCTCGCCGGCCGCAGTGCGGCGCGCTGGGCCTGCGAGAGCCGATCCGGCCGCGCGGTGACGGCGTACCGCTCGCCCTGGACGCCGACGAGGAGCGGATCGGCGAGGTTGGGACGTCGCTCGAGCTCCGTCAGCGCCGAGGCCGCACGTGTCGGCGTCCAGCCGAGCGCGCCCGAGAGCTCGTCGACCGTGAGCGCCCGATCGGCGTGGACCAGCGCCGCGAGCACGGTCATCGCGTCGCCCGCCTTCGGATCGTCCAGGTCGATTCCGTCGATCTGCTCGGTGAGCTCGCCGAAGAACCGCCCCATGAGGCCGAGTCGCACGCCGGCGGGGCTCTCCGCCCCGAAGATGGCGGCGCCGCGCGCCGCACCGGTCGCCACGTCGGCGTGCGCCGACGAGTCGGTGCGCAGCGCCCGCAACCACACGTCGTCGTCGATGACGTACCGCTCCCGACGGCTGCGGCGATCGGCCTCGCGCCGGAGCAGGCCGAGTCCCTCGAGGTAGCCGACGGCCTTCGACACCGCCGCGGGGCTGACCTGCAGTCCATGCACGAGCTCGGCGGCGGTGAGGCTTCCGGCCTCGGAGAGCAGGAGGGCGGTGAACACGCGCGAGGCCATCCGCGGCATCCCGGTGGCCGACAGCAGGCCCGCGAACTCCTCGACGAACGCGCGAGTCTCGGTCGGCGGCTCCGGTGCAGCGGCAGGGCGGCGCACACGATGCCCTGCCGCCTCGTGCGCCGCGCCGGCCGAGTACCGGCCGTTGCCGTTGCGAGCCACCTCGCGGCTGATCGTCGACGTCGGGCGGCCGAGGCGCCGGCCGATCTCGGCGTAGCCGAGACCGTCGGCCATTCCTTCGGCGATCGATCGTCGCTCGTGCAGGGTGAGCCTGCCACCGGTCATGCCGCGTCCCCATCGTCGTTCACAGAGTGCAACGCAACGCACGTTGCGTTCGACGACAGTACCACGCAACGATTGGCGTATTTTCGGGGATCTGGCGTTGACGCAGATGGAAAAGCTACGTAGCGTTCTGGCATTCGGAAACGAAAGGCGCGACATGCACATCATGGCCATCTCGACCGTCGACGACGGCGACCTGTTCTGGGGCGCACTGAAGAAGGCCCACGGGCGGCTGCCCAAGGGGGCGAAGTGGGTGCTCGCGATCGCGAGCACCGACGGAACCAGGGCGGTGAACGTCATCGCGCACGACTCGGCCGACGCGGTGCGCGAGTTCTTCGAGGCGTATGCGGGACGGGCCGCGACGACGGAGTACTTCGACGCCGACGCCGCGAATGCCGTCGGCCTCGCCCGGTGAGCACGGGCCTGTGATGGAGTTCGGACGTGCGGCGGAGCGGATCGCGGAGGTCCTCACCGAGCACCGGGTTCCCGGCGCCGCCGTCGGCCTGCTCCACGGTGGCGTGGTCACCGGACTCGTGCACGGGGTCCAGGACATCGACTCCGGCGTCGCGGTGACGGCGGACACCGCCTTCCAGTGCGGCTCGCTGACCAAGACGTGGACCGCCCTGGCATTCATGCAACTCGTCGACGAGGGCGCGGTGCACCTCGACGAACCCGTGCGCAGTCTCCTCCCCGGGTTCAGGGTCGCCGACCCTGAGGCGACGGAACGAGTCACTCCGCGCCAGCTGCTCGATCACACGAACGGCATCGAAGAGGCCTTCGGCGACCCCGGCGAGGAGGAGGACGTTTACGAGCGGATGGTCGAGCAGGTCGCCGACGCCCCGCAGGTCAGTCCGGTGGGAACCGTCCACGGGTACAGCGCGGCGCTCGGCTACGCGATCCTCGCCCGGATCATGGAGGTCGCCGACGGCAAGCGCTGGGACGCGATCATGCGCGACCGCCTCTTCGACCCGATGGGACTGGCCGCCACCACGAGTCGGCCGGCCGAGGTCGATCCGGCGCACGCGGCAGCCGGTCACCTGATCCGGTCGATGGAGGAGGGGCCGATCCCGACGCCGATCGATCGGCTGCCGCGCGCGTACGGCCCCGGCGGCAACGTGAGCTCGACGGCCGGCGAGGTGCTCGCGCTCGCCCACGTGATCCTGCACGGCGGCATCGCTCCGAACGGCGCTCGCGTCGTCTCGGAGGCGGCGATCCGCGAGATGACGACCTCGCGCGTTCCGGTCCCCGACCCGTACATGTTCGGCCCGGAGTGGGGGCTCGGCCTCGTGGTGTGCGACTGGGGCGGCCGCACCGTGTACGCGCACGACGGCAGCACGATCGGGCAGAACGCCCGCTTGCGCATGCTGCCCGCCGAGGACCTCGCACTCGTCCTGCTGACGAACGGCGGCCAGCGCGACTCGCTCTACCGGGACGTGTTCGACGCGATCCTCGACGAACTCGGACTCGGTCGGATCCCGCCGCTGCCCGCGCCGGCCCCCGGGCTCGTCCTCGACACGTCGAGGTACGTCGGCGTCTACGAGCGCCCGGGCACGGCGTTCGAAGTGACCGCCGAGGCCGGCAGGCTGTTCGCCACCGTCGACCTGAACCCGATGCAGGCGGCGTTCACGGGCCTGCCCGATCGCATCACCTACGAGCTCCTGCCGATCAGCGAGACGCACTTCGTGATGCCGCCGGTCGGCCCGCTGGAGGACTCGCAGACCGTGGCGATCTTCGACGTCGAGCGCGGCGCGGCGCGCTACCTGCACACGAACTGCCGGCTCCACCCGCGGACCGGCTAGCGCGAGTCGAGGTCGCCCAGGCCGGCGATCACGCGCGTCAGCCCGAACTGCCACGCGCGCTCGGCGTCGTGCGGGCCGCCCATCGCCTCACCGGCCGCGCGACCGACCCGCTGCGCGAGTGCGAAGTCGTCGCCCAGGTAGCCGGCCAGGCGATCGACCGACTGCTCCCAGAGCTCGCCGAAGTCTCCGGTCGCAGGTGTCATCACCGTCCTGGCGGCCGTGGACCGCACGAAGTCGAGCACGAACGTCAGCGCCGCATCACGTCGGATGTCGCTGATCGACGTGCCGTCGAAGGCGTGCAGCTCGTGGTCGTACTTCGCGATGGTGCCGGGGCCGAGGGCGGTCCGCGGATCGTCGATGCCGAGCAGCCAGGGGTGGTCGCGCAGCAGCGCGAGGTTGTCCTCGGCGAGGCGGCGCACCCGGGTGCGCCACGTCGATCGACCGAACGGTGTCGTCGTCATCTGCCCGTGCGCGTGGTCGGCCATCAGCACGAGCAGGTCGTCGCGGCTGTTGACGTGGGTGTACACCGACATCGCCGTCAGCTCGAGCGACTGGGCGAGCGCCCGTACGGTGACCGCGGCGAGGCCGCCTTCGTCGGCGAGGGCGATCGCGCGGGACACGACGTCGCCCGTGGAGTAGCGGGCCCTGGGGCCGCGGCTGCCGCCGGCGGTCGCGCCGGGGCGGTCGCGCCAGAGCAGGTCGATCAGGGGCCTGGGCATCGCGGGACCTCCCTCGGAATACCGTCGCAACATTGTACGTTGTAGACGGTACTGTACGCTGTACAGGGTTTACCGAACGGGGAGAACCGATGAACATCACCCAGACCGCCGTCTCGCTGAACGTCGCCGACGTCGACGCCTCGGCGAACTTCGCCAAGACCTGCTTCGGCTACGAGGAGGCCATGGCGGCCGACGGGTTCGTGTCGCTCCGCCACGCCGACTCGAACACGAACCTGATCTTCCTCGCCACGGGCCTCGCCACCTTCAAGCCGAGCGAGATCGCCGGCTCGGCGGGGCAGGGGCTGCTGCTCGTCTTTGTGGTCGACGACCTCGACGCCGAGTTCGAGCGCATCGCGGGGACCGGCGCCCGCGTCGTGACGGCACCCGAGACGGAGCCATGGGGCGAGCGCTACTGCCAGTTCGCCGACCCGAACGGCCTCGTCTGGCAGCTCGTGCAGTGGGTCGAGCTGCCCGCCTGAACACGGGGGCGACGCGCCGCGCGCGTCGCCCCTCATGCCGGCGGTCAGGTGCGCGGCGGCGTCGCGCCGAGGTCGGGCACAGGGGCCGAGCCCAAGTGCACCTCCAGGTCGTCGGCCGTCGGCGTCTTCGGTCGGCGGGCGGTGGGCCGGTCGAGGTAGAACATCGCGGTCGAGGCGATGTCGTCGCGCAGGGGAAGGTAGCGCCATCCGCTGCGCCAGCCGAGGGCCTGGATGTCGACCTTCGGCAGGCCGGTCGTGAAGTGGATCGGGTCGAGCAGATGCCACCGGTACATGCCGAAGCGCTGCTGCGAGACGTAGAGCCCGTCGGGCCGGATCACCTGGGGCATGCCGAGGTACGGGGTCGAGTAGGCCGTGTAGCCCCGCCCCGGGATGTCGAAGTTCCACGCACCGCCGAAGTAGTCCTCGGTGCCGGTGCCGCAGATCGTCGGGTGGTCGGTGTCGTCGTCGAGGTAGAACTTGATCTCGCCCTCGCCCCACCAGCCGTTCGAGTTCACGCCCCAGGCGAGGTAGGTGCCGACGTACTGGCCCTGCCCCTCGATGCCCTCGAGGATGGTGTGCGGCACGAGCTCCTCGAGCGGGTTCGAGCGGCGCCACTGGGCGTGGAAGTAGCCGTCGCTCGCGTAGTCGCCGCCGATCTCGTAGGTGACCTGGTAGTAGACGCGCACGTCGACGACCGAGGTGTTCTCGATCGTGAGCCGGGCGCCCCGCTTGAACGGCATCGGCCAGTACGAGTTGAAGCCGCCGTGCGGGTTCGCCGCGATGACCTGCGAGTTCACCTGCGCGAACACGCCCCAGCCGTTGCAGAAGAAGTCGCCGTAGGGCACCTCGACGGCGGGCTCGTCGGCGCCGTCCCAGTAGGCGCGCAGGATCAGCGTGCGCCAGTTGTCGGTATGCGTCGTGATCCAGACGTGGGTGATGCGGCCGGGTCCGTCGATCGCGGCGAGGTCGAAGGTCTCGCCGGCCGTGATGTCGACGCTCGGCGAGATCTTCCACCCCGGCCCGAGGTCGCGTGCGCACGAGGCCCCGGTGCCCTCGGTCGCGCGGGCGCCGCCGCCCTTCGACCCGTCGAAGTTCTCGGGCGAGATCGACCGCGTCTGCAGCGGCCGGATCGCGGCGATCGACGAGAGGTCCGGACTCGGCGGGTGCGGGGCGTTCACGTTGCGACCACTTCCTCGTGTGTCGGCGCGGCGCTGCGGCGCTCGCGTTTGGAATCGATTTCAACACTGTAAAGTGGCCTCACCGGCATGTCAACGCGGGCCGGCGCAGGGGCAGGGCGCATGGCGACGATCTACGAAGTGGCGAAGCTCGCGGGGGTGTCACCCGCGACGGTCTCACGCGTGTTCAACGGCGTGGCCGTCTCCGACGAGAAGGTCGCCGCCGTCCGCGACGCCGCCAGGCAGCTGAAGTTCACGCCCAATCGCACGGCGCGCACCCTGCGCAAGCAGGAGTCCGAGGTGATCGCGCTCGTGATCCCCGACATCGAGAATCCGTACTTCACCGAGCTCGCCCGCGGCGTCGAGGACGTCGCCCAGAAGGCGGGCTACTCGGTCGTGCTCTGCAACACCGACTCGCAGCTCGAGAAGGAGGCGACCTACCTCCAGATCGCGATCTCCGAGCACATGGCCGGGGTCATCCTCGCCGCCGCCTCCGACACGACGAACCTCGACGACATCCAGGCGGCGGGCCGCCCCGTCGTCGCGGTCGACCGGGGCACCGGGTACGACATCGACGGCGTGGTGATGGCGAACCGCACGGCGGGCCAGGCGGCGACCGAGCACCTCGTGCGAGCCGGCTACCGGCGAATCGCCTGCATCACAGGCCCGCAGCTCATCGAGACGGCCTATGAACGAGCACAGGGATGGCGCGCGGTGGTCGCCCGCCAGTTCCCCGACGTCGATCCCGACGAACTGCTGCGCTACTCGACCTTCCGCGTCGACGGCGGGCGCGAGGTGATGGAGGAGCTGCTGGCCCTGCCCGAGCCGCCCGACGCCGTCGTCGCGGGCAACAACCTGCTCGGCGTCGGCGCGATCCAGGTGCTCACCGAGCACGGGCTCACGCCGCCGAAACTCGGGGTCGCGGTCGTCGGCTCGCTGCCGTTCACGACGCTGTCGCCGAGCGCGGTCACCCTCGTGCGGCTGCCGGCCCGCCACATGGGCGTGACGGCGGCCAAGATGCTGCTCGAGCGCATCGCCGGCGACGACCAGCCGGCCCGCACCGTCGTGCTGCGCGGCGAGCTGCAGCCGGCGCGCGCAGCCGGCTGAGCGCGGCCCGCACACGCGCATCGGCGCCGGGTCGAGCCATCCCGTGCGGTTGATCATGAAATCGATTTCGCATAGAGTGACCGCAGAGTGCCGGAGCGCGGACGCAGCGTCCGCGACGACGCGAACGACGGTGATCGAGGAGGAGCGCCATGTCGGTGCGATGCACCCTGGGGGTCGACATCGGCACGTCCAGCAGCAAGGGCGTGCTGGTCGCGGGCGACGGCACCCTGCTCGCCACGGCGACCCGGCAGCACGAGGTCGACCGCCCGCGCACCGGGTGGGTCGAGATGAACGGACGCATCTGGTGGCGCGAGTTCGTCGAGCTCGCCCGCGAACTCCGGGGCGGTGCGCCCGGGGCCGAGATCGTCGGGGTCGGCGTGAGCGGCATGGGCCCGTGCGTGCTGCTCTGCGACGACGACGACGAGCCCGTGCGGCCCGCGATCCTCTACGGCGTCGACACGAGGGCCGGCGCGCAGATCGACCGGATGAACCGTGAGCTCGGCACCGACGAGATCGCGCGCGTGGGCGGCTCGCAGCTCACCTCCCAGGCCGCCGGCGCGAAGATCGCCTGGGTCGCCGACGAGGAGCCCCGAGCATGGGCGCGCGCCCGCCGCCTCTACATGCCGGCCTCGTGGCTCGCCCGGCGGCTGACCGGCGCCTACGTGCTCGACCACCAGTCGGCGAGCCAGACCTCGCCCCTCTACGACGTCGAGGCGGAGGCATGGCACGAGCCGTGGTGGCAGCGCTACGCGGCGACCGTCGAGGCGCCCCCGCTCGCGTGGGCCGGCGACCTCGCGGGCCTCGTGACCGCGTCGGCCGCCGCCGAGACCGGGATCGCCGAGGGCACGCCCGTCATCGTCGGCACGATCGACGCCTGGACCGAGGCGGTGAGCGTCGGCGCCCATGGGGTCGGCGACCTGATGCTCATGTACGGCACGACGATGTTCCTCATCGCCACCGGCGACGAGACCCTGCGCTCCCCCTCGATGTGGACCACGGCCGGCGCCTTCCCCGGAACGCGCAACCTCGCCGGCGGCCTCTCGACCTCGGGCGCCCTGACCGCGTGGCTCGCGAACCTCACCGGCTCCGACTACCCCGAGCTGCTCGCCGAGGCGGCAGCGTCGGGGCCCGGCGCACGCGGCCTCGTCACCCTGCCCTACTTCGCGGGGGAGCGCACGCCCATCCAGGACCCCGACGCCCGCGGCGTCATCGCCGGACTCACCCTCGAGCACGGTCGCGGCGACCTCTACCGCTCGGCACTCGAGGCGACCGCCCTCGGCGTGCGGCACAACGTCGAGACGATGCGCGCCGCGGGCGCCGACCTGCGCCGCATCGTCGCGGTCGGCGGCGGCACGCAGGGCGAGCTCTGGCTGCAGATCGTGTCGGATGCCACGGGGCTCGTGCAGGAGGTGCCCGAGATCACGATCGGGGCGAGCTTCGGGGCGGCCTTCCTCGCCGCGGGTGCGGTCGCCTCGCGCGACGGCGCGACGCCCCCGGTCATCGCCGACTGGAACCCGACGACCCGCACGATCCGCCCCGACCCCGCCGCGCGGGCCGCCTACGACGCGCTCTTCGACCGCTACCTGCGGCTCTATGCGGCGAGCGCAGAGGTCGTGCACGAGCTCGCCGCCGAGCAGCGCGGCCGCGCATGACCACGAACCACCACCAGCACCGACGTCCAGCACCCACCAGGAGGCATCCATGACCGACACCGCTCAGACCCGGTACGCGCTCCCGCGGCCGGCGGCCCGCCCCGCGGCCGAGCCGAACACCGCCTACCTGATCGCATCGGGCGACCTGCGCGAGTCGGCCAACACGGCGGGCTGGGCGACGCAGGCCGCCATGGAGGCCGACGTCACGGCGGCCCTCGGCGAGCTCGGTTGGCGAGTGGTGCGCGCGAACGAGGTCGATCCCGCGACCGGGCACGGGTTCATCTCGAGCCAGCGCATGGGGCTCGAGGTGTTCAAGTCCATTCCGGTCGACGCGCCGCTGATCGTCGCCGAAGCGGTGTGGCAGTACTCGCACCACGTGCTCGCGGGCCTTCGCACGCACCGGGGGCCGATTCTCACGGTCGCGAACTTCGCGGGCGACTGGCCCGGCCTGGTGGGCCTGCTCGGCCTGAACGCCGGTCTGACCAAGATGGGCAGGGAGTACTCGACGATCTGGTCGGTCGACTTCACCGACGACTGGTTCCGGCAGGGGCTGCGCGAGTGGGTCGAGACCGGCTCGATCACGCACGACGCGTCGCACGTGCGGCCCCTGCCAGAGCTGCCCGACACCGCCGAGGTCGAGCTCGGGCGTGCGCTCGCCGACGAGCTGCTCGCCGACAAGGCGATCATCGGCGTCTTCGACGAGGGCTGCATGGGCATGTACAACGCGATCTTCGACGACGAGCTGCTGAACCGGCTCGGCATCTACAAGGAGCGGCTCTCGCAGTCCGCGCTCTACGCCGAGATGCTGACGGTCGGCGACGACGAGGCCGACGCGGTCGGGGCCTGGCTCGTCGAGCGGGGCATGACGTTCAAGCTCGGCAGCGACGAGGCGACCGAGCTCACCGAGGCGCAGCTGCGCTGGCAGTACAAGATGTACATCGCCGCGCTGCGGATCGCCGACGACTTCGGGCTCGACGCCGTCGGCATCCAGTACCAGCAGGGCCTGAAGGACCTCGTGCCGGCGTCGGACCTCGCCGAGGGCCTGCTCAACTCGACCGAGCGCCCGCCCGTCACGTCGCGCGACGGCGAGCGCGTGCTGCACGAGGGGCGCGCGTTCCCGCACTTCAACGAGGCCGACGAGGGCGTCGCGGTCGACGCGCTCATCACCGACCGCATCTGGCGGGCGATGGGCATGGTCCCCGACAACACGCTGCACGACGTGCGCTGGGGCGAGGAGTTCGCGGGCGAGTTCGTGTGGGTGTACGAGATCTCGGGCTCCGTGCCCGGCTCGCACCTCGGCGGCTGGCAGAACGCCGAGGGGTGGCGGCAGGACCCGGTGTTCTTCCCGGCGGGCGGATCGACGGTCAACGGCGTCTCGAAGCCCGGCGAGGTGGTCCTCTCGCGCGTGTTCATCGCCGACGGCCGGCTGCAGGCCGACCTCCTGCGTGCCACCGTCGTCGTGCTGCCCGAGGAGGAGACGATCCGTCGCAAGAACGCCACGAACCCCGAGTGGCCGATCGCGCACGTCGTGCTGCACGAGGTGAGCCGCGACCAGTTCATGGCCAGGCACAAGGCCAACCACGCCCAGCTCGTCTACGCGCCCGACGCCGACACCGCCGACAAGGCCCTCGTCGCGAAGGCCGCGATGCTCGACCGGCTCGGCGTGAAGGTCAACCTCGTGGGGCGCGTCGAACTCTGAGCCCGAACGAGCGGATGCCTCGGCGAGCAGCGCTCGCCGAGGCATCCGTTCAGTGTTGGGCGGGCCGTGGGGAAGCGGCCCGCACCGGCCTCACTCGCAGGTGAACTTCGCGTCGCCCCACACGCCGTGGGCGCCGTTGATGCTGCCGGGCGCCTCGACGATCAGGTCGACGTACTGCACGCCGCTGAGGTCGACGTCGACCGACTCGGGCGCGAACCCGGGCGTGAACGTCCGCGACTGGTAGCGGTTCTCACCGTCGGCGTCGACCTTGAAGATCACGTTGCCGGCGAACCGCGCCTCGAGGCCCACTTCGGCCGTGAAGGCCGAGCACGCCCCGCCGACGTAGTACGTGATCTTCGAGAGCGCGTGCACCCCGAGGCCCTTCTCGTACGTCGGGTTCGCGCCCGTCGCCGGGTCGGTGTAGTTGATCGCGAGCGGAACGTCGGGCGAGCTCGCCGCGTCCTTGTTCGCGACGTCCTTGCCGATCACGCCCCAGCCGTTCGTGGCGCTCAGCCACGGCAGGTCGGAGGCGTAGACCGTGCCCGACGGGGGCGTCGGCAGCGGCTGGTCGACGACCTTCCAGTCGAAGATCTTCAGTCGCGACTCGGTCGGCAGCACGACGTAGGCGAGCTCCTTCGCGGGGTTGAGCCGCAGCACGTTCGAGTACACCTGGTACTTGTACGTCGGATACTCGTAGACGGCCGGGTTCGTCGCGCTGTTGCGCCCGAGCGAGGTGATCGCCACGCTCGCACCGCCGAGGCCCGAGGCCTGCGGCAGCCAGTTCGGGAAGAACACGCTCTGCTTCGACACGCTGCCGTCGGCGTAGTGCAGCTCGAGCTCGGGGTTCACCCCGCCGCCCGACGCCGCTGAGGCGAGGAGCGCGAGGTGCGTGCCCCGGCCCGAGAGCGCGATCGTCTGGCCGGCCGGCGAGACCGAGTCGGCCGCACCCGAGGGCGCCGGCCACGTGTACCCGATCGCCGCGTCGCCCGTGCCGACGGTGACCGTCGAGCCCGGCGTGACGCCCGCGCGGGCGAGCGCCTCGGCCGAGAAGCTCGCGCCGCCGCCGTCGAAGTTCGCGGCCTTCGCCGTCGCGATCTCGCTGATCGCGTCGGCGTTGTAGGCGCCCGCGAGCGAGCCGTAGGCGACGTAGATCTGGTTCGCTCCCGACACCGTCTGCGGCGAACGCTGCGACGTGTACGCCGCCTCGACGCCGACGGTCTGGCGGTCGGCCGCCGCGGCATCCGTCACCTCGAACACGAACTCGGCGCTCGCCGAGCCGCCCGCCTGCACGGTGCCGGCGCGGTCGCCCGTCGCGGAGACGAGCTCCCAGCCCTCGGGCGAGGCCGGCGTCAGCACGACGTCGTCCTTCGCCTTGGTGCCGGTGTTGCGGAACGTCGCCGTCACCGTGGTCTCGTCGCCCTGGAACACGCGATCGGCCAGGTCGACCGAGACCGATGCCGCCGAGGCATCCGCGTCGCGCCCGCCGACCGCGCTCGTCGCGGCCAGCACGACCTCGGCGCGCTCGCCGGAGGCGATCGGCGCGAGCTTCACGGTCACGACCCCGCCGGCGTCGGCGGCGTCGTAGAACCAGCCGGATGCCGCGGCCTCGAGCGCCTCGAGCGACGCGGCCTTCTTCAGGCCGGTGCCGTCGACCGCGACGTTCTGGGGCGCGGAGCCCGTGTGCGCCTCGATCACGTAGGGGCGGGCGCCGGCCTTGCCGTCGTAGTCGCCCTCGCGCTCGCCGATGCCGATCGTGACGGTGCCCTTCTTGCCGGGCTCCGGCGCGTCGACCGTGAACTCCTGGGTGCTCGACTCGCCGTCGGCGTAGCCGCGGGTCACCTTGTCGTCCTCGTAGAGCGCGAACTCGCTCTCGTCCTGCGGGTACACCGACAGGGTGATCGGCGAGTCCTCGGGCACGAACGAGGCGTTGCGGGCGACGACGCCCTGCGGCACGAGCGCGCCGGCGCGCACGAAGATCGGCAGCTTGTCGAGGGGCGCCGGGTGGCCGTTGATCACCTGGCCGCCCTCGTAGAGCTTGCCCGTCCAGTAGTCGACCCACTGCTCGCCCTCGGGCACGTAGATGCCGTTGCGCACGGTCGTCTTCGTGAAGACGGGTGCGACGAGGTAGTCGCTGCCGAGCAGGAACTCGTTGTTGGCCTCGACGCTGTAGGCGCCCGGGTCCTTCGGGTACTCGAGCGCGAGCGACCGCATCATCGGCAGGCCGCTCCGGTGCGACTCGGCCGCGAGCGTGTAGATGTACGGCATGAGCTGCTGGCGAAGCTGCAGGTACGAGCGGTTGATCGCCGTCGCCTGCTCGCCGTAGAGCCACGGCCGCTTGTCGACCGAGGCCCAGCCGCTCATCGAGTAGAGCGCGGGCGCGAACGCCTTCCACTGCAGGTCGCGCACGTAGCTCTCGGCGGAGCCGCCGAAGATGCCGTCGACGTCGCCGGTCGTGAAGGGCAGGCCCGAGTTGCCGGCGCCCGTGAGCGCCGAGACCTGCCAGCGAACGGCGTCGAGGTTGCCCGAGTGGTCGCCCGTCCACTGCATGCCGCAGCGCTGCGCGCCCGCCCAGCCCTCGACCATGAGCGAGGTGCCGCGGGCGTCGGAGTACTGCTCGATGCCGTCGTGCGCGGCCTCGCAGCCGGTGAGCGCGAGCCGGTAGCCCGACCCGACCCAGGCGACGTCGAGCTTGCGCAGGCGGATGCCGGCTTCGCCGACCTCGTACTCCTGCTGCGTGAGCGAGCGCTGGGTCCAGAGGCCGGTCTTGAGGCCGGTCTCGGCCTCGATGGCGTCGACGGTCTCGGGCAGCTCCTGGTACTCGCAGCCGTAGCCGTCGTTGACGAGCATCCAGCCGCCGGGCATGTCGTGCTCGACGAAGTCCTTCGCGATCTCGAGCGCCTGCGGGGTCTTCAGCTTCGCCGGGTCCTTCGAACCCGAGTAGGTCGGGCTCGAGCGGTTGTAGCAGTCTGCGTCGCCGTACTCGAGGGCGTACACCGGGGGCATGATCGGCCGGCCGGTGAGCTTCGTGTAGCCGTCGAGCGCGTCCTCGTAGTCGCCCACGAAGTAGAACGCGTCGAACCGCTGCTCGGCGTGCGTCGTCGTGCCCGCCGCGAAATCGTAGCTGCCGGCGGCGAACGTGTCGCGCAGCACGCCGTAGCCGTTCGACGACATGTAGTACGGCACCGCGTTCGGGTAGCCCTCGTCGTCCCAGTCGAAGTTCTTGGCGACGTTGATGGTCGCACCCGTGTGGATCGACCGGCCGTTCTGCATGCCGCCGCCGAGGAACTGCTCGCCCTCGACCGCCTCGAGGTGCTGGGTCGTCGAGCTGCGCCCGAAGGTGAGGGGCTCGGACTCGGACCAGACGGTCGAGCCGTCGGCGCGCTCGAGCGCGGTGCGCCCGGTGGCGCGGTCGATCTCGAGGGTCGCCTTCGCGGTCGCGATGGTGATCGTGTCGCCCTCGGTGACGGTCACGGATGCCTCGTCGAAGTCGTCCTCGCCGACGACGATGTTCGCCGTGCGGGCGGGGTCGCCCTGCGGGGTGTTCGCGGGGTCGGTGAACTCGCCGGTCGGGGTGGCCTCGAGGCGCAGGGTGCGCTCGTCGAGGAAGGTCGCCCTGAGCGCGCCGTGCTCGGCCTCGAGGGTGACGGTCGCGCCGTCCTGCTCGACGCCGGTGATCGCACCGAGCGTGGTGCCCGTGTCGTCGACGGGCACCTCGGGGTTCACCTTCTTCGGCGTGATCGGCGTCGGCTCGCTCGAGGCGGCCTCGGCAACGCTCGGTGTCGAGCCGGCCGCGAGCGCGAACGAGCCGAGGCCCGTCATCGCGACGAGGGCGGCGAGGCCGAGTGCGGTGAAGCGACGCGGCGGCCCGACGGGCCGGGTACACGGTTGCTGCATCATTGCTCGCAATCTCAAAGTGATGGATTGTGACGTTTTCCGCCACCAAACGTTCATATAAGAGCACTTTGGAATCACCCCCGTCAAGGGGTCGCGCTCGTTCGGGACGATCGGCCGCCCGGCGGTCGGCGCGCCGCCTGCGATGATGTTCGGCATGCCGAGCTTCATCGATGCGCACGGGGTCGCCATCCACTACGAATCGTGGCGGGTGCCCGATGCGACCGCCGTCGTCCAGCTCGCGCACGGCGTGGGCGAGCACATCGGCAGGTACGGCGAGCTCGTCGGGGTGCTGAACGCGGCGGGCTACTCGGTCTGGGCCGACGACCACCGCGGGCACGGGCAGACCGGCTACGTGCAGCACGGCGGCGACCTCACCCGCATGGGGCGGCTCGGCCCGGGCGGCCTGCGTGCGGCGATCGATGCGGTCGAGCAGTTCACCGGCGTGATCCGCGAGCACGAGACATCCGACCTGCCGCTCGTCTACCTCGGGCAGTCCTGGGGGTCGTTCCTCGGGCAGATCATCATGAACCGGCACCCCGAGCGGTACGACGGCTTCGTGCTCACCGGTACCGCCTACCGCACGCTGTTCGACCTCCACTCGCCGAGCAACAGGCGCTTCGGGCACACCGGGCCGACACCGATGGAGTGGCTCAGCCGCGACCCCGAGGTGGCCCGGGCGTTCATGGCCGACCCGTACGCGACCGAGGTGCCGTTGCCGAAGCTGTTCGGACTGCCCGACACGCTCAGGCTGCTCGGCCGGCCCGCGCGCGGCCTCCCGCCCGAGCTGCCGCTGCTCATCATGAGCGGCACCGAGTGCGCCGTCGGCGGCGAGCGCAGCGTGCGTCGCCTCGCCGAGGCGTACGTCGAGCGGTCGGGCCTGCGCGACGTCGAGCTCATCGTGTACGAGGGTGCGCGGCACGAGCCCTTCAACGAGACCAACCGGGCCGAGGTCTTCGGCGACCTCGTGCGTTGGCTCGACGAGCGGTACGCGGTCGACTGATCGCAAAGATGAGCGAATGATCACCCATGGTGATTGTTTCTGACCGAAAACATCGGACTATTGACAGACTCGATCAGCGCTGGCTAGCTTTCGGAGAGAACCCGAGACGCCCCTACCACCGAGCTCGAGGAGGACACCGATGTCCAGATCGCCCCGCGCCGCACTCGCCGCCACTGTCGCGGTGGGTGCGCTCGCCTTCGTCGCCGCGCCCCTGCCGGCGAATGCCGCCGACTCCGCTGCCGGCGCCGACCCGCTCGCCGACCTCGCCCTCGTTCCACAACCGTCGCACGTCGCCGCGACGGGCGCGGATCCCGTCGAACTCGGCGCCGGCACCGTCATCAAGGTGCACCCGCTCGACGACGGCGCGGCGTCGGTCGGTGAGGGCTTCGCGGAACTGCTGAGGGATGCCACGGGCTACGCGGTCCCCGTCGGCCAGCGAGCAGCGGGCGCATCCCGGGGCGCGACGATCGAGCTCTCGACCCGCGGCGACGCCGCCCTCGGCGACGAGGGCTACACGATCCAGGCCGAGGGAACGCACGTGTCGCTCGAGGCGCACACCGCCGAGGGGCTGTTCCGCGGCGCGACCACGCTCCGGCAGTTGCTGCCGCCCGAGGTCGAATCGGCCGAGGCATCCGATGTCGCCTGGGCGATCCCGTCGGTCGACATCAGCGATGCGCCCCGCTACGACTACCGCGGCGCCATGCTCGACGTCGGTCGGCGGTTCTACCCCGTCGACGACGTGAAGCGCTTCATCGACCACATGGCGCTCTACAAGTACAACGCGCTCCACCTGCACCTCACCGACGACCAGGGCTGGCGCCTCACCGTCGATGCGCGGCCCGAGCTCACGCAGGTCGGCGCATCGACGCAGAGCGGATGGAAGCCCGGCACCGGCGGGCCCTGGTTCTACACCAAGGCCGACTACCAGGAGATCGTGAAGTACGCCGCCGACCACTTCATCGAGGTCGTGCCCGAGATCGACGGGCCGAGCCACGCGATGGCGGCCAAGGCGTCGATCCCCGAGATCAACTGCGACGGCAAGGCCGTCGCGCCGTATTCGGGCTTCGACGTCGGCCTGCCGACCATCTGCCTCACGCCCGAGAAGCGAGCCGAGGTGCGCGCCTACCTGCAGGACGTGTTCACCGAGGCCGCGCAGCAGAGCTCCTCCGACATCGTGCACATCGGCGGCGACGAGGTGCCGTCGACCACGCAGGAGCAGATGGACTGGTACGTCGAGACCTCCGCCGAGGTGCTCGCCGAGCAGGGCAAGCGGGTCATGGGCTGGCACCAGATCGGCGCCTCGCCGCTGCCCGAGGGCTCCATCATGCAGTGGTGGGCCGACGCCGGCGACCAGGCCTCGATCGGCACGCCGAACGAGCGCCCCGACGTGCGGGAGCTCCGCAACGCGCTCGCGCAGGGCGCGACGGTCGTCGCCTCGCCCGCCGACCGCTCGTACCTCGACATGAAGTACGACGCGAGCGTGCCCTACGGGCTCAGCTGGGCCGGCCTCGTCGACCTCGAGCGCTCGTACGACTGGGACCCGATCTCGGTGACCTCGAGCACCGACGGCAGCGTCTCGCTCGCGACCGAGGAGCAGATCGAGGGCGTTGAGGCGGCGCTCTGGGCCGACCGCGCCTACTACGGCTCGACGAAGCTGCCGACGTCGCTCGACCAGTTCATCCCCGTGTCGCAGTACGCCGACTTCGTGAGCTTCCCGCGCATGCCGGCGATCGCCGAGGTCGGCTGGTCGGCGCCCGAGGTGCGCTCGTTCGACGACTTCGAACGCCGCATCGTGCAGCAGGCCCACCGCTGGGACGAGATGGGCATCGGCTACTACAAGGCGCCCGACGTGCCCTGGGAGGAGTAGGGGTCGTCGCCCCGCACGAGGCGCCGCCGGGACTCACCCGGTGGCGCCTCGTTCGAGTTCCGGCCCGTCGCGGGCCGAGGAGGGAGCGAGGCGAGCGCCTCGAAGCGCCGCCGACCGCCGCGGCTACATGCCCGCGTGCCAGGGCGGCACGTCGTAGCCCAGCAGTCGGATGCGGGGATGGTGCGCCGCGCGCGACTCCGTCGCCCAGGGGTAGACGATCGTCGTCACGTTGCAGTTGCCGAGCACGGGCAGCAGGTCGCGGTAGCCGTCGGGGTCCATGCCGGCGAGCTCGCAGAACAGCAGCCGGATGAGGGTGGCGTGCGCGACGACGAGCACGCGCCCGTCGGGGAACTCCTCGACCAGCTCGTCGAACACCGGCAGCGCCCGGGCGATGCCGGCGCGGCCGGTCTCGCCGCCCGGGAACGGGTTCGACGCGGGCGCCTCGCAGAACGCCGCCCACTCGGCCGGGTACCGCTCGGTGAGCTCGTCGGGCGTGAGTCCCTCGGCGGCGCCGAAGTCGATCTCGACGAGCCGGGCGTCGGTGCGCACCGGCAGGCCGGTCGTCTCGCCGGCGGGTGCGGCCGAGCGCTGCGCGCGGCTGAGCGGCGAGGCGATGATCGCATCGAGCCGGGCGTCGACCGCCCACGCGCCGAGCGCCGCGGCCTGGCCGAGGCCGTGGCGCGTGAGCGCGACATCCGAGTTGCCCGCGTAGCGGTGTTCGGCGTGCCAGACGGTCTCGCCGTGCCGCGCCAGGAAGAACGTCGTCATGTCGCCAGCGTACGCAGGGTCCCGTCGGTCGAGTAGGCGGCACCGGCGGGACCAAGCGATCCGCACCAGGTGTGGATTTGTGGATTTGTGGCCACCGATCGAGTGGATTTGTGGATTTGTGGACACCGATCGAGTGGACTTGTGGATTTGTGGCCGCCTTCCCGCGAGTGCACCCGGCGGTCGGCCTGACGCGGCGCGTCCGAGCCCGTGACGCTCCCGCGCTACTCGACCGACGGAACCCATCCGTAGGCTGTACCGCATGCACGGTGAATACAAGGTGCCCGGCGGCAAGCTCGTGATCGTCGACTTCGACGTGGTCGGCGGGGCGATCCGCAACCCGCGGGTCGCCGGCGACTTCTTCCTCGAACCCGACGAAGCGCTCGACGACATCAACGCCGCGCTCGAGGGCCTGCCCGCGGCTTCCGACGCGAAGCAGATCTCGGCCGCGATCGGCGCGCGCCTCCGCAAGGACGCCGTCATGCTGGGCTTCTCGGCCGACGCCGTCGCGGTCGCCGTGCGCCGCGCGCTCACCGAGGCGACGAGCTGGGCCGACTACGACTGGGAGGTCGTGCACGACCCCGCCGTGCCGCCGCGCCTGCACCTCGCGCTCGACGAGGTGCTCGCCACCCGCGTCGGCGAGGGCCGCCGCAAGCCGACCCTGCGCATCTGGGAGTGGGACGAATCGGCCGTCGTCATCGGCTCGTTCCAGTCGGTGAAGAACGAGGTCGATCCCGAGGGCGCCGAGCGCTATGGCTTCGACGTCGTGCGCCGTATCTCGGGCGGCGGCGCGATGATGATGGAGCAGGGCAACGTCGTCACCTACTCGCTCTACGTGCCTGCAGAGCTCGTGCAGGGCATGAGCTTCGCCGAGTCGTACGCCTACCTCGACGACTGGGTGCTGCAGGGCCTGCGCGCCCTCGGGATCGAGGCGACGTACCAGCCGCTCAACGACATCACGAGCCCGCTCGGCAAGATCGGCGGCGCCGCGCAGAAGCGCCTCGGCAACGGGGGAGTGCTGCACCACGTCACGATGGCGTACGACCTCGACAACGAGAAGATGCTCGAGGTCCTCCGCATCGGTCGCGAGAAGATCAGCGACAAGGGCATCGCCTCGGCGGCGAAGCGCGTCGACCCGCTGCGCTCGCAGACGGGGCTCAGCCGCGGCGCCATCATCGAGAGCCTCAAGCAGACGTTCGTCGCGCTCAACGGGGCGACGCCGGGCAGCGTGACCGCCGACGAGCTGGCCGAGGCCGAGGAGCTCGTCGAGGCGAAGTTCGCGACGCGCGAGTGGCTCTACCGGGTGCCCTGACGGCCGCGCGTCGCGGCTGAGCGACGGCTCGCGAGGAAGGCTCAGGGTCACCCCGCTAGAATCGCCGGGTGGATTGGTGGATCTGGCTCGCGATCGCGCTCGGCGCGCTCGCCGTCATCGTCGTCGCCGTGCGGCTCGGCTGGATCGACCTCTCCGACAAGACCAAGAAGGGCAAGCCCTCGGGCAGCGCCGTCATGATGATCGGCGACGAGGTGTTCGCGCCGCGCAAGTACGAGGCGCAGGTCGAGATGGACCGGCAGAACCGCCTGCCCACGCCGGCGCCGACCCCCGACGGTGACAAGGGCATCGCCTTCGCCGACGACGAGGGGGATGCCGCGGGCGCGCCTCCGGCGCGGTCCGATCGCTTCAAGGGCTCGATCCGTCTCGACGTCTGAGGACGGTCGGTCGGTCGAGTGGCGAAGCGGATCGAGGCCACCGGGTCGAGCGGCCCGGCCTCGATACGGTGCTGCGCGCCTACTCGGCCGACGGGGTGGTCGGGCAGCCGAGTTCCGCCGCGACCGCCCGCATCGCCGCGGCCGCGGTCTCGACCGTCATGAGCGCGTTGCCGCCGACGATGTGCAGGCCGTACGCGTCTTCGAGGGCGACGAACGTCATCGCGAGCCGGTCGTCGTCGAGGTTCGGCGTGAAGACGCCGGCCGTGCGCCCCGCGGCCAGGATGCGACGGTACGTCTCGAGCTGGCGCAGGTAGAGCTTCTGCACGAGCTCGTCGTGCAGCGGCGAGTTGCCGGCGAGCACGTCGAACTCGTAGAGCAGGCTCATGAGCGCGTCATCGGGCCCGCTCGGCAGACCGCCGTCGATGGCGGCGGCGAGCTGCGCACGGGGGTCGTCGAGGCGGTCGACGACGGCATCGCGATCGTCGCAGAACCGCTCCACACCGGCAGCATGGGCCTCGACGAGCAGTGCGTCGAGGTCTTCGTAGTAGTAGAGGATCGCGCCCCGCGTGAGGCCGGCCTGGGCCGCGACATCCGTCAGCGACAGCGACCGCAGCCCGTGCATGCGCCCCGCGGCATACGTCGCCTCGATGAGGGCCGCGCGCCGGGCGTGCTGGTTGCGGGGTCGGGCCATGTTCTTGACACTAACCGATCGGCCTGTCATGCTCGGTTGCATTCTTTGACACTTGAGTCAAATAATGCCTTGGTTCCCCCGACGAAGCGAGACCCCCATGTCATCACCCACTCCAGCGCCCGCCCTCGACACGGCCGCGACGACGACGCACGGCGCGCAGCTGTCGCGTTCGCTCGGCGTCGGCGGCAACGTGCTCATCACCCTCTCGGGCATCTCGCCCGCCTCGAGCGTGTTCATCCTCGGCGGCGCCGCGCTCGCCACCTACGGCACCGGCGTCTTCTGGGGCTTCGCCCTCGCCGGCGTCATCAGCCTGCTCGTCGCGCTGTGCTACGCCGAGCTCGGGTCGCGGCATCCCATCGCCGGCGGCGACTACTCGCTCGTGAACCGCGTGCTCGGGCCGGCAGCGGGCGCGGCCGTGTTCTTCATCAACCTCATCACGCTGCCGCTCATCGTGGCGATCTTCGCGCTCGGCGTCGCCGACTACCTCGGCGTCGCGATCGCGGGGCTCGACCCGTTGTGGACGGCGCTCATCGTGATCGTGCTCGCGACCGTGACGGCGTGCTTCAACATCCGCACGAACGCGTGGGTGACGGGTGCCTTCCTCTTCGTCGAGATGGCCGCGCTCGTGCTGCTCGCGGTGCTGGGGCTCATCAACGTCGAGCGCCCGATCACCGCGCTCTTCGACCCGCAGGTGCTCGACCCCGCGACGGGCGGACTCGCTCCGCTCGGCATCGCCGGGCTCGTGCTGGCGATCACGCAGGGCATCTTCTCGTACAACGGCTACGGCGGCGCGATCTACTTCGCCGAGGAGACCCGCAACGCCCGCCGCACCATCGCCCGCGCCGTGCTCTGGAGCGCGCTCATCACCGTGCTCGCCGAGCTCATCCCGCTGACCGCGATCCTGCTCGGTGCCGACTCGCTCGAGGACCTCTTCGGCGCGGCGCTGCCGGTCGAGACGTTCCTCGCCGAGAGCGCCGGCGATGCCGTCACGATCGTCGTGCTCGTGGCGATCGCACTCGCGATCGTGAACGCGATCATCGCGATCGCCCTGCAGTCGGGCCGCCTGCTCTTCGCCGCTGCCCGCGACCAGGCGATGCCGGCCGGGCTCGCCCGCCCGCTCGCGAAGGTGTCGCCGACGACGAAGATGCCGGTCGTCGCCACGATCGTCATGGGCGTGCTCGCCCTCGCGGCATGCTTCGTGCCCTTCGACGTGCTGCTCAACGCCACCGGATCGACGCTCGCGTTCAGCTACGGCTTCATCGCCCTCGCCGCGCTCGTCGTGCGCCGGCAGACGAACCGCGAGGCCGCCGCCGGGGCGTCGATGTCGGCGTACTTCCGCATGCCGCTCTGGCCGATCGCGCCGATCGTCGCCCTCGCCGCGATCGCGACGATCTTCGTGATCGGGATCCTCGACCCCGCGCAGTGGCTGAGCCTCGGCATCGCGGCGGGGATCATCGTCGCCGGGTTCCTCTACTACGCGCTGTACCTGCGCACGAACCCCGGCGCGGCGCACCTGCTCGACGCCGACGAGGACGACGACCTCGCCTGAGGATCCCCACGGTCCGCGACGGGATCACGGCGGCCGGCCGCGTCGGCTCCGCGATCCCGTCGCCCGGGTCGGGGATGTCTCGGCCGGGAGCGCGACCACATGACCGCATGACCACATGGGTCGAGTCCACGTGCCCACACGACCACGCCGTCCGAGGAGCGAACGCACCGGCCGGGGACGCTTCTCGCAAGGGCGTCCACACGTCCACATGTCCACAGCGTGCGCGTCGACAATTCCACACATCCACACGATCGATGCGCACATGTCCACAAATCCACAGCTCCGGCGGACCGAACGCCCCCGGAGTCCGGCGAACCGTGGCTGGTGACTGCCCCATGTCATCGGCCACCGCATCACCGCATCACCGCACCACCGCTCCACCGCACACCGCGCTCCACCGCACACCGCGCTCCACCGCACACCGCAGAAAGCCCAGCACCATGACCCTCGACCTCCTCATCACCGGCGCACGCGTGCGCACCTTCGACCCCGCGCGGCCCTGGGCCGAGGCGATCGGCGTCACGGGCGACCGCATCGCCTACGTCGGCCCCGCGGCCGAGGCGCCCGCCGCGCGGCGCACGGTCGAGGCCGACGGCCGGCTCGTCACGCCCGGCGTGATCGACAGCCACAACCACCTGCTGCTCGGCTTCGACGACGATGCGGTCTCGCTCGAAGGGGCGCACACCCTCGACGAGGTGCGCCGGCGCATCGCCGGCTTCGCGGCCGCCCGCCCCGAGCTGCCGTGGATCTGCGCCGAGAACGCCGTGTACGCCGTCGTCGAGAACCGCCGGCCGAACGCGCGCGACCTGGCCGGCCTCGACCCGCACGGCCGGCCGATCTTCGTGACGACCTACGACCAGCACTCGGTGTGGCTCGACCGCCGCGCGCTCGAGGTGCTCGGCCTCGCCGACGGCGGCGAGATCGCCTGGGGCCGCGCCGAGCGCGACGCCGACGGCACGGCGACCGGATGGGTCACCGACTTCTACACGAGCGCGATGACCGTCGCGGGACTCGCGGCGCTGCAGCGCGACATCCCGATGTACTCGCCCGAACGCCGGTACCGCAAGCTGCGGTCGAGCATGCGGATGGCGACCGCGCTCGGCATCACGACCGTCGTCGAGCCGCAGGTGCCGCTCGCCGAGCTTCCGCTCTTCGAGCGTGCGCTCGCCGAGGGCGTGCTGAGCTCCCGAGTGATCGCCGCGCTCTTCCACCCCGTCGGGGCCGACGGCGAGTTCCGGCGCACGCTCCGCGACACGATCGCGAACGCGGCCGAGAACCCGGATGACGCGGGCCTGCTGCGCCTCGGGCCCATCAAGCTCTACTCCGACGACGTGATCGAGCCGCACACCGCGCTCATGCTCGACGACTACGCGACCCGGCCCGGCCGGCGCGGACGCCCGAGCTACGCCGGCAACGGCGGGCGCGAGCTCGTCGACGTCGTCACCGAACTCGACCGGCTGGGCCTGCAGACCCACACGCACGCGACGGGCGACGCGGGCATCCGGCTGGCGCTCGACGCGATCGAGCACGCGCAACGGGTGAACGGCACGGTCGACCGGCGCCACGGCGTCGTGCACGTCGAGTGCCTGCACCCCGACGACCTGCCGCGCTTCGCGGAGCTGGGCGTCACCGCGGCGATGCAGCCGCGGCACTGCTCGCCCGACCTCGTCGCCGGCACGTGGATGGAGAACGTCGGCGAAGAGCGCTGGAGCCGTGCCTGGCGCTTCAGGAGCCTCCTCGACTCGGGCGCGACCGTCGCCTTCTCGAGCGACTGGCAGGTCGGCGAGATGGACCCGCTCGTCGGCGTCTTCTCGGCCGCGACCCGTGCGGCGCTCGACGGCACCGACGCCTGGACCGCGGGGGAGCGGGTCGGCGTCGACCGCTCGCTCGAGGCCTACACGGTGCACGGTGCGCGGGCCTGGCATCTCGAGGGGTCGCGCGGGCGACTCGCGGTGGGCATGGACGCCGACCTCGTCGTGTGGTCGGGCGACCTCTACGCGCACGAGCACGACCCAGCGGGCCTCCTCGCCGAGCACGCCGAGGTGACGCTGGTGGGCGGGCAGGTCGTGCACTCGCGCGGCGCCGTCGCCGACGTCGTCGGTTCGGCCGCGGCATCCGACCCCGCCGCGGGCCGCGAGATCGCCGACGCGCACGCGCACGAGCACGCCGGCTGACTTCGGCGGGCGCTACTGCAACCGGCGGAGCGGTCGACTGGCAGACTGGAGCCCGTGGCCTCCGACGAACCCGACCGCATCATCCATGCGGACAACCTCGCGGTGCTGCCCACCCTGCCCGACGGCCGGTTCACGCTCATCTACCTCGACCCGCCGTTCAACACCGGCCGGGTGCAGGCGCGCCAGTCGCTGCGTCACGTGCGGCAGGTCGAGGCGGATGACTCGGAGCCCGAGCCGGGCGCGGCGAACACCGTCAACACGATCACCGGGTTCGCGGGCAAGCGCTACGAGCGCATCCGCGGAGACCTGCTCCGCTACGACGACCGCTTCGACGACTACTGGGCGTTCCTCGAACCGCGACTCGTCGAGGCCTGGCGCCTGCTCGCCGACGACGGCACGCTCTATCTGCACCTCGACTACCGCGAGGCGCACTACGCGAAGGTGCTGCTCGACGCGCTGTTCGGGCGCGAGTGCTTCCTCAACGAGTTGATCTGGGCGTACGACTACGGCGCGAAGTCCAAGCGGCGCTGGCCGACGAAGCACGACACGATCCTCGTGTACGTGAAGAACCCCGAGCGCTACTGGTTCGACTCGACCGCGGTCGACCGCGAACCGTACATGGCGCCGGGCCTCGTGACCCCCGAGAAGGCCGAGCTCGGCAAGCTGCCGACCGACGTCTGGTGGCACACGATCGTCTCGCCGACCGGGCGAGAGAAGACCGGGTACCCGACGCAGAAGCCCGAGGGCATCCTGCGGCGCATCGTGCAGGCCTCGACCCGCGAGGGCGACTGGGTGCTCGACTTCTTCGCGGGGTCCGGCACGACCGGCGCCGTCGCCGCGACCCTCGGCCGCCGGTTCGTGCTCGTCGACGAACACCCCGATGCGATCGCCGTCATGCGCGGACGGTTCGCCGAGGTGGCGGGGGTCGTCTTCGAGTGACCGGGTCGGTCGACCTCATCGGCGACCTGCGTCGCCGGATCGTGTCGGGCGAGCTGCCGGCAGGCACCCGGCTGCCGAGCGAGCTCGAGCTCGCCGCGGCGCAGGGTTCCTCGCGCAGCGTCGTGCGAAGCGCGCTCGCCGCGCTCGCGCGCCAGGGCCTCGTCGAGTCGCGCCGCGGCGCGGGCTGGTTCGTGCAGGCGGCGAAGACCCAGGGGTTCGACCGCATGCGCTCGTTCACCCAGTGGGCCGAGGCCCAGGGCCGCGCGTCGGGCGGTCGGGTCGTCGCGAGGGAGGTCCGACGCGCGACTCCGCGCGAGGCGCGGCTGCTCGGCATCGGCACGGGCGACGAGGTGCTGCACATGATCCGCGTGCGCACGCTCGAGGGGCGCGACGTCATGGTCGAGCGCTCGACCTGGGCGCCGTGGGTGATGCCGCACGTCGCACGCATGCCCGACGATGCGCACTCGACCACGCGACGGCTCGCCGACGCCGGCATCGTCATCACGCACGGCAACCACCGCATCGAGGCCGTCGCCGCATCGAGCGAGGACGCACGGCTGCTCGGGGTCCGACGCTCGAGCCCGATGCTGCAGGTGCGGCGCGAGACGTACGCCGCGAACGCGCGCCCCGTCGAGTGCGGCGAAGACCGGTACCTGCCGCACACCATCTCGTTCGAGGCGCAGGCCGCCGGCACGGCCGAGTTGCCCGACGCCGGCTGAGACCCGGCCACGACCGGGCCGCGCACCCACTGTGCGCAGCGGGCCGACGAATCCGGCCCCGCTCGCGAATCCGCCGCCGCGCGGTCCCCTCACGTTCACCCGGCGGCCACCTCGGCTCGGTTTCGTGGCACCGTTCCGGCCCAGGTCACTCGAAGGACATATCGTGTCGCAGCCCGCCGTCCCCCCGTCCGATTCCGCCGTTCCCCGCCGATCCCGGCGTCGGTCGGCCCTCGTGGTCACCTCCGTCGCCGCCGCGACGCTGCTCCTCACCGGCATCGCCGCCGCGCCTGCCCAGGCGCAGGCCGCGCCCGCCACCACCGCATCGGCCGTCGCGCCGTCGAACGGCGACGCCGAGTCGGCCGCCACCGCATCGGGCGCGGCCGACGCGCCCGTCGCCATCACCGGCCCGACCGACGCCGTCGTCGGCGACACCGTCGTCTTCACCGGCGGGGCCGGTGCGGCCGGCGACCTCGTCGTCTCGGTCACGAGCCCCGACGGCGTCGTGGCCGCCGTGAGCCCGGGCGACGACGGCGCCTACCGCTTCGTGCCCGCCGTCGCGGGCGAGTACACGGTCGCCTTCACCGTCACCGATGCCGAGGGCGGCATCACCGAGGAGACGCGCACCGTCACGGTCGGCGGAGATGCGACCCGGGCCCCGGCCGGTGCGCCGGCGTCCGAGGAGCCCTCCGCCGAGGCATCCGGGCCGTCGTCGACCGAGTCGGTCGTCGAAGCCCCTGCGACCGCCGCCGGCGAGCCCGACATCCGCTTCGCGGCGATCGGCGACATCCACAACAACTGGAGCGAGCTCGCCGAGGCGTACGACTTCTGGGCCGCCGAGAACGTCGGCACCGCCCTCTTCGTGGGCGACCTGACGAATACCGCGACCGCGAGCGAGTACGCCGGGCTGAAGTCGACGATCGACTCGAAGGCCGGCCTCGGCATCGACCTCGTCGCCTCGCTCGGCAACCACGACGTCAGCGCGATCTCGTCGTACGACCTGTTCACCCAGGCCACCGGCGGCCAGAAGCCGAACGCCGACTACACGATCGACGGCTACCACTTCATCACCGTCTCGCCGGGTGCCGGCACGCTCGACCCCGTCACGGGCAAGCCGTCGTCGGCGAGCTCGGGCAATTACGCCTACGCCGCCTCGTGGCTGCAGCAGCGACTCGCGGCCGCCACGGCCGAGGACCCGACGAAGCCCGTCATGGTGCTCGTGCACCACCCGCTGCAGTGCACGCACTACGTCTCGAACGAGTGGTACGGCACGGGCCTCTCGAGCGGTTGCGGCAACACCCTGCAGTCGGTCTTCGACGACTTCCCGCAGGCGGTCGTCTGGGGCGGGCACATCCACACGCCGCAGAACATCCCGACGTCGGTCTGGCAGGGCCAGGAGAACCGTGCCGGCGACAAGGCCGACAAGGGCTTCACGACCGTCAATGCACCGCCGCTCGCGTACTACGAGTTCGAGTCGGGCGTCGTGGGCACGAGCCCGACGAGCCGATCGAACGACACGACGCCCGACGACGCGGGCAACAACCGCCAGACGGCGGTCGTCGAGATCACCGGCTCGAAGGTCACGATCAGGAACTACGACCTGCTCGCCGATCAGTGGATCGACCAGACGTGGACGTGGGACGTCGCCGACTCGGTCGACACGACGAAGACGTACGACGAGCGCTTCCCGCTCAACAACACCCACCGCGCGAGCCTCTCGAAGGCGCCCGAGTGGAAGGCGGGCTCCGCGGTGACGGTCGACGGCATCGGCGAGGACAAGGCGATGGTCGCGTTCCCGCAGGCCGTGCCCGCTCCGAACACCGTGCAGGACATCGTGCACAAGTACCGCTACACGACGGTCGACGTCGCGACCGGGCAGACCGTGAACACCTTCCTGCAGTGGTCGGGGTTCTACAACCTGCCGATGCCGACGAGCCGCAACCACGAGGTGTGGAACCTGCGCCCGTCGCGACAGTACGAGGTGCGGGTCACCCCGATCAACGCGTGGGGCAAGGAGGGTACGGCGCTCACGGCGCGGTTCACGACGACCGGCTCGACCGGCCCGGTCGAGCCGCCGTTCGACCCCGAGAAGCTCACCTTCGACGACCTGCGCGAGCAGGTGCCGACCGCCGATCTCCTCGATGTCGGCTTCGCCGACGGCAAGGCCGCGGATGCCTCGCCGAAGGCGTGGACCCTCACCGCAGGCGGCGCTGCCCGAGTCGCGGACGACGCCGACCTCGGCGCACAGGTCGCGGTCGGTGAGCAGGACGCGGCCACCGCGTTCAAGACCGCGCCCTGGAGCGACGCCGACTACGCGAAGCTGCAGGACGGCTTCACGATCGACGCGACGTTCAAGCTCGACGCGATCGACAAGCCCGTCGGCGGATACGTCGACGTGTTCGGCGGCATGCAGGGCGGCGGCGTCGGCCTCGAGGCGGTGCGAACGGCGTCGGCCACGACGTACGAGCTCGGATTCTGGTATTCGAGCCCTCGTCCGTCGGTCGAGCTGGAGTACGGCACCTGGTACCACGTGACCGGCTGGTACGACGGCACCGACGCCCGCCTCTACGTGAACGGCATCAGGGCGGTGACCACGGAGGACGTCTCGTTCCCGGTCAAGCCGAGCAACACCGCGGCGCGCTACATGGCGATCGGCGGCGACGCGAACGCGAGCGGCACCCTCGACGACGCGACGCTCGACGGCCGCATCGCCGGCGTCGAGATCTACAGCACGCCGCTGAGCGACAAGAACGTCTACCGCGTCGCGAACCGCGAGCTCAAGCTCATCGACGCCACGCCGCCGCAGGTCGAGGCCGAGCGCCCGGCGCCCGGTGCCTCCGCGGTCGTCGGTCGGCCCTACATCGCCCCGGCGCCGCAGGCGGTCGACAACTCGGGCCGGGTGAAGGTCGCCGTCGAGGTGACCGACCCGACGGGTGGTGTCGTCGAGGTGGCGCGCACCGACGACGGCCGGTACACGTTCACGCCGAGCGTGGCGGGCGCGCACACGCTCGCCTACGTCGTCACCGACGCGGCCGCCCGCCAGTCGCAGGCTTCGTTCACCGTGACCGCGGCGAACGGATCGGCCGAGCTGGCCCGACTCCTCGAGCCGCTCCCCGCGGCCGACCTGCTCGATCTCGACTACGTCGGCGGCAGGCCCGTCGACCGGTCGCCGCGGGCGCACGCCATCACCGCCGGCAACGCGCCGATCGCGGTCGACGCCGCACTCGGCACCGAGGTCGCGACGTTCACCGGCAGCTCCGCCCAGGGCTCGCGCATCGCATGGTCCGACGGCGACTACGCCGAGACCGAGGACGGCTTCACGATCGAGTCGGTCGTCAAGGTGCCCGCGATCACGACCGAGCGCGACATGATCTCGAACACGCAGAGTGCGGGGCAGGGCCTCGAGATGCTGCCCGGCACGCAGCCGGGCAAGGTCTCGCCCGAGCTGTGGGTGCGCGTCGGCGGCAAGTACGTCGTCGCCCGTGCCGAGAACGCCGTCACCGCCGGGCAGTGGTCGCACATCGCGGCGACGTACGACGCCGCGTCGGGAGCACTGCGCGTGTTCGTCGACGGCCGCGAGGCCGGCACGGCCACCGCGACGGGCGGCGGCAAGGTGCAGAACCCGACGGGCGCAGCACGGTCGTTCGTCGTCGGCGGAGACATCTCGTCGTCGGGCACGGTCGAGTACCCCTTCGAGGGCACCGTCGCGACGGCGAAGATCTTCGGCGAGCCGCTCGCGGCCGCATCGGTCGAGCGCCTCGCCGCGCACGCCCTGACGAGCAACGACACGACGCCGCCGCTCGTCGAGGTCGACCCCGCGCCCGCCGCGACCGCGACGGTCGGCACCGAGTACACGGTGCCCGCCGGCCTCGCGGGCGACGACTCGGGCTCGGTCGAGCTCACGATCACGGCGTCGGGGCCCATCGGCGAGGACGTGCCGCTCGAGCCGGGCACGATCGTGCCCCCGGCCGCCGGTGCGTACACGTTGCGGTACCTCGCGGTCGACGCCGCCGGCAACGACACCGCGGCCGAGTTCGACGTCACCGTCGAGGAGCCCGCGCCGGTCGCCACCGTGCAGCCGAGCGTCTCGGGAACCGCCGAGGTCGGCGGCATCCTCTTCGCGAAGCCGGGCGAGTGGGACGCCGAGGGCCTCGCCTTCGCCTACCGCTGGACGGCGGACGGTGAGGAGCTCGCGGGAGAGACCGGCGCGCAGCTGCAGGTCGACGGATCGCTCAACGGCGCCGAGATCGCGGTGACCGTGACGGCGAGCCGCCCGAACAGCGCCGACGGCACGGCGACCTCGAAGGATGTCGCGATCGCAGAGCTGCCGACCTGGCGCGCCGACCGCGCGTACGTCGCCGGCGACCGGGTGCTCCATGACGGCCGCGTGTTCGTCGCGCAGTGGTGGACCAAGGGGGCGACGCCCGGGGCGACCGCGAAGAACGGCAAGGTGAACGGCGCCTGGGCCGAGCAGGGGGTCGAGGTGAGCACCGCGAAGGGCATCGTGCGGGCCTGGACCGCGTCGTGGGTCTACACCGGCGGCGAGACCGTCGAGCACGAGGGGCGCCTCTATCGCGCCCAGTGGTGGACCCGCGGCGAGGCGCCCGGCACCGCGAAGCACCCGGCCTGGGCGGACCTCGGTGCGGCCTGAACCACGCCGCAGGGGGAGCGCGCGCCTCGTGCGTGCGCTCCTCTGCGCGGTCGCCGCGGTCGGGGCACTCGCGTCGGCCGTGCTCGCCCCGGCCGACCCGGCGGCCGCGCACAGCTACGCCGCGACCGTCTTCGCCGACGTCACCGAGCCCGAGCCCGGCCTCGTGCGGACCGTGCTCGAGATCGAGTACGTGCTGCTCGCGACCGACGGCGCGCGGGCGATGGACGACGCCGGGTTCGAGGCCGACGCGTACGCCGACGTGCAGGCGTCGGGCCGCGATCCCCGGAAGCTCACGACCGAGGTGCTCGAGCGCCACTCCGACACGGTGCTCGGGTACGTCCTGCCGCGGTACTCGGTCGCGGTCGAGGGGGATGACTCGGCTGGGGCGGCCTGCCCGAACACCCTCGTCGAACCGTTCGCGATCACGATCCGCGACGGCGTGCCGCACGCCCGGCTCGTGATCGACGCCGACTGCCGGTCTGAGGTCGGCGCGGCCGCCGCCGTCTACCGGATCGGCACCGAGCTGTTCCCGGGAACGGCACCGGGCGGCAGGACGACCACGATCGTCAGCTACGACCTCGGCTCGGGAGCCGGTGTCGCGAACCTCGACACCGACACGAGCCCGACGATGACGACGACGCAGGACTGGGGCTCGCGGATGGGCGAGTTCCTGATCCTCGGCGCCGAGCACCTGCTCTTCGGACCCGACCACCTGCTGTTCCTGCTCGCCCTCATCGTCGGTGCGAGGCGCCTGCGCGACATCGTCGTGGTCGCGACGGCATTCACGGTGGCGCACTCGATGACGTTCATCGCCGCCGCGCTCGGGCTCGTGAGCGTGCCGCCCGCGTTCGTCGAGCCGGTCATCGCGTTCTCGATCGCTGCCGTCGCGCTCTGGAGCGTCTGGGCGTCGCGACGCGGCCGGGGAGGTCTGGACGGCCTGCTGAGACGGCGCGGGAACGCGGCGAGCACCGGGGAGGTCGCTGCGGCCGCAGGAGCCCGGCCGGGCGCCACCCCGAACCCGGGCGGCGCCTCGGGCTCCGGCCCGCGCGGGGGCCTCGCCCTCCGCGAGCGCACGGCCGTGACGGTGCTGCCGACGGTGCTCGCGCCGCCCCGCGGGTTCTCGCGCGAGGACTGGGTGCGGGTCGCGGTGGTCTTCGTCTTCGGGCTCGTGCACGGCGTCGGCTTCGCGGGTGCGCTCGGCATCGACGAGCCGTTCTCGTGGGGCCTGCTCGGCGCGCTGCTCGTGTTCAACGTGGGCATCGAGCTGACCCAGCTCGTGCTCATCGCCGTGACGTTCCCGCTCATCGTGCTGCTGCGTCGCCGGCTGCCGGGCTCGCCGCTCTGGATCGAGCTCGGGGTCGCCGCGGTCGGGCTCTTCTGGTTCGTCGAGCGGCTGCTCGCCGGGGCCTGACCGGTGCCGAGGGCGCCGGGGCCTACGCCGACTCGCGCACCACGAGGCGCGTCGGCAGGATCGTCTGCTTCGGCACGTCGTCGTCGCCCGAGATGAGGCGGATGAGCAGCTCCGCCATCGTGCGGCCCTGCTCCTCCGACGGCTGGGCGACGGTCGTCAGCGGCACGGCGGTGCGGGTCGCGACGGGACTGTCGTCGAAGCCGACCACGGCCACGTCGTCGGGCACGCGCAGGCCGCGCTCGGCGAGCACGGCGAGGGCGCCGCTCGCCATCAGGTCGCTCGCGACGAACAACGCGTCGATGCCGGGGCCGTCGCTCCCGCGTGCGGAAGCGCCGACCCGGTCGAGCAGCCGACGGGTCGCGGCCGCGGCGCCCTCGGCGGTGAAGTCGCCCGACTCGACGAGGTCGTCGGGCAGCCCGGCCGCGCTGACCGCCGCACGGAACCCGTCGAGCCGGTCGACGCCCGCGCGCATGTCGAGTGGACCGGTGATCGACCCGATGCGACGCCGGCCGAGATCGATGAGGTGGCGCGTGCCGACCTCGGCCGCCGCCTCGTTGTCGACGTCGACGTAGGTCGCGCCCTCGACGAGCCCGTCGACCGGGCGGCCGCCGAAGACGAGCGGCACCGTCGAATCGGCGAGCACGATCTCGTCGCCCGTGTGGTGCGAGATCACGAGGGCGCCGTCGACGACGCCCGACTCGAGGTAGGCACGCGTCTTGTGCCGCGGATCGCTCGAGGCGACGAGCAGGTTGAGCACGTAGTCGCTGTCGTCGATGCGGCTCATGATGCCCTTGACGATCTCGGCGAAGTACGGGTCGCCGAAGAACGTCGTGACGTCTTCGGGCACGACGAGCGCGATCGCGTTCGACGAGCGGCTGGCGAGCGAGCGGGCCGCCCGGTTCGGCACGTAGCGCAGGCGCTTGACCGCGTCGTTGACCGCTGCGGCGACCTCGGGGCTCACCTTCGGCGAGCCGTTGACGACGCGGCTCACCGTCGCCCGCGACACTCCCGCGACGCGTGCGACCATCTCGAGCGTGGGGGCACCCCCCGAGGCATCCTTCGCCATGTCGTCAGTCTAGGTCGCGTGGCGCCGCGGCCCGCGGTCTCGATACGCGCTGCGCGCTCCTCGACCGGCGGGTGCGTGGTCTCGATGCGGCGCCGCGCGCCCGCTCGGCCGACCGGCCATCACAGCGCCCGGTCGCGGATGACGCGGGCGTACGCGTGCCCGCTGCGCTTGACCGTGCGTTCCTGGGTGTCGTAGTCGACCCGCACGATGCCGAACCGCTTCGCATACCCCCACGCCCACTCGAAGTTGTCGAGCAGCGACCAGTAGAAGTACCCGTTGACCGGCACCCCCTGCTCGATCGCGTCGAGGATCGCCGCGAGGTGCGCGAGCACGAACGACTCGCGGTCGGCGTCGTCGACGACGGCGGCGCCGCCGGAGGTCGACACGACATCGTCGTACGCCGCGCCGTTCTCGGTGACGTAGAGCTCGACCCCGGCTGCGGCCGCGTATTCCTCCCAGATGCGGCGCAGCAGTCGGGTGAGCCCCTCGGGCTGCACCTCCCAGTTCTGCGCCGTGCGCGGCAGGCCGCGCTCGACGTTGTAGAGGTCGCGAGCGACCGGGTACGGGCTGCGGGTCGGGCGCGGGTTGCCGGGGGCGCTCGGCACCGGGGTGTCGGCCGGAGCCGGCGGCGTCGCCGAGACGAGGTCTCCGTGGTAGTAGTTCACGCCGAGCGCGTCGATCGGCGTCGAGATCAGCTCGAGGTCGCCGTCGCGCACGGCCGCCTCGAACCGGTCGACGGCCGCGGCATCCGCCTCGCGGATGTCGGCGACGATGTCGGCCGGGTAGCTCGCCCGGAACAGCGGGTCGAGGAACCATCGGTTGAACTGCCCGTCGAGCCGGCGCACCGCGTCGAGGTCGCGGGGATCGCTCGGGTCGGCGGGGTCGGCGACCGTGTGGTTGAGGGTGATGCCGAGGTCGAGCCCGGCGTCGCGACTCCGCAGCTCGCGCACCACCTGACCGTGGCCGAGCAGCAGGTGATGCGCGGCGAGCAGGCCCTCGGCGATGCTCTGATGCCCCGGCGCGTGCTCGCCGCCGGTGTACGAGAGGAACGAGGCGCACCACGGCTCGTTGAGCGTGGTCCACGCGGTCACCCGGTCGCCGAGCACGTCGTGCAGCGAGAGCGCGTACTCGGTGAACCGGTCGCTCGTCTCGCGCACCGTCCAGCCGCCGCGCTCCTGGAGCGCCTGCGGCAGGTCCCAGTGGTAGAGCGTGAGCCACGGCTTGATGCCGGCGCCGAGCAGCTCGTCGACCAGTCTCGAGTAGAAGTCGACGCCCGCGGGGTTCACGGGGCCGCCGTCGGGGCGCACCCGCGACCACGACGCCGAGAAGCGGTACGTCTGCAGTCCGAGCTCGCGCATGAGTGCGACATCCTGCGGCATGCGGTGGTAGTGGTCGCACGCGACGTCGCCGTGGTCGCCGCCGATCACCGCGCCGGGCACCCGGCAGAACGCGTCCCAGATCGAGGCGGTGCGGCCGTCTTCGAACGCGGCGCCCTCGATCTGGTAGGCGGCGGTCGCCGCACCGAACAGGAAGGTCTCGGGGAACGCGCGCGCCGGGGCCGTCGACGTGTCGGTCATGGACAGGTCCTCTCGAAGTCCGATGGTCATCCCTTGACTGCTCCTGCCATGATCCCTGAAATGAGTTGCTTGCCGGCGATGATGAAGAGAATCAGCAGTGGCAGCGTCGCGAGCACCGCGCCCGCGAGCACCACCGAGTAGTCGACGTAGCGGGCCGACTGCAGCTGGCTCAGCGCCACCTGCAGGGTCGGGTTCTGCGGCACGACGAGCAGCGGCCAGAGGTAGTCGGTCCACGCCGTCATGAAGGTGAAGAGCCCGAGGATCGCCATCGCCGGGCGGGCGGCCGGCACGCCGACGTGCCAGAACGTGCTGATCATCGACGCCCCGTCGACGCGCGCCGCCTCGATGAGCTCGTCGGGGATGACGTCGACCAGGTACTGCCGCATGAAGAACACGCCGAACGCGGTCACGAGCGTCGGCACGATCACGGCGCCGAGCGTGCCCGTCCAGCCGAACTGCTTCATGAGCATGAACAGCGGGATGATGCCGAGCTGGGTCGGCACCGCGAGCGTCGCGATCACGAACACCATGAGCCCCTCGCGGCCGCGGAACCGCAGCTTCGCGAACGCGTAGCCGGCGAGCGTCGAGAAGCTCACGACCGAGAGCGTGATGACGCTCGCGACGATGATCGAGTTGCCGAGCGCGAGCCAGAACGGCACGGTGTCGAGCACCTCGCCGACGTTGGTCCAGAACTGGCCGCCCGGCAGGAGCGGCGGCCAGGTGTCGGTGAGCGCCGACTTGTCGCTCGAGCCGATGACGAACGACCAGTACAGCGGGTACGCCCCGGCGACGAAGAAGACGCCGAGCAGCGTGTAGGTGAGCCAGCCCGGGCGGCGCTCGATGCCGAGCGAGCGCCTGCGGGGTGCGTCGTACCGCGCGGGCTTGATCGCGTCGCGGGTGACGACGGCCTTCGTGGCGGTCATGCGCGTTCCTCCGGACGTGGTTCGTCGAGATCTGGGTCGTCGAGCATCGGCTCGGCCACCATGGCCCCGGTCACGCCTCCGGCGCCGACCCGGGCGGTGAGGGCGGATGCCTCGGCGTGCGCCGCGGCGTGGGCGTCGAGCCTGCGTCGGGTGCTGCGCTTCGTGCGCTTCGCCTCGGCTCCCGCGATGCGCCGCGAGAGCCAGAAGTTCACGAGCCCGATCGCGACGATGATGAGGAAGAGCAGCCATGCGACAGCCGAGGCCTTGCCGAAGTCCTGCCGGTTGAAGGCGAGGTCCCAGAGGTAGAGCACGGTCGTCTGGTACTGCCGTTGCGGCCCGCCGGGCACGGAGCTCGTCGCGTTGAAGAGCTTCGGCTCCGTGAAGATCTGCAGGCCGCCGATCGTCGCCGTGATGATGACGAAGACGATCGTGGGCTTGATGCTCGGGATCGTGACCGAGAAGAAGCGGCGCACGGCGCCGGCGCCGTCGATGGCGGCGGCCTCGTGGATGTCCTTCGGCACGGCCTGCATCGCCGCGAGCAGGATGAGCGCGTTGTAGCCCGTCCAGCGCCAGTTGACCATGGTCGCGATCGCGATGTGGCTCGGGAGGGTCTCGGTCTTCCACATCACGGGATCGGCGCCGATCGTCGTGAGGAGGTTGTTGATGAGGCCGTACTTCTCGCCGAAGACGTTGCTGAAGATGAGGGTGACGGCGACGGGCGTCACGACGTAGGGGAGGATGACCGACAGGCGCCAGAAGGTCTTGGCGCGGATGTTCTGGTCGAGCACGGCGGCGATGACGATCGCCGCGATGAGCTGCGGCACCGCCGAGAGCAGGAAGATGCTGAACGTGTTGAACAGCGAGTTCCAGAACAGCGGGTCCTGGAGCTCCGCGGCGAAGTTCTCGAGGCCGACCCACTCGCCCGGGCCGGTGAGCAGGTTCCAGTCGTTCAGCGACACCACGAAGGTGTAGCCGAGGGGGAACAGCCCGACGAGTCCGAACAGCACGAAGAACGGCGCGATGTAGAGGTAGGGGGAGTACCTCACGTCCCAGCGGCTGAGGCGCTGCCGGGTGGTGAGTGCGGTGCGGTGCGCGGTGCGGTCGTGCTTCGCGCCGCCCGAGGGCGTGGGGGATGCCGCCTCCGCCGGCGGCGTGATGGTCGAAGTCATTCGGGGTTCCTCTCGTGAGGCGGGCCCTTCGGAGCGTTCCGAAGGGCCCGCGTTCACTTCGCCGGTCGGACTACTGCTGGACCAGCTGGTCGAGGAGGTCGAGCGCGTGCTGCCACGCGGTCGGGCCGTCGGCCTTGCCCGAGTCGAGCTCCTGGATCGAGGGGCCGAAGACCTGCTCCTGGATCACCGAGTCGTCCGGTCCCTTGTACTGGGCCACGACACCTTCGGCACGCGAGCCGAGGATCTCGCCGACCGGTGCGTCGTTGAAGAACGCGGTCAGTTCGCTCTCGCCGGTCACTCCGGCGTCGGCCTGCGCCTCGACGTTCGAGGGGAACGTTCCGGCGGCCTGGAAGGCCGCGACCTGCGACTGCGCGTTCGTCAGGTACTCGGCGAGCTCGGCCGCCTCCTTCGGGTGCTTCGAGGTGGTCGGCACCGTCAGGAACGCGCCGCCCCAGTTGGCCGCGCCGCCGGGGAAGACGTCGGCGAAGTCCCAGCCGGTCGTGGCGTCGCCGCCGGCGGCCTCGACCTGGCCCTTGACCACGCCGAGCATCCAGCCCGGGCAGACGAAGGTCGCGAACGAGCCGTCGGTGAACGCCTTGCCCCCGCCCCAGTCCCACTGGGTCTGGTTCGACGAGAGGCCGTCGGCCGCGCCCTGCGCGAGCAGGGCCCATCGGGCCTCGAGCTCGGCGTTGCCCTCGACGTTCAGTTCGCCGTCGGCGGTGTAGTAGCCCTCGGGCAGCTGGTTGACCATCGAGTTCCAGACGAAGCCCGACTGGTCGTAGAACGCCTTGCCGGTCTTGTCGTGATAGGCCTTGCCGACCTCGAAGAACTTCTCCCACGAGGCATCCTCGCCGCCGAAGAGGGCGGCCACGCCTTCGCGGTCGCTCGGCAGGCCGGCCTCCTCGAAGAGCTTGCCGTTGTAGCAGAGGCCCTCGGGGCCGATGTCGGTGCCGTAGCCGATGATGCGCCCGTCGGCGTCGGTGGCCTGCTTCACCTTCCAGTCGACCCACTGGTCGCTGAGGTCGTCGGCGCCGTAGTCGCGCAGGTCGGTGAACGAGTCGCTCACCTGCATGACCTTCGACAGCCAGCCCTCTTCGACGGCCTGCACGTCGGGAAGGCCCGCGCCGGCAGCCTGCTTCGTCTGCCAGTCGGTGAGGGCGTTGCCGCCGGTGTCGATGTTGGTGGCCTTGATGGTGATGCCGGGGTGGTCGGCCTCGTACTGCTCGTACAGGCCCTCGAGGCCCTGGGTGCCGAACGTGGTGACGGTGAGGGTGATGTCCTCGCCCTCGGCGCTCGCGCCACCGCCGGTCGAACAGGCGGTGGCCAGCAGTGCGATGGATGCCGCGCCGGCGATGGCGACGGCGCCCCGGGTGCGTCGTGAAAGCTTCACGGTCACTCCTTTGTGTGCGTGGTCGAATGGGGGATGATGCAGGAACAAGAGAGCGCTCTCTCGCTATTGTGAGAGCGCTCTCACACTTTCGGAAGGTGACTCTACGACGCGATCTCTGCTGCTGTCAAGAGAGCGCTCTCACAGCGCCGCGGCCGCGGTGGGTGTTCGCCGCCCGGGGCGGCGGCGATGCCCGCCGCGCGTAGAATCGGCAGCGTGTCCGAACCCGCAGATCCTCCCGCCGTCGACGAGGCGGTGCAGCGACGGCGCATGACCGTGGCACTCGTGCTCATCGCGATCCTCGCGGCGATCAGCGTCGTCGTGGTCGGCGCGGTCGCCGGAGCCGGTTCGGGCTCGGCCGGCGCCACCGGCGGCGGCCCCGAGGCATCCGGCTCCGCGAGTGCGACGCCGCGGCCGGCGCCGGCGACCGCGCCGCCGCCCGCGAGCGTCGACACCTTCGATCGCACGGCGCACTCGCTCGACGACCCCGCCAGCATCTGGGTCGTCGTCAACCAGGTGCGCCCGCTGAACCCGCAGGACTACGTTCCCGACGACCTCGTCGAGGTGCCCGTCGCGCACAGCTGGGTGCCCGAGATGCGCCAGGAGGCGTCCGACGCGGTCGTCGCGATGTTCGCCGCCGCGGCCGACGAGGCCGACTTCTACCTGGCCTCGAACAGCGCCTACCGCAGCTACGACACGCAGGTCGAGCTCTACGGCGACGGCAGCGACCCGACGACCGCCCCGCCGGGGCACTCCGAGCATCAGACCGGCCTCGCGATGGACATCGGCACCGAGGGCGGCTGCACGTTCGAGTGCATGGACGACTCCGCCGAGGGCGAATGGGTGCGTGCGAACGCCTGGCGATTCGGGTTCATCCTGCGCTACCCCGCCGACAAGGTCGACATCACGGGCTACCCGCACGAGTCGTGGCACTTCCGCTACGTCGGGGTGCCGCTCGCGACCGAGATGCACGAGAAGGGCATCACGACGCTCGAGGAGTTCTTCGGCGTACCGGGCGGCGGCGCCTGATGAGCGATGCGCCGAGCGCACCCGAGCCGACGACGGCGCGGGTGACGCCGGTGCCGCACCGCGGGATCTCGCTGACCGTCCTCATCGTCAACCAGCTGCTCGCGGGCGTCGGCGTCGCCTCGGGCATCGCCGTCGCGGCCCTCCTCGTCGACGAACTCACCGGCGTCGTCGCCCTCGCGGGCTTCGCCCAGTCGTCGAGCGTGCTCGGCGCGGCCATCGCGGCGATCCCGCTCGCGAAGCTCGCCGTCGGGCGTGGGCGGCACGTCGCGCTCGCCACGGGCTACGCGCTCGGATGCCTCGGCGCAGTGCTCGTCATCGTCGCCGCCGTGAGCGGGTTCGTGCCGCTCGTGTTCCTCGGGCTCATGGCGTTCGGGGCCGGCACCGCGGCGGGCCTGCAGGCGCGCTTCGCCGCCACAGAGGTCGCTGCGCCCGGCTTCGAGGCGCGCTCGATGTCGCTCGTGCTGTGGGCGACGACGCTCGGTTCGGTCGCCGGGCCGCTGCTCTCCGACCTCGGCGACACCGTCGGCCAGGCCATCGGGCTGCCGGCGCTCGTCGGCCCCTTCCTGTTCTCGGGTGCCGCGTTCGCGTTCTCCGCGCTGCTCGTCGCGGCGCTCCTGCGCCTGCCGCAGGCCGGGCGGCTCGCGAGCGACGCCGGGGCGGACGAGGCATCCCCGACGCCGACCGGAGCGGCCGGTGCGGGCGGCGCCTCGAAGCCCATCGGATCGTGGCAGGCGATGCGCATCGCCGCGCGCAACCCCCGTGCGCTCTTCGCCATCCTCGCGATCGTCTGCTCGCAGACGGTCATGGTCGGCGTCATGGTGATGACGCCCGTGCACATGATGGCGCACGGGCTCTCGCTGACGGCGGTCGGCGTCGTGCTCAGCATCCACATCGTCGGGATGTACGGCGCCAGCCCCATCGTCGGGTGGCTCGCCGACCGCATCGGGTCGGAGCGGGTGATCTTCATCGGCATCGGGGTGCTCGCCGCTGCGACGCTCATCGGCATCCTCGCGCCGGCCGACGACATGCTGCTCGTGCCGCTCGCGCTCGGCCTGCTCGGACTCGGCTGGTCGTGCGGACTCATCGGCGGCTCGACCCTCGTGACCGACTCCGTCTCGCAGGAGATCCGGGTGCCGTTGCAGGGCGCGACCGATGCGGCGATGAACCTCTCGGCGGCGGTCGCGGCGGCCCTCAGCGGCTTCGTGCTCGGCCTCGGCGGGTTCGCCGGCGTGTGCCTCGTGGGCGCGCTCGTGCTGCTGCCGCTCGTCGTGGCCGGCCTGCGCGCACGGGCTCGCGCCCGCGTCAGTTCCGAGCCCCGCGAACCCGCGAGCTGAGGGCCTCGAGCAGCGCCGCCGCCGTCGCGGCGTCGTCGACGGTCACGGTGAAGCGACGTCCGTCGCGGCGAGTGACCTGCAACGCCTCGCCGGCGCGGAGCACGATGCCGAACGACCCGTTCGGCACGAGCCGCACGCCCCATCCGCCGAAGTCCGCGGTCGGGTTGACCGTCGTGACCGCCGCCGACGCCACATCGTCGAGCGCAACGCCGAACCGCGGCACCCCCGCCGCCGAGGCGACGGTGAGCCCTCGATCGTCGACGCGCACCCGGAAGACGAACGTCGTCGCGGCGAGCAGCACGAGCAGCACGGTGACGCCGAGCATCACCCACCAGGCCGGGGAGCCCGTGGCCGCGACGACGACGGTGCCGAGCGCGAGCGCGACGATGCTCGCGACGATGGCGACCATCGCCGCGCGCGACATCGTGGTCGTGCTCACCCAGACGGCACGCTCGCCCGGGGCGAGTCGGAGCGGTTCGATCGTCCGGGTCGCCCGGGCGCCGGTCGTGACGTTCGGCTGCGCGTACCACCCGGCCGCGCCCGCGACGACGCCGAGGAGGAGCGCGACGAGCATCGGGAGGCCGATGCCCGGGGCGTCGTGCGGATCGGCGAGGCCGCGCTGCAGGCCGAACGACCAGGTCATGCCGACCGTGACGAGCACGGTGGTGGCCAGCGAGGCGGCACCGAGCAGTCGCATCATCGGGCCCCAGTGCCCGTCGCGCGTGCCCGTGAGCATGATCGTCGCGAACAACGCGGTGAGCCCCAGGCCGAGCACGGCGGTGCCGACCGGAACGGTCCACGCCGGGGCGAAGGCGTCGGGCTCGCCGGTGCTGCTCCAGTGCGTCGCGACGGTGGCGGGCATCTCGGGCAGCCAGGCGAGCATGAGCGCGACGGCGACGAGCGTCAGCGCGACCGGGACGGCGCAGCCGACCACGAGGTAGCGGCGGCGGGCGGTGCGGACATCGTCGGATGCGGTCATCGGTACGTCTCCTTCACGAGGGCGGCGAGGGTGTCGGGGGAGAGCCCGAGCTCTTTGGCACGCGCGACGAGCGTCGCGACGTCGTGGTGCAGCTGCGCGAGCGGTTCGACGGCCTCGGTGACCACCGCGCCGCGACCGCGGCGCATGTCGACGAGGCCCTCCTCGCGCAGCGACTGGTAGGCCCGCAGCACCGTGTGGAGGTTCACGCCGAGCGAGGCGGCGACCTCGCGTGCCGAGGGCAGCTTGTCGCCGGCTCGCAGGCGCCCGGCCGCGGCATCCGCCCGCACCGATGCGGCCACCTGGGCGAAGATCGGTGTCTCGCTCGCGGGGTCGACGCGTATCAGCACGGCGGCACTCCTTTCACAACTGTTCTATGACTATTAGAACAGTTGACGACGGGGTCCGCAACGTCGCGTGCAGGGTGTTGGGAGATCGCTCTCATCGTCCTCCCAGAGTTCGAGAGGGTTCCTCACAAACTCGCGTGGTGAGGTTTCGTGTCCCCCGAAACGCCGACCGGAACCCATCCCGTGTTCAAACGAATCTCCAAGACTCCGCCTGCCCCCATGCCGCAGCGCCGGCGCGCGACGTTCCGCGCGCCGGGCGCGATCGACCCCGCACTCCTCGCCGAAGGCGCGGAGGCGACGGTCGACGGCGACGGCGAGGGGGACTCGTTCGAGCACGCGGTGGAACCGGTCGGCATCCGGGAGGACTCGGCCGCGCCCGATACGGCCGAGCCCTCCCGCCCCGCGAAGGCTCGTCGCGGATTCGTGGCCGCGATGCGCGGTCGCGACGCATCGGCCGGTGCCGCAGCGTCCCCCGACGCGGCGCCGGCCGATCCGGAGGCTCCCGACGCCGGGACGCCGCAGGGTCCGGGTTCCGTTCCCCGTAACCCGGGCCCGCCGACGTCCCGTCGCCACGGCGACGGTGCAGTCGGGCCGGCCCACGGGCCCACCCGGCCGACCACGGCCGGCACGGCCGCCACGCCCGACCCGCCCGGTACCGACCCGGGCGACCGCCACCCGCGGCACCGCGCCGACCACGCGCGCAACCGACGCCCGTCGAGCGGTGCGCGCCGGCTCGTCGCGCTCGGCGCGACGACCGCGCTGTTCGGCGTGACCGCCTTCGGCGCCGTCGCCTCGGCGATCGCTCCCGACGGGTCGGCGATCGCCGTGACCGCGGGCGGCGTGCCGGGCTCGACGAGCACCGTCCGCGCGGCATCGCCGGAGGCGGCGGCGGCCCGCGACGAGATCGTCTCGACGGCGGCGCTGGCCGACGAGCGGCCGACCATCACGAGCGGGCTCTCGACCGCGTCGGTGCCCTTCACGGGCGGCACGAAGGTGACCGTGACCGGTGAGGGACTCGACCAGGTCGGCGGGGTGACGGTCGCGGGAACCGCTGCGACGATCGTCGCGGCCGACGAGGGCACCGTGACGTTCGCGGTGCCGGCGACGTCGGCCGACTCGCTCGGCGGCGTCGAGGTGAGCTTCTCGGACGCCGCGGGCAACCCGGTCCCCGTCGAGGCGTCCGCCGCGTCGGTCGCGGCCGGCGTCGACGTGCCGTCGGCGTCGACGAGCGACCTCTCGGGCATCGTCGAGGCGTCGACGAACGAGGCGCCGACCGCGCTCACGCTGAACTACACGACCGACCCCCGCATCGACGCGCAGGTCGGCTACGTGCTCGCCCACTGGAGCGACTACAACTCCGACGCGTACACCGTCCTGAGCGGTGTCGACTGCGCCAACTTCACGAGCCAGTCGCTCATCGCCCGCGGCTGGAAGATGAACGACGGCTGGTACTACGACCACGCGACCGGCGCCATGTCGCCGAGCTGGGCCAGTTCGACCGCGCTCCGGGACTACCTGCTCGGCCGCACCGACCTCGCCACCGCGCTCGACGACTCGCAGCGCGGCCTCGTCAAGGTCGGTGACATCGCCCAGTTCGACTGGGATGACTCGGGCGATCGCGACCACACGGCCGTCGTGACCCGGGTCGTGCACTCGGGCGGCACGACCCGCATCTGGGTCGGCGGCCACACGAAGGACGCCGACTACTGGGACGTCGACGAGGCGCTCGCGTCGGGCGGCTCGGTCACCTACTTCTCGCTGAAGTAGGCGTCAGCCGTCGAGCGCGCCGTCGACGATGCGCTTCGCCTCGGCCTGCACGAGCTTCAGGTGCTCGGGCCCCTTGAACGACTCGGCGTAGATCTTGTACACGTCCTCCGTGCCGCTCGGCCGCGCGGCGAACCAGGCCTCGGCCGTCTCGACCTTCACCCCGCCGATCGCGGCGTCGTTGCCCGGCGCCTTCGACAGCTTCGCGCTGATCGGGTCTCCCGCGAGCTCAGTCGCGGCGATCGCGTCGCCGTCGAGTCGGCCGAGGGCGGTCTTCTGCGCGGCGTTCGCCGCGGCATCCACCCGCTCGTAGGCGGGCTCGCCGAAGCGCTCGACGAGGTCGGCGTACAGCTCCGACGGCGACCTGCCGGTGACCGCGCGGATCTCGGCCGCGAGCAGGCACAGCAGGATGCCGTCCTTGTCGGTCGTCCAGACGGTGCCGTCGAAGCGCAGGAACGATGCGCCCGCGCTCTCCTCTCCGCCGAAGCCGACCGAGCCGTCGACGAGCCCGGGCACGAACCACTTGAAGCCGACCGGCACCTCCCAGATGCGGCGGCCGAGCGACGCGGCGACCCGGTCGATCATCGAGCTCGACACGAGCGTCTTGCCGATCGCGGCGTCGTCGCGCCAGCCCGGTCGGTGCGCGAACAGGTACTCGATCGCGACCGCGAGGTAGTGGTTCGGGTTCATGAGCCCGCCGTCGGGGGTGACGATGCCGTGCCGGTCGGCGTCGGCGTCGTTGCCGGTGAGCAGGTCGTACGCGCCCGCCTTCGCGACGACCGAGGCCATCGCGTTGCGGCTCGACGGGTCCATCCGGATCTTGCCGTCCCAGTCGAGGGTCATGAACGACCACGTCGGGTCGACGCGCTCGTTCACGACGGTGAGGTCGAGGCCGTATCGGTCGCGGATCGCCGCCCAGTAGTGCACGGAGGCTCCGCCCAGCGGGTCGGCGCCGATGCGGATGCCGCTGCGCGCGATCGCCTCCATGTCGATCACGTTCGCCAGATCGGCCACGTACGCGCCGCGGAAGTCGTAGGTCTCGACGCCGCTCGGCTCGGCCTGGTTCACGCCGCGCAGCCCGCCCTCGATGAGCTCGTTCGCGCGCGCCGCGATCCACGCGGTCGCGTCGCTGTCGGCCGGTCCGCCGTGCGGCGGGTTGTACTTGAAGCCGCCGTCCTGCGGCGGGTTGTGCGACGGCGTGATGACGATGCCGTCGGCCTCGCCCTCCGCGCGCTTCGCGGGGTCGTTGTTCCAGGTCAGGATCGCGTGCGAGAGCGCCGGCGTCGGCACGTAGTCGTCGAACTCGTCGACGAGCACCCGCACCTGGTTGCCGACGAGCACGTCGAGCGCGGTCGTCTGGGCGGGGGCGCTGAGCGCGTGGGTGTCGGCGCCGATGAAGAGCGGGCCCGTGATGCCCTGCGCCGCGCGGTACTCGACGATCGCCTGCGTGGTCGCGAGGATGTGGTGCTCGTTGAAGCTCGTCGTGAGCGACGAGCCGCGGTGGCCCGAGGTGCCGAACGCGACGCGCTGCCCGGGCACCGACGCATCGGGTTTCAGCTCGTAGTACGCCCTGACGAGCGCCTCCACGTCGATGAGGTCGGACTCGATGGCCGGGGTTCCCGCTCGCTCGTGCATGCCCCCCAGTCTGGCACCGCGCCCCGCGATGCGGGAGGGACCGGGCGTCCCGCAGACGGGCCGCGATCGTTCGACGCGTCCGCCCCGCATGGGGCGGGACTCACCTGAGGAATGGGACTGCGCCCGCCACCGGCCGGGACATCACATCGAGATGGCGAGCGCGTGCACGCCCGTCGCGACCGCGTAGATGGCGACGCCCGCGAGCGCGCCGACCACCGTGCCGTTGATGCGGATGAACTGCAGGTCGCGCCCGACCTGCAGCTCGAGCTTCTCGGTCGTCTCGCGCGGGTCCCAGCGCTCGACGGTCTCGGTGATGACGCCGGCGATCTCGTGCCGGTAGTTGCGCACGACGTAGGCCGCGGCATCCGTCACCCAGTCGTCGACCTTCGCCGCGAGGGCGTCGTCGGTCGCGAGGCGGGTGCCGACCTCGACGATCGCCGCGCGCAGTCCGGTGCGCAGCTCGCTCGAGGGGTCGGCGAGCCCGTCGACGAGGGTCGCCTTCACGGCGGCCCACGCCTCGCCCGCGAACTCGCGCACGCGCGGGCTCGCGAGCAGCTCGGCCTTGAGCCGCTCGACCCGGGCGATCATGGCCGGGTCGTGCTGCAGGTCGTCGGCGAGCTCCGCGAGATAGCGGTCGATCGCGAGGCGCAGCGGGTGCGCGTCGTCGGCGCGCACCGCGCGCACGAAGGCGAGCACCTCGCGATGCGCGCGGTCGTCGACGAGGCGGTCGACGAAGCCCGGCACCCACCGCGGCAGCCGCTCGGAGACCATGCGCCCGAACGCCTCCGGGTGCCCGGCGAGCCACGACTCGGCCTTCTCGAGCACGGCGTCGACGGCGGCGCGCTGCTGGTCGGCCGCGACGAGCTGCGCCCCGATGCGGCCGATCGCCGGCCCCCACTCGGGCTCGAACAGGTGGCGGCGGGCGAGGCGTTCGATCACGTCCTCGACGTCGTCGTCGCCGAGCATCGTGAGCACGCCGCGTGCGGCGACGGAGGCTTCGGCGGTCACCCGTTCGGCGTTCTCGGGCGCCGCGAGCCAACCGCCGACCCGCCGCGAGATGCCGATCGAGCGCAGCTTGCCGAGCACGACCTCGTCGGAGAGGAACTCGTGCTCGACGAAGGCCCCGAGGCTCGCCCCGATCTCGTCCTTGCGCCGCGGGATGATCGCCGTGTGCGGGATCGGCAGTCCGAGCGGATGACGGAACAGCGCCGTGACCGCGAACCAGTCGGCGATCGCGCCGACCATCGCGCCCTCGGCGGCGGCGCGCACGTAGCCCATCCAGGCGATCTCGTCCTGCAGGGCGAACGACGCTGCGAACACGACGGCGGCCACCGCGAGCAGGCTCGTCGCGACGCGCTTCATGCGGCGCAGCGCGATGCGCCGCTCCGCATCGCCCGGCACGGCCCTCGTGATCGCCGCGGTCTCCACGTGGGCAGTATCGCAGTCGGCTCCCGCCCCGCTCGTTAGGCTTGGCGCATGACGACGGATGCCTCGGCGACGCCCCCTCACGAGACGTACTCGTATCTCGGGCCGGCGGGCACCTTCACCGAGGCGGCGCTGAAGCAGGTGCCCGAGGCGGCGGGCAAGCACTGGCGCCCGGTGAACAACGTCGGCGAGGCGCTCGCCGACGTCGTCGAGGGCCGTTCGACGGCCGCGATGATCGCGATCGAGAACTCGATCGACGGGGGAGTGAGCGCCACGCAGGACGCACTGGCGACCGTGCCGGGCCTGCGCATCGTCGGCGAGTACCTCGTGCCGGTCAACTTCGTGCTCGTCGCCCGCCCGGGCACGACGCTCGCCGAGGTCCGGGTCGTCAACGCCCACCCCGTCGCGTACGCGCAGTCGCGCGGCTGGCTCGAGCGCGAGCTGCCGAACCACGGGCACATTCCCGCGACCAGCAACGTGCAGGCCGCGGCATCCCTGTTCGAATCGGCGCAGGCCGACGCGGCCGTCGCCCCGCCCGGCATCACCGAGCACCTCGACGTCGACGTGCTCGCCCGCGACATCGGCGACAACCCCAACGCGGTGACCCGCTTCGTGCTCGTGAGCCGGTCGCGCGTCGTCCCGGCGCCGACGGGCGCCGACAAGACGAGCCTCATCGTCGAACTGCCCGACGACGAGCCGGGCGCGCTGCTCGAGATGCTCGAGCAGTTCTCGACGCGGGGCGTGAACCTCTCGCTCATCCAGTCGCGGCCGATCGGCGACGCGCTCGGCCGGTACCGCTTCGTGATCGATCTCGAGGGGCACGTCGAAGACGAGCGGGTCGCCGACGCGCTGCTCGGCCTCCGCCGCTACTCGCCGAAGGTGATCTTCCTCGGCTCCTATCCGCGCGCCGACCGGCGCGAGATCGAGTACCACTCGAAGTACGATGACGAGATCTTCATCGAGGCCCGCGACTGGTTGCGCGGGCTCTTGAGCGGCGAACCCGACGGCGCCTGACGGCGGCGCGGGCTCACGGAGGGGGTCGACGATGACCGGGGCACGTGAGGGCATCGACCCTCGCTACGACGCGCGGTTCCAGCGCGGGTATGACGGGCACGGGGCGGATGCCTCGGCCGCGGGCCGTGCGCAGGGCGTCGAGCCGACCGTCGCGGCGACGGCGTCGGGCACTGGGGCGTCCGGCACCGCGGCACCGATCGTCTCGGAGGCGTCGTCGGCGGCGAGCACGGCATCGGTCGCATCCCCGGCCGAGAACGTGCCGGTCGAACGCGACACCGACGAGGAACTCGACCTGTTCGCGGTGCTCGAACCGGATCGCGACGACGCGGCGGACCTCGAGCGCGACGACGACTCCGGCCGCTCGGATCCAGTGCGGCGCGACCCGCTCGATTCCGCACCTGTCCACACGGGGATGCCCGACGAGGACGATGGGTTCGGTCCAGCGCCGGAGCCCGCGGCAGAGCCGCTCGGACGCCGTACCTGGGTGTGGCTCGCTGCGGGGTGGGCCGTCACCGGGGCGGTCACCGTGATCGGTGCCTGGCTGAGCTGGCTCACCAACGCGGACACGAGCTGGTACGCGAGCCCGTCACCGGCCGAAGATCCCACTGCGCAGTTGCTGCGCACCCTCGGCTGGGCGATGTCGCCGTCGTTGCTCATGGCGGGTGGGGTCGGACTCGTCGTCGTGACCGCGATGGCGGCCCGGCTCTGCGAGGCGGACTCCCCGCGAAGCGGGTTCGCGCGCTCGGCCGCGTGGTGGGCGCTCGTCGCGATCGCCGCGGCGGGCCTCATCGCGATGCCGGGACTGATCGGCGCGATCCAGGAGACCATCGTGCTGAACTCGGGCATCGTGGTCGACGGCAACGGCATGGTCGTCGACGACACGCAGCAGGCGCAGCTCGACGCGATGGCCCGCGGCCAGTTCGCCCAGGCGGTCATCGGCACCATCGCGCTCACGGTCGTCGCGGCGGTCGTCGCGGTCGTCGTGCACGAGGCGCACCGCGCGCTGCGCCGTCCTGCGGCGAGATCGACGCAGTCGAGCTGAGCCCGCGCTCAGCGGGCGGACCTCCGCGCCCTCGTGCGCGCGTCGGAGCCGAGGCCGCCGTCGAGCGCCGACTCCCAGGCCGACCGCACGGCGGCGGTGACGGCGCCGCGCACCACCGTGTTCTCGGCGAACGGCGACAACCGCACCTCGATCGGTGCGGCGCCGATCGCGGTGAGCCGTCGTTCGAGGGCGGCGGTGAGCACATCGCCGCCGCGCGCGATGCCGCCCGTCACGTAGACCCGGTGCAGGTCGAGCGCGAGCAGGATCGGCGCGAGCGCCCGCGCGGCGACGTCGGCGAGCTGGTCGACGATCTCGGTGGCCGCGCGCTCGCCGTCGTTGGCCCGCTCGAACACGTGGGCGGCGGCGGCCTCAGCGCCGAGCTCGGAGGCGAGTCGGGTGAACGGGTCCCTCGCCGCGACGAGCCGGGCGATCTCGTCGATGTGCTCGGCGCCGACCACGGCCTCGAGCGTCGCGCGCTCGCCGCTCCACGGGTCGGTCACCATGAGCGCGCCGATCTCGCCGGCGGCTCCGAGCGGGCCGCGGTAGAGCCGACCGTCGAGCACGAGGCCGGCGCCGAGCCGCTCGCCCCACTGCACCGTCAGGAACGACGGCGGGCAGTCGTCGAGCTCCGACATGGCGAGGGCGGCGAGATTCGCGTCGTTGTCGAGGTCGACGTCGACGCCGAACCCGCGGCCGAGCTCGCGGGTCAGGTCGAGGTCGGTCCACGCGTCGATGCCCCGGATGACGCGCACGCGCCCCTCGGCGCGGTCGATCATGCCGACGCTCGCGACCGAGACCGCCGCGATGCCGTCGCGTTCGAGGGCCGCCGCGGCGAGGGCGCGGTCGACGGTCGCGTTGACGAGGCGCAGCAGCTCGCGGCCGTCGTGCACCTCGTGGAGGGCGTTCGCCTCGGCGATCACGGCGCCCGCGGCGTCGGCGACCTCGGCGACGACGCGGTGCAGTCCGATGTCGACGCCGAGCACGTGGAAGCGCTCGGGCGTCACCGAGAACCGCGCTGCCGGCCGCCCGAGGGCGCCGAGCGGGTCGTGCCGGCGCAGCCAGCCGTCGGCGTCGAGCTCCTCGATGATCGTGGCGACGGTCGAGCGGGTGAGGCCGGTGCGCTCCGCGATCTCGACGATGCGCACCGGCTCGCCGCCGGAGCGCAGCTCGTCGAGCACCCTCGCGGTGTTGTAGCGCTTGAGTCGTGCGGTGCCGACGATCGGGTCGTTCATGCGGCCTCCGTTCCGGCGGTTAGTTTAGCCGAGACTTTACGTTAAGACCTTGCGTAAAGGTCGGAGGTCTGATTGGGTCGGGATGGCGGCGCGATCCGCGCCGCATCCGAACGACCGGCGAAAGGCCCGATGATGCACCCAACGCCCAGACGACGTCGACGAGCGGCCCTCGCTCCGCTCGCCACGATCGCGACCGCACTCCTGCTGACGACCGGCACCGCCGGCGCGGCGAACGCCGAGCCTCCTGCCCGCGACGCGAAGCTCGACGTGCCGCCCAAGACGGCGCGGGGCCTCGAGCCCGCGCGCGACGCCGTCGAGCGGCTGCTCGGCGAGGCATCCGACGGGTTCGATCTCGCGATGCTCGAGTCCGCCGACGGCGCCGACGCCTACGAGATCACCTCGAAGCGCAACCACGTGCGCGTTGCGGCGACCGACTCGGCGACGGCGATCGCCGGGGTCAACGCCTACCTCGCCACGATCGGCCAGTCGGTCTCGTGGAACGTGCGCAACCTCGACCCCGAGGCGGCGCTGCCCCTGCCCGCCGAGCCGATCACGGCGACGTCGAACGTCAGCCACCGGTTCTACGGCAACGACACCGAGGACGGCTACACCGGCGCCTACCGCACCTGGGACGAGTGGGAGCGCGAGATCGACGAACTCGCCGCGCTCGGCTTCAACGAGGTGTTCATGCCGGTCGGCTCCGAAGCGGTCTACGCCGAGGTGCTCGAGCAGTTCGGCTACTCGGCCGAGGAGGCCCGCGCGTGGATCCCGCTGCCGGGTCACCAACCCTGGTGGCTGCTGCAGAACATGTCGGGCTATCCGGCCGGCACGAGCGAGGCGCTGCTCGAGGAGCGCACCGAACTCGGTCGCAAGATCGCCGACCGGCTGCGCGAGCTCGACATGACCCCCGTGCTGCCCGGGTACTTCGGCACCGTGCCGACCGACTTCGCCGACCGCAACGCCGACGCGCGCGTCGAGCCGCAGGGCGGCTGGGTCGGGTTCCAGCGCCCCGGCTGGCTCGACCCGAACTCGGCCGTGTTCCCGGCGGTCGCCGAGGCCTTCTACGAGGCATCCGAGGAGAAGCTGGGCGCCTCGAACGCGTACAAGATGGACGTGCTGCACGAGGGCGGCCGCCGCGGCAGCGTCGACGTGCCCGCCGCGACGCGCGCGATCGAGACGGCCCTGCAGACGGCGCAGCCCGGGGCGACCTGGGTGCTGCTCGGCTGGCAGAACAACCCGCCCGAGGATGTCGCCGCTGCGGTGGATCCCGAGACGACCTTCATCGTGGACGGCCTGTCGGACCGCTGGGCGCGCGGCGACCTCGAGGCCAAGTGGAGCGGGGTGCCGTACGCGTTCGGCACGATCTGGAACTTCGGCGGGCACACGACGATGGGTGCCGAGCTCGCGAAGTGGAACGAGCTGTTCGACGAGTGGCTGAACCGTGACGGCAGCCGCGTCGACGGCATCGCGGCCCTGCCGGAGGGCGGACTCAACAACCCTGCCGCGATCGACTTCTTCGCCGGTCTCGCGTGGCGCGACGGCCCCGTCGACGTGAACGCGTGGTTCGACGCCTGGACCGAGCGCCGGTACGGCGTCGACGACCCGGAGCTGAAGGCGGCCTGGCGCATTCTCGCAGAGACGGCCTACACCCTGCCCGACAACGAGGGCTACAGCGAGGCGCACGACGGGCTCTACGGCGCCCGCCCGTCGCTGTCGGCGAGCGCCGCGGCGACCTGGTCGCCGGGCAGCCTCTCGTACGACCCCGACCGGTTCGCCGAGGCGCTCGACCACCTGCTCGCCGCCGCTCCCGCCGCGGGCGGGAACGCGAGCTACCGGTACGACCTCATGGATGTCGCGCGCCAGGTGACCTCGAACACCTCGCGGGTGCTGCTGCCGCAGCTGCAGCAGGCCTACGGCATGCGCGACCGGGCGGCCTTCACCGGGCTCAGCGAGGAGTGGCTCGGCAACATGGACCTGCTCGACGCGATCGTCGCGACGCAGCCGCAGACGCTCTTCGGCCGCTGGATCGCCGACGCACGCGCCGCGGGCGCCGATGCGGCCGAGGCCGACCGGCTCGAGTTCGACGCGCGGTCGATCGTCACGACGTGGGGCGACCGCAGCGCCGTCGACGCCGGCCTCAACGACTACGCGAACCGCGAGTGGCAGGGTCTCGTCAGCACCTACTACAAGGACCGGTGGGAGCGGTTCTTCGCGAGCATCCAGACGGCCTTCGACACCGGCAGGGCCCCGGCGTCGATCGACTGGTACGCCGTCGGCGCCGAGTTCACGGCGTCGACCGACACCTCGGCGTTCCTCACCGAGCCCGAGGGCGACATCGTCGAGCTCGCCGGACGCGCGGTCGAGGCCCACGACGCGACCGTGCCCGACGTGCCCGAGCCGCCGACGGCGGGCGAGCACTTCCTCTCCGACCTGCCGTTCGCCTCGGCGTCGCTCAACGCGGCCTACGGGCCGATCGAGCGCGACACCGAGATCGGCGAGGCCGCGTACGGCGACGGCAAGCCGATCCGGCTCGCCGGCGTCGAGTACGGCAAGGGGCTCGGGGTCAACTCGCCGACCACGATCGGATTCAACCTCGGCGGGCAGTGCTCGGCGTTCGCGGCGGTCGTGGGCATCGACGACATCATGAACAAGGCGGGGGCATCGCCCAACGTCATCTTCCGGGTCGTCGCCGACGGCGAGGTGCGTTACGACAGCGGCGCGATGACGAAGGGGCTGGCCGCCGACGTCGACGTCGACGTCACCGGTGTCGAGCGGCTCGAGCTCGTGGTCGACCCGAACGCGGCGGGCTCGCCCGCCGGCCAGGCCGAATGGTGGGACCGCGCGGACTGGGCCGACGCGATCGTGACCTGCGGCTGACGCAGGCGCGAACCGGGGGGCGGGACCGGCCGGCCGGCCGGCCCCGCCCCCGTCTGCGCGCCGTTTCGGACCGCTTCGAACCGGAGCGGGCCCTTCCGGCCCGGCCGCGGGTGTGCTTGAGTGAGCCATGGACTCTCGCGGCACCGCCGAAGGGCGGTTCAACGGCAAGCTCGCGCTCCTGCTCGCGATGGCCATGTTCGTGCTCGTGGTCGACACCTCGCTCATGAACGTGTCGATCTCCGCGGTCGTGCGCGATCTCGACACCACGGTGAGCGGCGTGCAGGGCGCGATCGCGCTCGAGGCCCTCGTCTCGGCGGCGTTCATCCTCATCGGCGGCAAGACGGGCGACCTCATCGGCCGGAAGCTCGCGTACGTCCTGGGCCTCCTCGGCTACGCGATCGGTGCGATCGCCATGGTGTTCGCGCAGGACCTCACCGCGATCATCATCTTCTGGGCGGTGATCGGCGGCATCGGCGCGTCGCTGCTGCTGCCTGCGATGCAGTCGCTCATCCACGGCAACTTCGAGGGCGACCACCAGAAGCGGGTGTACGCGCTCGTCGGCGCCTCGGCGGCGATCGCCGCCGCCGTCGGGCCCCTGCTCGGCGGGTTCATCACGACCTTCCTCTCGTGGCGGGTCGGTTTCGCGCTCGAGGCGCTCATCATCGCCGTGGTGCTCGCGGGCATCGGGCTCGTGAAGGATGTGCCGTATCACGGCGATCGGTCGGTCGACATCGTCGGCGCGCTGCTCTCGATCATCGGAATGGGGGGCGTGGTCACCGGCATCCTCGTCTGGCAGGAGGGCGGCGGCTACGTCGGCCTCATCATCGGCATCGGCGTGCTTGGCCTCGGCCTCCTCGTCTTCTGGCTGCGCAACCGCAAGCGCGCCGGCAAGCCCGTGCTGCTCGACCCGGCCCTCTTCGAGTCGAAGATGTTCCGCACCGGGGCGAGCGGGCAGCTGCTGCAGCAGATCGCCCTCGGCGGCACCATGATCGTGCTGCCGATCTACCTGCAGATGGTCTTCGAGTACAACGCGCTGCAGGCCGGGCTCTCGATCGCGCCGCTCTCGCTCAGCATGTTCGTCGTCGCCCTGCTGGCCGGCCGCGGGCTGAGACGCAGGCCGGCGAGCATCATCCTGTGGGGCTTCGCCCTCGTTGTCGTGGGCGTCGGGGTGCTCGTGCCGATCGTGCCGATCGCCGACTCGGGCTGGTACCTCACGCTGCCGCTCATCGTCGCCGGATGCGGCCTCGGCCTGCTCGTCTCGCAGCTCAACAACTACACGCTGTCGCCGATCTCCGACGAGCGGGTCAGCGAGGCGGCGGGTGTCAACTCGGCGGCCGGCTCGTTCGGTCTCTCGTTCGGACTCGCCTTCGCGGGGGCGATCATGCTCGCGACGCTCGCGTTCACGTTCACGGCGAGCGCCGAGTCGAGCACGGTGCTGAGCGCCGAGGAGGCGCAGCAGGTCTCGACCGTCCTCGAGGAGGACGCCGAGATCATGACCGACACCGGGCTCGCCGAGCTCCTCGTCGACCAGCCGCCAGCCGTGCAGGAGGAGATCCTGCGCATCAACACCGACTCGCGCTTCATCGCCCTGCAGGTCGCGCTCATCGTGCCCATCCTCGCGGGGCTGCTCGGCGTGCTGAACGCGCTGCGCATGCGTCGGCTCCCCGACCCGAAGGCCTCCTCGTCGGCGGAGGGATCGATGCTCGGCTGAGGGTCTCGACTCGCCTCGCTACTCGACCACCGGAGCGGTCAGCGCGGCACGCGCACGACGAGCGACGCCGGGTCGACCTCGAACCGCGCCGCGACGACGGTGCCGAACTCGTCGCCGTCGATCTCGAACTCCTGCGGCCCGCCCTCGATCGCGAGGTCGACGTTGCGACCACGCGAGTACGCGACGACCTGCCGGCGGTTGCCACCCGTGAGGTCGAGCACCTGCCGGCCGATCGCGGTCTTGCGCATGACCCGGTTCTCCCACGCGATGACACGCCACACGAACAGCCAGCCGAACAGGTTGCGCGGCTGCAGCCGCACGACGTCGAGGCGGCCGTCGTCGATCTCGGCGTCGGGGATGAGCTCGAGGTTGCCCGGCAGGTAGCCGAGGTTGGCCACGAGGATGCTCGACACCCTCGACCGGTGGTGCCGGCCGCCGTCGAGGCGGTGCACGATGCGGAACGGCTCCGAGTTCGGCAGCGCCCGCAGGCCCGCGTCGACGTAGGCGAGCCAGCCCACCTTCTTCTTGAGGTCTGGATTCGTGTTCGCGATCATCGTCGCGTCGATGCCGATGCCCGCCATCACGAGCGACGCGTGCGCCTCCGTGCTGCCGTCGGGCCGACGCACGCGGGCGATGAGCACGTCGACCGCCCGGTCGAGCCCGGCGAACGCGAGCACCACGGCGTCGTCGACGTCGTTCACCGGGATGTCGAGGTTGCGCGCGAACAGGTTGCCCGTGCCGAGCGGCACGATGCCCATCGGGACCCCGGTGCCCCGCAGCCCGGCCGCGACCGAGCGCACGGTGCCGTCGCCGCCGGCCGCGATCACGAGGTCGGCGCCGGCCTCGACCGCTTCGCGGGCCATGCCCTTGCCCGGGTCGTCCTCGGTGGTGTCGATCCACAGCGACGGGGCGAACCCCTGCCGCTCCTCGGCGCGCTCGACGGCGGCGCGGAGCGCATCGACCCCCGACTTCGTGGGGTTGCTGATGACCGCCGCGCGCGGGCGCGGCTCCGAGCCATCCGCGCTGGTCTGGTGCTGGGCCGTCACACTGCCAACGGTACGGCACCCGCGCGCGGGAGTTCGCTGAAGACCCGTGGATGCCGCGGGCTAGACTTGCTCGGGTGATCGACCCCGTGCTGCTCCGCGAGAACCCCGACCTCATCAAGCGTTCGCAGGAGCTCCGTGGCGAGTCCTCGGCGCTCGTCGACGAGGCCGTCGCCGCCGATTCGGCGCGCCGCACCGCGATCACCGTCTTCGAGACGCTCCGCGCCGAGCAGAACGCGTTCGGCAAGCAGGTCGCCCAGGCCCCGAAAGACGCGAAGGCCGCGCTCGTCGCCCAGGCGCAAGAGCTCGCGGCGCGGGTCAAGGCCGCGAACCAGGCGGTGAGCGACGCCGAGGCCGAGTTCACGCTCGCCGTGCAGAAGCTCGGCAACATCGTCATCGACGGCGTGCCCGCCGGCGGCGAGGACGACTACATCGTGCTGCGCGAGGTCGGCGAGATCCCCGCGTTCGACTTCGAGCCGCGCGACCACCTCGAGATCGGCGAGCTGCTCGACGCGATCGACATGCCGCGCGGCGCGAAGGTGTCGGGCGCGCGCTTCCACTACCTCAAGGGCGTCGGCGCCCGCCTCGAGCTCGCCCTCATGAACATGGGCCTCGACCGCGCGATCGCCGCAGGGTTCACCCCGCTCATCACGCCGACGCTCGTGCGTCCCGAGATCATGAACGGCACCGGGTTCCTCGGCGCCCACGCCGACGAGGTGTACTACCTGCCAGAGCAGGAGCTGTACCTCACGGGCACGAGCGAGGTCGCGCTCGCCGGCTACCACGCCGACGAGATCATCGACGTGTCGAACGGCCCGATCCGGTACGCCGGCTGGTCGACCTGCTACCGCAGCGAGGCCGGCTCGCACGGAAAGGACACGCGCGGCATCATCCGCGTGCACCAGTTCAACAAGCTCGAGATGTTCACCTACATCGACCCGGCCGAGGCCGAGGCCGAGCACGAGCGCCTGCTCGCGTGGCAGGAGGAGATGCTGCAGAGCCTCGGGCTCGCGTACCGCGTCATCGACACCGCGGCGGGCGACCTCGGCTCGAGCGCCGCACGCAAGTACGACATCGAGGCGTGGGTGCCGACGCAGAACGCGTACCGCGAGCTCACCTCGACCTCGAACTGCACGACGTTCCAGGCACGCCGCCTCGACATCCGCCACCGCACCGAGAGCGGCAAGACCGCGCCGGTCGCGACCCTCAACGGCACGCTCGCGACGACCCGCTGGATCGTCGCGATCCTCGAGACGCACCAGCAGTCCGACGGCTCGGTGACCGTGCCCGAGGCGCTGCGGGGCTATCTCGGCGGCCTCGAGCGATTCGAGCCCGTCGCGCGATGAGCGAGCAGGCGACGGCGAGCGAGATCGCGGCTGACCAGTGGTTCGTCGCGCTCGACGTCGACGGCACGATCATGCACGAAGACGGCACGATCGACGATCTCGTCGCCGACGCCGTGGCCGCTGCGGCCGACCGGGGCCACCTCGTCACGCTCGCGACCGGTCGCTCGTGGGCGACGACGCGGCCGGTGCTCGAACAGCTCGGGCTCACGCCCGAGTACGTGGTGTGCGCCAACGGCGCCATCACGATGCGCCGCGACGACACCGCCGAGGGCGGGTACTCGCGCGAGCACGTCGAGACGTTCGACCCGACCGCGGTGCTGGAGCGCATCCGGGCGTTCCTGCCGTCGGGCAAGTTCATGGTCGAACTCCCCGACGGATACCGGCTCTACACCGCGGGCATGACCGAGTGGAACCTCGAGAACGCCCGCGAGGTCGTCTTCGACGAACTGCTCGACCAGCGCGCCACCCGCGTCGTCGTGACGAGCCTCGAGCACGGGCTCGACGAGTTCTTCGAGATCGTCGACCAGATGGGCCTGCACCACGTCAGCTACGCGATCGGGTGGACGGCGTGGCTCGACATCGCGCCCGACGGGGTCAACAAGGCGACCGCGCTCGAACGGGTGCGCGGATGGCTCGGGGCCCGGGCCGACCGGGTGCTCGCCGTCGGCGACGGCCGCAACGACCTCGAGATGTTCGCCTGGGCGGGGGCCGCCGGTCGCGCGGTCGCGATGGGCCAGGCGCCCGATGAGGTGCGGGCGGCGGCCGGCGAGGTGACCGGCGCCGTCGAGGAGGCCGGACTCGCGTCGATCCTCGACACGCTGCCCTGACCGGGGAAGACGCACAGGCCGCGTGGGGGCGCGGCAAATAGACTCGTGTGGTCGGGAGGGGACGACGTGGAGCACCAGACCGAGGAGCCGGGCGACGCCGCGGCGCCGGTCGGCGCGCCCGAGCCGACGCGTCACGGGCGCCTGCCGCGGCACACCGGGCCGCGCGCGACCCTGAAGCTCGTGGCATCCGTCGTCGCCGTGGTGGCGGTGAGCGCGACCGCGGTGGCCGCCTACGCGGCCGTCGACCTCGTCGGTTCGGTCAAGCAGGGTGCCTCGCTCGCGAGCGAGGACATGCTCGCGGGGGTGCCCGACATCGGTGCGATGGACGGCGGCCTCAACTTCCTGCTCGTCGGCAGCGACAAGCGCCCTGCCGACGGCTCCTTCGGCGACCCCGAAGAGGATTCGGGCATTCTCAACGACGTGAACATGCTGCTGCATGTCTCGCAGGACCACTCGCACGTCGAGGTCGTGAGCTTCCCGCGCGACATGATCGTGCCGGTGCCCGAGTGCCCAGACCCGGTCGATCCGGCTTCGGGCCCGCTGTCGGCGATGTCCGGCGTGCCGCTCAACAGCGTGCTGGAGCATGGGGGCCTCACGTGCATCGCGATGACGATCGAGCAGCTCACGGGCACGAAGATCCCGGTCGCCGGCGTCGTCGAGTTCAAGGGCGTTGCCGCCCTGTCTGAGGCCGTCGGCGGCGTCGAGGTCTGCCTCGCCGACCCGATCGACGACCGCGACTCGGGGCTCAAGCTCTCGGCAGGCACGCACAGCATCAAGGGTTTCGAGGCGCTCGCGTTCCTGCGCACGCGAAAGGCCGCCAACGACGGCAGCGACCTCGGGCGCATCGCGAGCCAGCAGGCCTTCCTCGCGTCGCTCGCGCGCACGCTGCAGTCGAGCGGCACCCTGAGCGACCCCGTCAAGCTCTACTCGATCGCGAAGGCCGTGCTCTCGAACATGGAGCTCTCGAAGGAGTTGCAGAACCCGGCCCGACTCATGTCGATCGCCCGCGCGCTGCAGGACACCGACCTGTCGAAGATCGCGTTCGTGCAGTACCCGACGGCCGACTACGGCGACGGCGTGCACGTGCAGCCCGCCGAGTCGGCCGAGGTCGTGAACCTCGCCCTGCAGGAGGACCGCCCGGTCGTCATCGACCCCAGCGCGAACGACAACGCGGGCTACGGCACCGCCGACCCCTCGGCGCCCGCGGTCGAGCAGGCGACGACCGACGCGGACGCGGAGACCGTGACCGCCGATGAGGCGCAGTCCGCCGACGACGAGCAGGCCGCCGAGGAGGCGCCCGCGTCCGATGCGCCGGCGACGACGCCGGCCGAGGAACAGTTGCCTCCCGACGTCACAGGGCTCACTGGCAACGAAGTACGCTGCGTCACTGGAAACAGCGACTGACCGGGGCATCCGACTCGCCTCAGGGCTCTTTCAGGCGCGACTGACAGGCTGTCGAGAGCGCAATTCGGCTAGAATCGGGGCCTGCCTGCACGATCTCCTCCGCCCCGGAGGGGGTCGCACGGGCATGGAGGGCTGTCCGAGCGGCCGATGGAGCTGGTCTTGAAAACCAGTGGGCAGCAATGCCTCGTGGGTTCGAATCCCACGCCCTCCGCGCGACCCGACAGGAGAGGACCACGGTGAACGAAGCGTTGCGACCCAGCTCGCGTCGCGCCGCGAAGAACCCTGCGGTGGCGCGCCACGGACGGCTCGGCCGTCACTCGATCTGGCGCACGCTCGCGAAGGTGACGGCGTCGTTCGTCGCCGTCGCACTCGTCTCGGGCGGCGCGGTCGCCGCCTACGCCGCGTGGGACCTCGCGAACACGCTCAAGCCCACGGTGTCGCTCGGCAACGCCGACGTGCTCGAGGGCGTGCCCGACGTCGGCGCGATGGAAGGCGGCGTGAACGTGCTGCTCATCGGCAGCGACAGCCGTGAGGGCCAGGGCGACGCCTTCGGCGACCCCGACGAAGAGACCGCGGTGCTCAACGACGTCACGATGCTCCTGCACATCTCGCAGGACCACTCGCACGTCGAGGTCATCAGCTTCCCCCGTGACATGTTCGTCGATGTGCCGCAGTGCGTCGACCCGGCCGACCCGGCCGGCGAGCCGCTCTACGAGCAGTACGGCGTCAAGATGAACTCGGTGCTGTCGTACGGCGGCATGCCGTGCGTCGTGAAGACGGTCGAGCAGCTCACCGGTGTCACCATCCCGTTCGCGGGCACCGTGCAGTTCATGGGCGTCGCCGCGATGAGCGAGGCCGTCGGCGGCGTCTCGGTCTGCGTCGCCGAGCCCATCGAAGACGAGCACACCAACCTCTACCTCACCGCCGGCGAGCACGACCTCAAGGGCCTCGAGGCGCTCCAGTTCCTGCGCACCCGGCACGGCGTCGGCGACGGCTCCGACCTCGGGCGCATCTCGAACCAGCAGGTCTTCATGTCGGCGCTCGCGCGCAAGCTGCAAGACGGCGGCACGCTCGGCGACCCCGTCGCGCTCTACTCGATCGCCAAGGCGGCGCTCGCGAACATGGAGCTCTCCGACACGATGGCCGACCCGACGACGATGGTCTCGATCGCGAAGGCGATGAAAGACGTCGACCTCTCGAAGATCGCCTTCATCCAGTACCCGACCGGCTACAGCGACGGTGGCGTCGTGCCGAGCGACTCGGCCGAGATCGTGAACCTCGCCCTCCAGCAGGACACCCCGGTCACCTTCGACCCGACGGCCGACGACGCGACGTTCGCGTCGTCCGGCGACCCCAGTGCGCCGCCGGCCGAAGAGACCGCGACCGACGGCGAGGCCGGAACGGCCGCGCTCGCGACCGAGGAGAGCGGCGAAGAGGCACCTGCTGAGGACACCGCCGAGGTGCCGACGCCGACCCCGTCGACCGAGCCGCTGCCGAGCGACGTCACGGGTCAGACCGCCGCCGAGACCCGGTGCTCCGCGGGCCGCACGCTCGAAGACCAGTAGACCGCCGCTCGCCGAAGCTCGTCGAGGGTGCTCGAATCGTCTTTCGGAGGATCGTCGGGTTATGATGGCTGTCGCGTGTGCGCTTGCGTACCCGCGAGGAGACGTCGCATAGTCCGGTCGAGTGCACCACCCTGCTAAGGTGGAGTCCCCGTAAGGGGACCGCGGGTTCAAATCCCGCCGTCTCCGCTCGAATGGCTGTTTGAAGAACTGAATTCGCGAAGGCTCCTGATCGGTTGTCGGGGGCCTTCTTGTATTGTTCGGGTGCTTCGTGTTTCGTCCGGGTGAGTCCCATTTCGGCCGGGTGCGGATCGGCGTATCGTCTCGACCATGTGGACAGTACTCGTGATCTTGCTCGTGGCATGGGTGGTGCTGTCGATCGTCGGCTTCGCCTTCGACGGTCTGCTGTGGCTCGCCATCATCGGAATCGTGTTGTTCGTCGGCACCCTGATCTTCGGGATCATCCGACAGCGCGCCCGTCGAACGAAGGCCTGACCCCGGATCCCGACCCGAATCTCCTGGACGAGGTCAGGCCGCGGTCGCGCGGCGAACCGCGATGATCGAATCGAACCCGAACGATCGGGTGCCGGGCGGGCGCGACGCGCAGGCTGGAGCGTGAAGGGAGAACCGTGATCGCTCTGCTCAACCGGCTCGTCGACACCGTCGAGGCGCACCTGTCCGACGAGCTCGACATCGCGGCGCTGGCCCGGAGTCTCGGCACGACCGAGTTCCACCTGCGCCGGATGTTCTCGTCGCTGGCGGGACTGCCGTTGTCGGACTACGTACGGCGCCGGCGCATGACGGTCGCCGCGACCGACGTCCTCCACGGCGACCGGCTGCTCGACATCGCGGTCCGCTACGGGTACGGCTCGACCGAGGCCTTCGGCCGGGCGTTCCGCGCCGTGCACGGCGCCTCGCCCGCAGAGGTCCGGCGTCACGGCGGCCCCCTTCGCGCACAACCGAAACTCAGGTTCCGCCTGACCATCGAAGGGAACGACACCATGGACACCCGCATCGCCGATCGCCCCGGCTTCCGCCTCGTCGGCCACGCCGCTCGCGTGCCGCTCATCCACGAGGGGGTGAATCCGCACATCCAGGCGCACATCGCCTCGTTGCCCATGGCCGAGCACGCCCGGCTCAAGGCGATCGGCGAGACCGAGCCGTCGGGCCTCCTCCAGGTGAGTGCCGAGGTCGACGCCGACTATCGCGAGGGCAGCGAACTGACCTACCTGCACGGCGTGGCCGTCGAGGCGGCGACGCCGGTGCCCGAGGGGCTCGACGTGATCGACGTCGCACCGGGCGCCTGGGCGGTGTTCCGCACGTCGGGCCCGTACCCGGCGGCACTCCAGAAGACCTGGGCGGCGACGGCATCGGAGTGGTTCCCCTCGAACCCGTGGCGACTGCGACCCGGCCCGTCGATCGTCGCCGTCGTCGACCGCGCCGAAGACTTCAGCACGGCGACCAC